>NZ_MPVZ02000021.1:0-150006 GCF_001999485.2 Rhizobium sp. P44RR-XXIV | reverse complement strand
ACATGTTGAAACTACGGAACTGACAAGTCTGAACGCACTCTTGGTAGACGACGACCACGTTTTCGCGCATCGACTTGGCAAGGCTCTACAAGAGCGTGGTTTGAATGTCGAAATCTGCACAACAATCGAGAGAGCGGGCGCCGTAATCAATCGCGGTTGCCTCGATATACTGATAACTGATCTGCGCATCGGCGACGACAGCGGTCTTGAACTCGTGAAGCTTTGCAAGGAAGTATCGCCCAACACCAAGTCGCTTGTGCTTACTGGATACGGCCACGTCGGCGCTGTTGTATCCGCGGTGAAACTTGGTGCGACCGAGTTCTTAAGCAAACCCGCGGATGTGGATGAGATTTTAGAGGTGCTTGGAGTTTACCCTCAACTGAGCCAAACGGAGGCGCCATGCCTAAAGTCCGCAGAACGGGTCCGCTGGGAACACATCAACAGCGTGTTTACTGACACCGGGAACAACATGTCGTTGACGGCGCGGCTTTTGCGTCTGCATCGACGGACTTTGCAACGGCTGCTATCCCGCGGTCCACCAAAGGAATGATTGCTGACCCTATAAATCTCCTTCAGATTTGATCCAAGGATCGAGCATTCCGTAACAAGGCAGTTCCATTGCAAAGCCCCACAGCGATGGAACCGGCTCCGTACCCCAGGAGCTGACGCGGATCGATATCGGGTCCGCGTGGGCCGGCGGCCATTCCGCCGGCCCTTTCTGGAAAGAGGTTATCAATGAACTATGAAGACGGAATGACTGTATTTTATGATCCAGTCTCAAAGACCGTGATCGTCGCTTTCCGTGGAAAAACCACGATATTGAAAGGGCCTTTTGAAAGTCTCCGCGCTGGCGTTGCTGCCGGTGAAGATTTATGCGCAGAGCTCGGCTGGCGTTCGAACACAAGTGATGCAGAAAAAAGTGATGACGTAACTTAATTTGAAAGATTGCCGGGCCGATAACTCGGCGCGGCGCTTCCCGTCACATCTTGGGAAGGAGAACTTTATCGACGACGTGGATAACGCCGTTCGACTGCTTGACGTCAGCGATCGTCACGGTAGCAGTTCCTCCCGCCTCGTCGGTGAGCGTGATCTTGCCCATGTTTTCCTTGGCCTTCAAAACACAGCCACCGACGGTCTTGATGTCATGTTCGCCGCCATCATTCTTGATCATCCCGGCGAGGGTGCTGGCCATCGCATCAGCTGCGACCACGTGGCAAGTCAGAATTTTCGTGAGCTTGTCCTTGTTTTCGGGCTTGAGAAGCCTCTCGACGGTCCCTTTGGGAAGCGCATCAAAGGCGTTGTTGGTCGGAGCGAACACGGCAAACGGCCCCTTCCCTTCAAGCGTCGACACCAGGCCTGCAGCCTTGACGGCAGCGACGAGCGTCGTGTGATCCTTCGAATTCACGGCGTTTTCGATGATGTTCTTGTCCTCGAACATCGCGGCGCCACCGACCTTAGGGTTGGCGGCATACGCAGCCAAGCTGCCCGTCATCATGCTGACCAACGCGACTGCCGAAACTACTAGAAAAACTTCATAATCATCTCCTCTCAATGCCTGCCTCTTGGCTCGGTAGGGCATTCTACGAATGACAGCCGCTCCGGTTCAAAAATCTAAGAAAAATCGTGCAAAAAGCTTGTGAGCACGTTCGCGATTTTGGATCGATAATACTGAGCGTTAGATCCCGAGGATTGGCTGTATCAACCGCAAAAACCTGCTCTTGAATCGTAGCGGCGCCTCGGTAACGGCAAGACAAATGCAGTCTTTGCCCGCATCAGCCTTTGGTTGATGCATCAAGCTGTCGTCACCCATCTCGACATCACCTCGCTAAAATGTCGAAACCTCGTCGCTGAAGCTTCCTTCAAGCACCAGCTTTAATTCCACGCCACGGTGAGAATGCTCCGGGACCGGCTGACCGGCAGGAATCTTGAGCAGTCGCACTGTCGTTGTTTCGTCGCCGGTCGGTATCAGCATTTGGGCAGCGCCGCGCCCGAGCTGGCGCCACCTTAGGCCGCCGGCTGCGTCGATATAGCTCCTCAATGGTTCCGCGTATGTCTGATCCGTGGCAGACCGCTTTTTGACTGGCACAACGTTGTCGATCTGGCCCGCATCGATTTTCGCTTTCAGGCTTTCCCAGCTTTGCGAGAGGTCGGCTTCATCAACGGTTTCATTCTCAATGAAGTAACCGCCAACACTTTCGCCGGCGCGACCGTTGAGTGCGCTACGCCAAAGCGTTCCCGCCATGAACGAGGCGATAATTGCTCCATAAGCTAGGAATGCGCGCTGCGCTTCAAATTGCGGGGCGATAAATGAAGCGAGTATGAGCAACCAAAACGGTAACGTTCCCAAATACGTCAAGACAATTTTCAGTACACGCTGCTTTTTGCTCATCCTACTGACCCAATATGCTGTTAGGGGCCCTAGCCAGCACCAGCGCGCTAACATGGGCCGCCGCCTTCACTGCGAGCATCGGGTTGAGTTGCGCCAGCTTTGAAGCGTCACTAACGCACGAGATCTCAGCAGCACTTCTCACCGGATTGCTGCGCCACTCGGCCTGCCCGATCATTGCCGCTGCAGGACGGCGGGTATTGCACACCGCGACTATATTGGTTCGAACGCCACCCTCGCCTACCGAGCGACAGCCATTAAAGCGAATTACAAGATCAGTGCTATCGATTGCACCCACTTTGCCGCGCGAAAATAAGCCGTTTCCAACTGTCAAGATTGTTCGCGCCTTTTCATCGCTCCGAGAATACAAGCGCGTTTACGAGGTCATCGCGAAACAGATCAAAAAGTGGGGATCTGATCTGCCGGAAATTTGATCCGGCCGCTGTCATTATGCACTCCATGCTGACAACCGGAGAGTTCTTCGATCAGACTGCGGGCGTTGCGTCATAATTTCCGATAGCGTTCAATAGCTGAACGCTTGAAGCGTTTTTGCCAGGACGTGAAACGGGCGATTCCGTTGATGGCGTTGCATCACTGTATAAGCTGAACGGCGTTGTCCACAGTGAATGCTCGTGCCGCGTAGCTCCAACATGCGACGCCTGATATAGACCGCGAACACCAACATGCACCCGGCAGCGATCTTCAAAAAAACTCATCCTGACGCCAGTCTCCGATTAGACGACTTCATCATCTCTCGGCCCAGATCAAAACCTCTCATTTATGAGCTGTGAAATAGCCGTCAAAATTTGTACATCGGCGAAGGGCTTTACGATCATCAAGCTGTTCGGAACGCCGTTGGCAGACCACTCGGAACTGCTGTCGCCAGTCATGTAAACAATAGGCATGTCGGGCACGAGTTCCCTGGCTCTGTGGGCGACATCCCAGCCACTCGGACCAGTATGTCTAATATCCGTGAGAACACCGTTGAAACGCTCCGCGCCCTTGTTGAGTTCTTCCATTGCTCGCGCACCGCTGTTGGTAACGACCACCTGAAAGCCACCATCAATCAAAGCCTCCTCCAGAACGATATGCAGCACGACCTCATCTTCAACAAGAAGCAAAAGAATTTCGGACATAAGATTTCCTTATGGCGAGAGTGGACGGTCGGGGCAATCAAAGGGCATGGCCCTCGCATCGCTCTCAGAAGCGTAAGATGTCTCTGCACGGTGACTAAGGGTTGCAGGAAGGACAGAACGTCGGATCCGCTTCCGCGCCGATTGATCGTTCAACAAGCTGCTCGGCATGGCAGGCCACGCAACTCATGACATCGTGGGACGGCAGTTGCGTTTGGCAGCCACAAGCACTGCAGCAAAGTTCGTCTCTGGTTCCCACCCAGCCCCACCCCGGATGATTGCACACCGGACACAGGGTCGTAAGTCGCTTCGCAAAACGTTCGCCGAGTTTAGCGATGACAACCATACGTCGCGGGTTCATGAACGCCCGCATATCAGTCTGGAGGCGAGCTTGCGCAGTTGGCGACAGAGAGATCGCGCGCCTCGTCGCATCGAGCAACGTCGACTGGTCTCGTATGCCTTTAGCTAGGATGAGTTCTGCGCCAATCGCGCTTACAACAAGAGCCTGATCAGGAAAGTCGATGGCTCGAAGAAAGTCCTCTGCATCAGCGATTTCTTTTATATCCCGATGGGCGAAACTGGGAGTTTCGTCGATCATCATATCGATAATATCAAGGCCTGAGCGCGTATCATGCCACACAAGAAGTTCACGACCTGCCGGAATAAATGGGACAAACGGATGTGGGCCGTAAGATCCCTCACTTCCAATACCAATGGTCAGGCCGGTCAACTGCGCAGCGGCTCTTGCCTTTGCTCTGGCGGCATCCAGCATGGTGCCCTGTCTTTTCGTTTCGCCAGTGAATGTGCCAAAAGCATCTGTATCCAAGTCGTTCGGGACGACGAGATCAACGCCGATATTGGCAAAGGATGGCAATAGGGCAGCAGCTTTTCCATGCATCGTTCCGAGCGCTGCTTGGGACGCGAGGGATGAACAGATTGGCGACGTGAGCTTAGACGCGGCATCAACTTCTCTCGCTCGATAATTTTCTGTCTGGAACAAACCCAGAGATTTCATTTAGCCCGCTCCAACCAACTTGAATGGTGACTTTTCTAGCGCGCAAAATTCTTTGTTAAAAATACATTATATCGGCGATAATGTTCTCTTTTGTAGAACGCTCTCGCTCGCTGCAAAGCTTGCACCTTTTGAGTTGATGAGCTGCGATATCAGAGGGTTCGGGAAACGACGTTTCACGGTCACTGCGTAAAAAGACTCGATCAGTCCGGGCAACGCATCGAATTCGATCAGCGTGCCGACCTCCAGTTCTCCTTTGACGACAATCGGCGGAAGAACCGCAAGACCAGCTCCTTCGCGGGCTAAAAGACGCATCATCGCCATGTCGTCCACTTCTGCTGCAATCTGCGGCGTGATGCCGAGTCGTGAGACGAGTGCCTCGAACTGCGAGCGTACGCCGCTTTCCAGCGTCGGGAGGATAACGGGGTATTCCCTGAGAAGTTCCGCAAGGCCTGCGTCAGGTTTTCCGTAGGACGGTTTGCCGATCAAGCTTACCCGTTGCTGGTAGAGCTGCTGGGCGATGAAGGGTGTTACAGAATCCGTTCTTGGCGCCTGGTTCAAGAGGACGATGTCAAGGTTTAGTGCTTCGAGCGCGCCCAGCAACTCGCTAGTGCTGCCGGAACGCAAGATCATATCGACATCCGAGCGCCCGAGGATGGGGCGCAGGAACTCCATCTGGAAGTTGCGCGACAGCGTCGCGAGCGCGCCGATGCGAATTGCGCGGCGGATCCTGCCGGTTTCCTTCAATGTCTCGACCAATTCCTCGCCGGCCGCGAAGATCGTGTCGGCATGGTCGAGCGCGATGCGACCTGCCTCGGTCACATAGAGTTGTCGGCCACGACGTTCGAACAGTGCGTGGCCGAGGCGCTCTTCCAATTGCTTTATCTGGGTCGACAGCGCTGATTGCGACAGGTTCAGCCGTTCGGCGGTGCGAGTCAGGTTGCCGTCATGAGCGACGGCACGAAAATAGCGGAGATGATGATAATTGAGCTCAAGCATACTTCTATTTTATAGAACGAAATTGCAGAAACAATGAATTTTTATCAGCGGCACACAGCTGATAACACCTCCGTCAGATCGACGCCGCTTTCCAAAAATGTCGGCCCCAACTGGAGATCGCTCATGATTGTTAGTCTGCCGCTGATAGCGCCGATGCTTCTCGCCGTTGCGTCCGTGTATTGTTTCCTGGCACCGGGCCTTCGTCCCCGCGTTGCAATTTGCATTGCAGAGCTGTCGGCCATCGGCTCCTTCGGAGTTGCTGTCTTGTCCTGCATTGTTTTGGCTCTGCACGGCCCAGAAACCAGCC
Organism: Rhizobium sp. P44RR-XXIV; assembly: GCF_001999485.2. NCBI lineage: Bacteria > Pseudomonadati > Pseudomonadota > Alphaproteobacteria > Hyphomicrobiales > Rhizobiaceae > Rhizobium > Rhizobium sp. P44RR-XXIV. Next base: position 144,169 of record NZ_MPVZ02000021.1, on the reverse strand, counting down.
CGCCGATCGGCTTCAGCTACTTCACGTTCGCATCCCGGCTCGATCTCGTCAGTCTAGTGATGCTTCTGCTCGTCTCCTTCATCGGCTGGGTCGTACTGCGTTACGCCGGTACCTTCCTCGACGGGGAGGCACGACAAGGTCCATTCACTGGCTGGATGACCGCGACGCTCGCTGCCGTTCTTTTCCTCGTGCAATCCGGCACGCTGATGCAGCTTGTTGTCGGTTGGGTAGCTTCTAGCCTGTTTTTGCACCAACTCCTGTTATTCTACCCGGAGCGAATCGCTGCCCAGCGAGCGGCCCGCAACAAGTTCATCGTTTCGCGGATGGGTGACCTTGCTCTGGTTGGCGCCATGGTGTTGCTCGTCGTCACCTTCGGAACCGCAGATATTGCGACGATCCTAACTGCTGCGCGGGAGGGCGAAGGTCTGCCATTGACCATAGGTGCTGCTGCGCTGCTCGCGATCGCCGCGCTTGTCAAATCCGCGCAATTTCCGACCCATGGCTGGCTGACGGAAGTGATGGAAACGCCAACCCCGGTCTCCGCGCTGCTGCATGCCGGTGTGGTCAACGGCGGCGGCTTCCTGCTCATCCGCTTTGCCGACGTCCTGCTGCAGGCACCGATCGTGCTTGCTGTACTGGTCATGGTCGGGGGCTTCACAGCAGTCTTCGGTAGTCTTGTCATGCTCACCCAGTCGGCGGTCAAAACTTCCCTTGCCTGGTCGACTGTCGCGCAGATGGGCTTCATGATCCTGCAATGCGGTCTGGCGCTGTTCCCGATCGCGCTTCTTCACATCGTGGCCCACTCGCTTTACAAGGCCCATGCTTTTCTATCGTCCGGCTCCGCGATTGAAACAGTCTCTTCGATCAGGCGTCCCGGCCCTGTCACAGTTCCCAGTGCTAAAGCTGTCGGTCGCGCTTTCTTGGCAGCACTCGCCATCTATGCTGTGATTGGGCTGCTCTTTGGTTTCGCAGGCAAGCCACCGCAGGCGCTGGCACTCGGTGCGATCCTGATATTCGGTGTCGCCTATCTCATCGCCCAAGGCCTTGCGGACGCGGCGCCGCGTGCTCTGACCTGGCGAACGTCACTGTACGCAATCGCAGCAGCCACGGCCTATTTCGCACTCCAGCGGATCGCCGACGACCTGATGCTCGGCACGCTGCCGGCAACACCGCAGCCCGGTCCGCTCGAGTGGACACTGATGCTGCTTGCCGTCGTCACCTTCGGCGTGGTGGCGGTGGCCCAGTCGCTGTTCCCGCTCTGGGCCTATCATCCGGCGGCGGCGGGCCTCAGGGTCCATCTCGCCAACGGGCTCTATATCAATGCCCTCTTCGACCGCCTGCTCGGCGGCTGGGCTCTCTCGCGTTCCGCCTCGCCAACCCCAGCTTTCGAGAAGGAGTAAACCGATGAACGAGATGACCACGATCGACACATTGCATGGCGAAGCCCTGGCGCTGGCTGCAGATCAAGCGGTGCGGGCCATCCCGCCAGCCTGGCCACTCACGGCGACGGTCGCCGTCAACCCTTTCCTCGGTCAGGTGACCGAAACGCTCGAACAGACGGCTGCCCAAATCGCTCGGATCGCCGGCGTGCGGCTTGCGCTGCCGCGCAAGCACTATGTGCAGAAGATCGAAAGCGGTGAGATCATCGACGAGGATCTCTTTGCAGCGCTCGAGTCATACCCGCTCTCCAATCGCATTGACCTCTTAGACCTTAAAGCCATGGTTTTCGAGGAAGCGCAACCGATCGCTGCTCTGCCCACCGTCGCCGAACTCGCAGCAAGTGCTACGGGGAAAGACTGGCCGGGGCTCATTTCCGACCGGATTGGGACCTTTGCTGCCGGTTTCTTCGATAAGGGCCAGGCACTCTGGGCCGCTTCCCGGCGCAACGGCCTCTATGCCGCGTGGCGTGCGTTCGCGACCCATGACCTGACGCCGGAAATCCTTGGCCTCAAGGGCTTTGGGCCGCATGTGGCGGACACGCCGGAAACGCCGCATGCGGCCATCGAGCGGGCGGCCGTTTCGCTTGGTCTCGGTGCGGAGCCCGGAACCTATTTCCACCAGCTGCTGCTCACACTCGGCGGCTGGGCGCAATTTGCGCGTCACATCCAGTTCAAGGCGGACATCGAGGGTCGGACGGATACGACGGGGCTCGAACTGCTGGCGATCCGGCTTGTCTTCGAAGAGGCGCTTTATGCGCGTCACAAGGCTGACATCGAGCGCGAGTGGCAGCAGGTACGGCGCACCCATGTAGAGCCTATCACCCCCGATTTTGACACCATCATCGATGGGTTGCTGCAGGTGGCTGCCGAGCGCGCAGCGCAGCGTAAGCTCGCTGTGACGCTTGCTGCACCCTCGACAATCAAGGTTGCCGATTTGCGGCCGGTTCTGCAGGCCGCCTTCTGCATCGACGTGCGCTCTGAAGTCTTCAGGCGCTCGCTCGAAAGTGTCGATCCGGGAATTCGGACGCTCGGTTTTGCCGGCTTCTTCGGTCTCGGCGCAAGCCACAAGGGTTTTGCCTCCGACGTCTCCGAACACCGTCTGCCGGTCCTGCTGAAGCCATCCGTCTTCAGCTGCAGTGCCGTCATTCACGATCAGGATGCCGACCAACAGGCGCGGTTTAGCGCCCGTGCGGTTCGGGCCTGGGGCCGGTTCAAGCTGGCCGCCGTTTCCTCCTTTGCTTTCGTCGAGGCGATGGGCCCCGTTTATGCCGGCAAGCTCGTGCGCGACGGTCTGGGCTTTGGCAATGGCAAAGGTCCGGATAAAGCTAAGTCCCGCTTTGCCCCCAGCCTCGACCTCGACACCCGGGCCGATATTGCTGAAACAGTACTCAAGGCCATGTCGCTCACCGAAGATTTTGGCCGCTTCGTACTGATCTCCGGGCATGGCGCCAACGTGGTCAATAATCCATACGCCAGCGCCTTCCATTGCGGTGCCTGCGGCGGCTATGCGGGCGACGTCAATGCCCGTCTGCTGGCTGACCTGCTGAACGATCGCGCGGTGCGCGAGCAGCTTGCAGCCAATGGCATCGCCGTCCCGTCAGACACCGTCTTCCTCGGCGGCCTGCATGACACGACGACCGATACGATTACACTGTTCGAGGACGACCTTGAGAACGCCATCGCGCCTGAAAATATCGGTCTGATCCGGCATTGGCTGGCCCAGGCAGGCAGCCTGACGCGGGCGGAGAGGTCGAGACGTTTGCCGCGAGGGACGGCAGGCAGCGTGATCGATCGCAGCCGGGACTGGTCAGAAGTTCGCCCGGAACTCGGTCTCGCGGGCTGCGGCGCCTTCATAGCTGCACCGCGTGCACGAACTGCGGGTCGGTCACTTGAAGGCAGGGCATTCCTGCATGACTATGTCTGGCGCAAGGACGAGGGCTTCAAGATCCTTGAGCTCATTCTCACGGCCCCCGTCGTCGTCGCGAGCTGGATCAGCCTGCAATATTTCGGCTCCACGGTCGCGCCGTCGCTCTTCGGGGCGGGCAACAAGCTGCTGCACAATGTCGTCGGCGGCATTGGAGTGGTCGAGGGCAATGGCGGAAACCTGCGCGCCGGCCTTCCTTGGCAGTCGGTGCATGACGGTGTGGATTTCGTCCACGAGCCACTTCGCCTGACCGTGGCCATCGAGGCACCGAAAGAGGCGATCACCGACATCCTCAAGCGACATCCGCAGGTTCGTGCCCTTTTCGACAATGGATGGCTTAGCCTCTTTACGCTCGACGACCAGGGGGAGATGGTCTGGCGGTATGCAGGCGGGCTCGACTGGCGAGACGAGTGTCAGCAGGACACTAAACATTACGCGCATGCGAATGCCATCGTCTGACTGTCCTGACGTCGATCAGCCAAGGGCGTGTTCTCGCCAGGAGATTTTATTCCGATCGCAGAAAAGCGCGGCATGATGTCCGATATCGGCCGATGGGTAATTGACAGGTCTTGTTGCCAGCTCAACCAGTGGCGCAACACGGGTTATGACTTTACCGGCCATCTAGCCGTGAACGTTGCAGCCGCGCAGTTGGAAAACGAGAAGGTTCTACAGCACATTCTGTCGTCAATGGAGCGGCACCAAATTGCGCCGGGTACGATTCAAGTTGAAATTACCGAAAGTAGCATGAAAAATGCGGGGCGAACGGCGCTTGCTACTTAACTGCGTGAGATTGCAATAAGCTGCTGACGAAGCCAAAGGGATCCCGCATCGCTTTGCGTTCTTGCGTGCCAGAGCATCTGATAGCCAAAGCCTTCGATTTCGAGCGGTGGCCGGAAGCTTATTAACCGGTGGGCTGATGCCAGCTCACGGGCTGCTCTTTCGGGAAACGTGAGGACGAAATCGGTTTTGGCAGTAATCACCGCTGCGGTTGCAAAATAAGGCAGCCACATGGCTATCCGGCGGGTTCGTCCGAGTGCAGCGAGCCGATCGTCCATTTCGCCTGTGCGACCGCCAAAAACGCTGACGAGAATGTGGGGGTAGTCAAGAAAAGCATCGAGATCTAATCGGCCGTTGTTGAGGCGATCTTGAAGCGAATGACCTTCTCGCACGAACGAAATATAAGTTTCCCCAAAGAGCCTCGCCCGCTGCAAATCGTCGGGCACCGGTTCATCGCTATAGAGAACGATATCCACATCGCCGTTGGAGGCGCGACGGAATGCCTCTTGAGAGAACGGCAGCACTTCAATGCCGGCGTTGGGCGCTTCTGCGGCAAACACAGTTGCTAGCGACGGCAAGAGTGCGATGGCGCCATAGTCAGTGGTGGCGATGCGAAAGATGCGATCGCTCGTTTTGGCAGAAAACTCCTGCGCGCCGAGCAGGTCGTCGATATCATGCAGTAATTTGGTAATCGAGTCCGCCAAGGCTTCCGCCCTTGGCGTCGCAAGTACCCCTCCTGCGCCCTTTATGAATAATTGATCCTCGAAAACAATACGAAGCCGGCCGATGGCTCGGCTAACTGCCGGCTGGCTCATGTTGAGCTTTTGGGCGGCAAGAGTGACGTTCCGCGTCTGCAGAACTGCCCGCAAAACGATGAGCAAGTTGAGGTCAAGACGACGTAATTCGCTTAATGACATAGTATATATCCGCATCATGCATTGGACAAATAATTCAATCTTCTCCATTTTTTGTCGAGTGTTTCAAGCGGAAAGTGAGGACGCATGCCAGATGATAGCACCCATAACGCCCTGCGGCGGAGGGTCTTGCAGGCGATGGCGGCTTTGCCTGTCGCGGCCTCGGGACCCCTTGCCCTCTTTCCGGTAAAAGCGAGAGCAGAAGGATCTTCGAGCATGACAAGCATTGCTTCCATGGCGTCCAGTGCGGGCGTCTACCAAACCGAGCGCGTCAGTTTTGAAAGCGCCGGAGTACCGCTGATTGGTCTCCTGTTTACGCCGACAGCCACGCAATCTCCGATGCCCGGCGTCGTTGTCGTTGGGCCATTCGGGTTCGTCAAAGAGCAATCGCCAATGGAATATGCGACGAGACTTGCCCGCGACGGCTTTGCCACGCTGATTTTTGATCCCCGTTTCGGCGGCGAAAGCGGTGGAGAACCTCGCCGTTATGAGAGTCCCACGGCAAAAATCGCGGACATCAAGTCCGCGATCTCTTTTCTCGCAGCACGCCCGGAAATTCTCAAGGATGGAGTCTTCGCGCTCGGAATCTGCCAAGGATCCTCGGAGATGATCGCAGCAGTTTCGGACGATGCTAGGATCAAAGCTCTAGCGACAGTTTCTGGCCAGTATCTCTACAGAGAGAATCTGGAAGGGTTCTTTGGCGGCGGCGGGCCGACACTTGACGAGCGCATCGCCCGTGGTCAGGCTGCGAAGGATAAATTCGAGGCAAATGGCGAGATCGACTACATGCCGGTGGTGAGTGTAGACGACAAGAGCGTGGGTCTACCGTGGCCCGAGATTCATAATTGGTATCATCCTTGGACGACATCGAAGTGGGGCGAACCCAGTCGCTGGGAAAATCGCTACACCACCATGAGCGACGCCGAGGTATGGACCTTCGATGTCGATGCCTATGCCGTCAAACTGCAGTTGCCGACGCTGATGGTCCACGGCGAACGATCAGACGGCTTTGTCGTAGCGGTACAGCACGTGTTCGATAATGTGCCGGCCAAAGACAAAAAACTCGTCATCCTCGAAGGGGTGTTTCACACCCGATTCTACGACGATCCGCTGGTAATCGAACCAACTGCGGCCGAAGTCGCGAAATGGTTCAAGTCCAATGCCAAGTCTGAGCGAGGTTGATTATGCGCAGGATTTCTATTGTGTGGGCGGTTTTTGCCTTCATCGTTGCGCCTGCTCACGCGGCCGAATTCTGTCAGAAACCGGGGACGCCGTTGGAGAACATCACCTTGGTGAAGGGCTTTTATGAAGCCTTCAACATTCCTTCGAAACCGATGCTCGATAGGGTTCTCGCAGATGATTGGGTTGATATACCGCTGGCGTCGGGCCAAGGTCCAGGCCGCGACGGTATGAAAGCTGCGCTCGACGGGTTCCTCGCATCCTTCCCGGATTTCCACGTCAAGAATGAAGACTTTATCGCCAATGGCGACAAGGTTGTCGTTCGGTCGACCATCACCGCAACGCAGCATGGTGTCTTCGCCGGTGTCCCCGCAACGGGGAAAGCCCTCAAAATCACGGCGATTGACATACACAAAATCTGCAACGGTCGGGTCTTAGAGACTTGGCACGTCGAAGATTGGCTTAGCGCCCTATTCCAGATTGGCGCGATGCCGCCGAAATTGTAACCAGACTAGTGGACGAGCCATTGGACCCCTACCAGAATATTCTCGATGCGACGGCGCGACACCGAAGTCATCATCATTGCAAGGCGTATCCTTTTGGAGACGGTGCCTCGCTGGGCGTCCTGGCAGCAGCCGCTGCCGCGCACCGGATCGTTGAATGCGGAACAGCACTTGGATACACCGCGTGCTGGCTCGCGAGAGGAAGCGCGGCGGCGCGCATCGATACAATCGATTTCGACGAGCAGCATGTTCGGTTGGCTCGCGAGAATATTGTCGCTGCCGGCTTCGGCGATCGGGTCACCGTGCACCATGGAGCCTTTGAGGATGTCCTGCCGCGTCTCGCCTCTGGGTATGACATTGCTTTCTTCGATGGTTTTGCTCCCTCACTTCAGGATTTGGACTTACTGGCTTCGTTGCTCCGCATCGGCGGAATTTTGATCAGCGCTAATCTTGGGCTTAGCGGCCGCGAAACTGCTGCGTATCGTGAGATGATCTGCGACCCTGAAAATTGGATGACGAGTTTGATGGCAGAGGGCGGACGAACTGCTGTCAGCGTCAAACTCAGGACTGGAAAGGGACCGTAGATGTACGTGATCACAGGGGCTAATGGACAGACCGGTTCCGCAGCAGTGCGTCATTTACTCAAAAAAGGCGCCCCAGTTAAGGCAATCGTGCGCAAGCCAGAGCAAGTGGCGCGTTGGACCGAAGCTGGCGCCGAGGTTGCTGTCGTCGATCTACTTGACACAGATGCGCTCGCTGAGGTGTTCCGTGGTGCAAATGGCGTCTATCTAATGAACCCACCCGCATACGGCGAATTGGACATCTTTGCGTACTCTGCGCGGGTACACGCATCGCTAATCGCTGCAGCTGAGAATGCTGCCATATCACATGTGGTTGCATTGTCATCGGTGGGTGCTCAGCACACCGATGGCACGGGCAATATCAAGACGACCCACGATCTGGAGCGTCGGCTAGCGCGATCCAAAGTCCCGGCTACAATCGTGCGCGCCGCGAATTTTATGGAGAATTGGAGTTGGTCGCTTAAGCGTGTTGCCTCGGAGGGGATTCTTACATCGATGTTCTCGCCTGTTTCGAGGCGCCTGCCAATGGTTTCCGTTGCGGACATTGGGAGAGTTGCAGGTGAACAGCTGCTGGCCAGTACTGAAGCGCCGCCGCTGATCGAACTTCATGGACCGACGGATTATTCGCCCAACGACGCCGCCGCCGGCCTTAGCGAGTTCGTCGGTCGTCCAGTCCAGGCCGTTGTAGTGCCAACTAATCAATGGGACGCCATCTTCAGCGAGACAGGGTTCTCACCGAACGCGGTTGAGGCCTTCTGTGAAATGTATCGCGGCTTTAACAACGGCCACGTCGCGTTTGAGGGCCGTGGCGTTACAATTCGGGGTGAGACGACACTTTTGGATGCGATACGCAACCTGCTAGATCGTAGCTAGGTGTCTCCAGAGGGGTATATTGCCATCAGGCGCAAAGCCTTAAACAAGGGACATTGTCCCGGATCAACGCCCATGAGACAGAACCGACTTAATTGAGAAGAGAGGATTTTCGGCTCATCGTAGCTCTATCAAAGGAAGCGAAGATGAGACAGAAATCCGGGCCGCAGACATCGACGGCCGAGAAGACGATCAAGGACATCCGCCGGGCCACGCGCAAGCACCATTCCGCGGAGGACAAAATCCGCATTGTGCTGGAAGGGCTGCGTGGCGAGGACAGCATTGCCGCGATCTGCCGCCGCGAGGGGATCGCCGAGAGCCTGTATTATAGCTGGTCGAAGGAATTCCTCGAAGCTGGTAAGAAGCGTCTTGCCGGAGACACCGCCCGTTCGGCCACCAGCGACGAGGTGAAAGCGCTGCGTCGTGAAAGCCGTGACCTGAAGGAGGCGCTGGCTGACCTCACCCTGGAAAACCGCCTGCTCAAAAAAAGCATGATCGCGGATGGGGGCGACGAAGAATGAGATATCCCGCCACCGAGAAGCTTGAGATCATCCGGATCGTGGAACAGTCGCATTTGTCCGCAAGGCAGACCCTCGAAAAGCTCGGCATTTCAAGGCCGACTTTCTACCGTTGGTATGACCGCTTCCAGACCCACGGCGTCGAGGGTCTGGAAGACCGGACATCCGCGCCGTCACGGGTCTGGAACCGTATCCCCGACGATATCCGGGATCGCATCGTCACCATGGCGCTCGATCATGCCGATCTGTCGCCACGCGAGCTGGCGGTGAAGTTCACCGATACGGAAAGCTATTTCGTATCAGAGGCTTCAGTCTACCGCCTGCTCAAGGCTCACGACCTGATCACCTCGCCTGCCTATATCGTCATCAAGGCCAACGACGAGTTCAAGGACAAGACCACTCGCCCAAACGAGATGTGGCAAACCGACTTCACCTACCTGAAGGTCATCGGCTGGGGATGGTTCTACCTGTCGACCATCCTCGACGATTATTCCCGCTACATCATCGCCTGGAAGCTGTGCACCAGCATGAAGGTGGACGACGTCACCGACACGCTCGACCTGGCACTGGCCGCCTCAGGCTGCGACAGGGTCAAGGTCGAACACCGGCCGCGCCTGCTGTCCGACAACGGCCCGTGTTACGTCGCTTCCGATCTCGGCGAATGGCTGGAGAAATACAAGATCGAGCAGGTCCACGGCGCTCCCGGCCATCCGCAGACCCAGGGCAAGATCGAACGCTGGCACCAGACGTTGAAGAACCGCATCCTGCTGGAAAACTACTTCTTCCAGGAGGACCTCGAAGCCCAGATCGCAGCCTTCGTCGAGCATTACAATCATCGCCGATACCATGAGAGCCTCGACAATCTTGCCCCAGCCGACGTCTACTTCGGGCGCGGCGCGACCATCCTGCTCGAACGCGAAAGGATCAAACGAGACACCATCAAACAGCGCCGCTTGAACCACCACGCCAAAGCGGCTTAAATCAACCCGCAAACCGAGCCGGAAACTCCACTCTTCCAAAGACCAAAAAGTCTCAAATCATTCGACGACGGACAGGTGATACTGAGTCAAAACCCCAGTTTAAAGCATGTTCTTTCGGATGTTATGATGCCCCAGATGTCTGGTCTTCAACTTGCTGACCAACTAAAAGCCGATCATCCCGATATTTCGATTGTCCTCATGACTGGCTACAGTGACGCCTTGGAGGGTGGCTTGCAGACGGAAACACCTGTTGTCAAAAAACCGTTTGCGGTAGAGGAGCTTGGCCCGGCCTTTGCTGCAGCAGAGAAGCTGAACAGCAGTGCAAAAAAGATTATACCGCTGCATCCAAACTAACGATGGTATATGTGGCATGGTGGAGGTCTGCGTCGAACGGTAGCCGACGCTATAGCAGCCTACAGATCGTCAGGCTGCGGGCATGCGGCGGCTTCGATGAGAGCGATGAACCGTGTCTGGAGGGACACGGACAGTCTCTGAAAGCGCTCAGCAGCCGGAACTCTAGCCCGCTCGCGGTATTGCCCTAACGGGAGGACTCTTTCCACTTCCTACTGCTTCCTGCTCGCCAAGACAATACTTTAGAGGCAGGCCAAACGGTTCCGCTACCCTTAACGAGGCGACTGCGCTCATCCTATTCGAGCCCTGTTCGTATTTCTGAACCTGCTGAAATAAAACACCAAGTCTCTCTGCCAAAGCGATCTGCGACCAACCCTGGTTCCCCCTTGCCGATTTGACAAGCGATCCGACGGATCGGTCGACATCCGTGCTCTTCCGTTTGCTGCGAACACTTTCCCTTTGTCCTGTAGTCAACTTTTCCGTCAATTGCAGCTGCCTGGCGCCCCCCGGCCGCAACATGCAGCAGGCTCGCACCGTATGCTGAGCAGCGCAAGTAGCAGACCATCAGGATGAAAACTGGCACCACAGTTGCGAGCGTTGAGGAGTTCGCTCACAGTCCTCCATATGCTGCAACTTCGAGTAACCGAGAGTTTTTCGCTGCGCCGCTCCTCCATAAGGTGCATTGAACCACAGTTGCTCATTCAGCGTTGAATGAAGGAGCGCGTCTGTGAAGTTCGGAAGCCGACTTAGAAAACACGAGGAAAGCGGATTAAGCAGCGCGAAGACGAACATGAGGAACACCATGACTGACCTATTGCCTGAACGTCTCCCGTTTTACACGATCGGGCACTCGAGCCGATCCTTACAAGAGTTCATCGATTTACTGAGCGGGCAACGGGTGGGATGCGTCGTCGATGTGCGCAAGATCCCGATGTCGCGGACAAATCCTCAGTTCAATTCGGATATTCTATCGGAAGCACTACTGCATCGCCAGATAGCGTATCGCCGATTGGACGCACTAGGCGGCCTCCGGTCGAAGGCGCATACGATACCTTTCGAGTTGAACGCCTCTGGAAGAACAGAAGCTTTCACAACTATGCTGACTATGCGCTCTCCCACACATTTCACGAAGGACTGAATGAGCTCGTCGAGGAAGGGGAACGCCGGGTATGCGCTATTATGTGCTCCGAGGCGGTGTGGTGGCGCTGCCATCGCCGCTTGATCGCGGATAATCTCCTTGCACGCGAAGAAACTGTATTCCACATCATGGGATCCCGCATCTATCCCGCAAGCTTGACTCCAGGAGCGCTGGTGCATCGCGATTACAGGGTAACATACCCCAAAACGACGTACGTTGTTGAAGATTTGGATTGTTCGTCTCAGCCGTGATGAGCGCATCCGCTTCGACGCAGTTCCTAAGACCAGTTTCTGCTTTTCGCGCGCCGGCTCTCGGCTTTGCATGATCAAAAGCGCGGAACCGATCGTCCTTGATCAAGTTCTTCGTTATCGCCTAAGTGAAGGGATTTAAGGTGCCAATGTATCTACAAGCCGGCCTGTGGGGTCTTGTGAGCGGATCGGCCCTCATCATAGGAGCGGTTGTTCCGTTTCTTGCTAGCCTGCCCCAGCGTATAATCGCCGCAGTCATGGCAATCGGTTCAGGAGTTTTAATCTCCGCTGTTGCTTTCGAGTTGATGGACGAGGCGTTTGCTCGCGGAGGATTCGATTCGACCGCCTTCGGTTTTCTACTCGGCGCGGCGATATACACAGCAGCGAACGTGTTTTTAAACCGACGTGGTGCCCGTCACCGAAAGCGCTCCGGGCATCACGAAGAACAAAAGCAGCAGAACGCCGTGGATGGTTCGGGCATGGCGATCGCGATCGGCGCACTCCTCGACGGCATCCCGGAGTCGGTGGTGATCGGTGTGAGCCTAATTGGCGCTTCCGGCGTGAGTTTGGTGACAGTAGCCGCAATTTTCCTGTCGAATGTTCCAGAAGCCCTGGCGAGCTCAGCTGGCATGCGTCGTGCCGGCAGATCCGCGATCTACATCTTCTGTGTATGGGGATGTATAGCTCTCGCCTCTGGATTAGCGGCCCTGGTCGGGAACGTAACTCTCGCGGGAGCAAGTCCAGACGTTATCGCTGGAACGACAGCTTTGGCCGCTGGCGCCATACTCGCAATGATAGCAGACACGATGATTCCAGAGGCCTTTGCGGAGACGCACGAGTATGCGGGATTGATCACCGTCGTCGGCTTCCTGTGCGCCTTTGTGCTATCAAAACTCGGAGGATGACGTGAGCCTCATCTGGGCAACCATCGACATCATTATTTTAGCAGGCCTTTCCGTCCGTTTGGCGCGGTCTTGTTTACCCGTTGCTTTGCCGGGCCTTCGATGCTCGCCAGGTTATGTGCAGTGTTAATCAGGCTTATGTGAGAAAACGCCTGGGGGAAGTTTCCGAGCAGGCGGCCACTACCAGGGTCATATTCTTCGGCGAGAAGGCCCAGATCATTGCGCAGTCCAAGCAGCCGGCGAAACATTTCGCGTGCATCCTCGTGGCGCTCGCCAAGAACATAGGCGTCAGCGAGCCAAAAGCTGCACGCCAAGAACGCCCCTTCCCTGCCGCCGACACCGTCATCCGTTTCGCCGGTTGAGTAGCGCGCGACCAGCCCCCCATTCACAAGCTCCCGCTCTACGGCATGGAGCGTGCCTACGATGCGTGGGTCGTCGGCCGGAAGAAAGCCAAGCTGCGCCATAAGAAGGAGGCTTGCGTCAAGCGTGTCGCCGCCAAAATACTGGACAAAACTGTTTTTGCCCGCGTGGAAGCCGTTATCGCAAATATCGTCGTGGATTCGTTGCCGCAGCTGGCGCCAGCTCGAAACCGGCCCTTCAAGGTGGTATTTGTCGTGGCTAATGACCGCGCGGTCTAAGGCAGCCCAGGCCATTGCTCTGGAGTGAGTGAATAGTCGTGGCGGGCCACGAACTTCCCAAATTCCCCTGTCTGGTTCTTGCCACGTCGCGCCGAGGTGGCAAAGCAGGACCTTCTCAAGTCGCCATGCCTCTTCCTGAGGCTCCAACTCGGCCTCACGCGCAGCGTGAAGAGTTTCAATCAGCTCGCCAAAAACGTCTGTCTGCACTTGATTGGCGGCGTCATTGCCTATTCTGACCGGCCTACTGCCCTCATAACCCGAAAGCCAGGGCACCTCAAACTCAGGAAGCCATCGCTCTCCGGCAAGCCCGTACATGATCTGCAATTGTTGGGGTGAACCTGCGATCGCACGTAGCAACCATTGGCGCCAATCTTGCGCCTCTTCGCGGTAGCCGGAATTCAGCAGTGCGTAAAGGGTCAGGGCCGAGTCCCGTAACCAGCAGTAGCGGTAGTCCCAGTTACGTTGCCCGCCGATTGCTTCCGGCAAGGAGGTCGTCGGCGCCGCTACGATACCGCCCGTCGGCGCGTAGATCAGCATCTTCAGCGTAATGAGAGAGCGAACAACCGCGTCACGAAGGCCAACCGGCAGATAATTTGATGTTCCACTTCTGACCCATTCGCGCCACCAGCCCTTGGTCTGGTCGAGAAGCTCTCGGCGGTCGGCGATGAAATGAGGCTGCTCTTTAGAAGGATGATATGACAGGGTCATAGGTATGCTGTCGCAGGCTTTTACCCGGAAAATCGCTGTAGTCTTGAGGTCCTGCCCCTTTAAAGGCAGATCCGTAACAAGTTCGACGGCATGTGGCCCAACGATAGCGCTTAGTCCGTAGTCCTTTCGTCTCACCCAAGGAACAGCCTGACCGTTCTCAAACCGTAGCGTGAGTTCCATCTCCATTTCGACAATGCCGGAAACGCCGGTGACTATCCTGATGACGTCGGGGGAGCGATCAAGTGAAGGAACAGGCATGAAATCTGTGACCGTGACTACGCCAGTCTCTGTTTCAAACCGGCTTTCCAATATGCCAGTATCATGGAGGTAGCAGCGGCTGCAGCCTGAAAGCGCTTGGCGGGGCGCCACCTTCCATCTTCCATTGTCTGGCGTTCCAAGCAAAGCGGCAAAACAAGCCGGGGAGTCGAAGCGCGGTAGGCACAACCAGTCTATCGATCCATCGCGTCCAACCAAAGCTGCGGACAGCATGTTTCCGATCAAGCCATAATCTTCTATGCGGAGCGCCACCTTCTACCCACCGTGTGAAAAGGAGGGATAGTCTGTCATGCCGCCATCGATGAAAATCGTCGTGCCGGTGATGTATGCGGCGACATCGGAGGCGAGAATGACGGCCATGTTCGCGATATCTTGTGGCTCTCCAATCCGCCCAAGCGGAATTTTCGTCAGCAGATCCTCGTACTTTGTCTCGTCTTGCCATACCGACCGATTGATCGGCGTGCGAATTGCGCCGGGGGCGATACAGAGTACACGAACCCCAAAAGGAGCTGCTTCCTGGGCGAGGGACTTCGATAACATTGAGATGCCAGCTTTACTGGCCGTATAGGCGCTATAGCCTGTCCACGCTATCGTCTCGTGAACGCTCGACACGTTGAGGACCACGCCAGACCTTTGTTTAATCATCCGCTTCAACGCTGCTCTCGAGCATCGATATGTGCCTTTCAGGTTGATGTCGATGACAGCGTCCCAATAGACAACATCGGCCTCCCATCCAAGAGCATAGCTCCCGTCGACGCCTGCGTTGTTGATCAAGATGTCTATGCCACCCCACTTATCGTCCAAGGTCGAGAAGATGCGCTCCACGTCTTCGGAGCTGCTGATGTCACCCTTCAACGCCAGAGACGCCGCGCCGTGCGCCGAGAGCTCCACCGCCATCCGCCGCGCTTCATCGGGATCAACTAGATAATTTATAGCGACCCTCGCGCGATTTGCCGCGAAGCCCCGCGCGATCGCTGCCCCTATTCCAGAGTTGCCTCCTGTTACGAGGACGCGCTTGTTCGATAAGTCAATTTCCATGGTCTGAGCTTCTAAAGTTTTGGTGACGCTTCTTAAACGTGGACATGGCAATCATGTTCCTGCGACAGAACCGCCGCGGTAGCTTTACCCTTGTTATTCCGACGCGCTAAGACGAGCGCCCAAACACGAGGTCTGGCAATATTTAAGGCTGACGCGATTGCTGTAATGTAATCGTAATCCACTCTCCTTTGGGGTCGAAAAGATGAACGGTAAAGCCGCTAGCTATGGAGTGGCCGATGATGACCCCGACCGCCGCAAAATACAGCCACGTTCGTAAAGTTATGAATTCTGACACGATGATTTATGCCCTGCGAGCATCGCCGCTTACCTCGTGAGCGGAAACCTTAAGGGGGCTAAGGTGGCGCCGAACGGGCGCGACTACGTTTTTAGGAAAGCAGAAGCTGGACATCCATGTCGGGCATTCGAGCGGCAAAACGCTTCGAACTCGCGTGCGGGAGCGGTGCGATGCCGCTCCTTGTGCCTAAGGTGTTGATTTGCGCTGAGAGTTGACCCGGGATTTGCACTGAGAAGTGGCTCTGACGCACATTTGCTGCTGTGCAGGTCTACGACGCACCGATCAACCGCGCCTGCAGGAGATCGAGTTTTGCTCTTCCGTACATCTGGCGCTTAATGAGCTTTAAGCGTGTGATCTGTCCTTCCGTTTGCCCATTTGACCACGGTGATATGATTGCATTCCTGACGGCGTCGAGGTCTTTTTCGACGCCGCCGGCAAACGATCCGACCAAGCTGTCCTTAGCGGCTTCCAACCACTCGTCGAGCTTCCGCGCTGTCTTCGAGCGGATCATGGACTGGAAATCACCAATGGCCGTACGGGCGACCACAAGGTCCGGGACGTTCACTTCGATCGCCGCCACCAGGATCGCTTCGGATTTTGCAAGGTCGTCGCGCGCGGTGGTCATGAGCCGTGCGATAACCCGTGCGGACGGCGTTCTGGCGAGCCCGCTCTGATTGGCCTTTTCCGCAAGACGTCGGCGTTGAGCCCATTGCGATACGACACCACTCTGTCCCACAAAGCCCTTCGTCTTCATCTCACGCCAGAGTGCCGAAGCGTTCCGTGCCCCTTCTTCCCAGCGGCTGTTGAGCCAAGGCGACCAGCTATCCAGAGAACTTGGCCGCGTTCGGAACACGTCGAGACGCTGCCCCCTTAAAATGTCGCGAACGAGCTTCCGGCTATGGCCGGTTTGCCGCACAATCTGCCGAATTGATGTTCCCTTTTTCGACAGCTCCCGAACCGCCTCGTTCGTTTCCTGGCGGCGTAGATACCCCTCATACTGCAGCTTCTCGGCGTAGGTCAGAAGCTTTGGATCAACGACACTGCTGCCGACCGCCTGCCTGATCTGTCGCATCGACTTGCCGACAGCGTCGAGGAAGGCCCGGCTGGAATTCTCCATTAGGTGCCAGCGATCAGCAACCTGCTCAGCATTGGGCAATGCCTTCGCAATAGCCTCACCATAGCCGCCGCCCCGATCGCGAGCGACGGTGGAGATCGACTGATGCCCGGCAAGCCACGCTCGAGACGTATCCAACGCTCGATCCTGTAGCAGGGTGACGGGCTTCCGCCGCTCCAGATCGCAGACGATCGTTCCATAGGTTTGGCCCCGCCGGAAAGCAAAATCATCAATGCCGATGACGGTGAGTTCATCATCCTGGTCGGCAACACGGCGGCGAACCACCCGCAGCAGTGTGTCATTGCTCACTGGTACCATCAGACGATTGGCAAAGGCCGCCGCCGGTCTGCCACCGAGCGCCAAACCAAGATGGTGAACAATGGTCTCCAGCCGCTGGGTGCGCCGACCGTAACGTGCGAGCACGCCACTATCGAACTGTTCGCAGAAGATACGCCGACCGCACAGAACGGCATCGCACCAGAACCGACGCGTCACGATCGCCAGCTCAACTCGACGACCGCCAAACGGCAGGTCAGCGGGCCGACGCAGATATCGGCTTTGAACTCGTCGGCTCTGTCGACCACAGGCTGGACACGTTCCGGAGAGGGCGCGCGATCGCAGCCGAACTTGCACACGCTCTTCGATAATCGTCACATCATCAACTGCAAAACCGGACGGAGCGAGGCTCGCCCGTTGAAATCGTTGCTGCATAGCTGATCCTCCGATGAACCAGCAGAAGCATCATCCTCAACAGCAGCAAATGTGAGTCAGAGCCAATTCTCAGTGATATTTTCCCGCAGTCTGGAATGAACCCCTCGGGCTGGACCACGGGACACGGAAGAACCGATACACTCTGCGGGCCTCAATCGGAGAAGGCTCATGAAGTCCCGAGGACCATATCGACGGCATTCGACGCCGTTCAAGTTGCAGCTTTGCCAGGATATCCGAAACGGCGTCATCGGACGGCGCGACGCACAGCGGACATATAGCGTTTCAGCAAACCTCATACAGCTATGGCTGACGCAGTTCGATCGCGGCGAACTGAACGATGAGGAGGCTGAAGCCAGCGTCATTGCTGAGTACGAGGCCCACATTGCGGCGCTCGAACGCAAGGTCGGCCAGCTCACCATGGAGCTGGACCTGGGTAAAAAACACCGCGCCAGCCGATCGCGGGCGACAGCGGGAGCTCCTCCATCGTCACCGGTCCTCGGCCTGCTCTGTCCGACGGGGGTGCAAAATGATCGATCTCCCGAGAAGCAGCTATTATTACCGATCAACTGCGAGAGCGTTGAACCTGGGGGATGCGGAACTCGTCGCCATCATCGAGGAGATCCAGGACGAGCTGCCCTGCTACGGATATCGACGCGTAACGCACGAGCTTCAGCGGCGAGGCCATCTGGTCAATCACAAGCGTGTCGCTCGCGTCATGCGGGCCAATGGCCCTGGGGATCAAGCCTCGCAAGCGGTATGTTCGCACGACAGATAGCAACCACGATTCGCCGATCTACCCGAACCTCTATCGCAATGTGATCCCGGCACGGCCAGACATGGTCTGGGTGGCTGACTTCACCTACATCCGCATCGCCGTCGGGTTCTGCTATTTGGCTGTCATTCTCGATGCTTGCAGCCGGAGAGTCGTGGGTTATGGCCTGTCAAAACGCCTGGATACGCCGCTGGCATTGGCAGCGTTGCATTCAGCGATGGAGAACCGAAAGCCTCCTCCCGGCTGCATTCATCATACGGACCGCGGGTGCCAATACGCGAGCGAGACCTATCGACGAGCGCTAGATGCGGCAGGTCTACAGGGTTCCATGAGTGCCGTCGGCAACCCTTATCACAATGCGCAGGCAGAAAGCTTCATGAAGACCCTGAAAGTCGAGGACATCTATCCCGCCGGCTACGAAACCTTTGCAGACGTCGCCGCGCGATTGCCCAGGTTCATCGAAGAAGTCTACAATGCCAAGCGGCTGCACTCGGCCCTTGGCTATCGATCGCCAGCAGAATTTGAAACCCAACTCGCCCAGCAGGCGGCTTAGTTTGAAGCGCCTCGCTGGTCCAGCCCGAGGGGTTCACTCCAGTCCCGGGTCAGCTCTCAGCGCAAATCAACAACTCGCATCGCTACCCAGTTTCTAACGTGACGTTGATCACCACGCAGCAACGCCACGTTCTTTCGCAGCCCCCCAAAAAGCCCTCGCATCCTGGCTTGACGAATAGCCTCACGAGCTGGTCGCAAGACAGCGCGAATGCCGATGAGGCCTCTCAAAACCTACTGTTTTGATCTGAACGAAAAAATCGTCGTACATCGTGAACGTATATCTGTCGGCTGCAGCCCCAAGGGCGTCCTTAGGAGGAGGCAATGGTAAGAACACCCGATCGGCCTATATTACATGTTGAAACTACGGAACTGACAAGTCTGAACGCACTCTTGGTAGACGACGACCACGTTTTCGCGCATCGACTTGGCAAGGCTCTACAAGAGCGTGGTTTGAATGTCGAAATCTGCACAACAATCGAGAGAGCGGGCGCCGTAATCAATCGCGGTTGCCTCGATATACTGATAACTGATCTGCGCATCGGCGACGACAGCGGTCTTGAACTCGTGAAGCTTTGCAAGGAAGTATCGCCCAACACCAAGTCGCTTGTGCTTACTGGATACGGCCACGTCCGCGCTGTTGTATCCGCGGTGAAACTTGGTGCGACCGAATTCTTAAGCAAACCCGCTGACGTGGATGAGATCTTGGAGGTGCTTGGAATTTACTCTCAACAGGGCGAAACCGAGACGCCATGCCTAAAGTCCGCAGAACAGGTCCGCTGGGAACACATCAACAGCGTGTTTGCTGAAACCGGGAATAACATTTCTATGACGGCGCGGCTTCTTAGACTGCATCGCCGGACTTTGCAGCGACTGCTTTCCCGCGGTCCGCCGAGGGGATGACGCTGACCCCATTAATCTCTTTCAGCTTTGATCCAGGGTTCGAGCATTCCGTAATAAGGTGGTTCCATTGCACAGCCCTACAGCGATGGAACCGGCTCCCTACCCCAGGAGCTGACGCGGATCGGCATCGGATCCGCGGGGGCGGCGGCCCCTCCGCCGGCCCTTCTTTGAAGGAGGTCATCGATGAGCTACGAAGACGGAATGAGCGTGTTTTACGATCCGGTCTCAAAGACCGTTATCGTGATTTTCCGTGGTAAAACCACCATATTGGAAGGGCCATTTGAAAGTGCCCGTAGTGGTGTTGCCGCCGGTGAACATCTATGCATCAAACTTGGATGGCGTTCGAACGCGCCCAATACCTAAACGAGTAAATAAGGTATTTAGATAGTGAAAAAGGCCGGGCCGATAACTCGGCCCGGCGCTTCCGATCACATCTTGGGAAGTAGAACCTTATCGACGACGTGGATCACGCCGTTCGACTGCTTGACGTCAGCGATCGTCACGGTCGCCGTCCCTCCCGCCTCGTCGGTGAGCGTAATCTTGCCCTTGTTGTCCTTGGCCTTCAAAACACAGCCGCCGACGGTCTTGATGTCATGTTCGCCGCCATCATCCTTGATCATCTTCGCGACGGTGCTGGCCATGGCATCAGCGGCGACCACGTGGCACGTCAGAATTTTGACGAGCTTGTCCTTGTTTTCAGGCTTGAGAAGCGTCTCGACGGTCCCTTTCGGAAGCGCATCAAAGGCTTCGTTGGTCGGAGCAAACACGGTAAACGGCCCCTTCCCTTCAAGCGTGGACACCAGGCCCGCAGCCTTGACGGCAGCGACGAGCGTCGTGTGATCCTTCGAATTAACAGCGTTTTCGACGATGTTCTTGTCTTCGAACATCGCCGCTCCACCGACCTTAGGGTTTGCGGCATACGCAGCCAAGCTGCCTGTCATCATGCTGGCCAACGCGACTGCCGAAACTACCAGAAACTTTTTCATGATCATCTCCTCTCAATGCCGGCCTCTTGGCTCGGTAGGGGATTCTACGAATGACGGCCGCTCCGGTTCAAAAAATCCAAGAAAGATCGTGCAAAATGATCTGTATTATAGGTTGTGGGCAGGCCTGCGATTGCTCGATCGATGATACTGACCGTTAAATTCCGAGGATTGGCTGTATCAACCGCAAAAACCTGCTCTTGAATCGTAGCGGCGCCTCGGTAACGGCAAGACAAATGCAGTCTTTGCCCGCATCAGCCTTTGGTTGATGCATCAAGCTGTCGTCTGCCATCTCGACATCACCTCGCGAAAATGTCGAAACCTCGTCGCTAAAGCTCCCGTCAAGCACCAGCGTTAATTCCACGCCCCGGTGAGAATGCTCCGGGACAGGCTGACCGGCAGGAATCTTGAGCAGTCGCACTGTTGTCGTTTCGTCGGCGGTCGGTATCATCATTTGGGCAGCGCCGCGCCCGAGCTGGCGCCACCTTAGACCGCCGGCTGCGTCGATGTAGGTCCTCAACGGTTCCGGGTATGTCTGATCAGAAACAAACCGTTTTTTGATTGGCACAACCTTGTCGATCTGGCCCGCATCGATCTTTGCCTTGAGGCTATCCCAGCTTTGCGAGAGGTCGGCTTCATCAACAGTTTCACTCTCGATAAAATAACCCCCAATGCTTTCGAAGATCGACAGCTTCGATCTACATGCCGGGCACAGAGCAAGATGGGTCGCCACAGCAACGCTCCAGCCTTCAGCCAGGGTACCGGCCGCATATTGCTGGAGCATGTCGTCGTCCAGATGATGTTCGATCATTTGGCTTCGTCCTGAAGCGCTGTACGCAGTTTCTCGCATGCAAGTCGTATCCTTGATTTCACCGTTCCAATTGGGAGGTTTAGTTTTTCTGCGATCGTCGAATGTGTGAGACCTTCGAAGAACGACATGCGCAGCACTTCCGCATATCTGCCCTTCAAAGTCGTCATCGCCCGCCTAAGCGCTGCAGCGCTTTGCTGTCGCTCGATCAACACGTCAGCAGCCTCGAACTCATCCGGGACGAACGCCGGATCGTTTGGATCGAAGTCAGGCTTTATCGCTCTTCGAACAGAGTCTATCATCTGATTTCTGGCGATCGTGAATATCCAGGTTGACGCCTGGGCCTTGGACGGATCGAAAAGCGCCGTCTTGTGCCAGACGCGCATCATAGTCTCCTGCGCCAGCTCCTCTGCCAGTATCCGGTTTCCTCTCGTCATCTTGATCATGTAAGAGCGTACGCGCGGATAGAAGTGCCTGTATAGGAGTTCGAACGCCACGATATCGCGTGACTCTGCCACAGCCGACATCAGCGCCCTAATCCGCTCGGCATCTAAGCTAAGGGTCTCTTCCTCCAACTTTCCGACCTTTCGCGCCCCGCCTGACGTCGACGGCCACACTTTCGCGTCAGCGCATGTGGGTCGAAGTACTCCGGTTCGAAGCGGCATCTGCATATTCATGGTGTAACCTACGCGTGAACTGGCTGCTGGATCAAAAAATGGCTATTAAATTTGCTTCGAAGTATCTGCTTGGACTTCGATCGCGCCTGCCCGCGTACGTAGAGTGCGGAGTTTAGAGGCGCGTCACAGCGCCAAAGATCCGCTGAGTGACCCAAAACCCGACGCCTGATGCTGCCGCCGATAAGACCGTTCCCCAGATAAGGTCGGCAACAGTCAAGACAGTTGACCAGTTCTTCAGGGTGGACTGGTTGGTCAGGTCATAGGTGGCATAAGCCATGAAGCCGACGGCAGCGCCGTAGATGACTGCTGTCGTCATCGATCCTGACGTCAAACCCGTCCTGACAGCGAGGAAGGTCAGCCCGGCGGCGTAGACGAGGTAGAATGCCACTGCCGGCGCCAGCCGGAACTGTGGCGCAAGCATGTCGCCCAACGTCGGTCGATAAAGACGGTCGGCCATGGTGCTCAGCCATACGAAATCGATTGCGACGAAGGCGATCAGCGTTGCGGTATATGCGGTCAGGTAAGTTTTCATACGGGGCTCCCAGATGGATTTCCAAGCTCAGTTTATGCGCGTCCAGTCCACGCCCTTGCAGATCAAACCAGCAATGACGCAGCCTTTCGTGGTCATTCTATCGCCGTCGACTTTAACGGTCAGCTTGTAGCTCAGGTCGCGTTGAGGATCGAAAGCGGTGCCGAAGTAGCTTCCCTCGCTGTCTTCCTTGATGGACATAACCAGTTTGTCGCCTTCCTTCTCCTTCGGCGTGCCAGGCCTTATCCAAGTGTTGACCGCGCATATATCGGCGCCGCAAGGCGCAATCCGCACACGCGCATTCCCGTCTCCGCGGGCCCAGTTGCCGTTTATATCGGAGGCTTCAGCAGGGAATGCCGCTCCAATGAGAATAACGGGAATTGCCCAGGCAAATGATTTCGTTCTGTTCCTGCCTTGGTGCGCCGTTTCAGGCATGCTCGATCGTATAAAGTCCGACATTGATAATCTCCTCCTCAAACCCTGCCTCGCAGTAACAAAGATAAAAGTGCCACATCCGCCTGAACGTCTCGTCGAAGCCGAGGTCCGCAATGGCCGGCCAATTCGCGTGGAACCGCGTGCGCCATTCGCGGAGGGTACGAGCATAGGATTTGCCGAAGTGCTCGACGTCGGTCAGCTTGAGCCCTGCCTCCGCGACAGCCCGTCGAAGCGCCGCATCGGACGGCAGAAATCCGCCCGGAAAGATGTACCTTTGAATGAAATCGGTGCTGCCGCGGTAGGCATCGAACCGGGCCTCTTCGATCGAGATGACCTGCAGCAAGGTTCGCCCGCCTGATGCCATGCACCGCTTGATCATCGCGAAGTAATCCGGCCAATAGGCTTCACCAACCGCTTCGAACATCTCGATGGAAACAATTCGATCAAACTGACCGTCAACATCCCGGTAGTCTCGCAGCCGCAATTCAACATGACTTGCTTTACCCGCCAACTCTACGGCGCGGTTCGCCCACTCGAGCTGCGAAGGCGACAGGGTTATACCCAGCACGTGAGCATTGGAGTGGTTCACGAGGTCGAGCGCCAGAGCGCCCCAGCCGCAGCCGACCTCAAGAACGCGTTGCCCGTCCGAGACGTCCAGCTTGTCGCGGATGATCTGGAGCCGATTTCGCTGCGCCGATTCTAGTGTCTGCGTGGAACTTTCGAATACGGCCGAGGAATAGAGCATCGAGCCATCAAGCCATTGCTCATAGAACTCGTTGCCGAGATCGTAATGCGCCTCGATATTGCGGCGGCTTCCGCGCCGGGTGTTGGCATTCAGGATATGACGCAGCCGGCCGGCCAGTCTTGCTACCGGGGTCCCGGAAAGAGCTGACGCCAGTAGATCCGCATTAATGGCCGCCAATCTTATAAGCGCCGTCAGATCCGGCGTGGTCCAGTCGCCCTCAATGTATCCTTCTGCCGCGCCAAGATCGCCCGAAACCACTAGCCTGCGAAGCGCGCGCCATCTGTCAATGATAATCGTCGCATCGGGTCCGTCCTCAGTCCCGGTCTTTATTACGGCCTTCCCGTTCGGCAGGACGACCGTAAGCTGGCCGTACCGGATGCCCCTCATCATGCGTCGAAATACAAGACCGCCAATACCGACCCTCGGCTCCTTAGCCTCACATGCAATCGGTAGGCTGGCCGCCGCTTCGTCAAATTGCGCCATGGGATACACCCTCGCCGCGATTTACGTTTGAACGGCAAGAGACCGAACAGCCCGAATGATTGGGACACGACCGCCGGCTTGTGATCCTCATGCGAGCACCTCCTGCTCAGCAGCCATTCGGTCGAGCGACCGCGTCGCTGGCATGCGAGCGATGCGCCCACTTTCATGGCTGACTTTCCATGGGCGTCGCACGCCTCCGAGATCTTCAGCGACGGCGAGCCCCGCCTGAATGCCATCCTCATGGAAACCGGAGCCGAAATGCGCGCCGCAAAACCATGTCTTGCGTGCGCCCTGAAGCGACCAGATTTCGCGCTGAGCTCTCTCCGTCGCGAGATCGAAAACCGGATGCTCGTAGGTCTCGGTGGTGATGATCGTCTCGGCGCGTGGTGGACGGTTCGGATTGAGCGTAACGAAGGTCGGCGGCGCGGCGCCCAGCGGCTGCAGCTTGTTCATCCAGTAGGTGATCGATGGCTTTGGCTGATCCTGCTGGTGCGAACCTCTCCCATCGGCGACGTAGTTCCAGCTTGACCAGGCTGCACGGCGCCTTGGCATGAAGGTGGTATCGCCATGGAGAATGGCCTCGTTCCGCGAGTAGCGAAAGCTTCCGAGGATCCTGCGCTCCTCTTCGCTGGGGTCGGCCAACATGCGAAGCGCCTGGTCCGAATGCGTCGCAACGACAACGTCATCGAACAGATATTGTTTGCCGAATACGTCGCGGACTTGGACGTGGTCGCTAAGACGGCGGATTTGCTGGACTGGTGTCGAGAGCCGTACGCGGTCAGCGAAACCTGCGGTCATCCGCGCTACGTATTCCCGACTGCCGCCCCTTACCGTGCGCCACGTTGGTCGATTCCAAAGAGCAAGAAGTCCGTGGTTGCAGCAGAATTTGACAAAGCTGGCGGCAGGGTAGGCGCCGACCTCCATGGCGGGCGTCGACCAGATGGCCGCCGCCATGGGATAAAGGTGGTCCTCGCGAAACGCGCGTCCGTACCCATTGCGAGAAAGATAGTCGTTGAGAGAAATGCCGCCCATCACTGGGAGATCCCGCGGCGCGCTGCGATAGAAGCGCAGGAGATCGCGTATCATCGACCAAAAGCGGGGACTGGCGACGTTTGACCATTGGGCGAACAGGCCAAGTCCTGTGCCACCGGAGTATTCAAATTGCCCCTCGTTGAGCGATACAGCGAATGACATATCGGAGGCTGCTGTTGAGACGTCCAGGGTGTCGAACAGCGCCGTGAGATTGGGATAGGTCACTTCGTTGTAGACGATGAAGCCGGTATCGACCGCAACCTCGCCGCTCTCGGCCGTAAACTTCACTGTATTGCTGTGCCCACCAATCCGATCCGCAGCCTCGAATATGGTCACGTCATGATGTTTTGCCAAAAGCCAGGCGGCGGAAAGACCTGAAATGCCGCTGCCGATAATCCCAACCTTGAGACGGCGCGAACCGTTGCCGCGATCTCCAAATGCCATAAATATCCTCTCTCTACAAATTGAAGAATTGCCAGTCTTTACGGACGTGCTTCGCAGCGGTTCTCTCACGCGCAGATTTTTTCGCATTTTTTGATTGCGGTCCGCAAACCGAGTTGCCGCAACCGGCGTAGAGGCGCTCGGAAGCAAATCGTTCTCGGGAATATGATGGACATCAATCCTCTAGTGATCATCGCGATTGGGCTCTCTGTGGCGATGGCTGGCGCGTGGGTGATACAGCGCACGACCGGCCTCAGCGGCTGGATTGACACGATTTGGTCTCTGGCTGTGGGGGCCGGCGGCATCGCGGCGGCAATCTTCGCCGATGGTAATACCAGTCGTCGCATAATGGTGCTGATGTTCGTGGCACTCTGGTCGCTCAGGCTCGCCAGCCATATTGGCGCGCGCACCAGAGGTGCGAAAGAGGACCCCCGCTACGCGAAATTTATCGAGGAGTGGGGCGATAGCGCGCCATGGCGGCTCTTCGTGTTCTTGCAAGTGCAGGCGATTGCCGCTTTCGTTCTTGTCTTGGCCGTCTATCTGGCAGCAGCCAATGGCGAAAATCTCCTTCGCACTCTGGATTTCATTGCCATCGGGGTTGGCTTTATTGCCTTGGGGGGCGAGGCGGCTTCGGATGCCCAATTGGCTCGCTTTAGGAAGTCCCCCGGCGCCAGAACAGGCGTTTGCGAGCTGGGTCTATGGCGCTACTCCCGCCATCCAAATTATTTCTTCGAATGGCTGTTCTGGTGCTGCCTTCCCCTCTTTGCGCTATCTGGGTCGATATGGAGCTGGTTATCGCTGTTGGCTCCGGCCATGATGTATTGGCTGCTTGTTCACGTCTCCGGTATTCCGCCCCTTGAAGATTATATGCTGCGAACGCGCGGCGCTAGGTTTCGTGCCCAACAGCAGCGCGTCAACGCCTTCTTCCCCGGCCCGCGCCGCAAACCCTCGTCCATTCCCCGCGGAGACGCTCCATGAACATGCTGGCTTTTGCCATCAACACCGCTGAACGCACCCCCATACCAGACGGGATATCCCTCGCAGCGATAGATTTACTTTGCAGCAGGATGAAACGACGGCTTTTGTCGACAACCAATGAGGCTGAACAGGCTTTCGTGGATGAGATGGATCGCTTTCCCGTCGCCACTCATACGGTAGAAGCCAACCGTCAGCATTACGAGGTACCGGCAGAGTTTTTCGCGCAAGTCCTCGGTCCGCAGCGGAAGTATTCCTGTTGTCTTTATCCCGACGCCACGACCTCACTTGCCGAAGCGGAGGCGCTCGCGCTCGCGGAGACCGTTAAACATGCTGAAATCGAAGATGGCATGGAAATCCTTGAGCTTGGTTGCGGCTGGGGTTCGCTTTCGCTCCACCTTGCACTGAAATTTCCGAAGGCTCGTATTCTCTCAGTATCCAATTCGGCGTCGCAGCGCTCGCATATTCTCAGCGTCGCAAACATGCATGGCATCAGCAATCTCGACGTTATCACTGCCGATATGAACGAGTTTGAGACCGACGAGCGGTTCGATCGCGTGGTTTCAGTGGAGATGTTCGAGCATATGTCGAACTGGAACGCCCTACTCCATCGTATTCGCGGCTGGACCAAGCCGGACGGCAAGCTCTTCCTCCACGTCTTCACTCACAAGAACAGATCCTACCGCTTCGACCGCGGCGATCCTGCAGACTGGATTGCACAGCATTTCTTCACAGGCGGAATCATGCCGGCTCATGATCTGCCACATAGGTTCGGCTATCTCTTCCGGGTAGAAGCGGAATGGCGTTGGTCTGGCATGCATTATCGCAGGACCGCGCTCGACTGGCTCGCCAATTTCGATCGGAATGTCGAGAAAATCCGCCCGATTTTAAACGAGGTGTACGGAGCTGACGCTGCCCTGTGGCAGCGCCGTTGGCGGCTGTTTTTTCTTTCCACCGCGGGGCTGTTCGGTCACGATAGCGGCGACGTCTGGGGTGTCGGACACTATTTGATGGCGCCGACCAGATGAACGCTATCGACCAACGCCTAGATCCCCTGACACAGGCGACGGTCACGATCGCCTGGGTGATCATTGCAAACAAACCCTTCTATCCGCTCTATGTCTGGTATCTCGTTGGCAATGGTGTGTCTGCGTCACTTTGGACCTTGGCAGCCGCCCCGCTCATGCTGGTGATCCCTGTTCTTGCGACGCGTTCGCCGCTAGCTGCTAGAATCGCGCTACCTCTAATTGGAACACTGGATACATGGTTCGAGACGAAGCTGTTCGGCCAGAACTCCGGCACAGAATTGTTTTTTGGGGCCTGCATCATGCTGGCGGCGATTTCATTTCATCCCGATGAGAAATGGTGGCAGCGAGGCATAGCTGCCTTCGTTTTCGCCGTTTTTGTCGCTTCGCGATCGCTCACTGGTGCGCCGTTGCACGTATGGAGCGACGGCGATTTGTCTACGTTATTCAGTCTCAATTCGTTCGCAGTCGCGAGCCTGATGACCTTCATTGGGCTACGATACGCGGGGATTTGGCGCCGATAAGCGACATCAGGAACTCAACTACAAATTAACGATCCAGGAGATCTCGATGAAAAATCATATCCATAGCATACGGCCGCTACTTCTCGCTCTCGCCGTCGTTGCGTCGGCAACGTGCCTCGCAAGGGCCGAACCCGATGTCGTGAAGGTCGAACCAGACCATTACCGCGGCACATGGCTGGAAATCGCCCGAAGACCGATGTATCTGACCGACGGCTGTGTTGCTGGCTATTCGACATATCGTCAGGGACCGTCGCGTAGCGAGATCCTCGTCGAGGATGGTTGCAGGGTTGATACGCCAAAAGGCCGCTTGAAGACCGTCAAAGGTATCGGCACCGTCACTGATTTTGAAACGACCAACGCCAAAATGCGCGTCCGTTATCCCTGGTTCATCACATTCAATTACTGGGTGTTGTACAAGTCCCCGGATAAATCCTGGTTCATCAGCGCCAACCCCTCGATGACCGACCTCTGGATCTACGCGCGATCCGTACCTTCGAAGAGCAAACTTCAACGCATGGTCCAAAAGGCGAGCGAGTTGGGTTACGACGTGCGTCAGCTAGAGTTCCCCGCGCAGCGATAGTTTCTGACTAACAAACCTGTGAGTTTGGGAAGGTCCAGAGAGCGCAACAACTTGTGATATGATCCGTCCACAGCTTGCATCTCTATCAATGCAGCCTTTCTTTGGCTCATCTGATGAGCTGCAAGACAGATCTTCAAAGCTGGTGCTAAATATGCCCCGCTAACGGCGCGATGTTGCGTGTCTTCGAATATAACAATGCGGAGTCTGACTGCCTCGGGCAACCCATCCAGCCTCAATCGAGTTTCGCTCCGCTTATAGGACCGAAACAAGCGTCATCAAGCAGTAAGCGATAACAACAGCTAACGTCACCCTTTCGCGAACCTTCAGGTACCACCGCAGGTCACTGTTTGCGGCGATCGTCTGGGCGTCAACGACGAGGAGAACACCAAACAAAATCATCTGAGCTATAAGGCCGAGTGTGATGGAACCGGTGAGAAGCGTCGCAAATGCGACCAATGCCAAAACGTTGCTGGACAGGGAAATAAAGATTTTCCCCCGAACGTTGAGTGCG
Source organism: Rhizobium sp. P44RR-XXIV (assembly GCF_001999485.2). Taxonomy (NCBI): domain Bacteria; kingdom Pseudomonadati; phylum Pseudomonadota; class Alphaproteobacteria; order Hyphomicrobiales; family Rhizobiaceae; genus Rhizobium; species Rhizobium sp. P44RR-XXIV. Next base: position 115,093 of record NZ_MPVZ02000021.1, on the reverse strand, counting down.
CTACGCCAAAGCGTTCCCGCCATGAACGAGGCGATAATTGCTCCATAAGCGATGAATGCACTCTGCGCTTCGAACTGCGGCGCGAAAATTGAAACGAGTATCAGCAGCCAAAACGGCATCGTTCCCAAATACGTCAAGACGATCGCCAAGCGACGGTGCCTTTTGCCCATCCTACTGACCCACTATGCCGTTAAGGGCATCCGCCAGCGCCAACCCGCTAACGTACGCCGCCTCGACGCGCCCGGCGATGCACCAATCGCCGCAGGCCGCGAGCTGGGTATCCCGGTCCAACAGGAACGACTGGCGAGCGGGATTGTGAACGTCCGCGTAACGCCACCTATGAAGAACCGCACTTTCAGCTTCCGATGCTTCAATCGGGATGTGGCGCTTAGAAGCCTCAATCATTTGTTTGCGAACCGCATCAAAAGGCACGTCGACGTTGGCATCGGCCCAGACGCCATTGGAATTAACAACAAGAGAAGCGGGCTTTGTACGGGCCGGTTTTGAGTCGTTATAGGCTATCCATCCGATAACTGGATCCGACACATGAGCGGCGGCGAAGGGCTCTCGAACGCGAGAATTTCGCTTAATCATCAGCGTGAAACATGCGTGCATGCCAACCTCGCGTAAGGTTTCATGGTGGGAAAAGCTGGCGGGCAAGAGCACCGCACTTTGTGGCGCTGGCGCAGTCGCAACGATCCAGTCGAACGGCCCCTCCACAAGTTCGCCGGAGTGTATAAGCCACCGACCGGGCTCTCCGCCGATCTCTGCCACCCGGCTGGCAAGACGGATGTCGAGGCCCTCGGCCATCGCTTTCGGCAACGCGGTCATAGAAGGAACGGCAACATACCTCGTCATGCTTGGAACCACGTGTCGCGCCGGACCACCTACGCTCAACGATACCACATCGCCCGTCCACGGCTTGACCAAACCCACGCCGCAAGCCTGATCCATCTCCTTACGAAAATCCTGATCTCGTACCGTGAAATATTGTGCCCCGTGATCGAACGAGACCCCGTCAATTCTGCGTGTCGCCATCCGACCGCCGAAGCCTCTGCCTTTTTCGAAAACGATCACGTCTGCGATTGTCTGCAGTGACCTGGCAACAGTCAGTCCCGCGATACCCGCCCCTATAACCCCAACTCGCGGCCGTTCCGCCATTCGATTCACTCCTCCCATTTCTGCTGCTGCCCCTAGTCATTGTATCTGCTGACCGTTGCTCCGCAAACGTCCGGCTTCACAGCCTCCGCAATTGCTCTTGCGCGATCAGCCGATCGACGAAGCCGCGCTCGGCGTCGAACGGATGCCCATCCCATCCCTGATGCGAGAACCCAGCGAGTAAAACCTGATCGCCAGGCGCTGCAACCTCTCCAATCACATAGGCGATCGTGATTAACCCAGAGCTCGGCACAACGTAGGCGCCCGGCATGAGCCCTCGCAGCTCCAAATCCAAGAGATCATGATATCGGCGAGGAATCACCGCAAAGCTTTTGCCGGTGTTGGTGGCAAAGCTTGCAAAGCTTTCCGTATAATCGTCACAGAAGTCGCCGAGCTCGGGATACTGTATCGCGAGCGCCGGTTTGATTTCGGCAAACTTCGATGCCTCGCGAACGCACCAGATCTCGGCAGCACTCATTACGGCTGGGCTGTTGCGCCATGTGGCTTCACCGATCATCGCTGCAGCGGGACGACCTGTGTTGCAGACCGAGACGATATCGGTTCGAAGGCCGCCCTCGCCGACCGAGCGGCAGCCATTGAAGCGAACGACAAGATCACTGTTATCGATTGCCCGCGCTTGCCCTCGCGAAAATGAGCCGTTTCCAACGATCACGATCCTTCGCGCCATATCTCTGCTCCACGCTAACATCGTGCTTACGACGTCATGGCGAAACAGATCAAAATTGGAACCTAATCTGCCCGGAAATTTGATCCGACCGATGGGTAGCGTCGTAGCAACGCTGTTGTGGAAACAAAGGACATTTCTGATGGACGCAATCGTCAACGATACCGAGTTTCTAGCGGCCGCGGACACACCTACCCAGGAAGAAGCGGAGGCCGCCGTGCGGACGTTGATCCGCTGGGCTGGGGACGATCCGACCCGAGAGGGCCTCCTCGACACCCCGAAGCGCGTCGCCAAAGCGTATCGGGAACTTTTCGCCGGCTATGACGCAGCGCCCGAAGACGTCCTGGCAAGAACGTTCTCAGATGTCGCCGGTTACAGCGACATGGTAATCGTCAAGGATATCGCATTTCACTCGCATTGTGAGCATCATATGGTGCCGTTCCATGGTGTTGCCCACATCGCCTATTTCCCGGAAGACGGCGTGCTGGGACTTTCCAAAATGGCGAGGCTGGTCGACCTTTTTGCTCGACGGTTGCAGACGCAGGAAACAATGACGTCGCAGATCGCGAAAGCTCTCGACGAGAGCCTGCGACCAAAAGGCGTGGCCGTCATGATTGAAGCAGAGCATATGTGCATGGCGATGCGCGGCATTCAAAAGCAGGGTGCCAAAACGATAACGACGACATTCATGGGCCAATTTGAAGGCTCTGCACAGGATCAGTCGCGCTTCATGATGCTGGCTCGCGGCTGATTGTCCGAGCTGGATCCATCCGATCTGCAGGGAGTACGTTAAATGGCGGGTAAGCTGCTGACATCGTTAGACCCCGGATACTCGGCCCTGGTGATCGGGGCCAGTGGCGGCATCGGCCATGCGATCGCCGATTGCTTGGAAGCCGATCCCAATTGTTCAAACACGGTTCAGCTTTCGCGCCGTGATGATCAGCTTGACATCACTGACGAGGAATCCGTCCGTCGTGCAGCCGATTGCTTTCAAGCAATGTCGTTCGACTTCATTGTCTGCGCGACGGGTGCTCTCACCATAGACGGTGTCGGGCCGGAGAAGTCGATCCGCCAAATCTCACAAAACGCGATGATGAACCAGTTCGCCGTCAATGCCATTGGACCGGCATTGCTACTAAAGTATTTCGTTCCATTGCTCGACAGAAAGAAGCGGGTGATCTTCGCTTTCCTTTCGGCGCGCGTTGGATCGATCGGCGACAATCAGCTCGGCGGCTGGATCTCGTATCGATCCTCCAAGGCTGCGCTTAACCAGATCGTCCATACGGCCGCGATCGAAGTGTCCAGGGCAAATCCCGCATCGGTGGTCGTCGCCATACATCCAGGTAGTGTTGCCACCTCCCTGTCGGATCCATTTTCCTCAAACCACGAAAGGTCGAAGCCGGACGACGCCGCGCGATCAGTCCTGCAAGTGCTCGACGGGCTCCAGCCGGCGAATACTGGCGGGTTCTTCGCCTATGACGGAAGCTCAATCGTTTGGTAGCGCGCTTCACAGTTGCTTTGGTGATGACCAGGATCTGATGGGACTTTGCAGGAGGCTTCGTTGAAACGTGTTCGCAACCTGATCTTCGTGCTCGGCGACCAGCTATCGCTCTCACTGTCTAGTCTCGATGGCGCTGACCCGAACCACGACGTCATCGTGATGTGCGAAGTCTTGGAAGAAGCGTCATACGTTCATCATCATAAACTGAAGATCGCGCTGATCTTCTCCGCGATGCGCCACTTCGCGGCAGAACTCCGCGATCGAGGTTTCGATGTCCGCTACACCAAGCTCGACGACCCTGAGAATTCCGGTTCATTCACCGGCGAGGTCATGCGAGCTGCTAAGATTATGCTGCCTGAACGGATCATAGCCACCGAGGCCGCCGAGTGGCGGGTTCTCGAGGCGATGGGAAAATGGCAGGGATTGCTCGGTGTTCCGGTCGAAATGCGAGCAGATGGCCGCTTCCTCTGTTCGAAGGCCGATTTCCAGGATTGGGCACGTGACCGGCGGTCCCTGACCATGGAATATTTCTACAGGGACATGCGCCGCCGGACCGGACTTCTTATGAACGGGAACGACCCAGAGGGCGGACGATGGAATTTCGACGCCGAAAACCGCAAGCCCGCGAGACCCGAGCTTCTTCGGCTTCGGCATCCAGCCTTCGCCCCAGATAATACGACCACAGAGGTGCTTGAGCTCGTTGCGAGAACTTTTCCGAAAAACATGGGCTCGACCGCAAATTTTTCATTTGCAGTAACGCGCGCCGATGCCGAAGAGGCGGCGCAGGCGTTCGTTAAAGATTTTTTGCCGAATTTTGGTGAAACACAGGATGCGATGTTGAGCGGCGATCCCTTTCTCAATCACGCGCTCTTATCGTTCTACATCAATATCGGTCTGCTCGATCCTCTGACACTTTGCCGTCAGGCGGAGCAAGCCTATATCGAGGGCGACGCCCCACTCAACGCCGTGGAAGGTTTTATTCGGCAGATCATCGGCTGGCGCGAGTTTATCCGCGGTATCTACTGGTCGAAGATGCCCGGTTACGAAAAGAGCAACGTTTTCGGGGCTGAGCGACCGCTCCCAGACTTCTTCTGGACCGGCGACACCGACATGGCCTGTGTTTCGGATGTGATCAAAAAGACTATTACCAATGCTTACGCCCATCATATCCAGCGCCTGATGGTGGTCGGAAACTTTTCGATGCTCGCGGGGCTCAACCCCTATGAGGTGCATGAATGGTATCTCTCCGTTTATGCGGACGCCTTCGAATGGGTCGAGTTACCCAACGTCATCGGCATGAGCCAGTACGCCGATGGTGGCTTCATGGCATCCAAGCCATATGCGGCCAGTGGTGCATACATTTCCCGGATGTCTGATTACTGCGACGGCTGCCGATACAAGGTCTCCCAAAAAACCGGCGATGACGCCTGTCCTTTCAACGCGCTTTATTGGGACTTCATGGATCGTAACGCAGCGGCGCTGTCAAAGAACCATCGTCTCGCGCAGGTCTTTTCCACCTGGCGGCGGATGGATGACGACAAAAAGCACGATTACCGCCGAAGCGCAGCAGCGTTTTTGGAAAAGCTCGGTGATCGACAGCGCGTTTGATCCCTCCGAGAAACCCACCAAGGAGCGCTTCGACGTGCCGAAGATGGTCAAGAAATCCGATCTGCCGATGAAAATCTGTCTCGCCTGCGGGTTGCCTTTCGCTTGGCGACGAAAGTGGGCAAAAAACTGGGGCGATGTAAAGTTCTGTTCGGATCGCTGCCGGCGTTCGAAAGCAGCCAAAATTTGATCAGTTTGTCTTCCTGTACCGGGGTAAGCGAGTGTTCGCGGCAAATCACCTGAGATTTGAACCGTGCCCCGCCCGGCAGCGTAACAGTTTTGATTCGAAATCTGAGACAACCATGCTCGTGAAAGAAACGCCTCCTAAACAAACAGAGTTTCCCGTAACCCGCGATTACGCGCTGCAACGGCTGGAGGAATTCCTGCCCGCAGCGGGCTCGCAATACGCCCGTTTGCGAAACTTCGATCGGGGCAACGGTCAGCATGTGCATGTTTCGCGGCTGTCGGCAGCACTTCGGCGTCGGGTCGTCTGTGAAGCCGAGGTGGTCGCGGCGGTCGTCGCGCGGCACGGGATTGTCCAAGCTGAAAAATTCATCAGTGAGATTTTCTGGCGGACATATTGGAAGGGTTGGCTCGAGCAGCGACCTGCGGTGTGGACCGGCTATCTGGATGAGTTGGACAAAGCCCGTGAGCAGCTTGAGGTCGATCATGATTTGTCCCAGATGTACGAAAACGCCTGCGCTGGTCTCAGCGAAATTGACTGCTTCGACGCCTGGGTCGCGGAGTTGAAAGACACCGGTTATCTCCATAATTGGGCCAGGATGCAGTTCGCCTCGATCTGGACATTTACACTTGGTTTGCGCTGGGAACTGGGCGCCGCCTTCATGTCCAGCCATCTCGTTGACTCCGACCCGGCATCAAATACCTTGTCTTGGCGCTGGGTCGCGGGACTGCACACGAAAGGCAAAGCCTATCTTGCCGATGCTGACCGCATACGCGCCATGACCAACGGCCGGTTCTCTCCCACGGGTCTTGCCCGGAGGGCGGTCATCCCGACTGACGGCATCGTCGTACCACCCCCCTCTCCGCTTCGAGATTTTCGGGATCCGGATCCATCCCAGCCGGCGATGATTTTGATCACAATTGAGGACCTCTCGCTTGAAGGACTGCCTGCGTTGGGTGAGATGGACATCAAAGCGATTTCGGTTCTGTCGGCCGAGTACGAAACAGATCGTCTAGCGTTGAATGACGCGCTGAAACGAGCAACCAACACATGGCCGCGGGCTGCAGTCCTCGTATCGCCGGAGGAGGAAGGCCTCAGAGCTGCTAAAGCACTGGGCTGTAGTCAGATCGTCACAGGCTTCGCGTCTGTTGGTCCAACAGCTCAAAGGCTCGATATGTTGGGGCAAAAGGCTCCCGGCTACGGAATGCAATTGGCAGAACACTTGCGAAGCTGGGATCAGGAGGCATGGCCTTTTTGCAATAAGGGCTTCTATGCCCTTAGACAGAAAATTCCATGTCTGATCAATGCAACGGGTACCATGCGATGACAAGGCAACTCGTTGTCTGGTTTGACAGCAACTGCCCGCTTTGCCGGCGCGAGATCGCACTCATGCGGTGGCTCGATCATCGGCGGAAGGCGATATTGTTTGTCGATGCATGCGACGCTTCAACATCTTGCCCGATAGACCGAGCGGAAATTTTGTCGCGATTTCATGCCGAGGAAGACGGACGTCTTTTGTCAGGTGCCGCCGCGTTCGCCGCTATGTGGCGGGCTATACCACTGCTGCGCCCAATCGGGCTTCTGGCAGGTTGGCCGCCTGCCTTTCCGATATTCGAAGCTGGGTATCGCGGCTTCCTGCGGATCAGACCACATTTGCAAAGGATATTTCGATGACGGATCGGTTTCGCGCTGTTCCCGAAAGTCGCCTAACCAGACTTGCGGCTCTTGGAAAACTGGCCGGCGGCGTTGCGGCGGGTTTCGTGGGAGAGGGTCTTGGAAGACTGGCACGCGGCGAGCGGCCGCATCTTTCCGATCTCATCCTGACCCCCGGAAATGCACGACGGGTTACAGAGCAATTGTCGCGGCTTCGAGGTGCTGCGATGAAGCTGGGGCAGATGATATCGCTTGATGCCGGCGATATCCTACCCAGCGAACTCTCCGCGATACTCGCCGAATTGCGCGATCGAGCGCATTTCATGCCACAGCATCAACTTGAAAAGACCTTGGAGTCGGCTTGGGGTCCCGGGTGGAGGCGCCGTTTCAACCGCTTCGACATGACGCCGATTGCAGCCGCCTCGATAGGCCAGGTTCATCGTGCACAACTCGCCTCGGGGCGGGAATTGGCCGTCAAAGTTCAGTACCCCGGTGTTGCCAAAAGCATCGATGCCGACATTGACAATGTCGCTACCCTTTTGAGGATGTCAGGCCTGCTTCCGTCCGCCCTCGATATCGCGCCGTATCTCGCCGAGGCAAAGCGTCAGTTGCATGACGAGGCCGACTATCTGCGTGAGGCGAACATGATGGTTCGCTATCAAGATCTGCTTAGAGGCGACGGCCGTTTCATCGTACCAAAACCTGCGGATGGATTGCTGCACCCGACCGTACTTCCTATGGATTTCCTCGAGGCCGCGCCGATTGAGACGCTGATTGCGGCTCCGCAGACGATACGAAACGAGGCGATGGGCGCGCTACTCGATCTCGTGCTGCGAGAACTGTTGGAGTTTGGCCTGATGCAGACGGATCCGAACTTCGCAAACTATCGTTGGCAAAAAGAGACCGGACGTATTGCGCTACTCGACTTCGGTGCGACCCGTGTCATCGAAGCCGAAAGTGCCGCTGACTATCGGAGGCTGCTGCGCGCTACGCTTACCGAAGACGTGACTTCCATTCGTGATGCATTGATGACTATGGGGTTTGTTTCCGCGTCACAAGCCACCCAGCACCCGCATGAAGTTAACGAGATTATCGAGATCGTTGTCGCTCAGCTGCAAAAGAGCGGCGATGGCATTTTTGATTTTGCCGATCGAAAGTTCGTGGGATTGATCCGGGATAGGGCCACCTCGCTGCTATCAGATCGCTCCAGCTGGCAACTGCCGTCGCCGGACAAACTGTTCATCCAGCGGAAGATCAGTGGTACTTCGCTTCTGATGGTCAATATGCGTGCTAAACTGTCGCTGAAGCAAATGCTTGGGCGTTATTGTTGAGCTGCAAGCCTACCTTTTGCGAGATCCGAATTCCGGCAACTCCATATTGAACGATATTCCAGGAGTGAGAGTATGTATCCGATGTCAGTAAACGCCAACGCCTTGCCTGACGAAAACGGTTTTTTCGGAAAGTTTGGTGGGCGCTTCGTGGCGGAGACGCTCATGCCACTGCTGATCGCAGTGACCGAGAATTGGCAGGCAGCGAAGACCGACCAATCTTTCTGGGATCAGCTTGACGAAATGTCGCGAACTTATGTCGGCCGACCCAGTCCGCTTTATTTCGCTGAACGCTTGAGTGAGCGCCTTGGCGGCGCGCGTGTTTACATGAAGCGGGACGAGCTTAATCACACGGGTTCGCATAAGATCAACAACTGTCTCGGCCAGATTCTGATTGCCCTGCGGATGGGCAAGCGCCGCATCATCGCCGAGACAGGCGCGGGCCAGCACGGTGTCGCCACCGCCACGATGGCTGCCCGCTTCGGTCTCCAATGCGTTATATACATGGGCGCGACAGACATCGAGCGACAGGCGCCCAACGTCTTCAGAATGAGGCTACTGGGCGCCGAGGTACGATCCGTGACCTCGGGCAACTGCACCCTCAAGGATGCGATGAACGAGGCGTTGCGCGATTGGGTCTCGAACGTCGACGACACCTACTATCTGATCGGAACCGCAGCGGGGCCTCATCCCTATCCGGAAATGGTGAGAACCTTGCAATCCGTGATCGGCAGAGAGGCGCGTGCGCAGATTTTGGAGCGAGAGGGGCGCCTGCCAGATCTCTTGGTCGCGGCTGTCGGCGGCGGTTCAAATGCGATCGGCTTGTTCCACCCGTTCCTCGCCGATCCTGGCGTCTCCATGTTAGGCGTTGAGCCTGCCGGCAAAGGGCTTGATACATTCGAACATTGCGCATCGCTGACGAAGGGTCAGCCTGGCGTTCTGCACGGAAACCGAACGTATCTTTTGCAAGATGAAGACGGGCAAATAAACGAGGGACACTCAATTTCCGCCGGCCTTGATTATCCGGGCGTTGGGCCTGAGCATTCCTGGCTCAAGGAAAGCGGACGTGTCAGTTACGCATCCGCAACCGATCTCGAAGCGCTGGAGGCATTCCAGTTTCTCTCAGTCGTAGAAGGCATCATTCCGGCGCTGGAGCCGTCTCATGCAATCGCCGAGGTTATGAAGAGAGCGCCACTCATGACGCCGGAAAAGATCATCATCGTCAATCTCTGCGGCCGTGGTGACAAAGACATTTTCACCGTGTCCAGCCTTTTGAACCTGAACAATTAGGGGACCATCACGATGATTGTTGGATGTCAAAAGAACTTGCATGGTACCCAAAAGCGCGTGGCTGCCGTATCGTAGCCATAGTCTGGCAGGTCGCACTTGAGTTTTAACACGAACCGGGAGCATATCCATGAAAGATCAGCGTCCAGAAGGGATCGAGCGCTACGATCACCCCGCTGGTGGCTGGGATGCGTTGAAGGCAGTGGCCAAGACGCTGGCGCATCAGCAGATCGTTGCCCAGGGCAGCCGGACGCTGCTCAAGGCCAACCAGCCCGAGGGCTTCGACTGTCCCGGCTGCGCCTGGCCCGACCCGAAACACACATCGTCCTTCGAATTCTGCGAGAACGGCGCCAAGGCGATCACCTGGGAATCCACGGCGAAGCGGACGGACACCGCCTTCTTCGAACAGCACAGCGTCGCCGAACTCTGGAGCTGGACGGACCACCAGCTCGAGGATGCCGGGCGGCTGACATCGCCGCTCAGATATAATCCTGCCAGTGACCATTTCGAGCCTATAGCCTGGGACGACGCGTTTACACAGATCGCCGCCGAACTCAACAAGCTTGCCGACCCGGACGAAGCCGAATTCTACACCTCCGGGCGGGCGTCAAACGAGGCTGCCTTCCTTTACCAGCTCTTCGTCCGCGGCTACGGGACCAACAATTTCCCCGACTGTTCCAACATGTGCCACGAGGCAACCAGCGTCGGCTTGCCTAAATCGATCGGCGTCGGCAAGGGAACGGTGACGCTTCAAGATTTCCACCATGCGGATGCGATCTTTTCCTTCGGGCACAACCCCGGCACCAATCATCCACGCATGATGACGACCCTGCACGAGGCCTCGCGCCGTGGCGTGCCGATCGTCGTCTTCAATCCACTGAAGGAGCGGGCGCTCGAGCGCTTCGCTGCCCCGCAGGACCCGATCGAGATGGTGACGATGTCCTCGACACCGATCGCCTCGGCCTATCACCAGCTCCGCGTTGGCGGTGACCTTGGTGCGCTCAAGGGCATGATGAAGGCGATATTTGAGACGGATCAGCGGGATATCGATGCCGGCGGTTCCGGGGTGCTCGACAGGGCCTTCATCAGCGAGCATACCGCAGGCTTCGATGCACTGCGCGCCGACATCGCTTCAACCAGCTGGGATGAGATCACCGCGGCAAGCGGTCTCTCGAGAGAGGCGATCGAGAGAGCCGCCGCCGTCTACGTCAAAGCGAAGAATGTCATCATATGCTATGGCATGGGCATCACCCAGCACGCCCGCGGAACGCAGAACGTTCAGCAGATTGCCAACCTGCTGATGCTGCGCGGCAATCTGGGCCGCCAGGGCGCCGGCATCGCGCCGATCCGCGGCCATTCCAACGTCCAGGGCGACCGCACGGTCGGCATCACCGAAATTCCCAACAAGGCGCTGATCGACGGCATGGAGCGCGCCTTTGGCTTCCGGCCGAAATCAGACAAGGGCCATAACGCCATCGAAGCGATCGAAGCGATCATCGCCGGCCAGTCGAAGGCGCTGATCTGCCTCGGCGGCAACCTGGCGGTCGCCATGTCGGATCACCACGCCACGTTCGAAGGCATGCGCAAGCTTGATCTCGCGGTCCATATCGCCACCAAGCTGAACCGTTCGCAGCTTCTCAAGGCAAAGACCTCGATCATTCTCCCCTGTTTCGGCCGCACCGACCTCGACACACAGGCCTCCGGGCCGCAGGCGGTGACTGTCGAGGATTCGATGTCGATGGTGCATGCATCGCGCGGCTTCCTCAATCCGCCCGGTGAGCTGCTCCGCTCCGAGCCCGCGATCATCGCCGGGATCGCCAAGGCGACACTCGGTGGTCGTCACAGCATCGACTGGGACGGCCTGATCGGCGATTACGACCGCATCCGCGACAAGATCGAGGTCGTTTTTCCCGACTTTGCCGATTTCAACACGCGGGTGCGCAAGCTCGGTGGCTTCCGCCTCGATGTCGCCGCCTCTTTTCGCCGCTGGAACACCGAAAGCGGCAAGGCGAATTTCCTGCTGGCGCCCGGCCTCGCGGAAGACCCGGCATTGGAGGGCAAGCAGGCACTCGTGCTCACGACGATCCGCAGCCACGATCAGTACAACACGACGGTCTATGGCCTCGACGATCGCTACCGCGGTGTCTTCGGTCGGCGCGACGTGATCTTAATGAATGCCGGCGACCTCGCACGCCGCGGCCTGAAGGATGGCGACCGTATCGATATCCGCGGGCTGATTTCTGATGATCCCGAGGATCATGTCGTCAGCGGCTTTACGGCCGTGGCCTACGACATCCCGCAGGGATCGATCGCCGGCTACTATCCGGAGATGAACGCCGTGATGTCGCTCCGCCACTTCGACCACCAGTCGGGCACGCCTTCCTACAAGGGCGTTCCGGTGACGGTCGTCGGAACACCGTCGCAGTAAAGTCCGGCCCGCTTGACGACGCGTGACTCGGTTTAACTATCCGGTGTTCGCCAGCTTAGAAAACAAGCCTTGCGAATATCGGCGAATGCCGCTCAGATGTGGGTTGAGCAGCGACCGAACTAAAAACGTCCGAAAACTGAGATCACGGCTTCGATTACGGATGAGCCGCAAAAAGGTCCAAAGAGTGCCATAACGACGTTGAAGAATATCACTGTGAAAATAACGTTTTCCTGCTTTCGCGTGAGCTGCTGCGGCTTCCTGTCCGGCGGTTCAGGGCGACGAGGCCTATATTCGTTTAGATCTCGAAACATCTTTATCCCGTTCCCAGCAGTACAAAGTTGCCCTGAGAAATTGTATATCGATCCGGGCGAAAATAGCTTACTTTCCAGTCTACAAAGTCAGCCACGCTTTGATAAAAATGGCAACTAGACTGACCGTGAATACGCCAGCTCCCCAAAGAGTAACGAACCAAAGCAATTTTCGCGGCAGACTCGTCTCCTTCATCAATGATACCCCTCTTCAGGATCCACCTTTCCACGGAAAACCCAGTAGGCATATCCTGTATAAAACAGGATCATCGGTACCAACACGACCGCTCCTACAAGTAGAAATGCGAGGCTGCTATCTGGTGCCGCAGCGTCCCATATCGTGACCGAGCCCGGTACAATAAACGGATAAAAGCTGATCGCGATGCCTATATAGCCGAGAACAAACAACCCCAGCGCAGCAATGAAAGGCTGCGCATCACGCTTTTTTCTTATCCCGTGGAGCAGTACCGCAAAACACGAGGCGACCAAAAGCGGCACTATAACGCTAAAAATTACTGTCGGAGAACTGAACCAGCGGTCGAAATAAACGGCGTTTAAGAATGGTGTCCAGATACTTATAAGACCCATAGCGACGATGAGGCCGATGCACGCACGTGTCGCAATAATTCGCGATTTTTCGTTCAGGGTACCGCGTGTCTTCATGACAAGCCAGGTAGCTCCGAGCAGGCCATATCCAGTGACAAGCGCAATGCCGGTTGTGACCGAAAACGGTGTTAGCCAGTCCCACCATGCGCCAGCATATGAGCGGTTTGCAACCGGAACACCTTGCACCAGCGCCCCGAGAGCCACACCTTGCGAGAAGCCGGCGAGAATAGAACCACCGGCGAAAGCCCAGTCCCAGAGAAACTCGCCGCGCTGGGTTCGCCATCTGTATTCGAAGGCAACACCTCGGAAGACAAGACCGAGCAGCATGGCGATGATCGGCGCATACAAAGCGGGCAGGATCGTCGCGTAGGCCAAAGGAAAAACAGCCAACAGACCGCCTCCCCCAAGCACCAGCCATGTTTCGTTGCCATCCCAAACAGGCGCCACGGAATTCATCATGACATCCCTATCTCTCTTTTCTGTAAAAAGCGGAAATAGTATGCCGACGCCGAGATCAAAGCCGTCCAAGAGTACATAAGCGATAACCGCGAAGGCGATAATGCCCGCCCAAACGATCGGCAGATCAATTTCCATGATGCGCACTCCCATGGGTTCCAGCCATCGGACCAGGCGTGATACCGGTTGTCCGAAGTGGTCCCTCTTCAAGCACCGGCGTTGGGTCGCGCGGCAGACGCTTCATCAGACGCAGAATGTAGAACGTACCGGCGCCAAAGACCACGAAATAGACCACGACGAATGCGAGAAGCGATGCCGCAACAGCAGGGGCCTGAATGGGAGACATTGAATCTGCCGTCAACAAATGACCGTAGACCGTGAATGGCTGACGTCCAACCTCTGTTGTGAGCCAGCCTGACAGCACGGCGACGAAGCCTGCGGGGCCCATTCCAACAGCTGCCCGATGGAGCCATTGGTTGGTCCCCATCGTATCGCGCCAACGGCACCATAAACTCCAAGCGCCCATGCCGAGCATGGCAAATCCGATCGCGACCATCACACGAAACGACCAGAATAGAACGGCGACTGGGGGCTGGCGTTCTTCGGGTATCGTGTCGAGGCCGGCTAACGGGGCGTTGAGATCATGCTTGAGGATGAGGCTCGACATCTTTGGAATTTCGACTTTGTAATCGATACGCTTTTCCGATGGATTTGGGATGCCAAACAGGATCAGAGGCGCACCGCCTGGATGGCTATCGTAGTGGCCCTCCATCGCCATCACCTTGGCAGGCTGGTGCTCGAGCGTGTTAAGCCCGTGTGCATCTCCTGCAACGATCTGGATTGGAGCCACGATTGTCGCCATCCACATGGCCATCGAGAACATCGTTCGGGAACGTCGGGGCGCCGTGTTTTTCAAAAGATGCCAAGCGCCGACGGCACCGACGACAAACGCGGTGGTAAGATACGCGGCCAAGACCATATGTACGAAACGGTAGGGAAACGATGGGTTGAAAATAATGGCCCACCAGTCAAGCGGAATGAATTGCCCAACATCGTTTAAACCAAAGCCTGCAGGTGTCTGCATCCATGAGTTAACGGCCAATATCCAGGTCGCAGATATGAGGGTCCCGACGGCGACCATGCAGGTTGCAACGAAGTGGAGCTTCGGGCCGACCCGATCTAGCCCAAACAACATGACACCCAGGAAGCCCGCCTCGAGAAAAAACGCGGTCAACACCTCATAGCCCATGAGTGGGCCGATCACGGGGCCGGCCTTGTCGGAAAATACGCTCCAATTGGTTCCGAACTGGTAAGACATAACGATGCCGGAGACGACGCCCATACCAAACGCGACCGCAAATATTGTTTTCCAGAAATTGAAAAGTTCCAGATAGACTTGCTCTTTCTTCCAAAGCCAAAGACCCTCTAAAACAGCGAGATAACTAGCAAGCCCAATAGAGAAGGCTGGGAAGATAATGTGAAATGAAACCGTGAAAGCGAACTGCGCCCTGGCAAAAATCGACGCGTCGAGATGGTCGAACATGATTATCGCATCCCTCTACCGATTAACAGTTGAGCAACATTGTCCGTAGTTGCTGATACCCGGTATACGCAGGCGCGAGCGAATCGGTTTTACCCTCGGGGCGACATTTACTCTCTGGGTATCTGGGGGGGGCGGTGCGGATTTGCTTGTATTCCGTTCAGCGTCGAAGTGCTTCAGCCAAGAAATGTGACCACGCGCTCGCAAATGGTACAAAGGTTGCCGCCGGAGTGTCCGACTGACTAGCAATCCCATGAAAGCGAACATGAAAACTTACGATAACGCCCTAACGACGGTCTTCGTCCTCGTTTACAACGAACAACGGCAGCTGCTTGTGATCCGCCGTGCTCGGGATCCGGGGTACGGTCTCCTGGGTCTTCCAGGCGGATATCAAATGCGCGGGGAGACCTGGCAGGAGGCTGGCGCGCGCGAGGTACTGGAGGAAACGGGTTGTTTAATAGATCCCACCCAGGTCTCCCTCACTTTTTTCCGGACCGATCGGTTTTATAACAATCTCGTGGTCTGTCAGTACAATAGACATGCTCAGATAGACCACCCACATGATAGCGAGGCGCTAGACGTATGGTTCACTTGTTCCGCAGGCACGTGCGACCAATGGGCACACCCTGACCTACACGCCGCAGCTAAGGAGTTTCTAAACCAGAAGTGATAGTCCCATTACAGCGCATGCGGAGCCAGTTCTTGAAACCCATGTTACTTGGCTTGGTCTGAGGTCATGCCGGGGGCCTCCTGACACCGTGCTCAAGCGCCTCCTGGCAAGCTGCCTCGACCGCAGCAAGACCATCGGCGGGCACGCATCCGAGTATGGTGACCATCTGTCGGTCACCGTCATCGACGCTCTTCAACCGCTTGCGAACCTTCTCCATCGCGGCTGGCAAAACCCATTCCCGGAAAGGAGCACCGTTGCGCAAGGCACCGGGTTTGCGAGCGAGGACAAGGATGTAATGCCAGGGATCATAGACGGTATCGCCGCGGCCAAAGCTGCGCTGATGTTCCGCGACCGTCACCCCATCCTGCTTGATGACGATCCGGTTCGCATAGGCATGAAGCTCGACGGGGCGACCAACGGCAGTCGACAGGACCGAGTATTTGCTGTTGTCGAAGCGGACGGTGCAGGTCTTCGACACCGAGGCCGGAACGCTGTGGAAGCCATCGAATGGGCCAACGTAGCGCACGAGGCTGCTGCGTTCGGCTTCGAACATCTGCCAAACTGTCTGCGCCGTCTGTTCGG
The DNA here is from genome assembly GCF_001999485.2 of Rhizobium sp. P44RR-XXIV. NCBI lineage: Bacteria > Pseudomonadati > Pseudomonadota > Alphaproteobacteria > Hyphomicrobiales > Rhizobiaceae > Rhizobium > Rhizobium sp. P44RR-XXIV. The sequence continues at coordinate 99,102 of NZ_MPVZ02000021.1, read as the reverse complement.
GTTGGCTATGAGCCTTGGCATAGGCAACGCATTTATCGAGCAGCCAGACATTCAGTTCCTCCAGGCTTTTGACTCTGAGACGCGGCGTAAAAAACTGCTCGCGCACAAGGCCGACCTGGTTCTCGACCTGTCCCTTCTCCCAGCTGGATGCTGGCGTGCAGGCTACGGGGTGGACGAGATAATGGCTGCACATCTGCAGGAAACGGCGATTGTAGAGCCGTTCCTTGCCGATAAAGACAGCCTCCACCGCCGTCTTCATGTTATGGGATGGACGCCTCCCTCCGAACCTTCAGAATGAAAGGCCAACCAAAGGAGGAAGTCATGACATTCGAATTGCTCGCGATCGATCTCGGAAAGTCGTCGTTTCATCTGCACAGCATTGGTGCAGATGGCGCTATTTTGTCGCGCAAGGTCAGCAGATCGAAGTTGGCCGAGACTGTTAACGCACTCGCTCCAAAGACTATTGCTATGGAAGCGTGCGCCAGTGCGCATCACTGGGGGCGGGAATTCAAAGATAATGCGCGAGAGGTGCTGCTCATCAACCCTCGCTTTGTGAAGCCCTTCGTTCGCGGCTCCAAAAACGACGCCGTAGATGCTGCGGCAATTTATGAAGCTGCGACACGTCCAACCATGCGGTTCGTACCGGTGAAGTCCACCGCACAGCAAGACCTTCAGTCGCTGCATAGAATTAGAGAGCGTCTGATCGTACAGCGTACGTCGCTGATCAACCACGCTCGAGGCCTTCTCGCCGAATATGGAATCGTTTTGCCGCAAGGACCGTGGCGCTTTGCATCCCAGGCACCCTCGGCTATCGAGAATGCGGCTCTCTCCGATCTCGGGCGCGAGCTATTCCTCGAACTCCTCGACCAACTCACCGATGTGAATGACCGAGTTGCCAGGCTCGACAGGAAGATTACCGAGATTTGCCGCGAGCGAGAAGATTGCCGCCACTTGTCCGAACTGCCAGGCGTCGGTCCAATCATTGCAACGGCACTGGTTGCTAGCGTTGAGGACGGACGTCACTTCAAATCCGGACGAGAGCTGGCGGCTTGGATCGGACTGGTCCCGCGACAATACTCGACTGGCGGCAAACCACGGCTTGGTGGAATTGGCCGCCGAGCGAACCATTATCTACGTCGCCAGATGATCCATGGTGCACGCGCAGTCATCAGCCGACTTGCCAGTCACGACGATCGCCGATCGCAGTGGCTGAAAGAGCTAGTCGCTCGCCGGGGATTTAATAAAGCAATCGTGGCGCTTGCCAACAAGACCGCACGGGTAGCATGGGCCTTGCTCACGCGACAGGAGCGCTATGCCGCACAATAGTTATTTGCCAATCATTGCCTATAAGGCGATGATGAATGCGAGGTAAGAACTGATGGCGTAACGGCACGGACCGCAGCTTCGGATCCTGATCTACGACAAGGCCAAAAAGGTCGATCATGTTATAAGGACAGAAGTAGCGGACTCCATCAAGGCCAGGAGCGTGATAGCTCCAGCGATAGGCCGGATAGATTCACGCATCCAATGCCGAGTGCCGCCAAATGTTCACCTCGCCCGGGAGGCGTCCTTAGATTGTCATAGATGCCGCGCGTGCAGGTGCCACGGAAGAAGTCGAAGGCCTTGTCGTGGGCGTCGAAGACCATCTCCTGGCTTTCACGCATATAGGCCCGCGCGAACATCATCCGGCTGTGGCAGAGCCGGACATGCGCAACCTTCACCGTCGTCGTCACGCCCTGGATCAGAACGATCTCATGGCTCCAGTCGAACTGATAAGCCTCGCCGGGCGCATAATAGAGCGGCACGTAGGCCTCGGCCGTCACGGCACCCCGGTCCTTTGACCATCCCTTCGCATAGCGGCGGATCGCATCGTAACTACCGTCGTAACCCAGTGCCCGAAGCTCTTCGTAAATCCGGATCAGCGTCAGTCGCTCGCGAGGTGGCTTGCCTTCGTTCGCGGCCAGGAAGCGCTCGATCTCGGCTTTCCAAGCCCCGGTCTTCGGTAGCGGCTGGCGTTCTCGCTCGTAGGAAAAGTCAGTATCATCGGAATGCAGAATCTTGCGCACCGTGTTGCGGGACACATGCAGCTCCCGAACGATCTTCTTCACCGACCAGCCCTGAACATGGAAGGCTCGACGAACACGCGCAATCGTATCCACTCGCTTCAACTCCCCCTCCATCCGTCAGCAAAAGACGGATGGTCAGACGAAACAGGTGGGGGGTCAAAATTGGGCTCTGACTCACATTTGCTGCTGTTGAGGATGATGCTTCTGCTGGTTCATCGGAGGATCAGCTATGCAGCAACGATTTCAACGGGCGAGCCTCGCTCCGTCCGGTTTTGCAGTTGATGATGTGACGATTATCGAAGAGCGTGTGCAAGTTCGGCTGCGATCGCGCGCCCTCTCCGGAACGTGTCCAGCCTGTGGTCGACAGAGCCGACGAGTTCAAAGCCGATATCTGCGTCGGCCCGCTGACCTGCCGTTTGGCGGTCGTCGAGTTGAGCTGGCGATCGTGACGCGTCGGTTCTGGTGCGATGCCGTTCTGTGCGGTCGGCGTATCTTCTGCGAACAGTTCGATAGTGGCGTGCTCGCACGTTACGGTCGGCGCACCCAGCGGCTGGAGACCATTGTTCACCATCTTGGTTTGGCGCTCGGTGGCAGACCGGCGGCGGCCTTTGCCAATCGTCTGATGGTACCAGTGAGCAATGACACACTGCTGCGGGTGGTTCGCCGCCGTGTTGCCGACCAGGATGATGAACTCACCGTCATCGGCATTGATGATTTTGCTTTCCGGCGGGGCCAAACCTATGGAACGATCGTCTGCGATCTGGAGCGGCGGAAGCCCGTCACCCTGCTACAGGATCGAGCGTTGGATACGTCTCGAGCGTGGCTTGCCGGGCATCAGTCGATCTCCACCGTCGCTCGCGATCGGGGCGGCGGCTATGGTGAGGCTATTGCGAAGGCATTGCCCAATGCTGAGCAGGTTGCTGATCGCTGGCACCTAATGGAGAATTCCAGCCGGGCCTTCCTCGACGCTGTCGGCAAGTCGATGCGACAGATCAGGCAGGCGGTCGGCAGCAGTGTCGTTGATCCAAAGCTTCTGACCTACGCCGAGAAGCTGCAGTATGAGGGGTATCTACGCCGCCAGGAAACGAACGAGGCGGTTCGGGAGCTGTCGAAAAAGGGAACATCAATTCGGCAGATTGTGCGGCAAACCGGCCATAGCCGGAAGCTCGTTCGCGACATTTTAAGGGGGCAGCGTCTCGACGTGTTCCGAACGCGGCCAAGTTCTCTGGATAGCTGGTCGCCTTGGCTCAACAGCCGCTGGGAAGAAGGGGCACGGAACGCTTCGGCACTCTGGCGTGAGATGAAGACGAAGGGCTTTGTGGGACAGAGTGGTGTCGTATCGCAATGGGCTCAACGCCGACGTCTTGCGGAAAAGGCCAATCAGAGCGGGCTCGCCAGAACGCCGTCCGCACGGGTTATCGCACGGCTCATGACCACCGCGCGCGACGACCTTGCAAAATCCGAAGCGATCCTGGTGGCGGCGATCGAAGTGAACGTCCCGGACCTTGTGGTCGCCCGTACGGCCATTGGTGATTTCCAGTCCATGATCCGCTCGAAGACAGCGCGGAAGCTCGACGAGTGGTTGGAAGCCGCTAAGGACAGCTTGGTCGGATCGTTTGCCGGCGGCGTCGAAAAAGACCTCGACGCCGTCAGGAATGCAATCATATCACCGTGGTCAAATGGGCAAACGGAAGGACAGATCACACGCTTAAAGCTCATTAAGCGCCAGATGTACGGAAGAGCAAAACTCGATCTCCTGCAGGCGCGGTTGATCGGTGCGTCGTAGACCTGCACAGCAGCAAATGTGCGTCAGAGCCAATATTCCACGCCGAAACACAGGCTGTCGTCATCGACCTGTTCTCGCGCCGTGTCGTTGGCTGGTCAATGAGCGCCAACATGACGGCCCAGCTCGTCACAGATGCGCTGATCATGGCCATCTGGCGCAGAGGCAAGCCAGATGCGCTTCTCCACCATTCGGACCAGGGTAGCCAGTACACCAGCGAGCAGTTCCAGCGTCTCATGGCCGATCACGGCATCACATGCTCGATGAGCCGATCCGGCAACGTTTGGGACAATGCCGCGATGGAAAGCTGCTTCTCATCACTCAAAACGGAAAGGACAGCTCGCAAGGTCTATAGGACCAGGGATGATGCTAAGGCAGACGTGTTCGACTACGTTGAACGCTTCTACAATCCGAAGCGACGGCATTCGATACTGGGCTATCTCAGCCCGATGGAATTTGAAATCAAGGTAGGATTAGCCTAACTCGGTGTCCGAAAAACCGGCAGCAGGCCAATGAGACGCGCGGATCTCTCCGATGCTCTTGGTCAACGAACCAACGCACAATCTTGCGAAGAAGGCCCTTGGTCCGATTTCGTCATAACGAAACGGCAGAGCCAAGCCCGATCTGGATGCGTGCAAGTGGTGCCGTCAGCTTCCAGACGATGCGCCCCTCCGTGAAAGTCCATTTCGCTTGACCGGACAGAGCGGACGGCACCAGCCGCGATAGAACGAGAGCGCCAAAGCCTTCCTCCTGTGCGAGTATATCAGCATAAGCAACCGCGGGCTCGGACCAGAGGAGTTCGAAAGTGTCCCCGTTGTCGCCGTGCGTCAGGCCCCACGTCACGGAAATGCCGCCGTTATCGGTCACGCCGAAGCGCATCGCATTCATGATCAGTTCGTGGAAGGCCATACCGAGATTGAGGACGGCATTGGCGTCGAGTATCAACTTCGGGCCGAGGGCCTGGACTGGTTGGAAAACTTCAAATGGCTGGAGTTGATGCGAGACGAGATCAGCAAGGCTGACGCCGGCCCATTCGACCTGCGACAGAAGATCGTGAGAATGAGAGAGCGCCATGACCCGTTCGCGAACCCGCTTCTCGAATTCCTCGATTGAGCGGGAGCGTGTCGCCGTTTGCCTGATAACGGCAAGCACGACAGCATACTGATTTTTGACGCGATGATTGATTTCCCGCATCAAAAGGCGAAGCCGGCGATCGCTTTCGCGTGTCTCCGAGATATCCCGGGCGATGCTCGATGCACCAATGAGTCTACCGGCCCCGCTTTTGATTGGAGAAATAGTGATCGAAATCGGGACAATCTGCCCGTCTCGATGGCGTCGGGTCGTCTGGAACGGCTCGATCCGCTCCCCCAGCTTCAGCCGGCGCAGGATATCCGCCTCCTCATCCCGTTTGTCGTCGGGGATGATAAGATAGATCGGCTGTCCGACCACCTCAGTCTCCGGATAGCCGAACATGCGTTCGGCCGCCTTGTTCCAGCTGACGATCGTGCCTGAAAGATCTTTACTGATGATCGCGTCGAAAGAAGACTCGACGATGGCTGCGAGGCGTTCTGCGCTGTGTTCATCCATGCCCGACTGCTCGGCTTTCACTGTGACGTTGGAGTGATTTAGGCAGGTGCCTGACAGATCAACCTCCCAAACCATCAAAAAGTTTGAGCGAGGCGCGCCTGAGATGCAGACGAGCGCTTCGATCAGCGTCTACTGCTGTCAGGCACCGTCGTAGGTAAAAGACGTCAACAGTGTCGTCACGAAAATGCTGGCCCGTTCCTTGACCAGCATTTCCGTCCATTCGCTGGTGCCGCGAAGCCTCAAGTCGGTCTGGATGCTGTCGACAGCCGCTTCTTCGATCCGCTTGATATGGGCGCTGAAGGCCTCTTCGCCAGCGCCATGGTACATGTCACGAATGACCATGCGCAGGATTTCCTGGATCGCTATCTGCCAGGCGGTATTGATTGCCTGCAGCTCGTTCGTGTCCGGTGCCATCAAAGGCTCCCAAGGAATGAGTAAGTTCGAGCGCGACTTTATATCACGCCCTAATCTGTTCCACGGCCGCATCTCCGAGAAGATGGGCACTTGGATTTTAAGCCTGCCGGGCTTTGCGGGCAGCGTAGCGCCTGTCGCGTTCAGCCTTGCGGGCGGCCTCGTCTTCGATGACGCGCGATATCCGGGCATTTTCCGCCGACCGTCGCGCCTCGATCTCGGCTGTCGCTGCTGCCGCGATGGCTGCCTGCTCTTGGGCAGCAAGAGTGTCAAGGCGGGTACGCTCCTCGACTTTCAGTCGTTCCCGTTCCGCACGGCGCGCTTCTCGGGCTTCAACAAGTGAGATGCGTTCCGCCTGTCTTGCGGCTTGGGATGGCTCTGCCGCGGTCTTTGCTGCGCGGTAGGCTGTGAGAAGAGCTGCCTTTGCGTCCGCAGCAGCGGAGCGTCGGTCGGTGAGTTCGTTGTCTCTGGCGTGTTTCAAATTTTTATCCTGATGTGGGTATTCGGGATGATCAGCTGGCCTTGGATCGTTTGGCGAGCAGCGCCGATGTTGCGGAGATCCGGTCGGCTTGCTCCTTGGCCAGCCGCGCTTCGCGCAGCCTGACAGTTTTGGCATCACGTGCCTGGGCCACGGATTGGAGCTCTTCCGCCGCATTGTTCTTGGCAAAGAACTCAGTCTGGAGATTGCCGAAAGCCGCCTCGGCCTGCCGGCGGGATTTACTGTATGTCTCTGTCATGAATTTCCTCGATGTTGGCCATGAGGCCAAAACGAAAAAGGCCAGGCGTAATGCCTGGCCCCACACTGATAATCGCTCCCGGCAGTGCCAGTACATCCGTGGTCAAAGGGAAGCGGATATCCTTAGGCAGCCTGAAGATTGGTGGCCGACATCTTGCCCGACTTCATGTCGCGCTCGAGTTCAAAGCCGATTTTCTGGCCTTCGATGAGTTCGCGCATTCCGGCGCGCTCAACGGCAGAAATGTGAACGAAGGCGTCAGCGCCGCCGTTGTCAGGCTGGATAAAACCGAAGCCCTTGGTGGAATTGAACCATTTTACTGTGCCAGTGGTCATGATGAACCCTTTCAAAGCATAGAGTGAGGAATTGCGGAGCGGATGCCACGCAGGTAAAAACCGACTATTTTTGAAAGAGAAGTTCGCTTAGAGCACGGTGCCAATCGCGCGGTGAACAAAGCTCGGCAAGCAAAAGATCGATGTCGTATCAATAGGGGAACAAACGCGCCGCGTCAACGATTAGTTTTGAAATACTTTTACTTACATTCTTTAGTTGCATTCATTCTGGCACAACCAAGCATGCTGACAACGGACGAGCTTGTCGGATTGCATGCCGACAAGCGCTGAGACCCGTTCCGAGGCTGCACCACAATACCCGCATTCATCTTTCCTGCACGTTTGGCAAGTCCGACAAATCAAATTGCCCCGGGAACAAAACTTTGCGCATCGAGATTGATCATCACGGCAACCGACAGCGCGGCGACCGTAGCGATCATGAACGCCCCGATGAAGGTAATCGTCGCTTTGATTGCGCTGATCTCCAGATCTCGCGTGAACCAGCGGATCTGCGCCTGTGCGTACCACACCAAGGCGACTGCGACAGCGATAACGCCGGGCAGAATTCCCATTTCCAGTGGCATGCTGAAGAAATCAATGCCGAGCAGAAAGGGGAACGCGAAGGGTGCTGCCACATAGCACTGGCTGAAGAACGGCGGTCGAAGCGTGTCTCGGGTAATTCCGACCTGCTTCCATCGAAGCAACGTGACCGACATCGAAAGCGGGTAGACGCCAAAGATCACCCCTCTTGCGATGAGAAGGTTTGATCCGGACCCGAGCTGCCTGGCAGCCTCGGCGGGATCAAAGACTGATGGAAGCAATCCGGACAGGCCCTGGGAAAGCAGAAGCGTGATCAGCAGGAACAGTGGCGGGCTCAGAGTATCTTCGTACTTGTCTTCCGGCCTGTCGGCGAGTTAGGTATCGGCGTAGCGCATCATGTTGAGTGGCCTTGAGACCGAGCGCCACATGGTTATCGGATAAAACAGCAGCCAGGACACCAGCTCGTTGAGCAGTTCTTCGAGCGACTTCGGCATTTTCATGAAGTCCAATTCATCGCCCCGTGGTTTTCATCCGCGCATTACTTTTACTACCAGTATGGGCGGCCAACGTCACGGCGCCGCAAGCAAGTCCCACCACAAGGTCGTTTTCAGGCTCGGGAGCGCTCGCTGCACCTATACTTCTTCCGCTTCGCCGGCGCCGCTGCGTGCCGGGTTTCCTTCTGCAAACCGATATGCCCCGGTACTGGCTAGGGCATCAGCGAGTTTCGCGGCGTTGTAGGGTTTCGCCAACACGATTGCACCTGCCTCACGACGGACCGCAGACGGGTCCCCGGTGGCGAATATGATCGTCGTTGACGGGTTAAGAGCCCTGGCCTCAGCCGCCAGCTCTAATCCTGATGCGCCCGGGAGATTGAGGTCGGTCATGAGGATATCGACTGGCATCGTCTGCAGCGCCGCCTTGGCTTCCTCCGCGCTTCCCGCTTCCACGACAATCAGTCCGGCATCCTGCAGCATCTCGGCGGTATTGATGCGGATGAGCACATCGTCCTCGACCAGCAATACCGTCACGCGTCCGACTTTTTCCGCAGTCGCCGCCGCTGCGCTCTCGGCGGACATCACCGGCGTGTTCAGCTTTGGCAGTGCTTCTGGTGGGAGGATCGTTGACTTTGGATTTTCGCGCTGAGCTTGATTGGCCAGAACATGCCGGAATTTTCGAGCCAGCGCCTCACGGGTATAGGGCTTCGACAACAGCTCGACCCCTGCATCCAGCCTGCCTCCGTGAACGATCGAGTTCTCGGTGTAGCCAGACGTAAACAGCACGGCGATGTTCGGCAGCCGTTCTTTCGCCTTGCGGGCAAGTTCGGGGCTCTTCAGCGTACCTGGCATCACGACGTCGGTGAACAGGATATCGATCGGAATGCCGCTGTCGATCACCGTCAGCGCGCTCGATGCATCGACCGCCTTCAGCGTGCGATATCCAAGGTCGCTCAGCATCGCAATGACGGTTTCGCGGACTTGCGCGTCATCCTCTACGACGAGAACAGTTTCCGTGCCCCCGACGATCGGCCCATTGTCGACGGTAACCTCGATATCTTCCGCTTCCATTGCGCGCGGCAGATAGAGCTTGATCGTCGTGCCGTGGCCGACTTCCGAGTAAATTTTCACATGGCCGCCCGACTGTTTGACAAAGCCGTAAACCATTGACAGCCCAAGACCGGAGCCCTTGCCTTCCGCCTTCGTGGAAAAGAATGGCTCAAACACCTTATCGATGATCTCCGGCGTCATGCCGGAACCGGTATCGGTCACCGCCATCATCACGTATTGACCGGAGGTGACCTCGTCATGTGTGCGCGCATAGGTATCGTCGAGATGCGCGTTTGACAGCTCGATGGTGAGCTTGCCTCGCCCTTCCATGGCATCGCGTGCGTTGATCGCGAGGTTAAGGAGAGCATTTTCGATCTGTGTAGGATCGATGAAGGTATTCCAAAGTCCTCCTCCAACAACCGTCTCGACCTCGATGGCTTCACCGATCGCGCGGCGGATCATGTCATCCATGTCACGGACGAAACGGCTGATATTGACAACTTTGGGTTCGAGTGCTTGGCGTCGCCCGAAGGCAAGCAGTTGGCTGGCGAGTTTTGAACCTCGCGAGACGCCGGCCATGGCGTTCGCGATTTTAGCCTCGGCGCGTTGGTTCCCGGCGACCTCCTTCGATAGGAGTTGCAGATTGCCGCTGACCACCTGGAGTAGGTTGTTAAAGTCATGCGCGACGCCGCCGGTCAGTTTCCCGACTGTTTCCATCTTTTGAGCTTGCGCCAGCTTCACTTCCGCCTGGCGGCGCTCGGCGATTTCGGAGATCACCCGCGCCTCAAGATTTTCATTCAGCTGCTTGAGCTGCTCTTCGGCCCGCTCCCGGTGACGAACCTGGCGCGCAAGCGCTTCCGCTTGATCGCGCAACGCCGCCTCGGCTGCACGCTGGTGCGTAATGTCAGTATGCACGCCCACCCATTCGACGATATCGCCCTTGGAACTGATGATCGGCAATGCGCGGATAGCGAACTGGCGCCAGGCGCCATCGTGTCGGCGGACGCGGTGCTCATGCAGATACATGGATTTGGCTTCGACAGCCGCGTTCCAGGTCGCGACTGAGGCATCCATGTCATCCGGATGCACGGCTAGCGCCCAACCGAAACCTTGATATTGATCGAACGTCTGACCGGTGAGTGCTGCCCAGCCCGGCTGCTCGCCGACCATTCTGCCATCCGCGCTGTTCGTCCAGAGAACGCCATGCACCGCGTTCATAGCCGTGCGAAAGCGGCTATTGCTCATTTCGAGCTCGGCTTCGCGCACAGCACGATCTTCGATATCTATGCCAAGGATGTAGACGCCCGGGACTGATCCGTCCGCTTCGACATGCGGTACGTAACGAATTTCGAGACGACGCGGCGCGCCGCCCTTCACCGGCATGTCGGCCTCGCCTGTCACGACTTCACCAGCCAATGCGCGATCAATGTCAGGCCGCCGGTTTTCGTATGGCCCCTGACCAATTACTGCGGCGATGTGTTTACCGATCATGTCATCCGCCTTCATCCCGAACCACGCCTCGTAGGCATGATTTGCGAAGCGATAAACATGCTGACGGTCGACATATGATATCAGCATCGGCACAGCATCGGTCACGCGGCGGAGTTGGCCTTCGCTGTCATTGACCCGCTTTTCCATCGCGACGCGGTCGCTGTTGTCGACGACCGTGCACATCACGCCGCCGATTTTACCGTCGGCCTCATAAACAGGCGTGTAGAAGAGATCGAAGATAAATTCCTCGGACCGCCCATCTCGGATGAGCATCATGCTTTGATCGTGATAGGAACGCAGCTCGCCGCGAAGGCCGGCCTCGATCATTTCGCGGTTCCAGTCCCAGATTTCTGACCAGACTTCCGCGACATTGCTGCCGAGAGCATCAGGATGTTTTTCTCCCGCGATCCTGGCGTAGGTGTCGTTGTACACCATTACATGGCCGGGTCCCCACATCAGCACTTTCGCAACCGGCGAATTGACGATGTTGGCAACCGTGGTGCGGAGCTCGACGGACCAGCCGCTCGTTGGCCCAAGCGCAGTCTTCGACCAGTCCTTTTCGCGGATGATCTTTCCGCATGCCCCGCCTCCGATTGGCCATGCTGCTGTAAGTGGTGCCGCAGGTTTGGCACCGTCGCGAAGCAAGCGCAGCCCTGATCGAACGACCTCACTGGCATTGCCGTAGTCACCTGACGACAGGCATTCGGAAATGAACCCCTCAAGCTCCGGGGTCAGCGAGAAATTGCGTGTGAGACGTTTGGCCATGACTGGCTCGTCTCATGGAACTTTGCGTGTGTCAATGTGTGGCACGCTGCACTATTTCAATAGCGCTTTATCTGTTCAAAAACTGCTCGCTCGACCGGCGCCGGTACATCGTTAAAAAGACGTGAGCCATAGGGCGCTGATGAAAGTGACGCTACCGATCGTAACTGTGATGGTCGCCACTGGATTTTCCAGGATAGAGGCATAGCTATGTCAAATGACATAACAGCTCGCGCTATATCTCGGGAGCATCCTCTAAAGAAGCGAGCAGCAAATGCCCACGGAGCCTGTAGTCGTGCTCGTTGTCGAGGACGAGCCCCTTCTTCGGTTGTCGATCTCCGCAGAGTTGGAGGATGAGGGGTTTGTTGTGTTGGAGGCAGGCTCCGCCGACGATGCGATAAGAATCATTGAACAACATCCTGAAGTTTCGCTCGTATTCACAGACGTGGATATGCCGGGCATGATGGACGGCATTCGGCTCGCCGGCTTCGTTCGAGACCGCTGGCCGCCGATAAAGATCATCGTGACATCCGGTCACCGCTTCCCGGGAGCAGAGACGCTTCCAAAAGGCTCGCCCTTTATGCCCAAGCCCTATATATCCGATGAAGTGGTAACGATGATCCGCACGATGTTGGCAGTCTGAACGCATCTGGGTGCCACTGTTTTCAGCCGGTCGGCGCCGAAGACATTGCCAGAAGTGACATCGCTCGATAAGGCCCAACGGAGCGTCAAAGTTCGGGAGCAAGGTTCCCCGTGGACCCGTAGGCCCAGTGAGGACTACCTGCTCTCGTGGAGCCAGCTTTCGGCACGCCACGGACGAGATAGCCTGTCGACGACAAATCGGCGAAACGTCTCCGGACCAAAGCGGTCATTTGACTCGGATGCACCCTCGATTGCCGGATTTGAGACTGTCTCGGCTTACATCGAGAGCACCCAAACGATGGGTTGCTCCCCAGCATTCCGCTCAATAATGAGATCGGCGATCAAGTTCTTTTAACGCCGCTTGCACCTCGTCGATCGAAACCGGACTGGGCGTTCCCGGCAGCTGCCGCAGGGACGGTTGCGAATCCACCGCGTAAAGGTCGGATGCCCAGGCCGCTAGGATTGCCCGGCGATCATCGATCGAAAGGGATGCCGCGCGCACGACATCGATCGGCCGGCAAAGCTGATGGGTTGGAATCAGAACCGCTGGTCCCATGGCCATTGCGTCGTTGGCAGCCCGTTGAAGTTCGCTGTGCATGGCCACCTCCTCACCTGATATGCGGATCCCGATCCCGCCTCAGGCGCGAAGCGGCAATGGCACTCGTTTCCGGCGCTAGCAAATCGTGTTTCTCGGCAAATGCCGCAAACAGCCCACGGGCCGTCTCGGCCTCGATCTCGCCACGCAGCGCCGCGCCGCAGGCTTTCAAGGCGACGGCGTGGGCATGGTCCCTCAACCTCGCTGGCCATTCGCAAAGATGACGATACGCATCCGTTGCGCTTCGTACCTCGGCCGGAAAGCCCAGACCGACAAGGATGGTGACTGGTTCTCTAAACATATCGGGTTTCATCGCTGTCTCCTTCCCAACCCGGAATGCTGACGGGCGCCACGGGAATGGCGCCCCTGACTCACTGGATGAACTTAACGATCAAGCCGCCTTCTGTGCTTCAATCTGAGCCGGAGCGGCCGACGTTAAGGCAGGCGTGCTCTGGATGGAAATCTTCCGCGGCTTCAGGGCTTCCGGGATTTCACGAACAAGCTCGATGGACAGGAGACCCTTGCTCAAATCCGCGCCGTCCACCCGCACATGGTCGGCAAGCTCGAACCGGTGCTCGAACGGGCGTCCGGCGATGCCGCGATGCAGATAGCCCTCAGTATTGGCCTCCTGCTTTTTGCCGGTGACAGTTAGCAGGTTGGACTGGAAGGTGATATCGAGATCATCCCGTTCAAACCCTGCGACCGCAATCGAGATCCGGTAGCTGTCGTCGCCCGTTTTGATGATGTCATAGGGCGGCCAATCGCTGATCGAGCGGGCGCGCTGGGCGTTTTCGAGAAGATTGAAGACGCGATCGAAGCCAACGCTCGAACGGTATAGCGGTGCATAGTCGTAAGATGTTGCCATAGCCATATCCTCCTTGAAGCAACATGGGTACAGAAGCGCCGAAAGACGGTGCTTCCAGCGAGGCCAGCTCTGTCTTCAGCAGCTGGCGGCAAACGATTTGGTTTTCGAGAATTTCGGTTTCAAGATCCGTGGCGCGAAAAAATTCGTCCCCCGTTAGATCAGATGATTTTCAACTTCATCCGCTCGCATCATTGCCGGCGAAATGCATTTCCTTATCCACGCGCTGACAAGTCCGCCTCATCGCCCCTCAATGGACGGATCGACTTATAACCCGATGGGGATAGGCAGCCTTGAACTGAGCCATCATGGCGCTCGCCTGCTGCAGCACACGTTCGGTCTTTTCGGGATTGTCGCGAGCAAGTTCGTCTGCATTGACCCGCATGGCTTCTGCCATGCTGGCGGACATCATTGCGAACTTGCCTTCTCCGTAAACCAGCGCTTCTTTTGAGGCGGTCTCAAGCCACCTGGCAAAATCGACGATGATCTCTTCGCGTTCATCGATGCCAACATTCTTGATGATGCTGATATTCGCTTCCATGCAGGTGTCACTCCATACACAATCGACGCACACCGAGTTCCACGTCTCGGGCGGTCGATGAGCTGGGAAGCGGAAAAATCAAATTCAAGAGCTTAGTGAAGCTTGAACTCGCCCTCGACCCGGCGCCATTCGTTCGGACCGATCAGCCGCTGGTGGCTGTAGCGGACGGAGTGGAGAGGCCCGTCTAGCTTCGCCTGCCAGAAGTCCAGGAACCTGTGCATCTCCGGAAAATCAGGTGCGAGATCGTAGTCCTGCCAGACGTAGGTCTGCAGGACCGATTCAAAATCGGGAATGCGGTAGAGGATATGCGCCGTGGTCAGTCCATAGCCATTGAGCTGACGCTCGAAATCCGACGAGAATTGCATGCTTCATCTCCGTTTCATGACATTGCGAAGGTGACGTAAAATTTTGCAGTGATCAATGGTTTTCTGAATTCGCAGAGCTGTTTATTGTTCCTTTTCAGCACGTTAGCAGCCATATGGATCGAGTGCTAATTTTTCCTATTCACCCTCTTGAAATCGAAAAATCTCGAAAATAAATTTTGCCTGCGAACGCTCGGATGAGGTTCGCACCCGTCCGGATTGGTCACCCGGTCCGGTAGGGGATTTTGCGTCATCTTTTTTGTCCAATGGAGGAAAACATGTCGTTCCGACCGCTTCATGATCGCATTCTTGTTCGCCGGGTCGAATCCGAAGAAAAGACCAAGGGTGGGATCATTATCCCCGACACTGCCAAGGAAAAGCCGCAGGAAGGCGAAGTTGTCGCCGTCGGGCCTGGTGCGCGCAACGAGGCTGGCCAGACCCAGGCGCTCGACGTCAAGGCTGGCGACCGCATTCTGTTCGGCAAATGGTCCGGCACCGAAATCAAGATCAACGGCGAAGACCTGCTGATCATGAAGGAAAGCGACGTCTTGGGCGTTATCGAAGCTCAGGCCGAGCAGAAGCGGGCAGCGTAATCACGCATTACCGCCCATCAGTCAAAAAGCTGCCTATTGAAGGAGTGAACAAATGGCTGCGAAAGAAGTCAAATTCAACACCGATGCACGCGAACGCATGTTGCGTGGTGTCGATATCCTTGCCAACGCCGTGAAGGTCACGCTTGGCCCAAAAGGCCGCAACGTTGTCATCGACAAGTCCTACGGCGCGCCGCGCATTACCAAGGACGGTGTTTCAGTCGCCAAGGAAATCGAACTGGAAGACAAGTTCGAGAACATGGGCGCCCAGATGCTGCGCGAAGTGGCATCGAAGACCAACGATCTTGCCGGCGACGGTACCACCACCGCAACTGTTCTCGCCCAGGCGATCGTCAAGGAAGGGGCCAAGGCGGTTGCTTCCGGCATGAACCCGATGGACTTGAAGCGCGGTATCGATCTTGCCGTCGACGCGGTCGTGAAGGAACTGAAGACCAACGCTCGCAAGATTACAAGCAATGCCGAAATTGCTCAGGTGGGCACAGTGTCTGCCAATGGCGACGAGGAGATCGGCAAGTATCTCGCCGAAGCAATGGAAAAGGTCGGCAACGAAGGCGTAATCACCGTCGAGGAAGCCAAGACCGCCGACACCGAGCTCGAAGTCGTCGAAGGCATGCAGTTCGACCGCGGCTATCTCAGCCCCTACTTTGTAACCAATCAGGACAAGATGCGCGTCGAGTTCGAGGACCCCTATATCCTCATCCACGAGAAGAAACTGTCGAACCTTCAGGCGATGCTTCCGGTTCTGGAAGCCGTGGTCCAGTCGGGTAAGCCGCTTCTGATCATCGCAGAGGATGTCGAAGGCGAAGCGCTCGCAACGCTCGTCGTCAACAAGCTCCGGGGCGGCCTGAAGATTGCTGCCGTCAAGGCGCCGGGCTTCGGCGACCGCCGCAAGGCAATGCTCGAAGACATCGCCATCCTCACGGGTGGAACGGTCATCTCCGACGACGTCGGCATCAAGCTCGAGAACGTGACCCTCAACATGCTCGGTCGTGCCAAGAAGGTGGCGATCGAGAAGGAAAACACCACCATCATCGATGGCATTGGTTCCAAGGGCGAGATTGACGGACGCGTCGCTCAAATACGGGCGCAGATCGAGGAGACGACGTCCGACTAC
The DNA here is from genome assembly GCF_001999485.2 of Rhizobium sp. P44RR-XXIV. NCBI lineage: Bacteria > Pseudomonadati > Pseudomonadota > Alphaproteobacteria > Hyphomicrobiales > Rhizobiaceae > Rhizobium > Rhizobium sp. P44RR-XXIV. The sequence continues at coordinate 83,125 of NZ_MPVZ02000021.1, read as the reverse complement.
GATCGCGAGAAGCTGCAGGAGCGCCTTGCGAAGCTCGCTGGCGGCGTTGCCGTCATCCGCGTTGGTGGCTCGACGGAAGTCGAGGTCAAGGAAAAGAAGGATCGCGTGGACGATGCCTTGCATGCAACCCGCGCGGCCGTGGAAGAAGGTATCCTGCCGGGCGGCGGCGTGGCCCTGTTGCGTGCCGTGAAGGCACTCGACAATCTCGCAACCGCCAACCAGGACCAGAAGGTCGGCATCGAGATCGTGCGCCGCGCGATCGAGGCACCGGTGCGCCAGATCGCCGAAAATGCTGGCGCCGAAGGCTCCGTCATCGTCGGCAAGCTCCGCGAGGAGACCGACTTCTCTTTCGGCTGGAACGCCCAGACCGGCGAGTATGGCGATCTCTACGCGCAAGGCGTCATCGATCCGGCCAAGGTTGTGCGTACGGCACTCCAGGATGCGGCATCTGTCGCTGGCCTGCTCGTGACCACTGAAGCAATGATCGCTGAAAAGCCCAAGAAGGATGCCGCTCCGGCGATCCCGGCCGGCGCTGGCATGGACTTCTAAGCTGAGATATGGCCCGCCGCCTCTGCGCGGTGGGCATCTTGGAACTACGAGAATGGCAGTTCCTATTTCGAGAGAAGATGCGCGCCTATGTGCCGCCGTTGTTAAGGAAGTCGCGTCTGCGAAGGGCATCGACCGTGACCCAGCAGCAATTGGGAAGCTGACGACCACCGTAGCAAGGCTCTTCAACAGAGGATTGCGTGAACGGGATAAACTAGTTTCGGCGGCTATGGACGAAGACAAAGCCCTCTGAATACACTTCCAGGCCGGCAGTTTCCCTGCCGGCCTGGTTTATTGGTTTTGAATGCCATTGGGCAGTCTGGAACTTTCCGTCTTCACGCGATGCTTTTCGTCACTCGCCTTTTAGGCCGCCATGCTCGCCAGAACCGCCGATGTCAGATATCGACCGGAGTTTTTGCTCTTAGCCGCCTACGATTTCGAAGTCTCGGTTGGCAGGAACCTGCTCGGACGCGGTACCATCACCAACTGGACCTTTCCCTTGCCTCCATAACGACCGCCGCGTTGACGCCAAACGAAATTACTAGTCCGAGGTTGTTATCGTAACCCGTTCAGAAGTCAGGATCGGGATTTAACATCGGGTAACGCGCCCCAGCGATCATCGCGACTGCAATCGTAAATATCACGGCTTGCCGAGTGCTGAGCGTCCAGCAGACGATGGTGACAGTAGCGAGATAAAGGGTCGCTATGGAATGCTGTTGCTGATAGGTGCCGACGTCAAGCAGCAAGGCAATGCGCGCTTTTCTAGATTTTCTGAGATCCTCGCACTCAGATCTAAGCTCTTGAAAGGATACGAACCTACAGCCCCTCAATTATCTTGACCGCGAAAAGGCGATATTTGCTGTTTTCCAGCGGCTTGCAGACTCCAGTCCTCGTCTGTGGTCATCCGCCATCGCGCGGCCACGCTTGGCTGACTTCCGGCGGCGGAAATTGGTTGAAAATAGCGATACTCTCCCGCCGCATGATATACTTTCGATTGCATATGTCCTTGCTACTGGTAAGACTTACACCTTATCCAAGCTACCATCTTGCTTCGAGAACAAGGCTGAAATGCAGGCAACTCTGATGTCGTTACAGAATGCGGTGAAAGACCTGCCATCAGCAAGAATCATTCTGGCAAGCGATTTCGAGAACGGGCCAAAAATCGACCCTCTCAAGATCATCCAGATTTATGAAGCCAGCGAATGGGAAACGTTCATTGACGAATGGGTCCATTCGCTCAAAACCACGTATGTCAGCGTTATGCGACCGACCGGTGCGGGAGATAAAGGCATCGATATTGCTGGGTTCTGTGACGCCGACCAGCTGCTCGGTGTCTGGGACAATCACCAGTGCAAGCACTACACGTCACCCTTGAGTTTCGGCGTAGTCGCGCCTGAAATCGGGAAGATGCTCTGGTACTCTTTCTCACAAGAATACAAAGCTCCAAGGGCATGTCGGTTCATCGCGCCGAAAGGCGCTTCGACATCGTTGTCGCTCTTGCTCTCGAATGCGGACAAACTGAAAGCGAGGGTGATTGCGGAGTGGGACAAAACCATCTCCGGAAAAATCACCTCGACCGGGCCCGTCACCCTGGAGGGAAAATTCCTCGACTACGTCGGGGATTTCGATTTTCGGATCTTTTCGGCCGAGCAGCCCCGAACGATCATCGAAGCCCATTCTAGAACGCCCTATCACATCGGCCGCTTCGGTGGCGGATTGCCCTCCCGTCCGAGGCCCGACGCTGTCCCTGTCGAGATCGGAGAGACGGAGGCGACCTATACAAGCAAGTTGCTCGATGCCTATGCAGAGCACAAAGGCGAGACAATCGTTGCGGTCTCGCATCTCGATAAATGGGCAAGTTTGAAATCCCATTTTCATCGATCTCGTGAGGCCTTTTATCATGCGGAGTCCCTGCGGGTCTTCGTGCGCGAGAAAGTGGAGCCTGGTACGTTTGAGGGGTTGCAAAACGAGATACTGGACGGGGTGCTGGACACTCACGACGGAGAACACGCGGACGGATATGCGCGCGTCGTCGCCGTAACCGAGAAAGCGCAGTCCTTAGTTCTTGACGCTCATCCTCTGAACAGAAGCGCTTTTCCCACCGACCGCCGGGGAATTTGTCATCAGCTTGCGAACGATGGGAAGCTGACATGGCGCCGTTAAAGCCTACGGTCTCGGCTTTCAACGGGTCGCTCGAAACGGGCGTGAGGGCCGTCTTCGTTCTGCATGCGCATTTCCCCCGGGCGGTAGATCTGAACCGGCTGACCGCCATGGATTATCTTGTCGTGCGAACGAGTGTCCTCGACGGACCAGCGGACCTGCATCCCCCGACGCCGATCATGTCACCCGTCACGCAGGTCCGAAGAAAGTCTGTTCAATCTGCCGTGGCGCTGATGATGTCCCGAGGGCTAGTCGAGCAGGTTATCGATGAAAGCGGGATCCTGTTCCAGGCTGGAGACAATGCGGAGTTTTTTGTCACCGCGCTTCAAACGCCATATCTCCGACAATTGTACGAGCGCGCCGAATGGCTCGCAGGTTACTTCCAGAACTGCGATGATGAAGCTTTTGACGATCTGATGCGCAATCTTCTCACCAACTGGGTCTCTGAATTTCAAGACGAAGCATCCGGACCGACATAATGACATATTCAGGCTTCCAGATCCGTCACCTTTGCTTTCACGGCTCGGGAAAAGAACCGGCGGTCGTTTCGTTTCAGTCCGGCCTTAATGTCGTCTATGGGGCTTCCGACACAGGGAAGTCCTATATTGTCGAAGCGATAGATTTTATGCTCGGCGGCAAGGCCCCTCTTCCCGATATCCCGCAGGCGAACGGCTATGATCGCGTACTGCTCGCGATTGCTTTCGACGACGGATCGGAAACGACGTTGCTTCGAAGCATGGCCGGTGGACAGTTCCAGGCCTTCGAGGGTCTGCATACGTCGATCCCGGATGCTGAGGGGACTCCCCTTGGTGAAATTCACAACGAGCGCGATGAAACGAACCTCTCGTCGTTTCTTCTTTCCAAGATCGGCCTTTCAAACAAGCGGATCAAAAAGAATGCTAAGGATGAAACGCAGGCGCTGAGCTTCCGAAACATTGCGCGGCTGGCGATCGTCAACGAGGAGGAGATCATCCAGAAGCGTTCGCCCCTGTCCGATGGGAACTATACGGCGAATACGGCAAATACGTCCGTCTTCACGATGTTGTTGACCGGCGTTGATGACACAGCGCTCCTGTCACGCAAAAGCACGTCCGCCGAAGACCAGAAGCGACTGGCCCAAATCGATCTTCTCGATCAGCTGATCGCGGATGCTCAAAAACGTATCACGACAATATCCGGCTCACGCGACGAACTGTCTGATCAGGAGGAGCGGCTTACGAGAGCGATGGACAATCGCGCCGAACAGCTCGCCTTCACCGAGGAAAAATTCAAGGCGATCTCCTCCAGAAGGCGGGCCATCATCCAAAAGCTCGAGATTACCAACGATCGATACACGGAAATTGCCACTCTGCTTGACCGCTTCAATCTTCTACGGGAGCACTACATTTCGGACTATGAGCGCCTCTTAGGTATCCGCGAGGCGGGTAGCTTTTTTTCGGTTCTCCAACAGGAGGTCTGCCCCACATGCGGTGCTTCGCCCGACCATCACGATCCCAGTGCGGTCTGCCACGGCGATGTAGCGGTGACCGTCGCAGCAGCCGAGGCGGAGATGCAAAAAATCGAATCGCGGCAATCCGAGCTGACGACTACAATTGCCGCGTTGAACGCGGAGGCGCAATCAATTCGGAAATCGCTTCCCCATATGAGGAATTCACTGAGCGAACTCTCAATTGAGATCGAGACCGTTGTATCACCTGACCTTAGAAGACAACGCGCAACATACAAGGAGCTCGCGGACAAGGGCGCGAACGTACGCGAAGCGCTCGGTCTATTTAGCAATCTGAATGATCTCACAACTCGCAAGGCCAACCTGGAACGGCAGAACGAAGGGGGGACAGGCGATGCCACGTCCAACAATCGCCTGACAAATACCGTGGCGGCCCCGTTCGCGGAACGTGTTGAAAGCGTGCTCCGGCAATGGGGTTTCCCTGCGGTCGAGCATGTGCACTTCGACACAACCGCCAAAGATCTTGTGGTGTCCGGGAAAGCGAGAACGTCCTACGGAAAAGGGCTCAGGGCCATTACGCAGTCGGCGTTCACGATTTCTCTTATGCAATATTGCGCCGACAATGATCTGCCTCACCCCGGGATCGTTGTGCTTGACTCTCCTCTGCTATCTTACCGCGAGCCCGACGGTGCAGAGGATGATCTCAGCGACACTAATCTAAATGGGAACTTTTACAGATACCTTCTCGGCCTCGACAGGGACCGACAAGCCATCATCGTTGAGAACATGGATCCGCCGTCCGATGTCGAACTCGGCAATCGGGTCATTCATTTCTCCGGAATGGCTGACGAAGGCCGCTTCGGCCTTTTTCCTCTCTAGCCGGGCCGCCGCAGGCGCCGGCTCGCCATATGGTCATTGGTGGTACAGCTTATCCTCAAGATGATCATCACGATGCGATAGTTCGTAATGCGGCGAAATCAATCGTGTTCCCGCGCCTTAAGGGATCATAGGAGACCTTTGGCACGCAAGTCGGCCGCGAAGGAGATAAGCGGCATTACGAGAGTTAGCGGCTTGTCCTTCAAAGGTTCGGCACCATAGGAAGCGTACCAGTTGGCGGCTCGCTCGCTTTTGGCATCGATGATCAGTAGAAGTCCCCCGCCCTCACCTGCAAGTCGCAGGCAGCGGAGCGCTGCGGCGGCTAGGAGCCGGCCTCCCAGTCCCTGGCCGGCAACCGTGCGGTCGGTAGCCAGTCGAGCAAGCCTGAAGCCCGGCACATCATGGCGGGCAAGACCGCGTGTCATTGCATCAGGCACAGTCGCATGATCGACTGCCGAAGGCGCGATTATATAGAACCCAAGAATACGGCCGGGCACTGCGTCGTCGATAGCACAGAAGGTCTTCGAGGCATTCTGTTCATGGCTTTGTCGGGCAAAGCGGAGCAGGAACTCGTTCATCTGGGCGTCGCCGCAATCGAAGACTGCCCGACCGTGAGACTTAGCGATCGGTTCCTCATGCCATGCAGGTAAAGTCATAGGCTGCCAGGCAAACCGGCAATCGCCGCGCGCAGCTTGGCGTTAGGTTTAGGCGGATTTTCCAGAAGCTCAAGAATGCGAAGATGATCGCGCTTCGACACTTTTATCGTCTCGGCTTCCTCGATCACAGCCTCTGCTTCTCGCAGGGCGGATTGCGTCACGAAATCCGTCAGATCGGTATTACGAAGCGCCGCAGCGCGCACAAGTTTAGCCTTGGCCGTGGCAGGCACCCTCAAACTCATACGCTCACTGTTCTCGTTTGCTATGCTGGGCACGTCAGCCTCCATCTTTTGACGGAATATAGGCTAAAGTCTTCTCGTTGTCAATCATGTGCGCCTTCAAGGCGTACAGGTCACTCGCGCGCATTTCTATATGTCCTTCGCTTGCCTCAGGGCGTGAAGAACATTGGGATCACTGGTCAGTTGTTCAGCGATTTGCAGACCATCGCGAACGCCTTCAGGAGAAACCGGGGTCCGATTTCGACAATTGATGCCCAGTACGGACGCAAAGTCTGCAGATAGTCCAAGCCTTGGATGCGACCAATTGATCGCTTCGCCAAGCGTAATCCAGTCCAAATCTAGTCGATCGAAAATCGCCAGATCGACGTAGAAATTTGCACCCGCAATCCCGCCTGCCTTTCCCGACGACTCGGCGACATAGGCCTTGGTGAAGGCAAAGTTCGCCTGGAGTTGTGGGATGATGTCAAAGGTAGGTCGCACTGATGCCGCTTCACGAACGGCCTGCTCCGAGTTGATCCGACCCTCCTCCAATCGGGCGAGTATGGATCGTAACTGGCTAGCCGAGGCATCCATGCCCGCCCGCCTCCCGCGCATGCGAAATCCGCAAGCCAACACCATGCGGGCGCCAGGATGTCCAGCGGCGGTTTCGAAGTCTTTGATTTCGCTGAACAGGCCCCAGGAGCGTACCAGGAAATCGTACGTTACCGAAGGCGATCTCAGCGAAAGATCGCGGTAGGCGACCGCTCCATCGTTCATGACCAGCGTCGGAAAATGGCGCGCACTGTGGCTTGCGACGATTTTATGAAAACCGCGGAGCCGCCGCAACGCCTCCTTTGATTTGGCGTGAAGCGGATTGAAATCCGCAGCTGCAATCATGCCACCATAACCCAGCAGATCAATCCAACATGCGATGGAGACTTGGAACGGATATGACGCACTTTTACCGACGAGCGGTTGCGCGATTGGTCCGGCTACCATGGATTCCATATCGACCTGTTTCCATGTCACTTTTGGCCGCTCTCCTTCAGGACTGATCGATCATCGTGTGCTGTTTCGATGGCCCGAACATGCAGGATTCTGTCATAGCCAGATACATTTTTTTCAGAGCGAGCGCCGTATCGGGGCTGATAAACATGGGACTTCGATATATTTCCTGAAGATACCCGCCGACTCGCTCCAGTTCGGTTCGGACCAGCGCACCGGGGAAGCTGTGGAGTACTGCGTGCCGCGTAGCCACCTTTACCTGCAGTCATGGACCTTTTCGACGGACACAACTAATGTTTTACCCCGTTGGCCTCAGAGGAACCAAACGTGCACGACAAGCGGTATCAGGTCTTCATCAGTTCGACATTTCAGGATCTCCGCGAAGAGCGCCGCGCGGTACAGGATGTAATCATAAGCATGGGGGACTTTCCTGTGCAAATGGAGTCCTTTCCAGCCGCCGACGAAGATCAGTTCGAGTTTATCAAGTCCCTGATCGACAAGTGTGACTACTACGTCCTTATCATCGCGGGACGTTACGGCAGCCCGGCCGAAGACGGCATCAGCTATACCCACAAAGAGTTTCGATATGCCGTGGAGAAAGGTGTCCCTGTTCTGGTGATGCTTCACGGAGAACCGGGAAAGATCCCGGCCGAGAAGCTCGAGCCAGCTGATGCGGGACGGCAATTTCTGAAAGATTTCATCAAGGAGGCTGAGCACAAGCGCCTGCGGAAGACTTGGACGACACTCGGCGATCTTAAGTTGGCTGTTCGTGAGGCCCTAGATCACGCGAAGGCGACCAAGCCGCGTGTAGGCTGGATTCGAGGAGACGCTGTCGCAAGTATCGACACGCTTGAGGAATTGAATGAGGTCCGCAAAGAAAATGAAAAATTCCGTGTTGCGCTGGGAAATCTCAGCGTAGAGATACCGCTTCCCAAGTTACCGAACGCCGATGAGCTAATTACTCTGACGCTACTTCCGTTGACCTCGAGCAATGACAAGAAGCGCGGGAGCTCCGCCAAAATCCAGGGGTCCTGGATATCCTTCTTTCCCTTATTCTTCTCCAATCTCGACGTCTCCACGAACGACTGGAATGGGGAGTATTATTTCAACATCGATCACGACGACTCATGCATAATGATCGCGTCGGCAATCGCGGGAGAGTTGGCGACAGTCGACACGACTGGCTGCTTCAAAATCTCGCGGAGCACACTTGAACGTTTGATCTCCTATTACACAGAGGCCGGACTGATGATCGCCAATGGTAACGAGGGAACCACTCCCTTCACGGAGACGGCACAGCGCCTGGCACGACGTCACCATGTCGTCGGAAGCGCATCGCCGTTCGCGATCATTGAGGGCGAAGTTACCGTCACGACGATCGGATCCACGGGCGGAAACTTTTCGAGAGATCTGGACGACGATATCCCGTTCTAGCGCCGATTCCTACGATCAACCTTGGGCGGACGGCATTCTGTATTCGCAGTGATGCGGCAGGACATAACAGAGAAATTAGGTCGTGGCCGGATCAGCTTCGACGTCGCAGCGAAAGTTGGCCAATATGTAATCAAGGTTTCGGAGGCTGGTCAGGATTTCCGCCTTCCCTCCCTTTCATAGAGGAAAGAGGACTGCCCGAGAAGCCTTGCGAAGCCTCGGTGAACGACCATCTCGGCTGAAATATTGGGATTGAACCCTGCGAGCCTGGGACGCGGATCCGCGGAGGACGCAGCTTTTTCAGCGCTCAGAGTATCCCCCACGCCCGAAACCTCCCCCGCCCGGTCATCTCGCGCAGGCCAAGCTCCGAGACGATCCGCCGCGCCGCCTGCGGCGTGACCTCGAGCGTTTTCGCCACCATCCCGGCTGAAACAAGCGGCTTTGCCATGACGAGCTCCACCAGTTCCGGCAATCTCGATGACGTCCGTCGCCCTTCCAGTTTCCGCTCGAACAATTTTCGCGCGAGCGTCAGCCGATCGTGCTCTTTCAGGCCAATCTCGGCGGCCGCCAAAAGACCGTGGGCAATGGCGAGCAGTCGGGTTTCCCGGTCGCGGTGGCGGCGCCGATTGACGGGAATGGTTTTGAGGCCGAGATTGATGGCGGCGAGATGCGCGCCGGTCGTGACGTCGGCCTGGCGAAGGATCGAGGCCGCAAACAGCCGGCCGAGCCATGGTGCGTGCTGAAGGACCGAAATCTCGTTCCAGGCATCGAGGCGACGATCGCCTGCAGCACTGTTGGCATATCTTGAGCCTGCCGCAGCACGCCGCGCCATTCGTCGAGCCGGGCATCCTCGTCCCAGTCGAGATCATAGATCATCGGATCTTTGTCTTGGCCACCGGCGCGGCCGGGACGCGTCGCGTTTTCGATCGCCGCCTCCGATCGGGCGAGCACTGCATCGATGGCGGCAAGATCAACACCGGGAACATTTTCGACGTCTTCGACATCCTCCCCCTCCGGATACTTCACCGCGGCCGCGGCGGAATGACGCCGGCCGCTTCCATCGCCTCGGCGCCGGTCGCAGTGATGTCCGACGTTTGTCGCAGAATTCTGATACCCTCTGGCGATAACGCCCAATCTGGCGACTGCGCAACAATGCGCCGGCGGGTGCGCAGCACGTCGCGGGCAATGGTGAGTTCGTGGGTTGGGGTGCGGATATCGCGGGTGGCATCGTGGAGGACGAGGTCTTCGAGATGGACGAGCTCGCCGTCGATCCACAGCGAGGCGCAGGCGTCGGCGAAATTCTGGCGTTCGAGGAAGCCGGCGCCGACCGGTGAACGGGCGATGCGCTCGTCGAGACGGGTAAGCGCGACACCGGCGTCGAAAGCCGGCGGCATCAGGGCTGTCATGCTGATTCTCGCGAGATCGTAAGCCATTGAAATCATGGTAAATGATTTGCTAAAGGAACTCTAGTACAATATTACTGTTCCTCACATGGTATGATTGTTAGGTGCGGCTCTAACCATCGATAAGTACCCCTTATCGATGGTAGATTGATTTCGCGGCGCAAATCAGATGTCGGTCGGCCTGAATGAGCGGAAACGCTTGGTTTTCCGGCCTTTCAGGCAGCTTTCGGCGAGGATCGGCGGAATAGCGGTGGATACAAGAGCCTCGGCGAGGGGCACTCTTCTCTCAGGCCAGCGCGGATTTCTCTGCAATCCCTCCCTCGGTCAGCGCTTCTTACCCCTCCCCTCCCCCGAACGCCCTAGTTTCCGGCATTTCCGCCAAGGATGGCCGCCAGGGTGCGTTTCACGCCGATTGCTGCCGGATGCCCGTTCGACATTGGATTTCGTGTCTGGCGGGGCTGCATTTGCCCGATAAAACACGCTTGCAACTGTTCATTTTCTCACGCATTCATTATCTGTACAGAGCACCGGAAAATTGGGCGAGAAACCATGGCAAAACGGCAAGCCGCCAAACCGTCGCCGGCCACCAGACGTCTTATCGGTTATGCACGCGTCTCCACCGACGATCAGGTCCATGACGCACAGATGGACGAGTTGCGCGCGGCCGGCTGCGAGCGGATATTTCAGGAGCACGGATCCGGCGCATCACGGGCCCGGCCGGTTCTGACCAGACTGCTCGGCGAGCTCGCCGCTGGCGACGTGCTCGTCGTCGTCCGGCTGGATCGCCTCGCTCGTTCGGTCAGTCATCTCTTGCAAGTGATCGAGGATCTTGAAGAGCGCGGCGTCCATTTCCGATCGATCCGCGATCCGATCGACACGTCCACACCGCAGGGCATGTTCTCCCTCCAGGTTCTCGGCGCCGTCGCACAGCTTGAACGGGCGCTGATCGCCGAACGGACCAAGGCAGGTATCAAGGCCGCGAAAGCACGTGGCAAGTTGCCGGGCAACCCCGGACTGCGAGAGCGGCGGCCAGAGGCAATCAAGGCGGTGTCGAAGGCACGAGAAAAACTCTATCTCGACGAGCTGATCTCGTCCGCGCAGACCTGGCTGCCGATGGTGCGACAGCTCCGCCCGCAACATAGCTGGGACAACGTTGTACGGGTTCTCAATCGCCGCGGCCATGACTGGACGGTGGAACGCCTGCGCCGCGCGGTTCATCGGATGGTTCGCGAAAAGCTCGCGGACCCCGAATTGTTGGCCCGCTCTCCCCGTCGGCCGGTCGACGATCACCAGATGAAGCTCGTTGCGGCAATCGCTATCGCGGATCCGAGCTTGTCACTGCGCGACATTGCCGGACAGTTGGATCAGATGGGAGAGCGTCCGGTTCGCGGCGGCCGGAAATGGCAGCCCTCGTCAGTAAAAGCGCTCATGGACGAGGCATTTCGCTTCGGGCTTCTTCGGGACTGACGGATCCTTGATGGTGCTACGTCACCGCGTTGGGCTCCGCAACGCCGCACGAACGCGTCATTGTAGGCGCAGCATCACCCTGCAGTCCTGGATGCCACGCTCCGGTAGAAGATGTAACCTGCGACGACAAAGATGAGCACCGCAAACAGTCGGTTGAGTATGTTCTTGTAGGCGCTCAGACGCGTTGCCAGTGTCAAGCCGAGGAGGCCGCCTGCGATGCCGCCACCGATGAACTCTGCGGCAAGCCACCAGTCCACCAGTCCGGACGCGGCATAGTTCAGCGCGGTTGCCAATCCGAAGGCGCCGACGGATAGGAGCGAAGTGCCGATCGCGTTGATCATCGGCATGCCGGTCGCCAGCATCAGAGCCGGCACGATCAGGAAGCCTCCGCCGATCCCGAAGAAGCCTGACGCCGCTCCGGCGGCCAGCGCTACGGCGGCTGTGATAAAGCACATCCTAAGGTCGACCGGCCGGTTTTCGGCCGACGTCGGCTTCCTGGGCTTGAGCATCAGGACGCCGACGACGACCATCAGAATTCCAAACAGGAAGATCAGCCGGTCTCCGTCCATCGCCTTACCGAGGCTTGAGCCCGCCAGCGCGCCAAGGACGCCGAGCGCCGAAAAAACCGCGGCGCAGCGCCACCACACGTGCCCCTTCATGGCGTGGCTCGCGAAGTTGGCGAAGGCGTTGACGGAGACTGCAAGCGCGCCGGTTCCGATGGCCACGTGCGGCTGCGCGACGCCGACGACGTAAAGAAGGAGCGGGGTCGCCAGGATCGAGCCGCCGCCACCGAGAAGGCCGAGCATGAAGCCGACGATCCCGCCGGAACCGACGGCCAGTAGAATGGAGTCACTCATGTCCTTCTGCTCCAAACCCGGTCGTAGAATGTCATGCCGATTAGCATGGCGACCACGAACAGCAGCGTCTGTGGAATACCGACCGACATAGAGGCGACGGCCGGGCCGGGACAGAAGCCGCCGATCCCCCAGCCGAGACCGAACAGGGCCGAGCCGATGACCAGCGGCACGTCAATCTTCCGGTTCGTGGGCACGTGGAAGGTGTCGTCGAAGACGGGACGGCGCAATCGCTTCATCACTTTTACTCCGATGAAGGCCACGGCGACGGCGCCGCCTAGGACGAAGGCAAGGCTTGGATCCCAGTTTCCGAAGACGTCGAGGAAGCCCTGGACGCGAACCGGATTGAGCATGCCCGAAAGCGACAGTCCGAAACCAAAGACGATGCCAGAGGCGAGGGCGGCGCCGAACTGAAAGATGTTTCTGTTCATAATCCGATACCTCGTAGAACGGTGACTGCGATAATCCCGGTCGATAGGAAGGTGGCGACAGCAACCATCGATCGCGGAGAAAGGCGGGCAAGCCCCAGCACGCCGTGGCCGCTAGTGCAGCCGGATCCCATGCGCGAGCCAAAGCCGACCAGCAGTCCGGCGACGATTATCAGCGGCCAGCCCGCTGTAATCTCGACGGTCGGCCATCCACCGGCGAGCAGCAGGTAGACGAGCGGCCCGAGCACGAGGCCAAGCACGAACGCAAGATTGGTGATCAGGCCGATACCTTGGGCAAGGCGGCCGACGATGCCGCTGATGCCGGCGATCCGGCCGTTCAGAAGCAGGAGCATGACCGCGGAGGCGCCGATCAGCATGCCGCCGCTCAGCGACTGGAGATAGATGGTCATGTCGCTTCCTTTACACAGAAGATGTCATAGAGGGCGGAGACCAGTTGCGCGGCCTTCTCCTCGGTCAGTCGGTAGTAGATCTGCTTTCCGTCCCGCCGGGTGTCGACAATGCCGGAGTTTCGCAGCACGGTCAGATGCTGCGAAAGATGCGGCTGATGGATGTCGAGCTTTTCCTCAAGCACGCCGACCGAGAACTCGCCCTCGACCAGCGTGCACACGATCAACAGCCGGGCCTGGTGAGACAACGTCTTCAGGAGATCGGCAACCTCGCCGGCCCGGCCGGCCATCTGGGCGGGAGAGAGCTGCACCTTCATCACGTTCTCTGAGTTGGTGCTCATTCCCATGCGGCTCCCTGCAATGCGTCGAGCGGAAACTTGAGGTAGCGCATGCCATTCGCTTCCGGTTCAGGCAGACGACCGCCCTGGATGTTCACCTGCAGGGCATGCAGGATAAGCTTCGGCATGGGCAGCGTCTTGTCGCGCTTCGTCCGGAGCGCCACGAACTGCTCTTCGGTCACGCCGGCAAGATGCGGGTTGGACTTCTTCTGCTCGGCCACCGTACTCTCCCAGCGCGGAGCGCGACCTTCCGGCTGGTAGTCGTGTCCGGTGAAGATGCGGGTCTCGTCCGGAAGAGCAAGGATGTCCTGGATCGACTTCCAAAGGATGCGGGCGTCGCCACCGGGGAAGTCGGCGCGCGCCGTGCCGCTGTCAGGCATGAACAGGGTGTCGTGGACGAAAGCTGCGTCTCCGACCACATAGGTGATCGAAGCGAGCGTATGGCCTGGCGAGAACATCACCTTGGCGTCGATGGTTCCGATCTTGAACATCTCTCCATGCGCGAACAGCCGATCCCATTGCGCGCCGTCGGTGGCGAGCTCGGGCCAGTTGTAGATGCCCTTCCAGAGCTTCTGAACATCGACAACACGTTCGCCTATTGCGGTTCTGGCACCGGTCTTCTCCTTGAGATACTGGGCTGCGGAGAAATGATCGGCGTGAGGATGGGTGTCGAGGATCCACTCGACCGTCAGGTCATTCTCCTTGACGTAGTCGAGGATCGCGTCGGCATTGATGGTGCCAGTGGCTCCCGCCTTCTCATCGAAATCGAGAACGGGATCGATGATGGCGCAGCTGCCGGTTGCGGGATCGGACACCACATACTGGACGCTCCAGGTGCGCTTGTCGAAGAAGCCCTTCACATGCGGTCGGCTTGCCGCGTTCTGCTTGAGCCAAGCCGCAGCGGAACTGACGTCAAAGCCGTGGGCACGTCCGAATGCAGCGACCTCTTCGGCAGCCATCCGCCCGTCCAGAACCTCACCGATCAAGTACAGGCTGAGAGATCTCGTGCCCGACTTGCAGTGCGCGAAAACCGGTCCTTCGGAGGCATCAAGCGCCTTCTGGAACGCGCGCACGTCCGCTTCGGTGACAGTGCCGAGCGTGACCGGAACGAAGGAGTAGGAGAGGCCGCAATGTTCGGCTGCTTGGCGTTCGGCCTCCGATCCCGGCTGTGTCGCGTCCTCAGCGTCCGGGCGGTTGTTGATGAGCATAGCAAATCCCCTGTCCCTCAGGGACCTGATGTCGTCGACGCTCGGCTGCGGCGAGACCGACAGCTTCTCAGAAATCTTAATGATAGACATGGCTGGCTCCGAAGTCAGATGAAACATTATACATTCTAATATAACGTATATTGTGAATGTTTCAAGCGCGCCCTGTGATCCCGCCGTTGCAGCGGGCTCAGGACCAAAAAAGGCCCCTCGCCTCCCCGCGTCCATCGTCGCGATCAACAATACGGCGTGGCGTAGCTAGCCGCCATGACTGGATGAAGGAACGCCTGCGCTATGCGGTGCATCGGATGGTCCGCGAGAAGCGGGCCGACCCCAAGCTTTTGGCGCGCTCGCTCCGTCGCGCCCCGTAAGATCACCTGATTAAGCTCGTTGCGGCGATTGCCATTGCTGATCCCGGCCCGCCGCTGCGCGATATTGCCGCCCAGCTTGATCAGATGGGAGAGCGGCCGGCGCGCGGTGGGCGCAAATGGCAGCCTTCCTCTGTTCGCCACCTGCTGGACGAAGCACATCGATTTGGCCTCATTCGTCATTGAGGGCGCGGAGCATCAGCCTGCCGATTGCCCGGTTTCTTGCGCGCCCCGCTTTGGACGGCAGAGATTTCCAGCCTTCGCTTTCAACAATGCCGCGAGCGAGCTGCCGGTATTCGGTTTCCGCACGGAGATTTAGGACAGACGCGGCCAGCCTTTGAGGAGGCGCCTGATGATACGCTCGGACCGGCCCGCGCTCGAATTGGCGGAAGGCTTCACGGAGAGAGGCAGAGAGTAGAGGATCCGTGGCGGTCTCCTCAAAGAGGAGGTCGGCTATGGCCGTAATGGTCACGGCCCGCCATGCTGGTGGAAGGCTGGCGAGCGCCGCCGCCCCTGCTGTAACTGACGGTCGCTGGCCATATGGCAGCGGTAAGCCCAGCGCGGTGATAAAGGGCATCCCTTCCGGCTGAGGCGACCAGAGGAATCGGCTTGCCGTCTCGATACGCTCAAACCGCGGTCCGCCCTTGCCGATGGCCTCGCCGATAAGCGAGGCGACCTGCAGCAAGTCTGTTTGATCGCGGCGCTGGAACCTCCTCGCCGAGATAACAGCATCGCATTCACGGCAAAACAGTCTGGCGAGGCCGGCAGGCGTAGACCGAAACTGAAACAGCCCGCTGCGGAAACATCCGCCGCAGTTGATCTCGAGCCCAGTCTTGTGCCGGGGGCAGACCACGGCCTCGACACATGCCCAGGACCGTCGGCAATAGTGGTCCCTCCCCTCCTCGGCATCCTCGTCAAGGCATGTCGGACAAACGCCTCGGTGCGCGGGTTCGCTGACAAATGACGCCCTGCTGCGCCGGGTATTCTGCAGAGACAGTCGCTCTACATCTGCTTGCTTCAGGCGACAGGCTAACGCCCATAAACGGGCCGCCGATGGTTCGGTCGGGATGTCATCGCTGAGGAGATGCGGCTTGGAGACGTCCCAAGCACCACGTATCCAGTTCTCGATCTGCCGGGGCGAGCTGGAGTAATGGCTCGCTACACGCCAACGCCAACAGCTGAGAAGTTCATCCTCATAGGGCCGTGGGGCGATCGCCAGCAGCCGCACCGGTCTCACGGGATTGCACGGCGCTGCAGGCGCGTTTCACTGCGCCGCGCCATCGCGACCAAAGGTAGGACAAGGTTGTCGGCGTCGAAGCTCTCCAAGATAATCCTCTCGTTCCCATTCCGGACCGCTTCGACCGCAACAGTCTCGATGAGGCGAAAAATTCGCACCGTAACGCCGTCGGTCATATCGAGCACCTTGCGGCGCACTGCTGCGGTCCCGAGCTGTGATGGCTCACGCAGAGGCAGTATGCTCCCGAGACTTGCGAGCAATTGGGCAAGCTGCTGCGTATTGGACCAGCGCTTCAGGTGAAGGGCTTCAAACCTTTCGGCAAGCTGCGGATCCGTCAACAGCGCCTGTCGGGCAAGATCGGTCCCGGCGCAGATCAACGGGACTTTCAGATCATTCGCCAGAAAGCGAATGACGTTGAGGAAGACTCGTTGCTGCCGATATGTCCCCGTCAACATGGCATGGATCTCATCGATGATCAGCATCCGTACACCCATCCTCCGCATCAGGGTTCGGCACGTAGTCTTCAGTCGGTAAGTTGCGTCTCCACTTGGGCCCGGTGCACTCAGTGCATTGAGGAGCTCACCGTAGACATCGCGTTCGACGGGTTCGGCTGGCATCTGCATTGCCACGACCGGCATGTTCGTCACCCCGGTTCCACGATCGAAGACGGGCTGATGATTGCGAAGAAACTTTCTGATGATTTTTGTCTTTCCCATGCCGGTATCGCCGTAGAGAAGCAGACAGGGCATTCGGTCCCGCGGCGGATAGGAGAGCAGATCCTCAAGCTGTCCCGGATCAACGCCCATGAGACAGAACCGACTTAATTGAGAAGAGAGGATTTTCGGCTCATCGTAGCTCTATCAAAGGAAGCGAAGATGAGACAGAAATCCGGGCCGCAGACATCGACGGCCGAGAAGACGATCAAGGACATCCGCCGGGCCACGCGCAAGCACCATTCCGCGGAGGACAAAATCCGCATTGTGCTGGAAGGGCTGCGTGGCGAGGACAGCATTGCCGCGATCTGCCGCCGCGAGGGGATCGCCGAGAGCCTGTATTATAGCTGGTCGAAGGAATTCCTCGAAGCTGGTAAGAAGCGTCTTGCCGGAGACACCGCCCGTTCGGCCACCAGCGACGAGGTGAAAGCGCTGCGTCGTGAAAGCCGTGACCTGAAGGAGGCGCTGGCTGACCTCACCCTGGAAAACCGCCTGCTCAAAAAAAGCATGATCGCGGATGGGGGCGACGAAGAATGAGATATCCCGCCACCGAGAAGCTTGAGATCATCCGGATCGTGGAACAGTCGCATTTGTCCGCAAGGCAGACCCTCGAAAAGCTCGGCATTTCAAGGCCGACTTTCTACCGTTGGTATGACCGCTTCCAGACCCACGGCGTCGAGGGTCTGGAAGACCGGACATCCGCGCCGTCACGGGTCTGGAACCGTATCCCCGACGATATCCGGGATCGCATCGTCACCATGGCGCTCGATCATGCCGATCTGTCGCCACGCGAGCTGGCGGTGAAGTTCACCGATACGGAAAGCTATTTCGTATCAGAGGCTTCAGTCTACCGCCTGCTCAAGGCTCACGACCTGATCACCTCGCCTGCCTATATCGTCATCAAGGCCAACGACGAGTTCAAGGACAAGACCACTCGCCCAAACGAGATGTGGCAAACCGACTTCACCTACCTGAAGGTCATCGGCTGGGGATGGTTCTACCTGTCGACCATCCTCGACGATTATTCCCGCTACATCATCGCCTGGAAGCTGTGCACCAGCATGAAGGTGGACGACGTCACCGACACGCTCGACCTGGCACTGGCCGCCTCAGGCTGCGACAGGGTCAAGGTCGAACACCGGCCGCGCCTGCTGTCCGACAACGGCCCGTGTTACGTCGCTTCCGATCTCGGCGAATGGCTGGAGAAATACAAGATCGAGCAGGTCCACGGCGCTCCCGGCCATCCGCAGACCCAGGGCAAGATCGAACGCTGGCACCAGACGTTGAAGAACCGCATCCTGCTGGAAAACTACTTCTTCCAGGAGGACCTCGAAGCCCAGATCGCAGCCTTCGTCGAGCATTACAATCATCGCCGATACCATGAGAGCCTCGACAATCTTGCCCCAGCCGACGTCTACTTCGGGCGCGGCGCGACCATCCTGCTCGAACGCGAAAGGATCAAACGAGACACCATCAAACAGCGCCGCTTGAACCACCACGCCAAAGCGGCTTAAATCAACCCGCAAACCGAGCCGGAAACTCCACTCTTCCAAAGACCAAAAAGTCTCAAATCATTCGACGACGGACAGAGCGTGGGGAGTTTTCCGCACACGGATTGCGGTCTGGATATTTGACCGAAGCCGCCAATCGGGGCATTTCTCTTCCGGAGGCGATGGAGCAATCTCGTCATCGTTCGGTGCAGCAGGCGTCGAGTTATTACAACAGCGCTACCCGACGGACCGGGCGCGCGGCCCGATTGTTCTCGTAGTCATTTGTTTTGTCGGTATTGCTATCCGCGGCGCCTTTGAAGTCGAATAAGGTTGTGGGCTGGACACGCCACCGCACTGAGTCGCTCGGTTCTCCACCCGAAAGCAAGCTCCGACGCAGGAAAACGAGGCATGCGCCTGTATTCTCAACTGCTTTTTGCGAGGACTTTCGGATGTGCGCCTAAATACGTCAAACGCTTGTTTCGCTTGGAATTTGCGGGTGAAGAGAGCCGATTTTCCTTTAAGACCAGCAGGTTCGTTAAGAATTCGTTTACCATAAATAGCTTGCCCGCACGCCAGAATCGGGGCTTATTGCAACAGCGGTGTAAATCGGTTTTGGCCGCCCCAAAGCGCTGTTGTGAAATATCGGGCTGAAAAATGAAGCGAACGGCTGAGAAAAAATTGGCGGCACAGGAGACGTTGGTCGAACTCATCGAACGGCACTCCTCTGCGCTTGCAGCGCAGCTTCAAGCTCATCACCTGAGCACTTTCCCACCGGTTGCCGAGAAAGGGATTCGGCATTTCCAGCCATCAGAAGCTGCCAAGCTCGTGGGTGTCAAGGAGGTCTACCTTCGTCAGGTATCGAACGATATCGAAGATCTTGAGGTGAGCACGACGGCGGGCGGCCGCCGTTCGTATTCGGTCGAAGACATCGACAAGATCCGCAGGCATCTCGATCGTGTCGGCCGCGCTGACAGGCGGTATCTTCCGCACCGACGCGATGGCGAAGCGCTACAAGTTATATCAGTCATGAACTTCAAGGGTGGCTCCGGCAAAACCACAACGGCGGCGCACCTGGCGCAGTATCTGGGATTGCGGGGGTACCGGGTTCTTGCTCTCGATCTGGATCCGCAGGCGAGCCTGTCGGCGCTCTTCGGCAACCAGCCCGAACTGGATGTCGGTTCCAACGAAACCATGTACGGCGCGATCCGATATGATGACGAGCGCCGGCCCGTCCAGGAGATCATCCGTTCGACATACATTCCCGATCTCCACCTGATCCCGGGAAATCTGGAGCTTATGGAATTTGAGCACGATACCCCGCGCGCGCTGATGAAGCGCCAAGTAGGCGATGTGATGTTCTTCGACCGGGTTCGCCAGGTTTTGGACGAGGTTGAAAGCAACTACGATGTGGTTGTCATCGACTGCCCGCCGCAGCTTGGCTATCTCACGCTGTCCGCCCTCACCGCGGCGACGTCGGTGATAGTGACGGTTCATCCCCAGATGCTGGACGTTATGTCGATGAACCAGTTCCTGGCGATGGTGGCTGAGCTCCTTCGGGAGGTGGCCACAGCGGGGGGAAACGTCGACTTTTCGTGGATGCGCTACCTGATTACGCGCTTTGAGCCTGCCGATGGGCCGCAGAACCAGATGGTGGGCTATTTGCGGTCGATCTTTGGTTCCCACGTCTTAAATTTCCCAATGCTCAAGACGACGGCCGTTTCTGATGCCGGACTGACCAACCAGACCCTTTACGAGGTCGAGAGAGGTCAGTTTACGCGCAGCACATACGACCGTGCCCTCGAGGCGATGAACAACGTCAATGAGGAAATCGAAACCCTGATCAAGAAATCCTGGGGGAGAGCCGCATGAGCCGGAAGAACCTTCTAAACCTCGTACAGGTCGATGCTGCGCGTCCGGCAAAGACACAGGGCCGCCCGCTGCTTTCAACGTCTGTGCAGTCTGACGAATCCTCGGCGGACAACAAGCTTGTCAAGCAGGTCGGGTCCACGATCCGTGAGGAGAAGGCCCGTCAGGCCCGTGCAGATGAGATCGAGCGGCGACTTGCAGAGGGCCAGACTGTGATCGAGATCGACCCCGGCGAGGTCGAGCCTTCCTTTGTGCAAGACCGCATGCCCGGCGATATCGACGGGCTGATTAGTTCGATTAAGGAGCAAGGCCAGCAGGTGCCTATTCTTGTCCGCCCGCACCCGGACCAGGCCGGCCGCTATCAAGTGGCGTTTGGTCACCGTCGGCTTCGCGCCGTTCAGGCGCTTAAACGCCCGGTCAAGGCAATCGTTCGCGATTTGACGGATGAGCAACTCGTTGTGGCGCAGGGACAGGAGAACAACGAGCGCGAGGATCTCACTTATATCGAGAAAGCCCTCTTTGCCGACAATTTGCAGCAGCGCTTTTCCAGGGACGTCATCATGTCGGCCCTGTCTGTCTATAAGAGCGATCTATCTTACATGCTGTCTGTCGTGGTCAGGATCCCCCGGGATCTAATCAATGCAATCGGTGCCGCCCCGGGTGTGGGGCGCCGAAGCTGGGTTGAGCTCGCAGACCTGCTTGCCAAGGACGGATCGCTCGATTCGGCCAAGCTGTTTCTCGAATCGGCGGAAACTAAGGCCCTCCCCTCTGAGGCACGCTTCAAGGCTGTTGTCGCGCACTTGAAACCGCGGCCAGCTCGAGCGGCTGTTGACGTGTGGACCGCCGACGACGGAAAGCGCCTTGCGAGAGTGCTGAACACGGACGGGAAACTGGAAATCGCCATCGACAGGAAAGAAGCGCCTGAGTTTGCCGCGCTCGTCCTGGAGAAGCTTGAAAAACTGTATCGCGAGCACCGCTCAGCGAAATAGCACGCTGGATCAACAAGCCACGGAGTCAAAACCGCAAAAGAAAAGAGCCCCCTCAACGTCGCCGTCGTGGAAGCCCTTATCTGTTCTGTAGCAAGACAGAGAATCGCATTTCCATGAATCTTCGTCAAGAGTCTCGGCGCCATTTTGGTGAGCTCATTTTTTTTGCCTTCTGAAAGGTGAAAGACGATGCATACGGGAAATGTGACGACGCCGTTTGGGCGGCGGTCGATGACGCTTGCCCTCGTGAAGCGGCAACTGGCTGCGAACGAGATCAAGCCTGGTAAGTCTGTCGAAAAGTGGAAAGTGTTCCGAGATGTTGCTGAGGCCCGGGAAACGCTTGGCCTTCAGGATCGCAGCGTCGCCATCCTGGATGCGCTTCTAACGTTCCTTCCGACCAATGAACTGCGCCAGGACGGACAGATGATTGTCTTTCCTTCGAATGCTCAGCTGACACTGCGCGCCCACGGCATTGCTGGGGCCACGCTTCGGCGCCATCTCGCAATCCTCGTCGACGCCGGTCTGATTGTGCGAAAAGACAGCGCCAACGGAAAGAGATTTGCGCGGAAGGATCGTGACGGCGATATCGAAACGGCCTTCGGCTTCGACCTGTCTCCGCTTCTGGCGCGGGCTGATGAACTTGCTTTGATGGCGCAGGAGGTCGTGGCTGCCCGTGTTGCGTTCAGAAGGGCAAAGGAGACACTAACAATATGCCGAAGGGACGTTCGTAAACTGATCAGCGCGGCTATCGAGGAAGGCGCGGAGGGCGATTGGCAAGCAATCGAGGACATTTATCTCAATCTAATAGCTCGCCTCCCCCGCACACCGTCGCAGGCAGACGTCGGTAACGTGCTCAGCGAAATGCAGTTGCTTTATGCTGAAGTGCTTAGGCGTCTGAATATTCACGAGGAAATCGAAATTAATAGCACCAATGATGCTCATAATGAGCGCCACATACAGAATTCAAAACCCGAATCCATCCGTGAACTTGAACCTCGCTCTGAAAAAGAGCAGGGGGCGAGGTCTGGTGGAGTTGATTTGCCCTCGCGTCTGGCGACCACATCCTTTCCGTTGAGCGTTGTGCTAAAGGCGTGCCCGCAGATTTGCGACTATGGACAAGGCGGTGTGGTGGGAGGCTGGCGTGATCTGATGTTGGCTGCCGTTGTTGTCAGATCGATGTTGGGTGTGAGCCCATCGGCTTATCAAGATGCTTGCGATGTGATGGGGCCGGAAAATGCGGCAATCGCGATCGCCTGTATTCTCGAGAGGGCGAACTTTATCACCTCGCCTGGTGGCTACTTGCGCGATTTGACCGGGCGCTGGGAACGAGGAGAGTTTTCGCTCGGCCCGATGGTCATGGCGCAGCTGAAGGTGAACAGTGGGGCAGCAGTTAGACGCGCCTAGCTGCTGCCCGGAGTTTTAGTCGCGCCTCTTTTATCTCGCGTCAATTTTAAGCCGTTTGATGCGTGTTCCCGCCGTTCCGGGAGTGGCCTCGCCAAATTCGTCTCGGGGTGATTGTCCCTCAAGGGTGCAGGGCATTCGGTGTCGAGCCGGATCCGGGCGGTGATATAGAAATGCGGAATTGGTCGGTGTTTCAAGATGGGCGTAGACACGAGGTGTCGAGGTTGTTCGGTGGGAGTCTAACAAGGCGTATGCAGACATCTGAGCCTTGAACATATTGGTGCATGCGCGACGATCATTGGAACTCCCGATCGCCGCCAGAATAGGGGTTCGACGCCACCGATCGGAGAGGCACCTGGGCAGCGTAAAGAGGTGAGGGCAGGCCCACTTCTGCGGTGTGAAGTTAGGCGCGCCTAACTTGCCTGTGTCAGTGGCGCGCGCAACATGGATTCGACCTCTGCTCGCCGGTCATCCTTTAACATGGCTCGATCATTGCCAGCTAGGGCACCAAGACAGGGTGCGAGATTTGGGGCAGGCTAACGGGCGACCTTGAAGCGTACACATGATGGGTGGCTACGAGTTAGGCGCGCCTAACTTCAAACGTGTCGACGCGCGCAGCGGTGCGAAAAATCTAGTGGGGTGCCGGACCGGGAGTTCTTTTTCGTGAAAGCAGGGCGGCGCGGAGTATTCCATTTTTGCTTGGTATTATAGCCGCGACATTGTCATCAACGATAGCAGGCGAGGGTGGTCCTTTGTCCCGCTTCAAGGTCATAAAGCGCTCCTGCGCCAGCATTCGGTCAGCTGCAGAGACCGGCTCAACCACTCACCTTCTAAATCATAACGCATGGCGTTTGGCTGGGCGCTCGCGAAATAGTACCGCTTTGAATGGACATACGCAGCGACTGCGCGTCTCAGGACAGTCGTTCCAACGCGGGGATTCAAGCGGCTTTTGAGATCTTCGAACAAGCCGCTGTCGTTTGGCATTTAACTGTAAGAATGCGCCCGTTCCGGCAGCTCATGGCACTTAATCTGAGATTCGCCAGTTGGTTTTTCGGCGCTTGACGCTCTCCGATTCCGAAATAGCGTTCTGTAATATTTCGCATTTTCCGATGAAGCTTGGCCATCGGTGGTCATCTTTTTCCAGGTGGTGAATCTCACACTAAGTGCCAAATCGAACCGGCGAATCTCAGATTAAGTGCCTGATCTCAATTTAAGTGCCGCGCTATCTTGTTGAATTATTGGATGC
The DNA here is from genome assembly GCF_001999485.2 of Rhizobium sp. P44RR-XXIV. Taxonomy (NCBI): domain Bacteria; kingdom Pseudomonadati; phylum Pseudomonadota; class Alphaproteobacteria; order Hyphomicrobiales; family Rhizobiaceae; genus Rhizobium; species Rhizobium sp. P44RR-XXIV. The sequence goes on along the minus strand of NZ_MPVZ02000021.1, from coordinate 59,377 downwards.
GGAGTCTTGCGATTAAATGCAAAACGACATTACCAAAGCGAGGCCGTCGCGTTCGCGGGTTCAGCTTTCCTCGACCAGCTTGTGTTTTTTCCAGGTTCTCGGGTTCCATTCGACCAGCATATGATGGCCTAAGGCTGGCCCGCCCGTTTCAAGGTGCAGAGCACGCATCTCGACCGATCCATCGAAGCAGAAGCCGGTGCGGACGGCGTTCGGTCCGGTTTCAGTGAGGTTCTGCTTACCGAGACTGCGAACCTCGAGGGTGGCAGAACAGCTGACGACAACACGCGAGCCGGTCTTGCGACCAATTTCAACGGCGCGACGGTATTCCCACCGACCGAATACGAGGCCCACATCCAGGACCGGCGTCAAGATCCAGTCGGGTTGTGCATGCAGCGCAGCGTCTCCGCCCGGCGTCTGTTGCTCAAGATCTTCGCAAATCAGCACCATCACCCGCCCAAGTCCGAGGATGTCGCAAAGCACCAATTCGCTTCCGGTGGCGCAATCTTCCATGTGCGAGTCATCGTCGTGACCGTCTGCGCGGGGTAGGGCGCACTGCTTCATACGGGGCGCGGCCATGTTGAACGCATTCAGCTTGCGTTGACGAAACAGGACTTCGCCGGCACCCGTCATGACAACGGCCTCATTGAACGGCCTGTCGAGCCCTTTTGACCTCTCTTCGGAAGGGCCGCTTCCCGTCAGTACCAACGAGTGACCTAAGCGGGCCGCCCGGCGCAACGTTTCGGCAAGGCCCATAACCGCTGAGCTGGTGGCGACGAGTTCAGGCAAGACAACGAGGCCCGCTCCCTTATCCAACAGAGCCGAGACTTCGTTTTCGATCCTGACGTCCGTAATCGACGAACGCGGCACCGTGTCCAGAAACGCTTTATGGCGTCGGTCCGACACCGAAAATTCGAAGTCGTCACGATCCTCGGCAATTGGCGCAAGGCCCACTTTTTGAGCCGCGTCGTGCGAAACATAGATTTGACTTGGCGGCGGCGCCATCGGCCGCAATTTGAAACTTTTCTGCAGGTCAGGAACGAAGCTCAGAAAGGAAAACTGATGAGCGAGCGCAACCCCACTTTGTTCTAATCCCTTTGTCCGCTCCTTGCCCGGCATCAACAGGCCTTTGGGAAGGACGAAGCCTTTGCCAGACAACTCGGCATAGGCGCCTGTCATCGTCCGCTCCGCCCGCATCGCCGCCAACATCTGTCCACCTGCCGATGAGCGGCCAGGGAGCCGCGTCTTGATAGAGGGATGGATGCGCATCGCTACCTGGTCGAGGGCGCACATCACCACAAAGGCACGTTCATGGGGCGTGTCGACCTCACAGCTGAACGCCACCAACCGGCGGCCAAGATAGTCGGTTACCATGCTGGAACGTCTGCAGTTGACGCTCCCTCCAAGAGCTCGACGAGCCGCCCGAATTCAGCTGCGTGCCGTCCGGACCATGGGGCAAGCGTCGCCTCAGCCTCATAGGGTTCGACGATTTGCCACAATTCCGCGAATAGTTGTCCCGGTTTCATGACGTCAGATCGGCTTGCGGATGAAGGTTTGCAGCAGGGGGACAAGTTGCGAGAAGTCCGTTCCGTCATGTCGCATCTTGTCGGTCAGCGCTCGCATGGCCGGAACGAAGGTTGAGGCGCCTTGTTCATCACTCCTGGTCAGCGTTGACAACAGTTCATTGAAATACAGATCGCCATGCTCCGAGCTTGCGATCGCCCGTTGAAAAAGACCGAGCGCTTGCTCCGTCAGCGGTGCGCCGCTGCGGATATTCGACAGCAGTGTCTCCATTGCCTCGTGTTCCCGGCCGGCATCGAGAAGGATCTCTGCTTCTTGGAGCGCCACTCTCGGGAGCGACTGGAAATCGGCTGAGGTGCTTTTAATACGGAAAAGCGCTTCGTCGAATTGGCCGCGACGCCGATACAATTCCGACTGGCACAGGAACAGCTCATCCTGGACGCGGTCCCGTCCGCCATCTGCCGGCAGAAGTCGGTCGGCGTGCAGTAATACCTGACCTGAAACTTTTTCAAAACGCTCATCCCCGATCTCCATCGCGACCTTGAGGCGCGTGATAAGGATCTCTATGATCTCGCCGAGATCCCTGTCGCGGGCGGTGGAGGTTTGCGAAAGAAGTTTGACCGCTGCGACGATCGCGCGCTCGGCGCCACTTCCGTCACCTCTTTCGAGAAGCTTGCTGGCCAGCAGACGCTGGGTTCTCGCCGGTTCGATCTCGTTGCCAACGGGTAGAGCGCGTCTCCCAATTGCGCGATAGATCTCGGCTATCTCCTTGTACGTCTCGATGACCTCGTCGGCGCGGCCCAAAGTGTCGAGAATTGCGGCCTGACGGTCGAGCAGTCGCGCGTGACGCCATTTTGCGATCGGCGATTTTTCTGCCCGCCACAGGCGCTCAGCATTGCGGCTCAAGCCGAGGGCTTTCTCGAACTCGCCATTGCGCTGCAGCAAGCCGGCGATATCGTCAAGGATCAGTGCATATCGCGTCGCATACGTGGTTGGTTCCTCGTTGTAGGCGCGGCGGGCAAGTTGTTCCGCTGTTTCGGCGAAGGTTGCTCCGGTTCGGAACGAAAGCCGGTTGTCGCGCCGCAGGACGAAACTCAATGCGGCTTCGGCAAGCGACATCAGCCATTCGGGCCTTTCACCATCGTCTGCGACCGCATTGTCCAACCAGAACTGGACCTGGCTCCAGGCGTCCAAAGTCGGTTGGTCGCTGATGGCTCGCAGGTCAAACAGCCGGGGATCGTCGAATGCGGCGCGGCGCCAGTATGATGATAGAACGTCTGCATCGACTGGCCGAATGCCTATTTTAGTAGAGCCGGTAATCCGGCGGGCCAGGTCGTGCATGGCATCTAGGAGAGACCCTCTTTCATCTGGGTACTCTTCAAAGACAGCAAGCTTCTCTTCGAAAGCGCACCACGGATAATTGCGCACTTCCGCCCGCCGGAGACTTTGCTCGACCTTGCGCGGTCCGCCCTCGATAAGGTCGATGAACCGCTGCGCGGTGTGACGTCGCGCCGCCTCGACAGTCGAACGTTCCTCGACCCGGCTGGGTACAAACTCCATTTTAAGCGCCGGTTTCTTCTGACTTTTGCGCGCCTCCTTGATCGAACGCGCGATCGCAGCCGTCCCCTCGATACTTTGACGGTTGTAGACAAGGCAAAGGACGAGAGCGTCGGGGAGCTGTGAGGTGCAAATACCGGCGGTATCGGCAACACCCGTTCGACTGTCGATTAGAACATGGGTGTAGCGGTTTCGAGCCCACTTCAGAATGGCATTGATAAACGGCTCACCGTCGAAACGTTGATAGAAACCGTTCCAGTCGAGACCGCCAACCTTGTGGCTATAATGCTCGTCCTGGCGACCGGCGCCGATAAAGTCCAGACAACCTGATCCCTTCAATGGCAGATCAAGAGGCTGGACGATGTCGCTGCAGTCGCCGAGCTTGAATCTGTCCTTGCGATCCGGCTGCGCGTTGAGTTGCTCGAGATAGTCCCAAACGCGGTCGATCAGGCCATTGCTTTCGCCCTGATCCGGGTCGCTTAGGAACGGATGAAAATAGCGGTGCAACCCTGGTGCTTCCAGATCCCAATCGATCGCAAGCACTCTTTCATCGTTCGAAGCCAGTGCCCAGGCGACGTTTGCCAGCGTCATGCTGCGCCCACTTCCGCCCTTGTAAGAGTAGAAGGTCGTAACCTGTGACTTTGCCATGGCTAACCTGTCGCACTTATTCTGGGAACCTCAGCCGTGCGCACATCGGGCGGGGTGGGCCGGTTGTCGAGGCTGAATCCGAGATTGACAATCTTGCTCTGGGCCAATGGCGCGCGGCGCGCAGCCTCGACACCTTCATCGACAACCAGCCGGCCGACAGGCGTCAGAGCGTTGTAAAGGTTCCGTCCGTGTCGATGGCTGGTGACCATCTCCATCGCCCGCAGTTCGTCCAGCAGACGCGAAATATATCCTTTGTCCTGGCCAAGTGCTGCGGCGATCTCGGTGTTGCGTAGAGATTTTACGGCCAGCATATCAAGAATGCGCGCGAACGGCTGCTGCTTTGCCTTCTTGATCGCGTCCTCGTCAGCTGTGGCTGACGCTGCATACCCCATGATATCCAAGGCCGCTGCCAGCCGCCCGGCAGCGTAATCCGGGGACAAACGATCAGCCCGGATCTTGCTTCGCAACGTGCTGAGCGCTCCTGTTGCTGCTTCGACACCTTGGCGTAACACCGGAGCCGCCGCAGTGGGCAGGACGTCAGCGACAGTCTCCATTGAGGCATTGAGAGCCAAGTCAACTCTCTCGGCAACTGTTTTGAAATCGTCTTTTGCGATTAGATCTCTTACGATATCGAAGCTATTCCACAAGGGGTTACGCATGATGAGCTTCTCCTGTTATGTTACAGATAGGGGTAGTCAACGATTTTGTCAACGGTGACTGCCGCGGGTGTTTCATGCTGGTGTAAAAGGCCGTGGACCAGGCGACGTTGACTCTTTCCCGCGCCTGGCCGAAAACGCATGCAACGATGCGAGGATCAACGATGATCGAAGACGACGTTCTGACACAACCGGATAGCGCCGAGACCAAAGCTGAAGTCGAGAAGACGAAAGTGACCGGACGCGGCAAACGGTCGAGCCCCAACAAGGCTGCGGCGGGCAAGGTTGCCAGCAGCGTTCAGAAGAGCGACAAGCCGAAGGCACGAGGCTTGAGTGACACGGACAAGCTTGAGAAGATCAGGCAGATCGAGGTAGCCGTCGCCGGCGGGGCAACCCTGAAAGATGCCGTGGGTGCGGCCTCGATCTCCGACCAAACCTATTATACATGGAAGAAAGCCGTCGCCGCACCAACGTCTGGGACGTCGTCCAGCCCAGTTGCTGTTGACGACGAGTTTGCCGAATTCATTCAGCTCGAGGAAGAGAATCGCCGACTGCGCAAACTGCTTGGCGAAAAACTCCGCACCGAAAACGCCGAACTGCGCAAGCGGCTCGGGATCACCTGATCAACTTGGTTTTGACGATGACGCTGCGCGGGACAGGATTTACTGGCCGCCGCTGTCGATGAAATTGACGAATTATGAAAATACCACAACGGCCCTTCGTGGTCGAATACAAGGCGAACAGGCGGCAAACCCAGACGCGACCTTCTTCCATTTGGGGCAGCCTTGATCTGCAGGCTGTGGCCCGACAGGTCGAGGCCGACGGGATTTTGCCTGATACCGGACATTCGGTTGCGAGGCCGACAGTCAACGACCCAAAACCGGCTGAAACCCCCGTCCCGTCGCCGGATCTCCTTGCCATACCCGAACATAATCCCCAGGGACCTGCTGCTGGCATCCTACCCGAGGGAATTGGCGCGGCGAAGCAGGAGCTTTCATCAGAGGCTGCGGCAACCGAGAAGTCCGTGCCGCCGACGCCGCGGCATGTGCGCACTCCCGCTGCGTCGAGGCGGACCGTCGTTGCCTCGGTGCAGACTGAGCCTGCATCGATCCCGGCGATGACCCCCGTCAACGATCGCCGGGCGGGCCTACCACCAGACAACCACATGGATGACCTCAACGCACTCGACGCAGAAAACCGCCGCCTGAAACGTCTCCTGATGGCCAAGCTCCGTGACGAAAATCGGGCACTTCAGACGATGTTGTGCCGGTTCGATACCGAATGAAGAAGGCGCTGGGCGAAAGCGGTTTTTTTGCCATTTGAGTGAGGTTGGTCGGCGCATCTCAGGCAAGCTCCCCGACGTCTCCTGTTGCGAAGCGTCGCATTCATCCGTGCATGGACTGTTCTTGCGGGCGCGGCAGCGATCTGGTTAGAAGGTGATCCATAGGATCGTCGCCTTTGCCTCGAAGACGAAGGCGGATGGTCGCATCGCCCGGGGTTTTTTCCGACCATGTTCGATCTTTTGCTGCTTTTCGTGGCTGGCTTCCTCGCCGGCAGTATGAACGCGCTGGCCGGTGGCGGTTCGTTCGTGTCGTTGCCCGCCCTGATCTCCGTTGGCGTCCCGTCCGTGATCGCAAACGCGACCAGCACCTTCGCTCTCTTTCCGGGAGGCTTGGCAAGCTCCTGGGTCTATCGTGAGGGCGTAAGAGATGTATGCGGTGTCGGGGTCAAGCCGATTGCAGTTGCCACCATCACAGGCGGTGTCACCGGCAGTATCCTTTTGCTTTTAACGCCCACGACGACATTCGACGTCATGCTGCCATGGCTCTTGCTCATCGCCACGTCCATGCTCATTCTCGGACCCAAGCTCGGCATTCGGCTGCAACGGGCAAAACGCTCGCAGACCGCGCTTGTCTTGCCGATCCAATTACTGCTTGGCATCTATGGCGGCTATTTCGGCGGAGCGGTGGGACTGATGATGCTCGCCGCGTGGAGCCTGCTTGGCGGCGGTGATATCAAAAGTCTCAATCCGACCCGCATGGTCATGGTGACCGCCGCAAATGCGGTGGCTGTGATCGTCTTTGTGCTGGCCGGCGCAATCGCCTGGCAACAATGCCTGCCGATGATTGCGGGTGCCTTTGCGGGTGGCTGGAGCGGAGCCCATCTCGGGCGCAGGCTGCCGGCGCCGATTGTCCGGGCTATCACCGTCGTGGTTGCCCTCCTGACCACCGTCATTTTCTTTGCAAGAGCCTACCTCTAGTCGACCAAGGGCTGGCTGCAGACGCTGTTGAAAAATAATCGAGGGACTCCGTTATCGACGCGTCGCGTTCCGGCGTCCGGTAAGCCGGGAATACGATCGATTTCCAGCAGGCCATTGAGACCGAGTGACTGGTATTGAAATGGCGTTTGGCACTTCTGTGGTTGCCGCCCGCGGCAGCCTTCACCCGAAAGGCTTCCATCCACGCAATATTGCCGGATCTTGGCCGAACGAGAAGCTTCGCCGGTGGAAGGGACGGTGGGGCATGGAGAAGGGGGTAGAGGGAGAGGAGGGAGGTGAAAGCTGTGACGGATTGAGAGGGTTGGAGAGAGGCTCCGCCCGGTCCGTCATGGAGAAATTGACATGGCTCAGGCTATGGAGAAAATCACCCTCAGTGCAGCTCGGGATATTCCCTTCAACAAGCTGGTGCTCAGCCAGCAGAACGTCCGCAAGATCAAGGTGGGCGTCTCGATCGAGGATCTGGCGGAAGACATCGCTCATCGCGGGCTGCTCACCAGCCTCAACGTCCGTCCCGAACTCGACGGCGACGGCAACGAGACCGGAATCTATCGTATTCCTGCCGGCGGTCGTCGCTATCGCGCCCTTGAACGCCTTGTCGTGCAGAAGCGTCTGGCAAAGACTGCGGGTGTCCCGTGCATCGTCAGTAAGGGCGAAACGCTCGAGGTAGAGGACTCGCTCGCCGAAAACGTCCAACGCGTCAGCCTACATCCGCTCGATCAGTTCCGCGCCTTTCAGACCCTGCGCGAGCAGGGCCTCGGGGAGGAGGAGATTGCGTCGCGCTTCTTCGTCTCGGTAGCCACCGTCAAGCAGCGCCTACGGCTGGCTTCCGTCTCGACGCGGCTTCTCGATCTCTATGCCGATGACGAGATGACGCTGGAGCAAATCATGGCTTTCTCAATTGCGAACGATCACGTTCGCCAGGAGCAGGTCTGGGACACGATCTCGCGCTCGCATAGCCGCGAGCCGTATTACATTCGCAGGCTGCTGACCGAAACCGCAATCCGTGCCAGCGACCGCCGCGCCGTCTACGTCGGCACTGAATCTTACGAGGCCGCCGGCGGTGTGACCATGCGCGATCTGTTCGACCAAGATCAGGGCGGTTGGCTGCAGGATCCGGCGCTCCTGGAGCAGCTCGTAATGGATAAGCTCAAGGCTGACGCCGAGGCGATCCGGGTGAACGAAGGCTGGAAATGGGTCGAAGCCGCCTTCGATTTTCCCTACGGCCACACGTCCGGTCTGCGCCGCTTCTACGGCGAGCAGGCCGAAATGACGGAAGACGAACTGGCCCGCTTTGACGCAACCCGTGCGGAATACGACAAGCTGGACGCAGAGTATGCGGAGGCGGACGAGTACTCGGAAGCGACCGAACAGAAACTAGAGGAGCTTGGTGCCGAGCTCGACCGGCTCAACGACCGCCCTTACGTGTTCGACCCGCAGGAGGTCGCCCGCGGCGGTGTCTTCGTTTCGCTCGGCGCCGGTGGTGAGCTCAAGATCGAGCGCGGTTTCGTTCGGCCGGTAGACGAACCACAGGCCGTGGGAAGTTCAACCGAAGATGTCGGCGGCGATATCACAGATCATGGTAGCGACCCGTCGTCTCCCAGCGGCGACGGCGTTCAGGCGGACGACGAGGACGAAACGCTCAAGCCGCTTCCCGACCGCTTGGTTCTCGATCTGACAGCGGCGCGCACGGTTGCTTTGCGCAATGCGCTGGCGAACAATCCGGTCATCGCCTTCATCGCGGTTCTGCACGCGTTCGTCCTGAAGATCTTCTACGTCTACGGCTCGGATTCATGCGTGGAGGTAACGCTGCAAAGCGCCCGCTTCAGCCAGACTCCCGGCCTCGGCAATACGGTATGGGCGAAGGAGATTGAGCAGCGGCATGAAGGCTGGGGCCAGGATCTTCCCAAGGATCCGAATGATCTCTGGGAGTTCCTGATCAAGCTCGACGAGGTCAGCCGGCAGGCTCTGTTTGGCCATTGCGCTTCGCTGTCGGTCAACGCGGTCATCGAACCCTGGAACAAGCGGACCCGGGCGATCGCCCATGCTGACCAGCTGGCCCGCTCGATTGGTTTCGACATGGTGGGGGCCGGCTGGACACCGACAGCCGACAACTATCTCGGTCGCGTCACCAAGGCCCGCATCCTGCAGGCGGTCCGAGAAGCCAAGGGTGACCAGGCGGCGGAGCTGATCGGCCATCTCAAGAAGACCGATATGGCCCGCGAGGCCGAACGACTGATGACAGGTTGCGGCTGGTTACCGGAACCGCTTCGCATGACGATCGGGGAAGGCACGATCGAAAGCGACGCTGTCGCAGATAGTGCCGTCCAGCCCGAGGTGGTTGAGCCTGTATTCGAAGCTTCAGACCTGCCGGCCTTCCTGCTCGATGAGCCAGGAACATCGAACGATAACGCCGGCGATACGGAGAATGAGATTGACGGCGGGCACCTCGCCGCCGCCGAATAGATTCATAAGCATCGCATCCGCTGACCCGATCGCCTTTGCGGTCGGGTCTTCTTTGCAACCAGCCCGGCCCCCGTGCCGGGTTTTTCCGTTTCAGGAGGCACCAATGCCCGACTTCACGATTGAGACCACCTACCACCTGCCGGTCTTCCGGCATCGCACTTACGCGGCTGACACACTGGACGCGGCGTGCCGTGCTGCTATCGAGGATGACAGTTGGGATATCGCCGAGAAGGATTTCGATTCCTCGGGACCAATTCATATCACCGGCATCTGGAACGGCGCACATGCGGCCTATGCGGGTCCGCCCATCCAGGTCCCGCAGCAATTCGAAGAGCCTGTCCAGCGCCGGGCGCGTCATTTCGAGATCCTGCTCGGACTATTGAAGATCCTGTTCGATGACGTCCGTGCGGCCCGGCCACCGTCGCTCGATTGGCTCGCGCGATCTGCCTGGGCGATTGCCAGAGGAGAAGCCATTCTCGCCGGAGACCCGGATCCTGAAGAGCCGGTCGACCCGCCAAAGCCGTCCCACGTCCTGGTCAGGCTTCAAGAGGATGGTGTGCGCGACGCAATCACGGCGGTGCTCGAAGTCGATCCGAGTTTCAAAGCTGTAGGGCGGGAGGCCGTGACCGACGACGAGGTCCACGCCGCATGCCTGTCCATCGCCACCACGATGGATTTTTCCGACGTGGTGGGAAGCGCCGAATTCCAGGCCGCGCTCTCGGCGATCCGCTCGGCGCATCGTCGACTGACCTCCGATTAATCCTTCTTCTTCCCCAGACATCCCTCAACCTCGCCCGGCCACCGCGCCTGGGTTTCGTCTTATGGAGACAATCCAAATGAACTCCCTTGCTTCCACTAACCAGCCCGCTTCCTCCGGCTTCAAGGTCGATATCTCCCGCGGTGAACGCATCGGACGTGTCTCGTCGGAATGGTTCTCGCGCCCCGACGACGAGCGGTTCCTGTCGCTGACCGAACTCCACGATACCGTTCGATCCCGCGCCGACCGCGCGCATGCACGAACCCTCGAAAGCGCCGCGATCCGCGTCGAGGCGACACGCGACAACGCCGAACGGCTCGAACTCCTCGTCCCTGGTCAGCGCCAGCCGATTGCACCGACCCATTGGAGTTACGGTCAGCTCTGCAGCCTCGTGGGCGCACCCGCCACCTATATGCGCCAGTTACCGGCGCCACTCGCTGCCATCAACCTGCAGCATGGCCTGCTCAATCACCGCGCCGAATTGGTCAAGACGTTAGAATTGGACGATGGTCGGGTTGAACTGCGGGCCGTCACCGGACCGGAATATGGCCGCATCTGGGACCACGAACTGGTCTCGGCAGTGATGAAGATTGCGGGCAATGGGACCGGCGACACGATGTGGAAAGTGCCGGGGGTGCTCGATTGGGCGACCATGACCCACAATCCCTTCGTCGATATCACCAAGGACACCACGACGCTTTATGCCAGCGACCGGGACGTTTTCCTGTTCCTGGTCGACGACACCCATCCGATCGAGGCCGGCCGGTTGCCGAATGGCGAGCCAGATCTCTACTTTCGCGGCTTCTATGCCTGGAATTCCGAGGTCGGCTCGAAAACGCTCGGCATCGCCTCCTTCTATCTGCGAGCGGTCTGCGCCAATCGAAACCTCTGGGGCACGGAGAATTTCGAGGAGATCACCATCCGCCACTCGAAATTTGCCGCCCAGCGGTTCGCGCATGAGGCAGCGCCCGCGCTGACCAGCTTTGCCAATTCGTCGCCTGCGCCATTCATTGCCGGCATCAAAGCGGCACGGGAGCGGATCGTCGCGCGAAAGGATGACGATCGCGAAACCTTCCTGCGCCGGCGTGGATTTTCGAAAGGCGAGACCGGCAAGGTGATCGACATGGTGCTGTCGGAGGAGGGGCGGCCGCCGGAATCGATCTTCGATTTCGTCCAGGGCATTACGGCGCTCGCCCGCACCAAGACCAATCAGGACACGCGCCTGGAGCTCGAAGGCAAAGCAAAGAAGCTGCTCGAAAGCGCCGCCTGACATGTTCATGCGCGCCTGGCTCAGACCCGGCCGCGTCTGCGAACCCGATCGTCGTCATCCCAGAGCCCGGTCAAGTGCCGGGCCTCATTTTGTCTGGAGCACCCCAATGGCTATCCCCAATCATGCCCGTACAAACTTCGACACGCTGCTGCGCGCCGCGTCCGATGGCAATCTTGCTCTCATGGAATGCCTTGATGCCGCGACACGCGAGCCGCGTTACGTGCTCTGCGCCGTCGGCCGCAGTGACGGCGAATACGTCTTCACGCCATTCGGCCATCTCGCCGACGGCAATCCCTACGACGCCTATCTGCCGCCGGACCCAAAAGATCCCGCTGGCTTCATCGTAGGTCCGACCACCTAGACGCTGACGATCGCCGGCATCCTTCAATCTGCGATCATTTCCCACACCCTCACGCCGCAAGTTCTCCTCCTCCCGAAATTCGGAAGAGAGCACTTGGTCAGACCCATTCCCCTCTCATTCGGAGCCTCGACCGATGAATATCATCTCGCATCCTCACACCGTTTCCACCTCTCCGCGTCTTGAGACCAAAACCCGCGCTGACGCACTTATAGGTGCTGCCGGTCGAATCACGTCGCTTCTGGAGCAAGGTAAAGTCGTCACCACAGGCGACCTGCGACAGATCATGATCGAGGCCCTCCGCGGCAGCGACGCCGAGGGCCTCTGGCTCTGGAAAGACGCCTACGAGGCGACCGAGGTCGCTCAGGTCCTGTTTCTCCGCAAGTTCGGCGCGGCGATCATCGCGCGCGTCCATGCGCCGCAGTCGGCGCTTACGATGCTGACGAAGGTGGCAAGGCTCGTGCCGACCCATAGCCGACGCTCCGAGGAGAGCCAGGCGCTGCAGCAACTCTCGACGCCGATGCCACTCGCGTATGTGGCGTCCCGCGCCGCGGGCATCATGGCCGACGATATCGTTCTCGAGCCGTCTGCCGGAACCGGCCTGCTGGCGATCTTCGCCGAGCTCGCAGACGCGCGTCTGGCGCTCAACGAGTATGCGGTCGTGCGCCGCTCATTGCTCGAACAGCTCTTCGCCGGTGTCTCGGTCTCGCAGCACGATGCCGCCCATATCGACGACTATCTCGATGATGCTGTCCGGCCGACCGTCGTGTTGATGAATCCGCCATTCTCTGCGGTTATTCATGTCGAAGGCCGCGTCGCTGACGCCGCCTGGCGGCATCTGACCTCAGCCTTCGCGCGTCTTGCGCCCGGTGGCCGGCTTGTTGCGATCACCGGTTCAAGCCTCACCCCCGACAATCCTGCGTGGCGCGACGACTTCGTCCGGCTGCAGGGGCATGGCACGGTCCTGTTCACCGCGGCGATCGACGGCAGCATCTATGCCCGCCATGGCACGACGACCGAAACGCGCCTTACCGTCATCGACAAAGTTCCGGCAGACGACCCGAAGAGGCTTGTCGCCTCGAAGGGCGTCGCCTCCGATCTGGAAACGTTGCTTGCCTGGATTGAAGGGCTTTCACCGCGCTTGCCGTCGATGGAGACGAACGTCGCTAGCACCCTTCGAACGGTTGCAGTTCGAAAGGGCGCAGGAACTATGCGTTCGCCGGCCGTCACGGCTCCCCTGCATCGCCCAGCCGCCGCCGGTCAGGTTTCTCACATTCCGACGGTCCGCTCGTTGCCTGTCGATGACGAGATTATCGAGCTCAACTACGAATTGCGGGATGCTGTGGCGAAGGACGAGGCGGGCGCAGCCGATGGCATCTACGAGCCCTATCGGCTGCAGGCGATCCACATCCGCGGCACCCAGCCTCACCCCGACAGGCTGGTCGAATCCGTGGCCATGGCCTCGGTCGCGCCCCCGAAGCCAAGCTATCGCCCGCAACTGCCGAAGCGGATCGTCTCCAGCGGCGATCTTTCCGATGCCCAGCTCGAGAGCGTCATCTATGCCGGCGAAGCTCATTCCGGCTATCTCGCCGGCCATTGGATCGTCGACGCCTCCTTCGACAATCTGAAGGCCGTCGCACCCGACACGGAGCATGCCGTTCGTTTTCGCCGGGGATGGTTTCTCGGTGATGGCACGGGCGCGGGAAAAGGCCGCCAGGTCGCGGGCATCATTCTCGACAACTGGCTGAAGGGCCGCCGTCGCCACGTCTGGATTTCCAAGTCAGACAAGCTGATCGAGGACGCGCAGCGCGACTGGAGCGCGCTCGGGCAGGAAAAGCTCTTGGTGACGCCGCTGTCCCGCTTCCGGCAGGGCAAGCCGGTCAAGCTGGAGGAAGGCATCCTGTTCACGACTTTTGCGACGTTGCGCACCGATGAACGCGAGGGCCGGCGATCGCGCGTGCAGCAGATCGTCGACAGGCTCGGCGCCGACTTCGATGGTGTTATCGTCTTCGACGAAGGCCATGCCATGGCCAATGCCGCCGGCGGCAAGACCGAGCGCGGCGACAAGGCGGCATCGCAACAGGGCAGGGCGGGTCTTCGCCTGCAGCGCGCCCTGCCGAGCGCCCGCGTCGTCTATGTCTCGGCGACCGGCGCATCGGAAGTCGAATCGCTCGCCTATGCCGAACGGCTCGGTCTCTGGGGCAGCAGCGACTTCCCCTTCCCGACGCGCTCCGAGTTCATTGCCGCGATTGAAGACGGGGGAGTCGCCGCCATGGAGGTGCTGGCCCGTGACCTCAAGGCGATGGGTCTCTATGCGTCGCGTTCACTCTCCTTCGAGGGTGTCGAATACGAAATCCTCGAACACGAGCTCACCGAGGAACAGGTGCGCATCTACGATTCCTATGCTGAGGCGTTCCAGGTGATCCACAACCATCTGGACGCTGCCATGGAGGCCTCGGGCATCACTGGTGCGACCAGCGCGGCCGGCAAATCCGTCACGCTGAACAAAAATGCCAAGGCTGCTGCGCGTTCAGCCTTCGAAAGCTCCAAGCAGCGCTTCTTCAATCATCTCCTGACCTCGATGAAGACGCCGGCTCTTCTCAGAACGACTGCAGCAGACCTGGAGGACGGACATGCGGCCATCGTCCAGCTCGTTTCAACCGGGGCAGCGCTGACCGAGCGCCGGCTGGCACAGATCCCGACCGAGGAATGGGGCGATCTGCAGGTCGACGTGACGCCGCGGGAATATGTCATCGACTACCTGATGCACTCCTTCCCCGTGCAGCTCTTCGAGGAATTTTCCGACGCTGACGGCAATCTCAGCTCCCGGCCCGTGCACGACGCCGACGGCAACCCTGTGATCTGCCGCGAGGCAGAACGGCGCCGGGACGAGCTCGTCGAAACGTTGGGCAGCCTGCCGGCGATCCCGACCGCTCTTGATCAGATCGTCCAGCACTTCGGAACGAGCCAGGTCGCCGAGATCACCGGTCGCTCCCGCCGCATCGTCCGCCGCGAGGACAGCAGCTCTATTGGCCGCTATGCCGTGCAGAACCGGCCGGGCAGCGCCAATCTCGACGAGGCTCGCGCCTTCATGGATGACGAGAAAGGCATTCTTGTCTTCAGCGACGCCGGCGGGACCGGTAGATCCTACCATGCGGATCTTGCCGCCAAGAACAAGCGCCTGCGTCTTCACAATCTTCTCGAAGCGGGATGGCGCGCCGACGTGGCGATCCAGGGTCTCGGGCGCAGCCATCGCACCAATCAGAAACAGCCGCCGCGCTTCCGGATGATCGCCACCAACGTCAAGGCAGAGCGGCGCTTTCTGTCGACCATTGCCCGGCGTCTCGACACGCTTGGCGCCATCACCCGGGGCCAGCGCCAAACCGGCGGGCAGGGGATGTTCCGCAGCGAAGACAATCTCGAATCCCAATATGCCCGCGACGCGCTGCGGCAGTTCTATGGGTTGCTGCAGGCCGGCAGGATTGAAGGCTGCTCGCTTGACAGGTTCGAGAGCATCACCGGCCTGTCGCTGACGTCGGAAGAGGGCGGGCTGAAGAATGAGTTGCCGCCCATCCAGACATTCCTCAATCGCATGCTGGCGCTGACCATCGCGATGCAGAACGTGCTGTTCGAGGCCTTCGAGCAGTTGCTAGCCGCGTGCATCGAAGGGGCGATCGCCGCCGGGATCTACGACAAGGGCCTGGAGACGATCGCCGCCGACAGCATGACGGTCACTGAGCGCCGGCTGATCTATACACATCCGGTCACCGGCGCGCAGTCGCACCTGCTGACGATCGAGCGGAGGGATCGCAATGCGCCGATGCTGCTTCATGATGTGCTGACTCTCTTCAGGCAGGATCCACGCGCCAAGCTGATGATCAACGGCAAGTCGGGCCGGCCAGCGGTGATGGTGCCGACCCGCTCGATCATGCTGGACGACGGTTCTGTTCAGGCGCGCGTCTCACTGATCCGGCCGATGGACGAGCTGCGCTTCGAAGTCCGGCAGCTCGAAGAGACGTCCTGGGAGGGGGCTGACGAACAGGTCTTCGCCCTTGCCTGGGAGGCCGAAGTCGCGGCCGTGCCGGAATTCTCGACATCGGTAATGCATATCGTCAGCGGACTGCTCCTGCCGATCTGGAAACTGCTGCCGCAGGATTTCTGCCGCGTGCGGCGCCTGCAGACGGATGACGGTGAGCGCATCGTCGGCCGTGTCGTCGCGCCGGATCGTTTGGCCGGCCTTTGCCGCAACTTCGGGATCGACCAGACCATGGTGATCGCCCCGGAGCAAGCATGGGCGGCACTGATCGACGGATCCTCGTTCATCGGTCTTGCCGGCGACATGACGCTCCGCCGGGTGCGTGTGATGAACGAGTACCGCGTCGAGCTCATCGGCTTCATCGACGGCATGCGTGACTGGCTGCGGTCGGTCGGCCTGTTCTCCGAGATGATCAGTTGGAAGCTGCGTTTCTTCGTGCCGATCACTGACGAGGGGCCGGGCATTCTGTCGAAGCTGATGCAGCGTCACCGCCTCATCGACATTGCGCGCCGGTCGTAACGGAGGCCTGCCATGCTTTCCGCCTCCGATCTGGCGGACCGTCTCGCGCAAAACGCCGAGTCGGTCTGCCGCCACTATCTCTCCGCCGGCCGCCGGGCCGGCAATTACTGGCTCGTCGGCGACGTCGCCAACAACAAGGGCCGGTCTCTTTACGTGCATCTGATCGGCCCGCGCGCCGGCCGCTGGACGGACGCGGCGACCGGCCAGTTCGGCGATCTGCACGATCTTGTCCGCGAGACCTGTGGCCTCGTCGATTTCCGCGACGTTGCCGAGGAGGCGCGTCATTTTCTCAGTCTGCCCCACCCCGAACCGGTGTCGGCCCGCAGGACCCGCGGCGGTGATGCCTCTCCGGTCGAGCGGCCGACGGCTGAACGGGCACGGCGGCTGTTTCGAATGACGCAGCCGTTGGCGGGTACGCTCGCAGACACCTATCTGCGTGAACGTGGTATTCTGCGGGCATCCACCCATGGCGCGCTCCGTTTCCACCCGTCCTGCTACTATCCGCGATCTCGTGACGGGCCGGACGACCAGTTATCCGGCATTGGTCGCAGCCGTGACGGACGCCGCCGGAGCGATCACCGGCGTCCACCGCACCTATTTGTCCTCGGGGCTCGACCCGGATGGGGTCGGCAAGGCCAAGTTGGACGATCCCCGCCGCGCGCTGGGCGGGCTGCTCGGCAATGGCGTTCGCTTCCGCTTTCCGGTAAATGCGCCTGTGCCGGTCCTGGCGGCGGGCGAAGGCCTCGAAACCATGCAGTCGATCTCGCATGTGCTGCCCGGCATGCCGATGGCGGCGGCGCTCACGGCCAATCACCTCGCTGCCTTCCGCTTCCCGCCCGGATGCCTGCGCATCTATATCGCGGCCGACGCTGATGCGGCGGGCCGGCATGGGATCGAGGGATTGAGCAGACGGGCTCAGGAGTGCGGGGTCCTGCCGCTGGTGCTGTCGCCCGAACTTGGCGACTTCAACGAGGATCTGCGCTGGCTGGGTCCCGACCGGCTGACCGCCAGCCTGCGGGCTCAACTCACCCCGGAAGACGCGATGGCTTATCTGCCCGCATGAGGCCGGAAGGGGCCGGTGGGCGGGGCCGGCGGCTTTGGTGAAGCACGGTCCGAGGATGCCTCCTGGGTGGGCGCGCCCGCGGGCCTGCCGAGAGGCGACCCCTTACCACGCGGGCCTCCGGGCCTTCAGCGGGTCAGTCGGGTTTCTTCCCCTGCCGGTCGCAGGGCGACTCGGCATTCCTCGCGAAGCAAGAAACCCTTCTTCCGCCGCCCGGCGCTTCGCTGGGCCGCTGCGCTTTGCTTGCGGTTCCGGCCTCGGCCCGCGTGACCGGGTTGCCGTCAGGCCGCGAGAGGCGCGGCCCAGCGAACGGAGATCATCATGAACCTGATCCTTAACCCCGACGATACCTTCGAGCCCCACCACGCTTCGTCTCCCACCGACCGCTTCATCTATGAGATGCAGGTCTTCGGCTATCGCCCCTTCCAGGACGAGCCCGATCCACGGCCATTGCCGGAGGAGCCGCAAGTCCAGTCGGCCATCACCGCGATCTTCGACGGCTTCACCGAAATGCTCGGCGACACCCGGCTGGAGCCCGATCTCGAAGACCTGTTCTGGTCGATCCCCAACCTCTTCCATCGCGCCGGCGAGCGCATCCAGCGCGAACTCGACCGCAACGAGGAGGCGCAGCGTACCGGCCAGCGCGCGCAGGACGGCTCGGAGGTGAAGAGCGTCGAACTCGAACGCCTCATTGCCGAAGGCATCACGCTCTTGGAGCGCCGTAACGCGTTCGAGTTCATGCGCGACTATTCGGCCGACCTGTTCGAGGCACAGACCGGTTCGTCCTGGCGTCCGCGCACCGGCTCCAAGGTCAACCACGCCAACATGACGGCGGCGATGATCGATAGCAGAGATTTCCTGTCCGCCCGTCGCCGCGCCGAGACCGAGGTGCTGATCCCGGCCGGCACCAAGATCGCGTTTTCTGGCGGTATGGACTATAACGACCACGAACTGATCTGGGCGAAGCTCGACCAGGCGCATGCCAAGCACCCTGATATGGTGCTGCTGCACGGCGGCTCTCCGAAGGGCGCCGAGCGCATCGCCGCCTGCTGGGCCGAGGCCCGCAAGGTGACGCAGATCACCTTCAAGCCGAACTGGACGAAACACGCCAAGGCCGCGCCCTTCCGGCGAAACGACGACATGCTCTCCGTCATGCCGGCTGGCGTCATCGTGTTTCCCGGCTCGGGTATATCAGGCAACCTCGCCGACAAGGCACGTCGCCTTGGTATCCCGGTCTGGCAGAAGACAGGAGACGGCGCGTGAGCGCCATTTCTTGAAAATATGGAAAACATGGAGTATATGGAAACCGAAGCGGAGACCATATCGATGAAGCAGTTCACGACAGGCGATCTCAACAAACAAGTCGGCGACGTCACCGATGCGGCAAGCCGCGAGCCGGTCGTTCTCACCCGTCACAACAAGCCGCGTTTTGTGCTGATGAGCTACGAGCATTATGAGCGCATGCGCACCGGTGGCGATCCGCGCCGTGCCTATCATATCTCTGAAATGCCCAACGAGCATGTCGCACTGTTCGACGAGGCGCTCGATCGGTTGGCGCGCGGCGAAGGCTACGACGATGAGCCGTGAATTCCGCCCCGGTGAGGTCATCTCCTATCCCTATCTCTGGGCATGGCAGCAGCAGCGCGGCGAGCGAGGGGCGCAAGCAGCGCCCGGTCTGCGTCGTCATCGCGATCCGTGGCACTAGCGACGGAAACACGCATCTGGCGCTTCTGGCCATCACCACCCAGCCGCCGCAGGCAGGCCGGAGCGCTCTCGAAATCCCTTGATATCGAGCGCAAGCGCGCCGGCCTTGGCGACTTGAAGCAGAGCTGGATCATGGTCGACGAGTACAACTACGATATCGTCGAGCGCTCCTGGTACATCGAGCCCGATCAGGACATCCTCGGCCGCTTCAGCAAGTCCTTCATGGTGAAGATTGCCGGCATGTTCGCTGAGGCGCGGAGCCGATCCGGCCGAGTCAACCGCCTCGATTGAGGCGTGCCGGCATCCCGGGTGTGTCTTCCGCCGTTGGGTATCGCTGGCGCGCCGTCGATGCTCAATGCCGACCCTGGCAGCGTCGGCTGGCAGGCTGCCGGCCGTTCTCGACCGATCTTGGCACCTCTCCATCACCGGACGCCGGAGCAACGCCCCGAAATCATGCCCGGTCACCCACAAGAGCTTCAGTGCAACTGAAGTCCCGTCAGGGTGGATGGCAATTCGAATGCAGCGTTGACCGAAGCGGTCTGTGCAGACGGCGATAGGCTAGGTCGGGCGGATCAGACGCATCTAGTTCAGCCCATTGACAGCGAGAGTGCATTGACCTGAACGCCGGCAATGCCCGACACGAGCGCTGCACGTCCGGCGGGCCGCAAACCGGTCGCCACGACAGGACTCCCGCCGACGTCGCACTCAGAGACCATTCCCGTTCTTCATGTCGCCTTTCTAAGGGACCGGCCGCGACCAGCGTCAACCCGCAAGGGGTTCCCCTGCGCTGCGCTCCGGTGACGCCTGCGGCGCGGCCCCTTCTTCGGGCGCCATCGGGAATGGTCCCGATGCAACGAAGGAGACACCACCATGGCTACCACGATCGCAACCCTCACCGAAAAGACCGACGGCACACTCGAAGGCATCTTCGCCACCATCCGCGTCAACGCCCCGATCGCCCTCGTCCCGAACGCCAACAAGGCGAGCGAGGAAGCCCCGGACTACCGCATCATCCACCGCAAGACCGGCTTCGAGATCGGCGCAGGCTGGAACCGCATCTCCCGCCAGACCGGCGAGGAGTACATCTCTACGAAGCTCGAAGCACCCGAAATCGGCGTGATCTTCGGCAACGTCGCCCCCGCCCCCGGTGGCGAGCCCGGCAAGAAGGTCATCCTCTGGAACAGCCCGGCCTGAACCGGACCGCCGGCCCCGAAATCGGGGCCGCGTCCTCATTCCAAAGGAGGCCGCCATGAGCCGCTACACGATCACTGTCACCCGAACCGCATCCCGCCACGCTGACCCGGATGCCACTATCGGCTACGACCGCCCGCTTCAGACGTTCTTCCTCCAAGCATTTCCGGACGCGGATGGCGAGGATCTTGAACTCTGGCTGGGCAGGGAGTTCCGGGAGTTCGAAACACTGTCGCAACTGAGGACCGCGGCAATCGCACGCGGTTTCGACTTCATACCCTTGGCGTCCGGCATTCTTCACAAGCTGCTGGACGACCATGCCCGCGAAGCGCATCACGCGGTCAGCGACACGATCATCCAGGATCTCCTTGAGCGGACGTCCGCGCGCTGATGCAAATTCAGAACGGAAATAGCCCGGCACGGCGCCGGACTATTTTTTTGCTTGTCTGGCAAGATTACTTGTTCAGCGCATCCTTGAGAGCCTTGGCTGGCGTGAACGCCAGTTTTTTCGCGGCGGCAACCTTGATCGTCGCGCCAGTCGCGGGATTGCGAGCCTCGCGCTCCGGCGTTTCTTTGACTTTAAACTTGCCGAAGCCGGGGAGGGAGGTCTCGTTGCCGGCCACCGCCGCCGCGGTGATCGAGGCGATGACCGCCTCGACGATGGCTTTTCCCTGAACCTTTGTAAGGCGGTGCTCGCCTGCAATCTTGTCGGCGATTTCATTGGTGGTGGTCATTTCATGTCTCCGCATCGTGTTTGACCCGGAATCCCTGCCATCGCCATCAGGAACTGTCATCGACACGCTGCTGCAAATGGCCGGAAACTCCGGGATCTCCACAGTTATTCACGTGCGACAGGTCAGATGACCCGAAGACGGGCATCGAGCCCGCCTTCGGTTTCGGGTGCGATACGGAGAGGAAATGTCTGCTCAGTCCGTCCGAGGATGTCATGGGTGCATGACGGCATCAAGGACGAGCGGTGCCCCCAATTTTGCCTCCGCTCCGGTTCCCTGCGCTCCGACAAAATCGGCTCCCCCACTCGCCGGCTCCGCCGGTCGCTGGCGCGATCCTTGACCCCGCCACGCCCCCATGACCGCGCGCGTCGTCTTTCACAAACGTCAAGGAGACGACGATGCTTCTGGAACAATACATTGAAGAGCTTTGCCTCGAACTGCGCGAAGCAATCGACCCGGCCGAACGCCGCGAAATCGAATCCGAGCTGGAGCTAGCACGCGCCGAACTGGCCGTGATCACCGCAGAGCAGGAAGGCGCAATCGACGCCGAGCCACCCTTCTGAGGGAGGCCTTTGCCATGTCGCCTGGTGTGATGCGCCGGGTCGACCGGCGCGTCACGCCCGAAGCATCGCTTGGCCGTCCCTCCATCCGTCATCGATCAAGCAATCACCTCTCGCGGTAAACGTGATCTCGGGCCGTAGCCGCGCCTCCGCTTCTGCCGCAGGAGTTGGAGGAAGAGCCCAACCGCTTCCTCTTCCGTCTCGAAATGATGGATCAGTCTTTGGCCTCTGGCACCGATGCGGCCCCATCGGCGGATCAGACAGGCTTCGCCGAACAGGTTGTGCTCGATCGACATCGCATAGTAGCGCGCCATGTTCTTCCTGGCGTCCGTGCGTTCGACATAGAGCTGGTAGCGCTGCGCGATCATGGAACACAGAATCGGACACGGAACTCTTTGCGTCCAACGACATATTTGAATCGGCCGGTGTTGATTGATTCACGGCGATGATGATTGGTGGATGACCCGGGCGAGCCGCTTGCGGCGGACGGTGCTATTCACTTTCGCTCACGGAGTCCGCAGGCGGTCTCCGCCCATTCGGGTCACGCCCCTCTCGCGGTTGCCGCGCCCTAGCGCGATTGTCGGGCGTCAGGGGAAGCGGAAAGACTGCAGGGCCGGCTGCGCTCGGCAAGCGGTCACGGCGCCTGCCGGCGCCGTGGTCTATCTCTCTCTGACTTCCTATTGTCGCATTCGCCCCGGCGGCCTCAAGGACATCGCGGCCCCTCCAATTTTTCCGCCGCGCCGCTGACGCGACACGACGAAAAAAATCGGTTCCTCCGCTCGCCGCCGCTGGCGGTCGCTAATCGCGATCCTTGACCCCTTGGGTCGCCAATGCGGGCGCCTTTTCGTCAGAACGAAAAGGAGGCTTCTTATGTCTGATTTCAACTTTCTCATGTTCTATGCCAAGCTCGCTGGCTTCAAGCTTCTCGTGAGCGCAAACCGTATCGGTTGCGAGGATGAATTCTCAAAGACGCTCCACGACCGCCTGCTGGCCGGTCTCGATGCAGCGATCGACTCGACGCGCCACATCATGGATCTGCAGCGCGAGCTGCTTTCTGGAGATGATCCAGACGGCATGATCTCGTGCGAGCTTCAAGGTGCGGAAGAAATCCTCGCCCGCTGCAGGATTGTCCTGCTGGATGAGTTGGAGATCGATTTCGACACCCACGAATATCGGGTCGACGGCGGCGAGTGGTATAACGCACTGTCGGCAGACTGCGACGGCATCGAGATCAGCTATCCGACGACCGTCTCTGTGAGCGATACGGAGATCGGTCCCCTCGCTACGATCATCCGTGATATTGCGCGCGAGACCGGCATCGCCATCAGCGTTGCGCGCGTCGTCTACGATTGAGGTTGCAGGGCGAGAGGCGGCGGAGCCGCCTCTCGCCTTTCGTCTTTTGCGTTGGCTTGACCGCTTGCAGGCATCGAGCCTGCGCACGGTTTTGAGGAGAAAGACTTGCCGCCTCTCCCCCTCAAACTCCCCTCTCCCTGTGGTGCGGGTCGAGACCGCCCGGCCTTTCGGGCCGGTTAAGCGGACGCTGCCGCGACTTCCCCAAACAAGACGGAGAGGACGAGTACCTTGCGCTACGCCCTCATGCTTCGGGCATTCGCTCCAGGTGCTCGTCCTCTCCTGCGGGGCGCTCGCCGTCTCATCGTTCGCATGTCGTTGATACCCGTCACCTCCGGTGACGGTTCTCTCGACTGCTCACGACGACGGCTCGCTTCAGCATCTTCTAACCAATCGGCCTGGCCACCGTGCTGTTCCTCGGGCGCGGATCACAGGCCATAGCCTGTGATCGCTGTTGCTTTGTCTGACGACTCGCAACAGCATCGGCGCCTCGGGCACGGTGGCCAGGCCGATTGGTTAGAAGATGGCAGGATAGGCTATTGGTATACCATTAGCCGTTTCGCCCGAGGGGCGATCGCCTCAAAGGCGAGCGAGGGTTTCCCGGTCTTTCATTTCTCAAACGAAACAAGGCCATGAGGGAGAGACGTCGAGCCGGTAGGAGGGGAGGCTGGGAGCCGGCTCTTTGGGGCAAGAGTCTCCGGCCGCTGTGAAATGCAGCAGCATCTAGGAGATCAGGCGCTTGCGCTAATCGGCGAATGGGCGAACCCGTCGATAGGTGGTTCGCCGATTGGACCGGCTTGCGAATGTGCGAATAGGCGAATCCGTGCATATGTGAATAGGTGCGTCACCGTTTGGGCGTATCGGTACGTCGGCGAATGAGTGGAGCAGTGATTGGGCCATCGGGTGAAACGGCAGATCGGCGAAGCAGCAAATCCGTGAAATGGTGAGACACCGATCCGGCGAATGCGTGTTTAGGCGATCCCGTTAATCAGCGAATCGGTGAATACGCAGATCGCTCAATGGGTGTTTGCGTGGGCGCGCGATTGGGCGGCTCAGCGAACAGCTCATTCTGCGAACAGGCATTTGAGCGATCCGGCGCATCGGTGAATGAGGGATTCACCCATTTCGCGAAACGGTGAAAGCGCGTCCCCGCGGTCTGCGTCTTTGGACATTCCCTCAATTGGCAAGGTTATAATCGCAATCCTGGTTGCTGCGGTTTTCGCAACAACCAAGACGGCGACAACATGACTTCGGCAACGCCTCTATTGAAACCGTCAGCGTTAGCGGGGCCAACTGAGCGACGTGATCAACCGAGCATCTACATATCTACCACGGACCCCGACATGTCTAAGTATCAGGCTTTTTCCCGCTTGAGCAAGCCATCTGCTACTGATAAAATTATACCGGAGTATAAGTTATTCATTCGGTCAAAGCTGCGGACCAGGCGGTATTCAGTTTCTTCAAGAATGGGGTTTGACACTGATACACAATCGATCCCTCCTGACGAAAGAATGGTACAAGGTGCCATTTTCAGCGGACTGCCCGGGCTGTGGTGCACAGACGCGGTCCGCCGCTGTCGTGGTTGGCCCTTCGAGTTTGTTGGGTGACGCAGGGTCCGCGCCGGGATGCGAAATACTGGTGAAGTCCCACGGGCCACTTGATGCATTCGCATTCGTCGAGGCGCTGGGCGGCCAGACCGAAAATGTTGAGCGATCCGTCGTCAATCGCTTCCATAGCGCCTTCGCTTTTCTGGGCGGCCAATTGACATCGATTTGCGAACACTGCGCAGAAAATCTTCCACCCGCTGCAATCCGCTCCGCGGTCATGAACGGCTTTGTTCGACTTGGCCAAGAGCGCCTTCTAGTGAATGAGCGCTTGCTACTCTTTGCCTCTGACGCGGTGCTGACGGAGTTTTGTGGGGAGACCTCTATAGAGGAAAGCGCAATGCGCGATCCGGATTATGCACTCTTGCTAGTCTGCGACACGGAAAGCGAAATCGGCGAAACCGGCACGATCGAACTCTGGCATAGCGTTGCACGTGATGACTACACCATCGTGGTCAAAGGCCACGAGGGCCGCGAGATGTTGCGCGACGCCTTCAACGATGACCTGAAGGACGTCGTGACAACCATCTTCGACCTCGGTTTGATGCTCACCCAGCTTCACCTAGCTCAGCCATCCTCACCCTATTGCGGGCTTGCCCGCGATCTTTTTCTCGAAGCCCTCGAAAATGCCGGTTATCGGCAGGCAAGCTAGAAAGCAACACTATGCGGACTTTCACGAAGCTCTTCGGATCTCTGGCGGCGATTACTGTGCTGGCCGGATGTGCTCATCAGGTTGAGGGGCCGCGACCACAGCCGCGGGCGCCGTTTGCGTATCTCAGCCTCACAGCTTGCAAAGCCTATCGGGACAACATCGTCGAATGCGTGCTGGAATATGGCACCGAATTCGGACGCCAGCGTCTTGGTCCCGTCCAGGAGAGGGGCCTGTCGATTGCCGACGATGGCCAACGCTACCAAGTCGAGTCCTGCTATCAGGTGACGAGGATACAACCGGAATTGCCCAATTTCGTGTGCCGAATCTCTGTCGCCCGATCAGGTGCGGATGCTGGTTCGGTCCTGGTCAAGGGCGGGACGGCCGTACGTCTCGCCCGCATTTTGGGTGACCGCGAACAGCTCCAGTATCGCTGGAACCCAGACAAATGGTCACGCCTACGCGATTGATTCTTCTCGGGAAACCGTCGCTCCTACCTTTTGCCACGACGGCATAATTACACTCCAGTTAAATTTTTGGGTTGATTTCCGTGGAGGAATGCAGTTCAAATTCTTATACCGCAGTATAATTTGCACTGGTTCAGCCATGGAACGCGTCCCGCTTTCGCCTGAAAACAGACCGCACAACACACGGTCGCGAAGCGCACTGTGGATCGCCGGAACATCGGCCTTATTACTTACAGGTTTTGCCTCCGGCTCAGACGACAGCAGCGGTCATATTAGTTCGGGAATATCGCCACAGGTCGATCATCGTTCGAGCGGCATTGAGCCGAAGGCGGACAAGGTCGCGGTCCTACCGCCACCAAATCCGGCGTCATCTGGTTTTGTTGCTTCGTCGCAGGATGTGCCGACGATCGATTCCACCAACTTCGACGAGCGATTTAACGGACCGATCGTTGAAGATCTGTTCCGATCCAGCGCTGCCCCCTTGGATGTGATCGAAGGGTCGGACAGGGCTGGGCGATCATCCGGAGATGCGGCTGGCAGCACGAATGCACGGCGCGACAGCGCCGTGCATTCGCTTATCAGCGTCTACGCGCACGATCAGTCGTCCGGTCCTCCGATCAACGACCCGGCAACTGACCCTCAGATCGATGTCAGCGCGACGCCGACACAGGCCCGTCCCAGTCTTCTATCCGGAGTCCCGGAGGGCTATGCCAGGCTCGCACTGACAATCGCCGGAAAGGAGGACGTTGACCCGAATTGGGTGCTTTCGGTCATGCGAGCCGAGAATGCCAGTTTCGATCCACGCCTCGTCAGCCCCGCCGGCGCCGTCGGATTGATGCAGGTTATGCCGCGGATCGGTGATGCTTTCGGTGCGACTGATCTGACCGATCCCGAACAGAACATCCGCGCGGGCACGCGGTTTCTTCGCGTTCTGATCGCCAAGTACAGAAATCCTGTGCTGGTCGCTGCCGCCTATAATGCAGGCGAGCCCAACGTGGACCTTCGCCATTCCCTGCCGTTGATCCGCGAAACCGCCGACTACGTCACCCGTGTCGTCGGGTATTACACCGGCACAGCGGCCACGCCGATTGTCTCGCCCACAACCCGAACTTCGGCGAATGTTTCCAGCTCGCCGCGCCACAGTGGGCCTGCCGAGCGGGCAAAATCCCCCATGCTTGTTTTCTCAGCCGCAACGCCGATCCCGCCAGACGTTCGTCCTCAACATGAGGAGGAGCGGAAGAACACCGGTGGGCCGGTCAAAATTGTCAAGGAAGAGGTGTTTAGATGAATCCGATCGCGTTGGCAGTCCAGACGGCCATTCTCTACAGCAGCGTTGCCTGGTCCTCCATGGCCAGGCGAAAATGGCTCGGCAACGCCGCTATCGTGGTTGCCGCGAGCTTGATCCTGCTCATCAGTCAATACGAGCCGGCAGCGGCGCAAAACCTCGATCGTCTGCAACAGGCGGCAGATCGCCTGGTGCAGTTCTTCACCGGCCCGTTCGGTCGATCTGTCGGAGCAATCGCTTTCATCGGCATGTTTCTCGCCGCTGCCTTCGGATACTGGTCCTGGGGCGCCCTCCTGCGCGTCGCCGGTTGCCTTGCCGGCATGTTTGCCGCAGCCGAGCTCGTCGACTTCCTCGCCGGCGGGGGAGCATGACCATGGCGGCAGGAAACGACGCTGACGGTGGTGACGACTATATCGAATCCTATCCCGTCATCCTCGCGCTGACCCGCCCGCCGACGGTCATGGGGATTCCCTACACCTATTTCCTCGCTGAGTGCTTCGTCTCGCTGATGGCCTTCATGATCCTTGGATCCATCCTCTGGTTTCCGGTCTCGTTCGTCGTCCTGCACGGCATTCTCTATGTGCTCACCGTCAAGCTCGACCTCTGGTTCTTCGAGATTGTCGGACGCCTCAGCATGTGTGGCGTCAACCCGCTTGGCCGGAAGCTCGGTGGTGGCGTCAGAACCTACGGGGTGTGAGCGATGAACACGATGGCGAGATCGCTGAAAGGCAGTCTATCGAAGGGTTGGGAAATTTTCGCGGATCGCCGTGTCGCAACCCACGTCCCTTTCTATGTGCCGATCGAAAACGGCATCATTCGCCTGAAGAACGACTGCCTCGTCTCGACCCTGAAGCTCACCGGCTTTTCTTTCGAGACCGCCGATATCGAAACGATCAACATGCTGCAGCGGCAGCGTAACGCCGGCTTCCGTGCGATCTCCTCGATCGGCAGCTTCGCACTCTATACGCATGTGGTCAGACGTAAGGTCGCGCCGTCGTTGCCGTCCGTCTTCGCCGATCCCTTTATGCAGCGCCTCGATCACGTTTATCAGGCCAGCATCTCGAAGAACGAGATGTTCGTGAACGACACTTATGTTTCCCTCGTCGTGCGCCCAATGTTCCGGAAGGGCTCGGCGCTTTCCCGCCTCATGGGCGCCGGCGGCACGATCGTGCGCAAGGAACAATTCCGGGCAATGCGCGACAAGCTGATCGAGGCGACGCGGGCACTGGAGAAATCGCTTTCCGTCTATGCCCCGAAGGTTCTGCGCGACGTGCAACGCATACAGGTTGACGTCGGCGACAACAGGACGATCTTCCGCGACGTCTCAGAAGACATGGTGATTGACGAAGCAGCCCGCAAAGTCTGGTTCTCCGAACAATGCGAGTTCTTTTATACGCTCCTCAATGGCGGACGCGTCCGGCCGATCCGGCTTGGAAACATTCCGATCGACGAGATGTTGCCGGCCCGCAGGACATCGATCGGCAACCGCGTCATTCACCTGCAAGGCGACAGATCGGACGACGATCGTTACGCGGCGATGGTCTCTCTTAAAGAATATCCGCCAGAGACCGGTGCCGGTATGCTCGACTATGTCCTTAAACTGCCATTCGAGCTGGTGCTGACCCAGTCGATGTCCTTTGTCGACGATATGACGGCGCGTAGCCGGATCGAACGGCTGGACCGCCAGATGACGAAGGCCGACGAAGGCGGATCGAGTGTTCAGGCCAACCTTGACATCGCTCGGGACGAACTTGCCCGCAAACGGGTCGCTTTCACCGAGCATCATCTCACCGTGATGCCGATCGCGAAAACCACAGCCCAGCTTGACGACGCGGTCGCCCTGATCGGCAACGAACTTGGCGCACTCGGCGCCTCCTATGTCCGCGAGGACCTGAATGCGGAGCCCGCCTACTGGGCGCAACTGCCTGGCAACCAGGCCTACATCGCGCGCCGCGCACTGATCTCAACGCTGAACTGCGCCGGCTTAAGCAGCTTTCACGCCTATCCCTATGGCAAACCCGACGGCAACCACTGGGGGCCGGCGATCACGATCTTCGAGACGACGTCAGGCACGCCCTTCTTCTTCAACTTCCACCAGGGTGACGTCGGGCACACGACCGTTTTCGGCCCGACCGGGTCGGGTAAGACCGTCATCATGTCCTTTCTTATCCTGCAGGCCTACCGCGTTAGTCCCCACCTGAAGACGATCGTCTTCGACAAGGATCGCGGCCTCGACATCATGGTGCGGGCGGCGGGCGGAACCTACATGACGCTGGAGCCCGGCCAGCCGTCAGGTTGGAACCCGCTGCTGCTCGAGGATACTGAGGAGAACTGCGTTTTCCTCTACGGGCTCCTGAGCTTCATGCTGAAGCCGTCTAAGGAAGGCGAAAGCCTGACGCCGCAAGAAGAATCAATCATCCGCAATGCGATCAAATCCGTCCTCAAGACGAAGGACAGGTCGTACCGCCGTCTTTCGTCGTTGCGCGCACTGCTCGCCGGCAGCGAGAGGACCGAGGGCAGCCTGATCGCCCGGCTCGACAAATGGGTCGACAAGGGGCCTTACGCCTGGCTCTTCGACAATGCCGAGGACAATCTTGATATCTCGCGACCGATGATCGGCTTCGACATGACGTCGATCCTCGACGATCCGACGGTGCGCACCGCAGCCCTTCTCTACATGTTTCACCGGCTGGACGAGATCTACGACGGCAGGGCGCCGATCATCAATCTGATGGATGAAGCCTGGAAGCTGCTCGACGACGACGAGTTCAAGCGCACCATGAAGGACTACTTCAAAACCATCCGAAAGCGGAACGGTCTCGTCATCTTCGGCACGCAGTCGGCCGACGATGTGGTGCGCTCCAGCGTCAGCCGGACGATCATCGAACAGACATCGACGAACATCTTCTTTGCCAATCCGAAGGCGGATGAAGGCTCCTACATGGATCACTTTGGCCTGTCGCGGGCAGAGTTCGAATGGGTGAAGAACGGCGATCCGAGCTCGCGTTTCATGCTGATCAAGCAGGCAAAGAACAGCGTGATCGCCCGCGTGGACATGTCTCACATGCCGGACTTCATCAAGGTGCTGTCCGGTCGCGAGGAGACGGTCCGCGAGGTGGAGATGCTGCTCGACGAATATGGCGACGATCCAAAAAACTGGCTGTCGAAATTCTGCGACTGGGATGGGGTGGCGGTCGATGAGCAACGCAAAGCGTCTTGAGAGAGCCGCGGCCGGCGCTTTCGCCGTCGTCGCACTTTTCGCCGGAACCGCGGGCCATGCGCAGCTACCGGTGATCGACAACGCTCGGCAAAAGATCCAGCAGGCGACCCTGAACTGGTATCAGTCCTATCAGGCCGATACTCGCAAGGTCAAAGGTGCCTCGGGCGGCACGACCGATAGCTTCGCGCCCGGTCAGGGTTCGGGGGCGCCCGCCGATTGCTCGGCCGACGGCATGGGTGGAAACGCTGCACCGGCTGCGCCAGCCCAGCGGACGCCGAGCCAGCAGGAAGTCGCCAGCATGGTCGAAGAGGAGGCGATCCGGCAGGGTGTCGATCCGAATTTCGCACTGGCGATCGCCGAGCAGGAGTCCCGCTTCCGCCAATCGGCACGGTCGGCGGTCGGCGCCACCGGTGTCATGCAACTGATGCCGGGTACCGCCGCGCAGCTCGGCGTCAACCCCTATGACACGCGCGACAATATTCGCGGCGGCGTCAAATACATCAAGCAGCTCCAGGGGATGTTCGGCGACCGCTACGACCTGATCGCCGCCGGCTACAATGCCGGCCCCTATCGGCTGTCGCTGCAGAACGGCCAGATTCCCAACATTCCGGAGACCCAGGACTACGTCAAAAAGGTCTCTGCTTATTATGCCCGCAACAAGGCTCAGAATGGCGATCGGACGCCAACGGAGGCCCCAACCGAGACCGAAACCGCCAGCTACGGGAATGGCTGCGGCGAGCAGTTGAAGAAGGCCGTCGACCGCAACACGCAGGCGCAGGTCGAGCGAGGTTCGGTGTGGAACGATCTGCTTGGAAAATCCATCGCAGCGAACCAGCAATATCTCCAGCGCCTGCAGGCGGGGCTGCAATCGTCGTCGGCAAGCCTGCGCGGCAGTGGTGGTGGAAATTCCGGAGATCACGACGGCTCGCTTGTCATGGCCGAGATTCGGTGCCCGACCAACATCATCGACACCGGTGGCACGCGCTGTTTTGCCGTGCCGACCTCTGCCACCACCGAACAAATCCAGCGCTGGCTGTCCGACCTGCAGGATGAGGCGCGCAGCAATGGCACGGTTGCGACCTTCACGGCGATGCAGGATCCAGCACTCGGCCTCGTCACGGTCGTCGATTCCCGGCCGACAGCAAACTGAACAACGAAGTGAGGTTAGGCATATGAAGACAGCAGTGATCGCACCGGCATTCGCCATCCTACTCGTCTCACACGCACATGCGCAGGTCCCCGTCAAAGATTCGGAGAACATCTCCATCAGTCAGGACATTAAGCGCCTGTCCTCCGAGATCCAGCAGGACACCTCCGTCGTCAAAGACAACACGACGAAAACCCTTCAAGCGATCACCGGAGACCGGACGCAGGATGCCAGCCAGTTTGCAAAGCTCGCGACCGGCAATGGCTTCAGCATGGGACAGGCGCCAGACTTTAGCACGGTGCTATCGAGCAACGCCGCAGTGTTCGGTGGGATCGGCGGCCAGTTCCAGAACACCGCAGCCAAACTGATCAACGGCCTCAACCTCGTGAAGATGGTGGTCGATACCGTCAAGGGCGGCGAACTCTCGGGCGCAAACCAGGCCTATTCGCAGGGGATCAATGCCCTGACGACGCTGACGGCCCTTACCGACGCGATGAACAGCGCCACGAAAGATCGGCAGAACTCGTTCATGCAGGCCACACAGCAGATCGGAACGGCGAAGGATCTGAAAGGGGCCTTGGAGGAGAACACCCAGATGGTGCTTCAGGGCAACCAGACCGCCAACGAGGCTGTCGGCTCGCTGAACAACCAGGTCATGCTCCTGAACCAGCAGTACAAGGCAGCCCTTGCAACGTCGTCGCAGAACCTCAAGACCTTCGCCCCGCTTCCCGACAGCGTGATGCGTGACGGTGCGACGCAGACGCAAGGCGCTTCGGTTCGCGATCAGCTGAAGGCCCTTGAGGATCAAAACCAGTGAGGGCGTTTCTTGTCTTGATGTTCACCGGTGCAGTGCTCGCCGGTTGCGCCGGAAAGTACGAGCAGCTCGCGAAATGCTCGGCTGACGAAAACCCTGTGCCGGCACTCGGTTTCGTATCCGAGCCCACGACCACGGCCGTTGAGAATGCGGTCGCGGGCGCCGTCAAGCACGATTGCGGCCCGATGCGACCGGTCAATAATTTTCAGGATGACACATGGATCCCGTCAGCTACGCAATAAATTTCTATGGCGACGCGCTTCGATATTTCGACAAGATCAACGAGGCCTCTCTGGAAAGGGCCTGGGGGCTGTTTGCCGAAAACAGCAACCTCGTTTCCGGCATCCTCGCGATATTCCTGATCCTCTATTTCCTCTGGGGCGCGCTCGGACTGTCTAGCGTTTCGCTTCAGGACATGGCGATCACAGCATTCAAGATCACGCTTGCCTATGCCCTCATCATGTCCTGGGCGCTCTTCTACGACAATATCGGCCAGTTCGTGCTGTCGGCGCCCCAGGATCTGGGATCCGCGATATCTTCAGCGATGGGTGGGCAATCGGCCGGAACGGACATCGCCCAGCAAGTCGCCAGCATGTCGCGAAAAGTCTACGACTTTGCCATGCAGCTCTTCAATTCCTACGAGTCCGGATGGCTGCCGAATGTGACAGGCGCCGTCGTCGTCTTTATCGTGCTGGTCTTCGGACTGCTGCCGATGCTGCTGATCCTCACAGGCGTCACGCTCTTTGCCAAGATGATCACCGCCGTCATGCTTGCAATCGGTCCGATCGCCATTCTCTGCTATTTCTTCGGCATTACCCGCTTTGTCTTCGACGCCTGGGTGAGGGGCGTTGCCTACGGCATGTTCATGCTGCTCTTTACCTATATCATGGCCGGGCTGTCGTTCGGATTCCTGATCGGCATGATGGATACGATCAACGGCGACATGGCCACCAAGGAGAACGCACTGGCGATCGTGCTCGCCATGGTGCTCTACCTCGCGCTGATCTCCTATTTCATCTTCCAGGTACCGGATTTCGCCCGGACCTTCGCCTACGGCGCGGCCTTCTCCAGCGTTCCGGGCGGGGGTGGCGTGGACACGGCCTACAATACCGCGCGCAGGCGCCTCTCCTCCAGTAATTCCCGCGCCGGCCAGGCTGCGGCAATAGCACTTAGCACGCTAGCCGGCCCAAGGGGCGCCGTGACGGCCGCGGCACTTGCGGGTCGCGGCAGTGTCGCGGGCGCCGGCGCTCTCGGCCGTATGTTACCAATCGCCGTCGCAACAGCGAATGAGGCTGTGGCGACGAGGATCAGAGATTTACTCATTGCGACTTCGAGGTTTGAGATTTGGCATTGTTCAAAAGGCAATTGAAGCCGGCGCCGGCCGATCGTGTCCCCGGCCCGCAAGACATCTACGATCAACACCTCTCATGGGGGGAGAAGAACCGCTCGCTGCGGACATTGATCGGTCTCATCCTGCTGGTCTTTGCAGTGGCAGGCTGGATCGTCGCGGGCGTTCTGTCCTTTTCCGTTGCGCAGCTCTTTCCGCTCGTTCGAACCGAGGTCGTGCCGCTGATCGTCGACAAGAACACCGGCTACATGGAGACAGTGACGACGCTCGACAAGGACCGCTCGAACGTCTCCGAAATCCAGGCCGTTCGCGCCTCGTTTGTGGGTAACTACGTCATCCGCCGCGAGACCTACGATCCCCGCTATCTCTCCGAAAACTTCGACATGATCGCCCTCTGGTCGGATCCCGATGCGGCAGCCTTCAAGGATTATTCGGAGTGGATGAACCCTTCCAATCCGAGAGGCCCGGTCAAGACCATGGGAACGACTGGCGAGATCCGGCCGGAAATCCTGTCGGTCAATCCGCTCAACGCCTCGACCATGTCAGTGCGCTTCGAGACGAGAGAGCGGGAGCGGGGAGGCGAGGTCGTCAATCGGTGGTCCGCGACGGTTCGCTACCGGCAGATCAATCTGCCTGCCAGCAATCGGGTTAGGCTCTATAACCCGCTCGGCTTCGTGGTCACCGAATATGTGAAAGTTCCTGAAACCATGCCTTCGGGGCTCGTTCAATGAGTCGGAGGATGGCTGGAATGATCATGTCACTGCTCCTGGCAACATCATCGGCGCAGGCCGAGCTCATTGCCCGGCCTGGCAGGCTCGATCCTCGGGTGCGGACCTTGCCCTATTCGGCCGAGCAGGTCTTCGTCGTGACCGGCACTTACGGGATGGTGACGACCATCCTGTTCGGTGCCGATGAGGAGATCACGCAGGTCGTCGCCGGTGACACGGTCTCCTGGCAGATACTCACATCGGCTGACAGGCGCTCCCTCACCCTGAAGCCGATGGAAAAAGACGCGCCGACCAACCTCTCGGTCGTGACCACAAAGCGCACCTATTCGTTCGATCTGGAGGTGAACGAGAGCAAGGCCATCCAGAACCAGACCTTCAAGCTGCAGTTCATGTACCCAGAAGACGCTGGTTTAAAGGGCACGGCCGAGCTTTGGAAGCAGGCGCAGGACGCCGAGCGCAATCCCAACATCAAGAACATCCGCCGTGACAAGGTCAATTACGACTATGGCTTCAAGGGCAGCGATACCGCCAAGCCACTGTGGGTGTTCGACGACGGCCTGAAGACCTTCATGAAATTCACCGGCGATGTGCCGGCGATCTTTATCGTCGATAACAAACGGCGGGAGAGCCTCGTCAATTATCGCCGTGAGGCGGACTACATCGTCATCGACACGGTCTCGCGGCAGTGGACGCTGCGCTACGGCACCGAGAACGAGACCTGCCTGTTCAATCTCAAGACCGCTCCAGCCGATGTGCCGGCGCCGATAGAGGGAGCGGTGGCGCCCAAGCGGCTGGGCTCGGCGGGCGTCAGCGCCGCATCAAAATCACGATAGGGAGGCACGATGTCTGATCCGAACTATCACTCCATCGAAAACGACACAGCGATTGGCGGGCAGGTGAGGCGCTCGGGCATCGGGCTGATGCGGCCGGTCGCCGCGGTGGCGGCGATCGCCGGCATCGGCGTCGTTCTCTATTTCCTGTTTTCCGGCGGGGAGCGGGAACCGACAGTCGACAACACCCCACGGGAAGAGTTCCGTCCGGTCCAGGCGCCGAGAAACGAAGGTTTCAATCCGCCGGCGCCGCCGCCCTTGCCGACTGTCCAGGTGCCCGAGGCGCCACCTCCGCCACCACCCCCCTCCGCCGGCCCCTGTGATCCCGGCCCCGGTCCAGATCGCGCCGCCGGTCGATGTCGATTGCTCAAGGGGAAACAACCCGGACAATCCAAAATGCATCGAGCTCGCCCGGCAGGCTAAGCTTCTCGAGCGCGTGCGCTCTACAGCCGTTGTCTTCGATCAGTCCGAACAAACGAACGGTGCAGCACGGGCTTCGTCCGATACTTCAGGAGCTGGTCTGTTCGGGGCGAACAGCACGGCCGGAGCATCTACGGCGATTGGGGACACTGGCGGGGCGGTCGATGGTGATCGCGCCTTTCTGAAAGCGATGGGTGGCCAGGGGGTGGAGGTCTCGGTCGCCGCCGAGAACCGCCGTATCGATGCCTGGATCCCGCAGGGCACGATGATCCGCGGCACGCTGGAGACGGCGGTCAATTCCGACCTTGCCGGCATGGTGAAGGCGATCGTCCGAGAGGATGTCTATTCCTTCGACGGCCGGCGCATCCTGATACCCGCCGGCTCCTCGCTGATCGGCGACTACAAGTCTGGTGTGGAACGCGGCCAGGAACGCCTGTTCATCGTCTGGACGCGCATGATCCGCGGCGACGGCGTTTCGGTCCAGCTCGGCTCCTACGGTACGGACCGTCTCGGCCGCTCCGGCATGACAGGTGTCGTCGATCGGAAATATTGGGAGCGGTTCGGACCGCCGGCGCTCCTGACCATGATCGGCGGGGTGACGCAATACATTGCCCAGCTCGGTCAGAAACAGGATCGCAACATCACGATCGTCAATACGGACGGAACCGTGACCAGCATTCCCCAGGATAACGGCACCACGTCACAGGATCGCGCGCGCGAGATCGCCTCCGAGACCATCGCATCGGGCATCCAGCAATTGGCGACCGAGGCCTTCCAGGATACGCGCAACATCAAGCCGACGATCCATATTGCTCAGGGCTCCGATATTACGGTGTTCGTGACGCGGGACCTTGATTTCTCGGATCTCTATCCGGACCCGGTGCGCGAAGAGTTCGACCGCTTGCGCAGAAAGAAGGCCGCCAAATGAACGCGCGCCTGTCGATCTCCGCCGAACAGCATTTTCTCTCCGAGGCGCTCGAACCCATCCGACCTTTTCTCGACGATCCCGTGGTGGTCGAGATTTCTTGCCAGCGCAGCAACGAAATCTGGCTCGAGCGGATCGGCCAGCTCAGCATGATCAGGCAAGAGATCGATGGGCTTGATCAGGAGGCGATCCGCCATATGGCGTCCCGCGCTGCCTCGTTCACCAAGCAGACCGTCAATGCCGAACGTCCGCTGCTCTCGGCGACGCTCACCGACGGCGAGCGCGTCCAGTTCGTGCTCAATCCGACGTCGGCCACTGGTCACGCCTTTTCCATCCGCAAGCAATTCATCCGACGCTTCGACCTCGACGATTACGAGAGAGCCGGAGCTTTCCGCTTCACCAAGGTGACGGGAGACGACTATATCGATGATGTCGATATCGAGTTATCGCGCCTGCTGCGGGCCGGAAGGACGCGCGCGTTTCTGGAGCTCGCGGCGATCAACCATCGCAGCATGTTGATCTCGGGCGGCACGTCCACCGGCAAAACGACATTCCTCAATACGATGCTGACGGCGATCCCGGACCATGAGCGTTTTATCCTGATGCAGGACACGGCCGAGCTTGAACCGCGCCAGGAAAACGTCGTCTCGCTGCTCGTCTCGAAAGGCGGCCAGGGCGAGGCGCGAGTCACGATGACCGACCTTCTGGCCTCTGCACTGCGCCTCAGGCCCGACCGGATCTTCATGGGCGAACTACGCGGCGACGAGGCTTTCGACTTCCTGAACGCGATCAACACCGGTCATCCGGGATCGATGTCGACCATCCACGCGAATTCTCCGCATCATGCCTTCAACCGGCTGTCGACCCTGGTGCTCAACAGCAATGTTCGCATGGAGCGCGACGACATCATCCGCTACATCCGCTCGATCATCCCGATCGTGGTCCAGTTGAAGAAGAGCGATGCTGCCGGCGGCCGCGGTGTCAGCGAGATCTATTTTGCAGACGAGGTGGACGAAGATGGCAAGCGTATCCACGGGCGCAGAGGCTGAACGCCCGAAGTGGACGAAGTTTCAGGAGGTCTCGGCCTTCACATTCCCGGTCGCCGTTCTCGGCGCCGTGCTGATATGGCTGCTGTTCTTCACGCTGATCTACGACCTGTACGTCACATCCTTCGGGTCGACCTCCTATTACGACTACATTGCGCAGGCCCGCGTTCTCGACAGTATTGCCTACACATGGTCGGTCATCCGCGCGCGAAACACCGTCGGACTCTCGATCTTGGCTCTAGTCCTGGCCTCGCCGTTTCTGTTTTTCCTTTTGTGCTTGTGGATGCTCAAAGGCGGCAGGGCGCTGTCGCGCAAGATCCTCTACCTCCTGCATATCCGGTCGATGTTCACCTTGATCGCGCATACCGCACTCATCTTCGCGGCTGCTTATGCCGCCGTGATCGTCTACGGCGTTGTCTTCTATCTCGTCGCAAGCAGAGCTGGTGGGTATGCCGCTATCGCCGATTATTATGGGGCCCATCTCGCGGCGATGTATCAGGTCCCCTTTGGAGCCACCGACGCGGCCGGTACGTTTCAGCGGCCGTCACGCCAGATAGTGCTTGCGGCGCTCGCCGGTCTGGCCGCGGCGGGAGCGCTGGTTGGGTTTCCGATTGGGGCGGCGATCCAGAAACGCCAGCGCATGATCATGGGCAAGGCGCGGCTGGCGACCCTGAAAGATGCCGCCGATTTCCGGCTGCGCGATAAGCACGGGATTGTGCTCGGTCTCAAGCAGGGCCTTCTTCTGCGCAACGATGGCGACCAGCATGTTATGGTCATCGGCTCGCCGGGACAGGGCAAGTCGCGCGGCTTCGTCATTCCGACGATGATGAGCTTCAAGGGATCGCAGATGGTCCTCGACATGAGCGGCGAGCTGTTCGAGGAGACGTCGGGCTATCTGAAGGACCGGGGCTACGAGATTTTCCTGCTGGCACCAGGATCCAAATTTACAGACGGTTACAATCCACTCGACCTGATCAGTGCCGATCCCAACCAGCGGATCACCGACCTGCAGAAACTGACGCAGATGTTGCTGCCGGAGCGCCTGCGGTCCGATTCCTCCGACTTCTGGGAGGAGAGTGCCAGAATTCTGCTCACGGCGATGCTCGGCTTCGTGCTTGAATGCCCTGATACCCGCAAGTCGCTGAGCGAACTCTACCGCATTCTCAATTCGATGTCGGACGAGCGGAAGGCGATCATCCAGCTGCTGGAAAACTACGAGGCGGT
Source organism: Rhizobium sp. P44RR-XXIV (assembly GCF_001999485.2). NCBI lineage: Bacteria > Pseudomonadati > Pseudomonadota > Alphaproteobacteria > Hyphomicrobiales > Rhizobiaceae > Rhizobium > Rhizobium sp. P44RR-XXIV. The sequence continues at coordinate 21,014 of NZ_MPVZ02000021.1, read as the reverse complement.
CCTTTCCGACCAGACCCGCATGCAGCTCACGAAGTTTGCCGGCCGGCACGAAAAACTCGGGGAAGGTATCGCGGCGGAGATCGTTGCCAAGCTCAATTTCTTACAGAACCCTCTCGTGGAGGCGCTGACCTCGATTACCACGATCCCGATCGACACGATCAGAACGCGAAAATTGGTGATCTTCATCCAGGCTGACTGGAACGCGATGCAGATCTACGAGCGACTGATCTCGATGTTCATCCAGCAGATGGCCGACAAGCTCGTGCAGATGGGACCGCTACGCAATGGCGAGCACGAAGTGCTGATGATGCTCGACGAGTTCGGCAATGGCGGCCGCATAGACACCGTGCTGACTCTTGCGCCGCTGATCCGCAAGAACGGCGTTCGCTTCGTCTTCATCCTGCAGGACGGTGCCCAGCTCGAGCGGCTTTACCAGCGCTCTGGCCAGAAGATTCTGATGGGAGCTTCGACGATCAAGCTGTTCATGAACTTCCAGAACCAGGAGGACGCGGCCGCCGTCTCAGCCGCCGCCGGAAGGACGACGGAGTGGGTAGAGCAGTCCTCCTATTCCCATCGGCATGGTCGCAGGCAACGATCGATCTCGAAGGTGCCGGTGTCGGTCGACCTTCTTCCCGTCAACACGTTGATGATGATGAAGCCGGAGGAAGCGATCCTTCAGGTCACCGGCATGCCGCTCATGCGCATCATGAAGCTCGACTCGGGTGGCGAGCGGATGTTTTCGAAGGTTCAGAAGTTCAAGCCAGTAATCAGGCCCTGCATGGAGCCGGTCGAGTGGACGATCGCTGATAGCGAGGCCGTCTGGCCCGGCGCGCCAGCGCCTGAAACAACGCCGTTCGCAAGAACGGCGAGCCAATTGTCGGGCGCCGGAATGGACGTCGATTTGGGTGCCATCGAGCGACCCCGGGAGGCACAGAGCGTCCGCTTCATCGTCAAGGAGGGCGTACGTCATGTCTATATCTCGTCGCTCGATGAACTTCGTCAGCGTCTGGATCTCGACGAAACGCGCGAAGCCGGCGTCTCGGAGGACGAGCCTCGGGAGGAAAACCAGAAAGCTGAGCAGAACAAGCGACCCGGTACGACGGCCAATCCCCCAGCAACGCGCCCAGCTGCGCGCGGTTCCGGTCCCATGGAGGTCGAGAACGTCCGTATCGAGATAGATCAGGCGAAGCTGGATCGTAATGTCTATCAGGGATCTCCACGACCTCGACATCGGCTTGATCGCACTTCGGATATCCAAGACGAGGCTGGAACTTCCCCTGGATCGGTCCTCCTGCGGCGACAGGAGGTCCGGGGCGCATTCGGAGCGGACATCAAGGCCTTGAACGACGCAATTTTTGAGCAGGCTGACGCGGGCTCGCTCGACCCGATGGAGTTGAACGCCGATGTCGAGCTCTTGATCGGAACCCTCTCCGGACGCTTGGCTGAGGACAGTTCGAAGGCATTTCTGCGCGAATTTGCCAATCTTGCTCGCGATCCGCTGCGCGAAGACAGCGCGCGACATGACGACGCCGACCGGGTTGAATAGGCGGTAAGTGCCGAAATGGGGAATACGCGCCTGAGATTGGGATGGGACATTTGCCAGTTTTAATTTGGGCTGACGGAAGGAGAAGATGCATGGCCGAAATCAGATACCTCGCAAATCGAAATTTCTATAAAGACGACGGTTTCGAACGGATTGTCGCGGCAGCCAAGGCTAACGCCGGCCGCTGGCTGATGATCAAGGAGCGTGTCGTGGAGAAGCGCGCTATCAAGGCACAACTTTTACGCCGGGGAGTAGGTGTAGATGAGGACCACCTGTTTCCGACGGACCTGACGCCGACGATCGCCGAACTCGCGGAAGGGCTTGTGTCCGCCATATTCGGCAGCTGCCCACCGGAGATACGATCCCGTGCTCAGGTGGCTCTGATCGAGGCAGCGGAATCCGAGCTTGATGGCGAGTGGGCACACCCATCCCGGGGCGCCTGAGAGCCGCCCAAGATATTTCTACCACGTGGATCATCGACCCGGCGTTCCGCCGCAAGTTTCAGCGATCTCCTAACTTGTCGACGACCCACGCCTGCAGCCGCCGCCCAGTATTTTCAGAATTCGGTCCGGTAAGGTCCTCCGGAAAAATGCCGAAGATTGGCCCGAGGTGCTTCATTCGCGGAATGGTTTTTTCCTTGGCCTCCCGATATTCCTCCGTCTCCATCCCGAAGGCCTCAACGAGGAGTCTGCGCGGTGGGTGATCTCTATATGCAATTTCCAAGACGAAGTCTGGTCTGCAAAGACCTATGGGCGTTTCCGACGCGAAGAGTGGCTTGATAATGGAGATCCGGAGTTCTGGCGCAGCGTCGAAGAGCGATTGCTGAAGCCAGAATAGCAGATGGGAAACGTCACGCTCAAATCCGGACTCGACGGGGAAAAGCGTATCGCCGTTGTAGACCGGCTGGGCGTAGGCCTGCACAGCCCGAGCCGGGCCTTCATCGTCTTCCTGAAAATCCACGTTCAGAAGGGTCAGAAATGGCCCTCGACTTGCCGGATCGCCGCGGAGCGGCTGTCGAACCTTCGCAAGGATGTCCATTGTTCGCGAGGAAGATGCTGGCATGATCGCCTGCGTGGATACGCTGGTTGAGAACAGCAGCATGAACCCGGTGCGGCGAAGTCCTTCAAGCCAGTCGGGGCGGGAGGTCGCAAGCAACCGTTGCCAACGGCTGTCGGGATTCCAATAGTCCGCAGCCCAGGTCGATAGAAGCGCATTTAGTGTCCAGGTCCTGAGCACCCTGAGTTCCCTCGCGGCCGAGCGCAGCCGGGCGAGCTGATTGCCGAGTTTGAGATCGGGCTCGTCCTGTAGCGGCGGGACCACGTTGGTGCCCGCCTTCTCGAGCATTCGCCACAGGATGCCTCCGAGTCGTGATGGCCGGTCGTTTCGTTCTGTCGACCGGGAGGGATCTTGACCTGAGACATCGGCAAGGCGGATGGGAATGGCGGGAAGTGCATCGATGTAGGTGCGATCCGATCTCGGCAGTGGGCGAAGATGAAAGCTACGATCGAAGAGGGCGGGGTCGGCGTCCTTGTCGACATGGAATGGACAGGATGGCGCGTGATTTGGTCGCTTGTCGTGTCGGCCGGGGACCTCATCCTTCGCGGTTAGCCGTCGCAGGGTAAACGTGCGTTCCTGCTGGATCGGGGCAAGTAGCGGCTGGTGTCGCCCGCCCAGACAGTCGCATTCGATCCAGCCATTCATAACCTTGACGCGCCGGATAATCGCAAGCGCGATCACCTCGTCGTCGTTGGAGGCAGCGTTGCCGTACCATGCCCGTAACGCGACCGCCTCGCGGTCGCTCAGTTCAGACAACACATGGGTCGAGCTGTTGCGGACCACGATACGCATGGTTTGCCGTCAATATCCGATCGACCAAAGGCTGAAGCCGAGATATCCGACACCCGCGGCACCAGCGACGGCGATGGCCGTCTCCGCCCAACCGCGAATGTCCCAAAAGCTGCCTTTCCCTGTGCGAGCACCTTCAATCGCAACGGACAGGAAGATGTAGGAGGGGATGACCATCGCATAGCCCAGGGTCAGACTATCTCTAAAGGCCACCCGAGCAGCGACGAATGCGAGTGCCAGGAACAGGGCCGCTATTCCTAACCGCCGCGTGTCAAACCGATAGCCAAACCGCTCGAGCCACACCATCAGTTTTCTCCCTTTGATAGAACCGACAAAAATTTAACCGCAGTTAAAGTTTGGCGCAATTGGAGATTGGTGTACAAACACGGGGAAACATCAATAACAGCGGGAAGCAGGGCCTGACTGGAGCATCCTTCTCGCGGCGTGCAATCGGTCTCTTGCACCGGCTGTCGGCCGCGGTGTATTGAGCGTAACGGACTTGTGAACAGTCGCATGCTAGAGATGAACAACAACCGTTTGCGCTTACCTTCTTGGTCTCAGAATAACGTCATGCATCGAATGAGCGGTAGAACTCTGAAATATTCAAGCAGCTGTCGGCGCGCTCTCGCTTCCCCTTATCGGCGCCTACCGTACGGCGACGCGTTCATGGACCCTCCGGGTGAGGATATCATTCGATGACGCGGGTGAGGGACGATGGCGCTGATCAGCTTTCGAACATGGTTGACCTGAAGTCGCTCTCCTTTCAGGAGCGGCTCGCCATCGGTCTGATGCGATTGAAGGCCCAGCGCCGGTTGACGAACAAGGACCTGGCCGAGCAGCTCGGCGTGTCGGAAGCCTATATGTCTCAGGTCACCCGCGGCATGCGGGATGTCAAGCTGTCGACCCTCGACAAGATGCAGCGCGAGTGGAATGTCACGATCGAGGATTTGTTCAGGGTTTCGGACAGTGACCTTGCTCGGATAGCGGCATGGCGAGCCCGTCGCAGGAAAAAGAAAGCCACTGACGAGCCGACGTAAGTTCTGGCGCGTGACACGCATTCGACGCGGGCTAGTGATTCAGGTTGAACCAGAACCTTTGCTTCACGCCTTGTTCGTCAGGAATATCGAAGAAATAGGGATCCGCGCGGCGCGCCGCCGCGTCGCGATCTGCTCAGTGCAGCTATCGCCTCGATCGCCGAAGGTCCGCCGTATCACGGCTCCCCTTAGGTCGGCGTCAGAAGCGCGCTGACCGGCAGACCGGCAAATATCGACGGTCTTGATGCATTGATCGGGCTCGCCTCCCCCGCCGTTGTTTCCTTGCGAGCTATAGCCCACCGTCGTTCCTACCGGGCAGTCTTCGTAGGTTTCGTGACCCGGCTTGCCGGCATTGGCCTCATGGCAGATTGGCCACGAAAACCCCGGCTCCTTCATGGCCGCAATGAGCTTTGTCATGGGCGGAACGCAGTAGGGAACCCCGTGCCAAGACGGGTTCTGCGACGCCGCGCAAAGGAGAACTTGGCATCCCCAGGATGCATCCTCGGCATTCGCCGGGGTCGCCGATGGCGCAGAGGCCGAACTAACTATGATTGCGGCCAATATCAGCGTCGGTCTCATTGTTCGCTCCTTCAGATTGTTCATTGAATCTGCGTCCAGGCGCCGTCAATTTTCGCAAAGGAAAGGACGCCCGGTTGCCTGGCCCCGGCAAATGACCCCGTCGTCGTTGTAATGATGCCAGCGCACGTCACACCCGGCGCGGCTTGACGCGGTTTGCATTCAGAAATCCGCATTGACCGCCCCGACTTCGCAATTGCGGCGCTCGCCTCATCGTCGTTGGGAGCGTCACCGCTCGTCTTCTGTAGCGCTTCGTCTTTTAGCCGGGTGATCTCGTGTTCGAGATCGATCTCCTGGCCGCTCTTCCTCACTTCGTTGATCGCATAGCCGCCGAATGCGCCTAACAGGAAGGCGATTACCGCCGCTAGGACCGCGCCACCGGAAAGCTTGTTCATCGCCAGCTTCAGTATCCCTCGATCCCAAGGCGTTTCAGGATGGCGGCCGGATCGGTCTCGCAGTCTCTCTTCCACTCACTATGCTTTGCACAGGCATAGGCGTACTGGCTGAGATCGGCTGATGAGAGATCGGCAAGCCTGTTGCCGACAGCTTTCCACCGTTGCACCTCGGCAGGATCGCAACCCGCCCCTCCGGCTCCGCAAAAGCCGGGATCGCGCTGCTCGATCTGCTTCTGTGTGGCGCCGTCCTGCGCGATCGCTACCGAAGCGGAGCCGGACATCAATATGAGCGCTACAGCGGTTCCAATAATGCGGTTCATTCAACCTCCATGTGCTTCATTAGGTGTCAGTGACTTGGCGGGGCCCACGGGCAAGGGCAGGGGCAAGTCGCCGTCAGGTTCCAGTGAAGAGGCCCTCGATTTGTCCCCGGTCGCCACCGACGCGGTGTAGAGCCAAGGAGGAAGAAGATCCGGCGACGACCAGACGCCGTATCCGAGGCCGCGGGCCTTCCTCTCGATATCGAAATAGGCGGGGACCTGAGGTTCGCCGCGGTAGTTGAACGCGTAGCCAATGCCTTCTGCAATAGCCGTGGCGGCGAGGTTCGTCTCACCAACAAAGCAGTGCGCGAGGACCAGACCGTTCGCGTCGCGAGCAATGGGTGCGCAGTTGACGTCCTGCCCAAGTGTGCGGAGGATCATCCAGGCCCGCGAAACTTGACCTGCCGGCCAGTCGACGCCATCGCTTGTTGCTGTTTGTTCGAGGCGAGGGGCTTCGTATCCTGCAAGCCGCACGGTTTGTCCGCTCTTCCTGAATTCAAAGGTTGTGGCGTCCACGACCTGGACTTTTCCGAAGATCTGCCGGGGGATATCGGCCGGTCTGTTTTGCGCCGAAGCGGCGGTCGCCGTCATCATCATCAGCAACATCGACAATGATGCACCTCTCATCGCTGCGCTCCCGCTTGGCCGGCCAGGACTGCGACGGGATGAGGCATGTCGGAGTAGGCCCAAAGGCCTGCGCGTGCCGATCTTGCACTTTCTTCAGCCACCCTGTAGCCGGGAACGATCAAATGGCCGCTGGTGTCGACGGCGGCGAATCCCCACCCCTCGGCAATCATATAGGTCGCCAGATCATAACGCCGCTGGCCTGATGTCGTTTGGCAGGCCACCACAGCATTGTTTTGGTCGAGATCCTTGATCGTCGCGCAGACGGGCTTCGTGTCCTTGATCAATGCCTGTGCCATGATCAGATTGAGCTCTCCGCAGTCCCTGATGACGCCGGGAGAAATCGTGACAGAGGTTCCGCGGAGACACGTTTGCAGGCCGTAAAGACGATATCGCCGCCCGGCGGAAAGCCAGGTGTCGCCGGTTTCGAATTGCGCTTGCACCGGAAACGGGACAAATTGGGTTCGATCGCTTTCTTGGCTGCCTGCGGTAGTACCTTCGCTCTTAAGCGCCTGAATAGGGATGATCGGCGCCTGGAGGCGAGGAGGTTCTGGGTGGCTCGTCCCGGCGAGCATCGGCATGATCGATATGCCTGCAAAGAGGCCGGAAGCTGCGAGCGTGGACATCAACATCAGGAACCTCATCGCGATCAGTTCATGGAAGGATTGGCGCGATAGCGCTCACCGTAGGGATGCGTGAAGTGGGCGTTCGCCCAGATTCCAGTCTTTGTTCTCTTCGCGTTTTCCTCTGCCTGCGCATATTCCGGGAATATCGCGCGGCCGGCACGGTCACGGGCAGCAAACGCCAATCCCTTGGCGATAAGCACCTCCGAAAGCGATTGTGCGTCGCCGTCCTTCACGAAAAAGCACTCGGCAAAGCGCACAGTCGGCGTGCCTGTGTTTTGCCCGAGGAAATGGCACGGAAATGCGTTGCCAGCGACCGCCTTGGCTTCGCCGAGCGTGGCGGTCAAACCGGCGAGTGAAACCATCGCGCATGTCGTCCGCAGGCCAGCGAATTCCACCTCTTCGACCGAGAGACAGCCTTGGACACCCGCCAGTTTGACGATGGTCCCATCGGAGGCAAGAAACGCGCTCCCGCTCAGGGCGCCCTCAGGCATGATCGTTTGCAGGTCGAGCCGCTCGACTATCGATGAGGTATCGAGGATTGTTTCGGGAGGAGGGATCAGATCGCGCCCCTCTGCGTAAGCCTTCTGATAGGAGTTGACGACTCTCGAAGCAGCATCGTCCTCCGCGGCAATCGCCAGGGCGTCCTGCGTGCATGCAATGGTGCAAAAAAGGAGGCGAGTAAGCCGCCGCGCGCCGGGGTTCATGCGTGAATCCGTCATCAATTGGCTGTCGCGAAGCATGCACAAAATTATACTGCAGTGCAAGTCTGGAAATACCGCGAGGATTGCGATATGTTTGGTCTGACACTCAAATGTGCGCACGGAGAAGGTAGATGTCAGCACATCGAAAGGCCATCAGGGTCGTGACTTTTCCCTTCAGGGCAATGTGGTTTCTGGTCTTAGTCGCCAACCTTCTGGTCGTCACGGCTGCCTGTGTGGTGATCGCCGCCTTCCTGGCCTACGGCCTTGCGCTGACGCTATCTTACCTCTTGCTACCGACGGAATGGACGCGGGCGCTCTGGCAATGGGCGGCGGACCTTTACGAGCAGTCCCACTGGTTCAAAGGCGCGACAATCACCTTCTTCGTGCTCCTTTTCCTGCCGATCCTGAAGTTCTGGCCGGGGAGCGATCCCAAGGCAGATGCAGCCCGGGAGCGCGAAGCCAACAGGCTCAACGATGATCTGGTCGCGGCCCGCCAGCAGGCGCAGAGCCAAGCGAATCTTCGAGGCTGAGGGCTCCATGACAGGAAAACCACTTTCGCTCGCGATCTCGACCTTCAAGGGTGGCGCCGGCAAATCAACCTTGAACGTCAATCTTGCAGCCGAGTTCGCCCAGCAGGGCCACAGGACACTGCTCATCGATTGCGACGAGCAGGAATCGTCGACGCGGTGGTACAATGTCTCCATAAAACGGGGATTGCTCCCCACCGACGGCACGCTGCTGCATCTGCGGGTCGCGCCGGATGACCGGTTTGCAGATCGCCTCGCGGAGGCACCTGCGGCGGATATTCGAATCTACGATGTCGGCGGATACGTTCACCAGCGGGCAATCGAGGTCTATCACGAATGCGATGCAGTCCTCATTCCTGTCATACCCGAACCGACGGCCGCGACTTCAGCCATCAAGGTGGCGACGATCCTCAAGGAGATTTCCAGGAAGCGGGTGCAGGGTCCAATTCCATATGCGGCGATCTGGAACTACGTGGACATGATCGCCCTCAAGCACAATCGCTCCCTTCCGGAAGTCCATGCCATCCTGACAAGCGGCCGAATTCCGATGGTCGACACGGTCATTCGGAAGAGCAATCATTTCAGCGATGTCGGCGCCGGCTTCGGGTCGCTCTATTCCAAGCTCGCCAGCATCGAGAACAATCCGACGCTGACGCCGTCGGCCAAGCGGCGCGCCTCAGAAAGCGTGCTTGACGCGATAGATCTCGTAAAAAAGATCAATAACGAGTTCATCGGCCTTCTGCAGGCGGAGGCTGCCTGAGCGCGATGTCGAGGGAAAGAACGCCGGCTGGCAATATTCTCGCCCTTGCCCGATCGAGAGAGGATCAGGCGAGGGACGTGGAGGAGGATGCGACCTCCTACATGCCGACAAGCCTCGATCTCGACAAGCTGATGCCGGAGGATCCTCCCCAGGCGCAGGAGCCGAGCGTCAATACGGAGCCAAGGTCAAAGCTCGGCCGTCCTCCAGCCAGAAGAGAAATTCCGGAAGAGCAGGCGATAGAAGCCGACGAAATTACGGGATCCGTGAAGAGGAAGCGTATTTCCCTCTACCTCGACGATGACGTGCTGACGAAGATTTTCCGCGTATCGCTGGAACGGCATGAGCAGCTCTCATCGGCGACCCACAGACTGATCCTCGAAGCGCTGAAGGCGAGGGGGCTGTAGGCAGATGCGCGAACCGGCCGTCATGTTCCGTCTACCGGCCCATGTCCTGAGCAACGTGGAGCTGCTTGCCGGCCGGCTCGATATTTCCGTCAATCTTGTCGCAAAGCTCATCGTCACCAGGGAGATTATGCATATACCTGCGATCCTCGAAGAGCACGAACGGCAGCTGGCAAACATGCACCAGTTCCTCCGCGAGCTCGCCTTCCGGAACGAGGAGTTTCTGTCGGAAGAGCGCGACCAAGCCATCCTCGCCGCCGCCATCATGACCAAGCTGGGCGAGGTGATGGCCGCCGTGGATTCGATCCGCGATGCAGCCTTTGTGAGACCATCCACTTTTATCGCCGACCTGATCAGGAAACACGATGAACGACCTCTCCAGAAGTCGCTCGGGGTCTAAGCCTGAAGGCCGCAGACTACCGAGCTATTTCGACCTCATCGAGGATGAGCTTCGACGCCGCGGCGGCGGTGGCGGTGGAACCAAAAAGGCGCCGGTGAGGGCAAAGGTGGGGGTCCCCTCGGTTGGGCGGAACGCCGGCGCGGCGACAGCCTTAAGTCGGGCGAGTGGCAATAACGCCGTCGTCGTCAAGGTGTTGTCGTATGGAGCAGGTGCGGCCTCGGCTCGCAACGTGCTTGCCTATCAAAGCAAGGAGGAAAAGGCACATGATCAGGATGGCCGTGAGGTCACCGATCTTAGCGAAGAAGTCCGATCCTGGGAGCGGGAGTTCGGAAACAGGAAAGGAAGCAAGGACGTTTTACGGTTGACCTATGAGCTGGAGAGTACCGACCGGGAACACGTTGCCCGCGCATTGAGTTCGCTTGCGTCCGACGGGTTCCGCGATGTTGGTGATTCCGATCGGACCTACGCGTTCAGCGTTAGCGAGGGCGTAAAGGGACAAACCCGTCTGAACCTGGCGCTGGTGATCGCGCACGAGAAAAGGGACCGATCCGATCGGGGCAGCCAGAATCGCATAGCCGCCGAAATGGATGACGTGCACGCGATCGATGCGCGTGTGGACAGAGCATTGCGGATGGAAGGAGTGGCGCCAGTCTCGCGCTATCCGGTGGAGTTTTCGAGCGGTCCGAAGGGGCTGGCCGCGACGCTCCATGCGATGCAGCGGCAAGGCGCGGAGGTCACGCTTTCGACGAAGGCCCACATCGAGGAGCGCCCGGGCAGGAGCGGCCGCTATTATCAAGCCACGGACCGGCGCGAGATGACGACAAGCGATCATAAGCAGCTTACGGTCGAGAGTAAGATAGTCGCCGCGCTGATGCAGACCCGTCAGCCGCGCGATTTCATGCATCTGTTGTTGTCGGGCCCAGCCAATGTCGACCGTGACCGATTTGTCCTGGCTGGTCGTGACTTTCTAAAAGAGCAGTTCTCCGGCCACCGATATGCCTATGCTGTCCACAATCGCAACGACCTTGAGAAGCATCCGCATCTGCATGTGATCGTCGCGCTACGCAATGCCAGCGGCAAGATGCTCAACCCCAATATCCGCGACTTCACCGAGTGGCGCACCCGCTTCGCCGAAAAGGCGCGGGAGCGCGGAATAGCGATTGATCGTCAAAAGCGTGTCGAGCGTGCTGGTCCACCGCCCATCAAACGATGGGAATGGGAGATGTTTCACCGCATGGGCGCGACAGCACCCACGAATGTTGTCGACAAGGTGATCTCCAAGCTTCGCGACACGCCCACCGCGCCGAAGCTGGAAGACGCGAGGAAGCGGTTTGATCAGACCCGACACTCAGTTGGGCGCGCCATCCAAATGCTGGAAGGCATTGCTAAGGACCGAAGTGCACCGAGCACGGCGCGGGAACTGAGCCACGATCTGTCGCTCGGCCTGCAGCGCGAATACCGTCGGTTGGAAGTAGCCGTGCGCGACGGACATGATCCTACCAGAATGAAAGGAGAAGAACACATGCTGCGATCCACACCCATCAGTGCTGCTCAGTCGAAAGCGGCGAAGGAGATGCTGGCGACCACTGCCCTCAGCGTTGCGGCAAAGATTGCCAATCCCGCCGATCGGCTGCTCTTCGAGCAAGCGACCAATGTCATCGGCAAGGTCGTCGGGCTGCAACTCGACTCTCGTGTAACCAAGAATCGAGATCGCGCAGAGGTCGGTAAGGCGAAACGCTCTTCGGATAGCTTGGAAACGAAGTCTGCGACTGGTCGCGACCACGTAGCGGAGCAGGGACTCGATAACAAGACTTCGAGCAACCGTACCGTCGATCAATCCCGCATAGCACGCTCAAATGCCGACCACGATAGCTCTGAGAAAAATCGCACGGAACGCCAAGGTAATCAACGGCGTGACCGCGATCAGTCAAAATCGATCAAACTTCGCCCACCACAGTATAAGGATCGGGATCGAAGCCGGTAGCTGAATGGCCTGCGTGAGCAAGGCCGCTTTTGTAGAACTGGCCCTGATGCCGAAATGAGACTTACGGCAGTTTCAAAGCGTGCTTGATCGTCGTTTTAAGCCAGACCATTGTGGCCTGCGTATCGATGTCGGAGGAGCCAGCGGCACTTGATCCTGGATAAAGAATTTCCGTGAAAACAGGCGTCTTTTTGCTGAAACGAGAGAAATTTCCTTTGCGCACCACGACCGTCATCGTCGGATCGACTTCATACCATTCAGTCAGTTTCAATATCACATCGAGGTCAGAGGTCGAGGGCCAGTGCCGGGTTTGACCCTGGCTCGGTGAATGGATCGCCTCCATCCAGAAGTCGGGTACGGCGCCCGAGACCTTCAGAAGATCGTCGAGCAACCGCGTAAGCGTTGCACTATCAATGCGTGCGCTACGATCGAATGGGGAAGCCGTATGGTACGAAATGAACCCGAAGCGGATGTTGATGTCGCGCAACTCCTGAAGCATTGCCAGGAATCTTGTGTCGATATCTCCCAGCGTCTGGTCTCCAAACTCCGGCCTGTGCCGTAGCAGCAAGTCATCACGCTCAAAAATGACTAAGCCAACTGAACCCTCTCGTCTTTGAATGCCGCGATCGTCGAGTACGACCGTCTCCATAGCTGCTCTCATACCGGCTTCGCTTCCTTCAAACGCTGCAATCCGCAGTCGGTGGCCGTGTAACATTGGGTTAGTCCGAACCGCGACTGAGTTGCGAGACGCCTTCCAGTTTTTGATAATTGATAAAAACGACGATTACCGCAGATTGCACGATATGATGCGAAACCAACCGAAACGAAACGAAATGGCGCCAGCAAGTCCTTGTTAATATTTTCGAATTTTTACAGAGACGGCTCGGGGAAGATTTCCTTTTTTTGGGCCTCGAGTCTGGCCCCAGATGAAATTCTTGGCTTCCGGGCTTGGCAGGAAATTCTCCGGGTAAGGGGATTGTCCAAAGTACATGCAAAGACGGGTCGCTAAAACCAACCGGCTCATGTACGTGGGCGTCTCGACGTCTCAATCTATGATGTAGCGGCGCGCGACAAAAAACGCTTCAGGCTCCAACCTGCCAAGAAAATGTACGGGGGCGTCGCGAGCGAATAGTGACCGCAGTTCAGCTTCAGAACGCTCGGCTTCGCTCCTGCTTGTTGCAGTTTTCGGATGAAGCTTTTGGTTAGCGCGGGCAACACTACTTTGTCTCTTGTTGCGAAGACCACGTGAAGCGCGAGTTCGGGCCGTGCCAATTTGTGCGCGAAATTCTCCAAATTCAGCGGACCCCATGCCCTCCGCAGATCCGTGAGTCCAATGGCCGGTTCTAAGCTCTCGCGGATCGAGCGCGTCGCGCGTCCAGTCCAAACCATGTCTGCAAGACTTCCAGCCGTCAAAAACAGCGAAGCTTTCGATACGGCCGGTTCATGCGCTGCGATCAGACCCGCCACCCACGAACCCAGACTCATGCCAAGAACCGAGATCTCTCCGTAGCCTTCGCTCTTCAGCCACCGGATGAGTTTCCGCCCATCCCATACAGCCTGCCTTACAGATTGGATCGTGCGGCCGAGATTTGAGCTGAGCATATAATCGGCGTACAGCGCGCCGGGTCGGCTGCGTTCGAAATGATAGGGCATAGCAATCTCCACGACCGTGATCCCACGTTTCGAGAAGAATCCGGCGATCTGGCGTTGTCGGGCGCGGGCATTCCAATGATGGAAAATGACCAGAACCTGATCGCGCGAGCCACTTTCGGTGAGTTTTGCCCAAACGGTGTTGTTCTCGTCCACGTCGGTGGCGATCTCCGAAGGGAACGTGAGCCACCCGTCGTGCCTTTCAAACCCTTGCACGCTCCGTCCCGGCTCATCGTAAAAGCTTGGATCGGACACAGCGTGGTCCGCAAGGACACAAAACTCCTCGAGAGAGTCTGCCTCCTCCGCACCGGGGAAGGCGCGGCCGGAGTCGAGGATGAAATCCGTCGCTTCCTTAACTTCTTCACCGCGTTGGGCTCGACGTTCGTCCCAACGATCCAGCCACCTATGATACACCCTGATTGCTCTCCGATTTGCGCGATCGCGGCAGCCCGAACTCTGGATCAAAGAGGCCGTATGTCGCAACCAGCACTCCCGCGATGAGAATGATTGAAAAGCCGTCAAAGGCATCGATCAACAAATAAGTGGCGAAGAGCAGGCCAACGACCGCCGACATCTTCCACAAAGCCTCACGGAACCGCGCTCCGACGTTCAGGCGGATGGAGCCGTAAAGAAAGACGACACACGCCGAAATGGCGACAAGGAGACTGCTGTAGTGCGTCGGCATTCTGTAGCCGAAGGTGTTGGCGGCGTGATGGTCACGATATACGACCGAAAACAAATCGTGGACTATCCAGGTTACAATATCCGCTCCGTCCGAGCTCAGGTATGAGCTTTGAACTTTCATACATATGGCAACGAGGATACCAACGATGGTGCACCGGAAAATTCCCCGCATGACTCTGATGCGGACTACGCAGTCTGGATGATGCTCCCCTCCAAGCAGCGGCATCAATCCTTCTTCTATTCTCCAGAAATCGTGGATGATCGTGTGGAGCAAAATAAGACCCGCGAAGAACAGATAGAAGCAGAGGCACATGTACAGGTACGCGAGCCCAGTGAAAACGATCTCCACCGGCACTGATATGAGATCAGGTTGTACGTTTGCCACCGTGCCCCAACTCGTGGCGTAGTCGCCACCACCTTGCAACAGTGGGATCAAGCACACGCCAATCCATTGAAAAACACCGGCGAATATCACGCAAATCACGAAAACCGCCGCGTACGAGTAAGAATAAGCCTGGACGTTGCGCGCCCAGGAGACCTTGCGTTCAAACCTGTTTGTTTGCGCCAACAGCCTGTAGCGCGCGTCCTGTTTCCAAAGGAGTAGCAGCTCTGTCACAAACGAAAAAAATAGCGGTAAAAGTATCATGAACAGGAACGTCCAGTTCGGAGCCCACAGGAAGCCGACCTGCTTTACGACCCCATCTGGCCGACTATATGTAACGCTGTGTATCCCCACGATGTACGACAAAAATCCGAGGGCAGAGGCGCCAGCGAATGTGGACGCGGGGAGGTTCAAGGGAGATCCGCTACCAAAAAGCGCCTCCGTTCGTTGGGCCAAGCTGAGGCCTTTTTTTTGCGGAACGCGCTCGTCGTCTTGTCCCTCGGCGTCCGCAGGCTGCATCTGAATTTGCCCGGTCACCGGGCCGGGATCTGCAGCAGAAGTCGCTTTCTTTAAACCTCGTCTCTTGGCAGTGAGACGAGCTTGAGCCGCGCTAAGCTCCAGGAGCCATTCGCTCGTCGCTTCCCTATCATCGCAGCCGAAGATCCGAGCCAACCAGTTGATATTGGAAGGGCTGATCCCCTTGTCGTTCTCTTGAAACCATAGTTGGACCGTGCGTAAATCGACTCCGGCCCGATTGGAGTCGATCTGCGTAATCGCCTCTGCCAGGAGCTCCGGAGTCCATGGCCCCTGTGGAAAGCCGTCAATGCCGACCGGACGGCCCGCACCCACAGCAGCTAACTGCTTAAACAGTTCTTTGAAGTCGCTGCCGTCCTTGGGCGGAGCGACAAATATCTTCCCGTTCTTTTCCAATGGTTCAGACGCTCAAATGTGTTCAGTTTTCCCATATGCACAGCGGGCCCTCCGCCTTGTGATGCCCTTCCGATCGGTGCCGTGGAGTCCCTTCTCGTCCTCATCGAAGCAATGGGGAAACTGCCACAGACGACTCCTCGTCCGTCAGAGCGAAGTCGGCGCTGCTTGGTGACAGCTTTATATACCGAGAATGTCCGGGCGAAAAGAAAAAAGCAGCTCCTGCGTGTGTAGGATGCGCAGAAGGTTGGTGCGAAAATAGTAAATAAAGTGTGATTAAATAACGGCTTAAGAGAAAGCGGAGCGCCCGTACCGCCAAGAAATAAGCGGCCAATACTTCAATCAGGAATTGAATCGCATAATCCAGTTTATGGAACTCGTCGCATTATGAAGACCCTCTTGGAATCATGGTATCCTGGAGCGCTCCCCATTGGACTAACAGGTTCGGCTAGGCGATCAACGTGTTTGGAGGGCCGCGATCTGAACGCCAACGAGCTTCATCAAGTGGTCCAGTTCCCACCATCCACATTATAAGTTTGGCCAACAATATAATCGGCTTCCTGACTTGCCAAGAACACGGCCATTCCTACCAAATCTTGTGCGGTGCCCATGCGGCCGAATGACACTGCCGCGCCAACCATCTTTTTCTTTTCTCCTAAAGGTCGATTCTCGTACTTGGCAAACAGAGCATCTACGCCGTCCCAATGCTCTCCATCGACGACGCCTGGTGCAATCGCATTGACGTTGATACCAAATTTTATGAGGTCCAGCCCTGCCGATTGTGTGAAACTAATGATTGCGGCCTTGGTCGCACAGTAAACGGCGACCAACGCCTCACCCCTCCTCCCCGCTTGGCTAGCCATATTGATGATCTTTCCCCCACGTCCTCGCACAATCATAGATCTCGCCGCCGATTGCATTGTAAACAGCGACCCGCCCACGTTAATCGCAAACAATTTCTCGAAGCTTGGACGTGTTATATCGACGATCGGAGCAAGATCGAAAATTGCTGCGTTATTGATTAGGATATCGATTCCGCCAGTATTGTCGTCAACGGCGTGGATGGCCGCTTCGATCGAGGATTGATCTGTCACATCCATCTTAACCGGATACGCCCGCTGACCAATATCACGTGCTGTTTCGGTTGCTTTTTTGATGTCGATATCCGCGATTGCAACTGTGGCTCCTTCACGCGCGTAGGCTTCGGCGAAGGCGCGGCCAATACCTCTCGCGGATCCAGTTATCAATGCGGATTTCCCTTCAAGGCGTCCGTTCATTGCTTAAGTCCTTCCTCGTTAAATTTGTGAATGAGCGTCTTGTCCGGCGTCAGGTAGACGGTGTCGCCCGCCTTGGCCGCGAACTCGCCACCGCCACGTGCCGTCACCGGGCCAATGCCATCGACGTCGATATGCAGGAACGTATCGGAGCCAAGATGCTCGGCGACCGTGACCCTGCCCTTCCACTCACCGCTCTCGTTCGACAGCATCACATGCTCCGGACGAATGCCGATCGTGTGCGCGCCGAGCTGTGCTGCCGTCTGGCCCTTGACGAAATTCATCTTCGGCGAGCCGATGAAGCCGGCGACGAAGAGATTGCGCGGTTCTTGTAGAGCTCCAGCGGCGAGCCGACCTGCTCGATATTGCCCTTATTCAGCACCACGATCTTGTCGGCCATGGTCATGGCTTCCACCTGGTCGTGGGTGACGTAGATCATCGTGGTCTTAAGCTGCTGGTGCAGCTCGCTGATCTCGATGCGCATATTGACGCGCAGCGCGGCATCGAGGTTCGACAGCGGTTCGTCGAACAGGAAGGCCGACGGCTGGCGGACGATCGCGCGGCCGATGGCGACGCGCTGGCGCTGGCCACCCGAAAGCTGGCGCGGCTTGCGCTCCAGATAGTCGGTGAGGTTGAGCACCCGCGCGGCATCCGAGACCTTCTTGTCGATCTCGGCCTTGTCCATACCCGCCATCTTCAGCGGGAAGGCGATGTTGTTGCGCACGCTCATATGCGGATAGAGCGCATAGGACTGGAACACCATCGCCAGGCCACGCTCGGACGGCGCCTTTTCGGTGGCATCCTTGCCGTCGATGACGATCTTACCGGCGGAGACATCCTCAAGCCCGGCGATCAGCCGGAGCAGCGTGGACTTGCCGCAGCCCGACGGGCCGACGAAGACGACGAATTCGCCGTCCTGGATATCGAGATCGATCGAAGGGATGACCTTGGCTTCGCCGAAGACCTTCGAGACTTTCTGAAGGGTAATGCTGCCCATGTTTCTCTCCCTGTCGTCTTATTTCACCGCGCCGAACGTCAGGCCGCGGACGAGTTGCTTCTGCGAGAACCAGCCGAGGATCAGGATCGGGGCAATCGCCATTGTCGAGGCTGCCGAAAGCTTTGCATAGAACAGGCCTTCGGGGCTGGAATAGGAAGCGATGAAGGCCGTCAGCGGCGCCGCCTTGGAGGCGGAGAGGTTGAGGGTCCAGAAGGCTTCGTTCCAGGCAAGGATGATGTTGAGCAGCAGCGTCGAAGCGATGCCCGGCACCGCCATCGGCGTCAGCACATAGATGATTTCCTTGGCGAGCGAGGCGCCGTCCATGCGGGCGGCCTCGAGAATTTCGCCAGGGATTTCCTTGAAGTAGGTGTAGAGCATCCAGACGATGATCGGCAGGTTGATCAGCGTCAGCACGATCACCAGACCCAGACGGCTGTCGAGCAGGCCGGTATTGCGGAACATCAGGTAGATCGGGATGAGCGCGCCGACAGGCGGCATCATCTTCGTCGACAACATCCACATCAGGACATCCTTGGTGCGCTTGGTCGGCGAGAACGCCATGGCCCAGGCAGCCGGGATGGCGATGATCAGGCCGATCAGCGTCGAGCCGAAGGAGATGATCACCGAGTTCATGAAGTGAGCCAGATAGTTCGAGCGGCTCTGTACTTCCGCATAGTTCTCGGTCGTCCAGTGGAAGAACAGGAACTGCGGCGGCGAGGCGATCGCATCGGCTTCCGACTTGAAGCTGGTCAGAAAGGTCCAGAGGATCGGGAAGAAGATCAGGATCCCGAGCGTCCAGGCAATCGCGGTCATGATGACCTTGCGCTGTGTGGTGACTTTGCGAGCCATCTTACGCCTCCAGATTCTTGCCGACGAGGCGGACAAGGAAGATCGCGACGATATTGGCGAGGATGACAGCGACGATACCGCCTGCCGAAGCACCGCCGATATCGAACTGCAGAAGCGCCTGCACATAGACAAGATAGGTCAAGTTGGTGCTCTGCGTGCCGGGACCGCCATTGGTGGTGACCAGGATTTCGGCGAAGACCGACAGCAGGAAGATCGTCTGGATCAGGATGACCACGGTGATGGCGCGGGCCATGTGCGGCAGCACGATATAGATGAATTTCGAGACAACGCCGGCGCCGTCCATCTCGGCGGCTTCCTGCTGCTCTTCGTCGAGCGACTGCAAGGCCGTCAGCATGATCAGCGTCGCGAAGGGCAGCCACTGCCAGGCAACGATCAGGATGATCGAGAACAGCGGCGCATTCGCCAGCCAGTCATAGGGCTGCAATCCGAGCGCTTGGCGAGATGCGCGAAGAGCCCGTTGACCGGGTTCATGAACATGTTCTTCCAGACAAGCGCAGCGACCGTCGGCATGACGAAGAACGGCGCGATCACCAGGATGCGGACGATGCCCTGCCCATAGATTATCCTGGTTCAGCAAGATCGCGAAGGCGATGCCCCCAATAACCGTGATCAACAACACACCGAGCACCATCGGCTGCAGCCCCAAGGGCGTCCGTAGGAGGAAGCAATGGAAAGAACACCCGATCGGCCCATATCACATGTTGAAACTACGGAACTGACAAGTCTGAACGCACTCTTGGTAGACGACGACCACGTTTTCGCGCATCGACTTGGCAAGGCTCTACAAGAGCGTGGTTTGAATGTCGAAATCTGCACAACAATCGAGAGAGCGGGCGCCGTAATCAATCGCGGTTGCCTCGATATACTGATAACTGATCTGCGCATCGGCGACGACAGCGGTCTTGAACTCGTGAAGCTTTGCAAGGAAGTATCGCCCAACACCAAGTCGCTTGTGCTTACTGGATACGGCCACGTCGGCGCTGTTGTATCCGCGGTGAAACTTGGTGCGACCGAGTTCTTAAGCAAACCCGCGGATGTGGATGAGATTTTAGAGGTGCTTGGAGTTTACCCTCAACTGAGCCAAACGGAGGCGCCATGCCTAAAGTCCGCAGAACGGGTCCGCTGGGAACACATCAACAGCGTGTTTACTGACACCGGGAACAACATGTCGTTGACGGCGCGGCTTTTGCGTCTGCATCGACGGACTTTGCAACGGCTGCTATCCCGCGGTCCACCAAAGGAATGATTGCTGACCCTATAAATCTCCTTCAGATTTGATCCAAGGATCGAGCATTCCGTAACAAGGCAGTTCCATTGCAAAGCCCCACAGCGATGGAACCGGCTCCGTACCCCAGGAGCTGACGCGGATCGATATCGGGTCCGCGTGGGCCGGCGGCCATTCCGCCGGCCCTTTCTGGAAAGAGGTTATCAATGAACTATGAAGACGGAATGACTGTATTTTATGATCCAGTCTCAAAGACCGTGATCGTCGCTTTCCGTGGAAAAACCACGATATTGAAAGGGCCTTTTGAAAGTCTCCGCGCTGGCGTTGCTGCCGGTGAAGATTTATGCGCAGAGCTCGGCTGGCGTTCGAACACAAGTGATGCAGAAAAAAGTGATGACGTAACTTAATTTGAAAGATTGCCGGGCCGATAACTCGGCGCGGCGCTTCCCGTCACATCTTGGGAAGGAGAACTTTATCGACGACGTGGATAACGCCGTTCGACTGCTTGACGTCAGCGATCGTCACGGTAGCAGTTCCTCCCGCCTCGTCGGTGAGCGTGATCTTGCCCATGTTTTCCTTGGCCTTCAAAACACAGCCACCGACGGTCTTGATGTCATGTTCGCCGCCATCATTCTTGATCATCCCGGCGAGGGTGCTGGCCATCGCATCAGCTGCGACCACGTGGCAAGTCAGAATTTTCGTGAGCTTGTCCTTGTTTTCGGGCTTGAGAAGCCTCTCGACGGTCCCTTTGGGAAGCGCATCAAAGGCGTTGTTGGTCGGAGCGAACACGGCAAACGGCCCCTTCCCTTCAAGCGTCGACACCAGGCCTGCAGCCTTGACGGCAGCGACGAGCGTCGTGTGATCCTTCGAATTCACGGCGTTTTCGATGATGTTCTTGTCCTCGAACATCGCGGCGCCACCGACCTTAGGGTTGGCGGCATACGCAGCCAAGCTGCCCGTCATCATGCTGACCAACGCGACTGCCGAAACTACTAGAAAAACTTCATAATCATCTCCTCTCAATGCCTGCCTCTTGGCTCGGTAGGGCATTCTACGAATGACAGCCGCTCCGGTTCAAAAATCTAAGAAAAATCGTGCAAAAAGCTTGTGAGCACGTTCGCGATTTTGGATCGATAATACTGAGCGTTAGATCCCGAGGATTGGCTGTATCAACCGCAAAAACCTGCTCTTGAATCGTAGCGGCGCCTCGGTAACGGCAAGACAAATGCAGTCTTTGCCCGCATCAGCCTTTGGTTGATGCATCAAGCTGTCGTC
>NZ_MPVZ02000022.1:0-202115 GCF_001999485.2 Rhizobium sp. P44RR-XXIV | reverse complement strand
AGGATTCTTCCGGCGCCGGCGCGCTGATGGTGCGCGACAAGACGCGGGCCGCCGGCTCGCGACCGCGCGAGCGCATATCGGCGGAGAAGGAGGAGAGGCGCCAGAGCGGCTGTTCGATGCGCTCGACATGCTGTGAGACGAAGGTGCCGCTGCCGTGGCGGGATTCGATGACACCGGAGGCGAGCAGGTCGCGGTAGGCGGTGCGTACCGTGACGCGGCCGATTTCCAGTGCCCCGGCGAGATCGCGCTCGCCCGGCAGAGCCGTGCCCGGTTTCAGCAGGCCTTCCTGGATAAGGCCCGTCAACGCCTGTGCCAGTCGCTTGTACAGCGGCCCGCTGCCGGTCCCGTCGCTGAGACCGCGGGTGTTCAATTCAGCGATCAAACTGGTTCTATCCATGACGTCCATATAGAACCTATTTAGAACCAATTCACAAGGTGAATCTGTCCGTCGGCCTAAAAATAATCGGCCGGGCGCTTGGGACGCCCGGCCGAATGTCAGGAAAGCTGGGCATGCCCGCTTCAGTTCTTGGTGAAAATATAATCCGTTTCCTGCCGCAATACCTCGCCCGGGCGGAGCACGGCATTGGGGAAGCCTTCATGATTGATGGCGTCCGGCCAGACCTGCGTTTCCAGGCAGAAGCCGGCGAAGGGGCCGATCTTGCGGCCGTCATGGCCCGGAACCGGAACATTGAGCTTGAAGCCCGTATAAAACTGCACGCCGGGCTCGGTGGTGCGCACTTCCAGCGACACGCCGGAATTGACGCTGCGGGCGAGCGCGACGGAGCGCTTGGCAGTGCGCTCGGTCGAGAGGCAGAAATTATGATCGTAGAGCGCCTGCTCTGATCCTTCGAACCGCTTCATCGGCGACATCTCGCGGAAATCGAACACCGTGCCTTCGACGGAGCGAACTTCGCCCGTCGGCACCTGCTTCTCATCCGTCGGGGTATAGTGATCGGCGGCGATCATGATGTCGTGGCCCAGCGCATCGTCGCGGCCGTCGAGATTGAAATAGGCGTGCTGGCAGACATTGGCGAGGGTCGGCTGGTCGGTGGTCGATTCATAAGTGATCGAAAATTCGCCGTTGCCATGCACCCAATAGGTCGCCTGGATCGTGCAATTGCCGGGATAGCCGGCGCGGCCATCGGGATCGACGATCTTCAGCACGACGCGGTCGACAGCATGTTCGACGATCGTCCAGTTGCGCTTGGCGATATTGTCCTTGCCGCCGTGCAGATGCGTGACGCCCTTTTCGTTGAGTTCGAGCTGGTATTGCTTGCCGTCCAGCGTGAAGCGACCGGCGCCGATACGGTTGGCGCAGCGGCCCGGCGTGGCGCCGAAATAGGAAGAATGGGCCGGATAATCAGCGAAATCGTCGAAGCCGAGGAGAAGGGCCGGGCTGTGGCCATCAAGCCGGAGATCCTGGATGACCGCGCCCCAGGACATGATATGCGCCGTCAGCCCGCCACCGACGATCTTGACGCGGTAGACGGTATCCCCATCCGCCGTCGTCCCAAAAACTTCCCGCTGCAAAGTGCTTTCCGTCATATCAGCTCATCCATTGCTCTCGAAATACGAGGCCAGACCCTGCCCCCATTCGTGCCGTTCCGCAACCGGTTCGACATGGAAATTAGGGGCGCAGGGTTACCGATCAAGCCTCGGCCCGGCTTTATCTCGCGGGCTTCGAAGCGCTAAACTGCGCTGCAAATGTGCAGTGCGTGCGACAGGCGTGATGCATTTTGCTTCGGCGCTTCGTGCGAGTGCCGCCAGTTGCGGCTCTTGGCTCTGAACACAGATGTCTGCGAGCTACTTCGACCCGGCAGTTCTTTAGCGAGCTGGGGCCAGCAGCCTGGTGATCTGCGGGCTGACGATTGTGCTGAACAGTCCGGGGTCGCCAAAAGCCCGCACGGAGAGCATTGCCCCATGTACCGATGCCATCAGCATTTGCGCCTCTTCTTCCGGCCGCTTGTCGAGCTGGAACAGGCCCTGCTCTGTGCCAGTCTTCAGAACTGAGGTCAGCCATCCCGCCAGACTATGGAAATGGGCGCGGACGCGTGACGCGACCTCTTCCGGCAGCATCTGCATCTCGCCAGCCAGCATGGCACAGACGCAGAAGGGCAGCGAGGCATCGCGAATGCATGTTTGCCAGAAATTCAGATAGGCCTGCAATTGTTCGGCAGGGCTTGAGACCTGCTCGCGAAGAGAATTCAAACCCCCGTCCACTTGCTGCCTGTAGCGGTCAACCAATATCGTGACCAGCTCGGCCTTTGTCGGAAAGTGATGGTGGATGCTCGCCTTCCGGATGCCGATCGCCGCCGAGATATCGGCGTAGCTGAAGCCGTTGTAGCCTCCCGCGATGATGAGGGATTGCGCGGTGTCGAGAATCTTTCCGGAAGTCGAAGTCATTGATTTCATGCTGCTGCCTACCTTCTGGTAGGTAATTTGTCAAGATTGCCTTGGTGCCTCGGCTTCTCACAAAGAGGTGTTCGGCTGGTGAGTTGACAGGCAAGTTTAGCCTTCCTACTAGTTGGTAGATTTCAACTTGGAGCCTGCCAATGCAAAACCAGTCCTCAAGCCAGTCCAGCTGGCTGCGATCCTATTATTTCGTGCGTGCCATATTCTCGATCGCCTGGATTGCCGCCGCCATTCTCTTTGGCGGGCAATCTCATCTCATTGCTTTCCTGCTCGTGATCTACCCGGCATGGGACGCCTTCGCCAATCTGGTCGACGCGCGGGTCAATGGCGGCCTCAAGGCCAACCCGTCCCAGGCATTGAATGTCGTGGTCAGCACGATAACCACGCTTGCGGTGATTGTGGCAGTCACCAACAGCACCTATGCGGTTCTGGCCGTGTTCGGCATCTGGGCGATCCTCTCGGGCCTCCTGCAGCTTTACACGGCGGTCAGGCGCTGGCGTCACTTTGGCGCGCAATGGGTAATGATCCTGAGCGGCGCGCAATCGGCCCTTGCCGGCGGGTTCATGATCAGCCGATCCGTTGGCGCTGCCGCGCCGACGATTCTGGATATCACCCCCTATGTCGGGTTCGGCGCATTCTATTTCCTGCTTTCGGCAATCTGGCTCGTCGTCGCAGCCTATCGCAAAGCTCACGCATAGAGTGGACCTGGCGGCGGCAAGGTGAAAGTCCATTTGCCGTCGCCGAAAGGGCGGGAGCGCTTGCGCCTAGCGCGACAGCTCCCGCGTCGCCTTCTCCAGCCCGCCGAGCGTCAGCGGGTACATGCGGTCTGCCATGAGACGGCGGATGAGGGAGATGGAAGTGGTGTAGCCCCAGTAATTTTCCGGCACGGGGTTGAGCCAGACGCATTTGCGGAAATGTCCGGTCACGCGGCTGAGCCAGACGCTGCCGGCCTCCTTGTTCCAATGCTCGACAGAGCCGCCCGGCTGGTTGATTTCATAAGGGCTCATCGAGGCATCGCCGACGAAGACGACGCGGTAATCTGGGCCGAAGGTGCGGATCAGGTCGGTCGTCGAGGTGATATCGACACGCCGGCGGCGATTGTCCTTCCACACGCCCTCGTAGGGGCAATTGTGGAAGTAGAAATAGTCCATATGCCGGAACTCAGAGCGGGCGGCGGAAAACAGTTCCTCCACTCCGCGGATATGATCGTCCATCGAGCCGCCGACATCGAAGAACATCAAAAGCTTGACGGCGTTGCGCCGCTCCGGCCGTGTCTGGACGTCTAGATAGCCGTGTTCGGCGGTGGAGCGAATGGTGCCGGAGAGATCCAGCTCGTCGGCCGCGCCCTCGCGCACCCAACGGCGCAGGCGCTTCAGCGCCACCTTGATGTTGCGGGTGCCAAGCTCGACGCCGTCGTCGAGATTCTGGAAGTCGCGGCGATCCCAGACTTTGACTGCGCGGCGGTGGCGCGAGGTTTCCTGGCCGATGCGAACGCCTTCCGGATTATAGCCGTATGCGCCGAAGGGAGAGGTGCCCGCCGTGCCGATCCATTTCGAGCCGCCCTGGTGCCGGCCCTGCTGTTCGGCCAGCCGCTGCCGCAACGTTTCCATCAGTCTGTCGAAGCCGCCGAGCGCCTCGATCTGTTTCCGCTCTTCTTCGGTGAGATGCTTTTCCGCCAGCTTGCGCAGCCATTCGTCGGGAATGGTGGTCGCCTCGACCGTGTCGGCACTACCGCCGATCGCCTCGACGCCACGGAAATAATCGGCGAAGACCTGGTCGAAGCGATCGATGAAGCGCTCGTCCTTGATCAGCGTCGTGCGCGCCAGATAGTAGAAGGCCTCGACATCGTAGTCGGCAATCCCCTCTTCCATTCCTTCAAGCAGCGACAGGAATTCCCGGAGCGTGACCGGCACCTTCGCTTCCTTCAGCTTCAGGAAGAAGGGAATGAACAAGCCTCAGGTCCTTTCCTGGCCGATCTCCTCCAGATCATACGGCGTGGTCTGGTAGATCTCGTTGATCCAGTTGCCGAAGAACAGATGCGCATGGCTGCGCCACCGGTTCTGCGGGGGGATTTCCGGGTCGTTGTGCGGGAAATAGTTGTGCGGCATCTTGATCGGCACGCCCGCATTCACGTCGCGGAAATATTCGTCCGCGAGCGAAGTGGAATCATACTCCACGTGATTGAACATGTAGAGCCGGTTGCAGGCCTGTTCGTGCACGAGACAGATCCCCATTTCGCTCGATTCCATCAGGATCTGCAGGCTCGGCACCTTTTCGATGTCGTTGCGGCGCACTTCCGTCCAGCGCGAGACCGGAATGGCGAAATCGTCGGAAAAGCCGTTGAGGTAGACGGAGGACGGCGCGAGGTTCTGGTGGCGATAGACGCCGAAGGCCTTTTCATTGAGCGTATGCTTCGGCACGCCATGGAAATGGTAGGCGGCGGCCATCGCGCCCCAGCAGACGTTCATCGTCGAATGCACATTGGTTGCCGTCCAGTCGAAGATCTGCCGCATCTCGTCCCAGTAGGTAACCTCTTCATACTCCAGCAGCTCGATCGGCGCGCCAGTGATGATGAAGCCGTCGAACTTGCGGTGTTTGACCTCTTCCCATGTCTGGTAGAAGGAAAACAGGTGCTCTTCGGAGGTGTTCTTGGCCTTGTGGCCGCCGACGCGGACCAGCGAAAACTCCGTCTGCAGTGGCGATGCGCCGACGAGGCGCGCCATCTGTATCTCGGTCTTGATCTTGTTCGGCATGAGGTTGAGAAGCCCGATCTGAAGGGGGCGTATATCCTGCCGGATCGCCACCGTTTCGGTCATCACCCGCACGCCCTCGTTCTGGAGGGTTTCAAATGCGGGCAGCGTATCGGGAATCTTGATGGGCATCGTTTTACTCGATCAAATGCAAAAAAACCGGCCGCAATATGAATCGCTACCGGTCCGCACGCGGCCCTTTAGCGACTTATTTAACGTGGCTGCAAGCCGCCGGCCAAATCACCACAGTCAAATTCCATAAACCTGCCGTGGCGGCTGGTCAATGGGCAAGCGTTGAGGCGGGCTGGTGGCCGCGCTTTCATGTTGTTTGTCACTTACTGACGTTCAAGAAGGGCTTGGGTCCCGTCTTAAAGTGATGTCGCAGATAGCTACGGAAAGGCGTTCGGGAAGCTATCTTCGAAAAGATAGAAATGATCGCTAAGTTTCTCTACGGTAATGTATTCGTCTGGCTCAGAATCAAGTTTTACGCAGTTGCCGCTCTTGTGACACGCTTCTGCAACTCGTTGACGCCAAGCGTCTGATTGCTGACCGACAGGCAAGCCTATCTCGTCGCTCTCGTCATAAACAAGAGTCACGTAAGTCTTTGCTATAAAAGTATCATCCCAGGCAAATGTATTGAAGCGCGGCGCTGTGCTTTGCGCGTTGTTGCGCTTGATCTGAGCAAGATATTCACCGCGAGTGACTGCAAACCTGACACGGTCAGGAGTCATGCCAGCAAAAGCAAGAAGGCCGGTTAAAATCAGCAGAAAAACTGGAGTTGCCAGGAGTGATAAAATTCGCCGCCAGCGGCGGCGTATTAAGTTGACGCAAAGCGAAACTAAAATTGCGATTGAAAGTAAGAGAAACGCTAAAAGATCAATGCTCCACCAATCCCAACCAGAGGGAAGCCAACCTTCCCAAGGCTGTATCAACATCGGTATGAACCAAAGAGCATATGTCCAGGTAAAATGGTCTCCACGCTTTATATTTGAATTGGGCACGGTCATCTTCGGCCTGTCACCACGAGCCTGCACTACTTGCCCTGCCCGCGCGCCATGAAGGCCAGCCGTTCGAAGAGATGTACATCCTGTTCGTTCTTGAGCAGCGCGCCGTGCAGCTTCGGCAGCACGCTTTTCGCATCGACACGCAGGGTGGCGGGATCGACCTCGTCGGCGACCAGCAGGCGGATCCAATCGAGGGCTTCCGAGGTCGATGGCTTCTTCTTCAGGCCCGGCACGTCGCGGATTTCGAAGAATTGCGTCAGCGCTGCCTGCACCAGCGCCTGCTTGATGCCGGGATAGTGAACTTCGACGATGCGGGCGAGCGTTTCGATGTCGGGAAAGCGAATATAGTGGAAGAAGCAGCGGCGCAAAAAGGCGTCCGGCAGTTCCTTCTCGTTGTTCGAGGTGATGATGACGATCGGCCGGATCGCGGCCTGGATCGTCTCGCCTGTCTCGTAGACATGGAACTCCATGCGGTCGAGTTCCTGCAGCAGGTCGTTCGGGAATTCAATATCGGCCTTGTCGATCTCGTCGATCAGCAGCACGCATTTTTTTGGCGAGGTAAAGGCCTGCCAGAGCTTGCCCCGACGGATGTAATTGCCGACATCGTGAACTCTAACGTCGCCCAACTGGCTGTCGCGCAGGCGCGAAACGGCATCGTATTCGTAAAGGGCCTGTTGCGCCTTGGTCGTCGATTTGACGTTCCATTCGAGGAGGTCGAGACCGAGGGCCCCCGCCACCTGCCGCGCCAGTTCGGTCTTGCCTGTGCCGGGCTCGCCCTTTACCAGAAGCGGCCGCTCCAGCCGGATGGCGGCGTTGACTGCGACCATCAAATCCTTGTCGGCGATATAGTCTGCTGTTCCCTGGAATTGCATCGGAAGGCTTTCTCAATCTTTCGAATGCAAGCTAATTGCTGACCTTATTCGGTTCAAGGCGTGAAACCGTGTATATAGCAACGTGATCGCACCGATCTATTGCTAGGATGGACATGAGGGCGGGTCATGGTTAACTGACGGTACGTGCGTCGCAGGGAAGTGCTGATGGCAGTTGAAGCGCAAGCCAAGCCGAATATCCAGGGGAACGAGCAGGTCGGATACGATTTGAGCCTCTTCTTTCGGCTGAGGATGATGTTCTCCGCGTTCTGGAATTCACCGGTGCGCTTCAAGATCATTTCCCTGACCGTAGCGCTGTTCGCAATCATCATGATCACCGCCTACGTCCAGGTGCTGCTCAACAGCTGGAACGCACCTTTTTACGATTCGCTGGCAAGGCGCGATATCTCCGCCTTCTTCCATCAGCTCGGCGTTTTTGGCATCATCGCCGGCTCGCTTCTGATCCTCAATGTCATCCAGGCCTGGCTCAACCAGATGACCGCGCTCTACATGCGCGAGGGTCTGGCACGAGATCTGGTGAACCAATGGCTGCAGGCCAAACGCGCGCTTCGTCTGGCCTCAGCCGGGCTGATCGGCGTCAACCCCGACCAGCGATTGCATGAGGATGCCCGCAATCTCGCCGAAAGCTCGACGGGCCTCGCCATCGGGCTGGTGCAGGCGACGATCCTGCTGTTGAGCTTCATCGGGGTGCTCTGGGAGCTTTCCAGCGGCATGGTCTTCCATTTCAAGGGCGCGAGCTTCTCCATCCCCGGCTACATGGTCTGGGCGGCGATCCTTTACGCTGGTTCGGCATCCTTCCTCAGCCAGTTCGTCGGCCGCCGGCTGGTGCGGCTGAACGCCGATCGCTATTCCAAGGAAGCCGAGCTGCGTTTCGCGCTCATGCATGCCAACGAACACATGCCGGCAATCGCCATTGCCGGCGGCGAGGAAAACGAGCGCAAGAGGATCAACCTCGATATTTCCGCCGTGCTTGCGGTCATCCGCCAGCTGGCGATCGCCAATACCAATCTTACCTGGGTTTCTGCCGGTTATGGCTGGCTGGTGCTGATCATCCCGATCCTGGTGGCGGCGCCCGCATATTTTTCCGGCGGGCTGACCTTCGGCCAGCTCATGGTGGCCGTGGGCGCCTTCAATCAGGTGAATTCAGCGCTGCGCTGGTATGTCGCCAATTTCGGCCCGATCGCCGAATGGCGGGCAACGCTGATGCGTGTCACCGATTTCCGCCAGGCCCTGACGGAAATGGACGACAAGACGCCGATGCCGCACACTCTCGTCTTCGATAATGCCGCACCGGGTACGATGGTGTGGACCGATATGGAGATTTCGACCAAGACCAGCGATGAGGCGACCGAGAACGGTTTCCAAATTGCCGAGGGAACGGTGACGATCAATGCCGGTGAGCACATCATGATCAACGGCGATCACGGCGTGAACCGCCGGCTGCTGTTCGAGGTGCTGGCGCATCAATGGTATAGCGGTTCCGGCACGGTCAGCCTGCCGCCGGCGGAAGACATGCTGTTCGTACCGCACACACCCTATGTGCCCGGCGGCACGCTCAGGGAGGCGATCTGCTTTCCGGAAGATCGGGATGCCTACGACGAGGCTGCTGTCGAGGCCGCCATGGAGAAGGTCGGGCTTACGCGTCTCAAGGGCCGCATCGATACGCAGGCCCGCTGGGACCGGCTGCTTGATACCGAAGAGCAGAAAGCTATCGGCTTTGCGCATCTGCTTCTGGCGAAGCCAAAATGGGTTATCCTCGACGATGTCCTCGAAGGGCTGGAGTCCGAGGTTCAGGCGATGCTCTGCGGATTGCTGGCGGAAATGACCGACGTCACCGTGATCTATGTCGGCCGCAATGAGGCCTATATGCACGCGATGTCACCGCGGGTGCTGCATCTGCAGGCCCTGGCCCCGCACGAGCATAGCATCGAGACGGATACGCCTCCAGCGCCCGCTGCGGCGGAAGAGCAGGATCAGAAAAAAGCCAATACGCCGTAGCGCGGTTAAACCGCCGCAGTTTTATCTGTCCAAAACGCAAAACGCCCCGTCGTTTGACGAGGCGTTTTTCATGCAATCAAGCTGAAGCGCTCAATCCTTGGCGCGTTCGACGTAGGAAACGTCTTCCGTCGCGATTACGACGCGGGTGCCGGCGTTGATGTGCGGCGGCACCAGGGTGCGCACGCCATTCGACAAGATCGCAGGCTTGTAGGAAGAGGAAGCAGTCTGACCCTTGACGACCGGTTCCGTCTCGGTGATCTCGAGCGTGACGTGACGCGGCAGCTGGAGGGCCAGCGCAATGCCTTCATGGATCGACAGGACGCAGGTCATGCCTTCCTGCAGGAAGGCCTTCTGGTCGCCCATGGTTTCGACATCGACGACGACCTGGTCGTAGGTGGCCGGGTTCATGAAGTGGAAGCCTTCGCCATCTTCATAGAGGTACTGGAAGTTCACGTCTTCGACGAAGGCGCGCTCGACCTGTTCGGTGGTGCGCCAACGTTCGGAGACCTTCACGCCGTCGACGATGCGGCGCATGTCGACCTGGGTGACCGGAGTGCCCTTGCCCGGATGAAAGTTCTGAGCGGTGAGAACGACGTAGAGCTTGCCGTCGACGTCGAGAACGTTGCCCTTGCGGACCGAAGAGGCGATGACCTTGACCATAAGACTTCCTTGTAACGCTGCGTTTTGCGTCGTAGAGGGACTGTCGAAATGCTCTCCGAGACGCAGCAATTGTTTGCTTGGGGGCGCAACTACCCTAAATCAATGGAAATTGCCACCCCCAACGCGGCTTGAGCCCCGAAGAAAGCTAGGAATGAAGCCAACGACGAGCAAAGCGTCCCCCTGGTGGACCCGCAATGTCCATGCGGACCGGCGGCCGTTCCTTCTCGGTCGCAATGCGATCCAGGCGGCGTTGCGCATCTTCTTTGCGCGTAACGACTTCATCGAGGTCGACACGGCGACGCTGCAGGTGTCGCCGGGCAACGAGGCGCATCTGCATGCTTTCGAGACCGAGGCCCTGACGACGGACGGCAAGGCATCGCCTCTCTACCTTCATACTTCGCCCGAGTTTGCCTGCAAGAAGCTGCTGGCCGCCGGCGAGGAGCGTATCGCCTGCTTTGCCCATGTCTATCGCAATCGCGAGCGCGGGCCGCTGCACCATCCGGAATTTACCTTGCTGGAATGGTATCGCGCCGGAGAGAGCTACGAGGCGCTGATGGCCGATTGTTCCGCGGTGCTGGCGCTGGCGGCGGAGACGGTCGGGGCGAAGAAGCTCACCTATCGCGGCGCCGAGACCGATCCGTTCCTCACGCCGGAGCGCATAAGCGTCGCAGCCGCTTTCGAGCGCTATGCCGGCATCGATCTTTTTGCCTCGATCGGCCTTGACGGATCTACCGACCGGGAGCGTCTGGCGGCCGACATGCGGCGCAATGGCATGCGGGTCGCCGAAGATGATCTGTGGCAGGATCTCTTCAGCCGGGTTCTGGTTGAGAAGATCGAGCCCAATCTCGGCTTCGGTCGCGCGACGATCCTTGATGAATATCCCGTTTCCGAGGCGGCCCTTGCCCGGCCTTCGGCTGGGGACCACCGCGTTGCCGAACGTTTCGAGCTCTATGCCTGCGGCGTCGAGCTTGCCAATGCCTTCGGCGAGCTGACAAATGCCGGCGAGCAGCGTCGGCGGTTCGAGATCGAGATGGCGGAAAAATTGCGCGTCTACGGCGAGACCTATCCGCTGGACGAGGATTTTCTGGAGGCGCTCTCCGTCATGCCCGAGGCAAGCGGCATTGCACTCGGTTTTGACCGGCTTGTGATGCTGGCAACCGGGGCCTCGCGCATAGAACAGGTGCTCTGGGCGCCGGTCGCGGAGTACGGAGCATGAATTCGATGCGTCCGATCAGGACTATCAGCGAGCTTGAGCGCGCCGGATTGATCGACGCCGACAAAGCGTTGTCGCTGGAAGCGGTGGCGGAGCGCTATGCGGTTGCGCTGACGCCGACGGTCGTGCGGTTGATCGACTCGGCCGATCCTGCCGATCCGATCGCCCGGCAGTTCGTGCCCGATGCGGCCGAATTGCTTGTCACGCCCGAAGAGCGCGCCGATCCGATCGGCGATCATGCGCATAGTCCCGTCGAAGGCATCGTCCATCGTTATCCGGACCGCGTGCTGCTGAAGGCAGTGCATGTTTGCCCGGTCTATTGTCGCTTCTGCTTTCGCCGCGAGATGGTCGGACCGCAGGGCCTTGGGACTCTCGATGGCGTGGCGCTGGACGGCGCCTTTGCCTATATCCGCGATCACAGCGAGATCTGGGAAGTCATTTTGACCGGCGGCGATCCGCTGGTTCTATCGCCGCGCCGGCTGGAAGAAATCCTGCGGCAGCTCGCCGATATCGACCATGTGAAGATCGTCCGCTTCCATACGCGCGTTCCCGTCGTCGATCCCTCGAGGGTCGATGCGGCCCTGATCGCGGCGCTGAAGGCCAGCGGCAAGACCATTTATGTGGCGCTGCATGCCAATCATCCCCGGGAGCTGACGGAGGAGGCGCGTGCCGCCTGCGCCCGGCTGGTCGATGCGGGGATCGTGCTCGTCAGCCAGTCGGTGCTGCTCAAGGGCGTCAACGATGATCCGGATGTGCTGGCGGCGCTGATGAAAGCTTTCGTCGAGACGCGGGTGAAGCCCTATTATCTGCATCATCCTGATCTTGCGCCCGGCACCAGCCATTTCCGCCTGACGATTGCCGAGGGGCAGGCGATCGTCTCGGCATTGCGCGGTCGGATCTCCGGCCTTTGCCAGCCCACCTACATCCTCGATATTCCCGGCGGCTACGGCAAGGCGGATATCGGCCGGAGCTCGGTTCGTGAGCTAGGCGAAGGCTGCTATTCGATTTCGGACTATCGCGGCGGCGATCACATCTATCCGCCGGAAGCCTAGAGCCGTTTTTCCTGCTTATACTTTCACTGACGCTCTGATTGTTATGCGTTTTCTCGAATAAAACGTAGTGGCGAGTTTGGCACGTTAACCTTATTGCCGTGGTCGCCTTTCCCGAAAACCGGCAGGTCTTAATATTAGATATATTAAATATTACTGCATAAACGGCAATTTAAATGCCTTACATTCGGTAAATTTCAATTAGGCTGATGTTGAATATAGGAATTTCCCACTAAGTATAAGTCCCATGTATTTACCACGTCGGTTAGTGGAGTGTTCTATTTTCCCTGTTACTTCTTGGCGAATAATAAGACTGCGTAACTACGGTTATGCTTGCCATTGCGAGAAGGGACTAGACTATGAACAAGACGATTCGCGATTTGCTGGCCAAGTTCGGTGCGCTCCCCGTTACTATCGATCAGATTGAAGACAATGCCGATCTTTATGCGGCGGGATTGTCCTCCTTCGCTTCCGTTCAGCTGATGCTCGGCATCGAAGAGGCGTTCGACATCGAGTTTCCCGATAATCTCCTCAACCGCAAATCATTCGCCAGCATCGCTGCGATCGAAAAGACCGTCAGCATGATCCTGGACAATCGAAAGGTCGCATGATGAGCGCGGCCGTCGCTTTGCACGAGGTTGGGACAAGTGATGCGCTGGCGGTGCGAGCCGCGCGCGTCGCCGCGATCGCCGGCCAGCACGCCGATGCCGTCGACACCGAGGGCCGATTCCCCCGCGAAGCCGCTGACGCCATGCGCGCCGAGAGGCTGCTGTCTATCCAGATCCCCGCCGCCCTTGGTGGCGAGGGCGCTTCGATCACCGAAATCGCCGAGCTTTGCTCGATCCTTGGCCAGGCCTGCGCGGCCAGCGCCATGGTCTTCGCCATGCATCACATCAAGCTTTCGAGCCTGGTCGAGCATGGTGCCGACAGCGATTGGCATCGCGAGTTCATGCGCCGCATCGCCAGGGAACAGCTGCTGCTGGCCTCTGCCACGACCGAAGGCGGTATTGGCGGCAATCTGCGCAACAGCATCTGTGCCATCAGGGTCGAAGGCGATACCTGCTTCCTGGAGAAGGACGCAACGGTCATCTCCTACGGCGCCCATGCCGATGCCATCCTGATCACCTCGCGCAGCCATGCCGAGGCCGCTTCTTCCGATCAGGTGCTGACGGTTTTCCTGAAGGATCAGTATTCGATCGAACGCACCGTCGAGTGGAATACGCTCGGGATGCGTGGCACCTGCTCCGATGGCTTCCTGTTCAAGGGTGAAGCGCCGGCCGTGCAGATCCTGCCGAAGCCGTTTGCCGAAATCGCGGCGCAGTCCATGCTGGCAAGCTCGCATCTGCTCTGGAGCGGCGTCTGGTACGGAATTGCCGCCGATGCCGTTGCCCGCGCGCAGGCATTCGTGCGTGCCGCCGCCCGCAAATCCCCCGGGGTACCACCACCCGGTGCGCTGCGTCTCGCAGAGACGTCAAGCATGCTGCAGATGGTCAAATCCAATGTGGTTGCCGGGCTCAAGGTCTATGAGGAAGCCAAGCAGGATGCCGACAGGCTCTCGTCCATGGCCTTCGCCGTTGCGATGAACAACGTCAAGATCGCGTCGTCGGAGATGATCCTGCCGATCATCAACCATGCCATGCTGATCTGCGGCATCATGGGCTACAAGAACGGTACGCCCTACAGCCTCGGCCGCCATCTGCGCGACGCGCACTCGGCGCAATTGATGATCTCGAATGACCGCATTCTCGGCAATACGTCGACCATGCTGCTCGTCCACAAACAAGATACCAGCCTGTTGGGGTAATCGTCATGGATATGCAAACCTCGTTTCTCGACCGCCTTTTCGAATCTGGTCTTCTGATCGACACCGGCGTTGATGGTCTCTATGGCCGCAGCGGCCAGTTCGAAGACGTGATTGCCGCCTTTGAGCGGCTGATCGACAAGTTCGGCGGCGCCGATGGCGCCGAAGCCATCCGCTTTCCACCCGGTATGAACCGCGTCTTCTTCGAGAAGAGCGGCTACATGAAGAGCTTCCCGCAGCTCGCCGGCACCGTGCACAGCTTCTGCGGTCACGAGCTCGACCATATGAGCCTGTTGAAGTGCATGGAAGTCGGCGACGATTGGACGAAGGATCAGCAGGCGACCGATATCGTGCTGACGCCGGCTGCCTGCTATCCGCTTTACCCGACGGTTGCCAAGCGCGGTGCGATTTCGGACAGCGGCGCACTGTTCGATCTGCAGTCCTACTGCTTCCGCCACGAGCCCTCGAAAGACCCGGCTCGCCAGCAGCTCTTCCGCATGCGCGAATATGTCTGCATGGGCACCGAAAAGCATGTGACGGATTTCCGCCAGAGCTGGATGGACCGCGGCGTCGAGATGATGAAGGCCGTTGGCCTCGAGGTGAATATCGACACTGCCAACGATCCCTTCTTCGGCCGTGCCGGCAAGATGCTCGCCAACAATCAGCGCGACCAGAACCTGAAGTTCGAGCTGCTGATCCCCATCACCTCGACCGCCAATCCGACGGCCTGCATGAGCTTCAACTATCATCAGGATGCGTTCGGGACGAAATGGGGGCTGAACTTCGCTGACGGCACCGTCGCCCATACGGCCTGCGTCGGCTTCGGCCTGGAGCGTATTGCGCTGGCGCTGTTCCATCACCACGGTCTCGACGTCAAGGAATGGCCCGAGAATGTGCGCAAGACGCTGTGGGGCTGATCGCTTCCATGGCCGCCGTATTTGAGGGACTGGATCCCGCCGCCTATAAGCCACATGCGTTGCATGACAGCGAACGCATGTGGCCCGAGACCAATTGCTACATCGATCTCTGGATCGAGGTGCTTTCAACCTTGAACCTGCCGCCGGAAGCCATGCTCGGCTTCACGATGGGCCAGGATTTCGAGGGCGATCAGTTCACCTTCTTCAAGGTGCCGCTCGAAGATCTGGAAGCGCTCTACGGCATCCGCTGCACCGAGCTTGCGATCTACGACAAGGTCCAGAACCACGTCGCCGAGCAGATCGGCCGTGGCCGGCTCTGCCTGGTGGAGATGGACTCCTTCTTCATGCCGGACACGCAGGGCGTCGGCTATCGCCGCGAGCACGGCAAGACGACGGTGGCGATCAACCATCTGGATATGGAAGGCCGCACGCTTGACTATTTCCATAATGGCGGCTTCTTCCAGCTGTCGGGCGAGGATTTCGACGGGTTGTTTCAGCTGCATCTGACGGATGAGGATCTGCCGTTTCTGCCTTATACGGAATTTGCCAAGTCGCCTCAGAAGGCGCCGGGCGAAGCCGCGATCCGCGAGACGTCACGGCAGCTGCTGCCCTTGCATTTCCGCCGTCGCCCGCAGGCCAATCCGATCCGCGCCTTTGCCGAGGTCTTCCCGGCTCAGGTCGAGGCGGTGGCCGAACGGCCTTTCGGCTTCTTCCATAAATATGCCTTCAACACGCTGCGTCAGCTCGGCGCCAATTTCGAGCTTGCGGGCAGCCATCTCGATTGGCTGACGGTAGATTTTTCCGATGCAGCCGCCGAAGCGCGGCGGATATCGGAAGCCGCGAAGTCGGTGCAGTTCCAGCTTGCCCGCGCCATTACGCGCAAGAAATTCGAGCCGTTGCGGACGGCGCTTGATCCGGCCGCCGATGCATGGGATGCCATGATGGGGCTGCTTGAACGGAAGCTCTGAACGGCTTCCGTTCGATGCGAGACGGCTCGGCGATTTCGGGTTAGGTTTGGGGCGGGGAAATCCTCCGGAAAGATGTCATGGACGGGCGCTTGGCAAGTATCGGTGGCGAAATGCGGCTGAGCGAGGGATGGAATCTGGTGCTGACGGATGCGGGCACCTGCGTCTCGCCTTCCGACGTGCCGCTTTCGGCCGGCCTGATCCCGGCGCCGGTGCCGGGCACCGTGGCGGAAGCGCTGGAAAAAGCCGGGCTGTTTGACCGCACGAAACCACACCCGCTCAATGACCGGGATGCCTGGTACATCTGCCGTCTGATCGATGCGGATGCCGGCGATGCCGTGTTGCGGCTGGAAGGTTTGGCGACGCTCTGCGAGGTCTTCCTGAACGGTCATAAAATCCTCGTCTCCGAAAGCATGTTCGAGTCCCATGATGTCGCCGTCACGCTACTTGGCGGAGATGAGCTGGCGTTATGTTTCCGGGCGCTGGAGCCGAGGCTCTCCGAACCAGGCCCGCGCGCCCGCTGGCGGCCGCAGATGATCACGCCGCAGGGCCTGCGCCTCGTGCGCACGACGTTGCTCGGCCACATGCCCGGCTGGTGCCCGGAGATACACGCCGTCGGTCCATGGCGGCCGGTTTCGCTTCTGCGCGCCGGCACACCCATTGTTAGCGATCTCTCCCTGCGGCCGGATTTGCTCGATGATGGCGAAGGCCGGCTCTATGCATCGCTTTCGATCGAGGGCGACGTAAGCGAGATCGTCCTGCGCTGCGGCGATATCGAGCAGACTTTCGAGCGGGATAGTCCTGGCCGCTATAATGCGATCCTGAAAATCCCCGGCGTGGAGCCTTGGTGGCCGCATACGCATGGCACGCCAAGCCTCCACGACGTCGTGCTTGTGATCGATGGCATTGACTATCCCCTTGGCCAGACCGGCTTTCGGCGTCTGTCTGTCGATCGCGGCGCCGATGGGCAGGATTTCGCTGTTGTCGTCAACGGCGAGCGGATTTTCTGCCGTGGCGCGGTCTGGACATCAGCCGATATCGCGCGCCTGCCCGGGAGCCGCGAGGATTACGAACCGTGGCTGCGGCT
This sequence comes from Rhizobium sp. P44RR-XXIV, assembly GCF_001999485.2. Taxonomy (NCBI): domain Bacteria; kingdom Pseudomonadati; phylum Pseudomonadota; class Alphaproteobacteria; order Hyphomicrobiales; family Rhizobiaceae; genus Rhizobium; species Rhizobium sp. P44RR-XXIV. Next base: position 185,369 of record NZ_MPVZ02000022.1, on the reverse strand, counting down.
GTCGGCTGCGGCCGGCATGAACATGATCCGCATCGGCGGCACGATGGCCTATGAGACGCCGGATTTCTTCCGCCTTTGCGACGAGCTTGGCCTGCTGGTCTGGCAGGATTTCATGTTTGCCAACTTCGATTACCCGAAGACCGACAAGGTCCTCAACGCCCATGTCGAGGCGGAAGTCTCGCAATTTCTGGGCCGTACGCGCCTGTCCCCCTCACTTGCCGTCCTTTGCGGCGGCAGCGAGATGCAGCAGCAGGCGGCGATGATGGGCTTGCCCGAACAGTTCTGGAAGAGCCCGATCGTCGAGGAGATCATCCCGCCGCTGGTGCAAGCGCTTCGGCCCGATGTGCCCTATGTGGTCAACTCGCCCTTCGGGGGCGCCATGCCGTTTTCGCCAAATGCCGGCGTGACGCATTATTACGGTGTCGGCGCCTATATGCGGCCGCTTGCCGATGCGCGCCGCGCGGATATCCGCTTTTCCGCCGAAAGTCTGGCATTCGCGCATGTGCCGCAGGCGCGCACGCTCGGCCGGCATTTGCCGGTTCCGGCCGTTCATAGCCCGCTATGGAAGGAGCGCGTTCCGCGCGATCGCGGCGCATCCTGGGATTTCGACGATGTGCGCGATCATTATCTTCAGGAACTCTATGGTTTCGAGCCGAGCCAGCTGCGGCGAGAGGACCCCGATCTCTATCTAGGCCTTTCTCGCGCCGTGACCGGCGAAGTCGCCGAGGAGACTTATGCCGAATGGCGGCGGCAAGGCTCCGGTTGCAACGGGGCGCTTGTCTGGACGCTGCAGGATCTGCTGCCCGGCGCCGGTTGGGGCGTGATCGATTCGACCGGTGAGCCCAAGCCGATCTGGTATGCGCTGCGCCGCGCCTTCCGGCCGGTGCAGGTGCTGCTCACCGACGAGGGCACCAACGGCCTCGACGTGCATGTAATCAACGAGACCGGAACTGCGCTCGAACTGACGGTTCAGGTTTCTTGCCTGCGCGATGGCCGGCAGATTGTCGTCGGTGGCGGCCGTGATCTGACGATCGAAGCGCGCGGCAAGCAAAAGATTGCCTGCACGGATCTTTTCGGCGCCTTCTTCGATACGACCTATGCCTTCCGCTTTGGGCCGCCGTCGCACGATGTCACGGTGGCACAACTGACGGCATCCGATACAGGTGCGCTGATCGCCGAGGCCTTTTATTTCCCACTTGGCCGAACCAAGGCGTTTCATGATGCCGAGATCATGGCATCGGCGGTCCAGCAAGGTGAGAATTGGTTCCTCGATCTCAGCAGCGATCGGCTGGCACAATCGGTGCAGATCGAATTCGAAGCCTACCGCGCAGAGGATGACTGGTTTCATCTACCGCCGGGCAGCAGCCGGCGGCTTCGCCTATATCGCCGGGCTGGAGTGCCCGTTGATGCCATTCCGATGGGGCAAATTCGCACGATCAGTAGCCGGCGAATCGTTGAGGTGTAAGTGAGTTGCGGCGAATGCAGGGATCTATCTCGCCCGCCAGGGGCGAGATAGGCCAACGCGCAAAACTTCCGTTACAAGGTCGTGCCATCCGGCCCGAACAGATGGCAGCGGTCCGGATCGATGCGGATGTTGACCGTCTCTCCGGCGCGGATAGCCTGTTGATCTTCCAATGCGACTGTCAGCGTCTGGCCACCATGCAGGGTGGCGTAGAGGATCGTCTGGCCGCCCAGATGCTCGACAAGATCGACATGAGCGCTGCCGAGAACCACACCGCGATCCCCGACATTCAAATGTTCGGGGCGGGCGCCGAGCGTTACGGCTTCTCCGGGCTGGATGCCGCCCAGCCGACGCGGCAGGCGGACCGTCTGGCCGTGGAGGTCGATGACGGCGGAGCCGTCGTCGGATGCGGCGACCTTGGCATTGAGGAAATTCATTTTCGGCGAACCGATGAAGCCGGCGACGAATTTGTTCTTCGGCTTGTTGTAGAGGTCGAGGGGAGCGCCGACCTGCTCGATCTTGCCGCCGTTGAGTACGACGATCTTGTCGGCCATGGTCATGGCTTCCGTCTGGTCGTGGGTGACATAGATCATGGTGTTGCCGAGACGCTGGTGCAGGCGGGCGATCTCGACGCGCATCTGCACGCGCAGCTCTGCATCGAGGTTCGACAGCGGCTCGTCGAAGAGGAAGATGTTGGGCTCGCGCACGATGGCGCGGCCGATGGCGACGCGCTGGCGCTGACCGCCCGAGAGCTGCTTTGGCTTGCGCTGCAGCAGCTGGGTGATCTGCAGGACCTCAGCAGCTTTTTCGACGCGCGGCTGGATCTCATGCTTCTTCATGCCGGCTGTTTCCAGGCCGAAGGCGAGGTTCTTGTAGACCGACATATGTGGGTAGAGCGCATAGGACTGGAAGACCATGGCGATGCCGCGCTTGGAGGCGGGCACATCATTCATGCGGCTGCCGTCGAGATAAAGACCGCCGCCCGAAATTGGCTCCAAGCCGGCGATCATGCGCAGAAGTGTGGACTTGCCGCAGCCGGACGGGCCGACGAACACTGTAAATTCCCCCGGCTCGATCTCAAGATCGATGCCGTGGACGACCTGGAGTTCGCCGTAGCGCTTGATAACCTTCTGCAGCGAGACGCTTGTCGCCATGGGTGCTTGCTCCTTGTTCGTCCTGATGGCTACCGGGGCAATGTTCATTCCGGCCTCCAGCTCTTGTATTTTGCGCTTTCCGGCCCGACAGGGAAGCGGACTTCGGTGCGCGTTTCCGATGATTCATAAAATGCCGTGACCAGTTCCAGCGCCTGCCGGGCGTCGGCCGTCGTTACCGGCAGCGGCCCGCCGGAAACCAGCGCTTCATGGAACAGCCGCATCTGCGTGTTGAAGCGGATCGGGAGCGGCGTCCAGTCGGAGAGCAGCGCATCGATCTTCGCGCCGATTTCCTCATTGGCGGGGATGATTTTCCATGGGTCCTGGCCGGGGCTGTAAGGCTCGTGGTTGCTTTCAAGCAAGATGTTCTCGAATACGAGGCGCAGGCGGCTGATCTGGTCGTGCGAGCCCAGCGTGGCGCTGATGGTGGCGAGCGCGCCGTTTTCCATCAACAGGCTGGCGCTGGCGCAATCTTCCACCTCGATATCGTTGACCCGGGTGGCGACGCGGCCGAACAGGCCGGCGATCGGCCCCATCAGATAGGTCAGCATGTCGTGCAGGTGGATGGAATGCGTCATCAGCACTCCACCGAGCTCGGTATTCCACTTGCCGCGCCAGGGGACGGCGTAATAGTCGGCGCCGCGCACCCAATGCGTCTCGGAGGTCGCGACATAGGCCTTGCCGGCGATGCCGGCGTCGATGATGCGCTTGGCCTTCTGGATGCCGTCGCCGTAGCGATACTGGAAGATCGGCATCAGCCGGCCCTTGGACGTCTTCTCGGCGTCGATGACGGCGTCGACATCGGCGAGCGAACCCACAAGCGGCTTCTCGCAGACAACGTGCTTTCCGGCTGCAAGCGCCTGCATGATGAGCTCGAAATGCGAGCCGGGCGGCGTGCAGATGTCGATGATGTCGATATCGGGCATGTTGAGGACTTCGGAAAAGTCCTTGACGCGCTTTGCGATGCCGAATTCGTCGCCGACGGCATTCAGGCGTTCTTCGTTGAGATCGCAGAGAACGGCAACTTCGAAGCGATCGGCATGCGGCTGATAGCCTTCCATGATATGGGAGCGGCCGATGCCGAGGCCGATGATCGCGACTTTCTTGATGTCGGACATAAGCAGTTACCTCTGGGTGCTGTTGAGCGATGTTGCTTCGGCCAGCGCCTGCGCCTTCAGCGCCAGCTCCATGGCCTTGAAGCAATGGTCCTGGCCCATCGCCGTTTCGGTGCGGTCTCTTATGTCGGCGGCAAGCTGGCGGCCATAGGGCAGGTCGAGGCCGGTGCAGTCGATATGCTGCATGCCCTTGCGGTCGGTGAGGAAGAGATGGTCGGTGCCGGGCCGGCCGGCGACGTCGATATATTTGCGCAGCTCGATCGTGCCTTCGGTGCCGACAATGAACAGACGGCCGTCGCCCCAGGTAGGGAGGCCGTCCGGCGTGAACCAGTCGACGCGGACATAGCCCGTGACGTCAGGCGTGCGCAGGTGGAAATCGCCATAGTCCTGCAGGCCGGGTGTTTCCGGATTGGCGCGGTTGGAAACGGTGGCCGACAGCACTTCGGCCTCCAGGGAATCGGCGAAGAACAGGAACTGCTCGCATTGGTGCGACGCGATATCGGTGATGATACCGCCGTAGCGCTTGCGGTCGAAGAACCAGTCCGGCCGGGTCGGCTTGCGCAGCCGGTGGGGGCCGAGGCCCGTCGTGTGGATGACCTTGCCGATGGCACCGGCTTTGACCAGCTCGCCGGCCTTGACGGTCGATGCCGTCTCGAAATGTTCGGAATAGAGAATGGAGACGATGCGCTTGGTCTCGGCCTGCACTTTTCGCACGTCTGCGAGTTGATCCAGCGTCACCATGCCCGGCTTGTCGAGCATCACGTCCTTGCCATGGTGCATGGCTTCAATGGCAAGGCCAGCGCGTTCGCTGGAAATGGCGGCGCTGACGATCAGCCCGATGGAGCTGTCCTCGAGGATTTCCCTTTTGTCGGCAACGCGTTTCGCCTGCGGGAAGCGTTCGGCGAAGACGGCCGCAAGGTCATCTTCGATAGAATGGAAAGCGACCAGCTCTGCGCCGGCGCGCAGCATGACGTTGACCTGGCCGTAGATGTGGTCGTGATTGAGGCCGATGGCGGCAAAGCGCAGCGCGCTCATGCGACATTCCTTTCAATGGGTTTCTCAATATGCGGCCCCAAGCCTTGGGTGTTCGGGACCGCGCGGTTCGTATCAGCGTTTGAGACCTGCCGTGGCGATGCCGTCGATCAGCAGTCTCTGGAAGAACAGGAAGATCAGGAAGACCGGGATCAGCGACAGGCTCGACATGGCGAACAGGCTGCTCCAGTCGGAACTTCCCGTGGAGTCCACGAAGGAGCGCAGGCCGAGCTGCACGGTGTAGGTGTTGATATCCGAGAGGTAGATCAGCGGCCCGAAGAAATCGTCCCATGTCCAGATGAAGGAGAAGATGGCGGCCGTCGCCAGCACCGGCAACGACAGGGGCAGCATGATGCGCCAGTAGATGCGCCAGGGGCTGCAGCCGTCCATCATGGCGGCTTCGTCCAGTTCGCGCGGGATGCCGCGGAAGAACTGCACCATCAGGAAGATGAAGAAGGCGTCGACCGCGAGGAATTTCGGCACGACCAGCGGCAGCATGGTCTTCACCCAGCCGAGCTTCAGGAACAGAATATATTGCGGGATCAGCGTGACGTGATAGGGCAGCATCAGCGTGCCCAACATCAGCGCGAACCAGAAATTCTTGCCCCAGAAGTTCAGCCGCGAGAAGGCATAGGCCGCCAGCGAGCAGGAAATGACATTGCCCAGGACCGACAGCACGGCAATGACGGCCGAGTTCCAGACGAAGGTGCCGAAGGTGACCTGACCGCCGAACCAACCGCGGGCATAGGCGCTGAAGTCGAAGTGAGACGGGATCAGCGATGCTGTGCCGAAGATCTCGTTCTGGTCCTTGATCGAACCGGAGAGCATCCACAGCAGCGGATAGAGCATCACGATCGATGCGGCGATGAGAGCGGTGTGGACGAGGACGGAGACGAACCAGGGGCGCTCGCGCGGCGGGTTCATGTCCTCGGCAAAATGGGTGAGCTTCGCGTCAGTCATCGTAGTGAACCCAATAACGAGCGGAGAGGAAAGAGAAGGCGGTGAAGATCGCAATGATGATCACGAGAACCCAGGCGAGTGCGGCGGCATAGCCCATGCGGAAATAGCCGAAGGCTTCCTGATAGAGATAGAGCGTGTAGAACAGCGTCGAATCGATCGGGCCGCCAGTGCCCGACGAAATCACATAGGCCGGTGTGAAAGCCTTGAAAGCGTCGATGGTCTGGACCACCGCATTGAAGAAGATCACCGGCGTCAGAAGTGGCAGGGTGATCTTGAAGAAGATCCGCGTCTTGGATGCGCCGTCGAGACTGGCGGCCTCGTAGAGATCGGTCGGAACCTGCCTGAGGCCGGCCAGGAAGATGATCATCGGTGAACCGAATTGCCAGATGGCGAGGATGACGAGCGTATAGAGCGAATAGTCCGGATTGGAGATCCAGCTCGGTCCGTTGATGCCGAAGAGATACCAGAGCAGCGTATTCACGATGCCGTCGGCATCGAAGATCTGCCGCCAGAGCACGGCGATGGCGACGCTGGAGCCAAGCAACGACGGCAGGTAGAAGATGGCGCGATAGACCGGCAGGCCCTTGATGCCGCGGTTGAGCAGCAGTGCCACCGCAAGAGCGAAGGCAAGCTTCAGCGGCACGGAGCAGACGACGTAGAACAGCGTCACCTTCAATGACGACAGGAATTTGTCGTCCGCCGTGGCGATGCGCACATAATTGTCCAACCCTACCAGGTTCGGCGACTGCAACAGATTGTAGTCGGTGAAGGAGAGGTAGAGCGATGCAATCGCCGGTCCGAGGGTCAGCCCGAAAAAGCCGATGAACCACGGCAGGAGAAAGAGATAGCCCGGCGCGTTGCGGGAAAAGGCGCTCGGCGCCTTGTAGATGGTTTCCACGCGCACCGGCGCGGACGCGCTGACGGCCAAGCCGCCGGCAACGCTGTTGCTGTTTGTACCCACGGTGTCAGCCTCGCGTAATGTTTGCTGCTGCCTGTTCGGCAAACTTCGTCCCGGCGTCCTGGGAGCTGGTCTTGCCGAAAGCCACTTCCTCGGCGATCTTTTTCAACAGGAATGCATTCTCGCCGGCGCCGTTCGGCGGAGACGGCGGCAGTGCCCCGACATGCGGCGTCAGTCGGCCGATATAGTCGACGACTTGTTTGCTGACGGGGTCCAGATCAGGCGTTAGAAGGTCGCGGATCTTCGACGAGGGAGGAACGCCGCGCTCAACGCCGAGGGTCTTGGCACCTTCCGGATCCTCCACCAGATAATTGACGAAGGCGACGGCGGCATCCTTGTTTGCCGAGGCTGCCGAAATCGACATCAGCATCGACGGCTTCAAATATTGCCCAGGTTTGCTGTCCGCGCCGGAAACCGGAAAGGAGACGATGTCGAGCTTATCCTTGACGAGGGCCTGAATGGCGACAAATTGGTTGGAATGGGCGTAGCTGACGGCCGCCTTTTTGGTCACCAGCATGTCGGTTTCGAGGGTCTGTTGGTCGAGCGCCTGGACATCGGCCGGCACGCAAGCGCCGATCTTGCGCATATGGCCCCAGAAATCGAACCATTCGGCGGCGTCCTTGGCTTCGAAGGCCAGTTTGCCGTCAGCTGTATAAAGTGCCTTGCCGCGCTGGCGCAGCCAGCATTCGAGAGCCGGCTCGCCGCCGCTTGCATCGGCCGTGCCGTAAAAACCGCGGCGCTTTTTGGCCGATGTCACCTTGGCGCAGGCATCGCCGAGCTGTTCCCAGTTCATGGCGTCATGCGGCGGCTCGACACCGGCTTCAGTCCATGCTGCCGTGTTGACCACAACCATGAAGGAATTGACGCCGAGACTGACGCCGTAAATCTTGTTGTCGACCTTGCCGGAATCGATATTGGCAGGACCGAAATCCTCGATCGCCAGGCTCTTGCCGAGATAGGGCGTCATATCGAGCAACGTGCCGCGACGGGCATATTCGAAGATGTAGCGATAATCCATCTGGATGAGATCGGGCGCATTACCACCGCCTGTCTGTGTGGCGAGGCGCGTCCAGTAGCTGTCCCAGCCGAAGGATTCTCCGGCGATGGTAATGTCGGGATTTTTCGTTTGATAGGCCTTGACGGCTGCGAACGTACGGTCGCTTCTTTCCTTGGATCCCCACCAAAGAAGGCGCATCGCCGTTGCCGCATTGGCGCGGGAAAGTCCGATAGTACTCAAGGCTAGCGTGGCTGTCATGCCGGCAAGCAATTGCCGGCGGTCGATCGTCAACGTCATCCTGGTCTCCTCCCCAGTAAAGCGATGATTTACGAACTGCTTTGCATGATATAACTATTTGGTTACAAGTTGGATAGAAATGTGACTGCTGTCAAGCGCCAATCGTGTCACAATCAAAACGACGCATGCGGGGGCCGGTGACACGCGTTGCGGGAAAGACCGATCCGGGATGAGGTTAGCCATGACCGCCAGGGAGAGACAAGGGACTGAAAATACAGCACAAGCTGAAATCGACGAGGTCGTGCGAGTGCGGCCTAAAAAAGTGTCGCGCAATCCGCAAAAGACCCATGCCATGATTCTGGAAGCAGCGACCGAGGAATTCGCCGCCCACGGTTTCGGCGGCGCCCGGGTGGATGCGATCGCTGCGCGGGCGCAGACCAACAAGCGGATGCTCTATCACTATTTCGGCGACAAGGAAGGGCTCTATCTCGCGGTGCTGGAGGCGACCTATGCGGCGATCCGCAATGCCGAAAAACATCTCGATCTTGCACGCCGCGATCCGGAGGAAGGGATGCGGGAGCTGGCTCTGTTCACCTGGCGGCACTTCCTCGCACATCCGGAATTCCTGAGCCTGCTTGCCACCGAAAATCTGCATCACGCTCATTATCTCAAGCGATCCGACAAGGTGCTGGCGATGCATTCACATCTTATCGATGAGCTTTCGGGCGTGTTGCGCCGGGGAGAGGCGACCGGTATGTTTCGGGCAGGTGTCGATCCGATATCCGTCTATCTGACGATCGCGGCACTCGGCTTCTTCTATCTCTCGAACCGTCACACGCTTTCGACGATCTTTGCGCGCAAATTGACCAGCCAGGACTCCCTCAATGCCTGGGGCGAACATATCGTCGCGATGACGCTGGCCTCCATCCGGGCATGACCTGCCCCGAAAGTACGCATCCCTGGAGGTACTGGAGAAATTTTAAAAAGGCGATTGACAAAGCCGGCGTGATCGCGCGATCTTGTAACTATACGGTTACATTTCTTCGGCGACCAAGCGTTGCTTTCCTGATTCCGGAGGGAATCGGGCAGGGAGGAGAAATCATGAAGCGCATCGGCATCGCCATGCATGATATTGCTGCATGCACGGAGCATGACCCGCCGCTGGAGATTTAGCATTGCCGCTCTCCTGCACGGCTTTGGCAGTTGAGCCTGATAACCACAAGGGAAGCACTCAACCATCATGACCGAACCGTTGAAAATCAGGCTTGTCGAGGCTGAGGCATTCGAGCGCCCAGTCAAATTGCGGCTACCTTTCCGCTTCGGCGCGGCGACCTTGCGGGAGGCCCGGCAGATTTTCCTGCGCGTGCGCATCGAGGATGCCCTGGGCCGCTCGGCGCAGGGGATGGCAGCCGAGTTGATGGTGCCGAAATGGTTCGACAAATCGCCTGATCTTTCCAATGCCGACAATGAGAACCAGCTGCGCCGCTCGCTGGCACTGGCTCTCGGTTCACTGAGAAGTGCAGGCTCGGAAACGGCTTTCGGACTGCATGCGGCCGTCGAAGCATCGCATCATGCCCGGGCGGCGGCTGAAAAGCTGAACGGCCTTGTCGCCTCCTTCGGCCTCGCGCTCGCCAACCGAGCTGTTCTCGATGCTCTCTGCCGGCTGGAAGGCCTGACGGTTGCGCAGGCGATCAAGGCGAACCGGCCCGGCATCGACGCTTCGACGGCGCATGATCTCTCTGGCTTCGATCTCTCCGGGTTTCTGTCGACATTGGAGCCCGCAATGAGCCTGGCTGCTCGCCATACGGTCGGTCTGGTCGATGCGATCGTGCCGGGTGATATCCCGGCAAGCGAACGCTTGAATGACGGTCTGCCGGAGAGTTTCGAGGAGGCGATCGACGCCTATGGTCTGACGTTCTTCAAGGTCAAGGTATCAGGCGCTCCCGAAGCCGATATCGATCGTCTCTGCCGCATCGCCGCCGTTATCGATGCCAAGGTGCCGACATATTCCGTGACGCTTGATGGCAATGAGCAGTTTTCGTCGGCCGAAGCGGTCGCCGATCTGCTCGCCCGCGTCAGGGATGAGCCGAGGCTGGCACGTTTCGCCGCCTCGATCCTGTTCGTCGAGCAGCCGATCGCGCGTGCGTATGCTTTCGAAAAGCCGGTGAAGGCGCTTGCCGCTTTCAAGCCCGTAGAGATCGATGAATCCGATGCCGATATCGATGCCTTCGTCACGGCAAGGGGGCTCGGCTATACCGGCATTTCCTCGAAATCCTGCAAGGGGTTCTATCGCTCGCTATTGAACCGGGCGCGTGTCGCCAAATGGAGTCTAGAGGACGGTATTTCCTATTTCATGTCGGCCGAAGACTTGACGACTCAAGGGGGGCTTGCCGTGCAGCAGGACCTGGCACTCGCCTCGCTTATCGGCATGACCCATATCGAGCGCAACGGGCATCACTATGTCGATGGCATGGCCGGTGCGCCGGAGGAAGAACAGGCGGCCTTCGCCCGTGGCCATTCCGATCTCTACCGCGTCAGCAACGGGCGCACGCGGCTGCGGATCGAGGGCGGGCAGCTTGCCATCGGTTCCGTCATCGGCGCTGTTGGCCTCGGTTCGTTGGTGGAGCCGGATTGGAACGCGATGGAGGCCTCGTCGGCGGTGTAGATTTCCTGCCTTGCCCCTCACCCTAGCCCTCTCCCCGCGGGCGGGGAGAGGGGACGACAGTGCGTAATATTCGAATTTACCACCCGGAGTGAGCGTGGGTTTGGCAGGGAAGCTCCCTCTCCCCGCTTGCGGGGAGAGGGTTGGGGTGAGGAGCACTTCGCCGAAGTAAGTCAGGCCCGACGCGGCCTCACATCGTCATTTGCAGACTCTTGAGGAGGAGACATGCAGTCGTCATCGAAGAAACGCTACGTTCTGGTTGGCACCGGCAATCGCGGCGTGACCATGTGGGGCAAGGACCTTGTCGAGCGCTGGAGTAGCGAGGTCGAGCTTGTTGCGGTCTGTGATCTCAATGCCATGCGGGCCCAGCGGGCGCTCGACTATATCGGTGTCTCCGTGCCTGTTTACACCGATTTCGATGAGCTGCTGCGGGTGGAGAAACCGGATCTCGTCATCGTCTGCACGCGCGATTCCACCCATGACGATCTGATCGTCAAGGCGATGGAATCCGGCGCCAATGTCATCAGCGAGAAGCCGATGACGACGACGGTCGACAAGATCAAGCGCATCCTCAACGCCGAGGCGCGCACCGGCAAGCGGCTGGACATTTCCTTCAATTACCGTTTCGCGCCGACGTCGGCGAAGATCAAGGAGCTGATCAATTCCGGCGTCATCGGCGATGTCACCTCGGTCGATTTTCACTGGTATCTTGATACCAGTCATGGTGCCGACTACTTTCGCCGTTGGCATGCCTTCACGGAAAACTCGGGCAGCCTCTTCGTTCATAAGGCGACGCATCATTTCGATCTGCTGAATTGGTATCTGGATTCCGACCCGGAAACGGTTTCCGCCTTTGCCGATCTCAAGCATTACGGCCGCAAGGGTCCGTTCCGCGGCGAGCGCTGTCGGAACTGTCGTTACAAGGACGAGTGCGACTATTATCTCGACATCAGCGCGACGCCGCTGCTCGAAAGCCTCTATGAGGACCCGTCGACCGTCGACGGCTATGTGCGCGATGCCTGCGTCTTCCGCGAGGATATCGACATTCCCGACACGATGGTCGCTGCCATCCGTTATCGCAACGGCGTCAACGTCTCCTATTCCTTGAACACCTATATGCCGATCGAAGGCCATCACATCGCTTTCAACGGCCACAAGGGCCGCATCGAGCTACGCCAGTATGAAAAGCAGAAGTGGACGACGCCGCCGGCAGACGAAATCGTCGTCATGAAGAATTTCGGTGATGTCGAGCGCATATGGGTGCCGCATGCATCCGGCGGCCACTATGGCGGTGACGACCGGCTACGCAACATGCTGCTGCGCTCCGGCCCGAACGACGAGCTCAAGCAGCGGGCAGGCTCCCGCGCGGGCGCGATGTCGGTTCTCTGCGGGATCGCGGCCTTGCAGAGCAGCCGCACCGGCCAGCAGGTGTCGGTTGCCGATCTCTGGGGCGAGGATGGTGGCCTGAACCTACTGGAGCCGCGGCCTTAGGCTTGCGGCTCCGTGTCTTGGGGAAATTGCTGCGAAGTCAGCGGCGAGATCAGCTGCAGCTTGGCAGCTGCTGCGCGTAGATCCGCGTCATGCCGTTGAAGCGCTTGGCACCGGCAAGCGCGGTGCCGTTGCCACGCCATGATCCCTGCAGATAGCCCTTGGGGCCTGAATAATAGGCCAAATAAAGATCGTAGGAATCATTGAGAGCAATGCCGGTCTGCAGGTGCGTCTGGTAGTGATACCAGCCGACGAAATCGATCGCATCGGCGAAATTGGTGCGGCTCGCAGTCCAATTGCCGGTCTCGCGCTTGTATTTGTCCCAGGTGCCGTCGAGGGCCTGCGAATAACCGTAGGCGGTCGTCGGGCGCTTCCAGGGAATGAAGCCGAGCAGATAGCGTCTCGGGGGTCGGGCGCGCGGCCGGAAGCCGGATTCAGTGTAGATCGTCGCCATCAGGATCGGCACCGGCACGCCGTACTTACGCTCGGTACTCTGGGCGGCGCGCTGCCAATTGTTGAACCAACCGTCGCGCTGATCGAAGATCGCGCAGATGTTGCGGGTGCGCGAGGGTGCAGTGGCACAGCCTGCCAGCACGCCGAGCAGCACCACAGCCAGAATGGAAAGGACGCGACTACGCATAACTAGAACCTCTTCGCTGAGGAAATTGCTAGCGCGGAATGATTAAAAACCGGTTGTTTGCCTGTGCCGAAATGGGGCGATTTCAGGGTGTTTTCATGGATTTGCTGCGTCGCATCACGCCATGCGGGCCATGTCCTCGCGGCGGATCTCGTGGAGCAGCGGCCGGCCCTCGATGAAGCGAATGGTTTCGTCGACCGCCATCTCGCCGAGGCGCGTCCGCTCAAGCCCGACAGCGCCGGCAATATGCGGTGTCAAGAAGACATTCGGCAGGTCATAGAAGGCCGAGCCGGCCTCGGGGATCTCCGGGTCGGTGACATCGATGATCGCGTCGATGCGGCCGGTTTTCAGCGTGGCGATCAAGGCAGCCTCATCGACCAGCGCGCCGCGCGCCGTATTGATGAACGTCGCTCCGTCCTTCATTAACGAAAGACGTCGGGCGTCGATCATATGCCGTGTCGCCGGCAGGGAAGGCGCGTGCAGCGAGACGATGTCGGCCGATGCCATCAAGGCGTCCAGCTCGGCCTTTTCAACGCCGATGCGCGCGGCTTCGGCCGCATCGACCATCGGATCGTAGAGCAGGATGCGGTAATCGAAGGGCGCGAGCAATTCGATCACGCGCCTGCCGATGCGCGAGGCGCCGATGATGCCGACCGTGCGGCCGTAATTGCCGATGGCCTCCGCCTGGATTGGCTGCGTCCGTTTGCGGTTGCGGTCGGCGACATAAAGATCATGAAAGCGGAAGATCTTCTTGCCGGCGAAGATGATGGCGGCAAGCGTGAATTCGGCAACCGGCAGCGCATTGGCCTGCGCCGCGTGGCTGACCGCTATGCCACGGTCAAACAGGCTGTCTCCGAGCAGGCCCTTCACCGTACCGGCGGAATGAGCCACCAGTTTCAGATGCGGTGCCAGCGCCAGCGCTGCGGCATCAATCGTTGGCGAGCCCCAGCCAGTGATCAGGATTTCGGCTTCGGCGAGCAGTTTGCCGGCGCGGGCATCATCGAAGCGTTGCATCGGCACGGCGTCCAACACGCGGCCGACGGTATCGAGGCGCTGGATCAGCACCTCCGGCAGGACGTGTTGTGTGCGCGATGGCTGCATCGCAAAGGCAATAGCCGGACGAGCGGACGTAGATTGCGTCATGGCAGGCGACCGGGCGCCTCGATGGCGCTGACCGTGATGCCTTTTTCCGTCACCAGAGCACGTAGGGCATCGATATCAGGCCTGGCGGGCGGCTTTGTCCAGGCGCTGCCGACTGCGGATGGGTCCTTCTCAGCCAGAACGGCGGATACGAGGATAGTTTCGCCAGCTGGGATCGTGGCGCGCAGCTGCGGCACCAGGGTTTTCGAGGCGATGAGATTGGTGTTCGGCGGGGCCTTCTGCGCTATGCCCTGACGCTCGACGGTTGAGCCGAGATCGAGAATGCCGCTGAAATCCTCCTCGCCTACCGCGTAGGCGGCGCCCGTTGCTGATGACAGCGTGTCGGCTTCCAGATCACGCCTTGCGATGGCGAAACCGCCCTCGGCCGTCTGCAGCGGCCGAGGCGTGGTGATCTTGTGCAACCGGACATGCCAGGGCGCGGCGGGCACGAGCCATGTCTCCACAGTCACATCCGGATAGGGCGACCATTTGGCATAGAGCGTATCGCCGGCGAGCTTGGCTTCTTCATTCGTCTCGCGCACACGGTAGTGCAGACCGTCATCGCTGAAGGCGAGCATGCTGTCGAAGGCACCGCCGGCAAAAATGCGCTCGTCGCTTTCGACGCTGAAGCCGTAGCGGGCTGAATAGGCGAATTTCGAGTATTTCTCGGCACCGAAACGCATCTGCTGGTTTTCCTGGCCAGAGGAGAGCGCCACGACATCGGCCTTGCTGCGTATCAACACCATGCCGGGGTGTTTCTGCGGGACGATAGCCGGCTCATTTTCCAGCGGTTTTTCTTCCGCTGTCCAGAAGGGGTGCGTTTCCTTGAGCGCCAAGGGCAGGAAGGCCTTGAAGGCCCAGTAGGGCGAGCCGGCGGAATTGTAGTTTTCCGACATCAGCAGGTTGGGATAGGCAAAGCCGATCGGCAAGGTGCCGTCGCGGTTGGCGATCGGCTTGTCGGCCCACCAGCGCAGGTGCTTGAGGCACAATCCCTTGATCTCGCCCCATGGCAGCGCCTCGACATCGGCGAAGGCGAGCGCCGACCAGAAGCCTGCGCAGGCGAAGCGATAGGTCAGGCTTCGGCCGAAGGGGATGGTGGCGCCATCCGGCGCAAACCAATGGCGGAAATCCCTCGCGAACAGGGTGGCGCGCTCGCGGTAGCGCTCGGCGCGATCGTCATTGACGAGCTTCGAATAGATCAGCCCGTAAAAATGCATGGCGAAGGGAATGTAATGATCAATGCGGCGGACATCGCCGTCGCGATACCAGCCGTCGCCGATGTAGAAACCATCCAGCTCGTTGAGGTAGCTTTCCGTCAGGCTGCGATCGAAGGAAGCGCCGAGCCTGTCGAGCGCGATATCGACGAAGATGCGGAAGAATTTCCAGTTGTTGTCGGCATAGTCGAAGGTGCGGGCGTGCTTGAGATAGGTGATGAGATTGTCGCGCGCGCGTTGATCGAGTGGCTCCCAGATCTTGTCCGGCACCAAGGCGAGTGCAAAGCCGAGTGCAGCAAGCTCGACCATGCGCTGGTCGCGGCCGTTGACGGTGCCCCAATATTCCGGATGCTGCGGGTCGACACCATTGGCAAGGCCCTCGGCATAGCGATCCCAGTGGCCGAAGTCGCCGCTGCCGGCGCCGAGCGGCGCCAGGCCCCAGAGCGGACGGGCGAAACCTTCGAGATCAGCGGCGGCACGGTCGAAATGCGCGCCGGCGCCATCGATGCGGACGCGAGCATTACCCTCGGAGAAATAGGGCAGCAGCGGATTGAACAGGTCGGTCAGCGCCCGGCGCATGTCCGTGTGGGTCTTCAGTGGATTGCCGGCAAGCGGATTGGTGCTGGCGGGGTCGTAGATCATCGGCATGGCTCTCTCGATTGTTTCCGCTGCGGGGAGGGTCAGGTTTCAGGTGGAAGGGTGCCGCCGGCGACCGGTGGAGCACCGTGGCAAATCTGGCGGGCGGGAGCGTCGCGATCGCGGAAGCGGGCGACCATCAGGCCAATGGCCTCGCGACCCAGCGCGGCGCGGTCGACGCGCATGGTCGCCAGCCTCGGGTTGGTCATCAGGGCGCAGGGGAGATCATCGAAGCCGACGATGGCGAAATCCTCCGGCACGCGCAGGCCGGCTTCCGTAACCGCATCGAGCACGCCGACGGCGATGAAATCATTCATGCAGAAGGCGGCGGTATAGCCTTCATCCGCAGCGAGGATTGCGGCGGTGGTGTCATGGGCTTCCTGGCTGGAGCTGCCACGGAAGTTCATCGGCACGATGCGGCCATGGGCGCCCTCGACGGAGGCGATGGCGGCTTCGAAACCGCGGATGCGCTCGCGGATCGTCTGGCGATGCGAACCCGTCAGGTGCAGGATGCGGCGATGGCCGGCATCGAGCAGGCGGCGTGTCGCATTGTAGGCGCCGAAGAAATTCGAGGGCGAAACGCCGTCGAAGCGCAGCTTCGGGTCGGTGCCGTTGACGAGAACGGTGGGCGTGCCGCTAGCCCCCAGCCACCGGCACAGGTCCTCGGAGGGGTCGATGCCAACGAGAAACAGGCCTTCGGCACCGGCAGACTGCAGATATTCCTTCACCAGATCCGGTTCGGTGCGGGCCTCGCGGATGAGACGAATGTCGAAGCGCATGCCGCGCTCGGCCGCACCAGCACGCAGGCCTTCCAGAATGCCTTCGTAGAAAACGCTCAAGCCACCCGTAACGCTATCGCTGGCGATGAGTGCAAGGCTGCCGGCTTCCGTCTCTGCTACGGTCTTCAGCGGATAGCCGAGATCGGCTGCGACCTTGAAGATGTGCTGGCGGATCGCTTCGCTGATCCCAGGCTCATTGGTCAGGACGCGCGACACCGTCGAGACGGAGACGCCGGCTGCGGTGGCAATATCGGCTTGCCGGATACGTTTGGATCGAACATCGCTCATATCGCAATTACTATGCAAAATTATGCAAATTTGCAATACGGAGTTTTTTATTGCACAGTGCAATGAAGTTGCATATCTTCCCCTCGGAATTGTCCGCTGAAGGCGTCGGGGAGATCGTCGCGGACGACAACGCAAGAGAAGGAGGAATCTCATGCGCATGAATCGCCGTTCATTCATGATTGGAGCCGCCGGAGCAACTGCCGGTCTGGCGTTCGGAGGAGGGGCGATGCCCGCCTTTGCCGATGCCACGCAGCTCAGGGCAATGTGGTGGGGCTCGCCCGATCGCGGCAAGCGCACAGTCGCGGTTGCCGAATTGTTTCACAGCAAGAACCCTGATCTCTCGGTCATCGGCGAGAGCATCAGCGGCGACGGCTACTGGGCCAAGCTTGCGACCGGCATGGCCAGCCAGAACATTGCCGATGTCTTCCAGCTCGAGCCGAGCACGATTTCGGACTATTCCAAGCGCGGCGCCTGCATGCCGCTCGACCAGTTCGTGCCCTCGACGCTGAATGTCGACAGTTTCGGCAAGGACGTGCTGAAGCTGACCACGGTGGACAACAAGCTCTATGGCGTCGGCCTCGGGCTCAATTCCTTCGCGATGTTCTATGATGAGGACATGTTCAAGAAGACCGGCCTGACGCCACCTGGCCCCACCACCACATGGACCGAATATGCCGATCTCGCCGTGGAGATGACCAAGGCGGCCGGCAAGCGCGGCTATTGGGGCGGCCCCTACGGCGCGCGTTACAATTACGTCCTCGATGTCTGGTTGCGCCAGCGTGGCAAGAGCCTCTTTACGGAAGAGGGTGGGCTCGGCTTCGGCGTCGACGATGCCAAGGAATGGTACAGCTATTGGGAAGACCTGCGAAAACGCGGCGGCACGGTCTCCGCCGATGTTCAGACGCTTGACCAGAACGTCATCGAAAGCAACTGCCTGGCGCTCGGAAAATCGGCCATCGGCATGGCCTATTCCAACCAGTTGGTCGGCTATCAACTCGTGGTCAAGAGCAAGCTCGCCGTCACCATGCTGCCGCGCGAAAAGAAGGACGGCCCCTCCGGCCACTACTATCGCCCGGCGCTGATCTGGAGCGTGGGTGCCACCAGCAAGAATGGCGAAGCGGCGGCGAAATTCATCAATTTCTTCGTCAACGATGTCGACGCCGGCAAGATCCTCGGCGTCGAGCGCGGTGTGCCGATGTCACCCGCAGTGCGCGCCGCCATCCTGCCGACGCTTAATCCGGTGGAGCAGCAAACGGTGCACTATATCGAGCTGCTGAAGGATCAGGTCGGCACCTATCCGGTGCCGGCGCCGCTCGGCTCCGGAGAATTCGATCAGAACGTCGCCCGCCCCGTCGCCGACCAGCTCGCCTTCGGCAAGATCACGGTTGCGGAAGCGGCGAAGAGACTGGTCGAGGAAGGTGCGACGAAGCTGAAGCGGAAGAGCTGAGGTGAGCGGAGTTTATCCGGGGGCTTTGTGATATGCCGGGCGTCCGGTACCCCCCTCTGTCACTTTCGTGACATCTCCCCCACAAGGGGGGGAGATCGTTGGGAATATGCCGCTCATCACTCACAAGACAATGAACTGCAATTCCAGCGGATTCGATGTTCCCTTGAGATAAGGCTTTCCCGCGAGCTACCAATCTCCCCCCTTGTGGGGGAGATGTCCCGACAGGGACAGAGGGGGATATTGCACCCTCCTCCAATTCCTTCGTTGATGTTCATCTCCGTCCCGAAGGCATAGGGCTGCCTCAGCGCGCGGCCCAGTTGGCGCCGCGGCGGAAGATGGTCTTCATCTGCGGCACGTCGAATTCCTTGGCCTGGTGGCCGAGCGAGGAATAGAAGACGCGGCCCTTGCCGTATTTGCGCTTCCAGGCAACCGGCATAACGACGCCGTCGATCCAGTAAGCGTGATCGCCGGTGAAGGTTGTCGTCGCCAGCACCTCGTTCGATGGGTCGACATGCATGTAATATTGCTCCGACGTATAGGGGAAATCGGTGATCCCCTCCATGATCGGGTCGTCGGCCCGCGTGATGTTGACGGTATAGTCGATGATGTTGCCGGGATGAGCGACCCACTGGCCGCCGATGATGAACTGGTACTCGACGCTCTCGCGGAACGAGTCGCCGGCGCCGCCGTGATAGCCGGCAATGCCGACGCCGCTTTCGATCGCGTCAGCGAGGTTCTTCACCTCTTCCTTCTCGATCTTCGACATGGTGACGATCGGCACGATCAGGCTGAGATCGTGGATCGAAGGATCGGCGAAGGCTTCGGTGCTGTTTTCGAGGTAGACCTTGAAGCCGTCCTCTTCCAGTATGTCGCGGATGATGTGGGCGCATTCCTGCGGTTCGTGGCCGCTCCAGCCGCCCCAGACGATAAGTGCTTCACGCATGATATTCCTCCTGAAATTGTGCTGTTAGCGGCCGATTTTTCCGTCCACGAGGGATTCGGACAGAGGGGCCGGACGTTCGGTTTGCGTCGTGATGGTGACCGTGCGCCCGGTCTCGGAGGCGGTCTGGAAAGCTTCCATGACCTCGAGCACATGCAGCGCCAGGCTGCCATTGGCGCGGTGCCGCCGGTTGGAGCGTATGGCATGCGCGAGATCGGCGACGCCGAGCGAACGGTAATTGCCATCGGCATATGGAGTCGTAACCTCGCGGTCTTCGAATTGGCCACCCTTCTTGAGATACTCGACCGCGCCGCCGAAATGGTTCGGATCCGGCACGATCAGCGTGCCCTCGGTGCCGTAGACCTCGAGCGGCACATGCTTATGGCCGGCGACATCGAAGCTCATGCCGATCTGCACGACCGCGCCATTGGCAAAGGCCATGACGCCGGCGACGTGGGTCGGCACATGCACGGGGATATGCTCCCCGTTGCGCGGCTCGCTGGTAATGATGCGCTCCTTGCGCGGCGTGACGGCAAAGCCGGCAACCTGGGAGACGGGGCCGAGCAGGTTGACGAGATCGGTGATGTAATAGGGACCCATGTCGAGCATCGGGCCGCCGCCGACTTCGTAATAGAAAGCCGGATTCGGATGCCAGCGCTCGTGGCCTGGGCACATGAAGGTGGCGGTGCCGCCGACCGGGATGCCGATGGCACCTTCGTCGATGATGGCACGGGCCGTCTGATGGCCGCCGCCGAGGAAGGTATCGGGTGCCGCGCCGATGCGCAGGCCCTTGGCGGCAGCCGCGTCAGCCAGCTTCTTGCCCTCGGCGAAATTGATGCCGAGTGGCTTTTCGGAATAGGTATGCTTGCCGGCGTCCAGCGCCTGCAGGCCAACGGCGACATGCGCCTTCGGGATGGTCAGGTTGACGATGATCTCGATCGTGGGATCAGCGAACAGGGCTGCCATATCGACCGCCTTCAGGCCAAACTCGGCAGCTTTCGCTTCGGCAAGCTCGCGATTGAGGTCGGCGACGCCCTTGATGTCGAGAATGGGAAAGGATTTCATCGCTTTGAGATAGGCGCCGGAAATGTTTCCGCAGCCAATAATGCCGATGCCGACCTTGTTCATAGACTTCCTCCAAATGAATTATCTTTGCTGTGCTGGAGCGGCTCAGCGTTTCACGTAAGCGCTGAGCGCTCCATCTTATTGTTTCGACGCAATTCCGGACGGAAAACCGCTGCGCACTTTTCCTGGAATTGCTGTGGGAATTACAGAGCCGATGCCGGCCCCGTCGTTCCCCATGGCGATTCGTAGAGTTCGCGCAGCGCAACGACGGCGGCGCCCTGCGCCCAGGTCTCGTCGGTCGACTGATCGAAAACCAGCTCGGTCACGCCTTTGATCGACGGCGGGATGGCCAGTGAATAGGCCTCCCGAAGGCCGTCGAGAAAAGGTTGGCCGAGCGCCAGGCTTGATCCAACCAGAATGACGCGCGGCGGGGCGAACAGCGTGACGATATTGGCAAGCGCCGTACCGCAGGCCTCACCAGCACGGATTGCCGCGCCGATGAGCATATTGTCTTCGGCCGCAATCAGCGTCTTTGCATGCGCCATGCCCTGGCCGAGACGAATGGCTTCGGCGAAGCGGCCGCTCGGTTGGTCGCCGAGAATAGCGTTTTCGCCGGCAAGGCTTGCCAGCCTGACCACGCCTTGTGTCCCTATGCCGAGAACGAGATCGCCGAGATTGTGGCTGAGGCCGCCGGCGCCGCGAAAAAGCTGGCCGCCATGCAGAACGCCGAGCCCCAGCGTCTGTTCCAGCGACACCAGCACCATGTCGTCGAGATCTCTTGCCCTGCCGAACCAGTGATGGGCGAGCGTTATGGCGTGAGCGTCGCTTTCGACGATGGTCGTGACGCCGAGCCGTTCGGACATTTCCTTGGCAAAATCGACGCCGGTTTCGCGGAAGATCGGGCTGGTGCGCACATGGCCGGTGCGGTGCTCGATAACGCCAGGCAGGCCGAGGCAGACGGAATCGATCTCATCCAGCGCGAGATTGGCATCGACGACGCAGCGGCGCACGCCATCCTCGATCAGATCGGCGATGACGCCGATCGGCTGTCGGTCAACCCTCAGTGCCAGCGTGAGGGTGGAAAGGACCTCTCCGCGAAAATCCGACACGACGAAGACCATGCGATTGGCGGCGATCTTCGCGCCGACGACGCGGGCGGCATCCGGATTGAGCTCCAGCATGACGCGGGGCCGGCCACGGGCGGCGGCCTCGCGCAGGTCGCCCTCCGTGCGCGCCAGGATCAGGCCGTCATCCAGCAGCGATGCCGTGATTGCCGAGACCGTGGTGGTCGAAAGCTGGGTGCGATCGCTGATTTCGATACGTGCGATGGAGCCCGCTCGCCGGATCGTATCCAGCACATTGAAGCGGTTTATCGCCCGCATAAGTTCGGGATCTGCTGTTTTCATGTGAATGACGCCGAATGACGGACCCGCTCGGCTGCGGCCTGGTATTTTTAACGGAATGCGTATTAAATAACCTATGCCCATTGCCCAATGTCAAGCCGTTTTGCGGCCGATCTGCCGAAAATTTGGCAATGGTGGTTGACATTTCAGCAAAGCTCCGTTGAATTAATCCGTATAAGGGAAAAAATATCTGAGGCTCTGATGTTCCCTTGGGAGGAGAAAATCATGATCCATTTACGTGGGGCTCAAGCCCTTCGCGCGGCCGCTATTGCCGCCACCACCGCACTGACGATGCTGACAGGCGTGACGAGCGCCGCGGCCGATACCACCGTCAAATGGCTGCATCTGGAGGCCAATCCGGCCTATGTCGCCATCTGGCGTAAGATCGCCGATGAGTACCAGGCCAAGCATCCCGGCACGAAGATCGAGATGCAGTTCCTGGCCAACGAGGCCTTCAAGGCCAAGCTGCCGACCCTTTTGCAATCGAAGGACGCTCCGGATCTGTTCTATAGCTGGGGTGGCGGCGTGCTGAAGCAGCAGCAGCAGACCGGCACGCTGCTCGACCTGACCTCGGCAATGGATGCCAAGGACGGCGCCTGGAAGAAGAGCTACAATCAGGCTGCTATCAAGGGCCTGACCTTCGACGGCAAGATTAGCGCCGTCCCCTATCAGATGGGCACGGTTTCCTTCTTCTATAACAAGGCACTTTTCGCCAAGGCCGCGTCGACGCCGATGCCATCAAGACCTGGGACGACTATCTGGCGGCCGTGAAGAAGATCAAGGCGGCCGGCATCGTGCCGATCGCGGGCGGCGGCGGCGAGAAGTGGCCGATCCACTTCTACTGGAGCTACCTCGTCATGCGCGATGGCGGCCAGCAGGTGTTCAATGACGCCAAGAACGGCAAAGGCAACGGCTTCAACGACCCGGCGATCATCAAGGCAGGCGAGCAGCTTGCGGAACTTGGCAAGCTTGAGCCCTTCCAGCCCGGCTATCTCGGCGCGACGTGGCCGCAGACGCTTGGCGTCTTCGGTGATGGCAAGGCCGCGATGATCTTGAGCTTCGAGACGACGGTCGCCACCCAGCGCGTCAATTCGGGCGATGGCAAGGGTCTGGCGGACGACAATATCGGCCGCTTCGCCTTCCCGGCTGTGACCGGGGGTGCCGGCGCTCCGACGGATACGCTTGGCGGGTTGAACGGCTGGGCCGTCACCAAGAAGGCTCCGCCTGAGACCCTCGATTTCCTCGCCTATCTCACCAATGCCGAAAATGAGCGCACCATTGCCCAGTCCGGCCTGATCATTCCGGTCGCCATCGGCGCCGAGGATGGCATCAAGTCTCCGCTGATGCGCGGCGCTGCCGACCAGCTGGCGCATTCGACCTGGCACCAGAACTTCTTCGACCAGGATCTCGGTCCTTCCGTCGGCCGTGTCGTCAACGACATTTCCGTCGGCATCGTCTCCGGCCAGTTGTCGCCGAAGGATGGCGCGCAGCAGGTTCAGGACGCCTTCGAGCAGGATCAGCTCTAACAGCATTCGGCGCCGGTGTTCCCTTGGCACCGGCGCCAATTTTCTTCGAATTGCAATTGTCGAGACTGCTCATGACCGATGTCAGCGCCACGACCACCATGCCATCCATCGCGAGAGCGAAGCCCGCCGCGAAGCGGAAATCGCCGTCGGCGCGCGGGCGCATGCCGGTCATCCTGCTGTTTCTGCCGCCTGCACTGCTGCTCTTCACCATCTTCGTCATCCTGCCGATGGGCGAAGCGGCCTGGTACAGCTTCTATCGCTGGAACGGCTACGGTCCGCCGACGGAGTTCGTCGGCCTGCGCAATTTCGAGGTGCTGTTCAAGAACGGCGCTTTCCTGACATCGCTCAAGAACAATGCGCTGATCATCGTGGTGTCCATCGCCATTCAGGTGCCGCTTGCCATCTGGCTCGCGACGATGCTCGCAAACCGTATTCGCGGCGTCGTGCTCTTCCGGCTGATCTTCTTCCTGCCCTATGTGCTGGCGGAAGTTGCGGCCGGCCTGATCTGGCGCTTCGTCTATGACGGCGACTACGGCCTCTTCGCTGCGATCGCGCATTTCCTCGGTACGGCCACTCCCTATGTGCTCGCCGACAAGGATCTGGCGATGTACGCCGTGCTCGGCGTCATCGTGTGGAAATATTTCGGCTTCCACATGATGCTGTTCATCGCCGGCCTGCAGTCCCTCGACAAGAGCGTGCTGGAAGCGGCCGAGATCGATGGCGCCACCGGCTGGCAGAAGTTCCGCTATGTCACCCTGCCGCTACTCGGCTCGACGCTGCGTCTCTCTGTCTTCTTCGCCGTTGTCGGCTCGCTGCAGCTCTTCGACATGATCATGCCGCTCACCGGCGGCGGCCCGTTCAACTCGACGCAGACGATGGTGACCTTCCTCTACAATTTCGGCGTCACCCGTATGCAGGTCGGTCTCGGCAGCGCCGTCGGCGTCGTGCTGTTCGTGATCTGCGTCACCCTCGCCTTCGGCTACAAACGGATATTTATGCGCAATGACTGATATGGCCACATCCGTTCGACTGAGCACCGGCACCAAGATCTATCTCTACGTGTCGCTGACCATCATTGCCGCCATCGTGCTGATCCCGCTTTTGACAACCGCGCTTGGCGGCTTCAAGTCGCTCGGCGATCTCCGCACCAACCCCTTCGGTCTGCCGGCCGAGTGGCATTTCGAGAATTACACCGGCATCCTCTTCGGCGACCGCTACTGGCGGCAGATGATGAATTCCTTGATCATCGCCGTATTGACCGTGTTCCTGACGGTATCGGTCTCGGCCATGGCCGCCTTTGCCTTCGCGCATGTGAAATTCTTCGGCTCGAACTTCCTGCTGAATTATTTCCTGATCGGCCTGATGTTCCCGGCGGCAACCGCGATCCTGCCGCTGTTCATCCGCATCCGCGATCTCGGCCTGCTCAACACCTATTGGGGCGTGGTGCTGCCGCAGGTGGCCTTCGGCCTCGGTATGAGCATCCTGCTGTTCCGCAACTATTTTCGCAACCTCCCGGAAGAATTGTTCCAGGCGGCCTTTGTCGACGGCTGCGGCTATATCCGCTTCTTCTGGCATATCTCGCTGCCGCTCTCACGGCCGATCATCGCGACCGTCAGCATCATCTCCTTTGTCGGCAGCTGGAACAGCTACATCCTGCCGCTGATCATGCTGAATTCGGATTCGATCTATCCCTGGCCGCTCGGCATGATGGTTTATAGCGGCGAGTTCGGCACCGAATGGGAGCTGGTGCTCGCCTTCATCACGCTCACCATCCTGCCCACTATCATCGTCTTCTTCCTGGCGCAGAAGCATATCATCGCCGGCCTCACCGCCGGCGCGGTGAAATCCTGAACCACTCCATCTCCTTGTTTTCCAGCAATTCCGGACGGAAAACCGCGATACACTTTTCCTGGAATTGCTCTTATCGGAGCAAAAAGCATGGCATCCGTCGAACTGCACAACATCCACAAGGCCTATGGGGCGCTCACGGTCATCCACGATATCTCGCTTTCGATCGACGATGGCGAGTTCATCGCCCTCGTCGGCCCCTCGGGCTGCGGAAAATCGACGTTGCTACGCATGATCGCCGGCCTCGAGGAAATCACCGACGGCGACGTGTCGATCGGCGGGCAAGTGGTCAACGCCATGACGCCGCGCGAGCGCAACATCGCCATGGTCTTCCAGTCCTATGCGCTCTATCCGCACATGACCGTCGCCGAAAACATGGGCTTCAACCTGAAGCTCTCGGGCCAGACAAAGCAGGTCATCGAACAGCGGGTCAACGAAGCCGCGCGCATGCTTGATCTTACGAAGCTGCTGGACCGCAAGCCGGCGCAGCTCTCCGGTGGTCAGCGGCAACGCGTCGCCATGGGCCGCGCCGTGGTGCGCAACCCGGCCGTGTTTCTGTTCGACGAGCCGCTCTCCAACCTCGATGCGAAGCTGCGCGTGCAGATGCGTTCCGAAATCAAGGCTTTGCATCAAAAGGTGCAGACGACGTCGATCTATGTGACCCATGACCAGATCGAGGCGATGACGCTGGCCGATCGCATCGTCGTGCTGAACCAGGGCAGGATTGAGCAGCAGGGCACGCCGATCGAGCTCTATCGCAAGCCAGCCAATCTCTTCGTTGCCGGCTTCATCGGCTCACCGGCGATGAATTTTCTCGATGGCGTGGTGGATGGGGTCGACGGTGCGCCGGCCGTGCGGCTGAAAGACAGCACGCCGGTGCGTATCGCTGACGAGCGCAAGGTGAAGCCGGGCCAGAGTGTCAAGATCGGCCTCAGGCCCGAGCATCTGAGCCTTGCAAGCAACGGCTCGCCGCTCAGCGGTCAGACCCTGTTGGTCGAACCGACGGGCGCGCAGACGCATGTGCTGTTCGATCTCGCTGGCGAGCAGGTTACGGCAGTTGTTGATGGCGAGGCGCCGGTGCGCTATGGCCAGCAACTGAATGTCACCGTCAGCCCGGAACAGGTCTACGTTTTCGACGCGTCGAGCGGGCTTGCTCTTTAGGTCACGACGTCGATCACGTCGACGCGATCGGGATAGAAAGCCATATAGTCCTTGATCTTGCTGACCGAGGGATAGGGGTTCTCGTAGGTCCAGATGGCGTTTACCGAGCGTTCGCCACCGGCGGGAATGCTGTAATAGGAGCACTCGCCCTTGTAGGGACAGTAGGTTTCGTGACTGGTCTTTTCCAGCAACGACATGTCGACATCGCTGCGTGGGATATAGAGAACCGCCGGATAGGACGCTTCCTTGAGGGACAAAGCTTCGCGCGTGTCGGCGATCACCTTGCCGGCGACGGAAACGGTGACATGCGCATGCTTCCTGTCGATCGTGATCGGGTGATCAGAACCGGGGATCTTCACTGGTCTTTCCGACATGATGGCCTCCTGGAGTGAGGGGTCAGGCACAAAGCCGCCGTTACGGCGAGCATGCGCAACGATCTGCGTCCGGAAAGGATATAGGGAGCGTATCGCCGATTGTCAGGGCTTGCGCGCAGATGAACCTTTTAGGGATGCCAACGCAGCCTGACGATCATCAACATGAGAGGATGGCAGGGGCGGTTCGCTTACGGTGCACCGAAGTGGTTCGGGCCGATTGCAGGGGTTTGTCCGAAGGCGGAGAAGGGTGGCGGTGCGTTATCGCGCGTTGTCGGAACGTCGAGGTAGCTCATGATGTTTTCGACATGGCTGACCTGCGAACGCAGATTGTCCAGCGATTTGCCGGTCAGATTGGTGCCGGCGGGCAATTGCGCCGTCAATGGGTTCTCGTAGCGGCCGTTGACGCGCAGTTCGTAATAGAGATGCGGTCCGGTGGAGTAGCCGGTCGAGCCGACATAGGCGATGACCTGGCCCTGGGTCACACGCTCTCCTACGCGCAGATCCGCCGGCGTTGCCGAAATATGGGCATAGGTGGTTTCGTAACCGCCGTCGTGCCGGATGCGGACATATTTGCCGTAGCCGGTTTCCCAGGAGATCTTCTCGACGACGCCGTCGCCGGCGGCCTGGATCGGGCTGCCCATCGGCGCGCGGAAATCGACGCCGTTGTGGAATTTCTTCACGCCTAGAATCGGATGGATGCGCCAGGCAAAGCCGTCGCCAAGCGTGCCATTCGGCACGGGTCGGTGCACGAGCGATTTGGCGATCGAATGGCCGCCCTCATCGTAGAATTCCGAAGGACCTTCGCCGCCATCCTTATGCAGATAGAAGCGATGCGCGTCGCCGTCGGCATGGAATTCGATGAACATCAACTCGTTCTGCCCGTCGTCCGCCTTGCGGAAGAGGAGATCAACGCTGTCGGGGGCATCTTCGATATTGGTGAGCGAAATACCCTTGGCCTTGGCAAGTTTGACCAGCTGCTGGGCACATTCCTTGCTCAGGCCGGCTTTTTCCAGCTTGGAGCTGACGGCAGCCTCATCTCTGTCGTCAACATTCTTGAGATCGACCGCTGCTACTTCCGTGGAGGACGGCGCGTCCATCTGGCTTTCGCTGTACAATGTCGAAAACAGCCGGTCGTTGGCCATGGGCACGAAGCCGTCGGCGTCGTCGCGTGCGACGACGCGCTCCGGCGTCTTGTCACCGCTCAGGCGCGCCATGATCAACTTCGGGCGAGAGCCGCCCTTCTTTTCCAGGAGCAGCTCCAGGCTGTCGCCGGGGGAAACCGTATCGGTTTCGAGAGCCCGTTGCAGTTCGTCGCCGGCATCGCTGCTGAGGCCCGCGGATGCAAGAATATCCTGCAGGTCCTGCTTGTCCTTCGGCATGGACACCAGCCGGCGGAATTCGCGACCGGGTTCTCCGGTTGTGGCCCTCGATACGCTGACGTTCAGCGGCACGCCGCGAACGGGGAAGCGGGAGCGACGGACGGCATCGTAATGGGTGGTTTGCGGATAGATGCCATGGCGGATATCCGACAGCGACGGCGGCGAGAACACGGCCTCGTCAATTGCTTCGCGCCCATAGGAGGCGTTGATCGCGGCGGCATTGGCGCGCGCGCTTGCGGCCTCGGTGGGTTTGAACACCAGCGTCGTGCGGTGATAGGTGAAAATACGGGTCTCGCCGCTTGAGAGCTTTTCTGCCACCTGGGCGAAGCGGGCGCCGTCGAAGCGCTCTTTCGCGGCGGCCAGGCGCGTGCTCTTGGGCATTGCAGGCTGAGGGCGCAGCATCTGGCCCGTGTGCACCGGTACAGCCTGTTCGATCGTGTGGCGCGCCAGCAGCGGATAAAGCACGGTGGCGAGCAGGCCGAAGGATGCGGTTCCGGCCAGCCCGATGGCGATCAGATGACGGAGATGTGCGGATCGGGGCAGAAACGGAATATGAAAGTCATGATGCGGCCGAGCCTGGATCGCAGCCTCTGCAGGAAATTGGACGCGTAATGGACTTTCGGCCATGAAGTGAGGAACCCTGCAGACTGCGGTGGGCCCAAACTAGGGCAAATCATGGCAAAATCTAGGCAAATATTACGAGTCCGTTAATTGCCGTGATCGTCCACAGGTCCAGAATCGCGTGTTCGGGGTGATTCGTCAACTGAAGATGGTGTCGTAGAGCAGCTTGAAGTTCAGCACCAGGATGATGGCGGCGACGAGCCAAGAGAGGACGGCAACGCCCCTGGATACGACGAAACTGCCCATTTTCTCGCGATTTGTGACGAATTGGACCAGCGGAATGACCGCGAAGGGGAGCTGCATGGACAGCACGACCTGGCTGAGCACGAGCAGGTTGGCAGTACCTTTTTCACCATAAATGGCGGTCACGAACACAACTGGAATAATTGCAAGGCCGCGGGTCAAAAGTCGCCTTGCCCAGTGCGGAATCCGCAGGCGCAGGAAGCCTTCCATCACAATCTGGCCGGCAAGCGTCGCCGTAACAGTCGAATTGAGGCCCGAGGCAAGCAAGGCGATCGCAAACAGGGTGGAGGCGATGCCGAGGCCGAGCAGGGGCGACAATAGCTCATATGCATCGCCGATCTCGGCGACATCGGCATGGCCGGTGCCGTGGAAAGCAGCGGCCGCGACGATGAGGATCGCAGTATTGACGAAGAGTGCCAGCATCAGCGCGATGGTGCTGTCGAGCGTCGCCCATTTGATGGCGTCGCGGCGGCCTTCGTCGTTGCGCTTATAGGCGCGGGTCTGCACGATCGAGGAATGCAGGTAGAGATTATGCGGCATGACGGTCGCGCCGATGATGCCCATTGCGATGTAGAGCATCGCGGGATTGGTGACGATCTCTGGTGACGGAATGAAACCGTCGAGGATTGCGGCAACGGGCGGTGCCGCGGCGGCGATCTGCACGGCAAAGCAGGTGGCGATGACGATCAGCAGTGCGATGACAAAGGCTTCGAGATAGCGGAAGCCTTTGCTCATTAGAAGCAGCACCAGGAAGGCGTCGAGCGCCGTGATCAGCGCGCCGCCGATCAGCGGAATACCGAACAGCAGCTGCAGAGCGATCGCCGTGCCGATGACTTCGGCGAGATCGCAGGCGATGATGGCGAGTTCGCAGGCAAACCACAGAACGAGGCTGACGGGCCGCGGATAGTGATCGCGGCAGGCCTGGGCGAGATCACGGCCGGTAACGATGCCGAGCCGGGCGGACAGCGCCTGCAGCAGGATCGCCATCAGGTTCGACAGCATGATGACCGCAAGCAGCGTGTAGCCGAATTGCGCGCCACCTGCGAGGTCGGTCGCCCAGTTGCCGGGGTCCATGTAGCCGACGGAGATCATGTAGCCCGGTCCGGCGAAGGCGAGCAGGCGCCGGATCCAACTGCCGGCATGAGGCACTTTTACCGTGGAATTGACTTCAGGAAGGCTTGGGCGGTCGTCTTCATCTGCACTGGCGAATTTCCACGCGCGCTGTCGCGTGGCGGCTTCCTGAATCTGCGTCATACGGGCTCCGGGAGGGTCGAATCGTGAACTGCCTAAACAAATATGCTAGATATCAAAATTATGCAATATGCTATACTTCTTGGTTTTGGCATTTTTAACGGCTGAAACACCTGGATTCGTGAGGTTCTCATTCCTGATGATGGTGGCGCGGCTGTATCCTGGACGCGGTGATACCGGTCGATTCGCGCATTGCGGTGAGGGAGGCGACCTCATCGGAACGGTCAGCGATAAGCATATGCGGGTGATGCGTCGGCGATGATGTGCCCGAAAAAGGCAAGCCGCATCGCGCGGCTTGTCACTGCCTGTTTCGCAAGGGTGCGTCTGGCAGGTCTGTCATCAGATATTGGCATCCTCCGCCACACCTGGGACGGAGGATGGTTTTCGGTCGGCGCCTATTCGGCCGCGTCGTGCTTGGAAATGGAATCGCGGACGACACCATATTGGCTGCCCCAGCGATCGGTCATCTCGGCGCGGATATCCCAGAGATCGGGAAAGAAGCGGTGGCGGGTGCCGGCCTGCAGCAATTCGACCGGCCGTCCTTTCAGGGATTTCGAGCCGAGCCCGATGGAGCGCTGGATCAGGTAGATGTGGTTGGCGCGGAATTTCTGGAACAGTTCGTCATATTCCACCAGCGCTTCGGCGACCACATAGCTGTCGCCGTGATCATATTTGCCGTCATAGATATCTTCGATCGTCAGGCCTGGGGCATCGAGATAATGCGTCTTGAAGGCGTGCCAGAGATCGGGCGGCATGCGCAGCAGGAATTTGAAGCCGGGCGATTCCTGGCCGCTGCCATTGCCGAGTTGCAGGCGAACTTCCTGGTACTCTCTTGGCGACATTGTTTCCAAGAGGTCGAGCTGGGTGGTCATCATGCGCATGAGGCGATGCACGCGGCCCATGAGGGTGACGACGCGGTGCGTGTTGCGCTCCTCCATGAAGCCGATGACGTCGACCAAGGTATAGGCGATGAGCTTCATCCAGAGCTCTTCCACCTGATGAACGATCTGGAATTGCAATTCGTCGCCGTTGACCATGCCGTTCAACGGCTTCTGACAGGCGAGCAGCTTGTCGCATTGCAGATAAACGCCGTAGTCGCGCATGTCAGGCGCTTCGATGCGGGCGTAGTAGTCTTCCTTTTGCATCTTCGTTCCCTTTTCATCCGGCCCGCGGCCGCCAAGCATGTTTGCTCTTCATGAAGAGTACGAAGTTTCGGGTCGAACATTGTTCCTATTTGTCATTCAAAATGGCAAAATGAGAGTACGATAGGCCGCATATAGAGGCATGGAGAGAACGATGGAGCTGGACGCGCTCGACCGCAAGATCATCGCCGCATTGGAGGCCGATGCGCGTATCTCCTTTGCGGCGCTTGCCGATCTCGTCGGTCTCAGCAAGACGCCGTGCTGGAAGCGGGTGAAAGCACTGGAGGAAGCGGGCGTGATCCGGGGGTATAGGACAGCGCTCGATCCGGCCCGGCTCGGCTTCGGCCTCGAGGCTTTCGTGCAGGTGTCGATCGATGTCGAGCGTTTCGATGCCTTCGAAGCCGCCGTGCGCCGTCATCCGCTGATCTGGCGCTGTCATGCGACGACGGGTGAGGCCGACTATCTCCTGCATATTCTGGCCACCGACATGGCGGCGCTCGACCGGCTGCTGCGGCAGGAGCTCAACAGGCTGCCCGGCGTGCGGCATACCGTGACGTCGATGTCGACGCGGGAGATCAAGTCGGACATTTCATTGGCCGAGGCGGCGCGGCACGCGGATAGCTAGTTGCCGGCACCGCCATGCCGCATCGATCCGACAAGGCTGCGGATCAGCCTCTCGCCGACATCGACCAGCGGGAAGGATTTCCCCGTTCGCAGCCATTCGGCAAGCAGACCATTCATCGAACATTGAATGGCACGCGCGGCGGCATCCGGGGTCCATAACGGCGCCAGCGCGTTCTGTTGGTCGGACATCTCGAGCAGTCGTTCCAGCTTGCCGAACATCTGCTGGTTGGCAGTAACGATTCTCTGGGCGGCATCGGAAGGTTGCTTGGTGAATTCGCAGCCGAGGATCATAATGGCAAAGATCTGCTGCAGGTGTTCGTCCCTGGCAAGATTCTGCAGAACTTGGACTGTGCCCTGCTCGATCAGGCCAAGGGGATCGTCATGGCCGTGCTCGATCGCATAGTCGACGATGGTTTCCTGCGGCAGGCGAATTTCCTTATGCAGCGCCGTCAGGACCTCGGCCTTATCCTTGAAATGCCAGTAGATCGCTCCGCGCGTTACGCCGGCGCGCTGGGCGATCTTTTCGAGGCTCGAGCCGCTGACGCCGTTTTCATAGAAAACGTCGGCGGCAGCAGTCAGGACCTCTTCCCTGGTCTTGGCTGCATCTTCCTTGGTTCTGCGCATGCTCCTCCTAGACGCTTCTTCGAGGCGAAAGGGGTCTTTTCGCCGCACTCTATCTATTTGATTTCAAGCGATAATGTCTGTGCTGTATGCACGGTTCCCTGCATCACGCAAAAAATCACATCGATTTGATATTTACAATCATTCATGTATGTTTGTATATTGCAGCGCAACAAAAATGTCGAATCTCGCGGTGATTTTCCCATGACGACGCATAATTCTCTCCTCCTGCGCAGCGGTCTCGTCCTAGCAGGACTGCTTATTTTCAGCGCATTTCCCTCCCTCGCGCAGCAGGCGGGCCAAATGCCGCCGCCGCAGGTGACGGCAATCGACGTCAAGCCCCAAACCGTATCGCTCACCTATGAATATGCTGCGCGCATCTCCGCCTTTAGGCAAGTCGATGTGCGGGCCCGGGTCGGCGGTATCCTGTTGAAAAGGAACTTTGTCGAAGGTGCCGAGGTCAAGGCTGGCGATGTGCTGTTCCTGATCGATCCGGCAACCTACCAGGCGGCGCTGGCACAGGCTCAGGCGCAATTGCAGCAAAGCCAGGCTCAGCTAACCCAGGCGCAGCGCGAGGAAAAACGTAACGTCACGCTCTTCGATCAAAATGCCGCCACGCAAAAAGCGCGCGACGACGCCATTTCGACGCGCGAGCTGGCGGAAGCGGCGGTTGCCGCTGCCAAGGCGCAGCTTCAGACGGCGCAGCTCAATCTCGATTACACCCAGGTCACGGCACCGATCGGCGGTATTACCAGCCTGGAGCAGGTCTCCGAGGGCAGCCTGATCGGCACTACGGGCGATACCGGCCTGCTCACCAGCATCACCCAGCTCGACCCGGTCTATGTCAATTTCTCCTTCTCGGATTCGGAAGCTGCCGAAGTGCGCAAGCTCATCGACATGAAGAAGGCCAAGGGCGAGGCGCCCAATCTCGGCGTGAAGATCTCCTTCGGCGATGGCACGAGCTATGATCATGACGGCGTTGTCGACTTCACGTCCTCGACGATCGACGTGTCGACAGGCACGCTGCAGGCGCGCGCCGTCGTCGACAATCCCGATCGCCGGCTGCTGCCGGGCCAGTTCGTGCGTGCGCGGGTGACGGGCGTTTCGCTCGACAATGCTATCACCATCCCCGAAGTCGCGTTGATGCAGAGCCCACAGGGCCAGTTCGTCTACACGATCGACCAGGAAGGCAAGGCGCACGTCAATCCCGTGACGCTCGGCCAGAAGCTCGGCGATAGCTGGCTGGTGCTCTCTGGCCTGAAGGCCGGCGACAGGCTGATCACCGAAGGCATCATCAAGGTGCGCCCGGGCGCGCCGGTACAGGCGACGGCGGATGCAGCGCCTAAAGACGCGAAAAAGGTGGCGCAAAACTGATGTTGGGCAACAGATTCTTCATCGACCGCCCCGTTTTCGCGGCGGTTATCTCGATCGTCATCCTGCTTGCAGGCGCTGTCTGCATCCGCATCCTGCCGATCGCACAATATCCCGAGCTGACGCCGCCGCAGGTCGTGGTCACCGCGACCTATCCAGGCGCCAGCGCCGAAACGGTGGCGCAGACCGTTGCCGCTCCGCTGGAGCAGCAGATCAACGGCGTCGAAAACATGCTCTACATGCAGTCGACGAATTCCAACAGCGGCGCGATGCAGATCACCGTGACCTTCGCGCTCGGCACGGATCCGGACCAGGCTGCGATCAACGTCAACAACCGCGTGCAGCGGGCGGTCTCGACCCTGCCGCAGGACGTGACGCGCCTTGGCGTCGTCGTCACCAAGCGCTCGACCTCGATCCTCGGCTTCGTGGCGATGTACTCGACCGACAGCCGCTATGACCGCACCTATGTCGGCAATTATGCGCTTTTGAACGTCATCGACGATCTCAAGCGCATTCCCGGCATCGGCGATGTCAACCTGCTCGGCGATGTCGATTATTCGATGCGCATCTGGCTGCGGCCGGACAAGCTCGCGCAATATAATCTGACGCCGAGCGATGTCGCGACCGCCATCCAGGAGCAGAATTCGCAGTTTGCCGCCGGCCGCTTCGGCGATCAGCCCAGCAACAATCCGCAGGCATTCACCTACACGGTGACGACACAGGGCCGCCTGCCCGATGTCGATGGCTTCGGCGAGATCATCCTGCGCTCGACCAGCAATGCTGCGACGCTACGATTGAAGGATGTCGCGCGCATCGAGCTTGGCACCAAGAGCTATTCGATCCAGAGCAGCCTCAACGGCACGCCGGCCGTGCCGATCGCCGTCTACCTGCAGCCGGGCGCCAATGCCTTGAATACGATGGCGGCGCTGAAGTCGCGCCTCGACGAGCTGCAAAAGTCCTTCCCGCAAGGGGTCGCCTATCAGATCCCCTATGACACGACGAAGTTCATCCAGGTGTCGATCGAGGAGGTGGTCAAAACCTTCATCGAAGCGATCCTCCTCGTCATCATCGTGGTCTTCGTCTTCCTGCAGAACTGGCGTGCGACCCTGATCCCGGTCATTGCGGTGCCGATCTCGATCATCGGCACATTTGCCGGCATGTATCTGCTTGGCTTCTCGATCAATCTCTTGACCCTGTTCGGGTTGGTGCTGGCCATCGGTATCGTGGTCGACGACGCCATCGTCGTGCTCGAAAACGTCGAGCGACTGATGTCGACGGAGAAGCTGTCGCCGAGAAAGGCAGCCATCAAGGCGATGGGCGAAGTCACGGGGCCTGTCATCGCCATCGTGCTGGTGCTATGCGCCGTGTTCATTCCGGTCTCCTTCATGGGCGGGCTGGCGGGCCAGATGTACAAGCAATTCGCCGTCACCATCGCGATCTCGGTCACCTTGTCGGGCATCGTGGCGCTGACGCTGACGCCGGCGCTTTGCGCACTGATCCTGAAGCCCGGCCATCACGAGCCGATCCTGCCCTTCCGCATCTTCAACCGCGCTTTCGAGCGCTTGACCGAGGGCTATGCCGCCGGTGTCGCCTTCTTCCTGAAGCGCTTCATCGTCGGCTGCGTGCTCGTTGCCGGCCTGCTCGGCGTGACCGGTTATCTCTTCTATACGCTGCCGGGATCGCTGGTGCCGGATGAAGATCAGGGTTCGCTGTTCCAGATCGCCATCCTGCCGCCGGCCGCCTCGCTGACGCGCACCCAAGCCGTCATGGATGAGGCACTTGTGAACACCGAGAAGCTTCCCGGCGTAGAGAACGTCTTTGCCGTCTCTGGCTTCGACCTGCTGTCGGGCGGCCTGAAGAGCAGCGCCGGCGTCGCCTTCGTGACGCTTAAGGACTGGAGCGAGCGCAAGACGCCGGAACTCGACGCCCGCAATCTCGCGGGGCCGCTGATTGGCGCAAACATGGGCATCAAGGATGCCATGGTACTTGCCTTCAACCCGCCGCCGATCCAGGGCCTGTCGACCACGGGCGGTTTCGAGGTCTATGTGCAGGACCGCAGCGGCAAGGGCGTCGCGGGGCTTTCCGAGCAGGCACAGAAGCTTGTCGCGGCGGCCTCCAAGCGGCCGGAGCTGGCGGCCGTGCGCACCACGCTCGATACCAACGTCCCGCAGTTCCGCGCCGATCTCGACCGCGAGAAGGCCAAGGCCCTCGGCGTGCCGATCAACTCGGTCTTTGATGCGATGCAGGCGACCTTCGGCAGCCTCTATGTGAACGACTTCACGCTCTACGGCCGCAACTATCAGGTCAACCTGCAGTCGGAAGCGCCGTTCCGCGAATCGCCCGACGATCTGCGTCAGGTCTTCGTGCGCTCCGACAGCGGCAAGATGATCCCGCTCGATGCGCTCATCAAGGTGGAGCGTGTCATCGGCCCGGACCAGCTGGAACGCTACAATGCCTTCAATGCCGCCAAGATCACCGGCAATCCGGCGCCTGGCTATACGTCAGGCGATGCGATCAAGGCCATGCAGCAGGTAGCGACCGAGACCCTGCCGGAAGGATACCAGATCGCCTGGACTGGGTCTGCCTATCAGGAGTTGGAGACAAGCGGCGCCGGCACGCAGGCAATGATCTTCGGTGTCATCATGGTGTTCCTGATTCTTGCCGCACAGTATGAGAAGTGGAGTCTGCCGCTCGCCGTCATCACCGCGATCCCGTTCGCGCTGTTCGGCGCGCTGCTCGCCACCTATCTGCGCGGGCTCACCAACGACGTCTACTTCCAGATCGGCATGGTGACGCTGATTGGCCTGGCGGCAAAGAACGCCATCCTGATCGTCGAGTTCGCGGTGCTGAAACGCAAGGAAGGCATGGGTGCGGCCGAAGCGGCGCTCGAGGCGGCGCGCTGCGCTTCCGCCCGATCGTGATGACCTCGCTCGCCTTCATCCTCGGTGTTCTGCCGCTCGCCATCAGCACCGGCGCGGGTTCGGCCAGCCGCCACGCCATCGGCACCGGCGTCATCGGCGGCATGCTGGCGGCGACCTTCATCGCCACCTTCTTCATCCCGATGTTCTACCGCCTCATCGCCTGGAAACAGCCGAAGCCGGAAGAGGATGACGAGGACGATGCGATCGATCATCGCCCGCATGCGCAGGCTGCGGAGTAGGGTTTCCTGCTCCGCGCTCAGCCCGGCTGTGGACTGATGAGCGTGACGGACTTGAAGTAGGTCTGGAAGCGCTTCGTGTCGCGGGTCAGTAGGGGAAAGCCGTTGACGGCAGCATGAGCGCCAATGAAGAAATCGGGCAGGACGCCGCCGCGTGTCCCGCCCGATTTGCGATATTGGGTGAAAACCTTGGCGGCAAGGAAGAGTGCTGCCCGGGGGATCGGCATGATATCGATGCCGGTTTCGGCGAGCATGGCGTCGAGATCTTCTATCCGGTCGTAGCGAACCGAGATTTCGGCATAGACGACGTCGTTGATGCGGAGTGGCCCGAGGAGGCTTGCGGCATCGAGTTGCGCCAGCGACCAAGCGTACCACACCGGATCATTGGTGATGATATCCAGGAGGATATTGGAATCGACGAGGATCACGTCAGCCTTCGCCGCGTGTCAAAGCCATGATTTCATCCGTGCTCATGCCCTTACCGGCATGTCCGCGAAACTTGGCAAACCGGCTCACCTGATCGCCCGCATCCACAGGTACAAGGACGATATTGCCGTCAGCCGCCCGGCGAAAGTCGACATGGCTTCCAGGCCCGATTCCCAGCATGTCGCGAACTGCCTTGGGAATCGTGACCTGTCCCTTTGCTGTAACGGTCGTACTCATGGCTCGCCTCGGTAATGATCTCTGAAACAGAGGTATTACTTTTGGCGGTCGAGTTCAAGGTAACCGGTCTTTCCGCGCGTCGGTGCGCTGAACGATCACATCGGCGGCACGGTACCATTGAGGCCGACGGCGACGCGCTCGGCGGAGACCGTGGTTGCGTCGGTCTGCTCGCCGGTGATGAAGACGCCGGCGCCGGGTTTTACGTCGGCCTTCGTGGCTGCTGCCAACGTTACGACGGGCGTACCTTTGGGAATGCTGATCTTGCGCTGTCCGCCCTTGTAGGTGAGCGTCAATGTCGGGCCGTTCACCGATGTCACGGCGTCGGCGACGGTCGCGTTGGTCATGGAGCTGTTCGGTGCCGAATCCCAGGGGCGGTCACCCTCTCCGGTTCCTTTCATCGCGGCTGGGAAGATGACGACTTCTATGGCGCCGTTGATGCCGCTATCGGTCGGCTGCGAGGCGATGCCGACGAAATCGCCCGGCTTGATATCGCCAACCGCCGCCTGGACGACGCCGCTGACGTTCCAGCCGGATTTCAGCGCGACCGTCACGTCGCTGCCGTCGCGGGACTTGACCTTGAGCGTATCGCCATCGAGGCTCTCGACGGTGCCGCGCACCTTGACGCGCTCGGCTGCATCAACGCTTTGCAGCGCGGCGAACATTGCGACGGTGAGCGTCAGCGCACCCGTGATCAGGTGTTTGCTATGCATGGGCGGGGTCTCCCTTGAGTGTCGGCCGAGTGGCGTGCCGGTCGTGTTGGATGCGATGCCGAGCCGGTCAGCGGGATTTTCCTGCGCAGACAGAGGGACTTGGCTATCGACGCGATGATCCTATGCGCCGGCTGTGCCGTTCGCCATTCAAACAAGCGTGAGATGAGGGTGATATGGTGCCCGAGACGTGATCGAGAAAAACCGAAATAAATGCAAAAACATCAAACTTTGCTTAAGGTTTGACGTTACATTGTGACGGCTGTCTCGAAATCCCTATCGCGCCATTGCGCTGGGCTGGGGAGATTGGAGAACCGATATGACCGCGATTCGTCCACTTCTGATCGGCATCATTCTGATTCTGGCACTGGTGTTGATTGCGCTCAGTATTCTGCTGGTTGATCCCTCTCATCCGTTGCGTCAATCCGACAGCCTCATCCCCATGCATACGGAGCCCGCGCAACAGCGGCCGTAATAAGCGCGTGGATCAGCTCGATGGGGTGAAGCGCGCTACAAGGCTGTGACGATCACCCGGATAGGTGAGCCGGACATGGGTTATCGGGCCACTTGAACTCCATGTGCGCCGTTCGACCACAAGGCAGGCCGTGCCCTTGGCGACACCAAGGCTCGCGGCCTCGTCGCCTTCGGCGGAGATGGC
This sequence comes from Rhizobium sp. P44RR-XXIV, assembly GCF_001999485.2. Classification (NCBI taxonomy): domain Bacteria; kingdom Pseudomonadati; phylum Pseudomonadota; class Alphaproteobacteria; order Hyphomicrobiales; family Rhizobiaceae; genus Rhizobium; species Rhizobium sp. P44RR-XXIV. The sequence goes on along the minus strand of NZ_MPVZ02000022.1, from coordinate 146,412 downwards.
GCGGATCTGGTGCTCGGCGGTGCTCCAGGGCACTTGATTGAGCAGCCAGGGGCCTGGCGGCAAGGCTGCGAAATCGGCCTTGGCCGCGTCCGGCACGGCATCGAGGTTGATCACGCGATTTTCCAGACAGAAGGGTCGCGGGCCGGCATAGTGGATGCAGTTGATCTCGATTACCGGGACCGAGCCGGCGAACTGCAGCCGGCGCGCGTCTTCAGCGCGACCGCGCCGCTCGGAGATTTTCACAAGCTTGTGCGAATAAGGCAGATTGAGCGACTGCACTTCCGATTTGATGTCGTGGATTTCCAGCACCGCCGATTGCGCCTGCGGATGGGTAACGAAACTGCCCGAGCGCTTTCGACGCTCGATGAGACCGGCGCGGGCAAGCTGCGTCAGCGCCTTGTTCACCGTCATGCGCGAGCAGTCATATTGCTCCGCCAAGGCGAGCTCAAAGGGAATGCGATGCCCCGGCGGCCACGCGCCGGAGACGATCTGGCTCTCGATATCGCTCAGGATACGCTGATGCAGGGTCGCCTCTTTAGTCGTGGCCATGCCGCCTATCATTTCCGTGTGAGACATCGAACTTGCGCACACTGTTTAAGGATCAATCGATGGAAGGAAAAGCGGTTTCTTAACCGATGAGTTCAGCCATCACTTGCCGGAATCGCGCAGAGATTGTCTCTCTCTTGATGTGGCGACCTGCCTCGACCTGCTTCTTGCCCAGGACCCAGACGCCGTCGACAGTGACGCCGCCGGCGAATGTCCAATGATCGAGGATCTGGTCGCCGGAGAGATAAGGCACTGCGCTGGCATCCAGCGAAACAATGTCCGCATGGTTGCCGACGGCAAGTCCGGCCGGGGCTTTCAATGCCGTGCCGCCGCCTGCCAGCGCGCCATCGAACAGTTTCCGCGCCGTCGAGCCGCCTGACGAGGCGATGACGTTGCGGGCGCGCAGTGCGAGGCGCTGCGAATATTCCAGCTGCCGCAATTCTTCCGGAACGGAGATCAGGATGTTGGAATCCGAGCCGATGCCATAGCGGCCACCTTCCTCCAGGAAGAGGGGGGCGGCAAAGGCGCCGTCGCCGAGATTGGCTTCGGTAATGGGGCAGAGGCCGGCGATCGCGCCGCTCTTCGCCATGCGCCGGGTTTCGTCTTCGGTCATGTGCGTTGCGTGGATCAGGCACCAGCGGTCATTGACCGGGGCATTGTCGAGCAGCCACTGCACGGGGCGGGCGCCCGACCATGCGATGCAATCCTCGACTTCCTTCACCTGCTCGGCGACATGGATATGGATCGGCCCGTCGCCGGCGATCGGCACCAGTTTTGCCAGCTCCTCGGGTGTGACGGCGCGCAGGCTATGCGGCGCGATGCCGAGTTCGGCTCCGGGCAGGCGGCTCGTCACCGTGCGGCAGCCTGATATCAGCGCTTCGAAGCTTTCGATGGAATTGATGAAGCGGCGCTGGCCTTCGATGGGGGCTGTGCCTCCGAAGCCGGAATGGGCGTAGAAGACGGGGAGCAGCGTCAGCGCGATGCCGGTTTCGGCGCTGGCGGCGCCGATGCGCTCTGCCAGTTCGGCGATATTGGCGTAGGGGCTGCCATCCTTGTCGTGGTGCAGGTAATGGAATTCGCCGACACGGGAGAAGCCTGCCTCCAGCATTTCCATATAGAGTTGGGCTGCCACAGCCTCGACATGCTCGGGGGTCATCGACAGCGCGAACTTGTACATGACGGTGCGCCAGCTCCAGAAGCTGTCATTGGCCGGGCCGCGAACTTCGGCAAGGCCGGCCATGGCGCGCTGGAAAGCGTGGCTGTGCAGGTTCGGCACCGCCGGCACCAGAATATCCTGCCTGTCGTCGCCAGCTTCGGGCGTGACATCAACGGCAATGCCGGCAATCCGGCCGCCTTCGAGGGTCAGCCGTACATTCTCGTGCCATCCGTCGCCAAGCAGTGCCGAGCGTGCATGAAGTGTCGTCATGGTGTCACCCTTTCCTTTTGAACTTGGAGTCCAAAATCCCTCTTGTCAGCCTTTTTAATATGTATATACATTATGGGCCAGTGAGGAAAGGCGTAAAGCTGATGGGTGGGAACAATTTTTCCGAAGATGGTACGGCAAGCGACGGCGCAACCCGTGTCTGGCGCAATGCTCGTCTGGCGACCCTGAAAGAGGGCGAGGCCCGGCTCGGCACGATCGAGAACGGCGCGATCCTGACCAGGGACGACCGGATCGTCTTTGCCGGTAGCGAAGTCGATCTGCCCGATACATCAGGCGCTGAAGTCATCGATCTCGAAGGACGTTGGGTGACCCCCGGCCTCGTCGATTGCCACACACATATCGTCTATGGCGGTAATCGCGCCCGCGAATTCGAGATGCGGCTGGAGGGCGCGAGCTACGAAGAGATTGCTCGTGCCGGCGGCGGCATCGTCTCCTCCGTCAAGGCGACGCGGGCGCTGTCGGTCGACGAGCTTGTTGCTGTTGCCTTACCGCGTCTCGACACGCTGTTGTCCGAAGGTGTCACCACCATCGAGGTGAAGTCGGGCTACGGCCTCAACATCGAATCCGAATTGAAGATGCTGCGGGCCGCGCGCAAGCTGGAGACAGTCCGCCCCGTCCGCGTCGTTACCTCCTATCTCGGCGCGCATGCGACGCCGTCCGAGTATAAAGGCCGCAACGGCGACTATATTGACGATGTCGTGTTGCCCGGATTGAAACAGGCTCATGCCGAAGGTCTTGTCGATGCCGTCGACGGCTTCTGCGAAGGGATAGCCTTCTCGACGGCGGAAATCGCCCGTGTCTTCGATCTCGCCAAGTCGCACGGCATTCCGGTGAAGCTGCATGCCGAACAGCTTTCCAATCTCGGCGGCGCCAAGCTGGCCGCCTCCTACGGCGCGCTTTCGGCCGATCATGTCGAATATCTCGATGAGGATGGCGTCAAGGCGATGGCTGCCGCAGGTACGGTTGCCGTGCTCCTGCCCGGCGCTTTCTATGCCATCAACGAAAAGCAGAAGCCGCCGGTTCAGGCCTTGCGGGATGCGGGCGTCTCGATCGCCATCGCCACGGACTCAAATCCCGGCACTTCGCCGCTGACCTCGCTGCTCTTGACCATGAACATGGCTGCCACCCTTTTCCGTCTCACGGTCGAGGAATGCATCGCCGGCGCCACCCGCGAAGGCGCGCGTGCCCTTGGTCTTCTTGGCGAAACCGGTACGCTCGAAGCCGGCAAGTCGGCCGATTTTGCCATCTGGGATGTCGAAAGCCTGGCGGAGCTGGTCTACCGCATCGGCTTCAATCCACTCCATGCACATGTTTTCAAGGGAAAGAGGTTCAACCGATGACTGTCGTTCTCCATCCGGGCTCCGTCTCGCTGCAACAGCTGGCGACGATCTATTGGAGCGGTGAGCCGGCTAAGCTTGATGCCTCCTTCGATGCCGGCATCGCCAAGGCCGCCGCCCGTATCGCTGAGATCGCCGCCGGCAATGCGCCGGTTTACGGCATCAACACCGGCTTCGGCAAACTGGCATCGATCAAGATCGACAGCGCCGATGTCGCGACGTTGCAGCGCAATCTCATCCTGTCGCATTGCTGCGGTGTCGGCCAGCCGCTGCCCGAGAACGTCGTTCGCTTGATCATGTCGCTGAAACTCATTTCGCTCGGCCGTGGCGCCTCCGGCGTGCGGCTGGAGCTGGTGCGGCTGATCGAAGGCATGCTCGACAAGGGCGTCGTTCCGGTCATTCCGGAAAAGGGTTCTGTCGGCGCATCGGGCGACCTTGCTCCGCTGGCACATATGACTGCGGTCATGATGGGCCACGGCGAAGCCTTCTACGCGGGCGAGCAGCTCTCCGGTGCTGCGGCACTCGAGAAGGCTGGCCTGAAGCCGGTCGTGCTCGCTGCGAAAGAAGGGCTGGCGCTGATCAACGGCACCCAGGTGTCGACTGCGCTTGCACTTGCCGGCCTCTTCCGCGCCCATCGCGCCGCTCAGGCAGCTCTCATCACCGGCGCCATGTCCACGGATGCGGCCATGGGTTCCTCGGCGCCATTCCATCCCGACATTCATACGCTGCGTGGCCACAAGGGCCAGATCGATACCGCCGCCGCCCTTCGCGGGTTGCTGGCCGGCTCGGTGATCCGCGAGAGCCACATCGAAGGCGACGAGCGCGTGCAGGATCCCTATTGCATCCGCTGCCAGCCGCAGGTGGATGGCGCTTGCCTCGATCTGTTGCGGTCCGTCGGCCGTACGCTCGAAATCGAAGCCAATGCCGTTACCGACAATCCGCTCGTGCTGTCGGACAATTCCGTTGTTTCCGGCGGCAACTTCCATGCCGAGCCGGTTGCCTTCGCCGCTGACCAGATTGCCATTGCCGTCTGCGAAATCGGCGCGATCGCACAACGCCGCATCGCGCTGCTGGTCGACCCGGCGCTCAGCTACGGCCTGCCGGCCTTCCTGGCGAAGAAGCCGGGCCTGAATTCCGGCCTGATGATTGCCGAAGTGACCTCGGCGGCGCTGATGTCGGAAAACAAGCAGATGTCGCATCCGGCCTCGGTCGATTCAACGCCGACCTCCGCCAACCAGGAAGACCATGTGTCCATGGCCTGCCACGGCGCGCGCCGCCTGCTGCAAATGACCGACAATCTCTTCGCCATCATCGGCATCGAAGCGCTGACCGCCGCCCAGGGCGTCGAGCTGCGTGCGCCGCTGACGACCAGCCCGGAGCTGACCCTTGCCATCTCGGCGATCCGCAGCGTCGTGCCGTCGCTCGAAGAAGACCGCTACATGGCAAACGACCTCAAGGCCGCCAGCGACCTCGTCGCTTCCGGCGCGCTCAATGCCTCGATTTCAACCGACATCCTGCCCTCCTTGGAGATGTGACATGACCAACCCACGCCATAATATCCGCGAAATTCGCGCACCACGCGGCACGGAGCTCAACGCTAAGAGCTGGTTGACGGAAGCGCCGCTGCGCATGCTGATGAACAACCTCGATCCCGACGTTGCGGAAAACCCGAACGAGCTGGTCGTCTATGGCGGCATCGGCCGCGCCGCCCGTACCTGGGACGATTTCGACCGTATCGTCGCGACGTTGAAGACGCTCAACGAAGACGAGACGCTGCTGGTGCAATCCGGCAAGCCGGTCGGCGTGTTCCGCACCCACAAGGATGCGCCGCGCGTGCTGATCGCCAACTCCAACCTCGTGCCGCATTGGGCAACCTGGGATCACTTCAACGAGCTGGATAAGAAGGGCCTTGCGATGTACGGCCAGATGACGGCCGGCTCGTGGATCTACATCGGCACGCAGGGCATCGTGCAGGGCACCTACGAGACCTTCGTGGAAGCCGGCCGCCAGCATTATAATGGCAACCTCAAGGGCAAGTGGATCCTGACCGGCGGTCTCGGCGGCATGGGCGGCGCACAGCCGCTCGCAGCCGTCATGGCCGGCGCCTGCTGCATCGCCGTCGAGTCCGACGAAACCCGCATCGATTTCCGCCTGCGCACCCGTTACGTCGACGAAAAGGCAAAGACGCTCGATGAAGCGTTGGCCCTGATCGACAAGTGGACGAAGGCTGGCGAAGCCAAGTCCGTCGGCCTGCTCGGCAATGCCGCTGAAATCTTCCCCGAACTGGTGAAGCGCATGAAGGCTGGCGGTCCACGTCCGGATATCGTCACCGACCAGACTTCCGCTCACGACCCGCTGAACGGCTATCTGCCGGCCGGTTGGACGGTGGCCGAGCACAAGGCCAAGCGCGAAAGCGATCCGAAGGCCGTCGAAGCTGCCGCCCGCGCTTCGATGCGCGTTCATGTCGAAGCCATGGTCGATTTCTGGAATGCCGGCGTACCGACGCTCGACTACGGCAACAACATCCGCCAGGTCGCCAAGGATGAAGGTTTTGAAAACGCCTTCGCCTTCCCGGGCTTCGTGCCGGCCTATATCCGTCCGCTGTTCTGCCGCGGCATCGGTCCCTTCCGTTGGGCTGCTCTCTCGGGCGATCCGGAAGATATCTACAAGACCGACGCCAAGGTGAAGGAACTCACCCCGGGCAACACCCATCTGCACAACTGGCTTGATATGGCGCGCGAGCGCATTGCCTTCCAGGGCCTGCCGGCGCGCATTTGCTGGGTCGGTCTCGGCGATCGCCATCGCCTCGGCCTCGCCTTCAACGAAATGGTCAGGAATGGCGAGCTGAAGGCGCCTGTCGTCATCGGCCGCGACCATCTCGACTCCGGTTCGGTCGCCTCGCCGAACCGCGAGACGGAAGCCATGAAGGACGGCTCGGATGCCGTTTCCGACTGGCCGCTGCTCAACGCCCTGCTTAACACCGCGTCGGGCGCCACCTGGGTGTCGCTGCATCACGGCGGCGGCGTCGGCATGGGCTTCAGCCAGCATTCCGGCATGGTCATCTGCGCCGACGGCACGGATGATGCAGCCCGCCGCCTCGGAAACGTTCTCTGGAACGACCCGGCGACCGGCGTCATGCGCCATGCCGATGCCGGCTACGACATCGCCATCGATTGCGCCAAGGAGCAGGGCCTGCGCCTGCCGGCCATCCTGGGGAACTGAAGATGAAACTGCTGCGCGCCAGTGACCACAAGCGCATGCCCTGGAAAAACGGCGGCGGTGAAACGGTGGAGATCGCCGTTTCGCCCGACGGCGTGGGGCTTGCCGACTTCGACTGGCGCGTCAGCATGGCGACCGTTGCCACGGATGGGCCGTTCTCGGTCTTTCCAGGCATCGATCGTACGCTATCCATTCTCGAGGGAGAGGGCATGACCCTCTTCATCGAGGGTCGCGAACCGGAGCGCCTGACGCAGGCAAGCGACCCGCTGCCCTTTGCGGCGGATGCGCCGACTTCCGCGACCTTGATCGACGGCACCATCATCGATCTAAACATCATGACGCGGCGTGGACGCTTTACGCATTCGGTGCGGCGTGTTTCGGTTGACGGGACCATCAAGCTCGCCCCTCGTGGCGGGGTCAGCCTTATCCTTTGCCATCGTGGCCACGCCGACGTCTCCAGGCTTTCGCTTTCGGCATTGGATTGCCTGCTTCTGGAAGCGGGTGGGCCGGAAGTAGACGTTTCCGGAAAAGCGGAGCTGTTTCAGATTGATATCCAGGCCAATCGTCGTCGCTAGGCGAAGATAGCCAGCCGAAGTGATGGGCTCGATAGAACGCCATCCCTATGTTGTGGATGTCTGAATAGCGCCGGTCGAACAGGTCGCCTTTGATCTGAACTTCAGTCTCCTGGATACCCGAAGCATTTTTCGTGAATTTTACCGCTGGCCCGGCGAGCGACATATCATTCGCTATCAAGTGAAGTGTAAGGCACCCTGATATTTTGCCGCCCGATATTCGGTCGGCGTTTGCGATATTAGCCCAAGGAATGACAGCGGTAGTGATGCGTCTGTCTTGAATGCCGTCTGGGCCAATAACGATGACCGGATCAGCGTAATTTCGGCGAATATAGATCGGAACGCGCTCTATCGCTGCCGCGCAAAATATAACGAGAAGCACGACTTCGTTCGCACGAAACCGCCAAATTAGTGCATCCGAATTTTCATTACGGGTTGCAACTAACAGCCCCACAAGGAGGGCTATTATTGTGAAAACCGCTATAGTTGCGCGTATCGCCGCAAACTTGGAATAGCGGATCTCATGGACACGATGAACGGCTACATCGTCATAGAGAAATTCATCGCTAAGCAAGGCAAACTGACCGCCAAGATTGAAACGCGGCACCACCAATACCACTATGCAACGTTAGAGTCTAAGGACTTCAGGAAAGCACATTCCTGTCCTTGAGTTGGGTTGATCTTCTTGACACCCGAACCTCTCCGGCGCTCCAATGGCGAGCTTTTCCAAGGATGCCTCTATGAGCGACGATCAGATCCCTACCGATAACAAGCTCACCACCTCTAAGCGCCGCTGGGCTGCTGAAGGCAAGTTTCTGACCGGGCGCATCAGCCGGCCCGAGACCGAGCGGCTGCCGCCGGGGCAGCATCTCGTGAAAAACTGGCCGGTGCTTGATCTCGGGGAGCAGCCGCATGTCTCACTGTCGAGCTGGCGGCTCGATGTATTTGGCTTCGTGGAAAAGCGGCTCAGCCTCGATTGGGCTGCTTTTCAGGCAATCGAGCAAAGCACCCGTGTCAGCGACATCCATTGCGTGACGACCTGGTCGCGCTACGACAATCGCTGGGAAGGGGTTTCGACGCGTGATCTCCTTGATCTCGCCATGCCGACGGCCGAGGCACATCATGTGCTGCTGACCAGCTATGACGGCTATACCACCAATCTGCCGCTATCAGATTTTGCCGCCGAAGACGCTATCCTTGCCACAGCCTGGGAAGGCCAGCCGCTGACGCGCGAGCATGGCGGGCCGATGCGTCTCGTCGTGCCGCACCTCTATTTCTGGAAGAGCGCCAAGTGGCTGAGCCGTATTGAGCTGATCGGCGCCGACAGGGCCGGCTTCTGGGAAAAGAACGGCTACCACATGTATGGCGATCCCTGGCGCGAGCAGCGTTATTCCGACGATTGACGTCCAGACGATCGTGAGGCGTCAGTGATTCCAGCGAAGAAAGCCGGCGAGGATCGCGTTTTCTTATGTAACGGTGTCAATTTTTGATGGATCCGGCGCGGGTTTGCGGCTTTGCAAGTCGCAGTGATGGGCGTATTCATTGATCCCATGATTGCTGTCGGGCGAGCCCGGCCACCCCATAACACCATCCTCTGAAATACCATGCCATGACCGTTGTCCGGACTACAGAGCAGCCTTCCGAGACCAGTTTCGGCCGGCAGTCTCGTATCATTGCCTTTGTCGTTGCCGTCGCCTTCTTCATGCAGATCCTCGACGGCACCATCGTCACGACGTCACTGCCGCAGATGGCGAGCACATTCGGCGTCGAGCCGGTGTCGATGAGCATCGGCATCACGGTCTATCTGCTGACGATGGCGGCTTTCGTGCCGCTCGCCGGCTGGGCGGGTGATCGCTACGGCGCCCGGCGGGTGTTTCTGGCGTCGATCACCATCTTCACGGTGGCGTCGCTGTTTTGCGGCCTTTCCGGCAATCTGACGGAGTTCGTCATTGCCCGAGCCGTGCAGGGTATCGGCAGCGCACTGATGACGCCCGTGGGGCGCATCATCGTCTTGAAGAATGCCCGCAAGTCGGATCTCGTGCATGCCATGTCGATGATTACCTGGCCGGCGCTGACGGCGCCCGTCATCGGCCCCGTGCTCGGCAGTTTCATCACCACCTATCTCAGCTGGCACTGGAATTTCCTGATCAACCTGCCGATCGGCATCATCGGGCTCGGCCTCGTCCTGCGCTACGTGCCGGACCAGCGCGAGGAGAAGGTGGCGCCGCTCGATTTCGTCGGCTTCCTCCAGTCGGCGGCAGGATTGACCTTTCTGCTCGCCGGTCTCGAATTCGTCGTCCAGGGTACGACCGCTCTCGTTGCCAGCGTCGGCTTGATTGCCGTCGGCGTGGTCTTCTCCGTCATCGCCACCCGGCATTTCATGCGGGTGGATGCGCCCCTGCTCGATCTCTCCGCCTTCAAGATTCAGACTTTCGCCATGTCGACGCTATCGGCCGGAACGGCGAGCCGGGTGGCGATCAACGCCACGCCCTTTCTGCTGCCGCTGCTCTTCCAGGTGGGCTTCGGCCAGAGCGCGATCGACGCCGGTACCTATCTTCTGTTCTATTTTGCCGGCAATCTCGGCATGAAGGCGATCACGACGCAGATGCTGAGGGCTTTCGGCTTTCGCAACGTACTGGTCGTGAATGGCCTGATCTCGTCCGCCTGCATCGGCGGTTTCGCATTCGTGTCGCCATCGACATCGAACTGGCTGATCTATTGCGTGCTGCTGGCCGCCGGTCTTTCGCGGTCGATGAATTTCACCGCGCTGAATACGCTCGGCTTTGCCGATATTCACGCGTCCCAGCGCAGTTCTGCCTCGACCCTTTCCAGCATGCTGCAGCAGGTATCGCTGCTGCTCGGTGTCGCGGTCGCGGCTGCCGTTCTCAACCTTTCGCGCACCCTCCATGGCGGAGAGGTGCTTTCCCTCATCGATTTCCGCTGGGCTTTCATCGTCGTCGCCCTGATCGGTGCGGTGTCTTCGCTGCGTTTCATCAGCCTTCCGCACGATGCCGGGGCGGAGGTGTCGCGGCACAAAATCAACACATCATCAAAACCTTCAAACTCTTAACGATATTGGGATACAAGTCGCTGTAAATCGGCTAACCAGTTCCCATATGAATAGAGCTTCAACCCCTACAGGAGGCAGTCTGATGCTGCTCAAAACTCTCGCCATTTCGGCTGTCGTCATCGGCATGTCCAGCGCTGCCATGGCAGAACAGGTGCACAAGCATCATCCCAAGCGCGTCAAGGTCGAGGCGGTTCAGACCGATGTCGGCAATGTCGACCACTCGAAGGACGCGATCCTTCCGGACGGCACGATCAACACCGATCCGTCGGTAACCGGCCCTATTCGCGCCGGCGACACGATGTCTCGGCTGCAATGCGCTGCCGCACCGAATTCCGTCGGCGCGCGCGCGAGCGCATTTTCGTCAGGTTCGGCCTCGCTTTGCCCTTGATGGCAACAGGTCAGCGAATGGCTTAGGCCAATTCGATATCGGTTTGAGTGAACCGGCCGCTTTTCGACAATAGCGGCTGGCGATAATAGCGAGCGCAGGCATAGGTCATGCAATCGTCGAGGCTGAGGCGCGCCGTATGGCCGCCTTGGCCGTAGCGCTCATAGGCTTCTGCCGCCAGAAAGGCGGCGCGCGGCGGCACCGCGAGATGCTGGATATTCATCAACTGCAGAAAAGTGCGCACCGCTTCGCCGGCTTCGGTTGGCGGCAGGCCGAGCATTTCTGATATCTCGATTGCCGCATGCACCGCCTCGAGCGGTGACGTCATTCGCGCCGTTGCTGATTGCATGCGGTTGGCGAAGGCACGGGCCTCCTCCTCGTCGGTCATCATTGCCGACAGGACAGTGTGATCGATGAACATCAGACTTCCCCTGCCGTATTATCGGCTTTGGTGGAAGCCTTCTGCTTGAGATTGCGGCAGAAGGTGACGGCGATATCGGCAAGGGCCGGCTTGGTCAGTTCCTCATCCAGCGCCTTCTGAAGCGCCAGCCTCACGGCTTCGGTCTTGGTCGGTGCCTTGGTCAGCGCCTGATAACGGCGCGCCAGCCGGTCGATGGCATCATCTTTGATATAAAGTGGCATCGGATATCCATTTTTATATAAAGGGATATCCTTACGGTATGTCCCTCGTAGAGGCAATCGCGTCTTTTGCTGTCAGCGGGTGAAGGGCGATTTAAGCAGCCGATCTCCTGCGATATTTAGATGACGATCGTCATCTATCGTGCTAGCAATAGAGCACAAGGTTACCGTCTGTACATTGTGAGGAGATGTCATGTCCGCTATCGATCCCGTTGTCATCGTTTCCGCCACGCGCACGCCGCTCGGCCGTTTTCAGGGAGAACTCTCATCCTTGCAGGCGCCTGAGCTTGGTGCGCATGTCATCCGCGCTGCGCTGGAGCGCGCCGGGTTGTCGGCTGATCGGGTGGATGAAGTATTGTTCGGCTGCGTCCTGCCCGCAGGGCAAGGGCAGGCGCCGGCCCGGCAGGCCGCACGCGGGGCTGGCCTGCCGGATGCCGTCGGCGCGACGACGATCAACAAGGTCTGCGGTTCGGGCATGAAGGCGACCATGCTGGCGCATGATCTGCTGCTCGCCGGCTCGGCCTCGATCGTGGTGGCAGGCGGCATGGAATCGATGTCGAACGCGCCCTATCTGCTCGCCAAAGCGCGAGGCGGTTATCGCATGGGCCATGACCGTATCTTCGACCACATGATGCTCGACGGGCTGGAAGATGCCTACGAGAAGGGCCGCTCCATGGGCGACTTCGGCGAAATGGCGGTAGAGGCCTACCAGTTCACCCGCGACGATCAGGATGCTTATGCCGTGGAGACCTTGTCGCGCGCCCGCGCCGCGGGTGAGAACGGCGCCTTCGGGGCCGAGATCACCCCGATCTCGGTGGCTGCCAAGGGCGGTCCCGTGACGATTGCCAAGGACGAGCATCCGCAAAAGGTTTCGCCGGAAAAGATCCCGACCCTGAAGCCCGCTTTCCGCAAGGATGGCACCATCACGGCTGCCAGCGCCTCGGCCAACGCCGATGGCGCCGCCGCGCTCATCCTGACACGCCGTTCGGTCGCCGAGCGCGAGGGCTTGCCGATCCTTGCCGAAATCAAGGCGCATGCCACCCATTCGCAAGAGCCGGCCTGGTACACCACGGCGCCGATCCCCGCGATCCGCAAGGTGCTTGATAAGACAGGCTGGAAGGTCGGCGATGTCGATCTCTTCGAGATCAACGAGGCCTTTGCCGTCGTCGCCATGGCCGCCGCCAAGGATCTCGGCATTGCGCGCGATCGCCTCAACGTCAATGGCGGCGCCTGCGCGCTCGGCCACCCTATCGGCGCGACGGGTGCGCGGCTGATCGTGACGCTGCTGCATGCGCTTGAGCGCCAGGGCTCGAGACGCGGCATCGCAGCGCTCTGCATCGGTGGCGGCGAGGCGACGGCCATTGCGGTGGAGCGGGTTGGGTGAGTACCCAGCTCGCTGTTGTTAGAGATAGACCAGTTCGTAGACGTAAGATTTAGAGCCTTTTTTGCTCACCCATTCGCCTTGTGGTGGATTGTCGGCATCTTGGTCCGCAAACGGTATATTCCAGGGCCTGCCGAGCAAGGTTCGGTCGTCGCTGTCCCAAGCACCCCAACCAAAGGCGGGACGAAATCTGATCCATAGATCAATGTCTTCACGCTGGTAGCCAATCGTTCCATCGGGCAGCCGCTTGCGATGAAATGTATAGATCAAATCGTCGTTCTGCCGCTTTAGTTGAAAACGATCTCTACTCATTCCTTATCCGTTTGACTTGTTGGACATTCGGATATTGGCATTGGACATTTGAGGTGTCGATACATAGGAGATATCGACCCGCCTCGTCCTTCGAGGCTCAACCGTTTCCGCTATCGCTTCATCGGCTGATCTCCTCAGGATGAGGCGGAATAACCATGCCGTTCCCGAGAAGGTTAGCCCTCATGGTGAGGAGGCCCAGAGGGCCGTCTCGAACCACGAGGGCGTGGTATCCTCACCCCTCCGACAGCTCCTCCAGAATCGGGCAATCCGGCCGCTCATTGCCGTGGCAGGCGTGCACGAGGTGTTCCAGCGTGCGGCGCAGTTCCGTGAGTTCGCGGATCTTGCGGTCGATTTCGACAAGCTTGGTGCTGGCGATATCCTTGACGTCGGCGCTGGCGCGGCTCTTGTCTTCGTAAAGCGCCAGCAGCTGCCGGCACTCCTCGACCGAGAAGCCGAGGCCGCGCGAGCGATGCAGGAAGCGCAGCTTATGCACGTCGTCGGCGCGATAGTCGCGATAGCCGTTGTCGCTGCGGTCGGGACGGATGAGGCCGATATCCTCATAGTAGCGGATGGTCTTGGCCGGAAGGCCGGAGCGGCCGGATGCTTCGCCGATGTTCATGTGCTTTCTCCTTATTTTGCCAGCCGCAATCTCAGCGCATTGGCTATGACCGAGACCGAGGACAGGCTCATGGCGGCGGCTGCAATCATCGGCGACAGAAGCAGGCCGAAGATCGGATAGAGCACGCCTGCGGCCAGCGGCACGCCGAGCGCATTGTAGCCGAAGGCAAAGGCCAGGTTCTGCTTGATGTTGCGGATCGTTGCTGCCGAGAGGCGGCGTGCCCGGACGATGCCGTTGAGATCGCCCTTCACCAGCGTAATGCCGGCGCTTTCCATGGCGACATCAGCGCCCGTGCCCATGGCGATGCCGACATCGGCTGATGCAAGTGCCGGTGCGTCATTGACGCCGTCGCCGGCCATGGCAACGATATGGCCCCTGGCGCGCAGCTCGTCGATCAAGGCCTTCTTGCCTTCGGGCAGCATATCGGCACGCACTTCGTCGATGCCGAGCTGAGTGGCGACAGCGGCGGCGGTCTTGCCGTTGTCACCAGTTGCCATGACGATCTTCAGGCCGCTGTCGTGCAGCGCCTTGATCGCGGCTGCGGTCGTTGGCTTGGTGCGGTCGGCAACGGCGACGAGGCCGGCCAGCTTGCCGTCGATGGCAACGAACATCACGGTCTTGCCTTCGCCGCGCAGGCGTTCGGTCTCGGACTTCAATACATCGGTCGAGACAGAGAGGCCGGCCATCATCGCGGCGTTGCCGAGTGCGACGCTGGTCTCGCCGGCGCGGCCTTCGACGCCCTTGCCTGTTGTTGCCGCAAAACCGGAGATCTCGACGAAATGGGCTCCGCGCTCCTCGGCGCCGGCAACGATGGCTTCGGCGAGCGGATGTTCGGAGCCACGCTCGAGGCTGGCGGCGAGCGACAGCAGGCGAGCTTCCTCGATGCCGCCAGCCGTGACGATGTCGGTCAGGTTCGGCTTGCCTTCGGTGAGCGTGCCGGTCTTGTCGACGATCAAAGTGTCGACCTTCGCGAAGCGTTCCAGCGCCTCGGCGTCACGCACCAGCACGCCTTCCTGCGCGCCACGGCCAGTGGCGATCATGATCGACATCGGCGTGCCAGTCCGAGCGCGCAGGGGCAGGCGATGATCAGCACCGCGACTGCGGCGAGCAGCGCATGCGCCAGTCTCGGTTCCGGCCCGACAAAGGTCCAGACGGCAAAGGCGATGACGGCAGCTGCGACGACGGCAGGCACGAAGACGGCGGAGACACGATCGACCATCGTCTGGATCGGCGCGCGCGACCGCTGCGCCTTGGCGACGAGTTCGACGATGCGCGACAGCGTCGTATCGGCGCGACCTTTTCGGCGAGCAGGATCAGCGAGCGTTCTTGTTGATGGTGCCGCCGGTCAATGCGTCGCCCTTGGTCTTTTCGACCGGGAGAGGTTCGCCCGTGATCATCGATTCATCGATGGTCGACTGCCCTTCGGCGACCGTGCCGTCGACGGGCACGCGCTCGCCAGGACGGACGCGCAAACGGTCGCGACCGCGATCTCGTCGACCGGTACGTCCACTTCATTGCCGTCGGCGCCGATGCGGCGGGCGGTCTTCGGCGCGAGATCGAGCAGGGCGCGGATGGCCGAGCCGGTGCGTTCGCGCGCCTTCAGTTCCAGCACCTGGCCGACGAAGACCAGCGCGACGATGACCGATGCTGCCTCGAAGTAAACGGGTATGGCTTCGCCATGGCCGCGAAAACTCATGGGGAACAGGTCGGGTGCGAGGGTGGCGACGAGGCTGTAGAGATAGGCGGTGCCGACGCCGAGGCCGATCAGCGTCCACATATTCGGGCTGCGATTGACAAGGGAATTCCAGGCGCGACGGAAGAAGGGCAGGGCTGCCCAGAGCACGACCGGCGTCGCCAGGACGAGTTCGATCCATGTGGCGATGGGTTCGCCGATCCAGTCGCGGATGGGTAGACCGACCATCGGGCCCATGCTGATGGCGAGCAGCGGCACCGAGAGGGCGGCGCTGATCCAGAGACGGTGGGTGAAATCGATCAGTTCCGGGTTCGGGCCCTCGTCGGCGGCCGGCACGCCCATGGGCTCAAGTGCCATGCCGCATTTCGGGCAATCGCCGGCATGGTCGCTGATGACCTCGGGATGCATCGGGCAGGTATAGAGCGTGCCCTTCGGCACCGGCTTTGGCGCGGGCCTGTTGCCATTGAGATAGGCTGATGGATCCGTCTCGAACTTGGCCTTGCAGCCGGCCGAGCAGAAATAGAATTTCTCGCCCTCATGCTTCAGGAAATGGCGTGCCGTGGCGCGATCGACCGTCATGCCGCAGGTCGGGTCCTTGGCAGTGAGATAGGTTTCCGGTGCCGCCTCGAACTTGGTCTTGCAGCCGTTGCAGCAGAAATGGAACGTGCGGCCCTGATAATCGAGCGACGGCTTGCCGGCATTCGGATCAACCGTCATGCCGCAAACGGGGTCGCGCGTCACCGTCTCCTGCGGCTGGCCGTCATGATGGTGATGATGATCGTGCCCATGATGGCTGTGATCGTGTTCGTCGTGCAATGCCATGTCAGACTCCATTGCTCCGAAGGGAGCGTTGGATAGGGTTATGAACCTTCCTGTCACTGGAAGGTCAAGACAAAAAATAGGAATTGCCGTCCACAGTTTACAGAGGTCGCTTTCTATCTCGCAGCTTGTAGCGGTGATAGGTTCCGTAAGACCGATTCAATGATGCGATTCCAATGCGATATGATTTGACCACTCTTCCGTTGACGACGCTTCTGCCCGCCATCGTTAAGGCAGAGGACATGCTGGCGCGGCTGGATGAGCGTGTTCTCCGGCATATGGTGGCAGACGGCTTTCGCGAGCGCGGGCATTTTTTCGATGCCGCCGGTGCGCTCTGGGTCGGCGGCGAGCTGGTGCATGTCGAGGACCTCGTGCTGCACGATGCGCGCATGGATGCCCGTGCTCCGACGCATGAGCTGACGATTGCCCACGCCGTGCTGCGGAGCCGGCGACGCCTCTGGAATGCGGAGCCTTCCTGGGGGTTGGAGCCGGCCGGGCTTGCGGCCTTGCGTGGCGATACCGGCGAGGCCGAAGACGCTGTCCCGCGGCGTCCGGCGTCCATCGAGGTTGCGGAGTCCGAGGCACAAGAGGAAGAGGAGGATGACTTCGGCGTCGATTTTGCCGAGATCGATGCCATCCTCGCCCGATCCGACAAGATCCTGAATGGCGGTGCTCCGGATACCAAGCCGGAAACGATCCACGATCCGCTCGCCCTGGTGCTCGACGTGGATTGGGACGAAAACGAGCGCCTGGAGAGCTGGCGCGCCGTGATCCGCGAGGCCGACATGCTGCCGCCGGTGCTCGGTGCGGCGGTACTTTTCGATGCGTGGGAGCGGATCGAGCCGCTGAGGCGGCAGCATTGGCTCGGCGGTCTGCTGGTCAGTGCCTATCTGCGCAGCCGTGGCAAGATCACCTCGCATCTGTTCTGCCTGAATATCGGCCTCAAAGCCGTCCGGCATGACCGTCGGCGTTCATCGGATCGCATCACACGCCTGTTAGCATTTCTGGAGGCCATGGTACTCTCGGCCGATTCGGGCCTCAAGGAGCTGGATCGCCTGTCGCTCGCCAAGCTGCAGATGGAGTTGCGACTGAAAGACCGGCGTTCGAACAGCAGCCTGCCCGAAGTCATCGATATCGTGCTGTCGAGACCGATCGTCTCGGCGAAGATGATAGCCCGCCATGTCGGCGTCACCCCGAGGGGCGCGCTCAATCTGGTGAGCGAACTCGGCTTGCGCGAGATGACCGGCCGCGGGCGCTATCGCGGCTGGGGTGTGCTCTGATCCGGCAGACAGCGGCAACTTGCGTCCGCACCAACCTTTTGCCAGTACAACCCTAGTTTTATAAAATGTAACAAATTATTTCGCTAAGTCGCCGCAAAAATGGACAAAATTTAATGGCTATACCAAATTCCTAAGCGACACGATGCAAGCTAAAGTCGCGCCATAAAACAGCGGCGGATCTTCGATCGCCGGAGGCTTTGAAGGAAGGTGGATTGATGGCTCGTGCATTTCGGGTCGTAATGTCGTTGGCGGTGATCGGTGCGGTGGGCTATGGCGCCTACGCGACTCGCGATCTGTGGCTTGCCAGCGCCGAACGGCTACTTGGCTATCAGAATACCTCGGCCCCCGCGCAGCAAGCTCAAGGTCAGCGTCGCAACGGGCAAGGACAGGGCGGTGGCGGCGGACGGCGCGGAGCTTCGCAGTTCAGCGGTCCGGTTCCGGTGCTGGCGGCTGACGCAAAGACGGCCGACGTGCCCGTCTACATCAATGGCGTCGGCTCGGTGAAGGCCTTGAATACCGTGACGGTGCGCGCGCAGGTCAGCGGCAGAATCGTCGAAATCGATTTCGTCGAGGGCCAGGACATCAAGAAGGGCGATGTCATCGCCCGCATCGACGATTCCGTCTACAAGGCGCAGCTCGATCAGGCGATTGCCAAGAAGGCGCAGGACGAAGCCCTGCTGGCCGGCGCCCAGCGTGACCTTGCCCGCTATCAGCTTATGGTGAAGACCGCCTCGGGCACGCAGCAGCAGGTGGACACGCAAACGTCGCTGGTGGCGCAATATACGGCCCAGATCAAGGCCGATGTGGCAGCCATAGAAAGCGCGCAGGCGACGCTCGACTATACGACGATCAAAGCAGCCTTCGATGGGCGCACCGGTATCCGCAACGTCGATATCGGCAACCTCGTAAGCTCCGGCGACACGACCGGCATCGTGACGCTGTCGCAGATCAAGCCGATTTCCGTGCTGTTTTCCATTCCGCAGCAGCAGCTTGCGCGCGTCAATGCCGCCAACGCGGCCGGAACGCTTGCGGTCCAGGCCATGGGCAACGACGGCGAAACAGTCGTCGACAATGGTAACCTCCAGGTGGTCGACAACCAGGTCGATCCGACGACCGGAACTGTCAAGCTGAAGGCGAATTTTCCCAATGACAAGCTGGCGCTTTGGCCCGGCGCCTTCATCAATGCCCGTCTGCTTGTCGAGACGCTGAAGGACGTCATCGTCATCCCGAGCGCTGCTGTCCAGCGTGGGCCGAACGGTACCTTCGTCTACATCATCAAGCCGGATGAGAGCGTTGCGATGAAGACGGTGAAGGTGCGCCAGCAGGATGACACGCTGGCTGTCATCACCGATGGCGTGGCCACCGGCGACAAGGTGGTGACGACGGGCTTTGCCCGGCTTCAGGATGGATCGAAAGTACAGATTTCGGCCAATCCCGTTCAGGCTGCGCCGGATGCGCCGGCAGCGGACGATCAGGGCCAGCCGGTCGCGGAAAACGATCCGCAAGGCGGTCAAAACAACGCTGCCGGAGGCCAGCAACAGCATCATCGGCACAATGGTCAGGGCGGCAATGGCGGTCATCGCGGCCAGAATGCCGCCGGCGCCGAACAGGGCAAGGATTCCAGCGCCGGCACGCCTCCGGCCTCAGCCCCCGCAACGCCGACACAGCAACAATGAATGTTTCGTCGCTCTTCATTGGCCGGCCTATCGCAACCTCGCTTCTCGGGGTCGCGATTCTCCTGGGCGGCATTCTCGGCTTTCTCTTCCTGCCGGTGGCGCCGCTGCCGCAGGTGGATTTCCCGACGATACAGGTGACGACGCAGCTGCCGGGCGCCGATCCCGATACCATGGCGGCGCTGGTGACGGCGCCGCTGGAGCGGCCGCTCGGCCAGATCCCGTCACTGGCGTCGATGACCTCGTCGAGCGCCTTCGGCATCAGCCAGATCACCCTGCAATTCGATCTCGGCCGCGATATCGATGGGGCGGCGCAGGACGTGCAGGCGGCGATCAATGCCGCCGGGTCGACGCTGCCGCGCACGCTTCCCTACCCACCGACCTATTCGAAGGTGAACCCGGCCGATACGCCGATCGTGACATTGGCCTTGCGCTCCAACAGCTATTCGATCCGCGAACTCAGCGACTTCGCCGATACGATGATGGCGCAGCGGCTGAGTGAGGTTTCCGGCGTCGGCGACGTCAATATTCAGGGCGGCGTCAAGCCCGCCATCCGCATTCAGGTCGATCTTCCGCGCCTTGCCTCCTATGGCTTGGCTCTGGAAGACATTCGCTCGGCAATCACCAATGCCAGCGTCGCCGGGGCAAAGGGCTCGCTGGATGGCACCCAGCAGAGCTTCACGCTCGCCGCCAACGACCAGATCGTCGACCCCAATATCTATAAGTCTGTCATCGTCGCCTATCGCAACAGCGCGCCGGTGCAGTTGAAGGACGTGGCGACCGTCGTCGAAGGATTGGAGAATAATCGCGTCGGCGCCTGGTATCAGGGGCAGCCGGCCGTCATTCTCGATATCATGCGCCAGCCGGGCGCCAACGTCATTCAAACCGTCGAGAATGTGCTGAAGCAGCTTCCGAAGCTGAAGCAGGCCATGCCGGCCGGCGTTTCCCTTGATATCGTCAACGACCGCACGGAGACGATCCGCGCTTCGATCCATGACGTGCAGTGGACCTTGGTCATCAGCATTGGGCTGGTCATCCTCGTCGTATTGCTCTTTCTGCGCACGGTGACGGCGACCTTCATCGCCGGCGTTGCCCTGCCGCTGTCACTGATTGCGACCTTTGGTGTCATGTGGTTTGCCGGTTTCAGCCTCGACAATCTATCGCTGATGGCGCTCACCATCGGCACCGGCTTTGTCGTCGACGACGCCATCGTCATGATCGAGAACATCGCCCGCCATATCGAGGAGGGCGAGAACCCGATGCAGGCGGCGCTGAAGGGCGCCGGCGAAATCGGCTTTACCATCATATCGCTGACCGTCTCGCTGGTGGCGGTGTTCATTCCGCTGCTGTTCATGACGGGGATCGTCGGGCGCATGTTCCGCGAATTCGCGTTGACGCTCACCATTGCCGTGGTCGTCTCGGCCGTCGTTTCGCTGACGCTGACGCCGATGATGTGCGCCCGGATTCTGCGCAAGCCTAAAGAGCGCAAGGGCGGCATCCTGGCGGGCACCGACCATTTCATGGAGCGGCTGATCGAGGGTTACCGCCGCAGTCTCGTCTGGGCCGTCGACCGCAGCACTCTCATGCTTTTGGTGACGGCGGTAACGCTGGCTGCGACCGTCGCGCTCTATATCATCATTCCGAAGGGCTTTCTGCCGGCCCAGGATACCGGCCTGATCACCGCCGTCGTCGAGGCCGAGCCGACGACGTCCTTCGAGACTATGAAGCAGATACAGGCAACCGTTGCCGACCGCCTGCGCAAGGATCCGGATGTGACCGGCGTTGTTGCCGTCATCGGTTCCAGCGCCAGCAATCTGACGCTGAACACCGGCAATCTCAGCCTGGTACTAAAGCCGAGGAACCAGCGTGATGCCTCCGCCGATCAGATCATCGATCGGATGCGGGATGAGGTCACCGGTCTGCCCGGCATCCACGTCACCTTCCAGAGCGTGCGCGACATTTCGATCAGCACCCGCGCAAGCCGGGCACCCTATCAATATACGTTGACCGGTACGGATACGGCCACGGTCGTCGATTGGTCCGCCAAGCTGGCGCAGCGGCTGCAGGAAAGCCCGAAGCTGATCGATGTCTCCTCCGAGGTGGAAATGGGTGGCGGTCGCATCTTCGTCGATGTCGACCGCGAGACTGCCTCGCGGCTTGGCGTTTCCATGCAGGCCGTCAGCGATACCCTGAATGATGCCTTCGGCCAGCGCCAGATCGCCACGATCTACGGGCAGGCAAACCAGTATCGCGTCATCCTCGAGGCGGCGCCGCAATATCAATCGGATCCGAAATCGCTCGACAAGCTCTATGTTGCCGGCGCCAGCGATACGCAGGTTCCCCTTAATGCCTTCACGACGCCACCTTTACGACGGCGCCGCTGGTCATCAGCCATGACGAACAGTTTCCGGCCGTGACCATCAGTTTCGATATCGCCAAGGGTGCTTCGTTGAGCGACGCGGTGGCCGAGGTCAAGGCGGCCGAGCGGGATATAGGCATGCCCGACAACATCCAGCGCAAATATTCCGGTGACGCCGAGGAGTTTGCCTCATCGCTTGCCGGCGAACCCTGGTTGATCCTTGCCGCCGTCGTCACGATCTATATCGTGCTCGGCCTTCTCTACGAGAGCGCCGTGCATCCGATCACCATCCTTTCGACGTTGCCTTCGGCGGGCGTTGGCGCGCTGCTGGCGCTGATGCTGTTCGGCCAGGATCTGTCGATCATCGCCTTGATCGGCATCGTGCTCTTGATGGGTATCGTCAAGAAGAACGCAATCATGATGATCGACTTCGCGCTGGAGGCGGAGCGCAAGGAGGGGCTTGCACCGCGCGAGGCCATTCTCAAGGCGTCGATCCTGCGTTTCCGGCCGATCATGATGACGACACTGGCAGCGCTCTTCGGCGCGCTTCCATTGGCGCTGGCGCAGGGCACGGGCGCCGAACTGCGCATTCCGCTCGGCATTACCATCATCGGCGGCCTCGTGCTTTCGCAGCTTCTGACGCTCTATACGACGCCGGTCATCTATCTGGCCTTCGAGAGCCTGCGGGCCCGCGTCGTGGGGCGGACGAGCGGCATGCCCAGCCCCGAGATCAATGAAATGGCGGGTGACGAGACATGAACATCTCCGAGCCATTCGTCAAACGCCCTGTTGGCACGACGCTTCTGGCGATCGGATTGATGATTCTCGGCTTCGTCGCCTATCGTTTTCTGCCGGTCGCAAGCCTGCCGACCGTCGATCTGCCCACCATCGTCGTCTCCTCCAGCCGTCCCGGCGCCGATCCTGCCAGCATGGCGGCGAGCGTTGCTGCTCCTTTGGAGCGGCATCTCGGCACCATAGCCGGCGTCACGCAGCTGACGTCTGTCAGCTCGCTCGGTTCGAGCACCATCATCGTGCAGTTCGATCTCTCACGCAGCGTCGATGGCGCGGCGCAGGATGTGCAGGCGGCATTGAATGCTGCCGCGACCGACCTGCCAGGCGATCTGCCGACCCTGCCGTCCTTCCGCAAGATCAATCCGGCTGCAGCTCCTGTCCTCATCCTGGCGCTGACCTCGGACAATGTGGCACCCAGCGCCATATATGATGCGGCGGATACGGTGGTCGTGCAGCGTATCTCGCAAGTGGACGGCGTTGGCGGCGTGACGGTCAGCGGCGCGGATCAGCCGGCGGTGCGCGTGAGGCTCGACCCCGACCGTCTCTCGGCCATGGGCCTGTCGCTCGACGCCGTCCGCACGGCGATCGTCAACGCCAATGTGCTCGGCCCCTTCGGCTCCATCGACGGCGCCAGCGGCGCCTTCTCCATTGCCGTGAACAGCCAGTTGCGGACGCCGGAAGCCTATGGACGTATCATCATTCAGAGCGGCGACGGTACGGCCGTGCGTCTTTCCGATATTGCCACCGTCGAGCCGGGCGTGCGCAACAGCCGCTCCGACGCCTGGTATGACGGCAAGCCGGCGGTGCTGCTCAACATCACGAAACAGGCCGATGCCAACGTCATTTCCACCGTCGACGGCGTCAAGGAACTGATCCCGGAGCTGCAGCGGCTCATTCCCGCCGGCGTCAAGATCGACATCCTTTCCGACCGCACCACGACGATCCACGCCAGCGTCAACGACATGCAATGGACGCTGCTTGCCACCATCTGCCTGGTCATGGGCGTGGTTTTCGTCTTCCTCAGGCGCGCGACGCCGACCTTTGCAGCTGGCGTGACGGTGCCGCTGTCGCTGGCCGGAACCTTTGCGGCGATGTGGCTGTTCGGATTGTCGATCGACAATCTCTCACTGATGGCGCTTGCCGTATCCGTCGGCTTCGTCGTCGACGATGCCATCGTCATGATCGAGAATATCTACGCCAATCTGGAAACCGGCATGAAGCCGATGAAGGCGGCGCTCGAGGGGGCGAAGCAGATCGGCTTTACTGTTGTTTCGATCAGCCTGTCGCTGCTCGCTGCCTTCATCCCGCTGTTCTTCATGGGCGGCATTGTCGGGCGCTTCTTCCAGACCTTCTCGCTGACACTCGGCTTCACCATCGTCGTCTCGACGCTGGTGTCGCTGACGTTGACGCCGATGATCTGCGGTCATCGCCTTCGTCAGCACGACATCGATGCTCGACCGGGCCCGTTTGGCCGCCTCGTCGAAGGAACGCTCGGGGCTGTCACGTCTTTCTACGGCCGGACGCTGAAGGCGGTGCTGCATCATCGCGTGCTATCCGTGCTCGTTATCATCGCTTGCGTCGTCATGACGGCCTATCTCTACGTCAAGGTGCCGAAGGGTTTCATTCCGCAGGATGACACCGGGTTTATTCAGGGCGGGACGCAGGCTGCGACCGACATCTCCTATCCGGCCATGGTCAAATTGCAGCAGCAGGCGGCGGATATCGTCGCTAAGGACCCCGCGGTCTCGGGCCTTGGTTCCTCCGTCGGAGGCGGCGGCTTCTCCAGCTCCATCAATCGCGGGCAGCTTCTGATTTCGCTCAAGCCGGAATCGGAACGGGTGTCGACGGCCGAGGTCATCAACAGGTTGCGCAAGCAGCTGATGGCCGTTCCGGGGCTGAGTACATTCCTGTTTTCGCCCGGCGATATCCGGGCCGGTGCGCGCCAGTCGCAGTCGCAATATCAGTTCACGCTCTGGGGTGCGAATTACGACGAGCTGGTGGATTGGGCGCCGAAGGTGCTGGAGCGCATGCAAGCCCTTCCGGGACTGACTGATGTCGCGACCGACAGGCAGCCGAACGGTCTGCAGGCGACCGTGAATATCGACCGGAGTCTTGCTTCGCAGCTTGGCGTCAACATCCAGTCCATCGATGCCGCGCTGAACAATGCCTTCGCGCAGCGGCAGATTTCGACGATCTATACGCAGCGCAATCAGTATCGTGTCGTACTGGAGGCGAATCCGAACTACGCTCTGGATCCGCATGATATCTCCAAGCTCTATGTGCCGGCCTCGGGCGGCACGCAGGTCCCTCTCAGCGCTGTCGCATCGATCAGCCGGACGCTTGCCCCGCTGGTGGTCAACCACCAGGGGCAATATCCCTCGGTGACCATTTCCTACAATCTGGCGCTCGATACGCCGTTGCAGGTGGCGAACGATGCCATCCAGAAGGCGGTGCTTGAGATGCACTTGCCCGATACGCTGCATGCGGATTTCGCCGGCGATGCGGCGAGCGTCTCGCAGTCGTCGGGCAGTCAGCCGCTGCTGCTTCTGGCGGCTTTGCTGACGGTCTATATTGTTCTCGGCATCCTCTATGAAAGCCTGGCGCATCCGCTGACGATCATCTCGACGCTGCCCTCCGCCGGCCTCGGCGCACTGCTGGCGCTCGTCATCAGCGGTACGGAACTGACGATTATCGCCTTCATCGGCATCATCCTCCTGATCGGTATCGTCAAGAAGAACGGCATCATGATGGTCGACTTTGCCCTGCAGGGCGAACGTGTGCTCGGCCTGCCGCCCGACGAGGCGATCTATGAAGCGTGCCTCAAGCGTTTCCGTCCGATCCTGATGACGACGCTGGCGGCGCTGATGGGCGCCATTCCGCTGATCATCGCGACCGGCCCGGGTTCGGAGCTTCGTCGCCCGCTCGGCATCACTATCGTCGGCGGTCTCGTGGTGTCGCAAGTGCTGACGCTCTACACGACGCCCATCATCTATCTGATGCTCGCCAAGCTGCATGCAAAATGGTCGCCGAAAGCACAGCCGGCGGCACCGGTTGTTTCATCACCCACCTAAGTGATTGGCAGATATCAATCGCAGCTGCTGATCGCGTCGCGGGGAGGGTGGCGCATGTTTCCGCGCCGAAGCCGCCATCTTGGCTGATGTCGGAACGGTCGCTTCCGCGGCGGCTATGCAGACAGGGTGCTCCCCGCGATCCCTTTCCCAAGTCAGATGTAACATCAAATCAAAAGGGCTCCTGCGACATTGCGGGAGCCCTTTTGATTTGAACCATATTGTGTGGATGCGCCCGCTCCCCTTTCGAGGAGAGCGGGCATGTCTTTAGTGTGCGGCACCTGTAGTCGGCGCGTCATCGGGTGGTGTCACCGATGCCGTCGACTTGACCGTGCCCTTGAAGATGCGGCGCACTGAGACGAAGAGCAGCGGGATGAAGAAGACGCCGAGGACGGTGGCCGAGATCATGCCGCCCATGACGCCGATACCGATCGAGTTCTGGCTGCCCGATCCCGCCCCATTGGCAATCGCCAGCGGCAGAACGCCGAGGATGAAGGCAAGCGACGTCATCAGGATCGGCCGCAGGCGCTGTCTTGCCGCCTCCAGCGTCGCATCGATCAGGCCCTTGCCCTGGTTCTGCTGTTCGATGGCGAATTCGACGATCAGGATGGCGTTCTTGGCCGCCAGACCGATGGTCGTCAGCAGACCCACCTTGAAGTAGACGTCGTTCGACTGTCCGAAGATGGTTGCGGCCAGGAGTGCGCCGAAGATGCCGATCGGCACCGACAGCATGACGGCGAGCGGGATCGACCAGCTTTCGTAGAGGGCGGCGAGCGCCAGGAACACCACGAGGATGGAGATGGCATAGAGCTGGGTCGCCTGGTTGCCGGAGAGCTTTTCCTGAGCGGACAGGCTGGTCCATTCATGGCTGAAGCCGGGCGGCAGGGTCGCCATGATCTTGTCGATCTCGTTCATGGCGTCGCCTGACGAGACACCCGGTGCTGCTGCACCCTGGATTTCGACAGCCGAGGAGCCGTTATAGCGCTCCAGACGTGGCGAACCGTAGGTCCAGTCGCCGCTGGAGAAGGCGGAGAAAGGCACCATATCGCCGCCGGAATTGCGCACATACCAGCGACCGAAGTCCTCTGGCTGCATGCGGAAATCCTTGTCGGCCTGCACGTAGACAGGCTTGACGCGGCCGCGATCGATGAAGTCGTTGACATAGGTGCCGCCCCAGGCGGTCGACAGCGTCGAGTCGATATCGGACAGGGTGATATTGAGGGCGCTTGCCTTCTCCTGGTCGATATTGACGGAATATTGTGGCGTGTCTTCCTGGCCGTTCGGGCGCGTGCCGAAGAGCTTCGGACTCTTGCCGGCTGCGCCGAGCAACTGGTTGCGCGCGGCGATAAGCGCGGCATGGCCGGCGCCGTTGACGTCCTTGATGAAGAAGTCGAAGCCGCTGGAGCTGCCGAAACCGGGGATTGCCGGCGGCGCCAACGCGAATACGCTGCCATCCTTGATCTTCGAGAAGGCACCCATGGCGCGACCGGCAATCGCCTGCGCCTTGGATTGCGGCGTCGAGCGCTTGTCGAAGTCCTTCAATCTCACGAAGACGATACCGACGTTCTGGCCCTGACCGCTGAAGCCGAAGCCTGCGACCGCGAATGCGCCGTCGACATAGTCCTTCTCGGTGTTGAGATAGTAGTCCTTCACCTGATTGAGCACAGACCAGGTGCGCGAATCCGTGGCACCCGGCGGCAACTGAATGGCCGTCAGCAGGATGCCCTGGTCTTCGTCCGGCAGGAACGAGCTGGGTAGGCGGTTGAACAGGCCGGCGACGCCGACGCCGATCAACACGAAGATCACCAGGAAGACAGCGGTATAGCGGATCATGCCGTTGACGCTGCGCTGGTAGCGATGTGTTGCGCGTTCGAAATTACGGTTAAACCAGCCGAACGCGCCGCGTTCCTTGGCTCCGTGTGCCGGCTTCTTCAGAAGCGTGGCGCAAAGGGCAGGCGTCAGGATCAGGGCGACGATGACCGAGAGCACCATTGCCGAGACGATCGTCACCGAGAACTGGCGGTAGATGATGCCGACAGAACCGGAGAAGAACGCCATCGGGATGAACACGGCCGAGAGAACCGTCGCGATGCCGATCAAGGCACCGGTGATTTCCTGCATCGATTTGATCGTCGCCTCTCGCGGCGACAATCCTTCTTCCTCCATCACACGCTCGACGTTTTCGACCACGACGATGGCGTCGTCGACCAACAGACCGATGGCGAGCACCATGCCGAACATGGTCAATGTATTGATCGAGTATCCGAACAGCGACAGCACCCCGAAGGTGCCGAGCAGGACGACCGGGACGGCGAGCGTCGGGATCAGCGTTGCGCGGAGGTTCTGCAGGAAGACGAACATGACGATGAAAACGAGCACGATGGCTTCAAGCAGCGTCTTGACCACATCCTCGATCGACAGTTTGACGAACGGCGTCGTGTCATAGGGATAGACGATCTCGACATTCGGCGGCAGGGTCTGGCTGAGATTGTTAATGGTCGCCCTGACCGCTTCCGCCGTGCTGATGGCGTTGGCGCCGGATGCGAGCATCACGGCGAGACCGGACGAGGGATGGCCGTTATAGGTGCTTGCCGTCGTATAGGACGACGCGCCGAGCTCGACGGTGGCGACATCGTTGATGCGCACCAGCGAGCCATCGGGCTGGCTCTTCAGGATGATGTTTTCGAACTGCTCAGGCGTCTGCAGGCGGCTCTTGGCCGTAACGGTCGCGTTGAGCTGCTGGCCCTTGCGCTGCGGCAGCGCGCCAAGCTGGCCGGCCGAAACCTGCGAGTTCTGCGCCTGGATCGCGGCGGTGACGTCGCTGACCATCAGCTGGTATTTGGCGAGCTTGTCCGGATTGACCCAGATGCGCATGGCGTAGCCGGCACCGAAGATCTGGGTGTTGCCGACGCCGTCGATGCGCTTCAGCGTATCGTTGAGCGTGCTGGAAACATAGTCCGCAAGGTCGTTGGAGCTCAGCTTGTTATCGGTCGACACGAAGCCGACGACCATGAGGAAGTTCGATGTCGACTTGGAAACGACGATGCCTGTGGACTGCACGGTCTGCGGCAACTGCGCGGTGACCAGCTGCAGCTTGTTCTGCACCTGCATCTGCGCAACGTCCGGATCGGCCTTGTTGGTGAAGGTCACCGAGATCGAGGCCTGACCCGTCGCCGTTGACGTCGAGGTCATGTAATCGAGATTGTCGATGCCGGTCATGCCCTGCTCGATGACCTTGGTCACCGAGTTTTCGACGGTGGCGGCATCAGCGCCGGGATAGGTGGCGCTGATGCTGACCGTGGTGGGTGCGATCTGCGGATATTGCGAGATCGACAGCGTCAGGATGGACAGGGCACCTGCCAGCATGATGACGATGGCGATAACCCAGGCAAAGATCGGCCGGTCGATGAAAAAACGAGACATCGTCTAATTCTCACTTCTGAGCGCCGGAGGCGGCCTTGATATCGGTCTTTTCCAATTCGGCCTGCTGCTCTGGAGGTTTGGCGTCGGCGGCTGCCTGCTTCACCTCGCCCGTCGCATCGTCGATAGTCACCGGAGAGACGTTTACTTCCTGGCCGTCGCGGACACGCTGGCTGCCTTCGACGATCACGCGGTCGCCGTCCTTCATGCCTTCATTGACGAGCCAGCTGTTGCCGATGCTGCGCTGTACCTTCAAGACGCGCTGCTGCACCTTGTTGTCGGCAGCCACGAACATGGCGGTCGGCTCGCCCTTGGTGTTGCGGAAGACGGCGCGTTGCGGCACCAGGAAGCTGTTTTCGGCAATGCCTTCCTGAATGGTGGCGCGCACATACATGCCGGGCAGCAAGATGCGATCGGGGTTCGGGAAAACGGCGCGCACGGTGATGGTGCCGACGGTCTCGGCAACCGCCGCTTCGGCGAATTCGAGCTTGCCGACTTCCTTGTACTGGCTGCCGTCTTCCAGCGTCAGGTGGACGGAGACATTGTCGCCGCTGGTCTTCAACCGGCCCTCGGCGATGGCACGACGGAATTCAAGCAGGTTGGTGCTCGACTGCGTGACGTCGACATTGATCGGATCGAGCTGGCGGATGGTGGTCAGTGCGGTCGTCTGGTCGGCGGTAACGAGGGCGCCGACGGTGACCGCGGACGCATCGACACGGCCACCGATCGGCGCGCGCATCTTGGTGTAGTCGAGATTGATGCGCGCCGTTTCCAGGGCTGCTTTCGCCGATGCTACGTCGGCATTCGCCTGGGCAAGGGTGGAAACCGCATCGTCCAGATTCTGTTTGCTGACCGCGTCCTGCTGCGTGAGGCTCTTGTATCGGTCCACCTTCGACTGGGCGCTCGGCACCGCGCCCTGCGCCTTCTGCAGAGCAGCGGCGGCGCTGTCATAGGAGGCCTGATAGGAGGCGGGATCGATCTCATAGAGCACGTCGCCGGCCTTGACCTCGCTGCCTTCCTTGAAATTACGGTTGCGGATGATGCCGCCGACCTGGGGGCGCACTTCGGCCACGAGATAGGCGCTGGTACGGCCGGGCAGTTCTGCGGTGATCGCGACCGATTGCGGATGCAGCGCCATGGCGCTGACTTCGGTCCGCACCACAGGCGCGTTGTTCTGCGCAGCTTTCTGGTCGTTGCAGCCGGCAAGCAGCATCGTGGCGGCGACACCGGCGACGAGCATCGCAGCTCGGGTCGTCAGACGGCGAGTGGATATTGCGGGATAGATGGATGCGGAGGTGAAAGAGGCAAGCTTTCGCACGTTGCTATTTCCTGTTGCCTTATTTACAGTACGAGGTCGTACGGAAAATATTTGGATTGCTCCAAATGTCAATCGCATTCGGTTGTTGAGGTCCAGATGGAAGCACCGACGAAAGAACGGGAGGGTATGGCCGATCAGGCTGCAATACGCCGACCGCGCGGTCGTCCAAAAACCGTCAGCGACGATGAGCGGCGGGCCGAGATCGTCACCGAGGCACGGGCGACATTCTACGAACTCGGTTACGGTGGTACGACAATGGATCTGATCGCCGCCCGTTGCCGGATTTCCAAGCAGACCCTTTACCGATTGTTTCCGAGCAAGACTGATCTCTTCATGGCGATCATCGCCGATCATCGCGCTTCGATGCTGGCTTTGCCGCGTGACATCAACGAAAATCTGCCGCTCGACGAAGCGCTCGAGCAAATCTTCATGATCGACATAGACGAAGCCAAGGAGCGTGAGCGCGAGGCTTTCATTCATCTTGCCATCAGTGAATCGCAGCAATTTCCTGAGGTCGCGGCGTTGATGCACACCTACGGCGCAAAGCAGTCACAACAGATGCTGGCGGATTGGCTCAGCCTGCAGCAGCAGCGCGGTCTGATCGAGATTGCCGATGTTGCAAGCGGTGCGCGCATGCTGATGGGCATGATCTTCAGCGCCATGATTTCAAAGCCGGGTCACCCCAATGATTGGCCCGATCGCGAAACGCGGCTGCGGCATTTGCGCCAATGTATCGCAATCTTCGTGGCGGGCGTGCAGCGGCGTACGAACGGTCGCTAGCAATCTCATTCCTACGTTTCAAAAATAAATGCCGATGCGGTCGCCCAACCGCATCGGCATTTTACAAGCTTCCGCCGAAGCCCGGAGTGGCATGATCAATGTGCGACGGCCATGTTTGCCGCGTCTGCACCTTCTTCGTACCAGGGCGCCTGCAGGCCGTTTGCGTACATTTCCTGCAAGACTGCCCCAAGCGCCAGATCCAGGCACCAGACTGGAAACTCCGCCTCGAGATTTTTGGCGCTTTGCCGCGCATAGGTGATGAGCCGGGCGATCGATGCCAGTTCCTTGAGCGAATCCGGATCCTGGTTCGTTGCCTCCATCGAAAATGCTGCCGTCATTTTATACCCTCTGTTGCCCATTCCGGCTTCGGACGAGTTGAGTCCTGCCAGGAACATGAGCAAACGTTAACGAATGTTTCGCAGCTTTGCGCGTGACACACGGCGTGACACGATGTTTGATTGTGATCAGAATTTGTGATTGCAATTTGCGGCTAGTGCAGCCGGCCGGTTCGAAACCACAGCGCGAGAGAGCGAATCCTGATATTCGCCGAACGAGCTAGTGTGGCTACAGAAGATGCAGGGACTTGGAGATTGCCCTGTGACCGAGCCGGCGCTTGCGATTTCCGGCCGGATTCTCAAGTTGCGGCACCACGATCTTTGCGACGGCGAAGGGCAGGGAGCAAGCTGTCAGCGGTACCGCGATCGCGGAACCGATAGCTGCGTCGCGCAATCGATCTATCGTCAGTTGCAGCAAGGCATCGGCGCCTTTCGGCAGCGCGACGTTGGCTCCCGTCGCCTGCTTCGGATCGGCATCGAAGCAGTTCCGGATGTTCTCGGGCAGCGCGCGCGTGAAACTTTCCGGATGGATATCGTCACGCCCGCCGCTGATGAAGGTAAGCCTGGACTGTGCCGCTTCGGTCACGGCGCGGATTGCCGCGCGCAGCCGAGATGGATGCGCGCCACTGCCGAGCGTGACATCGAAATAGCGGTAGGTGCGCCCCGGCGTGCCAATGTCGGCAGGGCCGATCAAGGCGACGACGACGGGGATGGCGATATCGCTGGTGATGTCGAAAAGGCGCAATGTCAGCCCGGCTGACTCAATCTTCTCCGTCAACTGGTTCAGCACCGGATCGTTCAGGGATGCCGGATCCAGACAAGCGTCGATACGCTGCCTCGGCGAGGAGACCTCCCATAGCACCAAGGCGTCCCGCTCGATGCGTTCCAGCAAGCCGTGCAGGATAGCCTCGGTGAGATTGTTGCCGGATGCCAGCCCGTCGGATGATTGCCAGAAGCGTGGATCGCGAATGGTGCGATCGAGCGTGACAGCCTGGAAAGGAAGCCAGACCGCCTGCCCGCCGATGAGATCATGGCCTTGGGTCCAGGCAAGCTCTTCGTCATCGGCGATATCGGACTGCCCGCCGGCGATGAGCGTGGGGAGCGCATCGCTGCGATGCCCCTGGGCTTCAAGGCGAGCGCGGCTGGTGACCAGGCTTGCGAGTGCCGGTTCGCCAGCAGTGGCGCGTTCAAGCGCTTCCATTGCGGCCGAAACCTTGGCTTCGACATCGGTGATGCCCTTGCCATTGTGGATGACGATCGATCGCGCATTCGGGCTGACGGCTTGCCAGACCGGGATGCCGACCTTGTCGAGACCTGTGAGGCGGGAGAGACGGGTGATGCCGTGCGTCGTGAGATGCGGTTCGATCCGCCCAAGAGTTTCTTCGGCTGAACAGACGCGATCGGAATAGGAGGAGGCGGATGGGAAAGAAGCGGTATGATCTGAATGCCCGGCAAGGAACTCGGCAAGGGAATGATCCGCAATCATCACTACCATCCGGGCCAAATCATTGATCGACTAAGATAATTCGGGTGGCAGCCCTGCAAAGCCGGCTGCCATCCCCAGGCATTATTGTTCTGGACCTACCGATTGTCTATCAACGGCAATAGCTATAGGTGGCGAACACACGAACATCGAAGCAATCGTCAGCCGGCGCCGGTGATTGCCTCTATCCTGCTCGATAAAGCAGGCGAAACGTCAGTTGCGAAGGCCTATCGAGGCATCCGGCGCACGCGGCACGTGGCCTGTGAGCGGCTCGGAGCCATTCGCCAGTGACTTGATCAGGGTCAGTACGGACTGACGCACGCTCGGGTCGGTGATCTTCATGAAGGCCTTGTTGAGGCTCAAGCCTTCCTTGGACGTCAGGAATTCCGACAGGTCCTCAAGGCCGTTGATCGCGCCCAAACCGTCTGTGTTCAGCGGCTGCGAATTGTCTTGCTGGAAGAAAAAGGCAACCGGTACAGCCAGAACATTGGCTATGGCCTGCAATCGGCTGGCGCCAATGCGATTGGTGCCCTTCTCGTATTTCTGCACCTGTTGAAACGTAACGCCGATCTGTTCGGCAAGTCGTTCCTGGCTCATGCCAAGCATAAGCCGCCGCGTGCGCACGCGTGAACCGACATAGGCATCAATCGGATTCGGTACTTTTGCACTCACTGCGCAATCTCCTTGTCAATAGGGGGCCCCCAGTGGATGCCACCCCACTTGTGCCACTCCAGGGTAAGTGACACGTGCTCAGTCTGCCCGCACAATGTGTGTGAAATATGAGTAAAATTCAACTAAAAGTCTTTTTTCTGTAATGTTTTGTAACCCCACCATCAGCATAAACGGCAGAAAAGCCGATTCGCGTCAATGAGGATTGAACACCGATGACGGTTTGCAATTATAAACCGGGCATAGCGGGTTATCCCGCGTCGGGACATAGGCGCGTGCGGCATAGCCGGATATGCCGCATTGCGGGGTGTCGGAGACATAACGATCATAAAGAACGAGGCGGCCATTTTGCGCGGGATAGCGCAGGATCACGGCACGTTCGCCAGCGATCAGCTGTTGTACCGCAGCGCAACTCTTGCTCAGGGACTCATAGCGGGAGATCGCCGATGCCGGCCCGGCGATCATGATCGCTGTTAGAATCAAGGCTACGGCTGCAATCCTCATGGATCGTCCCCCTGGCGAAAATCATGATCTCCAGTTTAGCCGCAATACGGGAAATGCCAAGACCAAGCCGCCTATCGTTGCAAAGTGGTCCGGCCTGGCGCCAAAGAAATAAAATCACAATGTCGCCTTATTCGATCGGGCACTGAAAGCTTACTGAAAGCTTACCCGCGTTAGGTTTGCCCCGCTTCGTGGAGGAAGCGCAATTTTCTGCGGCGCTTTACGGCGCAAGCATTCAAACAGGAGGAGACATTGATGCGTTCATCGCGCGCGCTTTTTCACACCGTAGCCCTTTCCCTCGTCATTTCAGCTGCTTCCTTTGCAGCCACGGCAGCCAATGCCGCCGACAAGATCTCCATCATGGTGGGCGGCTACGAAAAGCAGATCTATCTGCCGGCCAAGCTTGCCGAATCCCTCGGTTACTTCAAGGATGAAGGCCTCGAGGTCGAGCTTTTGAACGAATCCGCCGGCGTCGATGCCGAAAATCAGCTGCTGGCCGGTGCCGTTCAGGGCGTCGTCGGTTTTTATGATCACTGTGTCGACCTGCAGGCCAAGGGCAAGTTCATCAAGTCCGTCGTGCAGTTCAGCCAGGCGCCTGGCGAAGTCGAGTTGGTTTCGACCAAGCACCCGGAAATCAAGTCCTTCGCGGATATGAAGGGCAAGAGCGTCGGCGTGACCGGCCTCGGTTCGTCCACGAACTTCCTGACGCTCTACATGGCATCGAAGGCCGGGCTTTCGCCGGCTGACGTGACCCCGGTTCCGGTTGGCGCCGGCCAGACCTTCATCGCCGCCATGCAGCAGGATGCCATCCAGGCCGGTATGACCACCGAGCCGACGATCTCGCGCCTCCTGAAGACGGGCGAAGCCAAGGTCCTCGTCGATCTGCGTACGCTCAAGGGCACGGAAGACGCTCTTGGCGGCACCTATCCGGCCGCATCTCTCTACATGGATGCCGCATGGGTCGACGCCCATAAGGAAGAGGTGCAGAAGCTGGCGAACGCCTTCGTCAAAACGATGCGCTTCATCCACACGCACTCCGCTGCCGAGATTGCCGACAAGATGCCGAAGGATTTCTACGTTGGCGACAAGGACGGCTACATCAAGGCTCTCGACGCCGGCAAGGAAATGTTCACGGCCGATGGCGTGATGCCTGAAGATGGTCCGAAGACGGTTCTCGCCGTGCTTTCCGCCTTCTCCAAGAACGTCAAGGGCAAGACGATCGACCTGTCGAAGACCTACACGACGGAATTCGTCAAGAACGTCAAATAAGCAGTCACAGCGCCGCTTCCGACCTCTGTTGGAAGCGGCAGTTCAGCGGGCTTTGCGTGCATGCCCTAAGGCACGTGTGAGGGATCAGCACCATGCAACAGGATGGACGCCGGACACCGGCGATCGAGCTCATCAATGTCAGCCGCCGTTTCGTATCCCCGACCGGCAAGTCACTGACGGCGCTGCGCGATTTCAACATGACCGTCGAACGCGGCGAGTTCGTCGCCGTTGTCGGACCGACGGGCTGTGGCAAGTCGACGACACTCAACCTCGTCACCGGCCTTGCCAAGCCGAGCGCCGGCGAAGTCCGCCTGATGGGTGGCCCGGTCAACGGCATCGACCCGCGTGTCGGTTTCGCCTTCCAGACGGATGCGCTCTTCCCCTGGAAGAACGTCATCGAAAACGTCATGGCCGGCCCGCTGTTTCGCGGCAAGTCGAAGGCCGAGGCCGAAAAGAGCGCCAAGGACTGGCTCGCCCGCGTCGGCCTGACGAAATTCCTGCATCACTATCCGCATCAGCTCTCGGGCGGCATGCGCAAGCGCGTGTCGCTGGCGCAGACCTTCATCAACGAGCCGGAAATCCTCTTGATGGACGAGCCCTTCTCGGCGCTCGACGTGCAGACCCGTACGGTCATGCATGAGGAGCTCCTGAAGCTCTGGGCCGAACGGCAGGCGTCCGTCGTATTCGTCACCCACGATCTCGAAGAGGCCGTTGCACTGGCCGACAAGGTCTATGTTCTCACAGCCGGCCCTGCCACGGTGAAATCGGTCTACACGATCGATCTCCCGCGCCCGCGCGTCGTCTCCGAGATTCGCTACGAGCAGAACTTCATCGATTATTGCAAGACGATCTGGGACGACCTTCGCGAAGAAGTCGAAACCAGCTATCGCCGTGCCGCAGAAGCGGCATAAGGGAGGATTGATCATGGCAAACACAGCCCTTGAAGCAGGCAATGCGCCGATCTTTCGTGCCGGCACCTCGGATGCGGAAATCGAAGCGGCCGCGATGAAGGCAATGACACGCCGCAAATACGTCGTGCTGTTCTGGCAGATCGCCATTCTCGCCGCCATCCTCGGCCTCTGGCAGATCGCCTCGGATCTACACTGGATCGACCCGTTCTTCTATTCCAGCCCGTATGGTATCGCGCTGCGCCTGTGGGAATGGATCACCGAAGGCACCGAGAGCGGCTCGCTCTGGTACCATCTCGGCGTCACCATGGAAGAAGCGCTGATCGGCTTCATCATCGGCTCGGTGGCCGGCGTTCTGGTCGGTGTCGCGCTTGGCCGCAACCGGCTCGCTTCCGATATTCTGTCGATCTACATCAAGGCGATCAATTCGATCCCGCGCGTCGTTCTCGCGCCGATCTTCGTGATGATCATGGGCCTTGGCCTGCCCTCTAAGGTGGCGCTCGCCTTCATTATGGTGTTCTTCGTCGTGTTCGCCAACGCCTTCCAGGGCGTACGCGAGGCCGACCGCAACATGATCGCCAATGCCCGCATTCTCGGCGCCTCGAACTGGCAGGTCACCCGCAACGTCATCCTGCCATCGGCGATGAGCTGGATCTTCGCCAGCCTGCACGTCTCGTTCTCGTTCGCCATCATCGGCGCGATCGTCGGCGAGTTCGTCGGTTCGCTGGCCGGTATCGGCTACCTGATCTCGATCGCCAAGGGCACGTACGACGCCGCCGGTCTTTATGCTGCGATCATCCTGGTGATGGTTGTGACGCTCGGCGCCGAATACGTGATGACGCTCATCGAAAACCACATCACCCGGTGGCGTCCCCAGCAGAGCCTCGACATGCACTAGGCCACCACATTTCCAGCGCCTCCCAAGGCCGGGCCGGGCATCTTGCCCGGCCTTTTTTGTTGTATGTGATGGCTCACACAGCCGGCAGCCGCACGCTCACCAGCAGCCCACCGCCCGCTGCGTCACCGAGCGTGACGGCGCCGCCGGCGCCGTCGACGACTTCTCGGACGATGGCAAGCCCGAGGCCGCTGCCTTCGGGCTCGGTGCCGATGATGCGATAGAAGCGCTCGAAGACCTGGGGACGCTCGGCCTCGGGGATGCCCGGTCCATTGTCCTCAACCCATAGCAGGGCGGTATCGCCTTCCTGCCCCACGCCGACCGTCACGCGGCCGCCCGGTTGCGTGTAGCGCAAGGCATTGTCAACGAGGTTTACCAGCATTTCGCGCAGC
This sequence comes from Rhizobium sp. P44RR-XXIV, assembly GCF_001999485.2. NCBI lineage: Bacteria > Pseudomonadati > Pseudomonadota > Alphaproteobacteria > Hyphomicrobiales > Rhizobiaceae > Rhizobium > Rhizobium sp. P44RR-XXIV. Next base: position 109,234 of record NZ_MPVZ02000022.1, on the reverse strand, counting down.
ATGGTGCCATCGCCCTCGACGTGCACGGACGTATCGTCGGCTTCCAGCCCGAGGTCGATGTTGCGCCGCAGGGCCTCTTCGGCGAGATTTTCCAAAACCTGTCTGGCGGTATCAGCAAGATCGATCGTGTCGTTTCGCGGCCGGCGGCTGCCGGGTTCGGCGCGCGAAAGCGTGAGGAGCTGGCTTGCGAGCCGGGTGACCTGCCAGGTGCTTGAGCGCAAAGCGGACAGAGCCTCGTCACGCCGGCCATTATCGGTCTCGCGCGCCGCGACGCTTGCCTGTGTCGAGATGAGGGCAAGCGGGGTGCGCAGCTGATGGGCGGCGTTCGAGACGAAGCGGCGTTGTGCGGCCATCTGGTTCTGCACGCGCTCCATGTGATCGTTGAGGGCATGGACGAGCGGCCTAAGCTCGTTCTGCACCATGTTTGGATCCAACGGATCCAGGCGCTGGCGGCCGCGCTCGCGGACGGCGTCGCGTAGCCTTAGCACCGGGGCAAGGCCGCGTTGCAAGCCGATGATGGTGACCAGGCCGGCGAGCAGGACGAGAACGAGTTGTTTGGAGAAATCCGACAGCCACAGCTTGCGGCGCATGGCATGCTGACTGTTGTGGCTGACGGCAACAACCACGGACACGGTGCCGTCTTGGCCAAGGCCGACCACCGGATGGTTGAGCATCAGGACGCGCATTCCGTCGGTGCGAAAAATGGTGTCCTCGCCGACCTGTTCCCGCTTCGGATGCGGCAGATCGGGGTAACCGGCGACGAGGCTCCCCCATGCGGTGATCACCTGATAGAAGACGCGGTCGCCATAGCCCGTATCGAACATCTCCAGCGCCGCGGGAGGGATATCGATCTGCACGGTGCCGCTGCCGTCGACATGGGTAGCTTCAGCGATGACGCGAGCCGAGGCGAGCAGGGTACGATCGGTGACGAGATCGGCGGTGGCGTCGGCGGATCGGAAGCTGAGATAGAGATTGATGCAGATCGCTCCGATCAGCGTCAGCACGACCCAGGCAAGCAATTGCGCCCGAAGGCTGTTGGTCAGCGCGCCGATAGCGCGGCTGAACAGCCCTTTCGGTGCGGGAGCGGCATCATTGTGCATGGCGGAGGAGATAGCCGAGGCCCCGCAGCGTCGCGATCTGCACGGTGCTGCCTTCAAGTTTCTTGCGGACGCGATGGACGTAGATTTCGATGGCACTGGTATCGGCGAGATCATCGAAGCCGAAGACGCTTTCCGACAGCGTCGTCTTGGTTACGGTCGTGCCTGCCTTCATGATGAGGTGTTCGAGCACGGAATGTTCGCGCGGCGTCAAGGCCAGGGCTTCGCCGGCCAGATAGAATTGCCGGGTTCCGCCATCAAACAAGAGGTCGCCGATGGCGATCTCCGGCGCGGCATGATCATGGCGCTGGCGCATGGCGGCGCGGATGCGCGCTTCGAGTTCGGCGATCTCGAAAGGTTTGGCGAGATAGTCGTCGGCACCGCTGTCGAGGCCGGCGATGCGGCCATCGAGGCTGGCATTGGCGGTGAGGATGATCACCGGCACCTTGTTGCCGCTCTGCCGCAGGCGCTTCAACACGGTCAATCCGTCCATTTTCGGCAGCGACAGATCCAGGATGACCAGGGCATAGGCCGCGACCTTCAGCATATGTTCGGCGTCCTCGCCGTCATAGGCGATGTCGACGACATATTGCGCCTGGCGCAGCGCCTTGCCGAGCCAGGAGGCCAGTTCGCGATTGTCTTCGACGATCAGGATCCTCATGGCGCAACTATACAGCAAGTGCCGGATATGGCGAGTATTTCCCATGTTTGCCGGGGTTGGGATTCATGCCTTGCCGAGCCTCAATCCCATTTCCCGCACCTCGCGCAAATAGACCTTGCGGGCATATGGCGGGGTCAGATTGTGGTCGGCCTCGGGAATGATGGTGAGGCGGATGTCCGGAAAATGTTTCAGGCCGCTGCCATCCTCGCCGAACTGCTCGTGGAGATGATCGAGGCCGATATCGCGAGCACTGTAGATCAAGGACATGTCGACCCCGCGCTTGGCGAGCGCGCGAAAGCCGCTGATGACAGGCCCTTGTACGCCGGCGAGGAAGGGAAAGACGCCGAGCAATTGGCGGGTCGAACGTATCGCGCGGCGGCCCAATACGGTGGCGAGGTTGCGCAAGGCGCTCTTCGCGTCGATCTGCCCGCCAAAGAGCCGTTTTAACGTTTCCAGCTGCAGGAGTTTCCGCCCGTAGGTTTCAAGCGATCGCGGTGCATAACGCAAGGCTTCGTCAACCGACCGGCTTTCGTCCCAGGAAAAGCTGTAGGGGTTGACGGTGATGAGCCCCTGGCATCTGATATCGCGCTGGGCCGCCTGGAAGGCAAGATAGCCGCCGCTGCAGCGGCCGACGATGAAGGCCGGCAAAAGTTTGCGCGCCTCCAGCAGGTCGAGGGCTTCTGCGACATCGAGGTGCTGTTCGCGGGAATAGAGCACCTGTTCCGGCGCGCCGGGAAGCGGCGGGCTATCGCCGACATTGGCGTTGTCAAAACGCAGCGAGGCAATGCCGTCGCGGGCAAGAGCGCGCGCCATGCTGACCGACATTCGCCCCCAACCCGCATGCCGATCATAGGCCGTCGTTAATAGCAGCGCGGTTGCTCCGTTGGGTTCGCCTTCTGGTTCGCAGAGAATGCCGAAGATGCGCTCGCCTTTGCCGAAGCGTACCGGCGTCTCGCGAAACCCGTCGCCGACGAGAGGTTCCGCAATCGGCGTTTCGGAGTTGATTGATGCGGCTTTGTTCGACTGGGCGGCAATCGACCCAGCCCATTCCACGATCCTGTTGCCCGTGACTGTCGGCATGATGGCGACCGTCGGGTTGGACACCAGTTCGTCATAGCCCTCATATGTCCCGCACTCGACATGCGGGGCCAATGTCTCGAGATGGCGGGCGAAGTCCGTATCTGCGGGGCGGCCGGGCCGTGTGAGTACGAGGCAATTCGGTGTGTTAAGCCGCGTAAGGGCAGTCAGATTGAGCTTTTTGACCGCGTCGGCAACGGTATCCGGCATGCGCAGGCTGGCAACGGTAACACCTTCCGTCTGACGTTGCGCTTCCTCCAGGCCCATGCCTTCGTCGATCATCTTCGCCCACATCGTCAACTCGCGAAGATAGGCGCGGCCCGAGATGACGGGTGCTAGAAAGGCAATGCCGTCGACATCTGGAAGCCGTTCGGCCAATGTTGTGGCAATGGTGCCGCCGAGGCCCTGGGTGATGAGGATCAATCGTTCGCAGCCGGAGAGCGATTTCAGCCTGGCAGCGGCGGCGAGCGCCGTCTCTTGCCAGAGCGTCAGTCCCTCGTCCTCGTCGGCGACGTCAAGTGCATCGCCGGTGCCGGCATAGTCGAAACGCAGGCTGGCTATGCCGATAGCCGCCAGATCTTCCGCCAGGATTCGCCAGAATTTGCGGACGCACATTTCCTCGAAGCCCCAGGGGCTGAGGAATAGGGCGGCGGTGCCTGTCGATGGCGTGGCGGCGGCCATGAATAGCCCGACCGTACCCGAAAAGGTCACCGGCATTGCTGCTGATTTTAGGTCTCTTGTTTCATTCGCATCTGCGGCGGCTCCCCAACCAGCCATGGCGTTTCTCCTCACATGCGACGCGGCGCCAGTAACGCCAAGGCCTGAATAGCAATCGGATTGATACGGGCGGGCAATCGCCCCGCGATTTTCTGCAGAACGTCGATGTCCTCGACAGGCACGGCTTTCAGCAGTCTGAGAGCGATGCCATAGGCGAGGCCGCCGGCAATGACGGCGCCCACGAGGCCGGCGACGCCGGGCAGTGCCTGAACGAAGCCATAGGCGGCTGCCGCGCAAAGAATGGCTGCGATCGTCACCTTGGTCAGATTGATCATCATGCCACGCGTCGAGCCTTCGAATTCCATGCGGCGCACCATCAGAAGGCACATGACGGTGACGGTCAGAAGGCGCACCAGCGCGGCGCCTTCACCACCATAAAAGGGCACGGCGACCAGGCAGCCAACGACCATGACGACACTGGCGATGACGCCGATGATGGTGCGTTCGCGCACGCGGTCCAGCGAATAGAGATATTGCGTGCATATCTGCATGAACACATAGGGTGCTGCGGTCAGCGACAGCAGCGCCACCATGCCGCCGCTCGGCGCGAAGGGTTGGCCGAAGATCATCACGACAAGTTCGGGCGCGATCGCCGCAAGACCGAAGCTCATCGGCAAGGTGATGTAGGCGAGGCTGCGCGCCACGCCGGCAAAGACCTCGACCGGCAGCTTGTCCGATGCGCGTGCATGCATCTGTTCGGAATAATAGGGCAAAAGGCTGCCGCTCAATTGCACTGGCAGCTGCAGCGCCAGATTGGCAAGCGACAGGCCAACGGCATAAAAGCCGACAGCCTCGATACCCCAGTAACGCTGCAGGAACAGAAGCTCGATGCGATTGAGAAAGATGGAGCTGTTGATGAGCTCGATCGAGAGAATGAGCGATGAGCTGACGAGGGCGGAAAGGCCGACGCCGCAGCTGTTCCTTCGGGCAATCGCGATCCTGAGCGTCGCGATGAACATCGGCAGCTGGCCGATGGCATAGCCGGCAAGGGCACCGCTGACGCCGAAGAAGATCGCTCCGACGAGCACGGTAACGAGCTGCAATGCGGAGCTTATAACCGTGAGGCGCAGGAATGCGCCGACCTGCTGCTCGCCGATCAGGTAATTCTTGCTGTAGGCGCCGAGCGACTGCAAAACGAAAAATATGCCGGTGATGGCGATGACGGCGGAGGCGTCGCCGGCCCAATGCAATCGCTCCGTATCCCAATAATAGGCGGTATAGCCGACGAGCAGGATTACGGTTGCCAGAATAGTCGGCTGCAGGAGATAGGCGGCAAAGCCCAGTCGCTCTTCTGTCGAATAACCACGTCCTTTTAATTGGGGCAGGATGCGCAGCAGGGTCACGCCGGCACCAAGTTCGGCGATGAGCGCGCCCGTCGTCGTCAGCCAGAGCGAGAAGGCGATGATGCCGTTGGCTTCCGGGCCAAGCAGGCGGGCGGCAATGATCGAACAGGCAAAGCCGGTCGCGAGCAGGGTCAATCCCGCCGCCGCGTTCAATACCGAATTTGCCATAATGCTCTTCGTCATGAAGATAGACCGTTCCTCAATTCGCCGAGACTCAATGCACATGTCGGCTCTTCATGGGGATAGCGTCAGCTCTATTTCATATGCCTTAATATTTAGGGCTTAATGCTGCTGTAAGTTCACTTTTTACTTCGGCTAATATTCATTCCTTCTGATGTTGGCCGCCCCGGAGCTTGTCGGGAGGGTTTCATTGTTCAGCCTCATCGTCTGCACGGTCGATCGCTTCGATCAGCTCGAGCGTCTGTTCCGGTCGCTCGTCGCACAGCGTTACCGCGATTTCGAGGTGATCGTCGTCGACCAGAATGCGGATGATCGGCTGAGCGGGCTCATCGACGGTTTTTCTCCTCATTTCGCCATCCGGCATATCCGGTCGCCCAAGGGCCTTTCGCGGGCGCGCAACAACGGCATGGCGGTGGCCACAGGCGATTATGTCTGCTTTCCCGACGATGATTGTTGGTACGAGGCCGATACGCTTGCCGATGCCGCGGCGCTGTTTGCCGCGCATTCCGAGCTTGCGATCGTTACCGGCCGCACACTCGATGCCGATGGGCTCGCCTCCGTCAGCCCGACCGGCGAGACGCGGCTTGCGCTGACGCGCTGGAACTATCTGAAATGCGGCAATTCCAACGGTATCTTCGTACGCCGCGCCGCGCTCGCCGACATCGGCGGTTTCGATGAAGACCTCGGCGTCGGCTCGCAAACACCCTTCCAGAGCGGCGAGGAAGCAGATTTTCTGCTGCGCGCGCTTGCCGCCGGCAAGCAGGCAATGTTCTTTCCGGAGCTGATCGTCCATCACGATCAGGTCACCAGCGAATATGGTCCGCGGCAGGTGGAGCGGGCGCGCAAATATGGCCGCGGCTTCGGCGCCTTGATGCGCAAGCAGGCCTTCCCGTCTTATTATGTCGGCTATCGGCTGTTTCGGCCGGTTGCCGGGTGGCTTGCGGCTCTGGCGCGTTTCAATTTCGATGCGGCGCGCTACAAGCGCGCCTGGCTTCTGGGCATTCTGGAAGGTTATGCGGCCTGGCCGCGCTGGCGCAAAAGCTGAGGCGATTTGCCCTTCGGCGTCAAGGTTTCGGCATAGACATCCATGTAGCGCTGGGCGACCTCATCCCATGCATAGGCACGGGCATCGTGCAGCAATTCCTGCCTCAGGGTCAGATCATCGGCCTGAAGGCGCTCGAAAGCCGCGGTCAGCGTATCGGCAGCGGCTTCCGGATCGGAGAAGTCGGAAAGCATGAGGGCGGGATGGGTTTCGGCCATCGCCTTGTAGGCTTCGTTCCTATGCAGCACCGGCAACAGCCCTGCGCTCATCGCCTCGATCGCCACCAGGCCGAAGCCCTCATATTCCGAGGCGGAAGCGAAGAGCGAGGCGCGGGCGATGATGTTGCGGATCGAGCCGTCATCGATCGACACGTGTAGGGAGACGTTGCGTTCGAGGTTGCGAGCGGCGATTTCGCTCTCCAGCGTTGGCTTATCGAGATCCGATACGGCACCGATAATATCGAGATGCCATTCGGCATCGCGGGCTGCCAGCACCTTCATGACATCGAGCATGCGGTCCAGCCGCTTGTTGACCGAGAAACGGCCGATGGTGACGATGCGGCGGCGCGCTTCCAATGCGGCGCAATTGGCGAACTTGCCGACATCCGCTCCATTCTCGATGAGGCGGACACGGCTTTCGGCGATATTGGAAAAGAGCCGTGCGTCCGACTGGCTGCAGCAGATGAGATAGTTGTAGCCGAGTGCTGAAAGCCGCGTTGCGGTATTGAACCAGATCTTCTTGATGGCGGCATATTTGGGCGTGTGGAAAAAGCCGCCATGCGTGGTGGCGACCATGGGGCGCCCATGCATCAGCTTGCCCCAGGCCAGCGCGTCGAAGAAGAAATCGATGGCATGGACATGCACCAGATCGGCGTCGGCTACGTGGCGGAACGCCTGGGGTGCGACCGGATAGCGGCTGGAGCCGGACCAGGGGATACGCACGATCTCGATGCCGTCGATGGTTTCGTTTGCCGCCAGTTCGCGGCCCGGATCGGAAAACAGCGTGTTGCAGGTGACGACGCGCACGCGATAGCCGCGGGTGACCAGCTGCCGGCAGAGATTGGCGACGACATCTTCCAGGCCGCCCTTGTTCGGCAGGAACTGGCGCACGACGTGCACGATCAGCGGTCCCGCCTGCTTGCTTGCCTGAATATCCGCAACAGCCGATGTCATCGATCCACCCTCGACCCCTATGCCGCGCCAGGCGCCGGCAATCCGGCGCTGCAGCGCGCCGCCCGTTGATCAGTCGGCAAAGCAGATCATCCGGGCGGTTAAAAAGGGCTTAATCGCCGGCGGCGCGGCGTTGTGTTTCGGCTGGAAAGGTTAATTCGGGCGTCTGGAGCGCCTAGAATGCCTGGAACGTCAGCGTCGTCAGCGAGCGGACGATGCCGGGGATCTTGGCGATGTTGTCGTTGATGAAGATGCCGATATCCTGCTCTTCCTTGATATAGACCTTCAGCAGCAGGTCGTATTCGCCGCTGGTGGAATAGAGTTCCGAAACCAGCTCCGTCTGGTAGATCGCGTCGGCGACTTCGTAGGTCCTGCCGGGAGCGCATTGGAGCTGAACGAAAATGGGCTTCATGAGATTGTCCTGCTTCTGACCGCAGCCGCGATGGCGACGTGCTTTTATCTGCGGCCACGATGGCGGCCGGCATTTTCTCTATAATGGCCGAAAGCGCCATGACCATGCAAGTTTTTCTCCAGAGCGGATGATTTCAGGTCTGTTCCACTTGAAATCTGAAGCCGCTCCGGAACCAAGGAAGTGGAGCATGATGTCGTCCGAAAACCGGTTACACTTTTGGGCATCATGCTCTGTCCACCGGATGTCGTTCTTGCCGCTTCCGCAAAGGCAGGCGTGGCGCTAGATTAGCGCGATTGCCTTCGTCGAATGGACCGATTTCATGCTGAATGACCCACGCTCCCATGGTCTTTGGGAAAAGACCGCCCCGCTGCCGCCGGCGACATTGCCGCTTTCCGGCGATGTCCATGCCGATGTGGTGATCGTGGGCGGCGGCTATACCGGCCTGTCGGCGGCGCTGCATCTTGCCGAAGCAGGTAGCAACGTCGTGCTGCTGGAGGCCAATGAGATCGGTTTCGGAGGAGCCGGGCGCAATGTCGGCCTGATCAATGCCGGCATGTGGGTGATGCCCGACGATCTTCCGGGAGAGCTTGGTGCCGTTCACGGCGAGCGACTTCTTGACCTTCTCGGCAATGGGCCGAAGCTTGTCATGGAGCTGATCGACAAGCATGGCATCGTCTGCGAGCTGGAGCGCAATGGCACGCTGCATTGCGCCGTTGGGCCGGAGGGCCTGAAAGAGATCGAGGAGCGGGCTCGCCAGTGGAGCAAGCGCGGCGCACCGGTTACGGTGCTGGACGCGCGGGAAACTGAGCGCCGGGTCGGCAGCTCCGCCTATGCCGGAGCTCTGCTCGACATGCGCGCCGGCACATTGCAGCCGCTTGCCTATGCGCGCGGCCTGGCGCATGCGGTAGTGAAAGCCGGCGTTGCCGTTCACACCGGCAGCCGCGTGACTTCTACGGAAAGAAACGGCGCGAAATGGGTGGTTTCGACCGATGGCGGCAAGGTCACCGCCGACTGGATCGTCGTTGCGACGGATGCCTATAGCACCGGTCCGTGGGAACAGGTGCGGAATGAGCAGGTGCATCTTCCCTATTTCAATTTTGCCACCGTGCCGCTTGGCGATAACTTGCGTAAATCCGTCCTGCCTGGCCGCGAGGGGGCTTGGGACACCAAGGAAGTCTTGTCATCCTTCCGCATGGATCAGGCCGGCCGGCTCGTCTTCGGCAGCGTCGGGGCCCTGCGCAATACGGGCCTTGCGATCCATAAGAGCTGGGCACGGCGTTCCCTCAAAAAGCTCTTTCCGCAGCTTGGGGATATTCCCTTTGAATGCGAATGGTACGGCAAGATCGGCATGACCGACAATGCGCTGCCGCGCTTCCACAAACTGGCGCAGAATGTCGTCGGCTTTTCCGGCTATAATGGCCGCGGCATTGCGCCGGGCACCGTGTTCGGCAAGGTGCTTGCCGGGCACATCCTCGGGCAGATTTCCGAGGCCGGTCTGCCGCTGCCGGTGACCGACGTCGTCGAGCCGAGCTTCAGGGCGGCGAAGGAAATCTGGTACGAGGCCGGCGCCCAGGCTGCGCATTTCGTCGGCGCTAGGGTCTAGAGCAATTCCAGGAAAGGTGCGTAGCGGTTTTCCGTCCGGAATTGCGTAAAGCAAAGAGATAGAACCACAAGAACCTACCATCACAGGAAGAGGAAACGAGATGACCGCGACATCAGATCTTGCTGCCGAGACTAAGGCGATCTTGACGGAACTCGGCGTTTCAACCGATCGCTATACGGGCGGTACGCTCGCCGTTACCTCTCCGGTGACCGGGGCAGAGATCGGCCGGCTCAGGGAGCATTCGGCTGGTGAGGCGAAGGCTGCTATCGACAGGGCGCACGATGCGTTCCTCGCGTGGCGTGATGTGCCGGCGCCGAAGCGCGGCGAGCTGATCCGTCTGCTCGGCGAGGAGCTGCGTGCCGGCAAGGCGGCGCTTGGCCGCCTGGTTTCCGTCGAAGTGGGCAAGATCACCTCCGAAGGTCTCGGTGAAGTACAGGAGATGATCGACATCTGCGATTTCGCCGTCGGTCTCTCGCGACAGCTTTACGGCCTGACCATCGCCACGGAGCGCTCCGAACACCGGATGATGGAAAGCTGGCATCCGCTGGGTGCGATCGGCATCATCTCTGCCTTCAACTTCCCCGTTGCCGTCTGGTCGTGGAATGCGGCACTTGCCATCGTCTGCGGCAATTCCACCATCTGGAAGCCTTCGGAAAAGACGCCGCTGACGGCGCTTGCCGTGCAGGCCCTGTTCGAAAAGGCATTGAAGCGCTACGTCGCCGAGGGCGGCGAGGCGCCGGCCAATCTTTCGACTCTTCTGATCGGCGGACGCGATCTCGGTGAGCTGCTGGTCGATCACCGCCAAGTGCCGTTGGTGTCGGCGACTGGCTCCACAGCCATGGGCCGCGCCGTCGGTCCGCGTCTCGCCGGCCGTTTCGCCCGCGCCATCCTCGAACTCGGCGGCAACAATGCCGCGATCGTTTGCCCGTCGGCCGATCTCGACTTGACCTTGCGCGGCGTCGCCTTCTCGGCCATGGGCACTGCCGGCCAGCGCTGCACGACGCTGCGGCGGCTCTTCGTTCACGACAGCGTCTATGACCAGCTGGTGCCGCGCCTACGGAAGGCCTATGGCTCGGTGACGATCGGCAATCCGCTTGAGGCGGGAACGCTTGTTGGCCCACTGATCGACAAGCAGGCCTTCGATCGCATGCAGGCGGCCCTTACCGCTGCAAAGGCGGCCGACGGCAAGATCACGGGCGGCGATCGTGTCGAACATGGCTCCGCCGATGCCTTCTATGTTCGTCCGGCACTGGTCGAAATGTCCGAGCAGGCTGGCCCGGTGGAGCAGGAGACCTTCGCGCCGATCCTCTATGTGATGAAATATAGCGACTTCAATCAGGCGCTGGCGCTGCATAATGCCGTGCCGCAAGGCCTGTCGTCCTCGATCTTCACCAATGACATGCGCGAGGCTGAGACTTTCGTTTCGTCGCGTGGCTCCGATTGCGGCATCGCCAATGTCAATCTTGGCCCCTCCGGCGCCGAAATCGGCGGCGCTTTCGGCGGTGAGAAGGAAACGGGCGGCGGGCGCGAATCCGGGTCGGACGCCTGGAAGGCCTACATGCGCCGGGCGACCAATACCATCAATTACGGCCGCACCCTGCCGCTGGCGCAGGGCGTCAAGTTCGACGTTGAATAGCTGATATTTTGCTGCATTGCGGTGAAGGGAACGAAGGCGTAGAACGTCTTCGTTCCCTTTGCATTTTCAAGGTCTCGCTCCATGCATCTGTCGCTCGCCGAAGCCGAAACGCTGGTCGTGGAGGCGCTGCAGCGCAGCAGGGTGGGTGCTGACAATGCGCGCTCGGTGGCCGTCGCACTCGTGGCGGCGGAAGCTGCCGGGCAGGGTGGCCATGGTCTGCGTCGTGTTCTGGCCTATGCCGGGCAGGCCAAGGCCGGCAAGACCGATGGTTTCGCCGTGCCGCAGTTGGGCCGACCCTTTCCCGCCGTGCTGCGCATCGATGCCGGCAATGGCTATGCCTATCCGGCGCTCGATCTAGCCGTTTCAGCACTTCCCGATATCGCTCGCGAACAGGGGATCGCGCTTGCCGCCATCAGCCGCTCGCATCATGCCGGTGTCATGGGCCTTACGGTGGAGCGTTTCGCCGATCAGGGACTGGTGGCGCTGATGGTTGCCAATGCGCCGGCATCGATGGCGCCCTGGGGCGGCAAGACGCCGGTCTTCGGCACCAACCCCGTTGCGTTTGCAGCACCGCTGCCGGACGATGATCCGATCGTGATCGATCTTGCGCTATCGAAAGTGGCACGCGGCAAGGTGATGGCGGCGCGGCAGAAGGGTGCTCCCATCCCCGCCGACTGGGCTTTCGACCGCGAGGGAAAGCCGACCACCAATGCCGAGGAAGCGCTGGCCGGCACGATGATCCCGGCCGGCGATTCGAAAGGGGCGGCGCTGGCGCTGATGGTGGAAATTCTGGCTGCCGGCCTCACCGGTGCCAACTATTCCTTCGAATCTTCTTCGCTCTTCGACGACAGGGGCGCCCCGCCGGCACTCGGCCACACGATCATCGCCATCAACCCGGCTGCAATGAGTGCTGCTAATTCGGCAGAGCGGTTAGCATTGCTGGCAAGCGAGATTAGCCGCGATCCGAATGTGCGCCTGCCCGGCCGGCGCGGCCAGACTTCGCGACGCGTCGCCCTGACGGAAGGAATTTCCGTCGAGGACGAGGTGATCGAGGCGATTAAGGGGCTTTGAGGTGTCGAAGATGATAGTCGGGTGAGTTAGGTTTTGCCGGGCTTTCACGCACGGCCCCTCACCCCAGCCCTCTCCCCGCAATGCGGGGCGAGGGAGTTACCACGTCAGACAGTGGTTGATGTGCGAGGAGGATCGTTGCTTGGCTCTATCGTCCCCTCGCCCCGCCTGCGGGGAGAGGGCTAGGGTGAGGGGCCAGGCACATCGCTGCTGCATAGACGAGGATGCCTGACACCTACCGGCGATCAAGTTCACGCGATGGCGGGCGTTGCCTGTTTCTCATCGAGCCAGCCGCCGGTGAAGCCTGCGCGTTCCAGACCGTGGCGAAGGATCGGCGATTGGCGCATCAGGTCCCAGATCATTCCGGTGCGGGCATTTTCGATCATCATGACGAGCAGGCCCTGATCGATGGCGACCGAGCGGTCGTCGACCCAGCCTTCCGGACCAGGACCCTTGACGCTCGGATTGAAGCCGCCGGGAAAACGACCGTCGAGCAGCAGGTTGGGATAGGTTTCGAGCAGCGCCTTCGTGCCGTCGAGCGCGGCCTGGCGGTCGAAGGGCAGGCAGGAGAGTGGCCCCCAGGGCGCGATCGTGCCGTCGTCAGGTCCAAGCGGTGCGCCGCGGGCGGCATAGCCGAAAACTTTCGGGCTATATCGCTGGCTATGCTTCGTGCCGGTCGGGTTGGGACCGTCGCAGGCCGAGAGGCCCCAGATATCCTTCCCATAGCCAACGAAATGGCCGGGATTGCGCTCCGTGTAGTCGCGCTGCACTGAGATTGCTGTCTGGGTGTTGCGGAAATAATCGATGCCCTTGTCCGCGACATGCTTGTCGCTGATACCGCGGAAATCGATCCAGGCATGCGAGAACAGATGGATGAACAGCGGCCCTGCATAGAGGAACGGCGTATCCTTGAACATCATCCAGGTATAGGTCGATGCGAAGGCGTCGTAGCTCGAAGGCGGGATGGCATGCGTGGGCGAGGCCAGCGCCATGACATAGAGGAAGATCGCCTCGTCATAGCCCTGATAGCGCCAGCGCAGAAAACCGCTTCCCGGCTTCCAGCCCATGCTGATCGTCGGTCCCTTGTTCAGGGCCCAATGCCAATCGCAGCGCTCGTAGAGAAATTTCGCTTGCTTGCGGAGATCCTGCTCAGCCTGGCTATTGCCGTCGAAATAGGCCGCAGCCGTCAAGACGCCGAGCAGAAGCAGGCCGGTGTCGATCGTCGACAGCTCACTGTTCCAGGCGCGCTTGCCGGTCTCCATGTAGAGGAAGTGGTAATAGAAGCCGCGATGGCCGGTGGCGCCGCGTTCGGTGCCCTGCTGGCTGTCGGCGAAGAAGTCGAGCGTGGTCAGCACGCGCTGGGCGGCATCGGCTCGGCTGATCCACCCGCGCTCGACGGCGACCGGATAGCTCGACAGCGCAAAGCCAACGGCGGCAATGCTGCAGTGGCTTGTCTTGATCGAGGTATCGGCGACCAGCCCGTTTTCGGGGTTGGTGTGAAGCATGAAATAATCGAATGCTGAACGTTGCAGTCGATCGATCAAGGCGTCGTCAGTTTCGTTTACCTGCTGCAGCATCTTCTATCCATCTCCTCGATGCTCCCATCGCCTGCTGAACATGGGAGCTTGGATAGTTGCAAATCAAACATGATTAACAATGCCATACTTTTATGGAGGATTCTTTAATATCAGCGGGTTGTGGGAGCGGTCATCCCCAACCCAGAGGGCCAAAAATGCCGTTTGCAGGTGAATTTCTATCATATAGGGCATGAAGCACGCATTGCTCGGCCCCATTCGTTAACGAGAAAGGCATGTGTTGCGCGGGTGATTCGGGGGCTGAAACGGCCTAGCCGAGTGCGGTTTCCAGCCTTTGCTTCAGCCGCTCCAATATTCTGCAGAAGACCGCTTCATCCCCAAGTGCTCTCGCGAGCATCAGCGCGCCCTGAATGCCGACGACCGCTTCTTCAGCGAGCGCCTGCGCTTCGGTGCTGACCAGGCCGGCTCTCATGAGCGCGCCGGCAAGCGCCTCGATCCAGCGCTGAAAATAGCTGCGGATGGCGTTCGAGAAGCGATCGCGCGTCTCGTCCAGTGCAAAAGCGCCGATCAGGCAGATGCGGCGACCGGAGCGGAAATACCTGTCTGCTGTCTCCCACATTGTGCGGATCGCAGCACGGGGCTCCCCTTCTTCGAGCGGCTTGAACATCTCAGTCACGAACCAGTCGTCGATATGGGCCATGATCTCGGCTGCCATCTGTTCCTTGCCGCCCGGAAAGAAGTGATAGAGGCTGCCTTTCGACAGTTTGGTGCGTGCCGTGATGTTGCTCATCGACGCGCCCTCATAACCGAGTTCGCGAAAGACCTCGGCCACAAGGGCGATGGCATCGGGCTTTTCGAAGATCGTCCGCGGCATTCAGAGGCCGAGATCGGACAGGCTGGGATGATCGTCCGGGCGCCGGCCGAGCGGCCAATGGAACTTCCGGTCTTCTTCCCTGATCGGCATGTCGTTGATCGAGGCAAAGCGGCGCTGCATCAGGCCGTCGGCATCGAATTCCCAATTCTCGTTGCCGTAGGAGCGGAACCAGTGGCCGCTGTCATCGCGCCATTCATAGGCGAAGCGGACGGCGATGCGATTGCCCTCGAAGGCCCAGAGTTCCTTGATCAGCCGGTAATCAAGCTCCCTTGCCCATTTGCGCGTCAGGAACTCGACGATCTCCTTGCGGCCGCGCGGGAATTCGGCGCGGTTTCGCCATTGGCTGTCTTCCGTATAGACCTTGGAGACACGATCGGGATCGCGGCTGTTCCAGCCATCCTCGGCCATGCGGACCTTGGCGATGGCGGTTTCGAGCGTGAAAGGCGGGATAAGCGGCGTTGGCATGATGTGCTCCTTCTAAACCGATTGGTATTTAATAGACCAATCGGTTTAGAAGATCAAGCGGTCGGCTGTTGCATTGATACTGGCGTCAGCGTGCAAACTTCCTGGCACCCGCGACGCAGCCGACGACGGCGATGGTAACGACGAGCATGGACCAGCTGACGCTCTCCTTGAGCAGGAGTGCGGCAAGCGCGAAGCCGAAGAAGGGCTGCAGGAACTGCAATTGCCCGACGGCTGCGATGCCGCCCTGCGCCAGGCCGCGATACCAGAAGACGAAACCGATCAGCATGCTGAACAGCGAAACATAGGTAAGGCCAAGCCATGCCGGTTCGCCGATGCCGGCCATGGTGGGCGGCATGGTGGCGATGCAGAGTGCGATGGTGACAGGGAGGGACAGAACCAGCGCCCAGCAAATGACCTGCCAGCCGCCGAGCCGGCGCGACAGAACCGCACCTTCGGCATAGCCGAGCCCGCAGACAAGAACGGCTGCGAGCATCAGGAGATCGCCGACTGGCGAAGCCGAGACACCCTGCGCAAACGCGTAGCCGCTGACGAGCCCGCTGCCGATGGCCGAGAATATCCAGAAGGCCGGGCGTGGCCGTTCGCCGCCGCGCAGCACCCCGAAGATGGCGGTCGCAAGCGGCAGCAACCCGATGAAGACGATCGAATGGGCCGACGTGACATGCTTGAGCGCCAGCGCCGTCAACAGGGGAAAGCCGATGACACAACCAAGCGCGACGATTGCGAGTGATACGATGTCGCTGCGGGCAGGGCGCTTTTCGCGAAAGGCGAGCAACAGGCACAGGCCCAGCAGGCCGGCGATGACGGCCCGGGCGACGGTCAAAAATAGCGGGTCGAAATCCATCACGGCTACCCGCGTCGCCGGCAGCGATCCGCTGAAGATTACCACCCCGGTCATCCCGTAGATCCAGCCCGTTGTTGTCTTGTCCATTGCATATGCTCCTTCTTATCTTCGCTGGTATCGACGAGTTTGACGAGGCAAGCCATAGACAGTACAGTACAATTTGCATGAACTGTTATGGTTGTGGGTGCAGTACGGATGGATGATCTGTCAGTAAAAAACATCGTCGGCGGCACGCGGATCGAAGGGGTCATGGCGGCGATCTCGGATCGGATCGCGGGCCGCAACCTGATGCCGGGAGCGCGGCTGCCATCGGTGCGCAGCTTCGCCAAGACCATGCAAGTCTCGGTCTCCACCGTCGTCGAGGCGTATGAGCGGCTTGCCGCCGAGGGCGTCATCCGCTCTCGGCCGGGTTCGGGATTCTATGTCTGCGGCCCGTTGCCGCCGCTCTTGCTGTCCGAAACTGGGGCAAGATCGGATCTCAATGTGGATCCGCTCTGGATCTCGCGGCAATCGCTCGAAGTTGGCGATGACATGCTGAAGCCCGGCTGCGGCTGGTTGCCGCCGTCATGGCTGCCACAGGCGGCCTTGCGTCGGGCGATGCGGACGCTGGCGCGCGGGGATGTGGGGGCGCTCGCCAATTATGGAACGCCGCTTGGCCTGCCGCCGTTGCGGCAGCTGCTCGCCAGACGTTTGGGCGAACACGGCATCGCCGCGCGTCCGGATCAGATCATGTTGACGGAGTCCGGCACGCAGGCCATCGATCTTCTCTGCCGCTTTCTGCTTGAGCCCGGCGATACCGTGCTGGTGGACGATCCCTGCTACTTCAATTTCCATGCACTGCTGCGCGCCCATCGCGTCAACGTCGTCTCCGTGCCTTTCACGCCGACGGGGCCGGATGTCGAGCTGTTCGGCCAGGCTTTGGAGCGGCACAGGCCGCGCCTCTATGTCACCAATTCCGCCATTCACAATCCGACGGGTGCGGCGCTTTCGCCCGCGACCGCACATCGGCTGCTGAAACTGGCCGAGGCTTCCGACCTGATCATCATCGAGGACGATATTTTTGCCGATTTCGAGGATGTCCCGGCGCCACGGCTAGCCGCCTATGACGGGCTCGACCGGGTGATCCATATCGGCAGCTTTTCGAAAACGCTCTCAGCCTCGATACGCTGCGGCTTCATTGCCGCCAGGCCGGACTGGATCGACGGGCTCGTCGATCTCAAGGTCGCCAGCAGCTTCAGCTGCGGGCAATTGTCGGCCGAACTCGTCTATCTCGCATTGAAGGATGGCAGCTATCGCAAGCACATCGAGGCGTTGCGGATGCGGCTTGCCAAGACCATGAATGAGGTGGCGGCGCGGCTGGAGGCCATCGGCATCGTTCCCTGGCTCAAACCACAGGCCGGCATGTTCCTTTGGTGCCGGCTGCCCGAGGGGCTGGATGCCGCAGATGTCGCGCGCGTCTGCCTTCCCGAAGGTATCATCGTTGCGCCCGGCAATGCCTTCAGCTTATCGGATACGGCAGGCCGTTTCATCCGCTTCAATGTCGCGCAATCCACAGATCCACGGATCTTCGACGTATTGGAAACAGCCATGCGCAGGCTGACGGCGGATCGTTTGGTGGACGGTGGCGCTGCAAACTAGAGACGGCACCGCTGGATATGAGCATCGACGCCGGCGGCGTGCCTGCCGGCAGATGCTCATATCGCAAGCCTTGGGTTTCTACTTGGCGAACAGGTTGTTGATGTCGGCGAAGGCCTTCATCTCAACGGCATTGCCGCTCGGATCCTTGAAGAACATGGTTGCCTGCTCTCCTGGTTCGCCTCGGAAGCGGATATAAGGCTTGATGACGAACTCTATGCCGGCTTTCGTCAGTTTCTCGGCCGCCGCTTCCCACTCTTCCATCGACAGAACGACGCCGAAATGGCGCACGGGGACGCCGTGACCGTCGACAGCATTGGCCGCCACCTCGCCGGTTTCGCCCGGTGCCAGATGGGCGACGACCTGATGGCCGTAAAAGTTGAAATCGATCCAGTCGGGCGAGCTGCGGCCTTCGGGGCAGCCCAGCAGACCGCCATAGAAAGCGCGGGCCGCAGCCAGATCGTGGACTGGGAAGGCGAGATGGAAGGGGTGAAGAGGTGCTGCGCTCATGATCGTCTCCTGGTGCATGAATTCGATGCAGCAATGATTAAGGTACATTTTTTCCGATGAAAAACTGTATATTATGAATCTGAGGTCAATGAAAAATTATGAATCATGATTCCCGAACTTAAAACACTGGTCGCTGTTGCCCGCTTCGGAACGTTTGCAGCGGCGGGAGAGCGGATCGGTCTGACGCAAGCGGCCGTCAGCGGTCAAATGAAGCGGCTTGAAGAGAGGCTCGGCGTCATATTGTTCGAGCGGACAGGCCGTTCCGCCACGCTGAATGCAGCGGGGCTGCGCACGCTGGAGCGCGCCAAGAGCATCATATCGATGTTCGAGCATATAGCGGACCCGGCCGACGAGAGCTCGGGCGGCCAGCTACGCATCGGCGCCATAGCTTCGGTTCAATCTGCGGTTCTTGCCCGCGCGCTCGTGCCGTTTCGGCAGCGGTTCGCGCGATATCATCTTCGTATCGTTCCCGGTGTCTCCCTGCATTTGCTCGATCTGCTCGATGCCGGCGAACTCGATCTGGCGGTGCTGATCGAACCTCCCTATGGCCTGCCGAAAAATCTCGTCTGGCGGCCGCTCTTGCGCGAGCCCTATATGCTGGCGGTTCCCGAACAACTGAGGGGTGACGATTGGCGGGCGTTGCTGCGCGAGCAGCCGTTCATCCGCTATGATCGCAGCTCGTTTGGAGGGCGGCAGGTGGACCGGTTCCTGCGCTCGCATTCGATCGATCCCAATGAGGCGATCGAGATTGACGACATAGCCGGCATCGCCACTCTGGTCGGACGCGGGCTCGGGGTGGCGCTTCTTCCGATTGTCGATGGTGGTCTGCCTGACATCCCGTCGGTGCGGATGGTACCGCTTGGCGAGGCAATGTTTCACCGTGAGATCGGGATATTGCAGCCACTGGAAACCAGTCCGGCCGCCGCCTATCTCGCCGAGTGCCTGACCGCCGCGCAGGGATGAGATTGCAGCTGGAAGGTCCTTCCGGATCGGCTCCGGGCCGGTTGGCGGAATGGCGCGCATTTTCTCGGCTCTTGCCGGTGGAAATGATCCGTCATAGCTTTGCCACAAGGCCGCTCCAATTGCAGCCCACATCGACGACAGAATTTCTCGGCTAAATGGGGTCGATCGTGCGTGTTTTGCTGGTTGAAGACGACAATATCCTCGGCTCATCGCTCAAGAAGGCGCTGGAGAAGCATGCCTATGGCGTAGACTGGATGCGCGATGGCGAATCCGGCCTCGAGGCGGCCCAGCATTCTCACTTCGCGGCGATCGTGCTGGATATCAATCTGCCGCAGCTTGGCGGCATGGAAGTTTTGCGGCGCATCCGCCAGCGCGGCAACTCCGTGCCAGTGCTGTTGCTGACGGCGCTCGATTCGGTACGCCAAAAGGTCGAGGGCCTGGACGAAGGCGCGGATGACTACCTGGTCAAACCCTTCGATCTCGACGAATTGCTGGCGCGCCTGCGCGCGCTCATAAGACGGCGTGACGGCAGGACCGAAAGTGTCATTCGCTGCGGCGATGTCGAGGTCGATCCGTCGGCCATGGTCGCGCGCAAGGCCAATGCGCAGGTGCATACGACAGCGAAGGAGTTCCATCTTCTGAAGCTCCTGATGGAGCGAAGCGGCCGCTATGTCACGAAGAACGATATCGAATATGCGCTTTACGACGCCGAGAATACCGTCGAGAGCAACACGATCGAAGTGACCATCTATAATCTGCGCAAGAAGCTCGGCACCGATTTCATCAAATCGATCCGCGGTGTCGGCTACATGATCGAGCGATGAACAATTCCACTCTTACCCGTAATCTGTTTCTCCGGATCGCGCCGGTCGTCGTCGTGACCATCGTCGTGATTGCCGCCTTTGCCTTCAACAGCGCGACGCGGGAAATCAACAATATCTACGATGCCCAGCTCATCGATGATGCGAACGTCATCTGGAGCCTGCTGAGGCGGCCGCTGGAAAAGACGCCAGACCGTGCGGCAAAGCAGATCGACGACATCGACTTCAACATGGACAATCAGCTGGCCTTTAACGAGGATGCTGATGATTATGCCGATGCGCATATGTTTCGCGCCTGGGTCGACGGCAATATCCGCTTCTACAGCAGCACGGCCTTTCTCTCCGACGTACCGCAGCAGAAGGTTGGGTTCACCACGCTGGTCTACGGTGGTGAGGACTGGCGCGTCTATTCGTTGCCGATCCCGAATACGACTATCGTGATCGAGCTTGGCGAAAAGATCGCGCTTCGCGAAACGCTCGTCTCCAACATCCTGCTCAATCTCTTCTTTCCGCTGCTGATGCTCGTGCCGGTCATCGGCTTCCTCATCTGGCTCGGGATCAACAGCGGTCTGCGCACGATCCACGGAGTGGTACGGCAGATCCGCACCCGATCGCCCGACGACCTCTCGGCCATCCCGGTCGAAGGCCTGCCGCGCGACCTGCTGCCGCTCGGCCGCTCGATCAATCAATTGCTGGAAAAGCTTGCCCAGTCGCTGACGCTCGAACGGCGCTTTTCCGATCTGGCCGCGCATCAATTACGCACGCCGCAGGCCAGCGTGAAGCTGCTGCTGCAGATGCTTGGAAACAGCGACAACGAGCACGAGCGGCAGGCGATCGTCGCCGACCTGGTCGCCAGCAACAACCATGCCACGCACCTGATTGAGCAATTGTTGCGGCTGGCGAGGGTGAGCCATCACCCACTCAATCCGACGTCGGTGATGGTCTATCATCTGGTCGCATCGGTGCTTGCCGAATTCGGCAACATCATCACGAGCCGTGAGCTCGACGTGGTGCTGGAAGGCGACGAAACGGTCGAGGTCAAGACCGACGAATCGCTGATACGCTTGCTGATCACCAACCTTCTGGACAACGCCATCAAATACACGCCTGTAGGCGGCAAGATCAGGGTTTCGATTTCGTCGGAAGACGGTTTCGAGCAGATTTCGATCAGCGACAGCGGGCCGGGCATTCCGCCGCATGAGCGGGAGGCGGTGTTCCAGCGGTTCTATCGGCTCAACACGCTTCATACCGAAGGAGCCGGGCTTGGCCTTGCTATTGTTGCCGATACGGCGGACCGGCTTTCGGCGACGGTGGAACTTTCTACGCCGCGTTGGAGCAAGGGTCTTCAGGTAGACCTGAGATTGCTGGCAAGCTAAAAAATCAACTTCTCATCGTTTTTCATTTTCGCTTCATTTTCCGCTCATGCCCGGCTCATCCGATGTTGTTAGACGCAACTCAGGATAAGGCGAAAGGGCATTTTCATGCAGGTGTTTTGCGATTTTGATGGAACCATATCCATCGAAGACGCGACGGATATGGTGTTAAACCGTTTCGCCGGTTCCGAGTGGGAAGACATCGAACGGCTCTGGAAACAGGGGCAGATCGGCTCCGGCGAGTGCATGCGCCGGCAGATCGCTCTCATCCAGGCGAGCAGGACGGAACTCGATCAGTTTCTCGACACGGTGTCGATCGATCCGGGTTTTGAAAAATTCCTGTCCTATTGCCGTAGCGGCGAATTGCCCGTGACCGTCGTCAGCGATGGCGTCGATTATTTCATTCGCCGGATTCTGGCGCGTCACGGCATCGACGGCCTGCCGATCGTTGCCAATGTGCTGACCTGCAGCGTCAGTCAGGGCCGCGAGGCCTATTCGCTGTTCCCGCCGTTTCAGGCGACGGGCTGCGTGTCCGGCGCCGGCGTCTGCAAATGTCGCGTTGTCGATAGCAACGACCTCCAGGTCTACATCGGCGACGGTCGAAGCGATTTCTGCGTTTCCGACAAGGTCGACCTCGTATTCGCGAAGGCCAAGCTCGTCGACTACTGCGAAGAAAACGACATTCCTTACGTCGGTTTCGAAGACTTTTCCGATCTGCTTCCAAAGATGGAAGCCGTTCTCCCGAGCGTCGAGCGACGCTCCCGTGCGCTGCCGCATTTCAAGACAGCGTGAATTTGACCGAGAGGCATTGAATGAAAACGAATGTAGCCGAAGCCTTCAGCGGCGCGACCGAGTCCGTCCGCTCCGAAGAAGAATTGCGCGCGCTTGAGGAAGTCTATTGCTCCCATGGCGATACCGTTCACTATACCGACAAGCCGAAATTCTTCGAAGGATGCGAAGGCTCCTTCGTGTATGATCGCACGGGAACGCCATTTCTCGATCTGCAGATGTGGTATTCCGCCGTCAATTTCGGTTACCGCAACGAGCGTCTGAACGCTGCTGCTCATCGCCAGCTCGACGTGTTGCCGCAGGTCGCCTCGCAGTACCTGCACCGCGAAAAGGTCGAGCTTGCAGCGATGATCGCGCAGGATGCCGAGCGCAAGTTCGGGCACAAGGGCCGCGTTCATTTTAACGTCGGCGGCTCGCAGGCAGTCGAAGATTCGCTGAAGCTGGTGCGTAACTACACCGGCGGCAAGAGCCTGATGTTCGCCTTCGAAGGCGGTTATCACGGCCGTACGCTCGGCGCGTCTGCCATCACTTCGAGCTATCGCTATCGCCGCCGCTACGGCCATTTCGGCGATCGCGCCCAGTTCGTCGAATTCCCCTATTACTTCCGCGGCCCTAAGGGCATGTCGAAGGAAGAATACGGTCACTACTGCGTTCAGAAATTCGCCCGCCTGTTCGAGAGCGAATATAACGGCGTCTGGGATCCGAAGGCCGGCAAGTCCGAATATGCCGCCTTCTACATCGAGCCGATCCAGGGCACGGGCGGCTACGTCATTCCGCCGATGAACTTCTTCGTCGAACTGAAGAAGGTGCTGGACGATCACGGCATCCTGCTCGTCGTCGACGAAATCCAGATGGGCGTCTATCGCACAGGCAAGCTCTGGTCGATCGAGCACTTCGGCGTTTCGCCCGATGCGCTGGTCTTCGGCAAGGCGATCACCAACGGCCTCAACCCGCTTTCCGGCGTCTGGGCCCGTGAAGAGCTGATCAACCCGACCGTCTTCCCGCCCGGCTCCACGCATTCGACCTTCGCCAGCAACCCGATGGGAACTGCAGTCGCGCTCGAAACCATGAAGATGCTGGAAGAAGAAGATTTCGGCGCCGCCATCATGGAGAAGGGCGCTCATTTCCTCGACGGTCTGCAGCAGCTGCAGAAGCGCCACGCCATTGTCGGCGAAGTCGATGGTCTCGGCCTCGCACTGCGGATGGAAATCTGCGAGGAAGACAGCTACACGCCCAGCAAGGCGACCATGGACTGGATGTGCGACGAAGGCATGAAGGGCGATCTTCAGGTCGGCAGCAAGACTTACGGCCTCGTGCTCGATGTCGGCGGCTACCACAAGAACGTCATCACCTTCGCGCCGAACCTGCTCATCACCCGCGAAGAGATCGATCTGGCACTTAACCTGCTCGATCAGCTTCTGACGCGCGCTGCCCGGAGATAAGACGGTGCAACTCCTGCTTCTTCATCTCGATGACGCACTGGAGTTGCAGCCGGACTTTGTGCGCGCCTGCAAGTTTGCCGGCGCGCACCAGTATTTCGACAAGGATGCGGGGCGGGAGGTCCGGCTTTGGGGCAAGCAGAATGCCCTGGCAAATCTCAGCCGCGAAATCGTCAAGAATACGCCTGCGACGGGCAAGGCCCCGCAGCTCTGCTTCATGGGGTCCGGCGACTTCCATCACATCACGGCGATGCTCCTCGATGGCGCACTGGAACGTCAGTCCGGCCCCGCGACGCTGATCCATTTCGACAACCATCCGGATTGGGTGACGTTCGATGGCGGCCTGCATTGCGGTTCCTGGGTCAACAGTGCGCTTGCCAATGCCAATATCCAGAAGGTCATCACGATCGGCGTGTGCAGCAGCGATCTTCGCAGCCCCGAGCGCAAGGGAGCCAACCTGCATTGGCTCGGCGAGGGCAAGCTGGAGCTTTACCCTTACGAGCATCCGCCGAGCCGCGTTCTCGCTGATTACGGCACCGGCGCCAGCTATCGCCAGGAAAAGGGCGCTCTGCACTGGAAATCGATTGCGGAAATCGGCGAAGAGAATTTCATCGATCGCATGCTCAGCCGCATTCGTACCGAAGCGGTTTATGTGACGATCGACAAGGATGTTCTGGCGGCGGACGACGCCGTGACGAACTGGGATCAGGGCCGCATGCGGCTGCCCTATCTTCTGGCCCTGATCAGCGAAATCGGCAGTCGCCACCGCATCATCGGCGCTGACGTCATAGGCGATTATTCGGTTCCGAGTTATGCTGGCAGCCTGCGCACCAAGTTGATGAAGCGGGCTGAGATCCTGATCGACCAGCCGCGGGTCCGGCAGGGCGCCGAAACGACCAGAAACATCAACAGCGCTGCCAATCATGCGCTGCTGGAAGTGCTGGCGGAGTATATGGAATGACCGGTAGCCTGACGCTGCCCATGCTTGGGCTCATATTCTTCTGCGTGCTGGCGGAGACCGCGCGCGAGGTCTGCTTCAAGCAGTCGGCCAGCGAGAATGCGCTGCTTTCGGCCCTGGCCAGGCCCGTGACCTGGCTCGGCATCATGTTCTGGGCCGTCGAGCTTTTTGCCTGGACCGCCGTCCTCGAGCACGTACCGCTCACAATTGCCTTTCCCCTTATGGCGTTGAGCTATGTCGTCATCGTGTTCGCCGGCGCTCTAATCTTCAAGGAAAACATCAACCTACGCCACGCGATCGGCGTGTTCTTCGTGACCGCCGGCGTGGCCTGTGTGGGAGTTACCGGACTATGAAAATCTTTGCGCACTCCAGATGGGACGCGGCGCCGGTTCTGGCTGCCGTCGCACATCTCGCTTTCGATGTCTATCTGATCGTCGGCTTCGAAAGCCGCCCGCTATGGGTTTCAGTGATTCTCGGCTGCCTCTACGCCGTATCGATCTCCTGGAACATCAACAGCATATCGCACAATTTCATTCATACGCCCTATTTCAAGGCGCGGTGGATGAACTATGCCTTCAGCCTATTGGAATCCGTCGCGATCGGCTTTTCTCAGACCTATTATCACTGGGTGCATATGCGGCATCATTCCGGCAACAGCGACCGGCCGGATGATAAAGGCGATACCGTCGATCTGCTGTCGATCTATCGCCACGGCCGCGACGGTCAGCCCGAGAATGTCTGGTCCTACACATTGTTGAGCTTCTTCCGCGACAGTCTCGGCGACATCCACAAGGCCATCGCCCGCCGCCGCCCCTTCGATGCGAATTGGGGTCGGTTCGAGCTGTTCTTCTTCCTGGGTCTCGCAGCGATTGCGCTCATCTATGACTGGAAGGCCGTCCTGTTCTTCGTGCCGTTCTATTATATCGGCAACTGCCTGTCGTCGCTGAACGGCTATTACGAGCATCTGCACGGCGATCCGGACGAGCCGATTGCCTGGGGCGTTTCCAGCCACAAGCCGTTCTACAACTGGCTTTGGTTCGGCAACGGCTATCATGCCGAGCACCACTACCGGCCTCGCACTCACTGGACCAAGCTGCCGACGTTGCACGAGCAGATCAAGGACGAACAGGAAAAGGCAGGCACGCATGTGATTAGCACCTGCCATGCGCTTGGCTTCATGGCCAAGGAAAACCGGCAGTCGGAGCTGTCTCATGAAAGCTGACGAGTTGAGCTTCTTCATGGAAGGCTCAAACGGCAAAGGCGTTCTCCTCGTGCATGGATTGACGGGGGCGCCGGCCGAAATGAAGCTGGTTGCCCGTCACCTCAATCGCAGGGGCTACAGCGTCTATGCGCCGCTGCTTGCCGGTCACGGCGTTGACGTGAAGACACTGCGCGGCTCCCGCTGGCAGGATTGGCTTGAAAGTGTCGTCGAAGCGTCGGCGCTACTGGCATCAAGGACCCAAGAAGTTTTTGCAGCCGGTATCTGCGTTGGCGGCAAGCTTGCGATGCTGGCCGCCGAGCAGCAGCCCGGAAAAATCGGCGCGGTGGCCATCTACTCGCCCTGCTTCAGCTATGACGGCTGGGATGTTCCTTTCTACTACCCGCTTCTGGCATCGCAGATCGGCTGGCTGTCGCGCGTTCCCTTCCTCGATCGCCTGAGCTTCAGCGAGACGGCCTCGCTCGGGATCAAGGACGAGCGGATGCGGCGGCTGATCGAGGGCATGGCGAGCGAGGGCGTTCTGGAGCGATTCCCCGGCAAGGGCCTGGTCGAAATGCACCGGCTGGGTAAGACGCTCAGAGGCAAGCTGCCTGACATGCAGACGCCGACGCTGATCCTGCATGCCGAGGACGACGATCTCGCCAGCCCGAAGCATGCCCGCTACATTTCCGATCATATCGGCAGTCCGCACGAGCTGAAATGGATCAAGGACAGCTATCATATGATCCATGTGGATCGACAGCATCGTCAGGTGGCCGATTTTACAGCAGATTTCTTTGAGGCGCGTCATGTCGCAGCCGCTGCTTAAGCTCGTGCCCAATCCGCCAGCCAGTCCCGTGACGGAAGTTCATTTCAGCATCCGCGCGATCGGCCGCGATGCGTGGAATGCCTGCTTTCATGGGCAGGTTGAGGATTATGACTGCCTGCTTGCCATCGAGGAAGCCGGCATCGAGGGTTTTGAATGGCGGTACATCACCGTCGTCGAGGATGGGCGCGTCAGCGCCGCCATGCCGGCCTTTCTCTGCCTCTATGCTCTCGATACGACGCTGGAAGAAGGATTCCTGCGCCGGTCCGTGCGCCGCCTGCAGCGCCACTTCCCGAATTTTCTGAAGCTGCGGCTCGCCTGCCTGGGTTCGCCCTGCACCGAGACGGGGGCGATCGGCTTCCATCCGGATGTTGCTGAGGAACGCCGCAGCGTGCTGTTTGCCGAGATGCTATCTTTCTTCGAACAGTTTGCTGCCACCGAGCGCTGCGGGCTCGTCGGGCTCAAGGACATTCCCGAACAGCTTTCGACCGAGTTTGCCGCTCCATTGTCCGCGCATGGCTATGCCTCGATCGGTGGTTTGCCGACGGCCTGGCTCGACATCGATTTCAAGACGATCGACGAATATCTCGCCAAGCTTTCTGCCGGCACCCGCAAGGATATGCGCCGCAAGCTGAAGTCCTTCGAACAGGTGCGGGTGGAGATCAGGACGGATTTCGGTGCGTTCCTGCCGCAGGTGGTGGCGCTGTACCACGACACCCGCAATCGCAGTGATTGGCAGTTCGAAGAGCTGACCGCCGAATATTTCGAGGGAATTCTCAGCCGCATGAGCGGCCGTTCCTATTGCGCCTTCTATTTTGTCGAAGACCAGCTGCTTGCCGTCAATCTGATCATGCATGACGATCGCGTCGCCATCGACAAGTTCTTCTGCATGGATGGAGACAGGGGGCGACCTTATAACCTCTACTTCCTCAGCTGGTTTACCAACCTGCGATACTGCCTGGATCATGGCATAAGCCGTTACCAGAGCGGCCAGGCCTATTACGAGAACAAGATACGTCTCGGCAGCAAGCTGACCGCCAATGCGATGTTCTTCCGCCATCGCAACCCATTCCTTCAGAGGTTGCTGCGGCTTGTGTCGCCGCTGTTCTCGACAGACGAGGCGGATGCTTAATGCCCCTACGTTTTTACTGGCTTGCCGTGCCAGTGCTGAGCACTCTCTATCAATTATTCATCAAACTCGGTGCGGCGCAGTTGAAGGATGAAGGGACGCTGACGTGGTTTTGGCATGCTCTCTCGTCTCATTGGATATTGGCGGCTATAGTCGTAGAGATTGTCGCCTTCTTCATCTGGATGAATGTGCTTGCCGAGCTCGAACTCAGCCGCGCTTTTCCGCTTACGGGCATAAGTTATGTGCTGGTCGTCGCGGCTGGCTGGTTCTTCTTCGGTGAGCGGGTCGTCGCACTGCAGATGATCGGCAGCGGCTTGATCCTGACGGGCGTCTGGCTGATTGCGGGTGCCAGTTTCGAGACGAATGAGCATCATGATGAATTGGATCCGAGGCAGGATGAGCTGCGAACGGGCACCGGCAAGGATAAATGATGTCCAATCTGCAAGCTGAAAATCACCGCAAGGGCAACGGTGCTGGCGTTTTCTCCGGTCTGGTGGACTGGTGTGTTAGACGTGGGGTGTCATCCATCGTCACGCGCGGTGCGCTGACCGTGACCACGGCAAGCGGCAGTGTCCTCACATTTGGCGACGGTACCGGCGAGCCCGTTCACGTGCGCTTCACTGATGATCGTGCCGAATGGGCGTTCCTGATCGATGCCGACAGGCTGCTCGGCGAACTCTATATGGATGGCCGTTTCATCGTCGAGCAGGGTACGCTCTACGACTTTGTGGCGATGATGCTGCGCGAGGCGCAGAACAGCACGCATCCGCTGATTGCCCGCATTATCGACGATATCAGAACCAAGCTGCGGATCTTTCGCCACCGCAATCTGCCGGGGCGTTCGAAGACCAATGTCGCCCATCACTACGATCTCGACGGCCGACTCTATGAATTGTTCCTCGACCCGGACCGGCAATATTCCTGCGCCTATTTCGAGCATGCCGATCAGTCTCTGGAGGAGGCGCAGCTTGCCAAGAAAAGGCATCTTGCCGCCAAGCTCCTGATCGAGCCCAACAACAGCATTCTCGACATCGGCTGTGGCTGGGGCGGTCTGGGGCTGCATCTGGCCGAGCACGCGCCTGGCGGCTATGTCCTCGGCGTCACGCTTTCCGAAGAACAGCACGAGTATGCCTCAAGGCGCGTGACCGAAAAGGTCGGCGGAACGCCGGCGGAAGTGCAGTTCGCACTTCGCGACTATCGCAGCCTGACCGGCCGTTTCGACAGGATCGTTTCGGTCGGCATGTTCGAGCATGTCGGGCTGGCATCCTACCGCACCTTCTTCCGCAAATGCGCCGAGCTGCTGGAAGATGATGGCATCATGGTGTTGCACACCATCGGCTGCTCCGCGACCCCTGGCTTCACGACGCCGTGGCTCGACAAATACATTTTCCCCGGCGGTTATATTCCCGCCCTTTCGGAAATCGTCCCGGAAATCGAGGCGGCGGGCCTCGCCATCACCGATGTCGAGGTGCTGCGGCTGCACTATGCGATGACGCTGGAAAGCTGGCGGGAGCGCTTCATGGCGCGCTGGGGCGAGGTCGCACAGCTTTATGACGAGCGTTTCTGCCGCATGTGGGAATATTATCTTTCGACGGCGGAAGCTGCCTTCCGCTACGAGGATCTCGTCGTCTTCCAGATCCAGATCGCCAAACGCAACGACATCATTCCGCTGACGCGGAACTACATTGCCGATCATGAAGCGCGCAGCGCCTCAAAAATTGACGTTGAAGGTTCTGTTGAGGGTAAAGCCGATAATATTCTGGTTGGGTGAGCCGAACTGCGAGGTGATCGGACTATCGGCGGCGTCGCCGACCAGGCGGTTATATTTCTCGTAGACCTGCACGCTCCATGCGGGCGAGATCGTATAGGTCGCCGCCACGGTGAAGCCAACCGATTTCACCCCGGCTTCGGCATCGAAGGCGCCAACGTGTTCTCTTCTTGCGGCCTGGCTTTCCGAAATGCCGAAATTACTGCGCATATAGATGGAGTTTGCCATCGACAGACGCGGGCCTGCGGACAAGAGCCATTTATCGCCGAGAGGCTGAAACCAGTCGAGCGCGAAATCACCGACCAGGCCATCGCCGCCCCAGAGCGACTGGCGCACTTCCGTTCGAAGCCGTAGCCGATTTTCCATCAGCCAATATTGTGCGAAGCCGCCGGCATCGAAATTCCAACGGACCCTGCGCTGGCTCTGCAGCTGCAAATTGTTGAGGTCGAAGCGGTCATCTCTCAAGCCGACCACAGGCCCGATTTCAAGACCGTGGAAATCGAAGAGCTCATAATCGAAATTATCGTCGGGAGCACTGTATTCCGTGGCCTCACCGAGGCGATGAATATCGAAAGAGGGCAGGGCGCCGAAGGTATAATGCTTCGAGCCTTCGTAGCTGGGGCCATACTCGACGGTAGCGCCGAGCGTCACCACCCAGGTATCGGATGCGGACTTTGCAGCATCTTCCGCCATGGAAGATGCCGGAAATGCAACGATGGCGGCTCCCGCCCAAAGGCCCAAGCCGGCGAGCGCCATCAGCCGGCCGGAAAAAGATGTCCCAACACTTAACACTCTGACAACACCCGATCCCTGATCGCCCTTGCGGCACTACTATCACAGCTCAAGGCTCCGAAAATAGCAAAAATTTTAACGGCAAACATTACGCCTGGCTGACGGCTGGAACCTTTTGCACCATTTGCGGGTGATCGGCTGCGCCTGCTGTCGGATTCCCCGGATCGCCGGCTGGAGGTGGCGACGCTGTGTTTTTCAGTTGTTGGCAATCGAAAGGTTCCCCGGCGTAGACATACAGGCCCCTGCCGCTGTCGAAGGCTGCCGGGGGTGGGGCCGACAATAGAGGCACGACATTTCATGAACCTGAAAACAACAGGCAACAATCGCTGCCCGATTGTTAGCCCATCGCTGTTGGCTGCCGTCGATTTCATCATTAGATAGCCAGTGTCCTTTTTGGACAGAACCTAGAATAATGTCGGATCCTCCGGCGACGGAAAGCGACCCCCATGAAGGCACGACAGGCAGGTTTCAGAGCATGAACGGTCAAGAGCCGCAAAGATCAGGCATAATGGCATGGGTGAGCCGCTACGAGCCGCTGTTGCTCGTGATGTTCGCCGCTCTTTCCGGCGGCATCCTTCTGTTCGTCTATCTGACGGGCGAAGTTATCGAAGGAAGCACGAAGGGGTTTGACGAGGCGATCCTGCTGGCACTGCGCCAGCCGGCCGATCTCTCCACACCGATAGGGCCGGGCTGGCTGACCCATGCCGTCAAGGACATCACAAGTCTCGGTGGGACTACGGTGCTGACCTTGATGACGGTGCTTGTGACGATCTATCTGTTGCTGGACCGGCGGCGCGCCATCGCCATCTTCGTGCTGGCCTCCGTGCTCGGCGGATGGGCGCTGAGCACGATGCTGAAGCTCAGCGTTGCCAGGCCACGGCCGGACATCGTGCCGCATCTGGTCGAGGTGAACGATCTGAGCTTTCCGAGCGGCCATGCGATGGTGTCTGCGGTGACCTATCTGACGCTGGCAGCTCTCATATCGGGTACGCGTCGCTATCGGTCGACCCGTATCTTCATTGTTGCCGTCGGCATTCTATTGACGCTGATGATCGGCATGAGCCGCGTCTATCTCGGCGTGCATTACCCGACGGATGTTCTCGGCGGCTGGTGCGCAGGGGCAACCTGGGCGCTCGGCTGCTGGCTTATCGCCCGGCGCTTCATATCGCCGTCGCGCGGGCCCGGTGGTGCGGCGCAGGCTGATCGGCCGCCACTGGAATGAGAGAGGCGTCAAATCGCCGGTGTCACGCAGGGCGCGATATCAGCACTGGACTTCGAGCCGTGTCGCCACGAGCAGCGAATAGTCCGTACCCTTCGGATCGCTGAAGAACATGCTGGTGAGTGCCGCCTGGTTTTCCGCCATGACTTCCTTCGGATTGGGCCTCACGACCTTGCGCTTGCAGCGGCCCGAGGTTGCTCCTGAAACGGTCATATCGTTGTCGGTGGCGAAATCCACGGCCGTGTAGAGCGTCTTGTCATAGATCCCGAAGATCGTGGTTCCCTTGAGGAAGGTCTTCTGCTCGGGCTTCAATGAGAAGGTGAGAATCAGCGAGCCGTCCTTGTAGTCGGCCTGAATGGCGTCGGGCTTGGCCATGGGCACTGCTTTGCCGTTGCTGGTGACGTTGGTGTAATAGCCGTATTGCGCCAGCGAATCCCGGACCGTCTTGCCCACGGCCTTGAGTTCGCTTGGCGTGAGCGTCTGGTCGCCGGCCTTGTCATAATCCATGAGGACCGAGGAGGAGAACACCTCGTCGAAGTTCCAGACATTGCGCAACTCGCTGATGGAGCCGTCAGGTGCCGCCACGACCTCGAATTTTGCGTCGATGAAGATGTGCGGGTGGGCAAGCGCAGGCACGGGCAGAAGCGACAGTGCCGCAATCAGCAGGAGCGTCTTTCTCATCATGCCAGCAATACCGCGTTCCACCAGTCCATTTTATGTGGAGACCTGAACGTCAATTGAGACTGATTTGAGACCCAGGGAACATACATAGCCATCGACCTCTCCGATTCGGAGGATACTGGCAACGGGATCGCGCCCGTGTGTGCATAACCGTACTTGCCGGCGATGAGCAACGCCAAGCCATTGCTGGCTTATTTGCTCTGAAATCTGTTTCGGAGGAAATTGGAGCGGGCGAAGGGATTCGAACCCTCGACCCCAACCTTGGCAAGGTTGCACAATATATACTATATTGTATCCTAATATACGATAATGTGCTATTATATCAATATGTTATGTTGACATCACCGCCGATTGGGCGCCATGATAAACCGACGATTTCCGATCGCGGTGGTATCTTGGTGGTATCTCAAAACGGAGGCAAAATGAGCAGGCGAAACGGGGTTATCCTGACGAAGCGCGTCGTTGACGCCTTTAAACCGAAGGACAAGCGTTATCATGTCTGGGACTGCGATCTGTCTGGATTTGCTCTTCGTGTTGAGCCGTCGGGCGTTAAGACCTTCGTCATCAAATACCGCGCGAACGGTGGTGGTCGCTCCGCTACGCAACGCTGGCTTATAATTGGACGCCATGGCCCGCTGACCGCCGAGCAAGCCAGGAAGCTGGCGAAAGTCAAGCTTGGCAACGTCGTCACGGGTGCGGATCCCGCGGCCGAACTTCAGGCAAAACGCCGTGAGCTGACAATGAGTGCACTCGTCGATCTCTATGAGAAAGAAGGATGCGTCATTCAGCGCGGCAAGCGGCAGGGTGAAGCAATGAAGCCGCGCACCAAAGCCTATACTCTGGGACGCCTTCGTCATCATCTTGTCCCCCTGCTCGGCAATCGAAAGGCGCCAGATATCAATGCAGGCGACGTTGAGAGGTTCGTTGCTGACGTGACAGCGGGGAAAACTGCACGCGATGAGAAGGTTGGGCCGCGGAAGCGGATCATTGTTCGCGGTGGGGCGGGGGCTGCACGCAAGGTGGTGCGGGATCTGTCGGCAGTGTTCAGCTTCGCGCTTCGCAACGAAATCGTCGAACGCAATCCATGTGAGAATGCCGCCATCCGCAAGACCGACAACCAGAGGACACGATATCTCACCTTGGATGAGATTGTGCGCCTGGGTGCTGCTCTGGACGAGCTTGAGACGGAGGGTGTGAACTCCAAGGCGGTCAACATAGCCCGTCTCTGGGTTTTGACGGGTTGTCGCCGCGACGAGATTGCTGGGCTTAGATGGTCTGAAGTCAATTTGTCGGATGGACTGCTCGAACTGGACGAAACCAAAACCGGAAAGTCTATCCGTCCTTTGGGCGCCGCGGCCGTGGCTTTGCTTGGCTCTCTGCCGCGAGAGCAGGATAAAAATTTCGTATTCCCGGCCGTGCGTGGCGAAGGTTACTTCCAGGGCACTAAATCCGTCTGGTCTAAGGCGGTCAAGAGGGCACGGCTTTCAGGTGTCACGCCGCATACGCTTAGGCATACGGTCGGGTCGACCGCAATTTCGACCGGCGAGGCGCTTGCTTTGACCGGTGCGATCCTCGGTCACTCCAATCCGCGTTCCACTGCAATCTACGCTCATGTGCAGAACGATCCCTCGCGTCGTGCCGCAAATCGCGTGACCAAGAAAATTGCCGATGCGTTGGCTGGGAAAGCCGCAAACGAGCAATCCCGACCAAAAAAGCAGACCGATCCGGCGTCTTCAATCGAACTCAATCTCTTGCTCCGAATGCTAATGCAGCGCCTTATCGCAGAGGGTATTGATGCTGCGCGCGCTCAGGCAATCGTGTCTGAATCAATTGCTGGTTCGCAAATGAGTAAAGGCGGCGCGCTAGAGAAAGGAGTCATCTAGATTACATCCGGATGTTCATTTTCGATATGTCAAAGCCGTTCAGCCCAACTTCGCAAACGGCCTACGCTGCACAACATTCGTTGCCCCTGACTTTTTCCTGTTCCCGAACCGGCGCATTCTTTAGTTTTAACTGCCGAGAGACAACTGTGCAGATTGGGTTCGGGTCTCAACCCGGTTGTGCCCTCAAGCCACCGGTATGCTCACAGAGAAGATTCCCGAAAATGATTCCAGCGAAGAAGCACAGCCCATGTGGTCACAAGCACACCGCCCGCAGCCAAATACGGGCGCGCGGGTTCAAGATAAGTCAGAATTGCAGTTGTGCCAAAAGTAAGCGTCAAGATTTTGTTGCAGATAGAGCAGGCGACGCCGAGGAAGTTTGCGACTCCGCCCGCACCGGCCAGTTTCACCGCGCAGCCGCGAACCGCGATCGCGACATAAATCCCTAAGAGCACTGCCTGGAGGGCAAGCGCTGTAGTTTCAAATCCGCTCGTGGACGTCATTCGAACAAAAAAACGGATTGTTCCAGAGAGCGGAGACTGTTCCAAGAACAACGAAAGTCAAAAGCGCGACCGTCATTCCCTTTGCCAATGCTATGATTGGCATACCATTGAATCTGAGAACATTCATTGTCGTTTTCTAGTTCACTTCAGCCCAAGGCCTGCCGATGGAACATGGCTGATCGGAGTCGGCCAAGTGCCGACTTTGTGGAGAGCTTGCATTCGAAATTCGGTCAATCTTTGGCTCGGTTGCAGCGCGATGAAACGGTATCAGGAATTCATGGCCGGGTTTGGGCCGCCCTGCTGCGTTGACGTTAAAGGCCCTAGTGATCGCTGTGCCGGTTAGAATTGTCGTGGCGCTCATCCCTTGGCGGAATCTTTGCGGGCGCGGACTTCGTCGGTCCAAGCGTTGAACGCCCGATTGAAGGCCTGGGTGCGTTTGCGCTCGGGCCACCTGATGCCAAATTTCACATAGAGATCGGTTCCTTTAGGAAAGTCCCCGTCACGAATGGTCACTGTTGTCTTCGGGGTAATTGGGAGGGTAGCATTGACGCCATTCCAGTTGGTGAGAACAGGAAAGCCAGCCTTGGCAAGATCCGGGTCCCAAGTAGAATCAACCAGAAGGTTCGAACCATCCTGCTGAATTTCAACCGTGTCGTGAAAGCTGCGGGTTTCCACCAAATTGCTCAAGATCGTCGCCGGAATGGGAAGATCGGCCCAGTCGAATACCATGAGAATATGTTGTGTCTTGATTGATAAAGCCTTCATGAGTGCGCGCAAGGCGGCCGTTTTGTGGCGGCAGTCGCCTTGGCCGAGATTGAAGAGGCTGTCCGGATCGCCATTCCAGGCGGTCAGCTTATAGGGGACGTTCTGTACTAATCGGTAGGCGGCCACTCGCCTTTCGGGTTCTTTAAGCTCTGATCTTATCAGCTCGGCAATCAAGTTGACCGATATCGGCCGTTTGTCGGCACCTTTGGCCGCAATTTCTTGCTCGATTTGGGCAACGCTGGCTTCTATCGCGCCTGCGCCAGATGCCTGGGCGAATAAGCGCCTTGGTGTTGCGGCCACCGTTCCGATGCCGACAATGAAAGCTCGCCTGTTCATTAATCTTCTCCACAAGTTTTCGTCCATCAGCGAATCGCAGACGCCGGCGTGTGCTGGCCGCATTTACCGGCGCCTGCAGCCTTCAACTCGCCTGCTGACGATATTCTTCACGCCAATTGCGAGATAATTCGATCACTGCCGCGTAGCCTTCCGCCTCAATCGCCCGGTGGGCCTGCAAGGACTTTTCAAAGGCGATAACGACACCGTTCATCCCGCCAGCATTGACCGATTTTCGTAGGATCAGCCCGCTTGCGCCCGCGCAACCCAAAACAGTTCCGCTATCTTCCGGCCGGAAGTTGAATATCAGAATTCCACCGTCTCGCAGCAAACTTGATGCAGCGGCCACAAACGACCCGAGATCGGGCTCGAAATATGCGGCAGCCTGAGAATATATGATGTCAAACGTTCCGCGTGGGATGCCTTGCGTCTCCAATGCAGAGAGTCCAGCGGCGGTGATAAATGGGTGTTCGATAACTCCTTCCGGCAATTCGGTATGCCAGGGCGTGAGGTTCGTGATGTGCAAAAAGGCCTGGCGTCCGAGGTGCTGCCCCAAATGTTTTGCAAGTCCCGCGACATTCACTGACCTTGCCGGAGGTTTTGTCCTAAAACCGGCCCAGCCGCCGCCGATCTCAAGGTAGCGGAACGTCTCTCCGGATTTGAGCCGCTCGTCAGCTTCGTGTAGGAAATCGAAAGCGAGGACGTCAGCCAGCTTGAACGAGCCGCCGCTGGACGTCCATGTGCCGCTATGCAGCAGTGACGATAGGGTCTGCCGAAGGGAACCTGTCTCCCTGAACATCACGTCCAGGTATTTGATTAGATTTCGGCGTGGGGGCACGGCAACATTCGGGCGTAGTCGTTGTGCTTGCAGGTCCCTTTTGACAGCCATAGAAATGGACCGCCATGCTGGTCCGGCTGGTTCGTATCCAATGGCTTGGAAGTTGCTTAGGATTGATTTGCGCGCTCGCGCAGCAGCGATGAACATCTTGGAATTTCCGCGTAGGTTGACAAGTCGATCGTCTGCCGACCGACGGTTCAACACTGAGCGGATTGCAATTGACGCCCACTCGCGTCAGTAGAATGCGCTCAGTGCATTAGCGCCAAGCGGAACGCGGGGGACGCTCAAAGGAAACGCCTAGGTCGCGCTTTTTTCGTTCGAGGGTAAAAATCGTTTGGGTAACAACTGCAGCCAAAAGGCTGCTGGCCTCTTCCGTAGTCATTTGATCATGATGGTCGTGGTGCAGACCATGGTGTGTGGAAAGCTTCATTTCCATAGGGTGTCGCTCATGTACATGAGCTACGACCGATACTGGCAATTCGCCTGCTTCGAGGGCTGGCGGGTGGGCAGCAGAGGCCAAAAACAGCATCACAATTGCGATGCCTACATTGACGATCCACCGAACTGTCCAAGTAGAGCCGCTTATCACCATTGTGCCAACTTGTATCAACCGTTTTGACTAGAGTCACGGGATTAAGTTAACCGATACTTAACTGAATGAGAAAATATCGGCATCTTATCCTACCAAGGGAAGCGTCGTATTCCCTCCGCAATGTCCAAGCCGTTCGGTGCCATGGAGGCAGTCCCTGTTCAATAGGTTTGTTAGAGATTTCCGGTCGAAGGGGGATGACGTCGTCGGCTCCCATGGCTGCGCAGCCGAGCTGTTACTGCGCCCTAAGAACGATGACCATGCAAATCATCGCCGACTTTTCCCGTGACAAATCTAACTGAGATCAGAGGTGTGCGAATTCAACGTTGAAAACATGAGCTACCGACACTGCGTCAAGGCAGTGACCAAGGTAATTAAAGCCAGTTTGATTGAGATATGAAATCTTCGGGCCATCGAAGCCTATGCCGCCATCCCTACCAAAAAAACAATCCTTGCAACGAAAGCTTGTTCGGACTCTACCTTGCAAAACCAAGCGCATTCGGTAGGAGTGATGAAAGTCGCCATAGTCCCCCTTCTCATCATGGGAAGGACCATCAACATGTCTGACGAATGAATGCGCGACCTGTATATCGCGTGTCGAGTGGGTTCGGAAGCCTATGCCAGGGTTCGTGGACGCGGCCGTCAACTTGGCAACAGAGACACAACTGTTCGTTTCGACGATGGCGCTGTCTCCATGACGGCGGCGCTGGCAGCTGCCATACGCGAGGTGTGGGCTACGACGCGAAATCTGCCCGGGGGGACAAATAACTGATCAGGATGAGTGCCGCAGTTCGGAAATCCGCTCCCTTGGTATTCTGCTTGGCGTGTCGGCGGTGCCCGTCACCTTGTAAAGCCCTTGACCTTGCCACGTTGGCAACCCTCATCCTAGCTTCTTAGGGAGGAGAACATCGTGAAGACTGACGAATTTATCGTTCTTTTAGTGGCTGATACCGCGTCGAAATCGTTCGGGAATGCCTTTCGTAACAACCTCGCCGCAGGGATTGCTCTCGCCGTGCTCGTCTTCCTCTTTAGCGTTGGCGTCCGGCCGGACATCGACCAGGCAATGACAACGGTGCGTTTTGATTTCAAAGTCATGCTGGCACTTTCCCTTGCCGTCACCGCCACAGGTTCTCTCATGAGCATTTGTCGTCCGGGCAGTCGGTCCACGGGCTGGCTGCTCGGACTGGGTGCTGTTCCCGTTATGCTGCTTGTCGCCGTTGGAATGGAATTGTCCGCGCTTCCGCAAGGCGAGTGGATACCGCGCTTTGTTGGACGGAATGTCATTGTCTGCCTCACTGTCATTCCAGCACTCGCGATTATGCCATTGTCCTTCCTAATAGTCGCGCTACGCCGAGGGGCACCCCGGAATCCGGGATTAGCCGGAGGCCTCGCGGGTATCGTTGCTGGTGGTGTCGCCGCGACTCTCTACGCCACCAGCTGTGTCAACGACAGTCCATTGTTCGTCGCGGTTTGGTATACCGTGTCGATCATCTCGGTTGCTGTCTTGGGTTATTTCCTCGGAGGTAAGTTTCTTCGCTGGTGAGCGCCATCAAGCAAAAGCCGAACCATCTCCGATTGCAATTTGTCGATCATCAGCCTTCGAGCACTTTGAGATGTTACCCATTTGATCTGATCCGGATTGTAATCGTTGACGATTATACAACACTTAGGCGTGCGCACCGGATGGTTTCATGTCCCAAATTCAAATTCTGCTCTTCGCTTCAGCCCACCGAAAGTCATTCATTGTTCCAAAACGAGTTGCTGGAATACTAGGTGAAGCCCAGCTGTTTTAGACATGGGTCTCGAAACATATCACCGTCACGATGATCCGAATGGCCAACAGAAGCCATACTTTTGTGAACGATGGGTTCGTCACTCGCTGCACGGCAAGTAAAATGCCCTGACCTCCAGGGCGCGATCCATTCTCACAAGTCTCAAATTGTTGCGATATATTTTTCTTTCCGCACGTGAGAGCCTCTCCAGGCAAAACGAAACAACTGTCGTCGAACCTTCATCGGAATGGTGTTCATATCAAGTGTGGCCTCTGTATCCAGGAATTATCCTCGCCAACTTGCCTAAGACCTCGTAACATTGCCGCATGGATCATCCGGTCACGTCGATAACGACCATGAGTCCGCCACCGCCCTGCGTCTCGACATTGTTGTTCGTCGTATGATGCGAGATGTGGCAGTGGATCAGCCACTTTCCCGGCCGTCGCGCGTTCCAGAGCACGTCATATCGTTGGCCCGGCGCGACGCTCACCGTATCGGCCAAGTAGCGCGCCGACGGCTGCAAGGTCTCTCCATCGACAGTTACGACCTCGAAGGGCCCGCCATGAATATGCATCGGATGGATCGCCGTCGTGTTGGAGCCGATGAAGCGGACTTTCAAAGTTTGGCCTACTTTCATGGCAATCGTTTCCGTAGCCGGATACGATTTGCCGTTGATTGTAAAGTAGTTCGGCAGCGCGCCCTCCATGGGCATGGCCGGGAAGGTCAGCCAGTCACGCTTTGTCCATTCCTGGAGCTGCACCAAATATTCCAAATCAGCCGGAATGGCATCGGCCGGATTCTTTGGGTCTATGATCAGCGCTCCATAAAGCCCCAGAGCCTGCTGACGATCTATATGATCATGCGTATGGTAAAAGTAGGTGCCCCGCTGACCGACCGTATATTCGTAGGAGTAGCTTTGACCAGGCTCGATCGGCTTCTGCGTTATCTCCGCAGGCCCATCCATTTCATTAGGCAGGATCAACCCATGCCAGTGGACCGTCGTGCTTTCCGGCAGCTCATTCTTGACGTTTATACGCACCCTGTCGCCTTCGGTCACGCGCAGGGTAGGGCCGGGAACCTGCTGATTGTACGCATACGCCTCGACTGTTACACCCGGCATGATTGTCCACCGAATGACCGATGCGGTCAAATCGAAAACCTTTACCCCATTCTCGGTGCGTGGTTGCAACTCCGACGCGCCGTGTGCGTTCTCTTGCGCGGTGAAGCTGACCCTGCGGGGATCCACGGCGGCCATGTCTTTCATTGCGTCACCGGGGGTATCGATCGTCATGAGCATACCCGGCGCCATGATCGATCCTCCGACATCATGTGCGCTCAGTCTCATGTTGATCTGGGTGAACGGATAAGCGTAGCCACCAGCCAGCAGGATGAGGGTAAAACAGGCCACGACGACGACTTGGATTTTCGTGGGAGCAAAGGCGGGCGAGAGTTCGCGTCCATGCTGCTGAGCGCCACGGTGTGAGGAATGCCCAGCATGTTGATCGCTCGAAGCATTTTGCTCCTGGGCGGCAGCGTCCCCGTGATGAAAAGGAACTGGTTGGCTGATATCCTCCTTCTGTTTCTTTCGAGTGGTCATTAAACCGTGTTTCAATTGCTTGAATACCAGCCAGACGTTGAATGGATAGGCCGTCGCAAAGCCGACTGCGATACCGAAAGCCATCACACCCCAGAAAAGCATTTCTCCTGGCCACATCGCTCTCATGTCTCGACCCATCATTAGGATGGCCATAACTGGCGCCATGCCCGCCATCATCGCATTCATGCTGATGAACTCGGGCATGAAGGAATTGTGGACGTTCTGCCAGTAGGTGCCCCCCATCATATTTTTCATGAAAAGCGCCTGGAAGATGAAAAGACCGATGGTGAAACCGGCAGCGTACTCAACGATGATGTCAACCCACATCGGCAATCCGAGAACTGCCGTAATCGCCGCCGCAATGATGATGCCGGTCGCATCCCCGGCAACGCAATGGATCGTGCTGCCAATGCCTTGCTTCCACAGCGGCTTGACGAATTCCTCATGTGTATTTGGTCGCGGTTCCTTGTCTGCAAGCACGTACAGAAGCACGCCAACCGGCCCTAGATACAGGGTGACGAGGATGAAGCCCCATTTCATCACTGCAGGCTCAGGATTGCTCCTGAACTGATCCCAGGAGACGTAGGCCACGCTGATCGCCACCAAGATGAACCAGGCTAACAAAACATAGTCGACCGGCTGTATGAACACAGCAATACTCCCTCTGAAAGAACGGCCAAACTGCGGCTTGTCATCGTTGTAAGGTCAAGACCGGCCTGCTTTCAGCGTTCGTTGACCCAGAAGACGAAATTCATCATGATCAAATCATCGAATCGCGGATATGTTCCGCTGACAAATTGGGCCAATGCGAATCCTGATCAAAATTCTCGTTGCGATTATGTTGCTTGGGGCATTCGACGGCCCTTGTGCTGCGGTCGTCTTCGAGCACGAGCACATCGATCAGGTTGCTGCAGCCGGGCCAATTAACTCGTCGGAAACCCATCATCGCCTCGACAGCCGGTACACTGCCGGATCGCATTGCCAACAATGCGGCATCATTGTTCAATCCTCTCAGTTCACAGCCCTGGCTTCCGGTGGTACTAGGTTCCGCCAGCCGGCGTCCGACACCCTCGCGGATAATATTAGATCTGTCGAGCAACGCCCACCCATTTCCCGGATCTGACTTTCTTACTGCTTGAAATTCAGATTAAGGGGAACTGCATGGCCTTGCATGGGTCTAATTTCGCAGCCGTGACTATTGGCTCGCGCGTTTTGTCGAGCGTCTTCAATTGGCAAAATAACACATGGCGTAGCGTCTGCCGGCTCGCGCTGCTTTATATCGTCACTTTCTTGAGCGGCTGCGTGCAAATGTCGCTCGACGACCTCGGGGAAGCATCTCGTGAAATACCACCGAAGCTACTGGCTGCGATGCAAGCGAAAGGTATGACGCCGGATAGCCCGGTCCTTGTTCGTATTTTCAAGATGGAAAGTGAACTAGAGGTCTGGAAAATCGACGGCAGCGGGAAATACGCATTGCTCAAGATTTTCCCGATGTGTCGCTGGTCGGGAAAGCTCGGGCCAAAGACGAAGACCGGTGACCGGCAAGCGCCGGAAGGCTTTTACAGGGTATCGCTCGCCGGCCTCAATCCCAAATCGGAATTCTACCTCTCTTTCAATCTCGGCTACCCTAATCGGCTGGAGGCTGCTCTCGGCTATACAGGGGAAGCTTTGATGGTGCATGGAGCATGTTCCTCGTCCGGATGTTTTGCGGTCACGGATCAGGGCGTCGGCGAAATTTATGCCGTAGTGGAGAAAGCGCTGAAAGCAGGCCAACCTGCGTTTCAGGTACAGGCTTACCCCTTCCGCATGACTCCCGAAAATCTCGCCGCGCATCGCGATGATCCGAATCTTCCTTTCTGGAAAAACCTGAAGGAAGGCTATGACGTTTTCGAGGTTCGACGTCGCGAGCCTAAAGTCGGAGCCTGCAGCCGAAAATACGTTTTCGATGCTCAGTTCAAAGACACCGACCCCGGTAGTCCCCTCGACACGTGCCCGGAGCGGGTCGACCTAGCCGATCCGGCGGTTGTCGCGAAAATGCAGGCCGACGATCAGAAATACCAGCAGTTGGCGGAGAAGACCCTCAAGCCGCTGGCCTATCAGGATGGTGGGATGCACCCCAGTTTCCGTGCTCTTCTGAAGCAGAATGGCAACATCAAGCTCGCGGAAAAAGTCTCAAGCATCAAATATCCGGTCAGTCGCCCAACCGCCGCTTTGGCCGATCCCTTTGATGGCAAGCAATAGCGAATTTTTCGGTACGCACGCTACGATCTTTTGACCGTTCACACTTGACGCGATAACATCATGGGCGGTCTGATACTTGCTGCAACTGCAACAGCTCTTGGTGCGAACGCGCGCACCGCCGCTTCGGTTTCACTTGTGATCCTTACTTCTGTATCGGAAACGGCAGCAACGGTGACTGCCAAAGAATACCGTCCAAGACAGGCCCGTCCTAGTCCGGGAGGGCATGAAGTAACGCTGTTGCTTGGCGACCATCGTTTGGCAACGCGGAAGCCCAAATTCCAGATCGCCAAGGCAAGACGACGGAGTCGTCGGACAGTGCCAATCATCTCTGTCTTTTTCCCAATGAAGGCACATTGCTTTGCTTTTTCGCTTCGCCATTGGGCTTCCAAGATCGTGGCCAGCCTCCCAAGCTTAGCTTCCATCTCTTGGCCACAATCATACCGCTTTTGATGCGCAGTCGGTGACTTTCTAACTAGGGGGACGGATGAAGCGGTTCTTATTTGTCTGGGGAATGTCGCTCTCTTTGACGACCCCAGCGGCGGCCGACCGATATGACGGCATCTATCGTGGATTGGTGGCGGCCGCTTACAGCCACATGGAAACCGCTTATCGGTGCCGAACATTGATCGGCTTGTCGGATTATCGAGACGCCCGCGTGACGGCCGAAAACAGTTTACGGCTGAGCGGCATGCCGACGGACATAGCCTTTCACGCCGTCGAACGA
The DNA here is from genome assembly GCF_001999485.2 of Rhizobium sp. P44RR-XXIV. NCBI lineage: Bacteria > Pseudomonadati > Pseudomonadota > Alphaproteobacteria > Hyphomicrobiales > Rhizobiaceae > Rhizobium > Rhizobium sp. P44RR-XXIV. The sequence continues at coordinate 66,090 of NZ_MPVZ02000022.1, read as the reverse complement.
ATGGTGGCGAAGATGCAGGCGACTCAACCCCGGCAATTGCGAGCATTGTCATTGGCGGATTGCTTCATCCATCTAAGAACCACGCAAACTGATCTTCTTGCCCAAGAAGGTAAGATGCGGTCCTATTGGCAACGGCAATAATTTGGCAGGACGGCCCGATAGAATGTCTGGCCGCGAAGCGGCGTGATTACGCGGAGCAAGGAAATATGGTAAAGTAAACACCTCACTTGTCTTGGGAGGGGTAAATGCGGGGTCGAGCTATTTCTTTGGCGATAACCGCTATCTCTCTGTGTTTCTCTTCAGTCCTCGCTGCCGAGAGATTGCCTTTTCACACTTCTCGTTTTCCTGGTGACGTCACGGTAAACCTGACCGTGACGTCACTGCATGCGTCATCGGGCGGTGATTACGATTACGATGTGACCATCGGATTGATGGAAACCGACGCGGCCGGCGCTATTAAGTTCATCGATGCAACTAACCATGGCGCGCGGGTAAAGTGCCTTCCCAGCAGGATTTTGATCGGTGGCGTCGCTTATATCCCTGCAAGGGGGGCTCGCGGTTCCGACTGGAAGGAAGACCTATGGGAGTCGGTCTGTGCTCCTCCGGTTTCCTGATCGAGCGGCGTCAGTTCATCGGCAGCGGCCACTTTCAGAACCGGATATTCGCCATCCAGATGGCGATTTGACACCAGTGGGGTCATTGTCGGTCCGCTCAGATAGGCGATGTCGATGAGTTCCTTGCGCCCTTCGAGCTTTACATTGTCTTTTTGAAGCCACCGCTTGCCATACTGAGCGCCTGGAACTTGATCCATCATTGCTGTTGAAATCACCAGTGGCGACCGGAGCTTCTTCGCGACCGATTCCAGTCTTTGGGCAACATTCACAGCGTCGCCGATAACGGTGAATTCATCATGGAAGCCGCTTTCAAGGACGCCGCCGATAACCGTGCCATAGTGAAGACCGATGCCTGTCTCCAGAGGTGGGCCGCCTTGCTCAATATTTGCAAGGCGCCATCGATCGAGTGCAGCGGCCAACTCCACGGCGCATGCCAGCGCGCGGTGAGCGTCGTCAGGCTGTGGCTTTGGTTGACCGAATACGGCCATCACCCCGTCGCCGATGAATTTGTCCACCGTGCCGCGGTGGGCGAACACAGTGCCCGCTACAATCCGGCGATATTCGGCAAGGACATGGGCAAATTCCCGCGCGTCGCAGTCTCCGAATAGCTGGTGAAGTCTCTGATGTCGACGAACATGATCGCTGCATTTCGGCGCTCAAGGTCGAGTACAGCACTTGCATCCTGAAGATCGGAGACGATGGTCGGCGAGAAGAAACGCGATAGGTTCATCCGCCGCTCTTCGATCTTCAGCGCATGCTTGCGCGTGCGATCATGGTCGAGTGCCAACAGATAGACCGCCAGCGCCGTAAAGCCGAAGCTGATCGTGAGTATCAGGTCCTGACTGAAGAAATTGCTCAGCAGAGAGCCGTTCGCACTAGTATGGTGCCGATATGCCATGATCGCCAGCATCATCAACCAGGACGTAACCACGATAGTAGAGAACAGAATGATAAGACGGCGATCGAGCTTGAGCGCGATGTGATTGAGGAGGATGAAGGCAACGACGAGGCTCGACGTCGTAAGGTTGTGGTTGTCGGTGATCGGGCTGGCTAGGATGTGCTCGTAAAGAACCACCACCACCAGGACGGCGTCGAGGGCGACAAATGCTGCTTTCACGCTTTCCCGGTTCGGAAAATGTGCGGCAACGATGACCGAAGCGACGCTGATGCCCAGATAGGCAAGGCTCACCGTCATGTGGATCGCGAAACTGGATTGGCTGTCGCCGAAGACCAGGCTGGCGAATAAGATTGAAAGGGCAACGAACCGCAGCGAGGCGGATCGAAGCTCGCGGACGGAATCGCTATCTCCAAGCGGTGATTTCTGATTCATTGTCTTGGTTCTGAGATATGAGATTCAACTGAAACTAGGCGTGGCCGGGCACCGTGAGAGCCCGGCCTGGAGGCGTTATTTCACCTGCGTGATCGTGAGCTTGCCGTTCACACGATCGGCGACGAACTCGATGTTTGAGCCCTGCTTCAGCTTTTCGAGAAGGGCAGCATCCTCGACCCGGAACACCATTGTCATGGCGGGCATGTCGAGGTTCTTCAGCTCTTCATGCTTGACGGTGACCTTCTGGGCCTTGGTGTCGACCTTGTTGACCACGCCCTTGGTGAACTCCTGGGCGAACGCGTCAAATGCCGAGATGAGAGACAGCGTAGCGGCAAGGGTGATCTTGATTGCGCTATTCATTTTGTGGCTCCTGGGATTGGGAATTACTTAGCTGCGACCGTGACGTCGCCGTGCATGCCGGCGTCGTAGTGACCGGGAACGAGGCAGGCGAATTTGAACTGGCCGTCTTTCGTGAACTTCCAGACGATCTCACCGGATTGACCCGCCGCCAATCTGATTGCGTTCGGGTCGGCGTGCTCCATTTCCGGGAACTTCTCCATCACTGCCTTGTGCTCGAGGATCTTGTCCTCCTGGTCGAGCACGAATTCGTGGTCGACGGTGCCAGCGTTCTTGATGGAGATTTTGACCGTCTGCCCCTTGCGAACGTTGAAGACCGCTGGAGTGAACAGCATTTTGCCGTCTTCGGTTTCCTTCATGGTCACACGGATTGTCTGCGTCGCCTTGGTCTTGTCACCAGGTTCACCGACGGCGAGCTTTTCGTCATGGCCCCCGGCATGGCTTCCCGATGCGAAAGCGGGGCCGGCGAGCGCTGCCAGCAGGAGTGCGATTGCGAGTTTCTTCATTTTGAAATCCTTTGCAGTTGATAGATGTCTGGTTGTCATTGTTTGGTTGGCTTCGGGGTAATCTGGGTCTTGGCGTCTTTCGCTCTGGTCTGGTCCGGTAGTTCACCGGTCCATTCCCAAGCCTGCGTTCCGGGCGGGTTTTCGTACCAACCCGGATCGGAGTAGTCGCCCGCGGAGATACCTTCGCGGACCTTCACGACCGAGAACATGCCTCCCATCTCGATGGGGCCATGCGGACCCCAGCCGGTCATCATGGGGACGGTGTTCTCGGGTATGGGCATTTCCATTGCGCCCATATCAGCCATGCCCTTGGTGCCCATGGGCATGTATTCCGGTTGAAGCTTTCGGATTTTCGCGGCGAGCTTTGATTTGTCGGCACCGATGAACGTCGGAATGTCGTGTCCCATGGCGTTCATCGTATGGTGCGACTTGTGGCAGTGGATTGCCCAGTCTCCCGCATATTTCGCATCGAATTCGTAGGCCCGCATGGCGCCTACGGGTATGTCGATGCTGACCTCCGGCCAGCGTGCTTCCGGCCGAACCCAGCCACCATCCGTGCAGGTCACCTCGAAGTCGTAGCCATGCATGTGGATCGGATGGTTGGTCATCGTCAGGTTGCCGACGCGTACGCGCACGCGGTCGTTCTTCGAGACGACGAGCGGGGTGATGTCCGGGAAAACGCGGCTGTTCCAGCACCAGATGTTGAAGTCGGTCATTTCCATGACGCGTGGCACGTAGGAGCCGGGATCGATGTCATAGGCGTTGAGGAGGAAGACGAAGTCGCGATCGACCCGCATGAACTTCGGATCCTTCGGGTGGATGACGAAGAAGCCCATCATGCCCATGGCCATCTGTACCATCTCGTCCGAATGCGGGTGGTACATGAAGGTGCCTGACTTCACGAGATCGAACTCGTAGACGAAGGTCTTGCCGACCGGGATATGCGGCTGCGTCAGGCCGCCGACACCGTCCATGCCGGACGGCAGTATCATGCCGTGCCAGTGGACGGTGGTATGCTCCGGCAGCTTATTGGTGACGAAGATACGCACCCGATCGCCTTCGACCGCCTCGATCGTCGGACCGGGCGACTGGCCGTTATAGCCCCAGAGATAGGCCGTCATGCCATCGGCCATTTCGCGCTCGACGGGCTCGGCGACAAGATGGAATTCCTTGACGCCGTTGTTCATGCGGTGCGGCAGCGTCCAGCCGTTCAATGTCACGACGGGCTGATAGTCCGGTCCCGAAGCCGGATGGACGGGCGGCTGCATATCAGCCGAAGCCATGGAGGGCGCGTCGGGCAACCCCATGGCGGAGGTCTTGGTCCAGGCGCCGGCCGCCAGCAATGCCGCTCCAGCTCCGAATAACTGTCTTCTGTTGAACATGGAAATTTCCTTTCTACTCGTCGGAGCCGGAGGCCGAGGCGATTTCTGCAGGTGCCGGGGACGAGCCGCCGCCATAGATGGCAGGTGCAAGGTTGGCCTCGGCGAGCCAGAAGTCGCGTTTGGCGTTGACGGACAGCAGGATGGAGTTGATCTTCTCGCGGGTGTCCGTGAGCAGCTCGAAGGTATTGGTGATCATCCCGTTGTAAGTGAGCAGGGATTGCTCCTCGACCCTGGCGCGTAGCGGCACGACATTGTTGCGATAGTGACGTGCGATATCGAGGCTCGAACGGTAGGCCTGATAGGATGATCTGGCTTCCGAGCGGACATTCACGGCTTTTTCCGCGAGTTTGTTCGCCGCTCGCATGTAAGCCAGCTCGGCCTTCCTCATCCGGGCCTTGCCGCTATCGAAGATGGGAATGGCAAAGCCAATCTCCGCCGAACCGGTAAACTCGGTCTTCTTGCGGCCGTCCTCGCTGCTGCGCTCGGCTTCAACACCGGTCAGGAGTTCCAGATCGGTGACGTAGCGGGTCGCTTCCGTCAGGCCGTAGGAGCGGGCGGATGCCTCAAGCTCGAGCTTCGCGACCCTGAGATCGATGCGGTTGCGAAGGGCATCCGCCTCGATCGTGTCGCGCTGGGCTATCGTTTTCGGAAGCGGCGGCAGGCTGTTCGGTATCTGGTAGTCCATATCCGAACCCCAGAGCCCCATGAGCCGGGTCAACTCCTCCTTGGCGAGCCGTGCCGCCAGCCGTGCCTTGGCTGCTTCCGCGGTAAGCTCGGCCGCGAATGCATGTTCGCGGGCCTGCGGCCCTTTCGCCATTGCCCCGGTTTCACCCAGTTTTTCCGCCAGTTCCGACGCCGCGTCGGCAGCAGTCTGCGCGCGCTGCAATTGACCAACATTCTCATAGGCGGCAACGGTATTGATCCAGGCATGGCGGGTTTCGGTGGCCAGCCTAAGGGTCTGGATCGCGGCATTGAGTTGCGCCTGCCGGAAACGTGTGTCCGCAAGCTCGACATCCCGCTTCTTGGTGATGAGCGCGAGGATATTCGTCGTGATCGCTCCCTCGATCGTCCTGAATGCTTCAAGCTCCGGCGTGCCGATGCCTTTCAGGCCGACGGACACGGTCGGATTGAGCAGCATGGTCGTCTGCCATGCGTCGGCCGCGCCGTCGCCGAGATTCGCATAGGCAGCCTGAAGGCCCTTATTGTTAAAGAGTGCGATCTGGACTGCGGTTTCGACATCCAGCGTCTTCTTGCGAGACAGGAGAGCCTTGACCTGTGCGGATAACGCCTTCGCCTGCTGCTGATTTTGAATCCAGACAGCGTCCTTGGCAGTCACGGATTTGGCCGTGGCGGAAACGGTAGCAAAGCCGGCTTCCTTCTTGGCATATTCGGCACTGCTGACACAGCCGCCGAGGATCGCTGGAAATACGGCAATTGCCGCAAGCTTTCTGATCGCGATCATGATGCGTCTCCATTGGCCGGAAACTGCCGATCATTCTGCTGGCGCCACGGTTTGGGATCGACCGGCTTGCGCGGGAAATAGCCTGAAACGGGCGAGGTATATCGGACGGGAGCGGCAGATTGCGCTTGTTCGACATCCGATGATGCGACGACGTCGGGTGGAAGCGTGGATGTGCAGCCGCCCACGAACAAGGGCAGCCCCACCACGAATATGGAAGGTCTCATCTATGAAAATCCGAATAAGTGACAGCTATGACACGCGCGCCCTAAAGCGGGCACGCGGCCGACTAAACCCGAGTAACCGGGCGCTTTGTCACTTAGATATTCGGAGGACGGTCGAGGGTCGGCAGTTCGCCGAAGGTTCGTTGATCGTCAACGAACTGTCTGACTGAGGTCACGACAGGCCCGCCGACATTATGGCCGTCGCACATAATGCCAAAGCCGCCGCAGAAATCCTTGCAGCATTCCTGCTTGACGATCTTGGCGTCGTCATCGTCGCTATCGGCAGCGCCGCTATGCGCGTGACCGCGATCAGAGGCTTGGGCGACGTCGTGCTCGCCATGCTGCATTGGCGACGACACGCTCTTCTCCAGATCGGGAACGATCGTGCCGTGCATCGCAGCGCTGGCGTAGGACATATTGTATCCCGCCAGTGATACGACGATCACCAGCCGCACAAGAAAGAGCATTTTGCTCAGTGCGATTCGATACATATTGCCCATGTCCCTCCAGCTACAATCAAAAGCGGCCGGTTTCAATGACAATATAACTCCACGTGATTCGCGTCGAATATGTGACGGCAGTCGGCAAATCATCGTTTGGCAAAATCGCAGCGAATTCGGGGCTCGATTCCATCGGACGTCGTCACGTCGCGTGCGCCAATCGGTCAATTCGCCGACCTTTCATTGGCGGCCACCTGCATCGCCTTCTTGCCGGCCAGCAGATCGTCCAGCCTTTGACGTTCGGTCTCGAATTTTGCAAGAGCGTCGCCCGATAGCGCCTTGCCGCCCGGCAGGCGGACCTTGAGCGGGTCCACTTTCGTGCCGTTGACGATAAGCTCATAGTGTAGATGCGGACCGGTCGATTCTCCACTTGTTCCCACCCAACCGATGACTTGGCCCTGCGCGACCTTCGCGCCCGTTACCACACCCTTCGCGATGGCGCTTTGGTGATTGTAGGAAGTGACATATCCGTTCGGATGTCTGATTAGCGTCTGATTGCCATACCCACCGGAATCCCAGCCTGCCTTGACGACGACGCCGTCACCCGCCGAAAGGATAGGCGTGCCGCTGGGTGCTGCCCAGTCAGCGCCGGTGTGCATTCTTGCGAAGCCCAGGATCGGATGTCTTCGCATTCCGAAACCGGACGTGAACACCCCGTTCGGCACGGGATTTCGGATCAGAAAGGGACGGGTGCTCTGCCCGTGTTCGTCATAATAATCGATCGAACGATCGGTCGGGTCCTCGAAGCGATAGCGCCTTATGGTCCTGTCTCCAAACCGCGCTCCGATGTAAAGCAAGGTCGAGGCGTCGCTCGCCGACCCGTCGGCATCTTTCACAGAAAAGAAGGTTTCCAGCGTGTCCGAGGGTTTCAGTTGCGCCTGAAAATCGATGGAGCTTGCCAGGAGTTTTACGACAGAACCCGTCATTTCCTTCGTCATGCCATAATAAAGCGATGCGCGGTAAATTCCGTCGTAGACGCTGGTCAATTCCTCGCCGTCAGCCGGTGGCTGCCCCGTTTCGTCCAAGCTGCCCGACATCGCCAGGCTCGTGTCAGGCTCATTGCCTCGAACGAACAGCCCAGCGTCGTTGCGGGCGACGGTCAGGAGATGTTGGTGTCCGCGATAGAGGCTGGCGCGGACAATCATTTTTTGCGCTCCTGTCTGCAGCACGCCAACACGCAGGATATCTCCTGTACTATGGGTAAAGCCGTCGAAGGCTGCAGACACCTGGTCGGATTCATCCTCTCCATATCCTGCGGTTCTCAGCGTCTCCGCCACGTCATTCCTGTGTGTCATCGCAACCACGTTCTCCGCGAACTGCGACGATGTCGCACTTAGCCGCTGCGGTAAGGAAGTGGTCATGTTCTCCTCCAAGATCCGCGCCGTCGGCCGATCGGAAAAGTCGAAATCTTCCGCGTCCGCAAAACGACGCGGATCAATGTAGGCAAGGTTTGTGACGCTGTCGGCGCTGCCGGCTAGCAACGATCCGTTTGTGCGGACATTTTCCTCCGCTTCCTCCTCGGACAGCGAGGCAGCCATGACGAGGGAGGCAGGGTTGGAAAACGATGTAGTCTTAAACGTCACCTGGGTTTCGACATCGGAACCATAAAGTATGTCCCCATCGATGTGTCGTTCGGTCGAAGAGTTGCTCGAGGCAAAAATCGAAAGAGGGTCGAATTTGGGGTAATCGGTGGAGATCGGGTGGTTCGTGGCCAGCTCCATGCGGAGATGCGCAAATGGTTGTCGCTTCACAATCTGCCGGTCCTGATCATGGGATACCGTCGGTACGTCGATGATCGTGCGATCTGCGACCTTCGTTATAAGTGTGGTCTCTAAGACTCTTCCTGCTTTGATTGCGGTTTGCATTTGTGATCCACTGCGCGCGGGACCCCGTAGCGACAAAGCTTCGACCGGAAGCGTCGGGCTGGAGTAATTGTGAATGGCCGCAAAGAGGGCCAATCCCATCAGGATGCTGCTTGTAAAGCCGGTCAACACCGTGCCCACAAGCCAGCGGATCGAGACTTCTCGCCTTTCGACAGGTCGACGACCATCGGCCGAAATAGGGGGAGTTGTCCCCAGCGAACGCAGAATGCGGCTGTGGTTGGCAATCAATGTGAGGACCTTCCATGGCTGTCGTGCTACGCTTCCCGACTTGCGATAGCGGAGCGGATGACATTGGATCGATCTGGCGGACCGGGCGGAGTAAGTCGACCGCCAGCGCAGATCGGTGCACGCGAAAGCCATACTGGCGAACAGCTCGGCTCTTTGGCTCACAGGAAAGTACGAGGATGTACAATTGCGATGGATGCGGTGCCGCAATTCCGCTTCGCCGACTGTCCTGTGAGATCACTCTTACAGCGAAACGCGCGGCGGTTCCGCGTCGACAGTGGCGTCCAAGCCGTTCCCGCCAGGCGATAACAAGACAAAATAGGCTTTTCCGGTTCGCCGTCTGACAGATATGCCGAGGCTTGCGATTGGAAATTTTGCCGAGTCGCAATGCGGCGTTGCTTGAACCGAATGATCTTGTGCGTGCGAGGCACGTTGCCATTGGACATCGGCAGTCAGGGATTTTTCCGTCGACGAGGCGATTGTCTCGGCTCGCGCATGCTGTTGATGCTCGATTGCGGCGTCGCACGGAGCCGACGTCGCTACCGCGATCAACATGAGAAAAATCAATCTGACCAGCAATTTCATGTCGCGTTCGATAAAGGAGAGCGTCCAGCTATCCATCCGGTTTTCTGAGAGATAGCGAAATCAAATTGTCTCTACGGGCATAAATTCGAAGATTTTAGGGCAGGAATATGTATTTTGGGACAATCCCCAACTATATTTGCCCCACGATCCAGAGGTGTTGATTAAAGCGTGGCTCGGTTGAGCTAGCCCGACGACAGTGCATGAGCGCTGAATTAGTTATATAATCGCATCGGGCAGCCGCTGCGGGAACTGCAAGAATCCGGACGGAAAAGGAACGACGGGAGTAATGGTTTTTTCGGCCCTCACGGGTTTATTTTTGATCGCATTCGCGGCAGCCACGATCTTTCCGATGCAATCGGAAGCCGCATTGGTTGGTTTGATCCTTACCCAGAAATTTTCTCTGTTCACGCTTGTGGCCGTCGCCTCTATCGGCAACACGCTCGGAAGTATCACAAATTGGTTTCTCGGTCGGGGGATCGAGCACTTCCGAGATAGGCCCTGGTTTCCTGTCAGCGCTAAGGCGCTGGATCGATCATCCCGCTGGTACCTTAAATACGGCAAATGGTCGCTTCTTCTGTCATGGATGCCGCTCTTCGGTGACGGACTGACGGTGGCTGCCGGCGTTCTGCGGGAGCCTTTGCTGCCCTTCGTCGTCCTCGTGTTTGTCGCCAAGACGGGACGCTACATTGTCCTGGTGCTCGCAACACTAGGGATTGTCGGATGACTGCCGTGTTTGCGCAAAGATCATCCGGTCTACGGTATCGTCGCGCAGGACGAGCGTGTGCCAGGCGGCGGCCGCCAGGTGGAGCCCCACCATCCCCAGGATAATCCTGGATCCGATGACGTGATAGGGAGCAATGCCGAACCAGAAATAGCTTGCCACGAATCCCATCGTCGCCTGTCCGATGATTGCGGCGTAGAAGGCGTGATGCATCACCTTGGAGAGCGCCTTAACCGGCGAAGTAGCACGTCTGTCCGGCAGGGGAGGCCACAGGAGACGGACGGCTAGCCGCGCACCCATCAGCATGCCGATGGCGATTCCGAGGTAATTGTGGAGATGGTGCTGGACGATATCCCAGGGGTCGGGCGTCATTCCCATATGAACCGCGTGGTGCGTCCGCTCGATGCTTCCACCCGTCAGGTACTGTAGCGGGATAAATACGGCGATGAGCCAATGAAGCCCAATCTGGATGCGGGAATATCCTGGTTTCATGGTTTTGTCCGGCCATGTGGTTGGGGTGGTCAGCAGATCTACCAGAAGCCAGTTAAGACATCGCTGTCGGGCCGCTGAGAATTTGAGCGATTGTTGCGGCGGGATCGGGCGGCGCCGTTGGAACAATCATGGGGGTAAATGGTTCAGGAGTGGAAGGGAAAGCCAGCCCAATGTCGCTTCGAAGAATTTTTGACTTTGTAAGGATCCTCGCGATTGTATCCGCCGTGTTCGTCGACATGACGGTGATGAAGGACGCCTTGGGCGCGGCTGGCCATAGCTGTTCGATCGAACGGCAGGGCATGCACGAACCGTGGCCGGGCAACGTACCGCAGTCCTGCTGTGGAGCGATCGGCCATTGCTGTCCGCTGCTTCTCGACTTCGTCGTTGATGGGCCGCTCGTACTCAAAACGGAGAATCTGTTCGCTAGAATTCTCACGGGTGACGCGCTTCTACTCGTCAGGCCGATAGACCCGCCCCCACGATTTTCCTTTGCTTGAGCTTCGTTCGAACTCAAACTCGAAAGGAAATCGAAATGAATATTTTAAACAGGATCACAACGATCGCGGTGACCATCGCGGCTCTTGGGCCCACAGCGGCATACGCGCAGACGGTATATCCAGAGAAATGTAGGTCTGCGGACATGCAGATGTCCTCGGGCGGAATGCAGATGCCTGGTGAGATGGCCGACTACCAGAAGGCCGCCGTGGACGGCATGAAGGAGATGGACGCCAACATGATGCAGGGCATGATGAAGAAGGACGCCGACCTGTCCTTCATCTGCGGCATGATCGCCCACCACATGGGCGCGATCTCCATGTCACAGGTCGAATTGAAGTATGGCAACAACAAATGGGCCAAGGAAAAGGCCAGCAAGATCATCGATGACCAGACGAAGGAAATCAAGGAGATGACTGGCTGGCTCGACAAGGAAGCCAAGTAAAGGAGGCATTCCAATGCATCACATTTCAGCCCAAATGAAGACGTGCATCGACAACTGTCTGGCGTGCTACGGCGAATGCCTGTCGACTGCGATGGGTCATTGTCTTGAGGCGGGCGGGGAACATACCAGGCCACCGCACTTCACGCTGATGGTGGCGTGCGCCGAAATCTGTCGAACGTCGGCGCATTTCATGTTGATCGGCAGTGATCATCATAAGCACGTTTGCCGTGAGTGTGCAGAAATCTGCCGACAGTGTGCTGCCGACTGCGAGCGGCTCGGCGATATGCAAGCCTGTGTTCTAGCTTGCCGCCGTTGTGCGGAAAGCTGCGAAAAGATGGCGGCCTGACGCAGATCGCATGGGAGGGTGTTCGCGCCCTCCCATGCGACTTTTCAATCAAAGGAAATTGGGAACCGACTGCAAGGTTCGGCAGATGAGCTCTGGGCTGGATAGCCCCCAGCGGCGGTTGCCGCCAATCAATCTCGGTCATATGTCCCGTTCATTGCGCTTACGACTATCGCGGGGCGGCTGTATTTCGCCACGTCGCCGAATATTTCGGCGTATGACAGCGCATGAATTCTAGTAAAACGGGCCTTCGGAGCAGAACGTTGGTCGTCATTGTCGATGTTGCCGTAATGAGATACGTGAAATGAAATATGCCCTCCCAATTCGCGCGGTGCTGTCCTGCCTTGCTTTCGCGTCGGCAGTTGCCGCCGCGCAGGACATTGTTGCGCTGAGACAAGCGGACATGAAGGCGATAGCCGCCGCCGCCAAGACGATTTCGGGAATGTTCAAGGAACCGACGACCTATTCGTCATTAGAGTTCAAGCAGGCAGCGGACACAATTCGCGACAAATCCGGCGAGGTCTTGATCGGTCATTTTTCAGAAATAACCGCCGATCCCCGATCTAGGGCGACCCCGGATATCGTCGAAGAGCGCGATCGCTTTGACCGTCTGGCGAACGACCTCACAGCTTATGCATCGGCGCTGAGCACCGCCGCGGTAGAGAACCCGCAGGCGATGTCCGACAGCATGCGCATGAAGCCGGGCGAGCCGATGGGCGGAGGTCCCTTGGGAATTCATGTCCGGAGCGAAGCGACGTTGTCCTCCATTCCCGCCGAGCACGTCTTCCACTTGATGCTTCAGACCTGCGCGACTTGCCATTCTCGCTTCCGGATGGATTAAACCGACCCGGCCAGAAGCCAGACAGCTTCTCGACACTTGCGTTTCGCGGGTGGCGCTACCGTGTGCTATACTCGCTTCTCATGCCGTTTATCCCAAACGGCGCGCTGACCGCAGGGAGATGACTTGCCGCATCGGGATTGGCAAACTCCTCGATGATCGGGCAGTCCGGCCGTTCGTCACCATGGCAATGTTTGGCGAGATGCTTCAACGTTTCCGTCATCGCCTGGATTGCAGCGGCTTTGCGTTCAAGTTCTACGATATGCTCCAGGGCGATGCTTTTGACGTCGGCGCTTGCGCGCGAACGATCGCGCCAGAGTGCAAGTAGCGTCTTCATCTGTTCGACCGAAAAACCGAGATCGCGTGCGCGGCGTATGAAGCGAAGCGTATGGATGTCGTTCTCATTATAGGTTCGATAGCTCGACTCGGTGCGATGAGCCGGGGTGATCAGTTTGATCTGCTCATAGTACCGGATCATTTTCGCCGAAACGCCGCTTGCCTTGCCTGCTTGTCCAATATTCATCGATTTCTTCCTTCTATGCGGAGAGGCGCGCCGTATCGGTCCAGCGCACCTCAACAATTAGTTGGTCTCGAAATGCCGCAGACGAAGTGCGTTTCCCAGAACAAAAACACTGGACATCGCCATAGCGCCCGCTGCAAAGACGGGCGACAGCATGGTACCGTTGATGGGATACAAGACACCGGCTGCGATCGGCACCAGGCTGACATTGTAGGCGAAGGCCCAGAACAGGTTTTGCTTGATGTTCTTAATGGTGGCCCTGCTCAAGGCGATGGCACGAGCCACACCGGTCAGATCGCCAGACATAAGGACGACATCAGCGCTTTCGATAGCAATGTCGCTGCCAGTGCCGACGGCTAGGCCGACATCTGCTTCCGCCAGGGCGGGAGCATCGTTGATGCCATCACCGATGAAGGCAACCTTCTGTCCGTGCTTGCGGAGCTGCTTCACAGCCTCGACCTTGCCATCGGGAAGCACCTCCGCCACGACGTGATCGATGCCAAGCCGCACAGCGATTGCTTCCGCTGTCCTTCGATTGTCGCCTGTAATCATCGCGATCTTCAAGCCTTGGGCATGAAGCGCCTTGATTGCGGCAGGCGTCGTTTCTTTTATTGGATCAGCCACCGCGATGATCGCCGCCAGCCGTCCATCAATGGCTGCATAAAGCGGCGACTTGCCTTCTCGGCCAAGATCAGCCGCGTGAGTGGCGAAGTCTGTGACGTCGATACCTTCCCGAGTCAAAGCGCGATCGGCGCCAACCAGAATCCGGTGCCCGGCGACTGTACCCTTCACGCCAAAGCCTGGCGAAGCTTCAAAGTTTGAGGCCGGCAGTATAGGAAGGCCGTTCTCGCGTGCCCCGGACACGATTGCCTCGGCAATCGGGTGCTCGGACAGAGTTTCAAGGCTGGCGATCCAGGTCAGCACGTCGTTGCGATCAAAGCCGGGTGGCACCTGGAAGTCCGTGAGCTCCGGCTTGCCCTTGGTAAGGGTGCCGGTCTTGTCGATGGCAATGATTTCGGTGTCCCTGAGGCTTTGCAAGGCCTCTCCTTTCCGGAACAGGATTCCAAGCTCGGCGGCACGTCCGGTGCCGACCATGATGGACGTCGGCGTTGCCAGGCCCATTGCACAGGGGCAAGCGATGATCAGCACTGCGACAGCATTCACCAGGGCAAAGCTCAGTGCAGGCGATGGTCCGAAGAGCATCCAGGCACCGAACGTGAGGGCGGCGGCAAGGATAACGGCCGGGACGAACCAGCCGGTCACCTTGTCGACAAGGGCCTGGATCGGTAGCTTCGAACCCTGGGCGGCTTCAACCATCTTGATGATCTGGGCCAGCAATGTGTCGCTTCCGATCTTGGTTGCCCGGAACGTGAACGAACCCGTCTTGTTGATCGTGCCGCCGACGACTTCGCTGTCCGCCGATTTGAGGACCGGTATCGGTTCGCCCGTGATCATCGCCTCGTCGACATAGGATTCGCCCGAGACGACGATACCGTCGACCGGCACCTTTTCGCCCGGGCGGATTCTGACGACGTCACAGACGATCACATCGCTGATCTGAACTTCCACGAAATCGTCGCCGCGATCGACGAAGGCCGTCTTCGGCTGAAGTCCGAGCAGTCTCTTGATCGCCTGACTCGTCTTTCCTTTCGCGCGGGCCTCCAGGAAACGGCCGAGAAGGATCAGCGTTACAATGACGGCCGCGGCCTCATAATAGACGTTGATGGTTCCGGCGGGCAGGGCAGTCGGCGCGAAGGTTGCGACGACTGAATAAGCCCACGCAGCTGTGGTACCGAGAACCACCAAGCTGTTCATGTCGGGTGTCCGGCGGAGCAGATTCGGCACGCCTTTGCGGAAAAATGTGAAACCCGGCCCGAAGAGGACGACGGTTGCCAGTATGAACTGGAGATAAAGACTTTCACGCATCCCCAAAGTGTTCATAACGAACTCGTGGACGCCAGGGATGAAATGCGATCCCATCTCCACAATGAACAGCGGTAACGTCAGGACGACCGACAGTGTCAGCTTTATAGCGAGCGAACGGATTTCGACATCGCGCCGATCTTCCTGTTCCGCCGGCTCGACATTGGCGGAAGCCTTTGTTTCGTATCCAGCGTTTCGGATTGCGGAAGACAACGCTGCGGCTGTCGTCGCGCCCGAGACATAGCGGACCGTTGCCTTCTCCGTGGCGAGATTGACCGTGGCATCTGTAACACCGGAACCAGCCTTGAGCGCACGCTCGACACGCGACACGCACGATGCGCAGGTCATGCCTTCGACGAGCAATTCGTGCGTATCGATCTTTGCCTCATATCCCGCCCCTTCGATGGCATGCAGGACGGCCGCAGTATTGACCGCATCCCTGAAAGTGACGGTTGCTCGCTCAGTTGCAAGATTGACCGACGCAGACTCAACTCCGGCGACCGCCTTGATGGCCTTCTCGACGCGAACGACGCACGATGCACATGACATGCCCTCGATTCCGAACTCGGTCGGAATAGGTAAAGCCGTGGTCTTTTCGATTTGGGGTAATGCACTCATGGGATAACGCCTCGTTGAACTGCATAAATAGATAATCCTTCCCATCATGGGAAGGTAAAGGGGTGTTCGAGTTTAATAGTTGAGATGCCGCGCCCCGGTTAGGACGCGTGATCCGAAATCGCTGGATCCGGCTTGACAGAGATCAAACTCCGATAAAGAAAACGTGATTACTGATGTTCCGCGTCCTATATAGGATGGTGACATGTCGATGAATTGGAACGAAGCTTGGGCGCGATTGCTTGTGATGGTCATATTGACCGTCGCCGTTGCCCTTATGCCGCTTTCGGCATCTCATGCCTCGTCGATCACCTGTAGCAACGTTTCGAGCGCTCGTCACATAGCGTCTGTTGGCCATGGCGACGCGGAGGCAAGCCACGACCATTCAGCTTTGCCCCGTCTGGCGGTTGGCTTATGTTGCTTGTCGACATGCTCGACCTGTGCGGCAAACCCTCTTCCACACCTATCCGCCATTCGGCTCCATTTCCGATTTGTGAGCTACATCGCCAGCTCGACCATCCTGACCGGTCTATCGGTTCCGCCCGCACTCGATCCACCACGTCTTTCCGTCTGATGTTTCTTACCGGCGTTTCCCGCCCAGCCCATGTAACCGGCTTCATGCCGACCTAGAAACAGGACTACATAGATGTATCGTCGCGAATTCCTTATCCGAATGATGACCGGCGCCGCCGCATTTGGCGCTCTCGCAACAATCGATCCCAAGCTGACGCACGCGGCCACAAATGCCTCTGCGCATGCCGCGGGCTCTCCGCAAAAGCTCAACATCGTCAAACGAACGATTGAGGTGAATGGTAGGTCCGCGAGCGTTCTTGGGCTGACGCGTCCCGATGGCCAGCCCGGTCTCATCCTCGACGCAGACACTCCTTTTGATGTCGAGCTGGCGAGCCAGATCGACGCGCCAACGCTCATCCATTGGCATGGGCTGACCCCGCCCTGGGAAATGGACGGCGTTCCCGACAACCCGGCAGCACCGATCAAACCGGGCGAGATGCGCCGGTATAATTTTCAGCTTGGAGCGGGCGGGACGCATTGGATGCATGCACATACGCTGCAGGAGCAAAGCCTCCTGGCCGCTCCCTTGATCGTTCATACCGCAGAAGACCGGCAGCGCGACGAACAGGAAGTGGTCGTCCTGCTGCATGATTTCTCGTTCAAGTCGCCCGAGGAACTGCTGGCTAGCCTGAAGAAAAGCAACGGCGGCGATGGCATGTCCGGCCACGATATGGGCGGCATGAAAATGGATATGAGCGGCGGTTCCATGAAGATGGACATGAACAGCGGCACGTCCATGCAGCAAGGGATGTCGATGGCTGGTATGGACATCAACGATATCGACTACGACGCTTACCTTGCGAACGACCGCACGCTTGATGATCCGGAGGTCTTCAAGGTCGAGAAGGGCGGACGCGTCCGCTTACGGCTGATCAACGGCGCGACGGCAACCGCGTTCACCGTCGATACGGGCAAGATCGAAGCTTCGTTGATCGCCGTAGACGGCCAGGACATCGAGCTGGTGAAAGGCACGAGGTTCCCGGTTTCCATGGGGCAACGTCTCGATCTCAGACTGGAAATTCCAAAGGGCGGCGGGGTATTCCCTATACTCGCCCTTCGCGAGGGTGCGGCGCAGCGGACTGGGATCGTCCTTGCCACCGAGGGCGCGGCAATCTCAAAAATCGCAGCGGTCGGCGATGCTGATGGTCCTGTGCTAAGGCTTGATCTCGAACAGCGGCTGCGTCCGCTGAAGCAAAGCGCGGATCGATTCGTCGACAAAGCTTTCAAAGTGACTCTTTCCGGCGATATGGCTACCTATAGCTGGCGCATCGATGGCGATCCGCTCAACGTGTTCCCCGGGGATCATGTTGAGATCGCCATCAACAACATGTCGATGATGTCCCATCCGATGCACTTGCACGGGCATCATTTCCAGGTGGTTGCTATCAACGGCCAGAAGATCGACGGAGCATTTCGAGACACCGTGCTGCTTCCCATGATGTCGCAGGTGACGATCGCCTTCGACGCGCATAACCCAGGTCACTGGCCGTTCCATTGCCATCATCTCTACCATATGGCGAGCGGAATGATGACTTACGTAGGCTACGAAGCCTGATGGGCGGAGATGTGTCTCGTTTATTCTTCGAGGCGCATCTGCCGCGTCCGGCGATTAGCGAGTCAACGAACTCGCGATCGCTCGGATCGCTTTGAGACCCGAGCCAAAGCGTGCGATCGGTTCGCGGTTCTTTTCCAATTCGCTGTACGGCAGATAAGAGATGTCGAGATCGGAAATGCGACTGAAAGCCGGGCGGCGAAGCTGTGCTCGCACATCGGCCTCCCGAGCGTCGGGAGCCACAAGGAAGAGGCCGGCTGTCGTATGGAGGTCGCCCGTGGACAAGGCCAGATCAAGCATTCGGACAACGCCGGAGTAGATCGAGGTCGAATGCTCGACTTCAAACGCGGCCGTCACCTTGTCCTGATCCCTCTCCAACCAAAGCACATCGATAAGCCGGATCGATTCCGAACCTGCGGCGGTGTTGAGAGAGGAGGGTAATGTTTCCAGACATCCTCTTCCCAAGGCAGCTCCTTTGTACAATCGGCCACGGTCGTTTGCCGCGATCCAGACGTCATAGCCAAGTGCATTCCCAAGATCCCGCAGCCACGCCTGGATTTCCGTGTGCGTGCGGTCGCTTTCGTTCTGGGCGGCCGCTGTTTTGTTCAGCTCCTGGGCTTCTGTGCGGGCCGTCTCCAAACGAACGGACCATTCGCTGACGGCGGTATCATTTTCCTCCAGGGGAGGCGCGGGATAGCGCCCTGAACCGATATCGAAAAGCAAGCCGCCTATCGCGCCCAGATCATTTGATAGCAGTTCCCGATACCGTTCGTTCAGCTCGAGGATGCCGGTCCGCATG
The DNA here is from genome assembly GCF_001999485.2 of Rhizobium sp. P44RR-XXIV. Taxonomy (NCBI): domain Bacteria; kingdom Pseudomonadati; phylum Pseudomonadota; class Alphaproteobacteria; order Hyphomicrobiales; family Rhizobiaceae; genus Rhizobium; species Rhizobium sp. P44RR-XXIV. The sequence continues at coordinate 47,709 of NZ_MPVZ02000022.1, read as the reverse complement.
GCCAGGAAGTTCTCCCACGATCCCAATTTGACATTGGAGCCGGTCAGCTCGTTATAGCCTCTTACGATTGCGGTATTGAAAGGCGGCACATGTGTGGGATGCAAAAAATAGAGGAGGTTTGCCACAGCCGGGCCGAGACCTTTGATTTTCCGCCTGTCGATGGCATGGATATGGCCGATGATTTCGCCGGCGGTGTTGCAGCATGAACAGTTGTGAAGCAACTGCGCGAAGGCACGCTGGTTCTCGGGATTCTCATAGATGTCCGGGATGCGCAGCTTCGGCTTCCAGAGAAATGCATGGTCGGCACCTTTAAATATCTGCCGTTGCTCCGCTACGGAATGGACTACCGTTTCGAGAGATGATCCGCGATACGCGGCGCCAAATTTGCCCGCGTCGATCTCGGCGACGACCTGCCCTATGCCTCGACGGATCGAACGGAAGTTTTTGATACGCTCCTCCCACAAAAACCATGAGCGATATGTGCCCGACGGATCATCCCGCCAGCGTTCGATCAGGCTTCTGACAAGCTGAATACGGGATGGTGATTCGATAGTGGCGGAATTGGCGTGATCCATCGAGTGATTCCCAGCAACGGCGGCTTCATCAGCTTTAGAAGAATTTTGGCTGGAAGCAATCGGCTGGGTTGCCAATCACAACGGAAGATTGCGCAGTGGGTTTTCGTTGCTGTCTTGCTGAGTTGCCGCGTATCACATCGAAATGCTTACGACAGAATTGCAAACGTGCCTTGTCGCGGCTGCAGATTACAAAACGATCTTGTGCGTATCGCAAGGATGGCTGCGAGCTCGAAAGGGTGTCGGGTCCTATGATGTCGAAGGCACTCAGCGAACCAGACAAAGGGATGGCCCGCACTTGGTACGCACTCCAAGGCAGGTAGGCGCAGGGCCTGAGCCAAGCTCTGGAAAGTGTCCGTATCGGTGGGTTTGCTGATCCTCGACGCACCAGATGGATAAGCCGTCCTGTTTGATCGAATATTCAGGGTCTCAGACGGAGCGCCCTGAGGCGCTCCGTCACGCCATTCAAATTTGCTTGAAGCTGGAGGGGTAGCCGGCATTCTCGATTGCGGCATTGATCGTCGCTGGATCGACCCGGGTCTCGACCTTCGCGGTTTTGGCGCCGAGATCAATCGTGGCTGAGGCGTCCGGGTCGGCGGCTTTGATCGCCTTTTCGACCGTGCTTGCGCAGTGACCGCAGGTCATGTTCTGGATGTCGAATTTGTACATGATAGTCTCCTTAATTCGTGACTATTCCTATGTGGGGCTTCCTACGATGGGAAGGTCAAGAGGGCGATCGAACCAGTCGAGTGGAACAGATCCGAAACCATCACTTTGCTTCGCGTGCACCTGCGTCTGCCGCAAAGCAAACGGGAGGCGGAGCTCCAAGATGATGCCGACCATGTCCTCGATGGCACCGAGAACAAGTTTTGCCGCCCGCGTCGTTTCGTTCCGGTCACCATCCGTGCTGCCATTTGTCCCTGGCTTTGTCTCTTATGTCTGCAGTTGCTCACTGAGAGACTCCCGGACACGAGGTATTTGATCGGGATTGTCGCAGCAAATGGCTTCTGGTCTTCTTCGGAGGCGCCCATTGTACTGACATTTGCCCGATCAGCCTTGGCAAAATCGCCGAAAGCCATGACGAGCTTGGACCGCTCGCCGACAGATTTAGTCGCTCTTCACTACACCTGAAATTCCCGACCGAGAGGGAGCGCAATTTGCCCCTTTCGATTTCTGCCTGCACTTCTGACATTGGTGCCTCACTGATTCCCAAATCAATCTTGACAACTCTGGGAGCAGTCGAGGCGGAACGATCAACGTCTCCTGTTAGAGATATTTATGTTCGGCCGAACCCGATTAACGTTTTTTTGAGCATGTTCGTTAATAAAGGAAGCCTGTTTCAACGTGTTCCGTCGCGCCGATTTCCAAGGAGTTGCTGCGCCGGGGATCGGGATGCCCCTTGAAAACCAAGTCAGCCATCAAAGCAGCTCGGCCCGCGACTATTTCATTCAACTGTTTCGCACCATTGGCCCTGCGCTTCTGCCTCGTGCTGGGCTGCGTAGCGCCGGCCTGGGGCTTATCTGCGGCAAGCGCAGATGCTGAAGACCGATCTCTAAAACTGTATTTCGGCCACACTGGCGAGCGAGCGGTCATCACCTTTAAGAAAGATGGCGCCTACGATCAGAAAGGGTTGAACGAACTCAATTACTTTCTGCGCGACTGGCGTCGGAACGAGACTATCAAGATGGACCCGCTCCTTTTTGACATTGTCTGGGAGATGTATAGGCGGAGCGGAGCCACGGCTTATATTGACGTCGTCTCCGGATATCGTTCTCCAAACACAAATGCGATGCTACGCTCCCGGTCCTCCGGCGTCGCCAAGGAAAGTCAGCATACACGCGGGAAGGCTATCGACTTCTTCATTCCAGGCGTGAATCTGGCAACGCTACGGGGCGTCGGGATGCAGATGCAGGGCGGGGGCGTAGGATACTACCCAACGTCAGGCTCCCCTTTCGTGCACATCGATGTCGGTCGCGTTCGCGCGTGGCCGCGTATGAGCCGCCAAGAACTTGTTCGGCTTTTCCCAAACGGCCGGACACTGCATATTCCCAGTGACGGCAGACCTCTGCCAGGATACGAGTTCGCCGTCGCCGAGCATAAGCGTCGCGGTTCAGTATCAACTGTTGAGGTTGCTAGCGCCTCTCAGTCTGTGAGAAAATCGAAAGGAAGCTTGTTAGGCAACCTGTTCAAGAGCGGCGATCGGGAAGAGGATGACGATGTAGCTGAAGGTATCCTGACGTCAGCTAAAGCGCCACCTTCGGCTGGGGTGAAGGCGGATGAGACTGTCATGACGGCCTCAGTAAGCAAATTGACTGGGATCAGCGCTCCAATCCCGGCCAAACGTCCTGCCGATAGCGCCCTGCTGACGAGTCTCTTGCCGACAGAAACTCATCCAGCGTATCAGGCGCTGGAGGCCTTGGCGTCCAATGACACGGCCAACACGAATGGAGACGTTTCACCTTCGCAAGGAGCGGTCGCCGACAAAATCCCTCTGCCCACGTTCGCTCCTCGCAGTGCGATCAGCGAGCAAACGGATGAGTTTTACACCGCATCGATCAACCCACTGCCAGAGGCAATCGCCGCGTTGTCGGAGGTTCCGTCGCCTCTGGCAAGCGGAGAAGCTGCTCTGCTCACGCCGGCCGGTTCGACAGATCACCAGCCGTCAACTAGCTTCAACGTGAATTACAAAGCGAAGACTTTCTGGACCGCGAGCTTCACCCCCACCGCGATATTCAATAGCCACCGTTATGGTGACGACCCTTGTCCACCGATGACGGCATCGAAATTGACGGTGGCCAAAGATCAGCCCTGCTAATCTGTTCAGGCGACCGCTAGCTCTGGCCCGACCGCCGCCAGCTGACGCTCTTCATCTTCGTGAAAGGGCTCAATTCCATGGAGTAGGTGCAACCGCCAGGTGGCGTCTCTTGAAGCGCCTCTGGTAAATCTGACCTATCTCGCAGATTTGATGAGCACAAATCCCACCCTGGAGGCGATCGTGTCATCGCTGCTGAAAGCGCGGATACATTGGCAAGCGAGTTCACGGGCGTTGATGGCGGGCTCCGTTCAATGGTGCGGCAGAATGTCGAGGGCGGCGATTTATGAGTACACTTGGCGTCGGCGTGCTTGTGGTGATCACCTTCGTCGCGGCCGTTGATGCTCCTGAGCGAGCGATGCTGGTCTTGACGAGATGTTGGCCCGCATTTCAGACTAACATCGACGAAGTATCAATCCGGGGAAACCTGCGCCGTTGTCGACGACCACCCGACGGCGCCCTTAAACTCATCGCTTCCATGCGCCGCGAAAGGTTCGATGGCAGTCAATCCATCGCGGCAGGTGCAGGGCTATATTCCGCCGGAGCAAGAGTGTCCGGCACCACAAATCCAGGTCCCGGCTGGCTCCTCGCCTCCGTGCAAGCCTTGTCGGACACGATGCCCCAGCGGTTCAACAGAGAGCGACTGCAATCATAATGGTTCGCCGTAGCTGAGGTTCGGCCTTTCCCTGCAAAGCTTTCTGCTACTATTCTCAGCTTCTCATCCCCATAAAACGCTGGCCGCACTCGGTTTTGATCACCTCAAGCCGGTTGATCTGCGGGAAAGTCTCCGTCAACAACGTCCACGTCCGTTCCTGTCTTTATGCCTGGGAGTAAGGGCAGTTCTGTATCACCCGGATACACCTTTAAAAGGTAGCTCTCAGCGTATGGATACGATATAGGTCATTCGATTTTGGACAGGGGTTAATGATCAGGTTTTTCGCCAGCGTCATTCTGTCGATGCTGCTTGTGTTCGGCGGACATGTTGTCTGCCCGGACGAGGCGGAGCATTCGCGGGAGACGGCTTTGGCCTGGATGCAAGCGAAAGCCCCCAATCAACAAGATTCTCAAACGACAAAATCGGACGAGCATTGCGTGTCTATTCGTCTCCAGGCTGACACGCCGGCGTTGACTATGACGCGCCTTGAGCATCCGGCTACCTACTCGCCATTTGAGCAGATAAGCCTCGGCATCGATACGCTGCCGCTGCAGCGGCCGCCGATCCATCAAGCCTGATCTCAAGTACCCAATCGTAATCTTACGCCGAGCGCTGTGACAGCAGCTCGGATGGGCAGGCTATCATGATGACCTACTTTCTGTGCTCGACGCGCTATGCGTTCGAGAAACACACCTTTAGCTGCGCAAGGGGAGGATGAGATGACCTTGCTCTCCCAACTCATTGCCCGCAAACGCAAAGTTCATTTCCGCGCGAGCGTTCTCCCTGGCAATCTTGTCTTACGAGCAGACAAAGGCGGCGGGCAGCAACGCCGCCAGGCGAGAAGCCGCACCCGGATCATAATTGGCGTCTTTCTGGTACTTTACGCCATCATCGGCGGTCGTTTGGTGCAGTATGCCCTAAGCCGCAACGAAGCGGTCTCGGCCATCCTTCAGTCGGACCGGTTGATGGCTTCGAGGCCTGACATCGTCGATAGGAATGGCGAGCTTCTTGCTACCGACATCAACACGGTGTCTCTCTTCGCCGAGCCCAATCGCATCATCGATCCGGATGAGGCAATCGAGAAACTGGCAACGGTCATTCCGGATCTTGATCGGCGGGACACATATCACAAACTTTCCGCAAAAGGTGGGCGTTTCGCGTGGCTGCGTCGCCAATTAACGCCACGTCAGCAGAGTGATATCCTGGCACTCGGGGTTCCTGGTATCGGGTTTCGACCGGAGAAGAAGCGCTTCTATCCAGGCGGCCCCACTGCGTCTCATATCCTAGGTTACGTCGACATCGACAATCGTGGCGTTTCTGGTATGGAACGCTACATCGACGAGCAGGGCTTCGCTGATCTGAAATCGGCGGGCCTCACGAACAACCAGCCGTTGGAGTCTCTGAAGCTTTCTATCGACAATCGTGTTCAGAACATTGTTCGCGACGTCGTCGTGAATGCTGTTGCCAACTATCAGGCAAAGGCTGCCGGAGCTGTGATCCTCGATGTGAACACGGGAGAGGTGCTTGCCATGGCGTCTGCCCCCGACTTCGATCCGAACAATCCGCTGGGCGGCGCGAAAGACGGTTGGCTGAACCGCATGTCGAACGGCACCTTCGAGATGGGATCGACGTTCAAGACGTTCTCGCTCGCACTTGCGCTCGATACCGGCAAGGTCAAGTTGACCGATAGCTTCGATGCGACGCAGCCTTTGCGGATCGGCGGCTTCACCATCAACGACTTCCACGGTCAACGGCGCTGGCTGACGCTTCCCGAGGTGTTCGAGTTTTCGTCGAATATCGGGACCGCGAGGATCGTTGACGTCGTCGGCATGGAAACGCAGCGGAAGTACATGACCGATTTCGGGTTGCTGACCAGGCTTCAGACGGAGCTTCCCGAGGTGAAATCGCCGTCTCAGCCGAAGGAATGGAAGAAGATCAATTCAATCACAATCTCCTTTGGGCATGGCGTGGCAACCACGCCATTGCAAACAGCCGTTGCAGGTGCTGCGCTCGTCAACGGCGGCAGGTTAATGAATCCAACATTCTTGCTGCACCGCCGCGAGCAAGCCGCCGCGGCTAGGTTAGTCGTTAAGCCATCGACGAGCGACGATGTCCGATACCTGTTTAAGTTGAATGGTGTCAAAGGTTCTGGCCGCAATGCCGATGTCGCGGGGTTCAATGTCGGCGGCAAGACCGGCACCGCCGACAAGGTCGTCAACGGGCGCTATGCCAACAACCTGAACTTCAACGCTTTTCTTGCGGCCTTTCCCATTGAGAAGCCGCAATTCGTCGTCTTAACCTTTTGCGATGAGCCAAAGAATGGCGAGCAAGGCCAAAACATCGCTGCCTATACGGCAGCACCGATGGTGCGGGATATCGTCAGCAGAGCCGCCCCCTTGCTCGGTGTCGAACCTAGCTTCGGAGAGGGAGGCGCAGCGATGCTGCAATCCTATTGATCGGGTGATCCGGAAACCACGGCAAGCCTCCAGCAAGTCGTGGCTTCCGGATCGCGCGTTCGCCCGCGTCCCTTGCCGGCCAACGAAGCCCTCCCCATTTCGCACCTGACCTTGATGAAATGTGAAATGGACGACCGAATACTTGCATTCCGCGCTTCGCTATCGATCACTAGAGGAATTTGAAACCCAACTTGCCCAGCGGGCGGCTTAGTTTGAAGCGTTGTGATGGGTCTAGCCCGAGGGGTTTACACCAACGTGGGGTCAGTGTTCGCCGCGGATTCACAGCCGGCTCTTAGATAAGCCGATGGACTTCCTGAAGAAAGTCATTCGGCGGCCCCGTCATCGACTGTTAAATAGTGGCGGCTCCATTCGGCCTTCGGAATCTCGGCTCCTACCGTAAACTCGAATGCTGCGACCCTCTTTAAATCGACTGTGGTGTCGCATTTGAATTTGATCCCATACCAGCGCTTCTTTGCACGAAACGCTCCGCCATCCGCTGTGATGCCGTGCGTCGACACCTTTGGATCAGCCAATGCATAGGCAACCAAATTGTCAGGCTGGAGGCTGGCTTTCCATTTATGAACCTGCGCCATCGCCTCGATATTGCAGAGTTGGATGATACGTTCATCGGGAGCGAGGTGCGCAAGTGCTGTCCTGACGCCTTTGCTACGTGGATTGGCAAGGACGTTGTCCGAAAAGAATTGCGTTGCGTGAATGGTCAGGTCGCCTGGCTGGACCGGGTCCGCTGCAACGGGCGTGGGAACGGCTGCCGTTTCGCTTTTGAGGGGAACAGCGGCTACTTGCACCGGTACTGATGGTACCGTCTTCTCCACGTTTGTGGACTCGACCGGATGCGCAGGTGGTGGCATCGTTACAATCTCAACGGCCACTGATTCTTCTGGTGGGGAGGGCGGTAAACTTACAGCAGGTGCCCAAAGCAGCGCCGCGACAAGGACAATGTGAAATACGAGGGAGGCCGCCAGGCCCCACTGCGTAATTCGGTTCTGTGAATTCCGAGCGGCTTGCATCGGCTAAAGGCAACCAAACGAGATGTTCTGCTGTGGTTGGTACAATGGGTCCATCAGTTTATTATTACATCGCTTGCGGCAAGATGTGATATTTCGGATACCGAAGTTGATGTCATTGTCGCTGCTGCTACCTCCCGCCACAATCAAACCGCCTTTCGTTGCGCTGGTGCTTTGTCTAAGGCGCGGAGTCATAATGAAACTGCTTTTAATTCTTTAGCTGATATCGCCAGCAGCCGCCGACCGATACGATGGAATATATCGTCGCCTTGTGCTCGCATCCTATCGCCATATGGAGGCGGCCTATAGATGTCGTAGGTTGATCGGCGTGTCTCGCTATCGGGATGCCCGAGTGACGACTGAAAATAACTTGTGGCTGAGTGGCATGCCAACCGATATCGCTCTTCTTGCTGTCGCGAAAATGGTCGTGAGGATGCAAAAGGTTTGGCCTGAGCGATCAGAAACTCCCTCTTTTCGGAGTGCCTAACGAAGATGCGGCTCACACAATTTAAACTCAGGCAGTGGCGGATCAAGCTTCGATCATATTGGCGATAGCATTGCTTTGGCCCGGCAACACGAATGAAAGCAAATGCAGCGGAGAACGCCGCCAGTTTTGTAGAAACCGGGAACACAGCCGTCGCCGTCGTCCGGTGATGAGGATAACCTTGCGCCGCGCTTGTATCGACAAAGAGCTTGAACCCGCCGCTTGACCAGACATCAGACCATGGACTACGAAAAGATATGACCGAATCCGACGATGGCCACACCATCCATCATCATCATGAAGCAATCGCCAAGCGATTGAAGCGCGCCGAGGGACACCTTCGGAGCGTCGTGCAGATGATTGAAAACGGTCGGGATTGTGTCGATATCGCCCAGCAGCTTTCTGCGGTCGAAAAGGCCATTACGCAGGCCAAGAAGACGCTCATCCAGGATCATCTCGATCACTGCCTCGAGGATGTCGTTGGTTCTCTTTCTCGCAAAGAGCGCCAGTCGATCGACGAGTTCAAGGCGATCACCAAATACCTTTAGTCTCCCATTTGCATTTTTTGGAGAGCGGTGATGCGTGGACGCTACGCCGATCATTCTTGGTTCTTTTGTATGCATGATTATCCTATCCATGAGGATAGGTTTTATTCCGGTTTGTCGCCGGCATAGTTTGAACCGCCGTCAGTCGGCACAACCTCGAAAGGGAAGCATGAGATGTCCGAACAGCCTTCCATCCATATGGGCCACGGCCAAATGGTCGATATAGTTGGCAAGACCTCTGAAAAATGGGAGATCATCTTCAGTGAGGCGGGCGTAACCGACTACCAAGCGCCGCCGCCGAACGAGATCGAGGCGGATGCCATCGACGTTTCCGGCAAGATCCATCCGCTTGCGATCGCGGCTGGTGCGAGTGGATCCACGGTCGTCGCAAGCGGTCAGGTCGATGGTGCCTATCGCGTCCGCGTCCGTGTCTGGCATGGGACCCATTTCCATACCTGCGAAGCATCCTGCCTGGCGCGGCTCCGATCGAAGCCGTTATGGGGCCGAACGGCGGATCCCTTGCGGCTTTCGACGGGAGCCTGCAAGTGGAGATCAAGCCTGTCGACGCCACCACTTGGGAACTCTTCTTTTTGAAGAACGCGACACCGATCGAACCGCTCGCCGTCGAAGCTGTTGTCGTGCAAGCCATCGGTCCGAAGGCGGAAGATTATCAGATCCGCAATCTCAAGACTGAAAACCCTGGCAACGGGAAAACCTTGATCGTCGAAGGTAAGATCAAGGATGCGGTCTATGCCCGTATTTCGATCGCAAAGGATGGCGGCGAAGTCGTTCGCAGTATCCCGATTTTCCTGGCGAATTGAAAAATCGATCGGGCGTCAATTTAGCGTCCATCTTTCCGTAGCAAGGCCGGGGTCGCGATCCGAGTGGTCGCAATCCCGGTGCTTCTTTGATTGCCTGCCGGATGCGACCAGGGATCTGGATGCCAGAGGACATTCCGGATTCAGTGTGCTCCGCCTCTCGGGCTTGTCGTATTGTTGGCGCGATCCTGCTGCGGCCTCAGCTCGGTGCGAGGAAGCGTGCGACGATAGGAGCTACCCTGTCGGGAAATTCCTCGTGAATGGATAGCTTGCCGAACTCCAGCCGCTCCGATTCCACATTAGGCAGATCAGCCAAAGCCTCCATTTCGGCGCGTGACCTGCGAGGGGTCTCAGCTCCGTAGATCATGAGGATCGGACAGGAAATGGCGCGAATATCCTCAAGGAAGGCCTCGCGATCGGGGAAACGATCAAGCGCGCCTGTCACGAACCGCACGGAGGCGTGTCGGGCTCCCTTGCCGCGTGCAACTGCCATCTTCTCGCGAAGTCGCTCATCAGAAAGCCACGACGCATCACTGTAGACATGCTCACGCACCATTCTCTTGACCACGAACGAGCTCACATTGGCGGCATAGAGCATCGGGCCCATGATCGGACTGTCCACCGCGGCTCTGATGCGCCCGAACCAGGCTCTTTGACCTCCCATCATGGTCGGCAACGGTCCCCGCCATGTCGGCGCGATAAGCACTAAGCCCTGCAAAGCTTCCTGATGGCGGGCAAGGTGGTAGACCGCATAGCTGGCGGCATGCCCTGCAGCGACGACCACCTGTGGCCGCAGTTCGTTCATGATCCTGCCGAAGAAAGCCGACAAAATATCGGATGTCCATTCGGCGCGCGGCCGAGGAACCGTTCCAAAACCAGGCCAATCCACGGTGTGGACACGGAAGTCCTGCGCCAGGTGCTGCGCCAGGCCCGCCATTTCTTCGCGAGTCGAAATCGAACTGAGCGCCGGCAGCAGCAGGATTGATGGTCCAGAGCCTGTGACGGTCATGGCCACGTCAACTGAAAGCCCATCATGGGTGAAGCGGATGATGTTTTGACCGGTCATGGCGTTCTCGCTACTTCAGATAGGCGCGCACGACGTCGATCAGTTCGGCAGCCCCTTCGCCACGTTCCTTATGGCCCAGCTCAGCATCTGCGACGTGGTGGAGGATGTGGTCTTCGATGACCTCGGACATGAGGCCGTTGATTGCGCCACGAACCCCGGCGATGAGCTGCAGGACTTCGGCGCAGCTTTTTTCGTCCTCCAGCATCCGCTCAACGCCCTCAATCTGGCCGCGGATCCGGCGGACTCGATTGATCAATTTGGTCTTCTCGCGAGTGGTGTGCGACATCTGGTCTCCCTATCGATCGAGATCATGCTGCAAGGAACCGATCATAGCCGCTCGGGCACTTATAGAATAGGCGGGTAGGGTATTTAATGTGCCTTCAGTTCGTAGCGGCGCTTGACTATATCCCCTCCTGGGGGATAGGGAAGGCATCGCCTTTCCCCGCGCCACCGTACGTTGGTGGCCGCAAAACACGCCAGCGAGGACTTCATGTTCGCGACTATCAAGGAATGGTTCGGTTTCGGAACCACCGATCAGGGCCATGGTCACGGTTCGCATGGGCACTCGCACGACGAAGCGGGCGGCCACGGCCATACGCACGGCGTCGTCGACCCGAGCATCGCCTCGTCCGAGCGCGGGATCTGGGCCATCAAGTGGTCCTTCGTTATCCTGGCGATCACCGCGATCCTGCAGTTGATCGTGGTTTTCACGTCCGGCTCAGTGGCATTGCTGGCCGACACTATACACAATGTCGGCGATGCCACCACGGCGATACCGCTCTGGATCGCCTTCGTATTGGTGCGGCGTCCAGCGACCAAGGTGTTCCACTACGGTCTCGGCCGGGTCGAAGATCTCGCGGGCATGCTGATTGTTCTGATCATCCTCTTTAGCGCGATCATCGCCGGCTATGAAGCGATCAATCGCCTGATCCACCCGCAGCCGATCACGCAGCTCGGCTGGGTAACGGCGGCGGGCATCATCGGCTTCATCGGCAACGAGGTAGTCGCCGTCTTCCGCATCAAGGTTGGTCGCGAGATGAACAGCGCGGCGCTGATCGCCGACGGCTATCATGCCCGCACCGACGGCCTGACGAGCTTGGCGGTTGTCCTCGGCGCGTTCGGCGTTTGGTTGGGTTTCCCGCTCGCCGACCCGATCATCGGTCTGCTGATCACCATCACCATCTTCGGCATCGTCTGGCAGTCGGCGCGTGCCGTAATCACGCGCAGCCTCGACGGCATCGAGCCGAGCGTCACAGACGAAATCCATCACGCCGCCGAACATGTCTCCGGCATCGAGCGGATCACCGACGTCAAGGCCCGCTGGCTCGGCCACAGGCTGCATGCCGATGTTACGATCGCCGTCGACAGCGGCAAGTCGGTCGCCGAGGCAAACGGCATCGCGCTCGCTCTCAGAAACGAATTGCATGCTCATCTTGCACCACTCGGAACTGCGACCATCCAGTTCGACACTGCCGGCGCGTCGCCTGCTGAAGCTACAAACCATGGTGGGCAAGGACATCACCACGCTCCCGATCCATTCACGGTGAACTCTCCGCTGGCGACCGGCCGCTGGAGATCGTCGATACCGCCGACGGCGAACGGATGCGGCTGACGATCTCGAGCCATGCCCATGACCTTCAGGCCGTGGTCAGTATCAAGCGACCTGGCAACGTAATCGAAACGCTTCGGCTGCTTCCGTCTGCGACTGACCACCACGCGATGCAAAGCGCAGAAGCTCCGGCCGAACCGCATGAATTCGACGCCGAACTGAGACTGACGGCAGGTGATAAACAGGATGTCCTGCCGTTCCGCATGGAAGAGCCCGAAGGACATCACCACTGAATCCTGGCCTGCCGAAAGCCAGGCCCGAGCTCGCAGGAAAATCCCGGTCGCTGACGGGGATTTTCCGTCTTCGAGTTCTGGCGGTCGAACGCATGGGACTGTCCGGTTATGGTCAAGATAGCTATTTCTTAACCATTGTGCGTTCGGCGAAGGCTGTGCTCAGGCCCGCAGAGTTTGTTCAGCATCGTGAACTGGCATCACTTGCCCCGTGAGGAGACGATGGTGCTCGGCGTGCCGCGTGGCCCGCGAACCGGCATTCGTATGTCCCCTGAAACCGTCAGTGATGTTATCGAACCGGAAGGCTTTCGAATGGTGCGGATCATCGACTTTCCTCCGTGTCAATATGGGATCGTATTCTCGGCACGCATTCGACGCGGATGATTTGCTGAGCAAGGTATCGGTGTCGGGTCGCCCTGGGAGGAGTAAGCTGCATGCCTGGGCCAAGCATGATGTGCCGAAAATGTGAACTCGGCTGTCTTTTCCCGCAACGCACAATATGCCATGTCTATCGGCCATGAGACTGTTGCCCCTCATTTCTCGTCTGCTCTCGATCCTGGCGATCTTGGGCCTTGTGACCGCTCCGATGGCAACTCCATCGGCAGGCGAGGCAATGGTGGCTGAGCCAATGGCGGCGATGACGGATATTGGCGCAATGGCGGTCGGCATGTCTTGCTGTCCTGATCAGAAACAGTCTCTGCCGGATTGCCAGAAATCCTGCCCGCTTGCGACCATCTGCATGGCCAAGTGCGTTCCAGGCGTCGCACAGCGGGTATTCGCTTTGTTTCATCTCGATAGGCTTGTTATTGTCGGCCTTATTGACGATCAAATGCGGAATCCAACAACCGGCCCACCGCCAGACCGGCCTCCGAGAACCTGAATTCATCGCGGCCTTTCCAGGCCTTTTGAGCCGTTCGGCTAGCGTCGGGCGGTGAATGCGTGGCTTTGCGCCATAGCCATTCCGTGCATCCGCACGAACCAATGATGAATACAGGAAAACAACAATGACGCTTTTCGCTCTGAAGCGCGCGGCTGCCGCGGCGCTGATCGGCCTGACCTTCACGGGCCTCTCCTCCAATGCCTGGGCCGGGATCCAGGACTACGAATTCCAACTCGTTCAAAACGAGATCAGGCAAAGCGGTGATGGGATAATTGCCGTCCGCCTTTTCGACAAACGCTCCAGCAAGGTCGTGCCAGACGCTGTGATCATAGCGCAGCGCGTCGACATGGCGCCTGACGGCATGGAGATGATGGCAGCGCCGATCGAGACCCTGCCTTCGGTTGAGCCCGGCATCTACCGCTTCAAGGCACAGATTTCCGCGGCTGGTGGCTGGCGTCTGTCGCTCGGCGCCAAGCTCCAGGGCGAGCCAGACACGCTGGAAAGCAAGCTCGTGTTCAAGGCTGTTCCATGAAAAACGGGGGTCGAACCGGCCTCACCCTCGCCGCCCTTGTGGCGGTGGGGGCTGGAGGCCTTTGGGCCGGCCAACGTGGTGTCGCGCTGTCTGACCTACCATGGCTCCGCTCCATTATTGGTGTTGAAAGCGTAGCGGCAGCTACCGTAGCCGTCAGCGCCTCGGGATCCGGGCCGATCATTTACTATCGGGATCCCAATGGCCGTCCGGCTTATTCGGCGGGACCGAGGAGGACGGCGGACGGTCGCGATTTCCTGGCCGTGCATGCGAGCGAGGATGTGAGTTTTGACGCCGCCGCGCCAAAGCCGGTCGAAACGACAACGACCGCAGCGTCGTCCGACCCCGCGCCGGCGAAAGGAAAACTGCTCTACTACCGCAACCCAATGGGCCTACCGGACACCTCCAAGGCGCCGAAGAAGGACTCGATGGGCATGGACTACATTCCGGTCTTCGAGGGCGATCAAAGCGATGCCTCGACGGTCAAGGTCTCGCTCGGGAAACTGCAGCGGACGGGCGTCAAGACCGCCACCGCGGAGATGGCCAGCATAAGCCGGAAAATCCAGGTGCCCGGCACCGTTACCCTCGATGAGCGCCTCGTCAGCGTCATCGCGATGCGGACGGATTCTTTCGTCGACGACGTTGCCAACGTCACGACGGGTGACCGCATCAACAAAGGCGAGAAGCTCTTCAGCTTCTACTCGAAAGACATCGCCAGCGCTGCTTCCGAATACGCAGCTGGGAGAAACGATGGCCGCGGGAACGGAGACGCAGGCTCCGCTCTGCGCCTGAAAAATCTCGGCGTTCCGCCAGAAGCGATCGATGCGATAGCGCGTACCCGTCAGGTGCCGACGAGCATCGGTTATGTCGCGCCGCGCGACGGCATCATCCTTGAGCGCGCGGCGACCACAGGCATGATGGCCAAACCCGGTGATATCCTCTTCCGCATCGCCGATATCTCCAACGTCTGGGTGATGGCCGACGTGCCGGAATACAATCTTGGTTCGGTACGCAGCGGAGCCGAGGTCAAGGTAACCGTTCGGAGCCTTCCCGGCAAGACGTTCAAGGGCGTCGTGGATCTGATCTATCCGCAGGTCGATATGCAGACGCGCACGACGAAAGTGCGTATCGAGCTTCCTAATCCTGATGGCGTGCTGTTGGCTAATATGTACGCCGACGTGGAGATCGAGGCCGCGCGCCGAAGCCCGTGGTCGCCGTGCCTAACAGTGCCGTGATCGACACCGGCGACCGCCAAGTCGTGTTCCTCGACAAGGGCGACGGACAGTTCGAGCCGAAGGATGTCAAGCTCGGCGTTCGGGGCGAGGACCAGACGGAGATCACCAAAGGCGTCGCCGCCGGCGACAAGGTGGTGGTTGCCGCCAACTTCCTCCTCGACGCCGAAAGCAATCTGAACTCGGCGCTCAGCGCCATGACATCAGAGGAGGCTAAGCCATGATCTCTCGCGTCATCTCGTGGTCCGCCCACAATCTCGTCCTGATCTTCGTCGGCGCGGCGCTTGCCGTCGCAGGCGGGGTTTACGCGCTGCGGTCCCTGCCGCTCGACGCCATTCCCGATCTCTCCGACATCCAGGTGATCGTCTACACCGAATATCCGGGCCAGGCCCCGCAAGTCGTTGAGGACCAGGTCACCTATCCGCTGACGACCTCGATGCTGACGGTGCCGAAGTCGAAGGTCGTGCGCGGCTTCTCGTTCTTTGGCGTCTCCTTCGTCTACGTGATCTTCGACGATGGCACCGATCCCTATTGGGCGCGCAGCCGGGTGCTGGAATATCTGAATGCCGCCCAGAGCCGCCTGCCGCAGGGCGTCACGCCGACGCTCGGTCCTGATGCCACAGGTGTCGGCTGGGTCTATCAGTACGCGGTTGTCGCCAAGCAATTGTCGCTCGCCGAGTTGCGATCCCTACAGGATTGGGTGGTGCGCTTCGCTGTCTCGAAGTCCGAAGGCGTATCCGAGGTCGCGAGTGTCGGTGGCTTCGTCAAGCAGTATTCCATCGTCGTCGATCCGGCTCGACTGAAGGCGCAGGG
Source organism: Rhizobium sp. P44RR-XXIV (assembly GCF_001999485.2). Lineage (NCBI taxonomy): Bacteria > Pseudomonadati > Pseudomonadota > Alphaproteobacteria > Hyphomicrobiales > Rhizobiaceae > Rhizobium > Rhizobium sp. P44RR-XXIV. The sequence goes on along the minus strand of NZ_MPVZ02000022.1, from coordinate 31,983 downwards.
CGTCACACTCAATGACGTCGCCAATGCGGTGCGCGCCAGCAATACCGACGTCGGCGGCCGCACGGTCGAACTCTCCGAATTCGAGTTCATGGTGCGCGGGCGCGGCTATCTCAAAGGCATCCCCGACATTGAGAGTATCGTCCTGAAGAGCCAGAACGGTGTTCCGCTCAAGCTCAGCGACGTCGCCAGAGTAGAACTTGTGCCCGATGAACGGCGCGGCATCACTGAATTGAATGGCGAAGGGGAGGTCGCAAGCGGCATCGTGCTGCAACGGTTCGGGGCCAACGCACTGACGGTCATCGACAATGCGAAGAAGAGCCTCGACGCCATCAAAGGCAGCCTTCCGGCAGGCACCGAGGTCGTCCCAGTCTATGATCGTTCGACGCTGATTGAATCCGCTATCGAGACCCTGAAAGGCACGCTAGTCGAGGAATCCATCGTCGTCGCCCTGGTGACGATTGCCTTCCTACTCCATGTCCGCAGCGCTCTTGTCGCCATTATCATGCTCCCCGTCGGCATCCTGATGGCCTTCATCGCCATGAAGCTCTTGGGCATTGGCGCAAATATCATGAGCCTCGGCGGTATCGCCATCGCCATCGGCGCGATGATCGACGCTGCCATCGTCATGATCGAGAATGCTCACAAACATCTCGAACGCGCTCCACCGGACAAACCCCGGATCGACATCTTGGTCGAGGCCGCCAGCGAGGTTGGCCCCGCTCTCTTCTTCAGCCTGCTGATCATCACGGTGTCATTCCTGCCGATCTTCACGCTGGAATCGCAAGAAGGCCGTCTGTTTGGCCCACTCGCCTTCACCAAAACCTTCTCGATGGCGGCCGCCGCTCTGCTGTCGGTAACGCTGGTGCCTGCGCTGATGATCCTCTTCGTTCGGGGGTACATTGTTCCCGAACACAAGAATCCGTTGAACCGATTTCTGATCTGGGTCTATCGCCCGGTCATATCCGGCGTCCTGAAGGCGAAGTCACTGACGATCCTGGCCGCCATCGCGATCCTCGGCGTCACGGTCTGGCCCGTCCAACATATCGGCAGCGAGTTCATGCCCAATCTCGACGAGGGCACGCTGATGTACATGCCGACCACCTTGCCCGGCATATCCATCACCAAGGCCGCCGAACTGATGCAGACGCAGGACCGCATCATCAAATCTTTCCCCGAGGTCCAGAGCGTCTTCGGCAAAGCCGGGCGCGCGCTCACCGCCACCGATCCTGCTCCAACGGAAATGTTCGAGACGATCATCACGTTGAAGCCGAAATCGGAATGGCGGCCAGGGGTGACGACCGACAGTTTGAAACAGGAAATGGACGCGGCCCTTCAGTTCCCCGGTGTCTCCAATGCCTGGACCATGCCGATCCGCGCCCGCATCGACATGCTGTCGACCGGCATCAGGACGCCCGTCGGCGTCAAGGTCTACGGCACCGATCTCGGCGAGATGGAGAAGATCGCTCGCCAGATCGAGACCGTGCTGAAGACGGTTCCCGGAACGTCGAGCGCCTATGCGGAACGGGTGATCGGCGGCTATTATCTCGATATCGTTCCGGATCGGACGGCGCTCGGGCGTTATGGTCTTACCATCAATGACGTCCAGGATGTCGTCGGCATGGCGCTCGGCTCCGAGGTCGTCACCTCGACGGTCGAAGGCCGGGAACGTTATGGTGTGGCGATTAGGTACCCAAGAGCCTCGAGGAGCGATCCGCAATCGATCGCCAGGGAGGTACAGATCTCGCTGCCGGGCGGTGGAACGGTACCTCTCGGCGAGGTGGCGGACGTCAAGCTGACCCGCGGCGCCACCACGATCCGCACAGAGAACGGCCAGCTCGCCGTCTACATCTATGTCGACATCGCCAACCGCGATCTCGGCGGTTACGTTGCGGAAGCACAGCAGGCGGTGGCAAAGAGCGTGATGATGCCACCTGGCTATTCCGTCGCCTGGAGCGGCCAGTTCGAATATCTCGAACGGGCCGAGGCGCGGCTCGCCGTCGTCATCCCCTTGACGCTGGCGCTGATCTTCCTGCTGCTCTACCTCAACTTCAAGGCGCTGACAGAGACGATGATCGTCATGCTGTCACTACCATTCGCGTTGGTCGGCGGCATCTGGCTGATGTGGTGGATGGGCTTCAACGCCTCGGTTGCCGTCGCCGTCGGCTTCATCGCACTCGCGGGTGTCGCGGCTGAGACCGGGGTGATCATGCTGATCTACCTCGACCATGCTTTGAAGGAACAGCGCGAAGTCTGTGAAAAGGAAGGCCGTTCCTTCTCGATGCTGGATCTCAGCAGGGCGATCATGGTCGGCGCGGTCGAGCGCGTCCGCCCGAAGATGATGACGGTCGTCGCCATCATGGCGGGTCTCGTTCCGATCCTCTGGAGGACGGGCACCGGGTCGGAGATCATGCAGCGTATCGCCGTGCCAATGATCGGCGGCATGGTGTCGTCGACACTGCTGACGCTGATTGTCATTCCGGCGGTCTATGGGCTGGTCAAGGGATGGCGGTTGCAGGCCGCGTCCCTGTCCGATCAATCCAGCGAAGAGAGTGAAGGCAGGCTCGAGGCAGCGGAATGACACCGGAGCGGGCTTCGAGACGAAGCCCGCTCTCCCCCGGATGATGGCGTTGATCGGCGCAACATCAACAGATGAGAAAAGCTTCTATATTCAACGTCGCTGATGAACAATGGGAGACCGCACTTGATGAACGGCATGATGGGCAGCGGCATGATGTGGGGCATGGGTCTCGCGGGTCTTCTCGGGCTGGTCCTGGTCGTCCTCGTGATCGCCGCCCTCATCAAATACATTTTCTACCGATGAGGTCTGTGGATCGTCCGAAATCACCGTCATCGACCTGGAGATGGTCAGTTCGGTTCGCGCGGCAAGCATTCGAGCGAAGTTGTGACCTCGAAAACAACAGGGAGGTTTTGCACATGAAGAAGATCATTCGTCTTGTGGGTCTTGTCGCCCTGATATCGGCGGCACCGCCGGCGCTTGCCGCGCCGATCCACGCGGTTCTCTACAAGAATCCGCAATGCAGTTGCTGCGAGGCCTATGCCGCCTATTTGCAGAAAAATGGCTTTGACATCGACTTCAAACCCACCGATGACCTGACGCGGATCAGTGCGAAAGCCGGTGTTCCGCCCGATCTCGAAGGCTGCCACACCATGTTCGTCGATGGTTACGTGGTCGATGGGCTCGTTCCAGTGGAGATCGTCAAGAAGCTGCTGTCCGAGCATCCCGCCATCGTCGGCATCGCGCTTCCCGGAATGCCGCAGGGTGCTCCCGGCATGAGCGGCAATAAAGCGGGACCGCTGAAGGGGAGGCAATATTGAGGAGGGGTCAATGTTCGGGTCTGATTGCCGTCTTCGTGGTGTCGGCGTCATCGAGAGTGAGAGGTCGGACCGGATTTTCATGACGGGTTAAGGGCTGGGAGAGAGGCTTCCGGCGCCCGTCATGGAGACATCTCATGACCGATATGAAAGCCCTGGACCCCGGTTGCGATCTCGTTGGCGGCTACAAGGTGGATGTGAACCGCGGCAAAAGAATTAGTCGTGTATCTTCGGAGTGGTTCTCACGGCCAGCGGACGAGCGTTACCTATCCCTGTCCGACCTCTACGCCGCTGTGCGCGGCCGGACCGAGCGCAGCCGGACCCGGACGGTGGAAAGCGCGGCGATCCGCGTGGAGGCCAGCCGCGATGACGCGGAGCGCCTTGGCGCTGGTACTGCCTGGCACCAATGCGCTGATCGCGCCGACACATTGGAGCTTCGGCCAGCTCGCGAGCCTAGTCGGGGCACCGGCCGCCTACCTCCGCCAGCTCCCGCCGCCGCTCGCCGGCATCAATCTCCAGTACGGCCTGAGCTCGCATCGAGCCGAACAGGTGAAGACGCTGGAGACAGAAGACGGCCGGGTTGAGCTGCGCGCCGTCACCGGCCCCGACTATGGCCGCATCTTCGACCATGAGCTGGTCGTCGGCGGTGCAGCGCATCGCCGGCAACGGCACGGGCGACACGCGCTGGAAGCTGCCGGGCGTGCTCGACTGGTCGACGGGCATCTACAACCCACGCGTCGACATCACCCAGGACACGACGACGCTCTACGCCTCCGATCGGGACGTCTTCCTCTTCCTGGTCGACGACCTCAACCCGATCGAGGCCGGCCGGCTGCTCGACGGCTCGCCCGACCTCTATTTCCGGGGCTTCTACTGCTGGAACTCCGAGGTCGGGGCTAAAACGCTCGGCATGGCGAGCTTCTATCTCCGTGCCGTGTGCCAGAACCGCAATCTCTGGGGCGTCGAGGATTTCGAGGAAATCACCATCCGCCACTCAAAATACGCAGCCTCTCGCTTTGCGCATGAAGCGGCGCCGGCACTGACCCGCTTCGCCAACTCCTCACCCATGCCCTTCGTCAACGGCATCAAGGCAGCGCAGAAGAAGATCGTTGCCCGCACCGACGACGATCGCAGCGAATTCCTTCGCAAGCGCGGCTTCTCCAAGACCGAGACCACGAAGATCATCGAGACGGTGCTGGCCGAGGAAGGCCGCAAGCCCGAGAGCGTCTTCGATTTCGTGCAGGGCATCACGGCGGTCGCGCGGGACAAGACCCATCAGGACGCGCGTCTCGACCTCGAGGCGCGGGCGAAGAAGCTGCTCGATCGGGCAGCCTGACTCCCGGGAAGCCGGAGACGCGGATCGGCGCGTCTCCGGCTGCGTGCCTTTCCGTCTTTCCTGATCGTCGGGTTTGCGGCGCTGCCCTCCAGAGTGAGAGGGCGGCGCTCTTGCTTCGTGACGGGTTGGAGGCCGAGAGAGAGGCTTTCGGCCGCCCGTCGCGGAGTATATCCCTATGGCTATTGCCAGGAAGAAGATCACCCTGTCGCCCTCGCGCGACATTCCGTTCAATCAACTGGTGCTCAGCCAATCGAATGTCCGGCGCGTCAAGGCCGGCGTTTCGGTTGAAGAGCTTGCCGAGGACATCGCCCGTCGCGGCCTGCTGCAGGGCCTCAGCGTCCGGCCCATCATCGACCAGACCGGCGTCGAGACCGGCATGTTCGAGATCCCGGCCGGCGGCCGACGCTACCGGGCACTGGAATTGCTGGTAAAGCAGAAGAGTCTTGCCAAGACGGCTCCGGTTCCTTGCGTCGTACGCGAGGGCGGCATCGCGGAGGAGGACTCGCTTGCTGAGAACGTCCAGCGCGCGCCTCTCCATCCACTCGATCAGTTCCGGGCTTTCCTGGCGCTACGCGAGAAAGGTCAGTCCGAGGAAGAAATCGCCGCCGCCTTCTTCGTCTCAGTCAACGTGGTGAAGCAGCGGCTGAAGCTTGCCTCGGTCTCGCCGCCGCTGCTCGACGTTTATGCCGAGGATGGCATGACCCTTGATCAGCTCATGGCCTTTACCGTCTCCGGTGACCATGAGCGGCAGGAGCAGGTCTTCGACCGGTTGAAGTCATCCTACGACAAGCAGCCTTACACCATCCGCCGCATGCTGACCGAAGGTGCCGTCCGCGCCTCCGACAAGCGGGCGCAGTTCATCGGCACCGACGCCTATGTGGCTGCAGGCGGCATGGTGCTGCGTGATCTGTTCCAAGGCGATGACGGTGGCTGGCTGCAGGATGTGGCGCTGGTCGATCAGATGGTAGCCGAAAAGCTGAAGGCTGAATCCGAGGCTGTCGCTGCAGAGGGCTGGAGGTGGATCGAGGTCGCGGCCGACTTCGCCTATGGCCACGCCTTAGGTTTTCGTCAGCTTCGCGGCGAGACCATGCCGCTCACGGCAGAACAAGAAGCGACCCGCGCCACCTTTCAGGCCGAGTTCGATCGCTTGTCCGAGGAATACCGGGAGGGCGACGAAATGCCGGATGCGGTCGATGAGCGCCTGTCGGAGCTTGAAACGGCGCTGGAGGGCTTCGAAACGCGGCCGGTCGTCTTCGATCCGGCCGACATCGTACGCGCCGGTGCCTTCATCAGTATCACCCATGACGGCCGCCTGCGCGTTGAGCGCGGCTATGTGCGGCCGGAGGACGAGCGACCTGCGGAGCCGGAGATCGATGCGGCCGATGATGAACAGGCCATCTGCGCCCTGGCAGCCCGCGACGACGTTGGTGGCAATGTCATGATCGCAGGCGAACCCATCTCAGAACCCGAGGAGGACAACGGCCTGTCGCCGATATCCGATCGGCTGATGACTGAGCTGACGTCGCATCGCACGCTCGGCATTCGTCAAGCACTCGGCGAGCGGCCCGATATCGCCTTCCTCTCGGCGCTGCATGTCCTGACACTCAAGACATTCTACCACTATGGATCGGATAGCTGCCTGGAGCTCGATGTGAAGAGCATCGGCTTCAGCGCCCAGGCGCCGGGTCTGAATGACAGCACGTCTGCCGAAGCGATTCGTGTGCGCCACGAGAGCTGGGCGAAACGGCTTCCAAAGGAATCCGCTGATCTTTGGGATGTGCTGCAGGACTTCGATGGACAGGGTCAGGCCGACCTCTTCGCCCATGTCGTCAGCCTGTCGGTCAACGCCGTGTACGAAGCCTGGAGCCGGCGCCCGCGGGCGTTTGCCCATGCTGACCAGCTCGCCCAGGCAGTCAACCTCGATATGGCAGCCACCGGATGGAAGCCGACCGTGGATAATTTCTTCGGTCGGGTGACCAAGGCCCGCATCCTTCAGGCCGTTGCGGAAGTGAAGGGTCAGCGTGCCGCCGACCGGATCGAGCACCTGAAGAAGGGCGACATGGCAGCGGAAGCGGAAACGTTGCTCTCTGACAGCGGTTGGCTGCCCGAGCCCCTCCGCACACCGCGCAATGGATCGGCCGAAGCTTTAGAGGCCGACGCCATGCCGGCCAGCGCGGCCACCGAGCAAACGACCGCAGAAGACGGCAAAACGGCTATGGGCGATCAGACCACATCGGGTGACAATGGTGCGGCCGACGACGTTCCCCAGGTGATCGCGGCCGAATAAACCGTCAACCGACCTGCGGAGCTTGGCCCGCCAGCGACGGCGGGCCTTTTTACATGGGGACACTGTCATGACCCAGAATTCACATGATCTCGCTCGCCGACTTGCCGATCGCGTTGAAGCGGTGTGCCGCCACTACCTCTCCAGTGGACGCCGCGAGGGCCACTACTGGCTGGTAGGCGATGTGCACAATATGCCCGGCCGCTCCATGTACGTCCGGCTGAAGGACTCGTCGAAGGGCCTTGCGGGCAAATGGACCGACGCGGCGACCGGCGAGCATGGCGATCTCCTCGACGTGATCCGTGAAAGCTGCGGCCTGGTCGACTTCAAGGACGTTACTGAAGAGGCCCGGGCCTTCCTCAACATGCCGCCACCCGAGCCCAAACATCGCCAGCAGCAGCAGCAGAGCCCGGCGCCGCATGGCTCTCCCGAGGCGGCCCGACGTCTGGTTCGCATGTCGCAGCCGATCTACGGCACGCTCGTACAGGCGTACTTATGGGAACGCGGCATTGCGGATTTACGCGGAACCGGAAGCCTGCATTACCACCCGCGCTACTACTATCGCCCCGACGAGCATTCGCTGACCGAGACATGGCCGGCGATGATCGCCGCCGTCACCGACCTCGACGGCAAGATCACCGGGGCGCATCGCACCTGGCTCGATCCACGCCGCCGCGACAAGGCGCCGATCGACACACCGAGGCGCGCAATCGGCGACCTTCTCGGCAACGCAGTCCGTTTCGGAACGGCAAGCGATGTGATGGCGGCCGGCGAAGGCATCGAGACCGTCTTGTCGCTCCGACAAGTTATTCCCGACATGCCTATGCTGGCGGCGCTCTCCGCGGCTCATCTCGCCGCTTGTCAGTTCCCCGACACGCTGCGGCGGCTCTACATCGTCCGCGACAACGATCCGGCCGGTGACGGCGCGCGCGATACCCTGATCGAACGGGCGAATGCGGCCGGGATCGAGGCGATCGTGATCTCGCCGGGCTTAAGCGACTTCAACGAGGATCTCCGCACCCTCGGCCTGGACGCGTTGCGGACAGAAGCCCGGTTGCAGGTCGCACCGCAGGACGTGGCCCGCTTCATGGCTTTGGCATAGCCGGTAAAGAGAACGAGGTGGCGGGCCGCGCCGTGCTCGCTGGATGCACCAATCATCGGAGAGGACCGCGCCTCGGCCTTCGAGAGGGCGATCGGCCCACAAGCCGGCCAGCCGGGCAATGGCGGCGGCCGACTATTTTCCGGCGGCGCCTGCCGCGCCTTTCCATCGCGAGACAAAATAGCCGGCCTTTGCCATCGAGCCCTCCGCCCGCGCTCCGGGTGCCCGGCCGTCCGGCCCGTGGGCTTCGTTTGCCCAAGAAGGCCGCGACGGTCGCGGTCCAACCGACGGAGCATCCCATGAGCGAGTACGACGACTACAACGCTACCCAAGCCTCTTCACCGACCGACCATCTCCTCAACGAACTCCAGCTCAACGGCTACCGCTCCTTCGCTGACGAGCCCGACCAGCGGCTTCTGCCCGACGGCAACCAGGTCGCGGGCGCCGTCGCCGACATCTTCGACGCCCTGATCGGCACCCTGGAGGACACGCGCCTCGAGCCCGACCTCGACGATCTCCTGTGGTCGACCGTCAACGTCTTCCACCGCGCCACAGAACGGATCGGCAGAGAACTGGACGACAACGAGCGAGCACAGAAGCGCGCGCAGCGGGAACAGGACGGCAGCGAGGTGAAGTCGGTCGAACTGGAGCGCCTGATCGCCGAGGGCATAACGCTGATCGAGCGACAGAACGCCTTCGAGCTGATGCGCGACCAGGCCGTCGAACACTACGAACGCCACGTCGGCAAGCCCTGGCTCCCGCGCAGCGGATCGAAGGTCAACCATCGCAATCTGACCTCGGCGATGATCGACAGCCGCGACTTCCTCATGGCGAAGAAGCGAGCCGATCAGGAGGTCCTCCTCCCTCCCGGTCCGAAGGTCGTCATCACCGGCGGGCTCGACTACAACGATCACCGGCTGATCTGGGCCAAGCTCGACCAGGTCCACGAGAAGCACCCGGACATGGTCCTCGTCCACGGCAAGTCGCCGAAGGGCGCCGAGAAGATCGCCTCACTCTGGGCGAAGAACCGCAACGTGCCGCAGATCGGCTTCGCGCCGGACTGGACGAAGCACGGCCGGGCAGCCCCGTTCAAACGCAATGATGCTATGCTGGAAATCGTGCCGAAGGGCGTGATGCATTTCCCGGGCACCGGCATCAACGACAACCTCGCCGACAAGGCCAAGAAGCTCGGCATCCCGGTCTGGAAGTTCGGCAGCGCGTGAGCGCTGCACGACTTCAAACGACTGATCGAAATCTGGTATTGTCGGAAGAAACATTGAGTTCTCGCCGACAGGAGGCACATCTGCACCTTGATCACATTCAACTCACCGCGCGCGATGCGCCCCTGATCATGCCATGGCCATCGCCCGGGCTCCCCGGAGGAATGATCCAGTTCAACGAACCCGACGAATGGCGACGGTTCATCGTCGGCCTTGGCATCGACGCTCGCATACCCGCCATCGTCCAGCTTAAATTCAGGCGCGCGCAGGCGCTCTATCTTCTCGGCTGGATCGATCTCGACGTGCTGAAGGCCGGCGAGCTCGCCGCGCTCATCGCCCTGGAACTGACGGTGATGGACCGATATGGCGACCGGATTCCGAAGAAGAAGCGCTCCTTCGCCACGCTGTTGAAACATATGGTCGATGTCGACGGCCTCGACGACGCGCACATCCCGATGATCGTCCGCACCGGCGGCACGGCGATCGGCTTCGTCACCGGCGCCTCGGAGCCGAGCCTCAGTCAGCGTCGCAACGGCATGGCCCATGGCGATCCGTTCGACGGTCTGCCGGTCGGCGGGCTGCTCGAGCTGGTGCGCGACCTCATCGACTATGCCTACAGGGACTTCATCGCCAATGCTCCGCCTGGCTCCGTTTGGCTCCGTTTGGCTCACCTTGGCTGATCGGAAACTCGAACGGCTTTCGTCGCCGAGCACCACTCCCGCTTTTCTGCGCTGATCCTTGGTCAGACTGATCGCTTGACGCCATCAACCCGTAAAGGGTCGGCTATGCGAGCATGCCGCGGCTGCGGCTTCGCCTTCGCGGTGATTGCAGCGCTCAATCCGACACCTCGGGCGCCTGTCAGCGGGGGATGGTCCTCCGCTCGAACCAGGAGCCGGATCGATGTCCCTCAACGACGCCCAAGCCTTCGCCTTCAGCCTCGCCATCACGCTGATGGCGGCCATCATCATCTTCCGGGCCGGCGACGGCACGCTGTCGGTCACGCCCGCCAGTGAATATGACGGCGACACCGCCGCCATCGTCCATCAGATCGATCCCTTCGCCCCTTGACCGGGGCGATCCGGCCGCACGTGCGGAAATTGCCGCCGATTTCTGCTCCCGGCGCCGTCCCTCTTGCGCTATACTTCGTGCGCGCCGTGGTGGTGGTGGTGGAAGGCGCGACCGTCAGACCTTGTCCACACGGAGGCCACCACCATGATTATCCTCGCAATACTTGCATCCCTCGCGGCGATCGGCCTGCTTTGCTGGCTGCTGTTCACGCTGGCCGTCTTCGCGCTGCCGGCGTTCATCGGCGTGACCGCGGGCGCCTGGGCGCACGGCACAGGCGCCGGCATTCCTGGCGCCATACTGATCGGCGCCGTCGCGGCCGCCATCACGCTCGCCGCCGGCCATTTGCTCATCACCTTCGTTCGGACCATGTGGCTGAAACTGGTCGTGGTGGCTGCCTTCGTCGCGCCGGCCGCGATCGCCGGCTTCCATGCGGCCCGTGGCATCGTGAAGCACCTGATGCCGTCCGACGCGTGGCAGATCGCATTCTCCGTTTTCGGCGCGGTCGCGGTTGGCATCACTGCCTTCGTGCGGGTAGCGGGAATGGCAGCAGCCCCGGGGCCGTCCGGCCGGGATCTTGCGCAGGCCTGATCGTCGTCATCGCCGTCAGGAGGATCAGGCAGCAGTGGGCGTGGTCGCCCCCGTCGTCTCATGTCGGAGCGATGGGCGTGTGCGGCGCGGATCAATGCTGGGCCCAGAGAAGCGGTCCTCTGGCGCGCTTTAGGGGCAGAGCCATGTCTCGACGGGCACCGGACATCCGGGGCGGCGATCTCCCTGAGGGCCGGTGGACGGTCAGATGCAGCAGCGTAGGCCTGCCGGGAGGAAACGAAGCCGGCGAGCATGCCGCGACGCCGGTTTGCCGATGCGGGATGGCCGCCATCTTCTCCGTCATCTGACCGTACCTCGATCGCTCCAAACGGCCTCTTCAATGGCCTGATCTGGCCGAAGGCCGGCTGCGCCTCGATCGCCTATAACGCAACAGCCGCGTCAAACTTTCTTCCCCTGCCGGCTGCGCCGCCATTCCTCGCGAGACAAGAAAGTCCTCCTTAGCTGTCAGGCCCCTGCGGCGTGCGCCGTCGATCACCTCCGGCCAACCGATCGCCATCGAGATCCTATGAGTAATGGCGGCGATCTGTTCTGATCTGGTTGACGTCAACGCCGTTGCGGAAAGGAGCAGGACGATGTCGCAAGATAATGCTCATGCAGCAGGTACTCCTCAAGGGGAACTAGGGGCAATCTTCGCCTCGATCGAATTGAGTAAAAAGACGTGGTTGCTAACCACGATGTCACCGGGCGCCGGTGACAAGATGTCCCGCCACATTATCTCCGGAGGCGACATTGGCACTCTCCTTGCCCAGTTCACGGCCCTGAAGCGGAAGGTTTACGACCGAACCGGACGTCCATATCCATTCGTTATCATCCAGGAGGCCGGCCTCGACGGCTTCTGGGTTCACCGCGCGCTGACAGCCGAGGGTTATGAGAGCCATGTCGTTGATGCAGCCTCGATTGCCACGTCACGCCGCAAACGGCGGGTGAAGACCGACAGGTTAGACGGGGAGAGTTTGATCCGGGCTTTGCTTGCGTTCAAGCGCGGAGAGCCGCGGGTGTGCTCGATGTTGCGAGTTCCGAATCCGGATGAAGAAGATCGTCGGCGCATCGTGCGGGAGCGGAAAGTTCTGATGGAAGAGCGTATCCGACATAGTAACCGTATCAAAGGTCTGCTCTTCTCGCAGGGCGTCACCGGTTACGATCCCTTGCGTCGCGATCGACGAGAGCAGTTGGAGATGCTTCGTACGGGCGACGGGCGACCTTTGCCCCCAAACATGAAGCGGCAGGTCTTGCGAGAGTTTGCCCGCATGGAGCTGCTGATCGATCAGATCAAGGAGGTCGAGGCAGAGCGTGACGACATGCTTATCGAAGAACGACAATCTGCGCGAGAGGTGGCTTTGCTGTCTAAGGTCGTTGGCATCGGGCCCGAGTTCGCCGCTGAGCTGTGGGGCGAGGGTCTATTCCGGCACTTCGACAACCGGCGACAGGTTGCTGCGTATGCGGGTTTAGCACCAACGCCTTGGCAGAGTGGTTCGATTGATCGGGAACAGGGGATCGGCAAGTCCGGGATCCTCGGCTCCGATCAACCTTGCTGGAGATGGCCTGGCTTTGGCTGAGGCACCAGCCATCATCAACGCTCAGTCGTTGGTTCAATGAGCGGGTCGCGCAAAACGGCGGCCGCTTCAAGAAGGTGATGATCACGGCGCTGGCGCGTAAGCTAGTGGTGGCACTTTGGAAGTACGCAAGCGCGGGCGTCTTGATCGAGGGCGCGGTAATCAGGCCATGACCACGTAAGCGCATAACAGTTCGGCACAGGCCTGATCAGCCTCGCCGGAACCAGGTGGACGACCGAATTGCGGCCTGGCTTCAAACGCCGTCATCGAGAATGGTCTCGTCCTCCTGAGCCCTCGCCGCCGCAGGCGGGATTATGGTGCGGCCGTTGGAACGGCGACCGGATATGAGGTTGATACGTGCGTGGCGCGGATCAGAAACGGGCTCAGACCAAGGTTCACCGGGCGAACTCAGATCTGCCAGCAGTGCCGGCTTAAAATTGGAAGTCCGTTGCCAGCATCGTTCTCGCGAGACCGGTGTCCGGGAAGCCGCCCCTTGCGACCTCTCTTCAGGCGGGTCTGACGCCAATCTGACCTGATCCTGCAACGGCTTCGCCGAACTTCTTCCCCTGCAGCTTTGCTGCATTCCTCGCGGGACAACAAGTCCGGCTTTCGCCGTCCTGCGCTAGCGCTGCGGTCCCTTTGGGATGCAGTCGGTCGGATCGGCGCCTCACGACCGCTATCGAGGTCGCAAGGGGCGGCTTCGGCAACTCAGTAAGGAGAACGACAATGGCTACCATCGGAACCTTCCAGCAATCCGGCAACGACTTCAGCGGCGAGATCGTCACCCTTTCCCTCCAGACCAAGAACGTCCGCATCGTTTCCGATACGCGCTCCAGCGGCGACAACGCTCCCAGCCACCGCGTCTTCGTCGGCCGCATCGAAATCGGAGCCGCTTGGTCCAAGCAGTCCAACGAGGGCCGCAACTATCTCGGTCTCAAGCTCGACGACCCGAGCTTCACCGCTCCGCTCTACGCCAATCTGGTCGAAGACGAAGATGGCAAGGCCTTCAGCCTCATCTGGTCGCGGCCGAACCGCCGCTCCGGTGACTGATCTCTCCCAGTGTGACGCCCTGTACCGGGGCGTCACGAAAAACCCCAACCCGCCGCTCGAACAGCAACTTGACGAGTGGCTCCTCATATAAGGCCGCAATGGCGCGGGCTCGGAAACAGAGATCAAGGAGAACTACCATGGCGACTATCGGCACCTTCAAGAAGACCGGCTCGAACGAGTTCGCCGGCGAAATCGTCACCCTCTCGCTCCAGGCCAAGAACGTTCGCATCGTCCCAGACCAGCGCGCCACCGGCGAAAACGCCCCCAGCCACCGGGTTTTGGTCGGCCGCGCCGAGATTGGCGCCGCCTGGTCCAAGCGCTCCAACGAGGATCGCCTCTACCTGGGCCTCAAGCTTGACGATCCGAGCTTTAACGCCCCGATCTACGCCAACCTCTTCGACGACGAGGATGGCGAGAACTACTCGTTGATCTGGTCGCGCCCGAACGGGCGGCGCGGCGACTAAACTCCGGGCAAGAGGCCCCGGCTTAACAAGTCGGGGCCATCGAATCCTCGACTGACGCGTGTGAGCAGACGGCGATACATCACGAGGCCAGTAGCTCCGGTGATAGAGTATATATCCCTCATTTATCTGCGGTGCGTGATGCGGAATCCGCATCGCCTGATGCCTCATCTCAGCCTCCGTTTAGATGGTGGTTTTGCTATAATCTACGCTTCGCTCCCGATTGGACATGAGATGCGGGCAAGGCTGTGATTGAACCGTTCGACGATATCGCCCCGGTAAGTGATCAACTTACCGACTATGATCGGGCACATATCAAACTCTATATGCGTCTGCTCGATGCCGTAGCTGATGGTGCCGATTGGCGGGAAGCCGCGCATGTGTTGTTCGGTATCGATCCCCGCCTGGAGGCGGAGCGTGCCCGGCGCGTTCATGACAGCCATTTGGAGCGCGCGCGTTGGATAATCCAAGCTGGCTATAGGCACCTCTTGCGTAAACCCACGTCCGGTTCCGAGGATCCGCTCGGAGGCGGTGATGCGCTTGTTGCATCACCCGATGCACGACACCGGCCTTCCCGTATGAGCAGATCGCCGGAATCAATTTCGCTCGACTTATGTTGCGTCTGCGAGGAGTTGAGTGATGAAGCCAGATACGTCGCGCTGGCACGATAGCGATGCTTATGACTTCTTCGATACGCTGCCGATCGAAGGCTTGGCCTGGGAGTGCCTTCGGCGTCACGAACCCTATCAGCAACATTATCGCACGCTGGTGAGGACGAAGCAGGAGTCGGTCGCGTTCTCGCCGGCTGTCCAGCGTCGCTGGGGGTTGCGATTTCCCGGCGCGACCCGATTTGTCGGCGCTCGCACAAGAGGTGCTCTGGTCTCCCCTGGCTGATCCGGCCATCCTCATTCTCACCCAATCGCCCGAATTCCTGCCGTCTGCCTCTACGATGGAAAGTGCGGGATCTCTGGCTTGTCGCCACAGCGACGAGGGGGTCCATACCGTCCATCCAGGCGATGGCGCCATGCAGCTTCTTTTTCTTGCAGACAAGGTTGAGAACAAACCCTTAGCGGCCTTGATACCCTTGGACACCGACATTCTTGGTCGCCTTGAAGCGCTGAGCCGTTTTTGGCGCGCCCTGCAAGGAGGATCGATGCCTCAAGACACACGTATGACGGTGCAACAGCGGCGGCGCCTGCGCCTGATGATGCGGGCCGCCGATGGGCGGGCGAATGGCGCCAGCTATCGCGACATCGCGATTGCTCTTTACGGACGCGAGCGCGTCGCCTCCGACCCTTGGAAAACATCGGCGTTGCGCGACGCGGCGATCGGGCTGGTTGAAGGCGGACTTGCCCTGATCGGTGGTGGCTACCTCAAGCTCCTGCGGCATCGGCGCAGAGCCTAGAGACCTCGGTCGAGGCCGGGATGGAGATTTTGACCAGGTTAACTTCCCCATCCCCGGCGAAGCCAATTCTTCCCCACAGTGGTCGCCAACCGCCGCTTAAAGCCGGCGGTCGCTCTCAAAACCAAGGAGACACGATCATGCGACCTGATCTCGCCGTTCTGCCGCCACGCTTCCTGCGCACCAAGGAAGCCGCCGAGTTTCTCAGCCTGTCGGCCCGTACCCTCGAAAAACACCGCACCTACGGAACCGGCCCCGCCTATCGCAAACTGGGTGGCCGCGTCGTCTATTCCGTCGATGAACTGCAAGCCTGGGCGGCCCGAGGGGCTGTCGTCTCGACCTCCGATCCGCGCGGCGACGTGCTGCCGGCCAAGCGCCAAACCACAACTATGGCCCGGACGCCTGGCCACTATTCACGCTGATCGAAGGTGTCTTTCAATGGCAGTACCGAATCCGCCGCTATCTGAATTCCAACGTGGACAGCTCGAAATATTTCGAGCCTTGCCCGGTGATTTCGCAGTGCGCGACGCGCAGGATCTGATGGCCTATCCATTCTTCTCCCTGTCCAAGACGCACCGCGTCAAGCCGATCGATTATAGCGTCGGCAATATCACGATCCGTGTTGAAGCTGTGCCGGATCACGGAATGGCGACAATCTGGGACGCCGACATCCTGATCTGGGTGGCAAGCCAGATCGTCGAGGCGCGAGACGCTGGCCGTCGTACGTCGCGGCTGATGGCGGCGACACCATACGAAATCCTCACCTTCGTCGGGCGACGCACGTCACTGCGTGACTATCAACGCCTCAAGGCCGCACTCGACCGGTTGCAATCGACCACGGTCTCGACGTCGATCCGCGAGCCGATCGAACGTCGGCGGCATCGCTTCTCATGGATCAACGAATGGCAGGAGCGTACCGATCGCAACGGCAAGGCTGACGGTATCGAGTTGATCGTGCCAGACTGGTTCTATCGCGCCGTTCTCGATGATGCACTCATCCTGACCATCGACCGCGCCTATTTCGATCTGACCGGCGGTCTTGATCGCTGGCTCTATCGGCTGGTGCGCAAGCATGGCGGCCGCCAGCGAGATGGCTGGCGCTTCGATTTCCGCCATCTCTATCTCAAGTCCGGAAGCCTTTCGCCCTTCAAGCGCTTCGCCTTCGAGCTTCGCGACACTATCCGCCGCCAGCCTCTGCCGGGTTACACGCTGTTTCTCGAGGCGGAATTCGGCGGACGGATACTGCTCGCCTTCGAGCCGCTTTCCGCCTGTGGACGACCTGTGGACGGCCTCGTGCTATCGGGAACCCGGACCCTCGTGCCATCGGGAACTGGGCTCACGTGCTATCGGGAACCGGGAGAAGACCTAACGCGCGGATCCGCAAAGCGAATTCGCACTTCTAACATAGACTCTAACCAAGATTCTAACTTTGAAGGACGTGCGCGCGATGGCGAAACTCTCGCCGTGGGACCGCGTGATCGTCGTGAATTAACGTTGCGAAGGACCGAAAAGGCGTCACTTGTCCGTAAGTGCCTGATGCCGGCTCCCGATGCTGTCGGTGCACCACAGCTTCCCCTCGAAGATCGGCCTAAAGGTGCACGATGATGAAGGCGCTGACGCAATCTCAGGGACAAGTCTGCCCGCGGGCCACAGTGAGCGACCTCATTCAACAGCAACAGGCAGAGCCAAGTGGGATTTTCCACGGGCCTGGTCCGAATGCTTGTGCGCTGTCTGAGCGATGCCACCGGTCGTTTGTTACGTCCATTCCAAATCAGTGGAGATCCCCCCATGACTGATAGTGCTGCGTCCCGCGGCCACGGCGATCCGATGCCGTACGTCAACAATGCGGACAATCTCACCCATGTCGAGCTGATCTGGGTTGCGAAGAAGATCGAATATTGGATCAGGTTCGGTCGTGAGGTTCACGAACAGGTGCTCGACCGCAGCCGATCCGTTCTTGCCTTTCGGCCGGATAGCATCTTTGCCTTCGTGCGCTGGGCGGCCAACGATTTCGGCACCGTCATCTCGCGCATCGACATTGTCCGCGCGGTCGCACCGGGTGAACCATATCAGACGCTGCCGTTCGTGCGCCCCGGCGGCGACATTCTCTTGAAAATCGAGGGCTGGGCCAAGGTCGAACGCGTGCTGCGCCATATCGACGCGATAGAGGCGGTCGGCATTGAAGCCTGCGATGTCGCTCCCGATCACTGGCGCCATGTCGCCAACCGGATGCTCGCCCACCAGGAGCCGCTTGCCTATACATCCGCTCGCCATAATGCCTGGCTGAAGAGACGGGAGATCGAAGGATGACCCGCTTCGCTTCTGTCATGCTCCTATCTTCTGCGGCGATCGGTGTGGCGGCTTGCCTGCTCCCTCAAAGCTCGACCTTATTCATCTGGAACGCGTCGGCGAGCGTTCCGATCGGCCTCTATCGCGTCACGTCCGAACGGCGGTTTTCTGTTGCCGACCTGGTGGCGATGATGCCGCCGGCTCCGCTCGCAGACTTCATGGTGCAGCACGGCTATATCGCACGCGGCGTGCCGCTGCTGAAGCGCATCGCGGCTCTGCCCGGTCAGCAGGTCTGCCGGATCGGAAGTGCCGTCACGGTCGACGGCACGCCGCTTGGCGACGCGCTCGACCGTGATCGGCGCGGTCGCCAGTTGCCGGTCTGGCATGGCTGCCGGCGGGTCGCAGACGACGAAATCTTCCTGATGAACTGCAGTGTCCAAGACAGCTTCGACGGTCGCTACTTTGGGCCGGTCGCAGCGCAATCCGTCGTCGGCCGAGCGACTCCGATCTACACGGATGAGAACGGCAATGGTCGCTTTGTCTGGGCGTTCGGAGGCGCCCCGATTGCCGACTGATGGCCGGAACCACGTACGTTGACCTTCTCTCACGCCAACCACAAGGAGGCATTCATGCCACAGATCGGCACGTTTTCACGCGATGCGACAGGCTTTGCCGGCCGTATCCATACCTTTACGTTTAATCGAGACATTACCATCGTGCGACTTGAGCCCACCGACATCGAAAATGCGCCGGACTATCGCATCTATCAGGGCGAAGACGGACCACAGATCGGCGTGGGCTGGAACCGTACTGGCGAGCGTGCCGGCGAATATATTGCTCTTCTCATTGACGATCCCTTGCTGCCGCAACCCATTCGCGCCACCCTGTTTCGCGACGATGATTGCGGTGCGTCCTGGTCGCTGCATTGGAGCCGGCGTCACAAGCGCAGCGGGGGCAATTGATCCCATGCGCGGCTTTTCCTGGCGCTTTACCTTCCTTCTCCTTTCCGGTCTTTCGGCCAACGCATGTGCGACGACCGCATCGATGGCGCGGGACGATTCTTACACGGTGCACCTCGTCGAAGCGTCGCGACGTTTTGGTATGCCCGTCCACTGGATCAGGGCGATAATGCGAGCCGAAAGTGCAGACAATCCGCGTGCGATCTCCTCTGCCGGGGCTATAGGCTTGATGCAGGTCATGCCTGACACATGGACCGAATTGCGTGCCCGCTATGGTCTCGGAGGGGATCCATTTGATCCGCACGACAACATTCTAGCGGGCGCAGCCTATTTAAGGGAGCTGTACAATCGCTACGGAACGCCGGGCTTTCTTGCTGCCTACAATGCTGGCCCCAAGCGCTATGAAGCCTCGCTGAACGGCCGTCCGCTACCGGCTGAGACGCGTGCCTATGTCGCCACACTCGGCCCGATCATCGATAGCAAAATAAGCGCAAGCGCCATCATTGTGGCGGCAGCGGATGCACCGACCTCGGGGCGGGCATCGCATTTTATCCGACAGCCGGATAATGGTTCTGGCCCCACCTTCCTGCCGGCAGGCCGTCTGTCGAACGACGCTCCGACGATCTCGAAAGTGCACGATCTCTCAGCCATCGTGCCGCAGTCAAGTGAGTTGTTCGTGGAGCGAACAGCCGAAAGGCCGGTCCCATGACTGCCTCACCTCCCGTTCGCAGCCTGTCGGGCTCTTGCGCGGCATGGAGGGCACAGGGGCTGGGACTGGGCACCACGACCGAAAGAGGGCAGGATAAAAGGGCGCACATTGCGCGGCGGTCGGGGGTTTGTTTTTGTTTGGGTTTCTGCGCCGTTGCGAACATTTCCCAGCTTTGCCGCAATGTTCGTAAGCGGTCCAGCACCCTGTTTCTGCGCGATCTTTTGAACATTGCGGGGCTGTGCCATGGCCGATGAGCGCGAGTTCCGCGTCCGTCCGGGGCGCATCCGGTCCAGCCGGGCACAATCGGCGCGGCCCTTCATCGCGCAGGCGCTCGCCGCGGCGAAGAAGGCTGGCGGCGGCGTATCGTGCTCCGGCCGCGTGGTCGCCGGCAATCGCTCGCGCTTCGGTCACGGCCAGCGCGCCAGCATCCAGGCCAATCGACTGATTTCGTCGCGCTCGCGCGGCGCCGTCGTCAAGGCGCGTGTCGTGCGTCATTCGGCACGCACTGCGCCGCTCGGCACCCATCTCAATTATCTGCGCCGAGAGGGCGTGACCCGTGACGGGGAAAAGGCCCGCCTGTTTGGGCCGGACACTGAGAATGCTGACGCCAGCGCCTTTGCCGGGCGAAGCCAGGATGACCGTCATCATTTCCGGTTCATCGTCTCGCCGGACCACGCTGTGGAAATGTCGGATCTCAAATCTTTTACCCGTGATCTCGTCGGGCAGATGGAGAAGGACCTCGGCACCCGGCTCGAGTGGGTGGCCGTCGATCACTGGAACACCGAGCATCCCCATGTCCACCTGATCGTGCGCGGCGTCCGCGACGACGGCCAGGATCTCGTCATTTCGCGCGACTACATCAAGGAGGGGATGCGCGACCGGGCGCGAGATCTCATCACCCAGGAGCTGGGGCCGCGCACCGACCTCGACATCCGCCGCACGCTGGAGCGCCAGATTGAAGCGGAGCGATGGACCCAGCTCGACCGTCAGCTTGTCCGGGATGCACGAGAAACCGGCATCATCGATCTTGCGCCGCAACCGGATCGCCAGCCAGACGAGTTTCATGCCCTGAAGGTCGGACGGCTGCGCAAGCTGGAAGTCCTTGGCCTGGCTGGACAGGTTGGCCACTCGCAATGGTCCATCAAGCCGGAAGCCGAAGCGGTGCTGCGCGAACTCGGCGAGCGCGGCGACATTATCAAGCGCATGCACAAGGCGCTGACGGACTGCGGCATCGAACGCGGCTCGGCCAGCTATGTGCTGGCCGGTGAGAGCCTCGATGAGCCGATCATCGGCCGCCTGGTCGATCGCGGTCTCGACGACGAGCTGAAGGGCTCGGCCTATGCTGTCGTCGACGGCGTCGATGGCCGCACCCATCACATCAAGCTGCCCGATCTCGATGCGGCCGGCGACAGCGCTCCCGGCTCGATTGTCGAGCTGCGCAAGTTCGATGACGCGCGCGGTGAGCGCCGTACCGCGCTCGCCGTTCGCTCCGATCTCGACATCGAGCGACAGGTCACCGTATCGGGCGCGACTTGGCTCGACCGGCAGGCGGTGGCAAGAGAGCCATTGTCGCTCTCCGATGGCGGCTTCGGCGCCGAGGTGCAGCAGGCCATGGACCGCCGTGCTGACCATCTTGTCGAGCTAGGTCTTGCCGACCGTCAGGGACGTAGCGTGGTATTCGCCCGCCGGCTGGTCGACACCTTGCGCCGCCGCGAACTCGATGCGCTTGGCGAGAAGCTCGCCACCGAGAGGGGGCAGCCATTCAACCGCGCTGGCAGTGGCGAATATGTCGCCGGTACCTATCGCCAGCGCTTTACGCTCGCCTCCGGCCGCTTCGTCATGATCGACGACGGCCTCGGCTTCCAGCTCGTTCCCTGGAGTCCGTCCCTCGAAAAGCAGCTTGGCCGCCACGTCTCCGGTGTCGCCCGCAATGACGGCGGCATCGACTGGAGTTTTGGCCGCAAACGGGGATTGGGATTGTAAAACCAATAACCCGTTCTTGTTGGGGGTTCTCAAATACGACGCTCTGAACACTAAATCCCAAGAGCGATTCGATGTTTACTAAAGAATTCGATGAAATTTCTTTGACCGATCTCCAAGCTCTCGTCGACGAGGGAATTCCCGAAGGACGCCAACTTGAGTTCAAGCGCGATCACTATGGGCGCAAGGATGACGACAGACGGGAGTTTGCCGCGGATGTCTCGGCAATGGCCAATGCACTCGGCGGATACCTGCTCATCGGCATTGATGAACAAAATGGGATTGCATCAGACGTTTGCGGTGTAACCGAACGGGATCCTGACGGGTTGGTTCGGGCGGTTTCTGAAGCCATTCGTTCGTTGTTCGAACCACCGCTCCTTGATCTCCGGATCAAGTGGATTGCCTTGGGAGCCGAACGGGGCGCTCTGGTGATCAAGGTCGCGCGGAGCTGGAGCGCGCCCCATCGTGTGACCGTCGCCAAAGACCACCGTTTCTTCATCCGCGACGAAAATGGAAAACATCCGATGTCTGTAGAGGAATTGCGTAGAGCTTTCCTGTTTGCTTCCGAGGTTGAAGAGAGGATTAGACGTTTCCGCGCCGAGCGGCTTGAAGTCCTGACGAACAACGAGGGACCTCTTGCAGTTGGTAAGGAGGGTGACGGACGGCTGATCCTGCAAGTCGTGCCACGGGCATCTTTCACGGACGGCGTTCAACTGTCTTTCGATGAACGGGGCGGGACCATGTGGCCATGGCCTCTTGGAGCAAGCGGTGCAAATCCGATGTACTCGCTTGACGGCCTGGTCAGTTATTCAGGACCCGAGGAGCGAGTTGAAACCGTCCGCGCATTTTCGACGCTCTTTCGCAATGGTATCGCGGAGGCGGTGGCAAAGATACACATTGGCGGGAAGGACGGCCAGCGCAATGTCTCCCTGACAGGCGTTGAGGAAGATGTAATCTCGGGTCTGCGCCAGATTTTCGGCGAATACAAAAGACGATCCATACCTGCGCCCTATGCGGTGCTGGTAAGCCTTCTTGGTGTACGCGGTGTATCGGCTCCGATCGACGAATGGCGTGGTGGAATTGCTTATCCGCATAGAGCCGACCGGATTATTCTGCCGGAGCTGACACTTGACGCCGCCGGGGCCGTGGAGGAGCCGGCAACTTCGCTCAAGCCTTTGTTCGATCTCATGTGGAACGCCTTTGGTCAACGTGGCTCGCCGAACTACGACCAGTCGGGGCGATATGTACAGCGCTGAACTCCGCCGTTTGCCTGTATTTTTATCCGGCGCTTGTACGATACTTTGAAATTGCTTGCGTTTTGCCGCTTAGAAGTCGGAGTTGACGGACACCATCCATCGAGGGAATGGCCGTGTCCGCGACGAAAATCCTCTGGGGCCAGATCCTCACCGTCCTTCTGATCGTGCTGATGACGACCTGGGGCGCGACACAGTGGACGGCCTGGCAGCTCGGTTTCCAGCCGCAGCTCGGTCACCCTTGGTTCCAGATCGTCGGCTGGCCGGTCTATTACCCGCCGGCCTTCTTCTGGTGGTGGTACTTCTACGATGCCTATGCGCCGCCGATCTTCGTCGAAGGTGGCATGATCGCGGCGTCTGGCGGCTTCATCGCCATCGCGGTTGCGATCGGCATGTCGGTCTGGCGGGCGCGCGAGGCCAAGAATGTTGCGACCTATGGCTCGGCGCGCTGGGCCGAGCCGGAGGAAGTGAAGGCCGCCGGTCTGCTCGGCCCCGACGGCGTTGTTCTCGGCAGACTCGATCGGGCCTATCTGCGGCATGATGGCCCGGAGCATGTCCTATGTTTTGCGCCTACGAGATCGGGCAAGGGCGTCGGCCTGGTCGTGCCTTCGCTGCTCACCTGGCCGGGTTCGGCCATCGTCCACGACATCAAGGGTGAGAACTGGATGCTCACCGCCGGCTTCCGATCCCGGCACGGCCGCGTGCTGCTGTTCGACCCGACCAATGCACGATCGGCCGCCTACAATCCGCTGCTCGAGGTGCGGCGGGGTGAATGGGAGGTCCGCGACGTCCAGAACATTGCCGACATCCTGGTCGATCCGGAAGGGTCGCTGGACAAAAGGAACCATTGGGAGAAGACCAGCCACGCGCTGCTGGTCGGCGCGATCCTGCATGTCCTTTATGCCGAGCAGGACAAGACGCTGGCCGGCGTCGCGGCATTTCTGTCCGATCCGAAACGGCCGATCGAATCGACGCTCGCAGCCATGATGAAGACCGCGCATCTCGATGAAGGAGGTCCGCACCCGGTCATCGCGTCGGCGGCGCGTGAGCTGCTGAACAAATCCGACAACGAGCGATCCGGCGTGCTGTCGACCGCAATGTCGTTTCTGGGCCTGTACCGCGATCCTGTCGTCGCCGAGTTGACGCGGCACTGCGACTGGCGCATTACCGACATCGTCGGTGGCAAACGCCCGACGACGCTCTACCTCGTCGTTCCGCCGTCCGACATCAATCGCACCAAGCCGCTGATCCGCTTGATCCTCAACCAGATTGGCCGCCGCCTGACCGAGGATCTGCAGGCGAAGGGCGGCCGCCACCGGCTGCTGCTGATGCTGGACGAGTTTCCTGCATTGGGCAGGCTGGATTTCTTCGAGAGCGCCTTGGCCTTCATGGCGGGCTATGGCCTCAAATCATTCCTGATCGCCCAGTCGCTGAACCAGATCGAGAAAGCCTATGGGCCGAACAATTCGATCCTCGACAACTGCCATGTGAGGGTGTCGTTCGCCACGAATGACGAGAGGACTGCGAAGAGGGTGAGCGACGCGCTCGGCACCGCCACCGAGATGAAGGCGATGAAGAACTATGCCGGGCATCGGCTGTCGCCCTGGCTCGGGCATTTGATGGTCTCGCG
The DNA here is from genome assembly GCF_001999485.2 of Rhizobium sp. P44RR-XXIV. Lineage (NCBI taxonomy): Bacteria > Pseudomonadati > Pseudomonadota > Alphaproteobacteria > Hyphomicrobiales > Rhizobiaceae > Rhizobium > Rhizobium sp. P44RR-XXIV. The sequence continues at coordinate 7,751 of NZ_MPVZ02000022.1, read as the reverse complement.
CTCGGAAACCGCGCGGCCGCTGCTTACGCCTGGCGAGATCATGCAGCTTCCGCCGTTTGACGAAATCGTCATGGTCGCGGGAACACCGCCGATCCGGGCCAAGAAGGCGCGATACTTCGAGGATGTCAGGTTTCAGGAGCGCATAATGCCGCCGCCGAAACTGGTCCGCACCAGCGAGCCGCATCCGGACGACTGGAGCCGCCTGCCGATCCCGAACCGTGCCCCGTTTGACGAAGCTGTGGCGGGCTCCGCCGAGGAGGATGAGGACCCGACCGAATCCGAGCGCCGCCGGCAGCCAGAATTGGGCCGCGTGAAACCCGTCGAGAAGAGGGAGCCCATCGAGAACGAGTTCGAGATCGATCCCCCAGACGAGATGGAGGAGGAAGCCACCCGGAACCGTCGGATGACCCGTCTCATGCAAGGCGTGGCACGGCAGGTCTCGCTTGATCCGAATGACGGGATGGAGCTGTGAGCACCATGACCGGCCGAAAGAAGAAAGCGCAGATCTCCGTTTATCTCGAACCTGACGTCATGACGATGCTCTCGGATTATGCGGCTCGCCGGGAGCAGCCGATGTCTTTGATTGTGGAGGCGGCCGTCGCCTCGTTTCTGTCACCGGATGACGTGGAACGGCGGGAGGCACTGATTGCCAAGCGCCTCGATCAGATCGACCGCCGCATGACGCGGTTGGAGCGCGATCTTGGCATCTCGGTCGAAACGCTGGCCGTATTCGTCCGTTTCTGGCTTACGACCACGCCAGCCTTGCCCGAACCGGCGGCGCAAGCGGCACGCGCCAAAGCTACTGAACGCTATGAAGCGTTCGTGACCGCGCTCGGCCGACGGCTGGCCCAAGGGCCGAAGCTGCGGCAGGAGATTTCCGAGGATGTCACCGCACGATCGGACGAGCCGACATCATGATCGTTCAGGTTTCACGAAGTCCGATTGCTCTTCTTGCATCAAGTTTCACTCAGTCCGTCATTATCAGGGGCATCATCATCGGTTTCTACCGCCAGTTCAAGCGACGCATACAATGAGGCAAGCTCTTCTTTTGAAGGCGGTTCCCACGGTTTCAGATTGCTCAACATATCCGTGAAACCGTCGATCTCCTCCTGCGTAAGGGCGGCCGGCTCGGGAGCTTTCAGCTCTGTTGTCTTTCTAAATTCCTCTATTGCATTTTTCAGAGTGTCGATCTCGGCTCGTTTATAGACTGCTCCTTCCTGCGAAAGCAGGTCAGCAATGGAGATCTCCATTTGATCGAGAGCATGCGATAGCCATATCTTCCGGCGATTGTATTTTTGTCGCGCCGATAACTTGGGGTTCTTTGGTCCCTTCGATGCTGCGTTTTTGGACTGTAGCTGACTGAAAATGTCTTCTGGATTGCTGCTCAATTCATACTCCAACAGCTCGAAATCGAATCATCGGCACAATGCGATTTGTTATCGCATTGAGGTTGCGAGCTTAAGATCGAATATGTTTAGGACAAAGCTCAACCGCCGTTTTCCTGTATTTGCTCTCTATACTACTACGACGCTAATTCCTTGTTGAAACGCCGGAATTTCCGGCTCTTTTAATTATCCCCGTCCGGGGACCGTCTGACTTCCCGGGCGAGAAACGGGGATCGGATGGCAGTCTCACATCGAAATTCGGAAGGCTTTGCGCGTAGCGCACGGATGCTGCGCACCGCGCTGGGTGCTGCCATCGCCCGATTTCTGGAAGATCCCAGCGTCGTCGAGGTAATGCTGAACCCGGACGGTCGCCTGTGGATCGACCGTCTCTCGGAGGGCATGTTCGACACGGGCGAGCGCATCATGCCCGCGGACGGCGAACGCATCATCCGACTGGTTGCTCACCATGTCGGCGGGGAGGTTCATGGAGGCGCTCCGCGTGTTTCGGCCGAGCTGCCCGACAGCGGCGAACGCTTCGAAGGCCTCCTGCCTCCGATCGTCACCGGTCCGGCTTTCGCCATCCGTAAGCCCGCGATCTCGGTCTTTACTCTCGACGACTATGTTTCGGCGGGAACGATGACCGCCGATCAGGCGGCATTGCTGCGCGAGGCCGTCGCCTCGCACGCCAATATGCTGGTCGCCGGCGGCACGGGCACTGGCAAGACGACGCTCACCAACGCGCTGCTGGCCGAAGTCGCGAAGGCGCGGGACCGGCTTCTCATTATCGAGGACACGCGCGAGCTTCAAAGCCAGTCCGAGAACAAGGTGCCGATGCGCACCAAGGATTTTATCGCCAATCTGACCGATCTGGCGCGCTCGGCGATGCGCTTGCGGCCCGATCGCATCATCGTCGGCGAGGTGCGAGGCCCGGAAGCCCTCGATCTCTTGAAGCTTTGGGGAACGGGGCATCCCGGCGGCATCGGCACCATCCACGCCGGCACCAGTGTCGGTGCGCTCCTCCGGCTCGAACAGCTCGTTCAGGAAGCTGTCGTCACCGTTCCCAAGGCACTGATCGCCGAGACCATCGACATCGTGGCAGTGCTCTCCGGTCGCGGCTCCGCGCGCCACCTCTCTGAACTTGCCCGTGTCGAAGGACTCGGGCCCGACGGCGACTACCGTGTCACCCCCGCACGCTTTTTCCCCGACCGCCAACCGCTCCCGAAAGGAGAATAGCCATGCCCCTCCGATTCCCGCCTGTTCTGCGGCAGCTCTTCAGCCCGCCAATCATCCCCTCCAGCGTGCCGCTTCAGGCGAGCGCTTGCATGCCGTTTCTGCGCGGCTTGCGTCGCCACCTCATGAGCCTGGTGACCCTCACCACGATCATGGTGATGGCGGCTGCACCGGCTCATGCTTCCGGATCCTCGATGCCGTGGGAGGCGCCGCTTCAATCGATCCTCGAATCCATCGAAGGGCCGGTCGCCAAGATCGTCGCCGTGATTATCATTATCGCCACTGGCCTTGCCCTTGCTTTCGGCGATACGAGCGGCGGCTTCAGGAGACTGATCCAGATCGTCTTCGGCCTGTCGATCGCCTTCGCTGCCAGTTCCTTCTTCCTCAGCTTCTTCTCGTTCGGCGGCGGAGCGCTCGTCTGATGGCGGGCGTTCTGGAACACGTCAGCGAGGTGCCGGGCTTCACCGTCGCCGTTCACCGGGCGCTCACCGAGCAAATCCTTCTCGGTGGCGCTCCGAGAAGCATAGCCATCATGAACGGAACGCTCGCCGGGGCCGTGGGTCTCGGTCTGCGGCTCTGGTTGGTCGGCCTCGCCATCTGGGCGATCGGGCATTTCGCGGCGGTCTGGGCGGCAAAACGCGATCCGCTGTTCGTGGAAGTCGGCCGCCGTCACCTTCGTATCCCCGGACATCTGTCGGTTTGAGGGCGTGGCCATGATGAATCTTACCGAATACCGCCGCACCGCCAGCCGTCTCGCGGACTTCCTGCCCTGGGCAGCACTCGTCGGCGAGGGAGTCGTTCTCAACAAGGACGGATCGCTGCAAAGGACCGCCCGATTTCGCGGTCCCGATCTGGAATCCTCTATTGCTGCCGAACTGGTCGCCGTCGCCGCCCGGCTGAACAATGCCTTTCGCCGTCTCGGTTCCGGCTGGGCGATTTTCGTGGAAGCGCAGCGCCAGGAGGCCGCTACCTATCCCGACGATCGCTTTCCCGATCCGGCCTCGGCTCTGCTCGACGCCGAGCGCAAGGCCGATTTCGAGGAGCAGGGCAGCCATTTTAATTCCGGCTACTTCCTCACCTTCACCTATCTCTCGCCCGCCGAAGATGCGGCTCGTGCCGAGACCTTGCTCTATGAGGGGCGCGAGCGATCCGGCGTTGATCCGAACGAGATCCTGCGCGGCTTCATCGATCGTACCAATCGCGTGCTGGCACTGCTCGACGGCTTTATGCCCGAATGCCACTGGCTCGATGATGCCGAGACGCTGACCTACCTGCACTCCACCGTCTCGACCAAACGGCACCGTGTCCGCGTTCCCGAAACGCCGATGTACCTGGACGCGCTGCTGGCCGATCAATCTCTGACCGGCGGGCTGGAGCCGCGGCTAGGCGACAAGCATCTGCGCATCCTCACCATCGTCGGTTTCCCGACCGCAACCACGCCCGGCATCCTCGACGAGTTGAACAGGCTGGCCTTTCCCTATCGCTGGTCGACGCGCGCGATCCTGCTGGACAAGACAGATGCCATCAGGCTGCTCACCCGTATCCGTCGCCAGTGGTTTGCGAAACGCAAGTCGATCGCCGCCATCCTGAAAGAAGTGATGACCAACGAGGCGTCTGTCCTCGTGGATACCGACGCCGCGAACAAAGCGGCCGATGCGGATATCGCGCTTCAGGAACTCGGCGCCGACTATGCCGGCATGGCCTATGTCACGGCGACCATCGCCGTATGGGACGCCGATCCCCGCCTTGCCGACGAAAAGCTCCGGCTTGTCGAAAAAGTTGTCCAGGGTCGCGACTTCACGGCGATGCCGGAATCCATCAATGCCGTCGATGCCTGGCTTGGTTCGCTGCCGGGGCATGTTTACGCCAACGTGCGCGAACCTCCGATCTCGACGCTCAATCTCGCCCACATGATTCCCCTCAGTGCCGTGTGGGCTGGGCCGGAACGGGATGACCACCTGGGTAGCGCCCCCTTGCTCTTTGGCAAGACCGAAGGAAGCACCCCGTTCCGGCTTTCCATTCACGTCGGCGATGTCGGGCACACGCTCGTCGTCGGGCCGACCGGCTCGGGCAAGAGCGTGCTGCTCGCCTGCATGGCGCTCCAGTTCCGGCGCTATGCCCAGGCCCAGGTCTTCGCCTTCGATTTCGGCGGTTCTATCCGGGCCGCGGCCCTTGCCATGGGCGGCGATTGGCATGATCTGGGCGGCGACCTGACCGAAGGGGATGCATTTTCCGTTTCGCTCCAGCCGCTTGCGCGCATCCATGACGTGCCCGAACGTGCCTGGGCGGCCGACTGGGTCGTCGCCATCCTGACGCGCGAGAGCATCGCGATCACGCCTGACGTCAAGGAGCATATCTGGACGGCGCTGACCTCTCTCGCTTCCGCGCCGGTCGAGGAACGCACCATCACCGGCCTGACGGTGCTGCTGCAATCGAACGACCTGAAGCAGGCGCTCAGGCCGTATTGCGTCGGCGGTCCTTATGGCCGGCTGCTCGATGCCGAAACCGAGCACCTCGGCAGCGCGTCGGTGCAGGCCTTCGAGATCGAGGGGCTGGTCGGCACCGGCGCCGCTCCGGCCGTCCTGTCCTATCTGTTCCACCGCATCGGCGACCGGCTAGATGGCTCGCCCACCTTGCTCATCATCGATGAGGGCTGGCTGGCGCTCGATGATGAAGCCTTTTCCGGGCAGTTGCGGGAATGGTTGAAAACCCTGCGCAAGAAGAACGCATCAGTCATCTTCGCCACACAGTCGCTGTCCGACATCGACAATTCGGCGATCGCCCCGGCGATCATCGAAAGTTGCCCGACGCGGCTGCTTCTTCCGAATGAGCGCGCTGTCGAACCGCAGATCACCGCGATCTATCAGCGATTTGGGTTGAACGCGCGCCAGATCGAAATCCTCGCGCGGGCTACGCCGAAAAAGGACTACTACTGCCAAAGCCGCAGGGGGAACCGCCTGTTCGATCTGGGCCTGTCCGAAATAGGACTGGCGCTGACGGCCGCCTCCTCGAAATCCGACCAGTCCGCCATCGCCCGCGTTTTCGCCGATCACGGCCGGGACGGCTTCCTTGCCGCTTGGCTGCGCCTGCGCGGCGCCGATTGGGCAGCCGACCTCATTCCCGACCTCGCCAATCTCATCCCTCAGCCCGACAAGGAGGCTCAATCATGAAGACTCGCCCTTTCCGCGCGGCACTGCTTGCCGCATCCATTCTTACTCTCTCAGTACCGGCTTCGCTGGTGTTGGCGCCGCCGGCGTCCGCCGCCTGGATCGTCTACGACCCGACGAACTATTCGCAGAATCTTCTGTCCGCCGCGCGCGCCCTGGAGCAGATCAACAACCAGATCACCAGCCTGCGAAACGAAGCGCAGATGCTGATCAACCAGGCACGCAATCTCGCCAGTCTGCCGTACTCGTCGCTCCAGCAGATCCAGCAATCGGTGAGCCGCACGCAGCAGCTTCTGTCCCAGGCGCAGAACATCGCCTTCGACGTCGGCCAGATCGATCAGGCATTCCAGTCGAAATACGCCAATGTCTCGCTGTCGGCCACCGACGCGCAGCTCGTCGCCGATGCAAAGGAGCGCTGGAAGAACAGCGTCGGCGGACTTCAGGACGCCATGCGCGTGCAGGCCACCGTCGTCGGCAATATCGACACCAACCGCACCGAGATGTCGCAACTGGTCGGCCAGAGCCAGGGCGCGACCGGTGCGCTTCAGGCCGCGCAGGCGGGAAACCAGCTTCTCGCCCTTCAGTCGCAGCAGCTTTCCGACCTCACCGCACTGCTTGCCGCCAATGGCCGCTCCACCGCGCTCACCGAGGCCGAACGGGCCGCCGCGGCCGAACAGGGGCGCGTGCAGCGCCAGCGCTTCCTGACGTCAGGCTCCGGCTATCAGGCCGGCAGCGCCAAGATGTTCAACTGAGGGCGCTGGCCATGGACGGCAAGATGCTGGCCCGTCTGGGCGCCGTCGTCTTTGTCGCCGTCGCGATCACCGCGACGGCGACCGAGATGATCAGAAAGAGAGAGGCTCTCGCGCCATGGACACGATCCACAGCCGCTGTCGCATCGCCGGCAGATCCCCTCCGGCTCGGCCAGCGCCGGTGCCAGCAGCTTGGGCAGGCTGCCACCAGCGATCCCGAATGCCTGCGTGTCTGGTCGGAAACACGAGACCGCTTCCTTGGCAGGGCTTCCGCACCGGCCGCCCCACAGATCGTCGAAGGGCAGTGAATCATGGGCGGCAGCGGCGTCATCGACAATTTCCTCGGGGTCTTCACCTCCTATATCGACAGCGGGTTCGGTCTTCTCGGCGGCGAGGTCGCCTTCATCGCCACGACGCTGATCGTCATCGACGTGACACTCGCCGCCCTGTTCTGGAGCTGGGGCGCCGACGACGACATCATCGCGCGTCTGGTGAAGAAGACCCTGTTCGTCGGAGCCTTTGCATACATCATCGACAACTGGAACAATCTGGCCCGTATCATCTTCGAGAGCTTTGCCGGCCTCGGTCTCAAAGGGTCTGGTACTGGCTTTTCGACGGCGGACCTCCTGCGGCCCGGCAAGGTGGCGCAAGTCGGTCTCGACGCGGCGCGTCCTCTGCTTGAATCAATTTCCGACCTCATGGGCTGGGTCGCATTCTTCGAGAATTTCATCCAGATCGCCTGCCTGCTGTTCGCCTGGGCGCTCGTCCTGCTGGCGTTCTTCATTCTGGCCATCCAGTTGTTCGTCACGTTGATCGAATTCAAGCTGACGACCTTGGCCGGGTTCGTCCTCATCCCGTTCGGACTGTTCGGGAAGACGGCCTTCATGGCGGAAAGAGTACTTGGCAATGTCGTCTCTTCCGGCATCAAGGTGCTGGTGCTCGCCGTCATCATTGGCATCGGCTCCACCCTGTTCAGCCAGTTCACCGCCGGTTTCGGCGGCGCCACACCGACGATCGACGATGCCATGGCCGTCGTGCTGGCCGCGCTTTCATTGCTGGGCCTCGGGATATTCGGTCCTGGCATTGCCAACGGCCTCGTTTCCGGCGGCCCGCAGCTCGGCGCAAGTGCAGCCGTCGGCACCAGCCTTGCCGTTGGCGGCGCAGCGCTTGCCGCAGGCGGTGCGGCCGGTCTGGCCCTGCGGGGTGGCGCAGCTGCTTTG
>NZ_MPVZ02000023.1:0-227769 GCF_001999485.2 Rhizobium sp. P44RR-XXIV | reverse complement strand
GAACCAAGTCAACACTCATACTGTAAAAATTCTGACATTTTTCTAAGTTGTTGATAAGAAAGAGATATTTGATGGAATGGTAAAAATCCTGGGAAATTCACCCCGTTCAAACCCCATTCCAGGATTCATTTTACGCCTTTCGGGCAAAACGTCCAGCAGCGGGCTTTCAGAGAGGCGGATTCACGCCTCCGAAGGGCCATCGAGCGGCCCTCGGCCCGACAAACCTCACATTGCCAGTCCTCCAGCCAGCACCTAATAGAAATCAAGCTATAGAAGGAGCGGAGAATGTTGGTCTTCGACGAGGAGCAGACACGCGCGGTGCTAGTCTGGCCTATGGATAGGTGCGGAGCCGGCAGGCGTGACATATAAGGTGCCACCATTGCCGGAACTGCCGGTCTCGCATGTACTCACCGATATAGGCGCGGCTCTTGCCGGGCATGGGCGCGCCGTGCTCTCCGCGCCACCCGGCGCCGGCAAGACGACCTTGGTGCCTCTCCATCTCCTGGGTCAGGCATGGCGCGGCGATGACAAGATCATCGTTCTGGAGCCGCGGCGGCTCGCAGCAAGGGCGGCGGCGGCCCGTATGGCGTCCTTGCTCAACGAACAGATCGGCGACACCGTCGGCTACCGCATGCGACTAGACAATCGCATCTCCGCCAGGACCCGCATCGAGGTGGTGACGGAAGGCGTGTTCGCGCGGATGATCCTCGACGACCCCGAACTCCCCGGCGTCTCCACGGTCATCTTCGACGAATTCCATGAGCGCTCGCTGGATGCGGATTTCGGTCTAGCGCTGGCGCTCGACGTGCAATCGGCGCTGCGCGAGGACCTGCGCATCCTTGTCATGTCGGCGACGCTCGACGTGGAGCGTGTCGCAGCCCTGCTTGGGCATCCACCTGTAATAGAGAGCATGGGCCGCAGTTTCCCGATCGACATCCGTCATCAGGATCGGCCGGCCGGCGAGCGGATCGAGGATACGGTGACACGGGCAATCCTCGATGCGCATGCCAGCGAACAGGGCTCCATCCTCGCCTTCCTGCCGGGACAGGCGGAAATCACCCGCACCGCCGAACGGCTTGAGGGCCGGTTCGGCCCCGCGACGATGATCGCGCCGCTCGTACGGCAATCTCAGCCAGAAGGAACAGGACGCGGCAATCCGGCCGGCGCTGGCGGGTACCCGCAAGATCGTGCTGGCAACCTCGATCGCCGAGACATCGATCACCATTGATGGCGTGCGTATCGTTATCGATAGTGGTCTGCAGCGGTTACCCGTCTTCGAGGCCTCGACCGGCATTACGCGGCTGGAAACAGTGCGCGTGTCGCGCGCTTCGGCCGATCAGCGGGCCGGGCGCGCGGGGCGAACCGAGCCGGGCATTGCCATTCGTCTCTGGCATCCCGGCCAGACGGCGGCATTGCCTGCCTTCACGCCACCGCAAATCCTCTCCAGCGATCTCTCCGGCCTGGCGCTCGATCTCGCGCATTGGGGCGTACAGGATCCGACGACCCTCGCCTTCGCCGACCAACCGCCAGTCACAACTCTTGCCGAGGCGCGATCGCTGTTGCGTCAGCTGGGGGCGCTCGATGCGGAAAACGGGCTGACGGCACGCGGCCGGCTGATGCGGGAGCTGGCACTGCCGCCGCGGCTGGCCGCGATGGTGATCTCGGCCGCCGAGTTTGGCCAGGCACGTGAAGCGGCGTTGCTGGCCGTATTGCTGACGGAACAGGGGCTCGGCGGGCAGAGCATCGATCTCGAAGAGCGGCTGCGGCGCTTCAAGACGGAGAAGGGCGAACGCGCCGAGGCCGCACGCCGGCTGGCCGGAGAGCTCGCCTCGGCGGCCGGCGGCAGCGGAACCGCGGCCTCCGCACCGCCTGCTCTGGCGGGCTCGTTGTTGCTGCATGCCTTTCCGGACCGGATCGCCCTGCAGCGCGGCGACCGCGGACGCTTCGTCATGGCGAATGGGCGCGGTGCGGAACTGCCGGAAACGGAGCGCCTTGCCGGATCGCCGATGCTCGTTATCGCCGATCTGACCGCGGCGCGCGGCACAGGCACGCATCCTGGCAGCCGCAGAGATTTCGCGAGGGGATGTCGAGGAACATCTGCCGGGCGAGATCCGCACCGAGGATCAGAGTTTCTTCGACAAAGCCAGCCGGCAGGTGCGGGCACGGCGCGCCACGCGGCTCGGCGCCATCATCTTTGAGGAAACGCCGCTACCGCGCCCCTCCGGCGAACAGGCGGCAAAGGCGCTGGCCGAAGGAATTCGCGAGCTCGGGATCAGCGTGCTGCCCTTTTCCAAGGAGGCGGCGCAATTGCGGGCGCGGATAGGCTTTCTATACCGCACGATCGGCGAGCCGTGGCCCGACATGAGCGACGAGGCCTTGCTCGCACGGCTCGACGACTGGTTCACGCCGTTCCAGACCGAGGCGCGCGGCCTTTCCGACATTGCATCGGGCGGCCTTTCGAATGGTCTGATGTCGCTGGTGCCGCATGAGCTGCAACGGGATCTCGCCCGGATGGCGCCGACGCATTTCGAAGCGCCGACCGGCCAGCGCCATCCCATACAATATGATGGCGAGGAGCCGCTATTGACCATTCGGGTTCAGGAGTTGTTCGGCCTGAAGCAGCATCCGACCATCGGCGGCGGCAAACTGCCGCTGGTGCTGGAATTGACATCGCCGGCGCACCGGCCGATCCAGACGACGCGCGACCTGCCCCGCTTCTGGGCCGGATCCTGGAGAGATGTGCGCGCCGACATGCGCGGGCGTTATCCAAGGCACCCCTGGCCGGAAGCCCCGGCGGATGCGCCGCCGACGACACGCGTCAAACCAAGGGGGACCTGAAGATGGCACGCTTCTTCAGAGGACTGGAAAAACTCTCCGAGGCCGAGCTCAAGGCTCAGGATGGCCATCTCAGCAGCCGGCGGCTGAGGCTGCAGACGCTGGTGCGCCTGCGCTGGCTTGCCGTTGGCGGCCAGACGGTGACCGTCATGATCGTCGCCTTCTGGCTGAAGTTCCCGATGCCGCTAATGCCGTGCTGCGTGCTGATTGCCTGCCTCGCCTGGATCAACTTCTTCCTGACCCTGCGCTTTCCGCCGACGCACCGGCTGGAGCCGCCGGCGGCCTTCGCGCTGCTCAGTGTCGATCTTCTGCAGCTTTGCGGGCTGCTGCTGATCACCGGCGGCCTAGCCAATCCCTTCTCGATCCTGGTCTGCGTGCCCGTCATCATTTCCTTCGCCTCGCAGCCGATCCGCTACAGCATGACGCTGATAGGGCTGGCGATGATCTGCATTACCGGCCTTGCCTTCTCGCCCTTCCCGCTGCCCTGGTATGACGGTGTCGCCACCAGCGTGCACAGCGTGATGCAGCTGGGCGTATGGTGCTCCATCGCTTCCACCATGGCGTTTGCGGCTTTCTATGCCTATCGCGTCTCCATGGAGGCCTCGCAGCTTGCCGATGCCCTTTCGGCGACGGAGCTGGTGCTGCAGCGGGAAAAGCACCTCTCCCAGCTCGACGGGCTGGCGGCGGCGGCAGCACATGAGCTCGGCACACCGCTTGCGACCATCAGCGTCGTCGCCAAGGAGATGGAGCGCGAACTCAAGGAGGACGACCGGTTCCGCGAGGATGTGGCGCTGCTGCGCAGCCAAAGCGAACGCTGCCGCGATATTCTGCGGCGGCTGACGACGCTCTCCTCGGAAGACGAGGCGCATATGCGGCGGCTGACGCTGTCGTCGATGATGGAAGAGGTCATTGCGCCGCATCGCGAATTCGGGATCGCTCTGGAACTGATAGAGAGAAGCCCACGAGCCGGCGAGCCGGTGCTCAACCGCAATGCCGGCATCATGTATGGGCTCGGCAACCTGATCGAGAATGCCATCGATTATGCCCGCAAGACGGTGACCGTCACCGTGGAATATACCACCGATACGCTGACGATCGTCATCGAGGACGACGGCAACGGTTATTCGCCTGAGATACTGATGCGGATCGGGGAACCCTATGTGACCACACGGCAGCGAGACGACACCGCTGGCGGTCTTGGGCTCGGCCTCTTCATCGCCAAGACCCTGCTCGAGCGCTCCGGCGCCGCTCTCTCCTTCGGAAACCGCGATCCGGAAACACCGGGAGCCCGCGTCCGCGTCGAATGGCCGCGCATGTTGATCGACAGTAATTCGACAAAATGATTTTCACGGCTTAAAACAACGGCTGTCAAAATTGGTAGAATATGCAGGCGGATGATCGCCGGGATAGAAGATAGAATGACGGATAAAGAGCTTGCAGCCCCGTATGCCGGGGACAAGGACGCCGCTGCCCATATCGGCGCGGATGCGACATTGCTGATCGTCGATGACGACGGCCCGTTCCTGCGCCGCCTGGCGCGCGCGATGGAGACCCGGGGCTTCGTGGTCGAGACGGCGGAATCAGTGGCGGAAGGCGTTGCCAAGACCAAGGCCAACCCGCCGCAATATGCGGTCGTCGACCTTCGCCTCGGCGACGGCAACGGCCTGGATGTCATCGAAGCCATCAGGCAGAAGCGCGACGACACGCATATCGTCGTCTTGACCGGATACGGAAACATCGCCACGGCCGTCACCGCCGTGAAGCTCGGCGCGCTCGACTATCTGGCCAAACCCGCGGACGCCGATGACGTCTATGCGGCGCTAACGCAGCGCCCCGGCGAAAAGGCGGAAGTGCCCGAGAATCCGATGTCGGCCGACCGCGTGCGGTGGGAGCATATCCAGCGCGTCTATGAAATGTGCGAGCGCAATGTCTCCGAGACGGCGCGGCGCCTCAACATGCATCGCCGCACGCTGCAGCGCATCCTTGCCAAGCGCGCGCCGAAATAGAGCATTTCCTGGAAAAGTGTGCAGCGGTTTTCCGTCCGGAATTGCGCTGGCCGGAATTGCGCTGGAAAGTGACCTATTCCGGCGCGAAGGACTTGCCCGTCGCCCATTCCGCCAACAACAGGCGCTGGGCAGCCGCGCGGGAGAAATTCAACGTCACCGACTTGCGGGTTGCCGGCGCCAGACGATGCTCCGGCGCCTCGCGGATCATGTGGGCGCCGTAGCCGTCCGACAGAAACAGCCCGCATTCCTCCGGAAAGATATCCAACGGCACATCCTTATGCGTGGCGAAGAAAAGCCGATCGCAATGCTGCCGATAGTCGGGCCATTTGCGGTCGACGCGAAAATCCTCGATCGATGTCTTGATCTCGATGATCCAGATCTCGCCCTTTTCCGAGAGGGTGATGAGGTCGGCCCTGCGACCGCTGGCCAGCGGCAACTCAGGCAAGATGGCATAGCGCATCTCGTGCAGTAATAGTTGCATGCCTTTGCGTACAAGCATGGCACGTTCCGACTGCCGGCCATCTATTAACGGATTATTATTGTAAACGTTCAAAATCGTCATGAATTGCCTCGGGGACAGGCAAGCATTGTTGCAAAAAAACCATGTCCCTCTAATTTGCGCGCCGGCGCTATTTTTGTAGCCCCGCAGCAGCTTGCAAAGTTTAGTTTAATGGAAAATAAACCGTAGACAAAGATGATCAATAGTCATCCTTCCCCTGCCACGAAATTTCAAGAGTCTTCCATGCGCATCCGTAATGCTATGACCGCACTCGGCCTTGTCGCAATGCTCGCGTCGGCTGGCTATGCCACCACTGCCGCAGCCGCGCCGTCCGCAACCGCAAACTCCGCCGCCGACACCATCAAGACCTTCGATGGCGACTACGGCATGACGAGCGACAACGGCTTCGAGCTGCCGGCGATCCCGATCCAGAAGGTGAAGCCGCAGTTCCGCCGCCAGATCGTTGCTTACAAGTCCGACGAGGCTGAAGGCACCATCATCGTCAACACGCGCGAACGCCACCTCTATTACATTCTCGGCAATGGCGAAGCGATGCGCTACGGCATCGGCGTCGGCAAGCAGGGCTTCTCCTGGTCCGGCACCGCCTACGTCGCCTGGAAGCAGGAATGGCCGAACTGGCATCCGCCGAAGGAAATGGCGGTCCGCCGTCCGGAAATCGCCAAATATGTCGATGGCGGCATGAACCCGGGGCTTTCGAACCCGCTCGGCGCGCGCGCCATGTATCTCTACAATGAAAAGGGCCAGGATACGCTGTTCCGCCTGCACGGCACGCCGGAATGGGCTTCGATCGGCACCGCTGCTTCCTCGGGCTGCATCCGCCTGATCAACCAGGACGTCATCGATCTCTACAGCCGCGTCCTGCCGGGCCGCAGCACCAAGGTCGTCGTTATCCAGTAGTTATTACTGGTATCCAGATTGAAAAAGGCCGGGTTCGCGATGAACCCGGCCTTTTTGTTTTGGGGAATTGCGGTCGATGCTATGCCGCCTCACTCGCCCTTCGAGGCTTCGCCTTCCGCTGCGCGCCTCAGGATGAGGACTGATCTTTTCCCTTGCCGCAAGACTCTCTCCACCTCATCCTGAGGTGCCTTGCCGTCAAAGCGTCAGCGCAGACGACAAGGCCTCGAAGGATCGAGGTGGCCTCTGACCGAGGGAAGGACCTATCTCGCCTGCTTCGCCTTCAGCTCGATACGGCGGCGGTGCAGGACCGGCTCCGTATAGCCATTCGGCTGCTCGCGGCCCTTGAGCACGAGATCGAGCGCTGCCTGGAAGGCGATGGAGCCATCGAAATTGCCTGACATGGCGACGTAGAGCGGATCGGAAGCGTTCTGCTGGTCGACGACGGCGGCCATGCGCTTCATGGTTTCGATGATCTGTGCTTCGGTGATGACCTTGTGGTGCAGCCAGTTGGCCATGTGCTGCGCCGAGATGCGCAGCGTGGCGCGGTCTTCCATGAGGCCGACATTGTTGATGTCGGGCACCTTGGAGCAGCCGACGCCCTGATCGACCCAGCGGATGACATAGCCGAGAATGCCCTGGCTGTTGTTGTCGATCTCGCGCTGGATTTCCTCCGGCGTCCAGTTCGGCCTGGAGGCAACGGGCACGGACAGGATATCGGAAAGCTTGGCGCGAGCGCGGCTCTTCAGGCTCTTCTGCACGTCGGCGACATTGACGCGGTGATAGTGGGTGGCGTGCAGCGTCGCCGCAGTCGGCGACGGGACCCAGGCGGTATTGGCGCCAGCCTTCGGATGGGCAATCTTCTGCTCCAACATGGCCGCCATCAGATCCGGCATGGCCCACATGCCCTTGCCGATCTGGGCATGGCCGGAGAGACCGCATTCCAGGCCGATATCGACATTCCAGTTCTCATAGGCGGCGATCCATGCGGCCTGCTTCATATCACCCTTGCGGATCACCGGGCCGGCTTCCATCGACGTATGGATTTCATCGCCGGTGCGATCGAGGAAGCCAGTGTTGATGAAGACGACGCGCTCGCCAGCGGCGCGGATGGCTTCCTTGAGGTTGACCGTGGTGCGGCGCTCCTCGTCCATGATGCCCATCTTGATGGTGTTGCGTGGCATGCCGAGCACATCCTCGACACGCGAGAAGATCTCGGCCGCAAACGCGACTTCTTCCGGCCCGTGCATCTTCGGCTTGACGACATACATCGAGCCGGTGCGGGAATTCTTGCGGCAACCGCTCGGGCCGATATCGTAGAGCGCGATCAGGGCGGTGATCGCGGCATCCATGATGCCTTCCGGCACTTCGTTGCCGTCACGGTCGAGGATGGCCGGATTGGTCATGAGGTGGCCGACATTGCGCACCAGCATCAGCGAGCGGCAATGCAGATCGAAACTGCCGCCATCCGGAGCCGTATAGGCGATATCGGGATTAAGCCGGCGGGTGAAAGTCTTGCCGCCCTTGGCGACCTCCTCGGTGAGGTCGCCCTTCATCAGGCCGAGCCAGTTGCGATAGACTTCGGCCTTGTCCTCGGCATCGACGGCAGCGATGGAATCTTCGCAATCCATGATCGTGGTGATCGCCGATTCCAGGCGAACATCGGAAATCCCGGCCGGATCGGTCTTGCCGATCTCGGTGGTGGCGTCGATGACGATTTCGATATGAATGCCGTTCTGCTTCAGCAGGATATGCGAGGGAGTGCTGGCATCGCCGAGATAACCGGCAAAATGGCTGGCATCCGCCAGAGCTGCCGCGCCGTCCCTAGTCGCGATTGCCAAAGCTCCGCCCTTGACGGCAAGACCGGTGACATCCTTCCAGCTTGCGACGGCAAGCGGTACGGTCGAATCGAGGAAATCACGCACCCAGGCGATGACCTTTTCGCCACGCTTGGGATTGTAGCCCCTGCCCTTCTCGGCTCCGTCGGTCTCAGGAATGGCGTCGGTGCCGTAAAGCGCATCGTAGAGCGAACCCCAGCGGGCGTTGGCGGCATTAAGGGCATAGCGCGCATTCATGACGGGAACGACGAGCTGCGGGCCGGCAATCTCGGAAATCTCCGGATCGACATTGGCGGTCGAGATTGAAAATGCCGGACCTTCGGGCACGATATAGCCGATCTCGCGAAGGAAGGCTTCGTAGGCGGCGAGATCGACCGGCGCGCCGTTCTTGCGGTACCAGTCGTCAATCGCAACCTGCATCCGGTCGCGCTTGGCGAGCAGATCGCGGTTCTTCGGGGCTAGATCGTGGACGATTCCTGAGAAACCGGCGAAGAAGGTGTCGGCATCGATGCCGGAGCCCGGAAGCGCCTCCTTGACGAGGAAATCATACAGGACCGGTTCGATCTGCAGACCGTTCTTCTCAATGCGGCTCATGCCAAATACTCCTCACGGCCGTTTAACGGCTCAATTTTCACATGCTGCCACTTTGCGCACCGTTTCGCTTCTGTCAATTTTGCAATAATTCGAAAGTTTTATGCACTGAGGGAAACAATCAATCCGCGGCGATCCGGGGGCGGCCGCTGGCGGTGGCGATGAAACGCGCTTCGATCAACTTGCGATTGCCCTCGACCTCAGGCGCATCGACCTGCTCATCCACCGCGACGACGAGATCCACGGCACCGCTGAGCCGCGCCCGCGTCATTGCCGCCTCAATAGCGCGCGTTCGCGCATCGGCGAAACTCTTGTTCTCATCTATGAACCGCAGGTTTTCGCCGGAACCGCTCAGAATATAGATACCATCCTCCGGCATGGTGACGACGACGGTGGCGCTGGCCCTTACCTGGCCGACAACGGCACCGACGGCATTGGCGACATCCGCGTCGGCGGGAATGGCGCTTTCGGTCGTCAGCATCGTGGCGATTGCGGGATAGTAGACGGGCGCCGAAGCGCCAAGCCCGACGAGAGGGCGATCGAGCGAAACGGCGAAGCGGGCGATGCCGGGCACGCGACGCAGAGCGCGATCGATCGGGATGGACCTGGCTGGATCCAGATCGGCAACACCATCCTCGGCAAGGCAGGCGGCGAGAATGACTTCGGCCGACTGGCGTGTGAGGCGATCGACGATCTTTTGAGCGAGGTCTTCGACGGACGTGGCTATGGGGCGCCCGGAGCCATCCTTCAGCCGCATCGCCAGCGCCAGACCAAGCCGCGCTGCCTCAGCATTCCACTGATTCTGCCGACCGAGTACATGCATGGCATCCGAAGGCGTGAGCCCGCTCAGGTGCACCAGGCCCCGCGCCACCAGCCGATCCAGCGTCGCCTTCTGCGAGGTCATCGTCAGCAGCTTGTCCAGCGCCACGGGAACTGGACCAATCCTGTCGAACAGGGCCTGCTCGGGCGCGGTAAGCCCACTCGCCAGATGATCCGGCAAGCCGGTGCGCAGCGCGAAGCGGCCGGCATTGCGGGTAAGGTGCGATGCGCGCAATTGCTGCTCCAGCACGTCAAGCACGGCCGGCCCATGCGCATGAGCCGCAAGGCTCAGTGGCAGCAGGCGGCGCGGCCCGAGCTCGAAACTCACGACGAGGCCGCGATCGTTGATCTTCACCTCGGAATCGCCGCCAAGGCCATAGGTGCGCATCGCAACAGCCTCGACCATCGTGCGGTAGCCGCCGACAACGGCGCCGTCCGCATCCAGTCTCGGTCGACCGGCATCCATGACGGCGACATCGGTCGTCGTGCCGCCGATATCGGACACCACGGCGTCGTCGAGCCCGGTCAGATGGCGTGCGCCGACCAGGCTCGCGGCCGGGCCGGAGAGAATGGTCTCGATCGGTCGCAGCTTTGCTTCTGCAGCGGAAATCAAAGCTCCGTCGCCACGCACCACCATCATCGGCGCCGCAATGCCGCGCGCCGCGAGAAAACCTTCGCAAGCGCCGACCAGACGATCGATCATCGATACGAGGCGGGCATTGAGCAGCGTCGTCAGGGCGCGACGCGGCCCGCCCAGCTTGGAGGAGAGCTCATGGCTGCAGGTCACAGGCAGATGCGAGATTTCGCGGATGCAGTCGCGCACCTTGATTTCGTGAGCCGGATTCCGCACGGCGAAATAGCCGGCGACAGCAAAGGAGGAAACCGACTTCGCCAATTCCGGCAAGGCTTCTTCCAGCGCCGCCAGATCGAGCGGGTTTTCATTGCCGTGAACGTTATGGCCGCCCGGCACGAACAGCACCGGATCGGACCCAAGCGCTTCCGCCAGGCCATCGCGCTTCATATCATCAGGACCGAAGCCGATCATGATCAGCCCGGCGCGGCCGCCCTGCCCTTCCACCAGCGCGTTGGTGGCCAAGGTCGTCGACAGCGACACCAGGCCGATGGCCGAAACCGGCACGCCTGCCTCGGCAATGACGGCATCGACGGCGCCGGCGATGCCGACGGCCAGATCATGCCGAGTGGTGAGCGATTTCGCCTTGGCGATCACGCCATCGGTTTCATGGAAGAGAACGGCATCGGTGTAGGTTCCACCCGTGTCGATGCCGAGCAGGAAATGAGACGTCACGAAAATATCCAGCTCTTGAAGGGAATGTGATGCCGTTATTGCACCCTTCCGGCCTGAGCCGCTAGCTGGCAAGCGGCAAAAACAGTCTTAGCGACGTGTTACCCGCATCGGCAATCCGCCGCGCGGCTGGGTCGTCAGCTTCTGCACCGGCCAGGGATCGGTCTCCTCAGTCGGGTCGAAGCGGAAGCGGCGCATCATCACGGCAAGGGCGATGACGGCTTCCTGAAGAGCGAAGGTGGCGCCGATGCAGACGCGGGGACCGGCGCCGAAGGGCAGATACTGGAAACGGTTGATCTTGCCGCGGTTCTCGGGAAGAAAGCGCTCGGGCATGAAGGCGCGCGGTTTTTCCCAATAGAGCTCGTGGCGATGCAGCGTCCAGGGCATGATCAGGACGGTGATCCCCTTTTCTATCGTCACGCGCTCGCCCTTGGGGCTCGTCCATTCGTCATCGGCAATCGCAGCACGGTTGATCGAGGGCGCCGGCGGATAGAGGCGCATCGCTTCTTCGAAGGCGGCACGGACATTCGGCATCAGGTCAAGCCAGGCAACCGGCTCGGCATCCGTCGCCAGTACCCGGTCGATTTCCTCTTCCATGGCCTGACGCGTATGCGGACTGTTGGCAACGCAATAGAGCGTCCAGGCGAGTGCACGCGCCGTCGTCTCGTGACCGGCGCCGATGAAGGTGAGGATATTGTCCTCGATCTCCTCCATCGTCAGCCCGTCGGGGCCGGCCTTTTCCAGAAGCAGCGTCAGGAAATCGTCGGGCGCGCTGGCACGGTCCCGGCGCATCTTGTCGAGCCGCTGCTCCATGGTGTTGCGGACGATGCCGCGAAATTTGTCAAGCATCTTCTGGCCGCCGATGCGGGTAATGCGCGGCACCCAGGCGGGAGCGCGCAGCAGGTCCATGGGATCGACGCGCCCCATGCGATGCAGCAGATCGTTGACGTCATCGGCAAAATGCTCGCTTTCGGTGACGATCTCGCCGGAAAACAGTGTCTCGGCCAGTATGGCGAAGGTGAGCTCGGTCATATCGGCGGCGACGTCGAACGTGGCGCCCATATCGCCGACGGCTTCGTATTTACTCACATATTCCAGGCTCTGACTCAGCATCTGGCCGGCAAAGCCCTGGGCGTGGCGCGGCGTGAATACTGGTGCGACCGCCTTGCGCGAGCGCTTCCAGACCGGCCCTTCGGCGGTCAGCAGCCCGTCGCGCAGGATCGGCCGGAGCACCAGCTGGCGGATATCGGCCATGCGATAGTTGGCTGCGTTATCGACCAGAATATACTTGATCAGGCCGGGATCGTTGACGATTAGCGTCCGCTCGTTGAAGAACTTGGTCTTGATCCAGGGCAACGTGTAGGAAGGCTGGCCCCATAATTCGAGCGGATTGCGCAGGATCGTCCGGATGATCGTCAATCGTGACGGCGGCACGGTGCGCGGGATCGGCGCCGGCGGAGAGAAGGCTTCCGGGATCATGTCCATCAGATCAATTCTCCTCGAAAGCCGGGCTCCTGTTTGGTCTTCAGCGGCTCCACGCACCCGATATGGTGAGCGCTGCCCGCAAAACCTATAGCAACGACTTCAGGTCACTGAGCTTCTCATTGATAAGCCAGCCATAGTAATTTTCTTCCGGCCACACAGGCTGCCCGGCTCCCCGGTTCTTTGTGGCCAGGGCTGCGGCCCGCTTGCGGGTGTTACCGAGATTATAGAGCGTCGCGGTAATGCCGGGATTGCCCGAAATATCCATGCCAGCGATCGAGCGGTAGTCGTCGATCGACTTGCGGATCGACGCCGCCACGAAGGCGAGCGACAGATCCGGGTCCATGATGGCCTTGTAGACGCCGCCCGCATCCTTCTCGTTGAGCTTCGGAATGCCCGAGGTGCTGCTGACCAGATCGGACAGCTCGAGCGCCGTCAGCGGATTGACCTGGCCGAGGCCGAAGGTTTGGCCGGCATAGAAAGGCTGGAAGAACACGGCGCTGAAGCGATTGTCGGGATAGGATTTCCCGCCGACCGTCTTGCCGCGGAAATCATCTTCCCAGACATCGTCGCGGCAGGTCCAGAGGCTGTAGGAATCCCGCTTGCTCTTGCAGACGTCAAATTGCGGCCGGGCGATAAAATCATCAACATTTTCGCCATCATAGGCAAAACGGAAGCTCTGGCCGGCATAGGAGGCAGCCTTGACGTAGTAGGACTGCAGGCCGTCATAGGCATCGACATTGTAGGTGTGCTCGCCGACAAGCGCGCCGATGATATGGATCGGATCGATGCCATAGGCCCGCGCCGTCGATTTGATCTTCGACATCAGTTTGGTGTCAGTCGCCAGGAGCTCGCGCACCTTCTGGTACTTGCGGTCGAAGGTCGAATTCGTACCTCGAGTGCGGCGAACGGAGGCGCCGGGAACCGGTGGCTGCTCGGCATTGCGGTTACCGGGTGGCACCGCAGTCGCGGCCTCCGCATAGGCGGGGATCCAGGAGAGGCTGACGACCGCCAGGAGTAGTGTGATCAGTATACGTCGCAAGATGGCTGTCCTGTCGAAGTTTCAACCGATGTTTCCGTGCCGCTGCCTGACGGATAAACTTGGCCGAATAAAGCCATCCGAACAAAGAAACGGGCCCTTAACTAAAAAGTTAACGGCCCGCTGTCGAGTGTTTACTGTTCTAAATCGCCTTTACCGGCCTGCTACAGAATGAAGCGGGACAGATCGGTGTTGTTGGCGAGATCGCCGACATGCTCGCGGACATAGGCGGCATCGATGGTCACCGAGACGCCGGCGCGGTCCGAAGCATTGTAGGAGATTTCATCCAGCACCCGCTCCATGACCGTCTGCAGACGGCGTGCGCCGATATTCTCGACGGTGGAATTCAGGTGCACGGCAACATCGGCGAGTGCGTCGATGGCGTCGTCGGTGAAATCAAGCTTCAGGTCTTCCGTTTCCATCAGCGCCTTGTACTGACGGATGAGGCTTGCTTCCGGCTCGGTCAGGATGCGGCGGAAGTCTTCCTTGGTCAGCGGCTTCAGCTCGACGCGGATCGGCAGACGGCCCTGCAATTCCGGCAGAAGATCCGAAGGCTTCGAGACATGGAAGGCGCCCGACGCGATGAAGAGGATATGATCCGTCTTGACCGGGCCATACTTCGTCGAGACCGTCGTGCCTTCGACCAGCGGCAGCAGGTCGCGCTGCACGCCTTCGCGGGAGACGCCGGCGCCCATGCCGCCGTCGCGCGCCGTGATCTTGTCGATCTCGTCGAGGAAGACGATGCCGTCATTCTCGGCCGATTGCACAGCTTCGCGCTGGATCGCCTCGTTGTCGATCAGCTTGTCGGATTCGTCGCGAACGAGTTCCTTGTAGGAATCCTTGACCGTGGTGCGTACCTTCTTGGTGCGACCGCCCATGGCCTTGCCGAACATTTCCGACAGGTTGAGCACGCCGATATTGGCGCCGGGCATGCCGGGGATTTCGAAACCGCCGGGCATGCCGGAGCCGGTATCGGCAACTTCGATGTCGATTTCCTTGTCGTCGAGCTGGCCGTCACGCAGCTTCTTGCGGAAGCTGTCGCGCGTTGCCGGCGATGCTGTCGCGCCAACAAGCGCATCGAGCACACGCTCTTCGGCACTCATATGCGCCTTGGCCTGCACCTCGGCGCGCTTCTTTTCGCGCACCAAGCCGATGCCGACTTCGACGAGATCGCGGACGATCTGCTCGACGTCACGGCCGACATAGCCGACCTCGGTGAACTTGGTGGCTTCGACCTTGATGAAGGGCGCGCCGGCCAGCTTGGCGAGGCGACGGGAGATTTCCGTCTTGCCGACGCCAGTCGGGCCGATCATCAGGATGTTCTTGGGCATGACTTCATCACGTAGATCGGGCTCGAGCTGCTGGCGGCGCCAGCGGTTGCGCAGGGCGATCGCTACAGCGCGCTTGGCCTCATGCTGGCCGACAATATAGCGATCGAGCTCGGAAACGATCTCGCGGGGAGAAAAAGTGGTCATTTCGCGTGTTTCCCTATCAGGGCTAGGAACAATCAAGAAAGGAAATTAGGCTTCGGCGTCGAGCGTTTCCACGACCACATTGTGGTTGGTGTAGACGCAGATGTCGGCAGCGATATCGAGGGCGCGGCGGGCGACATCCTCGGCGGATTTGTCGCTATCCATCAGCGCCAGAGAGGCGGCGAGCGCAAAATTGCCGCCGGAGCCGATGGCGAGCGCGCCATGTTCCGGCTCGAGCACATCGCCGTTGCCGGTGATGGCGAGCGTAACGCTCTTGTCGGCCACCAGCATCATGGCTTCGAGATTGCGCAGATATTTGTCTGTCCGCCAGTCCTTGGCGAGCTCGACGGCTGCGCGCATCAACTGGCCGGGATATTGTTCGAGCTTCTTTTCAAGGCGCTCAAGCAGCGTGAAGGCATCGGCGGTCGCACCGGCAAAACCGGCGATGACATCGCCCTTGCCGATGCGGCGAACCTTGCGCGCATTGCCCTTCATCACGGTCTGGCCAAGGCTCACCTGGCCATCACCAGCCATCACGACCTTGCCGTTCTTGCGAATAGTCACGATTGTCGTCATTTAACACCTGTTTGCCCCCGTTCCGGCGGGCTTTCTGCCGGGCCGCGTTTCGGCCCCGTCAGCACCTATGTAAGAGTGCTTTTGACGATTGCAAATGGCAGCCAGACCGGATCGATGCAGACGAGCCGGCTAAAGACGCGGGGACGCGCGTAACTTCTGGATATTTCTCGATACGCCTGATAAGGAACCCCCGTATTCCGATGGAGCAGCCCATGGCAGAGACCGCAGCGAGCCGCACGGCAAGCGTTTCCCGCAAGACCAACGAGACTTCCGTCTCCGTTTCCGTCAACATCGACGGCAGCGGCAAGTCGACGATTTCGACCGGTGTCGGCTTCTTCGACCATATGCTGGAACAGCTTTCGCGACATTCGCTGATCGACATGGAGATCGACACCAAGGGCGACTTGCATGTCGACGATCACCACGCCGTCGAGGATACCGGCATCGCCATCGGCCAGGCCATTGCCAAGGCGCTCGGCGACCGCCGTGGCATCACGCGCTATGCCTCGATCGACCTTGCCATGGACGAGACGATGACCAAGGCGGCCGTCGACCTCTCGGGCCGGCCGTTCCTCGTCTGGAACGTCAGTTTCAGCGCGCCGAAGATCGGCACCTTCGATACCGAACTGGTGCGCGAATTCTTCCAGGCACTGGCCCAGAATGCCGGCATCACGCTTCATATCCTCAACCATTATGGCGCCAACAATCACCATATAGCCGAGACATGCTTCAAGGCCGTTGCGCGCGCATTGCGCACCGCAACCGAGATCGATCCGCGGCAGGCAGGCCGGGTGCCTTCGACGAAAGGCACGCTCGCCTGAGCCCCAACTTGGGGAATTGAGGAAATGGCAAGCTATCTGATTTTGACTCCGCCAGGGGCGCCGAACCGATCCAAAGTATCGGATCGGTATCGCGACGGAACTCGATTCATCCGCGACGGTTTTTCCTGGAAAGCCTTTGTGTTTCCGGCCTTGTGGATGCTTTATCACCGCCTCTGGCTCCACGCGGTGGCCGCAATCCTCTTGCAGGGCATTGCGCTGGAACTGATGCGTCAACCGGGCTTTTCCGCGGCCGGCGCAGCCATCCTGCTTGCAGTCCATCTTCTGGCGGCGCTCGAAGGCCGTCATGCGCTCAGCCAGCGGCTGATCGACCGTGGTTGGAAAATGGAAAACCTTGTCTCGGCGTATGATCTGGCGACGGCAGAGGAAATTCATTTTTCCGAGATCGAGCAGGAGCCGCAGCGCGATATCCATTCGAAGGATTGGGATATCTCAGCCAACAACACCAATTCCAGCCGCCGCTCCGGCCCGAATTTCGGCCTGCCCGGCTATGACGGAGGACGCTGACCATGCGCGTCGCAATTATCGACTACGGTTCCGGCAATCTGCGCTCGGCCACCAAGGCTTTCGAGCGTGCTGCCCGCGAAGCCGGCATCGATGCTGAAATCGACCTCACCGATGACGCCGAGCGGGTCGCCACCGCAGACCGCATCGTGCTGCCCGGTGTCGGCGCCTATGCCGATTGCCGCCGCGGGCTCGATGCCGTTTCCGGCATGGCGGAAGCCGTGATCGATGTCGTGGAACACAAGGGCCGCCCCTTCCTCGGCATCTGCGTCGGCATGCAGCTGATGTCCTCGCGCGGGCTGGAAAAGACGATCACGCAAGGTTTTGGCTGGATCAAGGGTGACGTCAAGGAAATGACGCCCAGCGACCCCGGCCTGAAGATCCCGCAGATCGGCTGGAACACGCTGGATATCCGGCATCCGCATGCGCTCTTCGACGGCATACCCACAGGCGCGGACGGGCTGCACGCCTATTTCGTCCATTCCTATCATCTGGCCGCGGATCACAGCGAAGACGTTATCGCGACGACGAGCTATGGTGGCCCGATGACCGCCTTCGTCGGCCGCGACAACATCGCCGGCGCGCAGTTCCATCCGGAAAAGAGCCAGAAACTCGGCCTTGCCCTGATTGCCAATTTTCTGCGCTGGAAGCCGTAAGGCTCGCGCTCCAAGGACCGAAAACATGATACTTTTCCCCGCTATCGACCTCAAAGACGGCCAATGCGTGCGCCTGAAGCTCGGCGACATGGAGCAGGCGACCGTCTACAACCCCGACCCCAGCGCGCAGGCGAAAGCCTTTGAAGACCAGGGCTTCGAGTGGCTGCATGTGGTCGATCTCAACGGCGCCTTTGCCGGCGAAACCGTGAACGGTGCTGCCGTCGACGCCATCCTCAAGGCGACGAAGAACCCGGTGCAGCTCGGCGGCGGCATCCGCACGCTCGACCATATCGAAAACTGGCTGTCGCGCGGGCTCACCCGCGTCATCCTCGGCACGGTCGCGGTGCGCGATCCGGCCCTGGTGATCGAAGCCTGCCGGAAATTTCCGGGCCATGTCGCCGTTGGTATCGATGCCAAGGGCGGTAAGGTGGCGGTCGAGGGCTGGGCGGAGGCTTCCGAACTCGGCGTCATCGAACTGGCCAGGAAATTCGAGGGCGCTGGCGTTGCCGCCATCATCTACACTGATATCGACCGTGACGGCATCCTCACAGGCATCAACTGGGCTTCGACGCTGGAACTTGCCGACGCCGTTTCCATTCCCGTCATCGCTTCGGGCGGGCTTGCCTCGCTCGACGATATCAAGCGCATGATCGAGCCCGACGCCCGCAAACTGGAGGGTGCGATTTCCGGCCGCGCGCTCTATGATGGCCGCATCGATCCCAAGGAAGCACTGGCGCTGATCAAGCAGGCCAGGGAGGCAGTGCAATGACCCTCAAAGCCCGCGTCATCCCCTGCCTCGACGTCAAGGACGGCCGCGTCGTCAAGGGCGTCAACTTCCTCAATCTGGTCGATGCCGGCGATCCGGTCGAAGCCGCCAAGGCCTATGACGCCGCCGGCGCCGACGAGCTCTGCTTCCTCGACATAACAGCCTCTTCCGACAATCGTGACACCATCTTCGACGTGGTGGCGCGCACGGCCGAACAATGCTTCATGCCTGTCACAGTCGGCGGCGGCGTGCGCGCTATCGCCGACATCCGCAAGCTGCTGCTCTGCGGCGCCGACAAGGTGTCGATCAATTCGGCGGCGGTGAACAATCCGGATTTCGTCACCGAGGCTGCCGACAAGTTCGGCAATCAGTGCATCGTCGTCTCGATTGATGCCAAACGGCGGCGGACCGAAGCGCTCGGCGGCGACAATATGAGCGCCTGGGAGATCTATACCCATGGCGGCCGCAATGCGACCGGCATCGATGCCGTCGATTTCGCCCGCCGGATGGTCGAGCGCGGCGCCGGCGAACTGCTCGTCACCTCCATGGACCGCGACGGCACCAAGGTTGGCTACGATCTGGAGCTGACGCGGGCGATCGCGGATGCCGTGCGCGTGCCTGTCATCGCGTCGGGCGGCGTCGGTGATCTCGACGATCTCGTCGCCGGCGTGAAAGAAGGCCATGCGACGGCGGTCCTTGCCGCCTCGATCTTCCACTTCGGCACCTATTCGGTAGGCGAAGCAAAGCGCTACATGGCAGAGCGCGGCATTCCCATGCGGCTTGATTAGGAGGCAGCGAACCAATGAGCGGATTTACCCTTTCCGACCTCGAACGCATCGTCGAGGAACGCTCCAAGGCATCGCCCGAGGAATCCTGGACCGCCAGGCTATGCGCCGCCGGCCAGCCAAAGGCGGCAAAGAAGCTGGGCGAGGAAGCGATCGAAGCCGTGATGGCTGCGGTTACCAACGATCACGACAACCTCACCTATGAGGCTGCGGACTTGCTTTATCATCTTATGGTCGTATTGAAGATTGCAGGCATTCCGTTGCAGAATGTCATGGGTGAGCTCGAAAGGCGAACCGTCCAATCCGGCCTTCAGGAGAAGGCAAGCCGGTAGAACGTGATGACGATAGCGACCAAGACCCCAGCGGCGCCCGAAACGCTCGATATTTTCCAGGCGAAAGACTATTCGCCCTATTATTTCTTCTCCTCGGAGGAGTGGGCGAAATTCCGGGCAGACACGCCACTGACGCTGACGGCGGATGAAGTGACGCGGCTGCGCTCGATGGGCGACCCGATCGATCTCAACGAGGTCCGGCGCATCTATCTGTCGCTGTCGCGCCTTTTATCCTCGCATGTGGAATCCTCGCAGATCCTGTTCGAGCAGCGCAATCGGTTCTTGAGTCTCTCCGATGTCGCCAAGACGCCCTTCGTCATCGGCATTGCCGGCTCTGTCGCCGTCGGCAAATCCACCACGGCCCGTATCCTGAAGGAATTGCTGCGCCGCTGGCCGTCGAGCCCGAAGGTCGACCTGATCACCACGGACGGCTTCCTCTATCCGAATGCCGAGCTGCAGCGCCGCAACCTGATGCAGCGCAAGGGCTTTCCGGAAAGCTACGACACCGCAGCGCTTTTGCGGTTTCTTTCGGCGATCAAGGCCGGGCAGCCTGATGTCAAGGCGCCCTGTTATTCACACCTTGTCTATGACGTGCTGCCGAACGAGTTCAAAACCGTTGACCGCCCGGATATCCTGATCTTCGAAGGCATCAACGTGCTGCAATCGCGGCATCTGCCGGCCGATGGCAAAATCGTGCCGATGGTCTCGGACTTCTTCGATTTCTCGATCTACATCGATGCCGACGAGCCGTTGATCCACAATTGGTACGTCGCCCGTTTCATGCGGCTGCGTGAGACCGCCTTCCGCGACCCCAACTCCTTCTTCCACCGCTACGCCTCGATCAGCGAGGACGAGGCCCTGGCGATTGCCGAGGGGCTTTGGAAGAACATCAACCTCAAGAACCTCAGACAAAACATCCTGCCGACCCGCCCGCGCGCCGACCTCATCCTGCAGAAGGGCAAGAACCATCTGATTGAGCAGGTTGCGCTCAGGAAGCTTTAGGGGGTTACCCTTCTCAGGGTCAGGTTTATCCGCCCGCCATTCTTCAGCAATGTTGATGTGGCCGGATGGATGCGATCAACACCATGAAAGCAGAGCCTGCCCTGGCCGCCCAGAACGACGATATCGCCGCTTGAGAGCTTGAAAGATAGCGTGCGATCATTGCGCTCGAGACCGCCGACCCGGAAGAGGCAGGTGTTGCCGAGCGAGATCGACAGGACGGGGGCAGCCAGATCCTGCTCGTCGCGATCCTGATGCAGGCCCATGCGGGCATCGTCGTCGTAGAAATTGACGAGGCAGGCCTGCGGCGGCTTTTCATAGCCTGCTATATCATTCCAGAGATCAAGCAGTTGCGAGGGCATCGCCGGCCATGGCTTACCGGTGACCGGATGCGTCGGCTGGTAACGATAGCCGCGCTGCTTGTCCGTGACCCAGCCAAGCGAACCGCAATTGGTCATGCGCACCGACATTTCCTTGCCGGTGCCAGGCATGACCGGCGTGAACAGCGGAGCTTCGGCCACAATGGCGCGGATTGCCTCGACCAGCGCTTCCTGTTTGGGACGGTCGAGATAATCGGGAAGATGACGAATTCCGTTGGGGAGCAGCATGACGGCCTTCCGAAAACTCAATCCGCTCAAGATAGCGCGACAGGCGATTCGGAGCAGCCCGAAAAGCCAACCTAATCGCCGCCCGGCTTACCGCGCATCTTCTTGACCTCGGAGCGACCTGATTTTTCCTTCAGCCGGCGCTCGATCGAGCCCTTGGTCGGCTTGGTCTTTCGGCGCGGTGGCGGTGGCGGAGCGGCAGCTTCGAGCAGCAGTTCCTTCAGCCGCTCGCGCGCATCTTCGCGATTGCGGTCCTGGCTGCGGAAACGGCTGGCTTCGATCATCAGCACGCCGTCCTTGGAGATGCGACGCCCGGCAAGCCGCACGGCATTTGCCTTGACGCGGTCGCTGAGTGAAGGGGAACTCACAATACCGAAAAACAATTGGACTGCGGTCGCGACCTTGTTGACGTTCTGCCCACCCGGGCCACCCGCCAGAACGAATTGTTCCGTCAGCTCCCAGCCGGCGATCGTGATCCGGTCGTTGATGTAAAGCGCTTCGCTGGCCATGATTTTCTCCGCGCCTGTCTATCCCACATCGCAGCACGGTTGAAAACTACTGGCGGACAAAATGAAACCCGGCGAACTGGTCGCCGGGTTTCACGTGAGTCATTCCCGTTCTGGATGTTTATTCGGCTGCGACCCGGATTCCCGGTGCCGCATCGCGGACGTTGCCGTCCACATGATCTTCGAACTTGGCGAAGTTGGTCACGAACATCTGCACCAGCTTCTTGGCCTGCGCATCATAGGCTTCGCCGTCGGCCCAGGTGGAGCGCGGGTCGAGGATGGCCGTATCGACGCCCTCAACGGCAACCGGCACCGCGAAACCGAAATTCGGATCCGTGCGGAACTCGACATTGTCGAGGTCGCCCTTGAGCGCTGCGGCCAGCAGGGCGCGCGTTGCCTTGATCGGCATGCGGCGACCCGTGCCGTAGGCGCCGCCAGTCCAGCCGGTGTTGACCAGCCAGCAACCGGCGCCGTGGCGGGCGATCAGCTCCTTCAGCAGATTGCCGTATTCCGTCGGATGGCGCGGCATGAAGGGAGCGCCGAAGCAGGTCGAGAATGTGGCTTCCGGCTCGACGACGCCCTTTTCCGTGCCGGCAACCTTGGCGGTGTAACCGGAGAGGAAATGGTACATGGCCTGGTCCGGCGTCAGCCTGGCGATCGGCGGCATGACGCCAAAGGCATCGGCGGTCAGCATGATGATCGTCTCGGGATGGCCCGTGATGCCCGATTCCGAAGCGTTCGGGATGAAGTGCAGCGGATAGGCGCTGCGGGTGTTCTCCGTCAGCGAGCCGTCGTCGAGATCCGGGACGCCATGCTCGTCGAGCACGACATTTTCCAGCACGGTGCCGAAGCGGCGGGTCGTTTCGTAGATTTCCGGCTCTGCTTCGGCCGAAAGACGGATGGTCTTGGCGTAGCAGCCGCCTTCGAAGTTGAAGATGCCGTTTTCGCCCCAGCCATGCTCGTCGTCGCCAATGAGCGTGCGGCTCGGATCAGCTGAAAGCGTCGTCTTGCCGGTGCCCGACAGGCCGAAGAAGATCGCGGCGTCACCGTCCGGGCCGACATTGGCAGAGCAGTGCATCGGCATGACATCGCGTTCCGGCAGCAGGTAGTTGAGCGCGGTGAAGACCGATTTCTTCATCTCGCCGGCATAGGAGGTGCCGCCGATCAGGACGACGCCGTTGACGAAATCGCAGGCAATGACAGTTTCGGTGCGGCAGCCGTAGCGCTCGGGGTCGGCGCGGAAGCTCGGCAGATCGATGATCGTCAGCTTCGGCACGAAGCCTTCAAGCTGCGAGCGCTCGGGACGGATCAGCAGATTGCGGATGAACAGCGAGTGCCAGGCGAATTCGGTGATGACACGCGTCGGCAATGCATAGTCACGGTCGGCACCGCCGATCAGATCTTGCACGAACAGGTCCTTGCCGCGCGCATGCGCCAGCATGTCTTCATGCAGCAGCGCGAAATGCTCCGGCGACATCGGCTTGTTGTTGTCCCACCAGATCTGATCCTCGGTGGTCGCGTCGCGCACGACGAACTTGTCCTTCGGAGAACGGCCGGTGTGCTGCCCCGTCAGCGCCCGCAGCGCACCGTCTGCGGTCAGATCGGCTTCGCGGCGGCGAATCGCCTCCTCATAGAGATGGGCCTCCATGAGGTTATAGCGCACGCTGGCAGCGGCTCCCAGGCCGATCGATCCCAGTTCGGTTGCGGGATTACGGACGCCGAATTGCTCCATCACTTTTTTCCTCAACAAGGCCTTGGCCGTTAGAACTGTCTAAAGCGTAGAGGCGTCTTTTTAAAAGCACAAGAGCATTAAACGAGAAATCTTTAATGATATCAGTTATTTAATCGATTTAAATAAAATTTCATAATTTTAAATCGTTTGAAAGAGAGACGCCGAGACGTTTGGTCGCACAACCTGCGGGCAAGCGGATCGGCGCTCGACAATCCTCCCCTTTATCTTTGCCACAATTTGTTCCACCTTTATCCCCATAAGCGCGCCAGGTTACCGCCGACCGAGCTGGCAGACCGCCTGGGCTGGATTCCAAATCCGGGAGACGCGCACTGATGACGGAGACGAATACCATGTTGACAATCGCGCTCGTTGACGACGACCGCAATATCCTGACTTCCGTATCGATTGCCTTGGAAGCAGAGGGATATAAGGTAGAGACCTATACGGACGGGGCTTCGGCGCTCGACGGCCTGCTTGCGCGGCCGCCGCAACTCGCGATCTTCGATATCAAGATGCCGCGCATGGACGGCATGGAGCTGCTCCGCCGCCTGCGTCAGAAATCCGATATTCCTGTCATCTTCCTGACCTCGAAGGATGAGGAAATCGACGAGCTCTTCGGCCTGAAGATGGGCGCCGACGATTTCATTACCAAGCCTTTCTCGCAGCGCCTTCTGGTCGAGCGCGTCAAGGCGGTGCTGCGCCGCGCCTCTGCCCGCGAAGCTGCGAACGCCGCCGGCGGCGCTGCCGCCGCCAAACCGGGTGCAGCGCAACAGGCCCGCTCCCTGGAACGCGGCCAGCTCGTCATGGACCAGGAGCGTCACACCTGCACCTGGAAGGGCGAGCCGGTGACGCTGACTGTCACCGAATTCCTGATCCTGCATTCCCTGGCGCAGCGCCCTGGCGTCGTGAAGAGCCGCGATGCCCTGATGGACGCCGCCTATGACGAGCAGGTCTATGTCGACGACCGCACCATCGACAGCCACATCAAGCGGCTCCGCAAGAAATTCAAGATGGTCGACCTCGATTTTGATATGATCGAGACGCTGTATGGCGTCGGCTATCGTTTCCGCGAAGCCGCCTAAAGCCGGAGATTTCAGGTCGAACCGGCCTGAAATCTGACTTCGCTCCGGAATCAAAAGCAAAGCATGATGCCGCCTGAAAGCGCTTATACTTTTCGGCTTCATGCTCGGATAGTTAACTGGACCATACGGCCGACAATGGAATAAGAGCATGCGAACGGGGTCGTCGACCCCGTTCTTCGAAAGGGCCGGTGGCTTGGCACAGCTGGTGCAGGACAGAGATATAGACGATACGGAAGGCGCGAGCGGCGTTCGAATTGGGCGCCGGCGATGGACTCATCCGTTCGTTCTCATCCGCCGCATCTTCGGCAATGCCGTGTTTTCGAGCCTGACGCGGCGCATCCTGTTCTTCAATCTGGCCGCACTCGTCGTTCTCGTCGGCGGCATTCTCTACCTCAATCAGTTTCGCGAGGGCTTGATCGATGCTCGCGTCGAAAGCCTGCTGACGCAGGGCGAAATCATCGCCGGTGCCGTTTCCGCCTCGGCATCGGTCGACACGAATTCCATCACCATCGATCCGCAGAAGCTGCTGGAGCTGCAGGCCGGCCAGAGCATCACGCCCGTTCCGAACGACGAGGATCTGGAATTCCCGATCGATCCGGAAAAGGTGGCGCCAGTGCTGACGCGGCTGATCTCGCCGACGCGCACCCGCGCCCGCATCTTCGACGCCGACGCCAATCTCCTGCTCGACAGCCGCCATCTCTATTCCCGTGGCCAGGTGCTGCGCTACGACTTGCCACCGGTTGACGATGCCGCGCAAAGCTGGTCCGACTGGTTCAGCGGCCTGCTCAACAAGATGCTCCAGCCGGGCAATCTGCCCGTTTACAAGGAAGCGCCCGGCGGCGACGGCTCAATCTATCCGGAAGTGATGAATGCCCTGACCGGCGTTCGCGGCGCCGTTGTCCGCACTACCGAAAAAGGTGAGCTGATCGTTTCGGTCGCTGTGCCGATCCAGCGCTTCCGCGCCGTGCTGGGCGTGTTGCTGTTGTCGACCCAGGCCGGCGACATCGACAAGATCGTCCATGCCGAGCGCCTGGCGATCATGCGTGTCTTCGGTGTGGCGACGCTCGTCAACGTCGTGTTGTCACTGCTGCTATCCTCCACCATCGCCAATCCGCTGCGCCGGCTTTCGGCTGCCGCCATCCGCGTGCGCCGGGGCGGCGCGAAAGAGCGCGAGGAAATTCCCGATTTCTCCGCCCGCCAGGACGAAATCGGCAACCTGTCGATCGCGCTGCGTGACATGACATCGGCGCTCTACGACCGTATCGACGCCATCGAAAGTTTTGCCGCCGATGTCAGCCACGAGCTGAAAAATCCGCTGACATCGCTGCGCAGCGCCGTCGAGACGCTGCCTCTTGCCAAGAGCGACGATTCCAAGAAGCGGCTGATGGACGTCATCCAGCACGACGTGCGCCGCCTCGATCGCCTGATCAGCGATATATCGGACGCATCGCGTCTCGACGCGGAACTCGCCCGCTCAGATGAAAAAACGCTCGATCTCGAAGTGTTGCTGCGCGACATGATCGATATTTCCCGCCAGGTCGGACACAGCAAGCGAGCGGTCGAGATTGAATATCTGGTCGACCGCAAGCCGGCCAACAAGGCGAAGTTCACTGTCGTCGGCCATGACCTGCGTATCGGCCAGATCATCACCAATCTCATTGAAAACGCACGCTCTTTCGTTCCGAACGAGACCGGCAAGATCACGGTGAGGCTGACACGGACGAGAACGCGCTGCGTCATCTATGTCGAAGATAACGGTCCCGGTATCCAGGCCGAGGACATCGACCGTATCTTCGAACGCTTCTATACCGACCGGCCGGAATCGGAAGGCTTCGGACAGAATTCCGGCCTTGGCTTGTCAATCAGCCGGCAGATCGCCGAGGCGCATGGCGGATCGCTGCGGGCTGAGAACATCATCGACAGCGAAGGCACGGCACTGCTCGGCGCCCGCTTCATCCTCTCGCTGCCCGCCCAGACGCAGGCCTGATGAGCGGTCAGATGAGCGGCGACGCAACCAATATCCACGCAACCGCCATCGTCATCGGCAAGACCGGGCTTTTGTTTCTCGGACCATCGGGCAGCGGCAAATCATCCCTGGCTTTTTCCTGCCTCGCAGCCGCCAAGCCGCTCGGGCTTGCCGCAGCGCTGGTCGCCGACGACCGGGTGCTGATCGCCAGGCAGAACGGCTCGGTCACCGCCGAATGCCCGCCCTCGATCGCCGGCCTGATGGAGATTCGCTATACCGGCATTGTTCGTCTGCCGTACGTTCCAAAGGCCGAAATGCATTTTGCCGTCAGCCCGGTCAACCCCGCCACGGCGGAAAGGCTGCCTCCCGAGGACGAGCAGATCGAGGTTGCCGATTCCATTCGGTTACCCCTGATCCGTTTGTCCGCAACCTCCGCGAACCCGCTCGCCATAATAATGGCGAAAATCGGCGTCAGTTTCGAATAATCGGCAATTTAGGCCCGCACAGGCATTCAAATCCTGTATTTTAAGCTTGCACTTCGTCTTTTCATCGCCAAGATGTCCCCCCACCGGTGGACGACATTGCTGCATTGCGATATGGGCCACCTGTTTGCGTAATGCGATGGGAGCAGTAATATCATGATCGGACTTGTGCTTGTCACTCATGGCAAGCTGGCTGAAGAGTTTCGGCATGCGTCGAGCATGTCGTTGGTCCGCAGAAGTTCATAGAAACGGTATCTATTGGTCCCGAAGACGACATGGACAAGCGGCGGCAGGACATCCTGCAGGCCGTGGCCGGTGCTGACGATGGGCACGGCGTTATTATCCTGACCGACATGTTCGGTGGCACTCCTTCCAATCTCGCAATCTCCGTCATGAACAGCGGCCACACCGAGGTCATTGCCGGCGTGAACCTGCCGATGCTCATCAAGCTCGCAGGCGTACGCGGCGATAACAACATGGAGAAGGCTCTCGTTGAAGCTTCGGAGGCCGGACGTAAATACATCAACGTGGCCAGCCGCGTGCTCAGCGGCAAATGACGGACAGCACCGCCTCTATGACCGAGCTTTCCAGGGAACTCCTGATCATCAATAAGCGAGGCCTTCACGCCCGCGCCTCCGCTAAATTCGTCCAGACTGTCGAGGCCTATGACGCCGCCATCACTGTTTCGAAAGACGGGACGACGGTCGGTGGTACCTCGATCATGGGCCTGATGATGCTGGCGGCCAGCCCCGGCTGCAGCGTGCTGGTAACGGCCAGTGGCAATCAGGCCGCCGAAGCGCTCGAGGCGCTGGACCAGCTTGTGGCCAATAAATTCGGCGAGGAAATGTAGGCTCTTCCTACAAATCGCCACAACGATATAAAGACATAAAGACTTCTTTATATCATCATTGATTTCCACTCTGAAGCCTGCTACACGGCATCATCCACACGCTGTCAGCGTGCAATTTTTGTTGCATTCGGCCGTGGCGTTTGCCCGCGGCGCGACTGCATCGTTCAGGCTGGAGATCTTCATGAGCACTGAAAAGGACTACGTCGTCGCGGATATCGGCCTTGCCGACTTCGGCCGCAAGGAAATCACGATTGCCGAAACCGAGATGCCGGGCCTGATGGCCTGCCGCGCCGAATTCGGTGAAGCACAGCCGTTGAAGGGCGCACGCATCACCGGCTCGCTGCACATGACGATCCAGACAGCCGTTCTCATCGAGACGCTGGTGGCGCTCGGTGCAGAAGTTCGCTGGGCATCCTGCAACATCTTCTCGACCCAGGACCACGCTGCTGCCGCGATCGCTGCTTCCGGCGTTCCGGTCTTCGCGATCAAGGGTGAAAGCCTCGAAGACTACTGGATCTACACCGACAAGATCTTCCAGTGGACCGATGGCGGTCTCTCCAACATGATCCTCGATGATGGCGGCGATGCCACGATGTACATCCTGCTCGGCGCCCGCGCCGAAGCCGGTGAAGACGTGCTTTCCAACCCGCATTCGGAAGAAGAGGAAATCCTCTTCGCACAGATCAAGAAGCGCCTTCAGGCATCGCCCGGCTGGTTCACCAAGCAGCGCGACGCCATCAAGGGCGTGACCGAAGAAACCACCACGGGCGTCAACCGTCTCTACCAGCTCAGCCAGAAGGGCCTGCTGCCCTTCCCGGCCATCAACGTCAACGACAGCGTCACCAAGTCGAAGTTCGACAACAAGTACGGCTGCAAGGAATCGCTGGTTGACGGCATCCGCCGCGCCACCGACGTCATGATGGCCGGCAAGGTCGCCGTCGTCTGCGGTTATGGCGACGTCGGCAAGGGTTCTGCCGCTTCGCTTTCCGGCGCCGGCGCCCGCGTCAAGGTCACGGAAGTCGACCCGATCTGCGCACTCCAGGCTGCGATGGACGGCTATGAAGTCGTTCAGCTGGAAGACGTCGTCGGAAGCGCCGATATCTTCATCTCTACGACCGGCAACAAGGACGTCATCCGCATCGATCACATGCGCGCGATGAAGGACATGGCGATCGTCGGCAACATCGGCCACTTCGACAATGAAATTCAGGTTGCCGCTCTGCGTAACCTGAAGTGGACGAACATCAAGCCGCAGGTCGACATGGTCGAGTTTGCCAAGGGCAACCGCATCATCCTGCTTTCGGAAGGCCGCCTGCTGAACCTCGGCAACGCCACCGGTCACCCGTCCTTCGTGATGTCGGCTTCGTTCACCAACCAGACGCTGGCGCAGATCGAGCTTTTCACCAAGCCCGGCCAGTACCAGAACCAGGTCTACGTGCTGCCGAAGCACCTCGATGAAAAGGTCGCTCGCCTGCATCTCGCCAAGCTTGGCGTAAAATTGACCGAGCTTTCGGATGAGCAGGCTGCGTATATCGGCGTGACGGCGCAAGGTCCTTTCAAGTCGGACCACTACAGATACTGATTTTAAGATCTATATCCACAACATCTTGTGGCCCCGGCATTGACAAATGCCGGGGCTTATTTTTTAGCCAGCTCCCTTCCCGCAGATTCCCTTAGGCAGTATTGTTTTTGAACTTGATTCGTGACGAACCGGGCGTGCCCGGAGCCATGAAAATGGGATGTCTTGTCAGGATGCGGCACATTAAAGGACGGAGACAAACCTCTTATGTCTGAAGGGGAAGACAACCTGCATCAGCCAGCGCTACGCAAAACGGCGGCGCGGCTGCAGCGGGGCGGTGCATATATGTTTTTACCGCGGACGAAACGAGGAAATGACAAGGGTCGGCTGGCCTCGCTGACCCGTCTGCTACGGCTCAGTGTTTTCGGTGGCCTTGTCACTGGTCTGGCAGGTCCCGTATTGGCGCAGAGTGACACCGCGACGCAGACGACCGTGCGCCTGTTCACCTCTTCCGAAATGGCCGTCTTCTCCATCATCATCGGCGTCATCTCCGCCGCACTGCTGTCGACCGTGTGGATGGTCCGGCAACGCGGCAATCTGGAAAGCGAAAGCCGCGAGATCCGCACGGCGCTCTCCGATGCCAATCAACGCATTTCGCAGTATCAGGCGCTGATCGCCGACAAGAACCGCCGCATCGTCATCTGGGACGGCCAGAACGCACGCCCGGAACTGCTCGGCCAGCTTCCAGTCGAAACCGGTGCTCCTCAGGACAATGAATTCCTCGCCTTCGGGCGCTGGCTGAAATCATGGTCGGCCGGCGAGCTCGACAAGGCGATCGACAAGCTGCGCGGCAGCGGCCAGAGTTTCGACATGGTTGTCGAGACCAATCGTGACGAAATCCTCGAAGCGCAGGGCCGCATCTCCGGCGGCCGCGCCTTCGTCCGCTTCATCGCGCTCAACAATCTGCGCGCCGAACTGGCGGAGCTGAAGATCGAGCGCGACCGGCTTATGACCTCGATCTCGGCCTTCCAGAACCTGCTCGACGCCATCGACCTGCCGGTCTGGCAGCGGGATGCGGACGGGAAGCTAACCTGGATCAATCAGGCCTACAGCGAAGCGGTCGAGGCCGTTTCGACCGATGAAGCCATTCGCGAAGAGCGCGAATTCCTGACGACCGTCGCCCGCGAGCGCATTCGCGCCTCCACCACGCCGGAATCGCCCTTCCACGACAAGATTTCGACCGTTGTGCGCGGCAACAGAACCTTCTTCGACGTCGTCAACGTCAAATCTCCAAACGGCTCCGCCGGCATAGCCATCGACGTTTCCGAGGCGGAATCGGTTCGTGCCGAGCTGGCTCGCACGCTGAAGAGCCATGCCGAAACCCTCGATCATCTGGCGACGCCTGTTGCGATCTTCGACGGCGACCGGCGTCTGCAATTCTACAATCAGGCCTTCGTCCAGCTCTGGGAACTCGACATCGCCTTCCTCGAAAAGCGGCCAGACAATAGCGAGCTTCTCGACCGGCTGCGCGGCGCCAAGAAATTGCCCGAGCAGCTCAATTGGAAGACCTGGAAGGACGGCGTTCTCTCGGTCTACCGCGCGCTTGATACGCAAAGCGACCTCTGGCACCTGCCCAACGGCCAGATTTTGAGGGTTTTTGCCACGGCGCATCCGCAGGGCGGCGCTACCTGGGTGTTCGAGAACCTGACCGAACAGGTCGATCTCGAAACGCGCTACAATACGCTGGTCAAGGTGCAGGGCGAGACCATCGACCATCTGTCCGAAGGCGTTGCCGTCTTCGGGCCTGACGGCCGCATCCGCCTGTCCAACCCGGCCTTCCGCATTCTCTGGAATATCACCGAGACACAGGCCAAACCGGGCACGCATATTCAAGTGCTGGCCGAAGCCTGCGCGCCCTCCTATGACCAGCCTGATGGCTGGAAACGATTTGCCGAGCAGATCACCAGCTTTGAAGACGAACGGCCGTCGTCGCAAGGGACGCTGGAGCTCTATTCGAACCTCGTTCTCGATTACGCCGTCATTCCGCTGCCGAATGCGCAGACCATGCTGACCTTCGTCAACAAGACGGACAGCGTGCGCGCCGAACGGGCGCTGACCGAGAAGAACGACGCGCTTTTGAAGGCGGACGAACTCAAGAACGATTTTGTCCAGCATGTGTCCTACGAATTGCGCTCACCGCTCACCAACATCATCGGCTTCACCGATCTCCTGAAGACGCCCGGCATCGGTTCGCTGAACGATCGGCAGGCCGAATATATCGACCATATCTCCACCTCCTCGTCCGTGCTGTTGACGCTGGTCAACGACATTCTCGACCTTGCGACCGTCGATGCCGGCATCATGCGGCTGAACTATTCCGAGATCGTGCTCAGCGATCTCCTCGACGAAGTGTCGATGCAGATTGCCGACCGGTTACAGGAAAGTGGCGTCACGCTGGAAATCACCGTCCCCAGCCATCTCGGCTCGATCGTTGCCGACCAGCAGCGGCTGAAGCAGATCCTGCTCAAGCTTCTCACCAACGCCGCCAACTTTGCACCCGAGGGCTCAACCATTGCGCTCAAATGCGGGCGCGAAGGCACGGATTTCGTCTTCTCGGTTGCCGACAAGGGCCCCGGCATTTCGGAGGATCTGATCAATACCGTCTTCAACCGCTTCGCTTCCAACGGCAAGGGCGGCAAGCGCAGCGGCGCCGGCCTCGGCCTTTCCATCGTCGAGAGCTTCGTCAGCCTGCATGAGGGCGAGGTCTCCATCGAGAGCCAGCCCGGCAAGGGAACGACGGTAACGTGCCGGATCCCCTCCATCGAGCTGCCCCGTTACGCCGCAGCAGAATGACAGCAACCGACCTCAGCCTGTCCCTCTTCCTCGCAGATGACGCCGCCACCACCCAGCTTGGCGAAGATCTGGCGCTGGCGGTGAAGATAGGGGATTGTCTGGCTCTTTCAGGCGATCTTGGCGCAGGCAAGTCCTCGCTCGCCCGTGCGCTGTTGCGCGCCATGGCCGACGATGCCGAACTGGATGTGCCGAGCCCGACCTTCACGCTCGTGCAATCCTACGAACTGCGCTTCCCCGTCTCGCATTTCGACCTCTATCGCCTCGGCGACCCCAGCGAACTGGCGGAACTCGGCTTTGACGAGGCGTTGCAGACCGGCGTCTGCCTGGTCGAATGGCCCGAGATGGCAGAGAGCGAGCTGCCGAAGGAGCGCATCGACCTCAAGCTGGAACACGAGGGCGAAGGACGGCGTGCAACGATTACGGCACCGGCCAAGCAGATGGCACGCATCGAGCGCGTGCTGGCGATTCGCGCTTTTCTCGATGCCAACGGCTATGCGGGCGCCAATCGTCGCTTCCTGACAGGCGATGCCTCCCTGCGCGCCTATGAATCCCTCTATCCGCACGGCGGCGGCAAGCGCATCATCCTGATGGACTGGCCGCGCCTGCCGGAAGGGCCGCCGGTGCTCGACGGCAAGCCCTATCCGAAGGTCGCGCATCTGGCCTGGGACACCTATCCCTTCGTCGCGATCGCCAATGTCCTGCGCGAAAACGGCTTTGCCACCCCGGAAATCTTCGCCGCCGACTACGACCTCGGTATTCTGTTGATTGAAGATCTCGGCACCGATGGTGTGCTCGACGAGCATGGCAAGCCGATTGCCGAGCGCTATCGCGCCAGCGTCGCGTGCCTTGCGCATCTGCACGGCCTTGTCATCCCCCACGACATTCCGGTGACGCCGGATCATATCCATCACATTCCGGATTTCGACCGGACCGCCATGAAGATGGAGGCGCGGCTGCTGCTCGACTGGCATCTGCCCTGGAAGCGCGGCACGCCGGCCAGCGACGAAGAGCGTGCCGATTATCTGGCGATCTGGGACCGGCTGATCGATCAGCTTGCCGATACCGAAAAGAACCTGCTGCTGCGCGACATGCATTCGCCGAATATCATCTGGCGGGCACAGGAGGAGGGCATACAGCGCATCGGCCTCATCGATTTCCAGGACGCCATGATCGGGCCGACCTCCTATGACGTCGCCTCGCTCGTTCAGGATGCGCGCGTGACGATCGAGCGCGATCTCCACGATCAGCTTATGGCCGACTATCTCGCGCTTCGTCATGCCCAGGGCGGCTTCGACGAGGCGAACTTCCTGAAAAGCTGGGCGATCATGTCGGCGCAGCGCAATTGCAAGCTCGCCGGCCTCTGGGTGCGGCTGTTGCAGCGCGACGGCAAGCCCGGCTACCTCAAGCACATGCCGCGCACGCTTGCCTATCTCGCCATCGCCTTCGAGCATGAAGCCCTCGCCCCCTTGCGCGAATGGTGTGAGAAAGCCGGCATCGGCCAGGCATAGAAAACGAACAACGGCGACGTTTTTCCGGCCTTGTGTTAAAGGAAAATGAGCGACCGAATCACGAGTTCGAGACGAAATGACCATCAAGCAAGCCATGGTATTGGCCGCGGGGCTCGGAACCCGGATGCGGCCGATCACCGACACCATCCCGAAGCCGCTGGTAAAGATCGCCGGTAAGGCGATGATCGATTATGCGCTGGACGCGCTGGCGGAAGCCGGTGTCGAGCGGGCGGTCGTCAACGTGCATCACCATGCCGACCAGATGGAGGCGCATCTGCGCAGCTATCGCGGCCTCGAGATCCTGATCTCCGACGAGCGGGACGCGCTGATGAACAATGGCGGTGGTCTGGTCAAAGGCTTCAAGCTGCTGAACCGCGACCCGGTTTTCGTGATGAATGCCGATCTGTTCTGGATTGGCGAGAAGCCGGGCACACCGACGAATCTTGAGCGCTTAGCCGGATTCTACGATGCCTCCCGCATGGACATGGCCATGCTCTGCGTCGAGTTGGAGAAGACGACAGGCCATAACGGCAAGAATGATT
Source organism: Rhizobium sp. P44RR-XXIV (assembly GCF_001999485.2). Lineage (NCBI taxonomy): Bacteria > Pseudomonadati > Pseudomonadota > Alphaproteobacteria > Hyphomicrobiales > Rhizobiaceae > Rhizobium > Rhizobium sp. P44RR-XXIV. Next base: position 193,868 of record NZ_MPVZ02000023.1, on the reverse strand, counting down.
TCAGCATGGCCGAAGACGGCCGGCTGCAGCGCTATCGCGACGCGCAGCACAATGGCGTCGTCTATGCAGGCGCCATTGCCATGAACCCGTCGCTCCTCGACGACGCGCCGGATGACGCCTTCAACATCAATATCTACTTCGACAAGGCCATCGCCCGTAATCGCCTCTATGGCACCATGCTCGACGGTCACTGGCTGACTGTGGGGACACCCGAGGCAGTCGGCGAGGCGGAGGAGGCGATCCGGACTTTCCGGGCGTTTGCGTGAGGCCCATGGCAGGTGGGCACCGGCAACGCATTCTGACGATCCCGGCGGGCCTGCCCTTCCTGAAGACCCTTGCGGCCGCTCTTTGCGACGGTCGGCTGACCGAGCATTTTCGCCATGATCCGGGCGACCCGCTGTCGCTCGCCAAGGTCAGCATCTTCCTGCCGACGCGGCGCGCGGCGCGCGTCCTGCGTTCGGAGTTCGTCGATCTGCTTGGCGGTCGCTCCGCCATCCTGCCGGTCATTCGCCCGCTCGGCGAAACCGATGACGATAGCGGTTATTTCGAGGAAACCCTGCCTGAGACCGCCGACCTGGCGCAGCCGCTTGCCAATACCGCCCGGCTGTTGGAACTCGCGCGACTGATCCTTGCCTGGCGCAACAAGCTGCCGCAGATCGTCCGCGATATCCATTCCGATTCGCCGCTCGTGGCGCCGGCAAGCCCGGCCGATGCCATATGGCTTGCCCGTAATCTCGCAGAACTCATCGATTCCATCGAGACAGAAGACCGGGACTGGAGCGAGCTTGCCAACCTCAGCGCCGAGGAGCATGCGCTCTGGTGGCAACTAACAGCCGAATTCCTGGCAATCGCCAGCGCTTTCTGGCCGGCGCGGCTGGAAGAACTTGGCAAATCCTCGCCTGCCCGCAACCGCAACGCCATTCTTCGCGCCGAAGCGCTGCGGATCGGCGCCATGCAGCATCCGGGCCCGGTGATCATCGCGGGCTCGACCGGTTCGGTGCCGGCAACGGCGGAGCTGATCGCGGCCGTTGCCTCGCTGCCGCAGGGGGTGATCGTCCTGCCGGGGCTCGATCTTTCGATGCCGGAAGAGGATTGGCAGCTTGTGGCGCCGGAAACGGCCATTGGCGAAAGATCGGACCCGACCACCCGCAGCCATCCGCAATATGGCCTCTCGCTGCTGCTGAAGCGCTTGCACGTCACCCGCGACGATGTCGAAACCGTTGCTGAGGCGACGGAGGCTATGCAGATGCGCGCGCAGATCCTGTCGCGCGCCCTGGCGCCGGCCAAGGCGACGAGCGGCTGGGGAAGCTGGCGCAAGACGCTTGCTCCCGACGCAATTGACCAGGCCTTTGCCGATGTCTCGCTGATCGAGGCATCGAACGAGCGCGAAGAAGCAACGGCCATCGCCATTGCATTGCGGCTGGCGCTGGAGAAGCCGGGTCGTAATGGTGGCGAAAGCCAGGCCGCCTTGATCACGCCCGACCGCAACCTCGCAAGGCGCGTCACCGCCGAGCTTGCCCGCTTTGGCATCACCGCCGACGATTCGGCCGGCACGCCGCTTTCGGCAATGCCGCAAGGCACGCTGCTGCAATTGCTGCTGGAGGCGACGCTTCGCCCGGGCGATCCTGTGGCCGTCGTCTCGCTGCTCAAGCATCCCCTCGCCCGCTTCGGCATGCCACCCGAAATGCACCGGCCCGGCGTCGATGCGCTGGAAATCCTGGCGCTCAGAGGCGGCCTTACCAGTATCGATATCGGCACACTGGAAGCATTGCTCGATACCAGGCTGGCCGAACAGGCAAATGATCGCCACGCGCCGCAGTGGCGCAAATCGCTCCCACCCGAATCCGTCGAACATGCGCGCGAGCTGGCGCGGCGGGTCACCAGGGCATGCGAACCACTGACATCAGCGCTTTCCTTGCGGACGGCCGAGGGCCTTCCGGCCCTTTCGGAATGGGCCGAGCGTACCGGCCGGACACTCGAAGCCGTAGCAGTCGATGAGCGCGGTGATCTGGCAGCACTCTGGTCCGGGGAAGCCGGAGATACGCTCGCCAGCCTACTGAAGGAAGTGATCGATACCGACGGCCAGCTTGAAGCGGACGGGCCGCAATGGATCGACATCATGACGGCGCTCTGCGTCGGACAGGCAGTGAAGCCGCGAGCGCTCAGCCATCCGCGCCTCTTCATCTTCGGCACGCTGGAAGCACGCCTGCAGAGCGTCGATACGCTCATCCTCGGCGCGTTGAATGAAGGCTCCTGGCCGGGGCAAACGGCAAACAACCCCTTCATCTCCCGCACGATGAAGACCGAGATCGGACTGGAACCGCCGGAACGGCGTATCGGCCAGCTTGCCCATGATTTCGAAATGGCGAACGGCACGCGCGACCTCATCTATTCCCGTGCGCTTCGCCAGGGCTCGACGCCGACTGTGGCGTCGCGCTGGCTGCAGCGGCTCATCGCGCTTGGCGGCGAGGAGCTCGAAGACGCCATGAGGGAGCGCGGCGATCAGTACCGCCACTGGGCTGCCATGATCGACGAAGGCGACAATCAGGCGCCCGCGCTACGCCCGGCCCCGCGGCCACCGGTCGAGCTGCAACCAAGGAGCTATTCCTTCAGCGAGGTGGGACGCCTTCGCCGCGACCCCTATGCCATCTATGCGCGGCGTGTGCTGCGGCTCGATCCTGTCGATCCGTTCAATCGCGATCCCGGCCCAGCCGAGCGCGGCACGCTCTATCACAAGATCATCGACCGTTTCGTCCGTGAGGGACACATCGCCGGTACGCCGGATGCGGCGCTGGCGATGGACCGCATCATCGCGGAGCTCTTCGATGCCGCGCAATTGCCTGATCATATCGACAGCGTCTGGCGGCCGCGTTTCCGTGAGGTCGCCAGCGCCTTTCTTGTTTGGGAAGCGGAACGACGGCCGGAGGTTCGCAACACCGCGACGGAAGTGCCGGCTGGCGTCGAAATCGAGCCGATCGGCATCAGGCTGACCGGGGTTGCCGACCGCATCGACATCAAGAACGACAAGGCGGCCGATATCATCGACTACAAGACCGGCTACAATCCCTCGCCGCCGCAGGCGCGTGCGCTGCTCGACCCGCAGCTGGCGCTGGAAGCCTATGCGCTGAAGCAAGGCGCGTTCCGCAATATCGGCACGCTGATGCCCGAAAACCTGCTCTATGTCCGGCTGCGGCCCGGTGATCGTTTCAAAGTCGATCAGGTCAACAACGAACATTCCAGCCGCGGCGGCAAGACGGAAACCAAGTCGGCTATGGATCTGGCGCAGGAGTCGATGGACCAGCTGGTCAAATTCGTGACGCTGCTGCAATCGGGCGAGAAGGGCTTTTCCTCGCGGCTGATCCCCGCCCAGCAGTTCGAATATGGCGGTGACTACGATCACCTTGCCCGCGTTTCCGAATGGTCGACGGCGGAGACCGAGCAGGAGGGCGGCGATGAGTGAGCCTTTCACGAGTGACGCGGCCACCCTGCCCGACAGCGACGATCCCGGCGTCTGGATCAGCTGGACGACGATCCAGCAATCCATCGCCTCGGACCCTGAACGCTCGGCCTGGGTTTCGGCCAATGCCGGCTCGGGCAAGACGCATGTGTTGACCCAGCGCGTCATTCGGTTGCTTCTCGCCGGTGCAAGACCCTCTGCCATACTTTGCCTCACCTATACCAAGGCCGCCGCCTCCGAAATGTCGAACCGCGTCTTTGATCGGCTCGCCGCCTGGGCGACGATGCCGGACGAGGAGCTGAAAAAGCGCATCGCCGATATAGAAGGCAAAGAACCGGATCTCTTCAAGCTTGCCGAGGCGCGCCGGCTGTTTGCCAAAGCGCTGGAGACGCCGGGTGGTCTGAAGATCCAGACCATCCATGCCTTTTGCGAGGCCTTGCTGCATCAGTTTCCGCTCGAAGCCAATGTCGCGGGCCACTTCTCCGTTCTCGACGACCGTGCGGCGGCGACGCTGCTCGACGATGCGCGGCGGGCGCTATTGGCATCCGCGACGCCGCATGGCGACCCCGAGCTGGCGCAGGCCTTTGCCTATGTGCTCGATCTTGGTGACGAATCAGGGCTGGAAACGCTGCTCGGCGATATCGTCGCCAATCGCAATGCCATTCGCCGCTTTACCGAGGCGGCGGGACGCCAAGGTGGTCTTGAAGCATCCCTGCTGGCGCGGCTTGGCCTGTCCGCCACCGACACTGAAACTGGCATCGCGGGGCAATATTGGCCGCTTCCCGGCCTTTCCGGCGCAACGCTGGAGCTTTACCTGACGCTTGCCGTTCAGAAGGGCGGTGCAAAGGCGCAGGCGATCGCAAATGATCTTCATCGAGCTAAACATGAAAACGATCCGACTGCCCGCGCAGAAATACTCGAAGAGATGATGCTGACGGAGAAGGGCAAAGGCAAACCAAAAGCGGATAACCAGTTTTTTGTGAATGCGATGCTTGCTGACGCCCCCGCACTCGCCGATGCCGTCGCTGAAGCCCGCGCCCATGTCGTTGCCTGTCGCGACCGGCTGAAGCTGATGCGGATGTATCGCGCGACCCGTGCCGCCCTTACCCTCGCCGACCGGCTAAACCGCGACTATGAGGAACTGAAGAAGCGGCGCAGCCAGCTCGATTTCGAGGATCTCATCACCCGCACCGCCGATCTCCTCACCAAGAAGGGCGTCGGCCCCTGGATCCACTACAAGCTGGACAAGGGTATCGATCACATTCTGGTCGACGAGGCGCAGGATACCAGCCCGATCCAGTGGAGCGTCATCCAGTCGCTGGCGGAGGATTTCTTTTCCGGCGAAAGCGCGCGGCCGACGCTGAGGACGATCTTCGCCGTCGGCGACGAGAAGCAATCGATCTATTCGTTCCAGGGCGCGCGGCCGGAACGCTTTTCCGAGGAAAGCGATCGCGCGCGCCGGCGGGTGGACGCGAGCGGCCTGAAATTTTCGTCGATCCGGCTGCCCCTCTCCTTCCGCTCGACCGCCGATGTGCTCGGCGCCGTCGACCATGTCTTCACAAGTCCCGAAAATGCCAAGGGACTGAGTGCCGTCGACGAGCCGGTGGTGCACCGCTCCAGCCGCATCGGCCATCCCGGCGCCGTCGATCTCTGGGAGATGATCGCACCAGAGCCGGCCGCCAAGGAAGAGGACTGGACGGCGCCTTTCGATTTGACGCCCGAAAGCGCACCGCCTGCCATCCTCGCGCGGCGGATGGCGCAGACGATCGGCAATCTTGTCGGGCGGGAAGCGATCATCGAGAAGGGCAAGAGCCGTTTCATCGAGGCCGGCGACATTCTCGTGCTGGTGCGCAAGCGCGACAGTTTCGTCAACGCACTGACCCGCGCGCTGAAGCGACGCGGCAATATCCCCGTTGCCGGCGCCGACCGGCTGGTGCTGACCAGCCATATCGCCATTCAAGATCTCCTCGCACTCGGCCGCTTCCTGCTGTTGCCGGAAGACGATCTTTCGCTGTGCGCCCTGCTGAAAAGTCCCCTGTTCGACCTCAACGAGGAAGACGTCTTCGCGGTCGCGGCCTATCGCGGTGACGGCCAGAGCGTCTGGAGCCATCTGCTGAGATTCGCCGAGGATGGCCATGATCGTTTCCAGTTGGCGGCCGATCGGCTGAAAACCTTCCTTGCTTTGTCGAAAAGCCTGGCCGTGCATGATTTCTATGCTCGCGTGCTCGGCAGCTTCGGCGGCCGGCGGCAATTTCTGGCGCGGCTCGGCACCGAGGTCAGCGATATCCTCGACGAATTCCTGACCTTTGCGCTCGATCATGAGACCAGCGGCCTGCCGGGCCTGCAATCCTTCATTTCGACGCTGGAACTCGAAGCGCCGACGGTCAAGCGCGAGCAGGACAAGGGCCGCAATGAAGTGCGGATCATGACGGTGCATGCCTCGAAGGGGCTGGAGGCGCCGATCGTCTTCCTTGTCGATGGCGGCGGCAAGGCCTTTACCCACACACATCTGCCAAAGATGCGGCTGATCGAGACCGGCAAAGAGCAGATCCCGCTGCCAGTCTGGGTGCCGGTCTCGGCACTCGCCAATTCGCTGACGCAGGCCGATACGGCGCGCCTCCAGTCGCTGGCGGAGGAAGAATACCGCCGCCTGCTCTATGTCGGCATGACGCGTGCTGCCGACCGGCTGATCATCTGCGGCTATCGCGGCATCCGTGAAAACAGCGACACCTGGCATGCGATGATTTCGGCGGCATTACGCGGAGATGAGCAGCATTGCACGCTGCAGACCTTTTCCGGTCCGGATGGTGACTGGCAGGGGCTGAGCTGGCGGGTCGCGCAGGTGAAGCTCGACTTCGAAACCATGCCGGAGCCGGAAAAACTGACAAAGCGAGTGAGCTTGCCAGCCGGGCTCAGCCAGCCGCTGCCGCCGCAGAGAAACCTTCCCCGGCCGCTCAGCCCTTCCGGTGTCGGCACCGTCATCGACGACGAGGCCGACAATCTGCTCGTCACGTCTGCGCTTTTCGGCGAGAAAGCGAAATCGGATCGCGCCTTGCAGAAGGGCCGCTTCATCCACCGTATGCTGCAGACATTGCCCGATATCGCGCCGGAAGAGCGGGCGGATGCGGCGCGGCGCTATGCCGAACGAGCCGCGCGTTTCTGGCCACAGACCGAGCGGGAGGCGCTGATAGGCTCCGTCATGGCGCTGCTCTCGCATCCTGACCTGCAGGGGACATTCAGCGCGCATGCGCAGGCGGAGGTCTCGATCATGGGGACGCTAAAACTCGGTGGTCAGTCCTACGCCGTCTCCGGCCGCATCGACCGGCTGGCGGTGCTCGAGGATCGCGTCGTCATCCTGGACTACAAGACGAACCGCGTGCCGCCCGGCAGCGAAAACGCCATCCCTTTCGCACACCGGGCACAGCTTGCCATCTATCGCTCCATCCTTTCGCCGCTCTATCCGGGAAAGCAGATCGACTGCCTGCTGGTCTATACCGAAGACGCCTCGATCTATACGCTGTCTGACGATACGCTTGCGTCGGCGCTTGTGGAGCTCCAGACAAAGTGAAATATCGGACATTGAAATTCAGGCGCCGAGGCCTCACATAGATAAAAACCCGCAAATCCTGATAAAGGAGTAGTCTATGGCTACCGTTAAAGTCGATACTTCCAACTTCGCTGCCGAAGTCCTTCAGTCCGCAGAGCCCGTCGTCGTTGATTTCTGGGCCGAATGGTGCGGTCCGTGCAAGATGATCGCTCCGGCTCTTGAAGAACTTGCCGTGCAGTTCGAAGGCAAGGTCAAGGTCGCCAAGCTCAACATCGACGAAAATCCGGAACTGGCCGCCCAGTTCGGCGTTCGCTCGATCCCGACGCTTGCCATGTTCAAGGGCGGCGAAGTCGCCGACATCAAGGTCGGCGCTGCTCCGAAGACTGCCCTGCAGAACTGGATCTCCAGCGCATCCTGATCGGTATCGACTGAATGAACTAAAAAAGCCCGGCTCGACCGGGCTTTTTTATTGAATGGATGAGGCTTATCGAGGCGGCGTGCCGTTGTCGGAGAGGACATCGCCGACAAGATAAAGCGAGCCGCCAATCAGGATGCGCGGGGCGGGCGAGCCCGGCACTGCGAAGGCCTTGATTGCGTCCAGTGCCTCGCTCACATTCGACATCGGTTCGGCGACAAGACCGGCATCATAGGCAGCATTCGCCAGAATGACAGGATCAATCATCGCGTCGCTCGCGCGGATCGGCACGCAATAGACCTTTTCCGCGAGACCGGCGAAGGCCTTGAAATAGCCGACGGGATCCTTGGTATTGATCATGCCGATGATCAGGAAAAGCGGCCGCGGCTGGCGCTCTTCGAAATTGGCCATGGCTTCGGCGATGACTTCGCCGGCGCCGGGATTGTGGCCACCATCGACCCAGATCTCCGCACCTTCAGGCGCATGCGCGATGAGATTGCCTTCCGTCAGCCGCTGCAGGCGCCCCGGCCATTCGACCGAGGTCATCGCCTTTTCCATCATCGCTTCGGTGACGACGAAACCGGCTGCCTTCACGGCGCGGATGGCGGCAGCGGCATTGCCATATTGGTGACGGCCCGGCAGGCGCGGCAACGGCAGATCGGCAAGGCCGAACTCGTCCTGATAGACCAGCTTGCCATATTCCTCGTGCGCCGAGAAATCCTGGCCGAAAACGGCGGTCGGGCAACGAAGCCGTTCGGCGGTCGAGATCAGCACATCGAGCGCGGCATCATATTCCTGATGGCCGATGACCACAGGATGGCCTGACTTCATGATGCCGGCCTTCTCGGCGGCGATCAGCTCGACCCGATCGCCCAGATAGGGCTGGTGATCGAGCGAAATCGGCATGATGACGGAGACGGCCGGATCGGAAATAACGTTGGTGGCATCAAAGCGACCGCCAAGGCCAACCTCGATGACAGCAGCATCAGCCGAGTGTTCAGCAAAGAGCAGGAAGGTCGCGGCCGTCAGGATTTCAAAGACGGTAATCTTCTGGCCATCATTGGCCTCGGCAATGCGCCGGAGCACATCGGCAAAAACAGCATCGCCGACGAGCGCACCGCGTCCGCCCTTGACGCCGATACGGTACCGCTCGTGCCAATTGACAAGATGCGGCGAGGTATGAACGTGGACGCTATAGCCGCCGGCTTCGAGCAGGGCGCGACAGAAGGCCGTCACCGATCCCTTGCCATTAGTGCCGGCGACATGGATCACCGGCGGCAATTTCCTGTGAGGATTGCCGAGAACATCGAGCAGCCGGGTTATCCGCTCCAAAGAGAGATCGAAGCCTTTGGGGTGGAGCCCCATCAGCTTTTCGATTTCCCGGGCTGCCTCGCTCGTTGCGGATTGATCCATAGCCGTCATCCCGCACCTCCGCCTTTCGGCCTTCGATGATATCAGGCGCTCGCGGCTACCGCCAGCGCAGCGCCATTCTTGCTCTTGGCGGACACATCGTTTGCCGGCGCCTTGGTCAGGATCTTCAGGAGCGTCGCGAGCGTGTCCGGAATATCATGGCGCTTGATGACCATATCGACCATGCCGTGCTCCAGCAGGTATTCCGAGGTCTGGAACCCTTCCGGCAGCTTCTCGCGGATCGTCTGTTCGATGACGCGCTTGCCGGCAAAGCAGATTTCCGCACCCGGCTCAGCCAGGTGAATGTCGCCAAGCATGGCGTAGGAAGCGGTGACGCCGCCGGTCGTCGGATTGGTGAGAACGACGATATAGGGCTGGCCGGCTTCCTTCAGCATGTCGACGGCAACCGTGGTGCGCGGCAGCTGCATCAGCGAGAGGATGCCTTCCTGCATGCGCGCGCCGCCAGAAGCCGGGAACATGACCAGCGGGCATTTCTCGGAAATCGCCCGCTCGAACGCCTTGACGATGGCCTCGCCGGCGGCAATGCCGAGCGAACCGCCCATGAAATTGAATTCGTGCACGACGGCAACGAGCTTGACGCCGCGAACCTTGCCGACGCCGGAAAGGATCGTGTCTTCCTGCTCCGTCTTGACGCGGCTGTCCTTCAGACGGTCGGTATATTTCTTCGAGTCGCGGAACTTCAGCGGGTCCTGCGCGACCTTGGGCTGCGGCAGGGCTTCGTAGTCGCCATTGTCGAAGAGATCGGCAAGACGGGCCTTGGCCGGCATCTTCATATGGAAGCCGGAGGCCGGGATGACCCACTTATTGTCTTCCAGATCCTTGTGGAAGACCATCTCGCCGGTCTCCGGGCACTTGATCCAGAGATTCTCCGGAACCTCGCGACGGCCCAGCATGGAGTTGATCCGCGGGCGAACGTAATTCGTGATCCAGTTCAATTCGAAACTCCTAATCGATCAAATTCATCGATATCGTAGTCACCACCTAATGCCCATAGGCCTTTTCTTCAATCCGCAACGATTGAAGAGAGGCTATATGGGGACATTATTCGGCAGCAACAAGGCGCGCGGAGCGCGTTCCCGTTGACAGGCCGCGGACAAGCGTCGCGACGGCCTGGATGGTGTCGGCGCTCGCCTTGCCATCCTTGGTGAGGCTGGTGGCGATCTGGTTGACGATGGCGGTGCCGACGACGACGCCGTCGGCAGAGCCGCCGATGACCTTGGCATGTTCGGCCGTCTTGACGCCGAAACCGACGCAGATCGGCAGATCGGTGTGCTGCTTGATGCGCTGAACGGCGCCCGACACCAGCGACGGATCCGGCAGGGCAGAACCGGTGATACCGTTCATCGAGACATAATAGACGAAACCGGACGTGTTCTTCAGAACCGCCGGCAGGCGCTTCTCATCCGTGGTCGGTGTCGCCAGGCGGATGAAGTTGATGCCCTTGTTGATGGCGGGAATGCAGAGCTCGTCATCCATTTCCGGCGGCAGATCGACAACGATCAGGCCGTCTATGCCGGCGACGATGGCATCATCGAGGAACTTTTCGACGCCGTAGATATAGATCGGATTGTAATAGCCCATCAGCACGATCGGCGTATCGGCGTCCGTCTTGCGGAAATCGGCTGCCAGCTGCAGCGTCTTCTTTAGCGTCTGGCCGGCCTTAAGCGCACGCTGGCCGGCAAGCTGGATCGCCGGGCCGTCGGCCATGGGATCGGAAAAGGGCATGCCGAGCTCGATAACGTCGGCGCCGGCTTCCGGCAGCGCCTTCATGATGCCGAGCGAGGTGTCGTAGTCGGGATCGCCACCCATGAAATAGGTGACGAGTGCCGGGCGGCCTTCAGCCTTGAGAGCGGCGAAGCGTTTGTCCATACGTGCGGTCATGGCGTCTAACTCACATTCCGAGAAGCTTGGCGACGGTGAAGATGTCCTTGTCGCCGCGGCCGGAGAGGTTCATCAGGATGATCTCGTCCTTGCCCATCTTCGGGGCGCGCTTGATGACTTCGGCGAGCGCATGGCTTGGCTCCAGCGCCGGAATGATGCCTTCGAGGCGCGTCAGCGTCTGGAAGGCTTCAAGAGCCTCATGGTCCATGATCGGCACATATTCGGCGCGGCCGATATCGTTCAGCCAGGAATGCTCGGGGCCGATTCCGGGATAGTCGAGACCTGCCGAAATCGAATGCCCTTCCTTGATCTGGCCGTCGCCATCCTGCAGCAGGTAGGTACGGTTGCCGTGCAGCACGCCGGGCGAACCGGCGGTGATCGAGGCGCAGTGCTCGTCGCCCTGAAGGCCCTTGCCGCCGGCTTCGACGCCGACAATCTTGACGCTTTCGTCATCGAGGAAGGGATGGAAGATGCCGATCGCATTCGAACCGCCGCCGACAGCGGCAATGACGAGATCCGGCAGGCGCCCTTCGGCCTCAAGCATCTGCGCGCGGGCTTCCGTGCCGATGACAGCCTGGAAATCCCGAACCATTTCCGGATAGGGATGCGGGCCGGCAGCCGTGCCGATCAGATAATAGGTGTCGTCGACATTGGTGACCCAGTCACGAAGAGCCTCGTTCATGGCGTCCTTCAGCGTGCCGCTGCCGGCCGTTACCGGAATAACTTCGGCGCCTAGCAGCTTCATGCGGAAGACGTTCGGCGCCTGACGCTCGACGTCAGTCGCGCCCATGTAGACGACGCAGGGCAGGCCGAAGCGGGCGGCAACCGTTGCTGAAGCAACGCCATGCTGGCCGGCGCCGGTTTCAGCGATGATGCGGGTCTTGCCCATGCGCTTGGCGAGCAGGATCTGGCCGATGCAATTGTTTATCTTGTGCGAACCGGTGTGGTTCAGCTCTTCGCGCTTGAAATAGATCTTGGCGCCGCCAAGCTCGGCCGTCAGGCGCTCGGCGAAATAAAGCGGGCTCGGGCGGCCGATATAATGCGTGCCGAGCGATTTCAACTCCGCCTGGAAGGCCGGATCGTCCTTCGCCTTCGCCCATTCCTCCTGCAGATCCAGGATCAGCGGCATCAACGTTTCGGCAACGAAACGACCACCGTAAATGCCGAAACGACCGTCCTCATCGGGGCCGGAGCGGAAGGAATTGGGTTTTGGCGTCTGGTTCACTCTCTAACTCCCTGCTGCCGGTTCCGGCAGGCATGCTTCTGCAAAAGCGTCGAAAAACTGGTCGATCTTGCCCAGATCCTTCACGCCCGGCGCGCTTTCGACGGCGGAGGAAAGATCGATGCCCGTGGCCTTGGTGGACGCCAGCGCCAGGGCGACATTATCCTTGTTGACGCCGCCGGACAGCATGTAGTCAACCCGATCGTCGAGCCAGCTCATCAGGCTCCAATCGAAGGACACGCCGTTTCCACCCGGCAACTCCGAGCCGACGGGCGGCTTGGCGTCGAACAGGAAGCGGTCGGCAATGCCTATATAGGATTCCACCCGCTTCAGATCGTCAGCGTCGCGCACCGACATGGCCTTCATGACGGGGACATTATGCACCGCCTTGATGGTCAGCACACGCTCCGGGCTTTCATTGCCATGGAGCTGCAATAGATCCGGCCGCACCAGCGCCATGATCTCATCGAGATCGTCATTGGTGGGATTGACCGTGACGGCCACAACCTTTGCCTTGCCGCGCGCACGCTCGGCCAGCTGACCGGCCAGATCCGGCTCGATATAGCGCGGGCTCTTCTCGAAGAAGATGAAGCCGATATGGGTAGCACCGCGCTCCAGCGCACGATCCACCGCTTCCGGCGTCTTCAAGCCACAAATTTTGACATCGGGGTTCATGGCAGCGGAGTGACATGAAATTTCAAAAGAGTCGAGCCTAAAGGCGACGTTGGCGGGATTTTTAGGCTCTTCCCATAAGGTGGCTGTCGCCTTCTCCGGGGCCATCCCCGCCCTTCGAGGCTTCGCACCTCAGGGTGAGGATGGAGTACGCAACGTCACATCACGCCGATACCCCTGCCCGCTTGAGGCCAATTCAATATGTCGTCTTGCAAGGAAGTTAGCCCTCATGGTGAGGTGCGCAGGTTCCTGAGCTTGCCGAAGGGACCGGAGCCTCGAACCACGAGGGCGGATGCTTGGCTCCCTTTTCATCCACAGGGCTATGCACTCAATCAAAATCGATCGCGTGCAATTGGCTGCCGTGGCGCTTCAGCCAGGCCTTGGCTTCGTCCATATCGGGGCAGAGCTTGCGGCAGAGCGCCCAGAAGCGTGGGCCGTGGTTCATTTCGCGCAAATGCGCGACCTCATGGGCGGCGAGATAGTCGATCACCAGTGGCGGTGCCATGACGATGCGCCAGGAGAAGCTGAGGTTTCCCTGCGACGAGCAGGAGCCCCAGCGGCTGCGGGTATCCTTCATGGTGATGGAAGAGACCGTGGCGCGGATTGCTCCGGCGTGTACCGCCACAAGCCTTTCCAGATCGGCGCGCGCTTCCTTCTTCAGGAACGTCGCGATGCGGCGGCCGGCATGTTCGGGCAGGCCGCTGACGCGCAACACCGGCAGGCCATCCACGGTCACCACTTCGGTCAGGCCGCGCACGGTGCCGGTATGCTCGATGCGGTGGCGCACGCCGCGCAGAAGGATTTCGCCGCCGCTGCGCAGGCCACTATCCGTGGTGAATTTGGCGAGCTTGGTCAGGAGCCAGCCCTGGTGCCGGTCAAGGAAGGCATTGACCTCACGGGCGGCAAGACCGCGCGGAATGGTCATCTTCAGCGCCCGGCCGCCGGGCTCGATCCTGAGCGTGATCCGCGTCGCCTGCTCATGCTGGCGAATGGTCAAGGGCATCAGGCGGCCAGCAATGTCCAAGGTGCGCGTTTCCGGCGCGGGCGGCTTGGCTGGAGATCTTCGTGATCGGGATAGAAGCGGAAACATGGAAGCAGTTTTATACGATTCGGGCTGATATCGGGCAAAGAAAAACCGGCACCTGATGATGCCGGTTTAGATTAATTATATTGAAGGCCTAGAGGTCACGGCGTCTGGAATTCCGTTGCCGGGCCGCCATTGTTGTCGTTGCGCTTGACGCTGTTGCGCTCGCGCATGAAGCGGTCGAACTCATCCTGGTCCTTGGCGCGGCGCAGCTCGCGGACATAGCCGTCGAAGTCGGCGCGCATCTCGTCGAGCTTGCGGCGTTCCTCCTCAAGGCGTTCAAGCTCGGCCTTGCGCCAGTCGTCGAAGGCGACGTTGCCGGTGGAGAAAGAGTGACGGTTGCGGCCGCGACGACGGCCACAGCCGGCAAACACGCCGTCGGCCCTTTCATTCACATCCCGTTTGAAATCCCGCAGACGTTCCCCGAAGAGAATATACGCGAGCATGGCAAAGCCGAGCGGCCAAAAGACCACGAAGCCAAGGACCATGAGGGCAATGGTAGCCGGAGTCCAATCCGGGCGAAGCAATGCAGATTGGTTCATCGTAAGGTGTCCTCGCACGGCGCATCGCCCCCTCGACCGACACCGATCGATGGTAAGGGTTCTGCGCGGTTTTTAAATCTCTACAGCATCTCAGCGCGTTCAAAGGACGCGCGGCGCGGTAAACGGCCCGATCGTCTGCGGTACCGCTGGAATCGAGATGGTAACCTCTTCGTGAGCCTTCAATGGCATCTTGAGGCGAAATCCGACAAGTGCTTGAATCAGCGCAGATAATTCAACAAAAGCTAATAGTTTGCGCTGCTGGAGCGGCTCGATGCGTTGTCGAGCCGCCAAGTCGCTGTATCTGTTTGATTTTCCGTGCGCTCAGGCGGATTTGCCGCCCTTGATCACCCGTTTGACGACCGGGCGGCCGGTGCGGGCATGCTCTCGGGCAAAGGCGAGGATGCGCGGCGCGATCTCGCGGCGAAAACGCGAGCCGTTGAAGACGCCGTAGTGGCCGACATCGGGCTGCAGATAATGCATGCGCATATGATCGGGGATATTGGTGCAGATGGTCTGCGCCGCCTGCGTCTGGCCGACGCCGGAAATATCGTCGTTCTCGCCTTCAACCGTCAACAGCGCGACATTGCGGATGGCGGAGGGATCGACGAGCTGGCCGCGATGCATGAGTTCGCCCTTGGGCAGCGCGTGCTTGATGAATACCTGATCGACCGTCTGCAGATAGAATTCCGCCGTCAGATCCATGACAGCCAGATATTCGTCGTAGAAATCGCGGTGCTTCTCGGCCGGCTCGCCGTCATTCTTGACGAGATGCACGAAAAAATCCTTCTGCGCGATCATATGCCGGTCAAGGTTCATCGACATGAAGCCGGAAAGCTGCAGGAAGCCGGGATAGACCGGACGCAGGAAGCCCGGCTGCGGCCAAGGCACGTTCATGACGACGTTATCGGCAAACCATTCCAGCGGCTTGTCCTTGGCGAGCTGGTTGACGGCCGTCGGATTGATGCGTGTGTCGATCGGACCGCCCATCAGCGTCATCGACGCAGGCGCCAGCGGATCGCCGGCGGCTTCCATCACGGCGGCAGCGGCCAAAACCGGCACCGACGGCTGGCAGACGGCAACGACATGCGTATCCGGGCCGAGGTGATGCAGCATCTCGATGACGTAATCGATATAGTCTTCCAGATCGAAGGTGCCCTCGGTCATCGGCACCATGCGAGCATCGATCCAGTCGGTAATGTAAACATCAGCGCCCGGCAGAAGGGCTTCTACGGTGCCGCGCAGCAGCGTCGCATAGTGGCCGGACATCGGCGCAACGATCAGGATGCGAGGATCGGCGGCATGGCCGGCAGGCAGGCTGCGCTCGAAACGGATGAGATTGCAGAAAGGCTTCTTCCAGACGATCTTTTCATGCACCGAGACCGGCTTGCCTTCGATCTGCGTCTCGTGAAGGCCGAATTCCGGCTTGCCGTAGCGCCGGGTGGTGCGCTCGAACACTTCGAGGCTTGCCGTCAGCGTGCGCCCGAGCATGGTATGCGACAGCGGATTAAGCGGGTTGGCATAGGCCAGGCGCATCATGTCGGCCGCAGCGCGAAAAGGTGCGAGAGCGGCATGGTTGAGTTCGTAAAACTGATAAAACATGGGGGCGTTACCTTTCGAAATGCGGGCACGCGCACTCGCAAATCACATGATTTTCAAAACCTACGCGCCTCGCGTATCGCTGCCTTCATTGCAACGCTCCTCCAGTTGCGCTGCGCAGCGGAATGATCACGGCTCCTCGGCGCGATAGTCATCCTTTAAGTTCTTACTATCCAACCTAGCAGTTTTTGCTGCAGAGCAACATAAATACTGATGGCTCTACCTACAAAAAACGCCGGAGAATCGCTTCTCCGGCATCAAGAATGATCTCAAAAGGTTAAAGTTCCTGAGCCCGAGGCCTCAGGCGTCGGCGTGGAAAGTCTGGCGCTGGCTGCCCAGGCCTTCCATGCCGAGTTCGACGACATCGCCCGGCTTCAGATATTGCGGCGGCTTCATGCCCATGCCGACGCCGGGAGGCGTGCCGGTGGAGATGACATCGCCCGGATGCAGCGACATGAACTGGCTGAGGTAGGAAACGAGGAAGGCGACGCCATAGACCATGGTCTTGGTGGAACCGTTCTGCATCGTCTTGCCGTTGACCTTCAGCCACATGCCGAGGTTCTGCGGATCGGCAACCTCGTCCTTGGTGACGAGCCAGGGGCCGATCGGGCCGAAGGTGTCGCAGGACTTGCCTTTGGTCCACTGGCCCGAACGCTCGGTCTGGAAGGCACGCTCGGACACGTCGTGGGAGACGCAGTAACCGGCGACATAATCGAGAGCGTCGGCCTCGCTGACATATTTCGCCGTCTTGCCGATGACGACGCCAAGCTCGACTTCCCAATCGGTCTTTTCAGAGCCGCGCGGGATCAGTACATTGTCATTCGGGCCGACGATGGCCGAGGTCGCCTTCATGAAGATGATCGGCTCGGGCGGCACGGTAGCGCCGGTTTCGGCGGCGTGGTCGGAGAAGTTCAGGCCGATGCAGATGAATTTGCCCGTGCCGGCGACGCAGGCGCCAAGGCGGCCTTCGGCCAATTCCGGCAGGCTCTTCGGATCGAGCGCTGCGATCTTCGCGAGACCTGCGGGCGAAATCGCCTCGCCACCAATATCGGCGACATGGGCCGAGAGATCGCGGATCTTGCCATCACTATCCAGAAGCGCCGGCTTTTCCTTGCCGGCTTCGCCAACACGCAACAATTTCATAGATTTTCCTTCCCTGCATTTCCAAAGATAAGATTGTTTCCACCATATATGAACGAATTATTCACCAGTGTCACCAATCGATTTCGAAGAGCATAGCATGCCTCGGCTTGCGGCACCGGAACAACAGTCTTTCTAGGATTGATGTAATGACCTGGCGATTTCGACGATCGTGTCAAAGGCCGTGTCGATATCCGCGGCCGTTGCCTCGAACTGTCCGGCCTGAAAGCGAATGACCAGACGACCGGCAACGCGGGTCTGCGTCAGATAGATGCGGCCATCATTGTTGATGGCGGCGATGACGCGCTGCGTGTGGCTTTCCTGATCTGTGCCGGCGGGCGCCTTGTGATCGAACGAAAACAGCGACAGGAAAGGCTCTGTGACGATTTCGAAATCGGGTTCGGCCGCCAGGCGCTTAGCCAGATTCTGCGACCAGGCGACATGATTGCGGATCATCGTCCGCAGTCCTTCCAGCCCGTGATAACGCAGCAGGAACCAGAGCTTCAGCGCCCGGAAGCGGCGGCCGAGCGGCACCGACCATTCGGAATAGTTGATGATACCATCATGACCGTGCGTGCGCAGATATTCCGGCTGGATCGCCAGCGTGCGCACCAGCGTTTCCGGCTCGCGCACGAACTGGACGGAGCAATCGAACTGCGCGCCGAGCCATTTATGCGGATTGAAGACGACGGAATCGGCGCGTTCCACACCCTGCCAAAGTTCGCGGAATTCCGGGCAAATCATCGCCGAGCCCGCCCAGGCGGCATCGACATGCACGTAGAGCCCGTTTGCATGGGCGACATCGACGACGGCGGCAATGTCGTCGCAGGCACCGACGCTGGTGCCCCCGACGCAGGCGATGACGCCGGCCGGCAGCAGTCCAGCGGCGCGGTCACGCTCTATGGCGGCGGCAAGCGCCTGCGGATCCATGGCCTTGTTGGGGCCGCCGGAAGGGATGCGCACCAGGTTCTCCGCGCCGACGCCGGAGATCCAGATGGCGCGGTCGATCGAGGTGTGGACCTGATCGGTCGAATAGATGCGCACTGCCTTGTTGGCCGCGAGACCGCGGCTGTTGCCCTGCCAGTCCAGCGCCCTCTCGCGCATGACCAGAACAGCGGCAAGGGTTGCGGTCGAGGCGGAATCCTGGATGACGCCGGTGAAGCTTTCCGGAAGGCCAAGGGCCTGGCGCAGCCAATCGACAACCTTGGTCTCCAGCTCGGTGGCAGAGGGCGAGGTCTGCCAGAGCATGCATTGGGCGGCGATGGCGCTGACCAGATATTCGGCGATGACGGAAACCGGGGCGGCATTGGCAGGAAAATAGGCGAAGAAACGCGGATGTTGCCAGTGCGTCATGCCTGGCACGAGGATATCCTCATAATCCTTGAAGATATCCTCCATGGCTTCGCCAGATTCCGGTGGGGAATCCGCGATGTGCGCCGCTATTTCGCCGGGGGCCGTCCTTGGCCGCACTGGCCTGTCGCGAAGCGAGGCGCGATAGTCCGCACCCCAATTTGCCGCCTTCTCCGACCACTGCCGGAACTCCTCCCAATTCATGACGGTCCTCCCTCTTCCATCAAAGCGAGGTGGACCTTAGACGGGTTTTGGAAGGTGGTCGAGTATCAGAACAGCTCGTCCAGCGCCGGCCCGAGCGGCACGATGCCTGTCGGATTAAGCGTTGATATGGAGTAGTAGCCGCGCTTGATATGGTCGAAATTCACAGTCTCGGCAATGCCCGGCCAATCGAGCATGCGCCGGCAGAAAGACTGAAGATTGGCGTAGTCCGACAGTCGGCGGAGATTGCATTTGAAGAGGCCGTGATAGGCCAGATCGAAGCGAACGAGCGTGACGAACAACCTGATATCGCTTTCGGTGGGATTGTCGGCGAAGAGAAATTTCCTGTCTTCCAGCTGGGCTTCCACCCAGTCGAGGCAATCGAACACCTCGCGAAACGCTTCCTCATAGGCAATCTGTGTCGTCGCGAAACCGGTGCGATAAACGCCATTGTTGAGGGCCGGGTATATCCGTGCATTGAAGCTGTCGATATCCCCGCGCTTTTCAGCCGGGTAGAGATCGATGTTGTTGCGGGCGAGATCGCCGAAACCATCATTCAGCATGCGCAGAATGTCCGATGACTCATTGTTGACGATCGTGCCGGTCTGCTTGTCCCACAGGACCGGCACCGTTGCCCGGCCGGTGAAAAGCGGATCGGCCTTCGTGTAAATCTCGTGCATGTAGGTGGCGCCGTTGATCGGGTCATCCGTCGCGCCGGGATAGTCGCCGAAACGCCAGCCCTGCTTGGATAGCGCCGGCTCGACGATGGAGGCGGAGATGACCTCTTCCAGGCCCTTGAGCTTGCGGCCGATCAGCGTGCGCGATGCCCAGGGACAGATCAGCGCGACATAGAGATGATACCGGCCAGCCTCTGCCTTGAAGCCACCCTCGCCTGTCGGGCCCGGCCGGCCGTCCGGCGTCACCCAATTGCGAAAACTGGATGTCTGGCGAACGAAGCCGCCTTTTTCATCCTTGGCCTGGACCGGCTGCCAGTCTTCTGTCCATGTCCCGTTTACCAGCAAGGTTTCATCTCCGAACGCGCGCGTTTCTTCATGGCGACAGCATAGCGGAATAGAATTCTGCCGGAATAACGTAAACTTGAAACAGACTGTCTACCTGGCGCGTGAAGATGCCTCTATGTATGAAAACCTGCGTTTCATGATCAAGTTCCTCGGAGCATCCCATGGCAAAATCCGTTTCCACCGTCAGAACCGATCACGCCAGTCGCTACCTGCAGCAGCTCTGCAAGCACTGGAGCCATCGATTTGAGGTGGAATTCAACGAAGCCGCGGGCAAGGTGCCTTTCAGCCCGGAGTCATCTCTGGGATTGGCAGCAAACGCCACCAGCCTGATCATGACGTTGACCGTCGAGAAGTCCGAAGATCTCGAACGCATGCAGGCTGTCGTCGCCGATCATCTCAAGCGCTTTGCCTTCCGAGAAGAGCTCGACATCGCCTGGACCGCCGATGCGGCCAACCCATAGGTTCCTCATCCCCATGTTTATCGCCAGCCGGCCTTCCGTTTCCGGCAATCTGCAGCTGGCTCCCTCCGAAGGAAAGAAGCCCCATGACCTCAAGCAATAACCGCGAATCGCAATATCCGATCGACAAGCTCTTTCTCGATCGCTGGTCACCCCGCGCCTTTACCGACGAGACGATCCCGGAAGCGGATCTGCTGACCATTCTGGAAGCAGCCCATTGGGCGCCGTCGGCCTCGAACCTGCAGCCCTGGCGCTTTCTCTACGCGCTGCGCGGCTCGGAGCATTGGGAGAAGTTTCTCAGCGTGCTGGTCGAGTTCAATCAAGGCTGGGTGAAATCCGCATCCGCGCTGCTTTTCGTCATCTCCCGCACCCATAATGGCGAGCTTGGCTCCGCAGAGCAGAAGCCCAGCTACAGCCATTCGTTCGATGCGGGAAGCGCCTGGGGCTTCCTGGCGATCCAGGCACATCTAGCCGGCTACGAAGCACACGGCATGACTGGTTTCCATGTCGAGAAATCCTATGAGGTTCTCGGCATCCCGGATGGCTTCCGCGTCGAAGCCGCCGTCGCAATCGGCAAGGTCGGCGACAAGAGCCTGCTTCCGGAAAAGCTGCGCGAGCGTGAAGTACCGAGCCAGCGCAAGCCGCTTTCGGAACTCGCCTTCAACGGCACGTTCATCGCCAAGTAATTGATAGAAAGGCAAAAGGCCCGCCGGAACTTTCGGCGGGCCTTTTTCATGTCTGAAGCAAATAATCAGATGTCGAGATTGGCGACGTTCAGGGCATTGTCCTGAATGAACTCGCGCCGGGGCTCGACTTCATCGCCCATGAGCCGGGCAAACAAGCCATCGGCATCGGTCGCATCCGGAACCTTGACCTGCAGCAGCGAGCGCACGTTCGGATCAAGCGTCGTTTCCCAGAGCTGTTCGGCATTCATCTCGCCAAGGCCCTTATAGCGCTGCATGGTCAGACCCTTGCGGCCGACAGCGAAAATCGTTTCCAGCAGCTTGCGCGGTCCGGAAATCTCGGTCTGTCCATCGCGGCGCATAAGCTTCGGCGGTAGGTCGTAGGTTTCCTTCAGTCGGGCACCGAGCTGGTCGATGAGGCGTGCATCCTGCGAGCCAATCAGCGCCATGTCGAGAGAAACCACTTCCTTGACGCCGCGCACCACGCGCTCGAAGCGCAAACCGCCCTCGCCGGTTACAGCACCGCTCCAGCCGCGTTCGGTTTCCTCGGCGATGATATCGAGCCGCTTGGCAACATCATCAACGAGAACCGCGGCCCGGGTCGGGTCGCTGACCACCTCGGCATTGAGCGCGCCGGCAATTGCAGCCTGCTCCACGACATCGCGGTTATAGCGCGAATGCAGGTTGTCGATCAGCGTGCGCAGGCGCAATGCATCGTAGATAACCTCGCGCAGATCCTGGCCGGCACGTACTTCGCCGTTACCCAGGTGCAAGCTGGCATCGTCGAGACCCTGCCCGATCAGATATTCTTCCAGCGCCTTCTCGTCCTTCAGATACTGCACCGACTTGCCGCGCGTCACCTTATAGAGCGGCGGCTGAGCGATGTAGAGATGGCCGCGCTCGATGAGATCGGGCATCTGGCGGAAGAAGAAGGTCAGCAGCAGGGTGCGGATATGGGCGCCGTCGACGTCGGCGTCCGTCATGATGATGATCTTGTGGTAGCGCAGCTTGTCGGCGTTGAATTCGTCCTTGCCGATGCCGGTGCCAAGAGCGGTAATCAGCGTGCCGATTTCCTGGCTCGACAGCATCTTGTCGAAACGGGCGCGCTCGACGTTGAGGATCTTGCCGCGCAGCGGCAGGATCGCCTGGTTTTCGCGCGAACGGCCCTGCTTGGCGGAACCACCGGCCGAATCACCCTCGACGAGGAAGACTTCGGACTTGGCGGGATCGCGCTCGGAGCAGTCTGCCAGCTTGCCCGGCAGCGAGGCGATGTCGAGTGCGCCCTTGCGCCGGGTCAACTCACGCGCCTTGCGGGCAGCTTCGCGGGCGGCGGCCGCTTCGACGACCTTGCCCACCAGCACCTTTGCATCGGTCGGATGCTCCTCGAGCCAAGTGCCGAGCGCTTCGTTGACGAGGCTTTCGACCACCGGGCGGACTTCGGAGGAAACCAGCTTGTCCTTGGTCTGCGAGGAGAATTTCGGATCGGGAACCTTGACCGACAGAACCGCCGTCAGACCTTCGCGGCAGTCATCACCCGTCAGCGTCACCTTTTCTTTCTTGGTGATGCCGGATGATTCGCCGTAGGAGGTGATCTGGCGCGTCAGCGCGGCGCGGAAGCCGGCCATATGCGTGCCGCCGTCGCGCTGCGGGATGTTGTTGGTGAAGCAGAGCACGTTTTCGTGGTAGCTGTCATTCCACCACATGGCGACTTCAACCGTAATCCCGTCCTTCTCGCTGCGGATCGACACCGGCTTTTGAACCAGTGGCTTCTTGGCGCGGTCAAGATAGGAAACGAAGGCTTCCAGGCCGCCGTCATAGAGCATCTCTTCCTGCTTGATGTCGGAATGACGCTTGTCGGTGAGTAGGATGCGGACGCCGGAATTCAGGAAAGCGAGCTCGCGCAGGCGATGCTCCAGCGTGCCATAGTCGAATTCCGTCATGGTGAAGGTTTCGGAGCTCGGCATGAAGCTGACTTCCGTGCCGGTAGCATCACCGGCATCGCCGGTTTCCTTCAGCGGCGCATCGGCGACACCGTGGGTGAAGCTCATCTCATGGATCTTGCCATGACGGCGGATCTTCAGGCGCAGCCAGACCGAAAGTGCGTTGACGACAGAGACACCAACGCCGTGCAGACCACCGGAAACCTTGTAGGAATTCTGGTCAAACTTACCGCCTGCATGAAGCTGGGTCATGATGACTTCAGCCGCCGAAACACCTTCCCCACTGTGAATAGCCGTCGGAATGCCGCGACCATTGTCCGTGACCGTGACCGAACCGTCGGGATTGAGCGTTACCGTCACGATGTCAGCATAGCCGCCGAGCGCTTCGTCAATGGCATTGTCGACGACTTCGTAGACCATGTGATGCAGGCCCGAGCCGTCATCCGTATCACCGATATACATCCCGGGACGCTTGCGCACGGCGTCAAGGCCCTTGAGAACCTTGATGCTGTCTGCGCCATATTCGGCGCTGCCGCCGTTTTCGGTTATATCGGTCATTTTATTGAAGTCTTTCCAGTGTTTAGAGAATCTCGCCGATTGCTGCCGAATCAGCGGTTTTTCTTGCCCTGAATATAGGATGTTTCACCCCGAACTTCCAAACGGAAGGCCCCGAAATCAGGTATAAAACAGGGGATTACGGCGCTTTTCAGCCTGATTTTCCGCCATTTTCGAGAAGCTGGGATAGCTCTTTGATGGTGGCGGCGTCAAGATTGCGAATCTTGCCCGCCAGTCGGTTGACGAAAGCCGTATATTCGGGCGCCAGTCCCGATGTATCGACGACGATACGCGGGTCGGAAAAGCGCGCCACCAGGAACAATTCCTCGGCTTCATCCCAGATAATGTTGAAATATCCGGCGATGCGCTGCAGGAGATCGAAGGTCGGCGTGCCGCGCTTTCCGTGTTCTAAGGCGGATAAATAAGCCGGCGACACATTGAGCGCCGCCGCCATTTCCTTTTGCGAGACGCCCTTGCGCAGTCTCAGTTTTCGCACCGCTTCGCCGAAAGGGGTCAAGGTCTGTCCCCCTTTGGCCGGGACAGCCGAATATAGAGCGCACCGTCGCCGCCGTGATGTTGCGCCGCCGTCTCGTAGGAAGAAATCAGGAAGCGGAACTCCGGCTTGGAAAACCAGAGCGGCACGGCACGCTTGAGTGCGCCCTCGCTGCCCATGGAGCTGCCCTTGCCCGTTATGACGAGCACATGGCGAAGTCCCCGCCCATGAGCGTGCAGAAGGAAATCCAGAAGCATGCCATGCGCCTCGCTCTGGATGAGGCCGTGAAGGTCGATACGAGCTTCCAGCGCCAATCGCCCCTTGGCGATCTTGCGTTTGACCGGACGTTCGAGCTGATGATGCTTGCCGGAAGGCTGCTTTGCAGGTGTCGCTGCGTTTTGCGTCTCGGCCGGCGCTGCAGCCGTTGCCGATTTAGCCGCGCGTGCCTTTTCCTCGCTCTCCGCTTCAGCCGCCAATGCGGCTTCGAAGGCTTCCATATCGGCCATGCGGCCGGGCATCGGCCGGGCGCTTTTTGCGACCCTGCCCCAGAGGATGCGGTCCTCCGTGCTGAGCTTGCGCTCCTTGTCCTTTCGTTCCGGGGCCATCAGCCAAACCTCTGCGCCGCCGCCTTTGGAATGAGTATATAAAAATCGGCGTCATTGCGCACGGTGCCGGCAAGCTCACCGGCGTCATAGCCCGAGCCGGTAAAAATATCCCCGCGGGCCGGCCCGACGATCGCCGAACCGGTATCCAGCGCCAGCATCAACCTGGCGAACGGCCTGCCGTCGTCGAGATGGGTCAGGTTTTCCGAACGGATGAAGAAAGGAAAGCCGAACGTATGGATCAGCCGGTCCACCGCCAGAGAACGGCCTGATATCAGCGGCACCTTGGCGGCCGCGATCGGACCCAGGCTCTCGTCACTAACATCGGCCTCGCGGAAGAAAATATAGGATCTGTTGTGTGCGAGGACGTCATCGACCTCTTGCGGGTGCGCATAGAGCCAGTCGCGGATCGTCTGCATCGAAATCGTCGCCCGGTCGAGCAAGCCACGATCGATCAGCAAGCGGCCGACAGCGGAGAAGGCATGGCCGGCCTTGGCGGCATAGGTGATGCGGCCCAGGCGTCCATCGGGATAGCGCAGCCTGGCGGCGCCCTGCACATGCACAAAGAAGACATCGACCCTGGATTTCGCCCAGGCGATCTCCAGACCTTTGCCGTCCAGATAGCCACGATCGATCTCGCCGCGATCGGGATAGGCCGAGACGACGCCATCGCGAAGCCGACCGAACATGTAAGACGGATCGAGTTCCGCAGGCCTGTTGCTATCGTCGAGGTCGATCAGATCATCCGGTCGGCGATAGAACGGATAGCGGTAGGCTTCATCCGGGGTGGCGGAAACCTCGATTTCCGGCTCGAAAAACGCCGTGACAAAACCATTGCCTCCATCGCTGCGGCGGATGAAGAAGGGCTGGCAGTGCTCTTCGAAGAAAGCCCGTGCCTCGGCAGCGTCTTGCGGCTCGCGATCTTCGGCGGCATCAAGCAGCGCCAGGAGATCATTGCTGGTTAGCCCCACCGCACCGGTGCGATAGGGCTTCAGGTCGCGGATATGGATCCGACAGTCCTTCATAGCACGAAAAAGGCTGGAAGGATCATCATCCTCCCAGCCCTTCAGATCGGCGAAGGTTGCCGGCTCCAGCCTGAATTGCTGCAATGGGCTCGTCATTGTTCGGATTCGGTCGCCACAAGTTTCCAGTTCGGATCGCGCGAGCGCGTATCGCGGGAAAAGGTCCAGAGATCGCTGATCTCCGCCACGGTCTCCGCATCGCCATCGATCAGCGTATCGGCCTTGTCGTAGGTTGCCGAAATCATCTGGCTGACGAGGCGCATGGTGACGAAAACTTCCGTTCCCTTCATCTCGGCGCTGAGCATGTCTGCCTTGTCGATGCCGACGAAGGTCGATTTGATTTTCTCGCCCTTGGCCTCGCGATCGGCGATGGCGGCATCGAAGCCGTCATAGACCTCCCGCGACAAGAGCCCCTTCAGGGCCTTGCGGTCGCCATCGGCAAAAGCCATGACGATCATTTCGTAAGCCATGCGGGCGCCATTGACGAATTCCTTCGGATTGAAGGAGGGGTCGGCCTTGTTCACCTCGCGCAGCGAATCATTCAGCGGCGTGCCTGCCGGCGTGAAGGCGTCGATGGCGGCAAAACGATCTTCCTCTTCGGTCGCATCGCGACGTGGCAGGGTCACCACCTTGCCGGCATCCGGCGCCGTCTGACCATTTGCCGCATCGGTGGGGCTATAAAGATCGCGCGGCGGCTTCTCATTCCCCGTGCGGCGGCCAAGGACGCTGCGCAACTGAAAGAAGATCAGCACCGCTGCCACTAGGAAAAAGATCGTCACAAAGTCGTTTGCACCCATCTCGTATCGGAACCACCGTTAAAATTAAAGTTTCAATCCCCATATAGTCCGCATCGATCTATCATTCAAATAGCGGACCAGTTTCTTTATTATGCGTGATCAACTAACGATTATGCCTAGAAACCCGCATTCAGGACCACGGTACCATGCGCCTATCACTTCTTCCTATCTTCGTTTTTCTGATGCCGCTGGCGGAAATCGCCGGCTTTATCGTCGTCGGAAAGATGGTTGGCGTCTGGGCGACGCTGGGATTGGTGATCCTTAGCGCCATCCTCGGTGCGGCGCTCCTGAGAATTCAGGGGATCGGCATTCTGCAGCGCATCTCGACCGAGAGCCGCAACGGCGGTGATCCGGGCCGTGAGATGGTGCATGGCGCCATGATCGTGATCGCGGCCTTCTTCCTGATGCTGCCTGGCTTCATCTCCGACATTATCGGCCTGTTGCTGTTCATCCCCGCGGTCCGCGACATTGCCTGGAGAATCCTTCGCAACCGCATTGTCGTCGTCGGCAATTCCCGCGCCTTTCGCCGCGGGCCAGGACCCGGCAACGGTCCGCAAGCTCAGCCGCGCAACAAGGGAACGGTGGTCGATCTCGACGAAACCGATTTCCATCGCGAACCCAAGCGCAACTCGCCCTGGTCCGACCAGAAGCGGCTCGAGGACTAGCGCGGCGGCCAAAAAGCGCTGGGGTATAAGGGTTGTAAGCCCTAATTCGAAATGCTAGATGGCGACACCCATTGACGTGAGAGGACACCCCCATGGCCAACGAGACCAACGGCAACGGCGCTGCCAGCCCGAGCCTCAGCATCCTTGCTCAGTACACCAAGGATCTTTCCTTTGAAAATCCGGGTGCGCCGCGCTCGCTTCAGGCCCGGGAAAATGCTCCGGACATCAATATCAATGTCAACGTCAACGCCAATCCGCTGTCGGATTCGGATTTCGACGTCGTGCTGACGCTGAATGCCGAAGCCAAGGACGGCGATCGCGTTCTCTTCCACACCGAGCTGGTTTATGGCGGTGTCTTCCGCGTTACCGGCTTCCCGCAGGAACACATGCTGCCGCTGCTCTTCATCGAGTGCCCGCGCCTGCTCTTCCCCTTCGCACGCCAGATCATTGCCGACATCACCCGCAATGGCGGCTTCCCGCCGCTGATGATCGACCCGATCGATTTCGCGCAGATGTTCACGCAGCGCATGGCTGAAGAACAGACCCGCGCCCAGGTTTCGGCCGTTCCGAACTAAGCTTTGCTTCTTTCCATTGCTGGAAACAGAAATGCCCGGATCAACGTCCGGGCATTTTCTTTTGGTGCCTTGAGATATCCCTATTCGGACATGCGATATTTGGACCAGATTCCCTTCGCGCCGAGTTTGGCAACCAGTGCGGCATGGGCTGCCGCTTCTTCTTCGCTGACCCTGCCCGGCAGAGGATCGGGCCGCACGAAGATATCGGCGACGACGTCTTCCGCATCATCGTTCTGACGGGAACGCGCCGATGAACCGTTGCTGCTGCCGAGACCGAGCGCAGTCTGCCGGCCGCCGATCATCTCGATATAGACTTCGGCAAGCAGTTCGGAGTCGAGCAGCGCGCCGTGCCGGGTGCGGTGGGAGTTGTCGATGCCGTAGCGCCGGCAAAGCGCATCCAGCGAGTTCGGTCCCATCGGATGCTTGCGGCGCGCCATGGCCAGCGTGTCGATCACCATATCGGGCAGGATCGGCGGCCGTCCCAGCCGCGCGAACTCGGCATTGACGAAGCCCATGTCGAAGGTGGCGTTGTGCGCGATCCACTTGGCATCGCCGAAGAAATCGAGGATCTGATCGACGACGTCGGCAAAGGGCGGCTTGTCCTTCAACGACTCATCGGTGATGCCGTGCACGGCGAGCGCATCCGGATGAACCTTGCGGTCACCTGGATTGATATAAAGATGCAGCGTGTTCCCTGTCGGGAAATGGTTGATGAGCTCGATGCCGCCGATTTCGATGATGCGGTCTGCCCTGTTGTCCAGCCCGGTGGTTTCCGTATCGAAAATGATCTCGCGCATCAGGGCTCTCCGCTTTCGGGTGCATCGGCTTTCGGCTTGCGCCGCAGGTCCGCTATGATCTCTTTTACCTGTTCGCGCGCCGCATCGATGCTGCCGCCGGTATCGATGACGTAATCGGCACC
This sequence comes from Rhizobium sp. P44RR-XXIV, assembly GCF_001999485.2. Classification (NCBI taxonomy): domain Bacteria; kingdom Pseudomonadati; phylum Pseudomonadota; class Alphaproteobacteria; order Hyphomicrobiales; family Rhizobiaceae; genus Rhizobium; species Rhizobium sp. P44RR-XXIV. The sequence continues at coordinate 165,599 of NZ_MPVZ02000023.1, read as the reverse complement.
TGCCCGCTTTTCCGCATCCGGCGTCTGGCGGGAGAGAATCATCTCGAATTTCTGCTCCGTCATACCCGGCCGGGCAAGCACCCTCTGCCTTTGAATCTGTGGATCGCAGCTGACGACGACGATCTTGTCCACCCTTTTGTCGCCACCGGTCTCGAACAGCAGCGGAATATCGAGCACCACCATATCGGCGCCCGCTTGTCGCCGAGTTTCGAGAAACAGGCGCTCGTGCTCGCGAACCAATGGATGGACGATAGCTTCCAGCCGCTTGAAGCCGGAGGGATCGGCCGCGAGCTTTCGGCCAAGCTCCTGCCGGTCGACCATTCCGTCCCTGATCGATCCCGGGAAAGCCGCTTCGACGAGGGGAACGGCTTCGCCGCTGTAGAGATCATGCACCACCGCATCGGAATCATTTACCGGGATGCCGGCTTCGGCAAACAGCTTTGCCGAGGTCGATTTTCCCATCCCTATCGATCCGGTGAGGCCGATTTTGATCATTTGTGTTTATCCATGTCGGCGACGATCAAGGCCCTCAGGGCTTCATCGACGACCGGGCGTTTCCCGAACCACTTTTCGAAACCCGGCACGGCCTGATGCAGCAGCATGCCAAGACCATCGACGATGGCAAAACCCTGCTCTTCGGCCTGCGCCAGAAGCGGCGTCTTCAGCGGCACATAGACAATGTCGGTAACGACGGCCCCTTTCACAAGAGGCGAAAAATCGATGTGCAGGGCCGCTTCGCCATCCATGCCGAGCGAAGTGGTGTTAATGAAGAGGCCGGCGCCCTGCATGACTTCGCCAAGTGCAGCCATCGGATGCGCGTGAACCCGCTCGCCGAAGCGATCGGCAAGTTCCTGCGCGCGGGCGACGGTGCGGTTGACGACATGGATCTCCTGGAAACCACGATCGCGGACGGCCTGGATGATGGCGCGGCTGGCGCCGCCCGCCCCGAGGATAACAGCCCGGCCACTGCGATCCCAACCGGGATGACGCTCATCGAGATTGGCCGTGAAACCCTGGCCATCGGTATTGGTCGCGTGAAGCAACCCATCTTGAAGCCACAGGGTGTTGGACGCACCGAGCTCTTTCGACAGTTCATCCGGCCGATCCACCGATTTGAACGCCAGTTCCTTGTGCGGGATGGTCACGTTGCCGCCGACAAAGCCGCTGGTACCGTCCTTCAGCGAGGTGATGAAGGCCGGAAAATCCTCCACGGAAACTTCATGCGCGCGGTAGCTGCCGGCAAGGCCAAGCTGACGGAGCCAATGACCATGGATCAGCGGCGAGCGGGAGTGCTTGACCGGATAGCCCGTGACGAAGGCTTTCGGAGCCAGTGTTTCACGTGAATCATCCATCGATCGCCCCCAATTCCCGCAGCTGCTGAAGGAGCGGCAGCATCGGCAGCCCCACAATAGTAAAGTAGTCGCCCTCGATTTTGGAGAAGAGCTGAATGCCCTCCCCCTCCAATTGATAGGCGCCAACGCTCGACAACGCCTTCTCGCCGACCCGGCTCAAATGCCGATGAATGAAATCGGGCGAGAGTTCCCGCACCGTCAGCTCGGCGTGTGACACGTGCTCCCAGATGATATCGCCGTTCCGCGCAAGCGCGATGGCGCTGTTCAGGCGATGGGTTTTACCCGACAACGTCCTCAAGTGATTTTCGGCGTCGGCCATGGACGTCGGCTTGTGGAAGACCTGGGCGCCAAGTGACATGGTCTGATCCGAGCCGATGACGAGCGAGCCCGGAAAGCGGTCACTCACTTCTTTAGCCTTGGCCTTGGCCAGCACCAGCGCCACCGCATCGGGGCTGGCGCCATTGCGCTCCAATGGCGCCTCGATCGAGCGCTCATCGACATTGGCCGGAATCGCTTGAAAATGCAGTCCTGCATTCTCCATCAGCATCCGCCGAAACGGGCTGGACGATGCAAGGATAAGGGGCACGGTCATGACGGCTGCCTCCGAAATAATGGTGTGCAGCGCTTAGCGCAGCTTGGGGCGCAGGGCAACAATGGCGGCGGCAGTCTCTTCGATGGAGCGGCGCGTGACATCGATGATCGGCCAATTATGCCGCGCACAGAGTGAGCGGGCATATTTCAGCTCTTCCGAGATGGCGGCGCGATCGGTGTAATCACCGCGATCGAAGCCAGGGGTCGTGCCGAGAATGCGGTTTTCGCGCACTTGCGATATCCGATCCGTCGTTGCCACCAGACCTACGATCAATGGCTTCGTCGCCCTGGCCAGGCTTTCCGGCAGGGGCACACCTGACACGATCGGAATGTTGGCGGTCTTGATACCACGGTTTGCCAGATAGATGCTGGTTGGCGTTTTCGAGGTTCGGCTGATGCCGATGATGACGACATCGGCATCGTCGTAATCATCCGGCATCTGCCCATCATCATGATCCATGGTGAAGTTCAGGGCTTCGATGCGGGCAAAGTAGTCAGCATTCATCACATGCTGCGCCCCGACTCGCCGGCGCGACGCCGTGCCGAGATAGGTCTGAAAGACATTCATGACCGGCTCGAGAACATTGACACAGGGCACACCCATCTCCCGGCAACGTTCATCGATGAAATCCGCGAGCTCGCGATCGACGATCGTATAGAGGACAATACCGGGGCTATGATCGATCGCTTCCAAAACCGGCAGGAGCTGCTTGCGATTCCGAATCAGCGGATAGACGTGCTCGATCGGCTGTGTGGCATGGAATTGAACGGAAGCAGCGCGCCCGGCAGAGATCAGAGTCTCTCCCGTTGAGTCAGAAATCAGGTGCAGATGAAAGAAGCTTGTTCGGTTTTCCACGCTACTTTCCATCACCTGTTGATATCCCGGGACAAAACAGAGGTACGAGAACCGGCCTCTCCTGGGCAAGTGGAAAACTGCCGAGTTTTCCACATTTGGGGTTTTCGTGGGGAGCCTTCAGCGAGGCCTGTGGGCAATGTGGACAAGATGAAGTAGGCCGGACAGGTCCCCACCTTATCCCCAGATACCGCTGGCAGAAGATTCCCCTCAAGCCTCTCAAAAGATTGAATAATCAATTCTGTTTTCCACATATCCTCGAAGCAGCACCGATATGATTGCACGATTGGCGATAGAGGCGCGACAAATTGGACAGGCTCTGGATGAGTTTTAATCCTTGATAGTCACCGACTCTAAGAAATAGAAACCTTTAGATATATGTTTGTTTTTATATAGGACGACGTCATTGACCGATGAACGCCGGAAGATCTTACGGGTGCTGAGCGGAGAAACGCTAAGCCCACCCCCTCTCTGGCTGATGCGTCAGGCTGGACGCTATCTGCCCGAATATCGGGAGACACGCGCCAAGGCAGGAAGCTTCCTCGATCTCTGTTATTCGCCTGACCATGCGGTGGAAGTGACGCTGCAGCCGATCCGTCGTTATGGCTTCGATGCGGCCATTCTCTTTTCCGACATCCTCGTCATCCCTGACGCATTGAAGCGCAATGTTCGCTTCACCGAGGGACACGGCCCCGAGATGGATCCGATCGATGAGGCGGGCATCCTGGCTTTGAAGCCTGAGGGCGTGATTGAATACCTTGCGCCTGTCATGGAGACGATCCGGAGGTTGCGGCGGGAGCTGCCCACCGAAACGACCCTTCTCGGCTTCTGTGGCGCGCCATGGACCGTTGCGACCTATATGATTGCCGGTCACGGCACTCCCGACCAGGCCCCTGCCCGCTTGTTCGCTTATCGTTATCCGAAGGCATTCGAACATCTACTGATGTTGCTCGCCGATATCTCCGCCGCTTACCTGGTGGCGCAGATCGATGCGGGCGCCGACGCTGTGCAGATTTTCGATTCCTGGGCCGGAGTGCTCGGCGAGAGGGAATTCGAGGCATTTGCCGTCAAACCGGTCGCGAGAATGATCGCCTCCGTCAAGGCGCAACGGCCGAATGCGCGGATCATCGCTTTCGCCAAGGGTGCGGGCTATCAGCTGAAGACCTACCGCCAGAAGACCGGTGCCGATGCGATCGGCCTGGATTGGTCGGTGCCGCTGGCTTTCGCGCGGGAACTGCAGCTGGAAGGCCCCGTGCAGGGCAACCTCGATCCGATGCGGGTCGTTGCCGGCGGAAAATCACTGGAGGACGGGATCGACGATATCCTGCAGTATCTCGGCAATGGTCCGCTGATTTTCAATCTTGGACACGGGATCACGCCGCAGGCAGACCCGGCCAATGTCGCAGCGCTCGTCGAGCGGGTTCGGGGATGGAGAGGCAGATGACAATCGAGAAACAGACGGATGCCGCACCCGGCAAAAAGGCGGGAATGCGCGCCTATTTCATGATCCTGATATTCGCCGCATTGGCGATCGGGCTGTTTGCCTGGCATCCGGCCGATCTCTATCTCTGGATCAAGGCGCTCCACATCATCGCGGTGATTTCCTGGATGGCCGGCATGCTCTATCTGCCGCGGCTTTTCGTCTATCACACCGATGCCGAGCCGGGGTCGCAGCAATCCGAAACCTTCAAGGTGATGGAACGGCGCCTGCTGCGGTACATCATAACGCCGGCGATGATCTTGACCTGGATCTTCGGGCTTTATCTCGCCTGGTCGGTCTATGATTTCCACGGCGGCTGGCTGCATGCGAAGATCGGGCTCGTTGTCCTGATGTCGGCTGTTCATGGCCATTTCAGCAGCGCGGCGCGCGCTTTTGCCCGTGACGAAAACAAGCGTTCGGCGCGCTATTGGCGCATGATGAACGAGGTGCCGACGCTGTTGATGATCGTGATTGTCATACTCGCTGTCGTGAAACCGTTTGCGTGAGACGAGGCTTTTTTAGCGGTGACGTTAAATTTCCTTCATTTTGCCTGCCCCCCTTGCGGGCCATAGACTGAATCGCTATTTTCCCGCCATCTCTTCTTCGTGGCATGTATCCATTCTGTCTCCCGCGAACGCCCCTATCGCGGTTCTGAATACGAGCAACATTGCCTTTCCCCTCCTAAAAAATGAGTAACTCCCTTCATGGCTGAAATGAAGCTTCAAGAACTGAAAAACAAATCCCCGACCGACCTCCTGGCCTTTGCCGAGTCGCTCGAGGTCGAAAACGCCAGCACGATGCGCAAACAGGAATTGATGTTTGCGATCTTGAAGGTGCTCGCAAGCCAGGACGTAGAAATTATCGGCGAGGGCGTCGTCGAAGTTCTGCAGGACGGCTTCGGTTTCCTTCGCTCCGCCAATGCCAATTACCTTCCCGGCCCAGACGACATCTACATTTCTCCCTCCCAGATCCGCCGCTTCTCGCTGAAGACGGGCGACACGGTCGAGGGACCGATCCGTGGTCCGAAGGAAGGCGAGCGCTATTTCGCGCTGCTGAAAGTCAACACCATCAATTTCGACGATCCGGAAAAGATCCGTCACAAGGTTCATTTCGACAATCTGACGCCGCTCTATCCGAATGAGCGTTTCCGCATGGAGCTCGACGTCCCGACGTCGAAGGATCTTTCGCCGCGCGTCATCGATCTGGTCGCGCCGCTCGGCAAGGGCCAGCGCGGCCTGATCGTCGCACCGCCGCGTACCGGTAAGACCGTTCTCTTGCAGAACATCGCTCACTCGATCACCGCCAATCATCCCGATTGCTATCTGATCGTTCTCCTGATCGACGAACGCCCGGAAGAAGTGACCGACATGCAGCGCTCCGTGCGCGGCGAAGTCATCTCCTCGACCTTCGACGAACCGGCTGTGCGCCACGTTCAGGTTGCCGAAATGGTCATCGAGAAGGCCAAGCGTCTGGTCGAGCATGGCCGCGACGTTGTCATCCTGCTCGATTCGATCACCCGCCTCGGCCGCGCCTACAATACCGTCGTTCCCTCCTCCGGCAAGGTTCTGACCGGTGGTGTCGACGCCAACGCCCTGCAGCGCCCGAAGCGCTTCTTCGGTGCCGCCCGTAACATCGAAGAGGGTGGCTCGCTGACGATCATCGCGACTGCGCTGATCGATACCGGCAGCCGCATGGACGAAGTCATCTTCGAAGAATTCAAGGGCACCGGTAACTCGGAAATCGTGCTCGACCGCAAGGTTGCCGACAAGCGCATCTTCCCGGCGATGGATATCCTCAAGTCCGGTACGCGTAAGGAAGATCTGTTGGTGCCGCGTCAGGACCTGCAGAAGATCTTCGTTCTGCGCCGTATCCTCGCGCCGATGGGCACGACCGACGCGATCGAATTCCTGATCGACAAGTTGAAGCAGACGAAGACCAACCCCGATTTCTTCGAGTCGATGAATACCTAATTCATGGACTGAATTCGCCGGACTGTCATTTCGATGACGGTTCGGGATATGGTACGATCGGGTCGCCTTGTGCGGCCCGATTTTCATTTATGGAGTCCGAGGACTTCCTGCGCAATTTGCGATCGATTCGGAAGCGGATCAATTTATGCACGCGACAAACAAAACGATCTACGCTCTCTCGAGTGGGAGCCTTCCGGCCGGTGTGGCGGTGGTTCGCATCAGCGGTGCCGCGGCTTTGACCGTCGCTGAATCACTGGCAGGCGCTTTACCGCCGGCGCGACATGCAGCCCTTAAATCGATTCGGACTCGTAACGGTCTTCTTATCGACCGTGGGCTCGTACTCACATTTCCGGGTCCAGCCTCTTTCACTGGCGAGGATTGTGTCGAGATCCACGTTCACGGCGGTAAGGCAGTCGTTGCAGCACTGCTGGCCGAGCTCTCGACATTCGATAATTGCCGTCTCGCTGAACATGGTGAATTCACAAGGCGCGCGATGGAAAACGGCAGGATGGATCTTGTCGAGGTCGAAGGGCTTGCCGATCTCATCAGCGCGGAAACGGAGATGCAGCGACGGCTGGCCATGGAGCATGCGGCCGGTGGTCTCTCTGATCTCTATGATGGCTGGGCGGATCGCCTCACCCGTGCACGGGCGCTGATCGAGGCCGAACTCGATTTTGCCGATGAGGATGATGTTCCGGGCTCGGTGTCGGACCTGGTGTGGAAGGATATGGAACGGCTCCGTTCCGAACTTTCGGAGCATCTGGCCGGAGCCGATTTCGGCGAAATCATCAGGGATGGCTTGAAGGTGGTTATTGCCGGCCCGCCAAACGCCGGCAAATCGAGCCTGATGAACATATTGGCGAAACGCGAAGTGGCGATTGTAACGGATGTCGCGGGAACAACCAGAGACGTTCTGCATGTCGACCTCAATATTGAGGGCTATGCCGTCAAACTGTACGATACGGCCGGCCTGCGCGAAACGGAAGAGCGTGTTGAGCGGGAAGGAATTCGCCGCGCGCTTAAAACCGTTGCCGACGCCGATCTGGTTCTGTCCCTTGCTGAAATCGGCCAGCCCGCTCAAACAGACTTTCCCGACTTCGTCGGTGATGTTCTGACAATCGGCACCAAGTCCGATATTCGTGATGGTGGTGAAGATGGCTACGACCTGCTGGTTTCATCAGAGACCGGATCGGGATTGGCGGCGCTTCATCAATGCCTGCTGAGGAACCTGCAGGATCGCTCAGCGTCCTTGTCCCTCGCCTTGCCAAGCCGATTGCGTCATCGAGGGTTGCTCTCAGAGAGCCTGAAGGCCTTGGATGCCGCTGTAGGTTCAGCAGGCCACGGTCTCGACATAAGGGCGGAATATCTACGGCAAAGCGCAAACAGCTTGGGCCGTATTACCGGGCGGGTCGATGTCGAGGATTTGCTCGATGTTATCTTCTCAGAATTCTGCATCGGCAAATGATTCACGTGAAACACGGCCAGCGGCACTGCCGGTGGCACCATTTGCTGACGTTTCACGTGAAACCTTCTTGACTCCCAAAACCGATGTGCCAAACAAGCGGCTTCATCGAGGATCGCGATTATGCTCGACACTATATATGATGTCATCGTTGTAGGGGGTGGCCACGCCGGTAGCGAGGCCGCGGCTGCGGCCGCGCGTTTGGGTGCCCGCACGGCTCTTATCACCCATAAGCGCAGCACGATCGGCGTCATGTCCTGCAATCCGGCCATCGGCGGACTTGGCAAGGGGCATCTTGTGCGTGAGATCGACGCCCTGGATGGTCTCATGGGCCGCATGGCCGATGCCGGTGGTATCCAATTCCGTATGCTGAACCGGAAAAAGGGTCCTGCGGTTCGCGGCCCTCGAACGCAGGCTGACCGCAAGCTCTATCGGCTCGCGATGCAGGCGGAAATCGACAACACTGCCAATCTTAACGTGATCGAGGGTGATGCCTTTGATCTGACGATAGAACAGGGGCGTGTTTCGGCCGTTGTGCTGAAGGATGGCAGAATTTTCCGCTGCGGCGCCGTCGTTCTAACGACCGGCACCTTTTTGCGCGGCCTGATCCATATTGGTGATAAGAAGATTCCAGCCGGCCGTGTTGGAGAAGAGCCGTCAGTCGGTCTGTCCGGGACGCTGCTGCGATATGGGCTGGCACTCGGTCGGCTCAAGACCGGGACACCGGCTCGCTTGGATGGCGCCACGATCGATTGGGAATCAGTTGGTAGGCAAGGTGCAGACGAGGATCCGACACCATTTTCCTTCATGACCGATAGTATCACAAACCCGCAGATCGAGTGTGGGGTGACGCGTACAACGAGCGAAACTCATCGGATCATCGCCGAGAACCTCAATCGTTCCGCCATGTATTCCGGCCAGATCGAGGGCATCGGCCCGCGCTATTGCCCGTCGATCGAAGACAAGATCGTCAAGTTCGGCGAGCGCGACGGCCACCAGATCTTCCTCGAACCGGAAGGTCTCGACGATACGACGGTTTACCCGAATGGCATTTCGACCTCCTTGCCCGAAGAGGTTCAGGATGCTTTCATCAGAACCATTCCGGGTCTGGAACGAGTCAGCATCCTGCAGTGCGGCTATGCAATCGAGTATGACCACGTCGATCCGCGGGAGCTGAAGCTGTCGCTGGAAGTCGAGAAAATCCCGGGATTGTTCCTGGCGGGCCAGATCAATGGCACTACCGGCTATGAAGAGGCTGGCGCGCAGGGTCTTGTTGCCGGGTTGAATGCCGCGCGGCTGGCATCTGGCGGGCAGCCGGTGGAGTTCAGCCGTACAGAATCCTATATCGGCGTCATGATCGATGATCTGACGTCGCGAGGCGTTGCCGAGCCCTATCGTATGTTCACCTCCCGGGCGGAGTATCGACTGTCGTTGCGAGCTGACAATGCGGATGTGCGCCTGACGCCGATCGGGCAGGCTATTGGCTGTGTTGGCACTGACCGCGCGCAGCGGTTCGAGCGTTATACCAAAAAGCTCGAGGAGGCGCGTATTCAGTTGAAAGAGCTGTCGGTGACGCCGAGCGAGGCGGCAAAGGCGGGTTTGCATCTGAACAAGGATGGCCAGCGTCGGTCTGCCTACGAACTTCTTTCATACCCGGACCAGTCGATCGAATCGCTGTCGCGGCTATGGCCTCAATTGGGCTCGATCGAGCGGAATGTCGGTGAGGCCGTCGAGATTGAAGCAGCCTACGCCGTTTATATGGATCGGCAGACCGCGGATATTGTTCAGGCCAGGAAAGAGGAAGAGCGCGCTATTCCCACCGACTTTGATTTTGCCGTTCTTTCCGGCCTGTCCAACGAGCTGAAGCAGAAGCTGATCGCTGCTCGTCCGAAGAATATTGCTCAGGTATCCCGCATCGACGGGATGACCCCGGCCGCTATTTCCTTGCTGCTGGCGCATCTTCGGAAGCTAGGCAGCGCAGAGAAGCAAAAGCTCGTTTCTTAAATTTGCAAGGTTTGAGAGTCCAGAATATGGAATTGAACGGTGTACGTGTTTCACGTGAAACACAGGAGCGGTTGCAGCATTTTGCCCAGCTTTTCCAGAAATGGGCAAAAACGATCAACCTTGTAGCGCCATCGACGATTGATGACCTCTGGCGGCGCCACATCGCCGACAGCGCACAGATTTTCCAGATTCACCCCAGGACTGATCATTGGGTTGACCTAGGTAGCGGCGGTGGTTTTCCGGGGGTGATCACCGCGATTCTGCTTTCGGAACACGGCGCCGGGCATGTCGATCTGGTGGAGAGCAACCAGAAGAAGGCCGCTTTTCTACGCGTCTGTTTGCGGGAATGTGGCGCTCGCGGCACTGTTCATGCTGTTCGGATCGAGGAAGCGCCGGCGGCTATCCAACATTGCGATATTATTTCGGCGCGTGCCCTCGCCGAGCTTGAAGGGCTGCTCGATTATTCGGCTCCCTGGCTCGAGCGCAACGAGAATTTGATTCTTCTGCTGCATAAAGGCCGGGATTATGAACGCGAGCTTGAGAAAGCCCGTGGTCGTTGGGAATTCGATCTGGTAAAACATCAGAGTGTCGTCGAGCGAGATTCCGTAATTTTGGAACTGAGTCGCCTTCGGCGCCTGATTTAACCGGAATTGGATGTGCGACAGATGATCGGCGAGCGAAATCGGATTATTACCATCGCAAATCAGAAGGGTGGCGTCGGAAAGACTACGACGGCGATCAATCTGGCGACGGCGCTGGCCGCGATTGGCGAGCGCGTTTTGATCGTTGATCTTGATCCGCAGGGCAATGCGAGCACCGGCCTCGGGATCGAGCGTCGGGATCGAAAGCAATCATCCTATGACCTTTTGGCCGGGACTCACACGATTCTGGAGACAGTCCAGGAAACTGCCGTCCCGAATCTTTTTATCGTGCCGTCAACCATGGATCTGCTTGGCGTCGAGATGGAAATTGCGCAGCAACCAGATCGCGTCTTCAGGCTTCGCCGCGCACTGAACACCCCGGATGCGCTTTCCTTCTCCTATATTCTGGTTGATTGCCCACCTTCTTTCAATTTGTTAACCATGAATGCCATGGCGGCTGCACATTCGGTGCTGGTGCCGTTGCAATGCGAATTTTTTGCGCTTGAAGGCCTCAGCCAGTTGCTTGAGACCGTTGATCAGGTTCGGCGTACCGTCAATCCGTCGCTCGATATTCAGGGTATCGTGCTGACAATGTTTGACTCCCGTAACAATCTCGCCCAGCAGGTTGTCAGCGATGTACGCACGCATTTGGGTGAAAAAGTCTACCATACGTTGATTCCGCGCAACGTACGCGTGTCCGAGGCCCCTTCCTATGGCAAGCCTGCTATTCTCTACGATCTGAAGTGCGCGGGCAGCCAGGCCTATTTGCAGCTGGCCTCCGAAGTTATCCAGCGAGAGCGGCAACGCAAGGCCGCAGCCTGATTATAGTATTTGTTCCAGAGTGAGTACCGGTGATGAATGATGATCCTTCGAAGCGGCGTCTTGGGCGCGGACTAGCAGCTCTCATTGGAGAGATGGACCAGCCGACGCCTGTGGATGCCGGGAAACCGGCGGTCAATCCGGATCGCATGGTGCCGATCGAATTCATCAGCCGTAATCCGCGCAATCCACGTCGCTACTTTGATGAAACAGAGCTTCACGATCTCGCCAGCTCTATTCGTCAGCACGGCATCGTGCAGCCGGTCGTCGTTCGCACTGTTTCGGCAGATCGCTATGAGATCATCGCCGGTGAAAGACGCTGGCGGGCGGCACAACTTGCTGGTTTGATTGAGATTCCGGTCATCGTCCGAGATGTGGACGACAAGACGGCGCTGGAAATCGCCATTGTCGAGAATGTTCAGCGCGCCGATCTCAATCCATTGGAAGAGGCTCTGGGTTATGAGCAGCTGATAGCCGAGCATGGCTACACGCAGAATGATCTTGGCGAGATCATCGGCAAAAGCCGCAGTCACGTCGCCAACTCCCTGCGGTTGCTGAAGCTGCCTGATCCTGTGCGCGATATGCTTGCCGGCGGCAGTCTGTCGGCGGGCCATGCGCGGGCGCTGGTGTCTACGTCCGATCCGACCACCCTCGCCCGCACAATCGTTTCGAAGGGCATGTCGGTTCGCGATGCCGAGCGATTGGCGCAGAACGACATCAAGGCGCAGAATGATCCCCGTCCCGCCGGACCGCGCAAGGATGAAAAGGATTCCGACACGCTGGCGCTGGAGCGCACTCTGTCGGATACGCTCGGGCTCGATGTTGCGATCAACCATCGCGGCAGTGGCGGGCAGGTCAAAATATCCTACAAGACGCTGGAGCAGCTTGAGGAAATCTGCCGGCTGCTCGAGCGCCGCTAGGGTAATTTCAGGAAGCCGTATAACGGTTTTTCGCAGAAATTATAGCAAAAACAATGTGATAGATTCCATCAGCGATTTCGTGAGGCGCTGGTGAGAGCAATATGCTTTTCATGAAACCTTAGCCCTTGCGGGCTGATTGCAGCGTGGTCGCGAGCAAGGTTTGCGTGGCGATCGTATCCTCGAGGCTGGCGCGTTGTCGTGTCTGGAGGATGGCTGACTGCAGCCTGTTCATCTCACGCGCAATGGCAGGCGCCGTCCAGGTCTTGAGGGCCTGTTCGATAATCGGCTTGCGGCGAAAATGCAGGTGACGTCCGTGTGACTGCATGACCTGTGCCGGAGCCGACCGCTTTTCATCCATTTCGGCACGCATCGCATCCAGCAGCTGAAACTGCTTGAGGCAGCCCTGCAACACGAGAAACATCGGCGTCTTGGAGGTGGAGATCTTCTGCATGGCATGCAGGAAGGCTTCCGAATCGCCCTTCAGGATCGCGTCGACGGCGTCGTCGGCGGAGACGGCGCTGGCATCGCCGATGATTTCGGTGACGTGTTCTTCCTCTATCGTGCCCAGCCCGCGGCAATAGAGCGCCAGCTTGCGGACTTCATTGCGCGAGGCAATCCGGTCGCCGCCGAGAAGCTCCAACAGCACCTGGCGTGCGGCCGGCGTGATCCGCAGGCCTTCATTTGCCAGCTCGGTGTCGATCAGGCTATTGAGCGCTCTGATATCATCAGCATAGCAGGGGATTGTCGCTACGCTGCGCGCAGGCTCGACAACCTTGCGCAGCCCGGAACCCTTCTTGAGGTCACCGGCTTCCACGATGACAAAACTGCCATCCGGCGGATTGGCGGCAATGATCTGCAGCGAATCGACCAGGGCCTTTTCGTTGGCGGCGCCACGAATCCAGACGAGCTTTTCGCCGCCGAAAAGACCAATGGCGTTGACTTCGTCCAGCAGGCGGCCCGCATCGTTCTGAAGATCACCGACATCAAGCTTGATAAGGGAAAATGGATCCTTCAGATCGACGCCGGTCTTGGCCGCAATCTGAGCGGCACGCTCGGATACCAGACCACGATCCGGGCCATAAATGACGAAGATGCGGTAATTGCGCGCGGCATTTTGGAGGAATCCGTCAAACTCGTGAGACTTGATTTCCGCCATGCCGCGCTCTTGATCAGCGGCTGAGCGCAGCAGCGATGTCGGCAGCCACCATCTCGGCGACTTCGCGGGAGGCGCGGTCTTCCGAATCACGAACTGCGCGCTGCTTGGCGAATTCCTGTGTTGGGAAGTCGACCAGCGAGGTTACCGCGCGGCTACCGGATTTGATCACCTTGCCGGTGATTGCATCCTTCAGGGTGAAAGATGCGGTTACCGTGGTGCGGCCGGCGCCAGATGTGTCGGAAGACGGCAGATAGAGGACGCCGCCGGTTCCGGAGGTGACGCTCAGGTCAACGGTGTATTTCGGCGTCTTTGTCTCGCCGGCGCCGCGGCCGGCGATGAAGATCAGCTGGTTGCGGACTTCCTGGCCGACGCGCGAATTGGCGTCGGAGAAGGATACTTCCGACAGCTTCTGGGTGACGCCGGTGCTCAGGGCATAGAGCGGCTTCACCTGGCAGGCGGACAGAAGACCGGTAACAGCCACCAGAAACGCAATGCCGGCGATGCGGGCGAACTTGAAGAGAGTATCAGACGACAATGTTTACGATCCTCTGTGGAACGACGATGATCTTCTTTGGCGCCTGACCATTCAACGCGCTTTTGACGGCATCCAGGGCGAGAACGGCCTGTTGCACGGCATTCTGATCCGCATCGCGCGCGATTGTCAATTCGGCGCGCTTCTTACCGTTGATCTGAACGGGATAGACGATCTCGTTCTCGATCACCAGCGCTTCGTCATAGCTGGGCCAGGGGCTCGTGGCGATCATATTGGTGTTGCCGAGCACCGCCGAGCATTCTTCGGCAAGATGCGGTGTAATCGGCGCAACCAGCGCAATCAGGATTTCCACGGCTTCGCGGGCAGCTGAGACATAGGCCGCATCGGCATGGCCGGCGGCGACCTTGCCCAACGGAGCTGCCAGCGCATTGACGAATTCATAGATGCGCGCGACCGCCTTGTTGAAAGCGAGCTTGTCGTAATCACCCTGGACAGCCTTAAGCGTGCGATGTGCGATCTGCGAAATCGCCAGCGCCTCACCTTCCTTAGCCGGATTCGGTTTTGCAGCTTTCAGCGCGTCTGCCGCTTCTGAGACCAGACGCCACATGCGCTGCGTGAAACGATGCGCACCTTCGACGCCGGCTTCGGACCAGATGACGTCACGGTCTGGCGGTGAATCGGACAGCACGAAGAAGCGCGCCGTGTCGGCACCGTAGGACGCGATGATGTCATCGGGATCGACGACATTCTTCTTCGACTTCGACATCTTCTCGATCGAGCCGATGGCGATGTTTTCTCCCGTGGAGAGCAACGTGGCGCTGCGCTGGCCGTCGACTTCCTCGATGCGGATATCGGCCGGTGACACCCATTCGCGCGTCAGGCCCGAGCCGCGGCTATAGGTCTCGTGCACCACCATCCCCTGCGTGAACAGTCCCTTGAAGGGCTCCTTGACGTCGAGATGGCCGGTTTCGCGCATGGCACGCGTGAAGAAGCGCGAATAGAGCAGATGCAGGATCGCATGCTCGATGCCGCCAATATACTGGTCGACGGGCAGCCAGCGGTTGGCGGCGGCCTGGTCGGTCGGCTGGTTCTCCCATGGCGCGGTGAAGCGGACGAAATACCAGCTCGAGTCGACGAAGGTATCCATCGTGTCCGTCTCGCGGCGAGCGTCCTTGCCGCATTGCGGGCAAGCGACATGCCGCCATGTCGGATGCCGATCGAGCGGATTGCCGGGCTGGTCGAAGGTAACGTCGTCAGGCAGCCGGACCGGCAGATCCTGCTTTGGCACCGGCAGCACGCCGCAATCATCGCAATGGATGACCGGGATCGGGCAGCCCCAATAGCGCTGGCGGGAAATGCCCCAGTCACGCAGACGGAAATTCACCTTGCGCTCGGCCTGCGGCGCATTGCCGAGGCTGGCGGCAGATAGTTTCGAGGCGACGGTATCGAACGCCTCTTCCGTGCCCATGCCGTCAAGGAAGCGCGAGTTGATCATGACGCCGTCACCATCATAGGCGACATCGCCGACGCTAAAGCTTGCCGCATCGCCATCCCTAGGCATGACCACGGGCACGACAGGCAGATTGTATTTGCGGGCGAAATCCAAGTCGCGCTGGTCACCGGACGGGCAGCCGAAGATCGCGCCCGTGCCATAGTCCATCAGCACGAAATTGGCGATGTAGACGGGCAGTTCCCACGAGGGATCAAAGGGATGGCGCACGCGAATGCCGGTGTCCATGCCCTTCTTTTCGGCGGTTTCGAGCGCGGCGAGCGAGGTGCCGGCGCGGCGGCACTCCTCGCAGAAGGCTTCAATCTCGGCATCCTTTGCGGCAGCTTCCTTGGCGAGCGGATGGTCGGCCGAGATCGCCAGGAAGGAGGCGCCGAACAGCGTATCGGGACGCGTCGTATAAACGGCGATTTCGCGGTCGCTGTTGGGTGCGGTTTCCGGCACGATTTCCCAGCGAATGGTCAGACCTTCTGAGCGGCCGATCCAGTTCTTCTGCATCAGCCGCACTTTTTCCGGCCAATGGTCGAGTGTATCCAGTGCGTCCAACAACTCCTGGCTGAACTCGGTGATCTTGAAGAACCATTGCGTCAGCTCGCGCTGCTCGACGAGCGCGCCGGAACGCCAGCCGCGGCCGTCGATGACCTGCTCGTTGGCCAGAACGGTGTTGTCGACCGGGTCCCAGTTGACCTTAGACTTCTTGCGATAGACCAGGCCCTTCTCCATCATGTCGATGAAGAGCATCTGCTGGCGGTGGTAATAATCGACGTCGCAGGTGGCGAATTCGCGGCTCCAGTCCAGCGACAGGCCCATGGCCTTCAGCTGGGTGCGCATCGAGGCGATGTTCTGGTAGGTCCATTCCTTGGGATGAACCTTGTTGTCGCGGGCGGCATTTTCGGCCGGCATGCCGAAGGCGTCCCAGCCCATCGGGTGCAGCACGTTATAGCCGCGAGCGCGCTTGTAGCGCGCGACGACATCGCCCATGGCATAGTTGCGCACATGGCCCATGTGGATGCGGCCGGACGGATACGGAAACATTTCTAGAACGTAGTATTTCTCACGCGGATCGGCATTGTCGGTCACGAAGACCTCGTCTTCGTTCCATTTCTGCTGCCAGCGGGGCTCGGCGTCGCGCGGATTATAACGTTCGATAGTCATCTGATCTTGTATTCCGGAAAATCATGGGGATTAAGGGGTGACCTTCACCACGAAACCATCCAAGCGTCAAGTTTAGCAGGTGCGGCAAGTGCTTTATCTTGCAAAGCAAAGCCGGATTCCGGCGCATTCGCCCTTGGCAAAGGCCGCCTGCCTCATTATTGCAAAGTCTGAGAAGCAAGCGTGAATATCGAGGCGAAAAGATGGAACTTCAAGAGCGCCTGAACGAAGTTCGTTCCCATATCGCGGCAGCGGAGCGTCAGGCCGGCCGAGCGGCCGGCTCCGCGCAGCTGGTTGCCGTTTCCAAGACCTTCGATGCGGATCAGATCCGCCCGGCAATTTCGGCCGGCCAGCGTGTGTTCGGCGAAAACCGAGTGCAGGAAAGCCAGGGCAAGTGGCCGGAGCTGAAGGCGGAAACGCCCGGGATCGAGCTGCATCTGATCGGGCCGCTGCAATCGAACAAGGCTGCCGACGCGGTGGCGCTGTTCAATGTCATCGAAACCATCGATCGGGAGAAGATCGCGCGCGCGATTGCCGATGAAATGAAGCGCCAGGGCAAGAGCGTCAGGCTCTACGTCCAGGTCAATACCGGGCTGGAGCCGCAGAAGGCAGGCATCGCGCCTGATGATACGGTTGCCTTCGTCGACCTCTGCCGCAAGGAGCTCGGACTTTCGATCGAGGGCCTGATGTGCATCCCGCCTGCGGACGAAAATCCGGGGCCGCATTTCGCCTTGCTGGCGAAGCTTGCCGGCGAGGCAGGTGTCGAAAGGCTGTCGATGGGCATGTCGAGCGACTATGAAACCGCGGTTGCCTTCGGCGCGACAAGCGTTCGCCTTGGTTCGGCGATTTTTGGCGCGCGGTAGATCTTTCAGCGAACACAAAAGCAACGGCGTCATGGATCGGGCGGAGATGCGTGTGGCCATCCGCCACCCGCCCTCGTGGTTCGAGACGGCCCTGTGGGCCTCCTCACCATGAGGGCTGGTTCTCTCGCCCTGCTCGCAGCTCGCTCCGCCCTCATCCTGAGCTTGTCGAAGGATCGGGGCGGCCCATGATCGAGCAAAAGACCACTCCTCATCCTGAGGCGCGGAAGCTTCTGAGCTTGGCGAAGGGAGGCGAAGGGGACGGCCTGTGTCTTCCGACAAAAAAGCCCCGGTCGAAAACCGGGGCTTTGAAACTAGCGAAGATCGATCCCGCCTCAGAACTGATCGTCGTCTTCGTCGTCCGGTGTGGTCGACTTCAGCGACTTGAGCTTGGCGAAAACGGCGTCGGCGTCGATTTCCTTTTCCTTCGGCTCGTCACGCTCATAGCTGAAGCCGAGCTTTTCGGTTTCCTGAGCGGGCTGCAGCGTCGCGCCGAGTTCGGCGGCGGTCGGCAGCGGACGGCCCTTGGCGGCCTTTTCGACTTCCATGTCAAGATCGATCTGGCTGCAGAGGCCAAGCGTTACCGGGTCCATCGGCGCCAGGTTGGCCGAGTTCCAGTGGGTGCGGTCGCGGATCTGCTCGATGGTCGACTTGGTGGTGCCTACGAGACGGGAAATCTGCGCATCCTTCAGTTCCGGATGGTTGCGCACCAGCCAGAGAATGGCGTTCGGGCGGTCCTGACGCTTGGAGACGGGCGTGTAGCGCGGGCCGCGGCGCTTCGATTCCGGCACGCGAACCTTCGGCTCGGAAATCTTCAGCTTGTGGTTCGGGTTGGCTTCGGCGCGGGCAATTTCATCACGCGAAAGCTGGCCGGTCGAGATCGGGTCGAGGCCCTTGATGCCCTGTGCTGCTTCGCCATCGGCAATGGCCTTCACTTCGAGCGGATGCAACCTGCAGAACTGCGCGATCTGTTCGAATGACAAGGCTGTATTGTCGACAAGCCAGATGGCAGTTGCCTTCGGCATGAGCAATTGTTGAGCCATGGATATAGTCCTTCTGTCAGTCCGCGCCGGTGTCGCGGTCCGGGGTGTAACACCTCAATGTCCGGGAAATACGGCCCTATATAACGATAGTGTCGCGGAATTGCAATTCTTTGCGGATGAAATGCACTTTGTCCAATTGCTGTCATGGTTTGACCTGCTATTGATGGCGCGGAAAGTGCGCCCATACTTGCAAATCAGGGTGCCAGGACTCGAGGAGGAGACTATGTCGGAAAAGATTCATCCGGTGACGAAAGCGGTCGAGGCGCATGCTTTGATCGATCAGGCGAAATATCAGAAATGGTATCAGCAGAGCGTCGAGGATCCCGACAAATTCTGGGGCAAGCACGGTAAGCGTATCGACTGGTTCAAGCCCTATACCAAGGTCAAGAACACGTCATTTACCGGCAAGGTCTCGATCAAATGGTTCGAGGACGGCGTCACTAACGTCTCCTATAATTGCATCGACCGGCACCTGAAGAAGCATGGCGACCGCGTCGCCTTCATCTGGGAAGGTGACAATCCCTATATCGACAAGAAGGTTACCTATAACGAGCTTTACGAGCAGGTCTGCCGTCTGGCGAACGTCCTGAAGAAGCAGGGCGTCAAGAAGGGCGACCGCGTTACCATCTATATGCCGATGATCCCGGAAGCGGCCTATGCGATGCTCGCCTGCGCCCGTATCGGCGCGGTGCATTCGGTCGTCTTCGGCGGCTTTTCGCCCGAGGCACTGGGTGGCCGCATCGTCGACTGCGAATCGACCTTCGTCATCACCTGCGATGAAGGCGTTCGCGGCGGCAAATCCATTCCGCTGAAGGAAAATACCGACAAGGCCGTCCAGATCGCCGCCAAGCAGAAGGTCGATGTCAAGACTGTGTTGGTGGTGCGCCGCACCGGCGGTAAGGTCGCCTGGGAAGCCGGCCGCGATATCTGGTACCACGAGGCAACTGCCAAGGTGAAAGCGGATTGTCCGCCAGCGAAAATGAAGGCGGAAGATCCGTTGTTCATTCTCTATACCTCCGGCTCGACGGGCAAGCCGAAGGGCGTGCTGCATACGACCGGCGGCTATCTTGTTTATGCGGCGATGACGCATGAATATACGTTCGATTATCACCCCGGCGATATCTACTGGTGCACGGCCGATGTCGGCTGGGTGACCGGTCACTCCTACATCGTCTATGGGCCGCTTGCGAATGCGGCGACCTCGCTGATGTTTGAAGGTGTGCCGAACTATCCGGACCAGGGCCGCTTCTGGGACGTCATCGACAAGCACAAGGTCAATATCTTCTACACGGCGCCGACGGCGATCCGCTCGCTGATGGGTGCCGGCGATCATTTCGTCAAGCGTTCGTCGCGCTCCAGCCTCCGCCTGCTCGGCACGGTGGGCGAGCCCATCAATCCGGAAGCTTGGGAATGGTATTACAAGGTGGTCGGCGACAGCCGCAGCCCGATCGTCGATACCTGGTGGCAGACGGAAACCGGCGGTCACATGATCACGCCGCTTCCCGGCGCGACTGACCTCAAGCCCGGTTCAGCCACCCTGCCCTTCTTCGGTGTGCAGCCGGAGCTGGTCGACAGCGACGGCAAGGTGTTGGAAGGTGCGGCCGACGGCAACCTCGTCATCGCCGACAGCTGGCCGGGCCAGATGCGCACGGTCTATGGCGACCATGAGCGTTTCATCCAGACTTACTTCTCCACCTACAAGGGCAAGTATTTCACCGGTGACGGCTGCCGCCGTGACGAAGACGGCTACTATTGGATCACCGGCCGCGTCGACGACGTGCTCAACGTCTCGGGCCATCGTCTCGGCACGGCTGAGGTCGAATCGGCGCTGGTGTCGCACAAGCATGTGTCGGAAGCTGCCGTCGTCGGCTATCCGCATTCGATCAAGGGCCAGGGCATCTACTGCTACGTGACGCTGATGGTCGGCCAGGAAGGCTCGGACGCGCTGCGCCAGGAGCTGGTGAAACACGTTCGCGCCGAAATCGGCCCGATCGCCTCGCCGGACAAGATCCAGTTCACCCCCGGCCTGCCGAAAACCCGCTCCGGCAAGATCATGCGCCGCATTCTGCGCAAGATCGCCGAGGACGATTTCGGCGCGCTTGGCGATACCTCGACGCTCGCCGATCCGGCTGTTGTCGATGATCTGATCGCGAACAGGCAGAACAAGGCGGATGCGGCTTAAATCGAGCCGCGCGAGTATTCGCTTGAGCTCATGATTTGAAATCGCAAAATCTACGTTGGCGAGGGCTTGTCCCTCGCCAATTCATTTCACGTGAAACCTTCAGTGATTTTTAAACTCACTACGGAAGTCGGATTCGGCAAGCTTGCATGTTCCAAGGATCACCCTCAGCAAGGAGCTTCCCTTCGTCGACAAGGGCGATTAGTCGTGCCTGCAGCATAACGTCTCCAACCTGGTAGTATGGGTCGCAAGTCAAACCCATTGTGTCTCCGACAATGCGAGCCATTTTTTGCCACTCTGGGGATGCGTGTTCGAGCAGGACTCGATCGAAGTAATCCAGAGGTGCGGATACTAATCCCGTCGACGTAACGATGCGAAAAGGAGCGTTTTCATCCATCAAGCGCTTCCATTCGTTCTGGCTCGCAAGATCGTGTTCGGGCACGACGAGCTGCGCCTTGTCCAATATGGTCGCCAAAGTTTCGGCTCTAATTAGAGAAACTGCCTGTGGGGAATAGGTCGTAGGTGTGGCGTCGTCTCCTGGCCGACTTGGGAGGTGCAAGTCGGTGACATCGATGACATCATAGGCACGACCGTTCATATGGAAAGCCCAGGCGAGCCTGAAGGCAAGCTCCTGCGCGCAATGCCGTCCAAACCACACGACCAATCTATCGTCGGTTTCATCGATGCGCCGCCAGAAGTTTTGAAAATGCTCGCCCATGGCATCTTCGTAAAATGGGTGCCACCACGCCGCCCTAGCTGCAGCGTCGGAATTAATCGGTCCGCAAGTCAGGTCATCTCCGAAAGGCAGGACGTCATCTTCCCGGCCTGCCAACCGGAGTGCTTCGCGCAGTGAGCCCGCGGCGGAAAAGCCAGGCGCTACATGCAAAGTTTTCATTGCCCGGTTCCGATGAGCGAAATGGTTTCATATCAACGTGGAGGATGCACTCGAATTTAGTTCATAATCAAAAATCGATCGCCCGCCCATTAATCTCCCAATCTCCAAATCGAGCCGGGTCGGCGCCGCCGCGGCCGCCGATTTCGGGGGCGATTTCGGCCTGCGCTTGAGTTTCCTGCGCCTTGCGGCGCTCCTCGGCTTCGGCAAGTGCGCGCTTGGCAGCCGGCGAGAGCGGCTTGCGTGTCATTTCACCGGTTTCGGTGTCGAGTTTATTGTCGTTATCGGCTGTCTGCATGATCTGATCGGCCCGGAACCGTTGAATTAGGCGGAGGAATAGCCAAATCATAGTGCGTCCGGCCGCAAAGAAAAAGGTTTGGACGACAGTTGATTTGGAGAACCGTTGATGAATCTCATGCGTACCGCGATGCTGCTTGCCTTCATGACCGCGCTCTTCATGGGCGTCGGCTATCTGATCGGCGGTCAGTCCGGCATGTTGATCGCGTTTGTCGTTGCGGCGGGCATGAATTTCTTTTCCTACTGGAATTCTGACCGCATGGTGCTCTCCACCTACAATGCGCAGGAGGTCGATGAGCGCAGCGCCCCGGAATTTTACCGGATCGTGCGCGATCTCGCCCGCAATGCCGGCCTGCCCATGCCGAAGGTCTATCTCTATGACAGCCCGCAGCCGAACGCCTTTGCGACGGGCCGCAATCCGGAAAACGCCGCCGTTGCCGCCTCCACCGGCCTGCTGCACGCGCTGACGCCGGACGAGGTGGCCGGCGTGATGGCGCATGAGCTTGCACACGTCCAGAACCGCGACACGCTGACCATGACGATCACGGCGACGCTGGCCGGCGCCATTTCCATGCTCGGCAATTTCGCTTTCCTGTTCGGCGGTCGCCGCGACAACAACAATCCGCTCGGCATGGTCGGTGTTGTTGTGGCGATGATTGTTGCGCCCCTGGCAGCGATGCTGGTGCAGATGGCAATCAGCCGTACGCGCGAGTACTCGGCCGACCGTCGTGGTGCCGAAATCTGCGGCAATCCGCTGTCGCTCGCCTCGGCGCTCGGCAAGATCGCCCGCGGTGCCTCGCATATTCCGAATGAAGAGGCCGAAGGCCACCCCGCGACGGCGCATATGTTCATCATCAACCCGCTCTCCGGCGAGCGTATGGACAATCTGTTTTCGACCCATCCGAACACGGAAAACCGTATTGCCGCGCTGCACGAAATGGCCCGCCACGGCGGCGGTGGCACCTCTACCAGGGCGCCAACTTCGGGCTTTGGCTCGACGGGACCGGTCTTGGCTGCTAATCCGGAACGCAAATCGCGTTCCGTACCGAATACGGGTCGCGGTGGTTCGCAACCGCCGAAGGGACCCTGGTCTTGAGTTCTGACAATAAAAACAAAACGTTCAACAGAGACGGAAGACGACCGGGCAAAGGGTCTGCCGAGTTCCGCTCGCGTGATTCGGCGCCTGCAAAGCCCGGTTTTGCGGCGCGCGCAGCCGCGACGAAGATCCTGGCCGCCGTCATCGACCGCAAGACGCCGCTTGACGGCATGCTGGATGCGGAAGGCGGCAATCCTGCGTACAAGGCACTGGGCGATAGCGACCGTGCGCTGGTGCGCGCCATTCTCAACAGCGCCTTGCGGCATCTGCCGCGCATAGAGACGGCGATATCGTCTCTTCTCGATGCGCCGCTACCGGAAGGAGCCCGCGCGCTCCATCATGTGCTTGTCGTCGGCGCCGCGCAGATGCTCTATCTCGATGTGCCGGATCATTCCGCCGTCGACCTTGCCGTCGAACAGGCCAATCGCGACCCCCGCAATCGTCGCTTTGCCAAGCTGGTCAATGCCATTCTCCGGCGCATCGGCCGGGAGAAGCAGGTCATTCTCGAGCAGGTCGCAAGCGTGCCGGCGATGCCGGCTTGGTTTCTCTCGCGGCTCGAAGCTGCCTATGGCGCTGAGGCGGCAATCAAGATTTCTGACACGCAACTCGAGCCGGCAGCGATCGATCTCACGGTGAAATCCGATGCCGAGGGCTGGGCGAAGCGTCTCAATGGCGTGGTATTGCCGACCGGCGGCGTGCGGCTTGCCGCCTTTGAAGGATCCATACCCTCGCTTGAAGGCTTCGAGGACGGCGAATGGTGGGTGCAGGATGCCGCCGCCAGCATTCCGGCGAAATTATTCGGCTCTCTTGCCGGCAAACGGGTCGTGGATCTCTGCGCCGCGCCCGGTGGCAAGACGGCACAGCTCGTCCTCGCCGGCGGCAAGGTCACGGCGCTCGATCAATCGGCCAATCGGCTGAAAAGATTATCCAGCAATCTCGCGCGCCTCGGCCTGGAAGCGGAAACCGTCGTTGCCGATATGAGCAAATATCAGCCCGAAGAGCTCTTCGATGCCGCCCTTCTCGACGCTCCCTGCTCCTCGACGGGAACGACGCGCCGTCATCCTGACGTTCTTTGGACCAAGGGACCGGAGGATATCGCCAAGCTCGCCGCTCTGCAGGAGCGCCTGCTTCGCCACGCCTTGACGCTGGTCAAACCAGGCGGTGTGGTCGTCTTCTCCAACTGTTCGCTTGATCCTGAAGAGGGCGAGGATCTCGTTGCCCGCCTTCTCGCGGATACGGATGGTGTCGAGCGTGTTCCGATCGACCCTGTGGACTGGCCGGGTCTGGAAGCAGCGATCTCGCCCCTCGGCGCTTTCCGCACCGCGCCTGATATGCTGCCGCTTGCCGGCGACTTTGCTTCCGGCCTCGACGGATTTTTCGCCGCCGTGCTTCGCCGCACGCACTAGTCGCACCTATCGGTGTGGTTTTCTCGCGTTAGTTAAGAATCCGGTAACATGTCCTTAATTGGTATATGTGTAACCTCTTTTTAACTACAGGTAACAAGAGTAAGCAGAAGCGAATATGCAGGTCTGCGGCAGGGTTTCGTGAGTTCATACATGCGGGAAGCATGGCGGCGGATGTCTCGCCGCGCGGCGTTGACGCGATTGCGTCTCACCCGCCACACCATGCGTGTGCCGGAACGGCTGATCGTGGCGCCGACAGACCTGCGCAATGTCGATCCTTTTTTTGTCGAAGAGCTTTTGAACGGGCGCATCCTGCTCGCTGGCCGGGTGCTGGAAACGCAGGGCGCATCGCCATTCTCGCTCGAGCTGCCATCGCGGACCTTTGCCGCACGATTGCATAATTTCCGCTGGCTGCGGCATTTGCGGGCGGAAAAGAGCGATCAGGCTTCGGCAATGGCACGCTCCATTCTCACCGATTGGATTGCCGTTCACGGTCGTCGGCTCCATGGCCTCGCCTGGTCGCCGGATATTGCCGCGCAGCGCCTGATTGCCCTGCTGTCGCATTCGCCCGTGCTCCTGCATGGCACGGATAGCGGCTTTTACCGCCGCTTCATGCGCATGCTCGTCTTCCATGTGCGCTATCTCAGGCGGATGGCCTCGACGTCGCGGGATGGCACGACGCGGTTTCGCGTGCGCATCGCGCTTGCCATGTCGTCGGTTGCCATGCCCAACAGTGCGCTCGCGCTGAAACGCGCGGGACAGGCGCTTGATCGGGAGATCGACCGGCAAATCCTGCCCGATGGTGGCCATATCTCCCGCAATCCGCGCGTATCGCTGGAACTGCTGCTCGATCTGCTGCCGCTGCGCCAGACCTATGTCAATCTCGGCCATGACGTGCCGATCCGCCTCATCCCCGGCATAGACCGCATGTATCCGGCGCTGCGTTTCTTCCGCCACCAGGATGGTGATCTGGCGCTGTTCAACGGCGCGACCTCGACGCTGGCCAATGAGCTGATGTCGGTCCTGCGTTACGACGAGACGGCCGGGCAGGCTTTCAAGGCGCTGCCGCACACGAAGTATCATCGGCTGGCCGCCGGCCAGGCCGTCGTCATCGTCGATGTCGGCGCCCCGGCCTCCGTCGATCTCAGCCGCACGGCTCATGCGGGCTGTCTCTCCTTCGAAATGTCATCGGGCAAGACGCGCTTCATCATCAATTCCGGCGCACCGGAATTTGCCGGAGAGCGCTACACGCAGGCGGCGCGGGCAACTGCCGCGCATTCGACGGTTACGCTCAACGACACCTCGTCGAGCCAGTTCTCCAAGTCGAAGTCGCTGGGGCCGATCATGGTCGGCGGCGTCAAGAAGATCATTGTGGAGCGCGCCGAAACCGACGATGGACGCGACTATGTCCGGGCCGCGCATGACGGCTACCTCTCCACCTTCGGCTATGTTCACGAGCGCGAGCTGAGCCTCAACGCCAGCGGGACCATTCTTGCGGGTCGCGATCGCTTCCTCGTGCCCGAGGGCAGAAAGCAGGCGCCAAAGGGCGAGGGCATCGCATCGGCGCGTTTTCATATCCACCCCTCCATCAGCCTGTTGCAGACCGAGGTCGACTCCGCGCTGCTGATCGCGCCGGATGGAGAGACCTGGGTGTTTTCCTCGCCCGGCAACGAGGTGCTGGTGGCGGAAGATATCTTTTTTGCTGATCCCTCGGGCTTGCGCTCCTCAGACCAGCTCGAGATCGTTTTTCAGATCACCGAAAAGCCGGAAATCCGCTGGTTTTTATCCTATCGGCCATAGGCTAACCGCCTCAGCTATGCTAACGGGGCGGCATTATCGTCCCGCGCCCTTTTTCGCCGGACATCTCCTCATGCCAGAGCGTTTTTCGCTCTGTTTTTGTTATCTCGCAATTCCGGACGGAAAACCGCTGCGCACTTTTCCTGGAATTGCTTCAGACCGGAGAAAGCCCATGGCCGTCGTTTCCAAGAAAATTCCTGCTCCCGACAAGGTGAAGGTGAAAACCGCGCTTCTGTCAGTTTTCGACAAGACCGGCATTGTCGAGCTGGCGCGTGCGCTGAGCGAACAGGGCGTGCGGCTGCTGTCGACCGGTGGCACGCACAAGGCGATCGCCGCGGCCGGTCTTGCGGTCACCGACGTCTCGGAAGTGACGGATTTCCCGGAGATCATGGACGGCCGCGTCAAGACGCTGCATCCGAAGGTGCATGGCGGGCTGCTCGCCATCCGTGACGACGCCGAGCATCAGGCTGCGATGAAGGAACACGGCATCGAAGGCATCGACCTTGCCGTCATCAACCTCTATCCCTTCGAGGACGTCCGCAAGGCCGGCGGCGATTATCCGACGACGGTGGAGAATATCGACATCGGCGGCCCGGCGATGATCCGTGCTTCGGCCAAGAACCACGCCTATGTGACGACGCTGACCGATCCCTCTGACTATGCCGAGCTGCTGGCGCAGCTGTCCGCCGATGCCGGCCAGACGACCTATGATTTCCGCAAGCGCATGGCCGCCAAGGCTTTCGCTCGCACCGCCGCCTATGATGCGATGATCTCCAACTGGTTTGCCGAAGCGCTCGATATCGCCACGCCGCGTCACCGCGTCATCGGCGGCGTGCTGCGCGAGGAAATGCGCTACGGCGAGAACCCGCACCAGAAGGCGGCCTTCTACGTCACCGGCGAAAACCGCCCCGGCGTTTCCACCGCGACGCTGCTGCAGGGCAAGCAGCTCTCCTACAACAACATCAACGACACCGATGCGGCCTATGAACTCGTTGCCGAGTTCCTGCCGGAAAATGGTCCTGCCTGCGCGATCATCAAGCATGCCAACCCCTGCGGCGTTGCGACCGGCCCAAGCCTCGTCGAAGCTTATAAGCGGGCGCTCGCCTGCGATTCTGTCTCGGCCTTCGGCGGCATCATTGCTCTCAACAGCCTGCTCGATGCCGAAACGGCCGAAGAGATCGTCAAGCTTTTCACCGAGGTCATCATCGCACCAGAGGTGAGCGAGGAAGCCAAGGCGATCATCGCCCGCAAGCCGAACCTCCGTCTGCTCTCGGTCGGCGCCCTGCCCGATCCTCGTCTGCCGGGTCTCACCGCCAAGACTGTTTCCGGCGGCCTGCTCGTCCAGAACCGTGACAATGCTCTTGTCGAGGACATGGATCTCAAGGTCGTCACCAAGCGCGCGCCGACGGCACAGGAGCTTGTGGATATGAAGTTCGCCTTCCGTGTCGCCAAGCATGTGAAGTCGAATGCGGTCGTCTACGCCAAGGACGGCCAGACGGCCGGCATCGGCGCCGGACAGATGAGCCGTGTCGATTCCGCCCGCATCGCTGCGATCAAGGCGGAAGAAGCCGCCAAGGCCATGGGGCTTGCCGAGCCATTGACGCGCGGTTCCGCCGTTGCCTCCGAAGCCTTCCTGCCGTTTGCCGACGGCCTGTTGTCGGCGATTGCCGCCGGCGCTACCGCGGTCATCCAGCCGGGCGGCTCGATGCGCGATCAGGAAGTCATCGATGCCGCGAACGAGCACAATGTTGCGATGGTCTTCACCGGCATTCGTCACTTCCGCCACTAAGCCGTGGATATACCCAGCTAGAAAAATTGATATCCCGGTTGGTTTTCCAGCCGGGATTTTCTTTGCCTACTTTGTCGCCTTGTCGGCCGGATACGGCGTTGGTAGCAGAAGCAGCAGGCCGCCGGCGAGGAAGATGACCAGCGTTGCCATGCCGAGGCGGGCCGAGCCGCTCCAATAGGTCACCAGCGAGAAGAACAGCGTCGCCATGAAGCTGGTGGCGCGGCCCGAGAGCGCGTAGATGCCAAAATAGCGGCCGGCCTCGGCCAGGCTGACGCTGCGAGCGAGATAGGAGCGCGAGGAAGCCTGCACCGGCCCGAAGGCGATGCCGATCAGCAGGCCATAGCCGATATAGGCCTTTTCCGCCGCCGTGCCGAACAGGCTACCGGTGCTGACGGTGGAGAGCGGAACGAGGCCGAAGAGCGTGAAGCCCGGTCCGGTCGAGATGATGCCGAAAGTGGCGACAAGCAACAAAGTCAAACTGATGACGACTGTCGTTTTCGAGCCGAGCCAGCGGTCGACATAGCTTGCGGCAAAGCAGCCGAAAATGGCGATGACATTGAGGATGATGCCGTAGATGCCGATCTCGATCGTCGCCCAGCCGAACATGCCGGCTGCAAAGGTGCCGCCGAGGATCAACAAGCCGTTGACCCCATCCTGATAGACCATGCGGGCGACGAGGAAGAGGCTGATGCCGCGCCGGCGTTTCAGTTCGCCGAGCGTCGTCGCCAGTTCGCGCAGACCCGAGCGAACAGCGGCGCGAAGCGGCAGACCGCGGGCGGCATCGGGCGTAAAGAAGAACATCGGCAGGATGAAGAGAAAGTACCAGACCGCGGAAATCGGCCCGGTGATGCGCGCATCCTCGCCAACCGTCGCGTCGAGCCCGAAGAGCGGTGTCAGGCCGAAGATGGTCTTGCCGGTTTGCGGATTGCCCGCCAGCAGCGCCACGACGGTGATCAGCACGATCATGCCGCCGAGATAGCCGAGGCCCCAGGCAGCGTTCGAGAGCTTGCCGACATCGTCCTTGCCGACCAGCCGCGGCATCATCGAATCATTGAAGACGATCGAAAATTCCGCCGAGATCGAGGCGAGAATCATGAAGATGACGGGGTAGATCAGCGGCGATCCCGGCGCGGCACCCCAGAGACAGAAGAGGCTGGCGATCTTGATGGCGGCGAAGAAGGCGATCCACGGTTTGCGTGCGCCGGATTGATCGGCGATCGAGCCGAGGACCGGCGACAGGAGGGCGATGATCACCGAGGAGATCGTCGCCATATTGCTCCATGTCGTCTGCGCGGAAACCGGATCGGCGGTCAGCCGCGCCACGAAATACGGGCCGAAAATGAAGGTGGTGACGACGGTGAAGAACGGCTGCGCCGCCCAGTCGAAGAACATCCAGCCCCAAATACCCCGTGCCGGCACTTTTGCCGGCACGCTGTTGTCGATTTCGGTTGCCACTAGATCCAGCCCTTGATTCCCTCACCCGTGTGCCGGGTCGGGGCGGACTGTGTCACCTTGCCCGGCCGTTCGCAAGATCGCTGAGCAGGCCGGCGGCAACGGTGATGCGGGCGAGATTGGGATCGCCGCTTTCGCTGAGGCCGCCGAGCTCTTCGGCGATGCGATTGATGCGGATGCGATCCTCTGCATGCCACGCCTGTATCGGCTGCTTTTCCTTCGGATGGTTCGACAGGGCCGAGATGACGATATCGCGGCGGGCACCGGCGATCTGGTCGAGGCTGCGCGCCAAAGCGAGGCTCTCATAGTGGTCGCCCGTGACGATCCGGCTGCCGGCAAGCAGCAGGCGGCCGACGCGGAAGGTCTGCGACACGGTGAAGTAGCTTTCGGCTGCGCGGTTCAGCGTATCGCCGGTGCGCTCGGCGATCTGCATGATCTCCGGAACGAGGACGAGTGCGTAGATCGTGGCGATTTCCGAAGCGAGCTTCTCCGGCAGGCCGGCAGCCTGATATTCCGCCTCGCGAGCTGCGATTTCCGCTGCGAAATCCGCCGGGATATGGGTCAGGAAGACAGGTCGCAGTTTCTTCAGAGCTGCGCGAAGCCGGCTAACCGTTTCCTCTATATCGCCCTTGACGGCCCCTGTCTTCAGGAGCAGCCGCGTGAGCACCGTATAGACCTCGGTGATCTCGCCATAGACGCGGTTCTGCATCTGGCCGCCAACGCTGCCGTCAAGTGCGTCCGTCTCATTCCAAAGGCGGTCGAGGTCGAAGCCGTCGCGGGCGACCACGGCCGCCTTGACCACTTCGGCAGCTGACGCCGCCGTCGCGTCCATCATGCTGACGGCAAAGCCCGGACCGCCGCGATTGATCGCTTCGTTGGCAAGTGCCGTCGCGATGATCTCGCGACGCAGCCGATGGCTGTCGATATCGGCTGCGTTGGAGCGCTGCATCTTGACCGGAAAATAGCGGCTGAGGGTCGCGGCGAAATAGGGATCATCAGGCAGGTTGCTGGCAACCAGCGCATCGAAGAGGACGATCTTGGCGTAGGAGAGCAGCACGCCGATTTCGGCGCGGGTCAGCGGCCGCCCATTGGCGTAACGCTCAGCGAAAGTCTGTTCGTCAGGCAGCGTCTCGACCTTGCGGCTGAGCTGCTTGGCCGTTTCCAGCACGCTCATGAAGCGGCTGAGTTCCAGGCCGTTGCCGGTGCCCTTGCGCTCCGTCAGCGAAATCGCCAGGGATTGCAGATAGTTGTTCCGCAATACCAGGGTGCCGACTTCGTCGGTCATCGAGGCCAGCAGAACGTCGCGCTTGGCTCGTGTCAGGCGGCCGTCATGCATGGCATTGGCGAGCGCGATCTTGATGTTGACCTCGACGTCGGACGTGTTGACGCCGGCAGAATTGTCGATGGCGTCGGAGTTGCAGCGACCGCCCTTGAGGCCGTAGGCGATGCGGCCCTTCTGGGTGACCCCGAGATTGGCGCCCTCGCCGATTACCCTGGCACGAACCTCTTCGGCCGTGATGCGGATCGGATCGTTCGCACGGTCGCCGACGTCCGAATCCGTTTCCGATGGCGCCTTGACATAGGTGCCGATGCCGCCGAACCAGAGGAGGTCAACGGGCGCTCTCAAGATCGCCGTCATGATCTCGAAGGGCGTGGCGACCGATTTGTCGATGCCGATGGCAGCGGCTGCCTCCGGCGTCAGGGTTACCGATTTTGCCGAGCGCGAAATGATCATCGCACCCTTCGACAGGATGGACTTGTCGAAGTCCTGCCAGCTGGAGCGCGGCAGGTCGAAGAGGCGCTGGCGTTCGGCAAGCGTCTTTTCCATGTCCGGATCGGGATCGATGAAGATGTCGCGATGGTCGAAGGCGGCGAGCAGTCGGATCTTCGGCGAGAGCAGCATGCCATTGCCGAAGACGTCGCCAGACATGTCGCCGACGCCGACGACATTGAAGGGCGTCGTCTGGATATCGATGTCCATTTCACGAAAGTGGCGCTTGACGGTTTCCCAGGCGCCGCGGGCGGTGATGCCCATCTTCTTGTGATCGTAGCCGGCCGAGCCGCCCGACGCGAAGGCATCATCCAGCCAGAAGCCGGCTTCCTGCGCCAGCGCATTGGCGGTGTCGGAGAAGGTGGCGGTGCCCTTGTCGGCGGCGACGACGAAGTATGGATCGTCGCCATCGAGCCGTACGGTGTCGGCGGGTGGAATGATGTCGGCGCCGGAGATATTGTCGGTGATCGACAGCAGCGTGCGGATATAGGTCTTGTAGGCTTCGCGGCCGGTGTTGAAGATCTCGTCGCGGCTGCCGCCGACGGGGAGCTTCTTCGGATAGAAACCGCCCTTGGCGCCTACGGGCACGATGACGGCGTTCTTGACCTGCTGCGCCTTTACGAGCCCCAGCACTTCGGTGCGATAGTCTTCGGCGCGATCCGACCAGCGCAGGCCGCCACGGGCCACCTTGCCGAAGCGCAGGTGCACGCCTTCCACTTCGACGCCATAGACGAAGATTTCGCGGAAGGGCCGCGGCTCGGGCAGGCCGTCGAGGAGTTTCGGATCGAGCTTGAAGGCCAGCATCGCCTTTGGCGTACCGTCGGCGTTCTTCTGGAAGTAGTTGGTGCGCAGTGTCGCGTCGATGGCGTTGACGTAGCGGCGCAGGATGCGGTCGTCGTCGAGGCTCGGAACGTCGGCAAGCTCGGTTTCGATGGCCTC
The DNA here is from genome assembly GCF_001999485.2 of Rhizobium sp. P44RR-XXIV. Lineage (NCBI taxonomy): Bacteria > Pseudomonadati > Pseudomonadota > Alphaproteobacteria > Hyphomicrobiales > Rhizobiaceae > Rhizobium > Rhizobium sp. P44RR-XXIV. Next base: position 133,681 of record NZ_MPVZ02000023.1, on the reverse strand, counting down.
ATGCAGTTCGGAAAGCTTCTTCGTGCGGCTCTTGTCGGCAAGCTTCGGATCGAGCGTGTCGTGGAACAGGCGGAAGAGCGAGGCTGCGACGCGCGGATATTTGTCCAGCGTAGCGGCAATGTAATCCTGGGAATAGGCGATGCCGGCCTGGCGCAGATAGCGCGAATAGGCACGCAGCACGTTGGTTTCGCGGGCGGAGAGATCGGCCGAGACGATCAGCCGGTTGAAGACGTCATTGTCGATCGTACCACCGAAAGCGGCAAGGAAGGCTTCCTTCAGCGCTGCGCCATGGCGGGCAAGATCGATCGTCAGGCCGCCGCGCGCTTCCAACTCCATGTCATGCAGCACGACATGACCGGTCGAGCCGTCCTTGGCGGTGACATAGATGTCGAAGGTCCGCTCGCTGATGACGTTGAAGCCGAGGTTTTCGAGCAGCGGCACGCGGCGCGACAGCGCCAGATTGCCCTGACCGTGGAAGATCTTCAGGGAGAGAATGTCACCCGTCTCATCCTTGCGGATATAGAAGCCGATGCGGATCGGATCGGCGCCGGCCGTGGCCGAGATGTCGGGCAGGTCGGCAACGGCGTCTTCGGGCGTAAAGGCTTCCTGAAAGGCCTGGCTGACGGAGATGCGCGGTGCCTTCGGGCCAGCCAGCATGACGAAACGCTCGTCCCAGCGGGCTGTTATGGCGCGGATCGCCTCTTCGAGCTTCGCCTGCGGAATATGCGGCGTCTTGCCGGCGCTGCGGCCGATGATGAAATGCACGCGCGCCACGCCGCCTTCCGGGAAGGCCGGGTAGTAGGCGGAGACGCGACCGTCATAGACTGTTTTCAGGTAGTTGCCGATCTTCTCGCGGACGACGGAGTCATATTCCTCGCGCGGGACATAGACGATGACCGAGACGAAGCGGTCGAAATGGTCGATGCGCGGCAGCGCGCGCACGCGCGGCCGGTCGGTGAGGTCGTTGATCTGCTCGGCGAAGCTCGCAAGCAGGGTCGTGTCGATCTGGAAGAGGTCATCGCGAGGATAGGATTCCAGCGTATTGTCGAGCATGCGGCCGGAATGGCTTGTGGGGTCGAAGCCGAAGTGATCCTTGACCTTCTGCACCTTCGAGCGCAGCAGCGGCACTTCGATGGCGGCGCTGGTATAGGCCGTCGAGGTGAAAAGGCCGACGATGCGCAGCTCGCCCGTGACGTTGCCGTCAGCGTCGAAGCGCTTGACGCCGACATAATCCATATAGGCGCGGCGGTGAACGATGGATTTGACGTTGGCCTTGGTGACGATCAGGAAGTCCGGCCCATTGAGGAAGGCGAGGATCTCCGGCGTCGTGGTGACGGCATCCTTGCCCTGTCTCAGGACGCGGACATCCGGATTGGAGAGAATGCCGAGGCCGGTGCCGCGATCACGCTCGACCTTGGCGTCCGTGCCCTTGCCGGAATAGACATATTCGCGCATGCCGAGGAAGGTGAAATTGCCGCCCCGCAACCAGGCGAGGAAGGCCAGCGCCTCGTCGCGATCGCTCTTGCGGCGTCCCGCCGCCTCATAGGTGGAGAGCTCCGAAATGACAATATCGAGGCGCGCCAGCATCGGCTTCCAGTCGGAAACGGTGAGATGCGTCTGATCGAGCACGGTCTGTACGCGCTTGATCAGGTCCGTTGCCTGCGCTGCCGTCAGGGGCGACAAATGAAGCTGGATATGGCTGACGCGATGGGCAGGATCGCTCGGGTGATCGGCGGAATAGAGGCTGGGTTGCTTGCCGTCCTCGATCACCAGGATCGGGTGCACGGCCATGTAGAGATCGCGGTAGGTACTGCTGACCTCACCCATGATCGATTCGTAGAGGAAGGGCATGTTGTGGTCGGTGATCGACAGGATCGACACTGCAACGCCATCGGGCTCGATACCGGCCATCTGCTCGATGCTGATGCGCGGAGAGGTACCGCTCCAGGCGGCCAGCTCGTTCGCTGCGTGCGCCGCAGCAAGGGCCAGCATTTCCGGGCTGTAATGCTCGATGTCGTCATTGCTTGCCCGGCCGAACAGGATTTCGGGGTCGATATGGGCTCCCCCGGTCGCGGCCGCGATCTTGCGGGCTGCGTCGATCTGTTTTTCCCGTTTCGGATTGGTCTTGGGCGCCATGAAATTCCTCCGGATTTTCGAATTTTGAGCACAGTAGCAGAAGGTTTAGCGAAAAAACTGGCAAAAAGAATGCGAATTTGGTTGCTTTCGGACCAATTTGAGCCCGTTTTTTCAAAAATCTTGCCGAAAGCTGCGATATCGACGCGAAGCGCATGAGACCGGCGTGAAGTTGGCGGACTCGGCCTTTCAACAAAGGGTTTCATGACTCTGTGAAGTGCAGTTGACAGAGTGCCGCGAAAGGGATCATCAACGGCGCCATTGCATTTTGAGACCCCTGAACTGAGAGCAAGCATCATGTCGCAAATGTCGGCCGGCGCCGTTATCGTCATCTCCAGTCATGTCGTCAGAGGTTCCGTCGGAAATCGCGCCGCGGTGTTTGCGTTGGAAACGCTCGGGCATCCGGTCTGGGCGCTGCCGACCGTCGTTCTGCCTTGGCATCCCGGCCATGGCCGTTCGACGCGATTGACCTTCAACGAGACGGATTTCGACCATGCGATCGACGATCTGATCGCCGCCCCCTGGCTTTCGGAGGTGAAGGCGGTTCTCTCCGGATATTTCGGCAATGCAGCGCAGGCGCTTTCCGTTGCAAAGCTGGTAGCGGCGCTGCGAGAGAAGAATCCCGATCTCATTTATGCCTGCGATCCTGTCATCGGCGATGCCGGCGGGCTCTATGTGCCGGAAGCGACGGCGGAAGCCATTCGCGATCATCTGATCCCGCTCGCATCACTGGCGACCCCTAACCGTTATGAGCTTGCCTGGCTTGCCGGTGCGCCGCTCGACGACAACAATGCCATTATGGAAGCGGCGCTTGCGCTCGGGCCGTCACGCATGCTGGTGACCTCGGCGGTGCCGATGATGTCCGGCGGTATCGGCAACCTCTATCTCAGCGGGCGAAATGCCTTGCTTGCCGAACACCGCAGCATCGAGAATGCCCCGAACGGGCTTGGCGATCTGCTCTCCGCTCTGTTCCTGTCGCACCTGCTGTCCGGCATCGACGAGGAAAGGGCGCTGCAGCTGACGACGGCGAGCGTCTATGAGGTGCTGGCGCGCGCCATCAAGCGCGGCAGCGACGAACTGACGCTGGCGGCGGATGCGGCGAGCCTGTCGACGCCGATGGCGATGGTGCAGCTCAGGCACCTCGTGCACCCGGCTCAACGGCGCAAGAAATAGCATCGTGATGCAACAGGAGCTTTTTGCAGCGCAATAGTTGCCATCCGCCTGACTGCGCTGTAATTCAATATCCATGCAAAGCTTTCCCGACACCCTTTTGAACGGCTATCGCAATTTCATGAGTGGGCGTTACGTCGACGAGCGCGAACGCTATCGCACGCTCGCCGAGCGCGGCCAGAATCCGTCGACCCTCGTGATTGCCTGTTGTGACTCCCGCTCGGCACCGGAGATCATCTTCGATGCCGGTCCGGGAGAGCTCTTCGTCATCCGCAACGTAGCCAATATGGTGCCGCCCTATGAGCCGGATGGGAATTTCCACTCGACCTCGGCGGCACTCGAATTTGCTGTCCTGTCGCTCAAGGTGGCCAATATCGTCGTCATGGGCCATGGCCGCTGCGGCGGCATTCGCGCCGCCCTCGATCCGAATGCCGAACCGCTGTCGCCTGGCGACTTTATCGGCCGCTGGATGGGCCTGCTGAAGCCGGCTGCCGAACAGATCCAGAGCAACGACATCATGACGCCGACCGAGCGGCAGACGGCGCTGGAGCGCATCTCGATCCGCAATTCGCTCGACAATCTGCGCAGCTTTCCGGAGATCAAGGCGCGGGAAGAAGAAGGCAAGCTGAACCTGCATGGCGCATGGTTCGATATTTCGACCGGGGAATTATGGGTGATGGACCCCGAAACCCGCGATTTCGTCCGGCCCGATGTCTAGAGCTGTTCCGCTTTTCTTCGAATAGCGAAAATGCTCTATCTTCCTGTTTCTTTGCGCATTCCGGACGGAAAACCGCTGCGCACTTTTCCTGGAAGTACTCTAAGATCTGAAGGCAGACCAAACAAAAAGGCGCCGCAGACCATATGGTCGCAGCGCCTTTTTTGTTTTGGTCCAGCTTATCTGCCGTCGATCTGCTGGCCGATATAGGCGATTGCCTGCTGATAGACCTTGGCGTCGTTCCAGCCGGCAATGGCGGAGAAATTCGGCTCACCCGGCTGATAGCCGGCGCCGGGTTGCCAGCCATGGCCACGCAGGAAGTTCGCCGTTGAGGCAAGCGCGTCCGCGCGCGATCCTACAAGGTCGACCCTGCCGTCGCCATCCTCGTCGACACCGAAGGCGACGACGTTTTTTCGGCATGAACTGCGTCTGGCCGATTTCGCCATGGGCGGCGCCACGGGCCGATGGGCTGAGGTAGCCTTCGCCGACGAGCTTCAGAGCGGAGTAGAGCTGTTCGGTGAAGAAGGCTGAGCGGCGGCAGTCATAGGAGAGAGTTGCTACGGCCGAAAGCGTGTGCTGATCGCCCATATAGCTGCCGAAGCCGGTTTCCATGCCCCAGATCGCGATGATCGGGCCTGGGGGCACGCCAAAACGCTTCTCGATCTTGGCAAACAGCGCGGCATTGGCCTGCTTCATGCTCTTGCCGCGATTGATGATCGTCTGGCCGCCGCGCTTCTTCATGAATTCCTCGAAGGAAAGCTTGAAGCTCTTCTGGCCGCGATCGGCGCGTATGGTAGGCTGGTTATAATGGACGTTGGCGAAAGCCCGGTCGAGGACGGACGGGCTGACGCCCTGCCCCTGCGCTTCGCGCTTGAATTCCTGCACCCAATTCTCGAAACCGGCGGAAGTGTTGCCGCAGGACGCGGCGTTGGCCGTCATCGGCATCGCCAGCAGCAACCCGCCCGCCACGAGAGCTGCCATTCCAGACTTTGTGATGCGCATTCAATTTCCCCGAATTCTTACCGCGCTGCGAACGCGGTAACCGTTTTTTTAAAGCACGCATAAACCCACCAATCTCTGGGTTTATGCGCTGTCTAGTCACCACTGGACCATGCCAGCATCCGGCCGTCCTGTCATTATCACATTTTAGCGATCAATGTTTTCGCTTCCCGTGAAACATTGCCGCCAGATGCATTTGCAAAAGCCCCGCCTTTCATCCGAAATGGCGAGGCTTCCATTCAATCCTGCTTAGCTAGCGAAGATTTATAAACCGTAAATTGGTTTACGAATTCTTATGCAGCCTGCTTGCGCGGCTTGATCAGGCCGCGATTGACAAGCAGTTCGGCGATCTGAATGGCGTTCAGCGCCGCACCCTTGCGCAGATTGTCGGAGACGACCCAGATGTTGAGGCCGTTTTCGACGGTCGCATCCTCGCGGATGCGGGAAATGTAGGTCGCATCCTCGCCGGCGGATTCGTAAGGCGTGATGTAGCCGCCGTTTTCATGCTTGTCGATGACAAGGCAGCCCGGTGCTTCGCGCAGGATGTCGCGGGCCTGATCGGCAGTGATCTCGTTTTCGAACTCGATATTGACCGATTCCGAATGACCGATGAAAACCGGCACGCGAACAGCGGTGCAGGTGACCTTGATCTTCGGGTCGAGCATCTTCTTGGTTTCAGCCAGTACCTTCCACTCTTCCTTGGTGTAGCCGTCTTCCATGAAGACGTCGATGTGCGGAATGACGTTGAAGGCGATGCGCTTGGTGAACTTCTTGTTCTCGATCGGGTCGGCGACGAAGACGGCGCGGGTCTGGTTGAACAGCTCGTCCATGCCATCCTTGCCGGCACCGGAAACGGACTGGTAGGTCGAGACGACGACGCGCTTGATCTTGGCGAAATCATGCAGCGGCTTCAGCGCGACGACGAGCTGCGCGGTCGAGCAATTCGGGTTGGCGATGATGTTGCGCTTGGTGAACTGCGTGATGGCATCCGGATTGACTTCCGGCACGATCAGCGGCACGTCGGCGTCGTAGCGCCAGGCAGAGGAGTTGTCGATGACGACACAGCCCTGGGCGCCGATCTTCGGCGAGAACTTCTTCGAAACGTCTCCGCCGGCCGACATCAGGCAAATGTCGGTGTTGGAGAAATCGTAGTTCTCCAGGTTGGAAACCTTCAGCGTCCGGTCGCCATAGGAAACCTCGGTTCCCTGCGAGCGGGCGGATGCGAGCGCCACGACTTCATCGGCCGGAAAGCCGCGTTCGGACAGGATGTTGAGCATTTCACGGCCGACATTCCCGGTCGCGCCCGCTACTGCTACTTTGAAACCCATTTCTCAAGCTCTCTTTCTCTTCTCTCCTCTTTGGCGAGGGGGGAACCGCGGCCATGACGACCGGTTCCTGTCCCCGACCGAGCCGGGGAGAGAGCGGCAGGCCAGAGACGTCAGACGGTTTTCGTCGTCGTTTTGGCCTTGGTTTTGGAAGAAACCGGAAAATAGACGTCCGGCCCGGCACATTCCGCCAGGTGACTGAAGCATTCGATCTGTTCGAAGCGAGCCATGGAAGTCTTCCTTTTCCGTCGCCGGTTCTAAGAGGTTTTCCACAGGAGTCAAGGATTTCCTCGTTTCCGCCGAGGCGGGAGCGAGGAAATCGAGATTATGGCATCCAGCTGCCGGCCAATCGCGCCCGGCAGCGGATGTCGCTGTGACTAGCGGTTTGACTTGCGGGTGGATTCGAACAGGAACCATGTGCGGCGTTCCGTCTCGTCCAGCCAGTTTTCGAGAAGGCTGGCGGTGGCGATATCGCCATATTCGTCGCAGACGTCGTGAACGGCGCGGATTTCGGCTGAAAGCTTGAGGTTGTTATCCGCCAGCTCGGCCAGCATGTCCTGCGGGTCGACATATTCGGCGTCGTTGTCCGGAATGCGCTGAAGCTTGGCGATCTGGCCGATCGACCGCAGCGTGGTGCCGCCAATCTTGCGGGCGCGTTCGGCCATGGGGTCGGTCATCGCGAAAATCTGATCGCCCTGCTCGTCCAGCAGCAGGTGATAGTCGCGGAAATGCGGCCCGCTCATGTGCCAATGGAAATTCTTGGTTTTCAGATAGAGTGCAAAGACATCCGCCAGCAGCGCAGTCAGCGCCGCGGAAATGTCGCGTGTCGCGTCTTCGCTGAGATTGGTGCGGGTACCCAGTTTCGATTTGGTATTGGCGGTATTCATAAAAACGTCCTCCGTTTGTTTTTCACGACAGCGATCGCCGGCGGATATTAGGGGAGTTCGATGACATCAGCTGTTGTGTTGGATCGCATTGAAGACGCGATCTGTTTTGAAATTTCGCGGACGAGATGTCGCGGCGCGGCACGGTCGACTGCGGTGCTATGCGGAAAACCCGAGCACACCTACTAAATAGGAAAATGGATTGGTTTGGCAATTGCTTGCTAACATAATGGCCAGGCGTGCGGTTGTGTCACGCCCGGCAAACCGCCCTCTTGTCGGAGGGCGGTATCGCGAAGGGTAGTTACTTCAGGCCGCCGCCGGCATAGATGGTTTCACCCGTCAGCCAGTGTGCATCCTGCGACGCCAGGAAGACGGCAATCGGTGCGATGTCCGTTGGTTGACCAATGCGGCCAAGCGGCGTCTGCGAGACGAGGTGCTTTTCGAAATCACTGCCAATGACGCCTGCCGCAACGACGCCCTCGGTCTCGACGCCGCCCGGTGCCAGGTTGTTGACCCGGATATTCCGCGATCCGAGTTCCTTTGCGAGGACCTGGGTGATCGAGCTTACGGCGGCCTTGGTCGCGGTGTAGACGGACGCGGTCGGCAGGTTCATGCTGACGGCGTTGGAGCCGATGTTGATGATGTTGCCGCCCTCCGGGCCGAAATGCTTGACGGCTTCGCGCGTGGTCAGCAGCGTGCCCAGCACGTTGATATTGAATTCACGATGGAATTCCTCCTCGGTGAACTCTTCTATCGGCGCGAATTGATAGACGCCGGCATTGTTGACGAGAATGTCGACGCCGCCGAAGGCCTGTTTCGTTTCTTCGAAGAGCCGCTTGACGTCTTCGGATTTTGAAACGTCGCCGTGGACTGCGAGCGCCTTGCCGCCCTTGGCGGTAATTTCCGCAACCACCTTGTCGGCACCCTCGCGGCTCGAGGCATAGTTGACCACGACGGCAGCACCTGCCTCGCCCATTGCCTTGGCGATGCCCGCACCGATGCCCTTGGATGCTCCGGTCACGATTGCGACCTTGCCTGTCAGTTTGCTCATGTCATCTTCCTCAGATAATTGTTAGACAATTTTATAATCATCAAACTGTTTGACGTGCGCGACCCGAAAACCGTCCGCTGCTGTCACTTTGATATTTAGATAATCATCTAATTGATACAAGAGCAGGAGGCGCGAATTGCAAAGACGAAATTTTCAAATTCTGGAAAGCTCCGCCATGTAGGCATTCAGAACGTCGCGGCACAGCACGAGATTTGCAAACTTGCCTTCGCGCTGGATCTCGATGAGACCGGCGTTTTCGAGTTCCTTGATATGGTGGGATATGGTTGCGGCGCTGACGGTGTGGCATTCGTTGAGAATGCTGCAGGGCATCGGCTCGGTCCGCTTGCCGATTTCTTTCAGGATCTGCACCCGGCGCGGCTCGGCGAGCGCCCGGGAAATCAATCCCAGCTGTCTTTCGCTCAAACGTATCGGGCCGGCATCCATGGTTTTCATCGCAGTGGAAACGAAATCGGGTTGACCGTTTTTGGCGGTCGGTATCCTGCCAGATATATGAATGACCGATGAGCTTGGCAACCTTTACGGCGGGGTTGTGGTGGGAGGTTGCCGTTCGACGGCCAAAGGAGTTCCTATGCCCGTCAAGCGCGCAGCTTTATTTTGTAGCGTAGCTGGGAGTTCTCGAGCGCGATAATCGTCGCCGGTCGAAGGCTTACTTGCTCTTCAAAAGCGGCCATTTCGGTGTCGGCCAGCCGGCGGCATTGATGCGGAAGAGCAGGCCGTAGCGGGTGTAGACGATTGCGGTCATGAAGGAAAACCATCCGCCGAGTGCAAGACCGGCCATGACATCGCTCGGATAATGCGCGCCGATCATGACGCGCGTGATCGCAAGCCAGAGGGCGCAGGCGGCAAAGATGTAGCGATAGCGCGGGAAGAGGAATGCAAGGGCGACGAAGAGGGCGCCGATGGTGGTGGCATGGCCCGATGGGAAGCTTTCGAAACTGGCCCGACCGTTGAAGGGCGAGAAGCCGAAGGGACCCCAATCGGCGAAATGCGTGGGTCGGGCGCGGCCGATGGTGCGTTTCAGCAGGTTGGCGAGAAGGCCGGAGAGCACGATGGTCGTCAGCAGATAGCCGCCGATCTGGCAGATGCGCAGCGCCTGGCAACGACAACGTTGTGAGTGAAGCAGCCTGCTGCCGGCCCAGCCTTCGAAGAACAGGAAGGCACTGATGATGATGATCCAGCCGGAATCGCCGAAATCGGTCAGCGCCCCGCCAAAGAAGCGAATGGAGGGCGATAGGGTTTTGAGCGTCGCGCCGACAGGCCAGTCGAACAGCAGGGCGGAGAGAAGAACGATATTAGCCGTCAGGAAAAGACAGATCTTCCAGTGAGATGGCGCAAGCCGCGCATCGCTTCGCCGCCAACGTCTGTCAAGAGACGTCAAGATCGCCTGCATATCTACCGTCCCTGTCGTCTAACTTCCAATCAAGTCGACAAGAACACCTAGCAGGCTCCTGTAACAGTATTTTTAAGGTCGTCGCCTATCGCTTCGTCGAGTCGGGATCTATGGATTCTTCGTTGCCGTCAAAGAAAAACCCCGCACTGCGCGAGCAGAGCGGGGTTGGTGTTTCACGTGAAATATAGCTGGCGATTTATGCCGAGAGAGCCTTGAATTCGGCCAGGATGGCGTCGCCCATTTCGGCCGTGCCGACCTGGCGGCTGCCTGCCGACATGATGTCGCCGGTGCGGATGCCACTGTCCAGCACGTTGGCAATCGCCTTTTCCAGCGCATCGGCTTCAGCAATCAGGTTGAAGGAGTAACGCAGGCACATGGCGAAGGAGGCGATCATGGCAATCGGGTTGGCGATGCCCTTGCCGGCGATATCTGGAGCCGAGCCGTGTACCGGCTCATAGAGCGCCTTGCGCTTGCCCGTCTTGGCGTTGGGGGCGCCGAGCGAAGCCGATGGCAGCATGCCGAGCGAGCCGGTCAGCATGGCGGCAACGTCGGACAGCATGTCGCCGAACAGGTTGTCGGTGACGATGACGTCGAACTGCTTCGGCTGGCGCACGAGCTGCATGCCGCCGGCATCGGCGAGCATGTGCTCGAGCTGCACGTCGGAATATTTTTCCTTGTGCGTCGCGGTGACGACCTGATTCCAGAGCACGCCTGACTTCATGACGTTGCGCTTTTCCATCGAGCAGACGCGGTTGTTGCGGGTACGCGCCAGTTCGAAGGCGACGCCGGCAATGCGCTCGATCTCGTAGGTGTCATAGATCTGGGTGTCGATGCCGCGCTTCTGGCCGTTGCCGAAATCGATGATTTCCTTCGGCTCGCCGAAATAGACGCCGCCGGTGAGCTCGCGGATGATGAGGATATCGAGGCCGTCGACCAGTTCCGGCTTCAGCGAGGAAGCGGATGCCAGTGCCGGATAGCAGATGGCCGGGCGCAGGTTTGCAAACAGCTGGAGATCCTTGCGCAGGCGCAGCAGGCCGGCTTCCGGACGCACTTCGTAAGGCACGTCATCCCACTTCGGACCGCCGACGGCGCCGAAGAGAACGGCGTCAGCCGCCATTGCCTTTTCCATGTCGGCATCGGAGATCGCCGCGCCATGCGCGTCATAGGCGCTCCCGCCGACAAGGCCCTCGTCGGTGACGAAACCGGCATTCTTGGCCTCGTTCATGTAAGCGATGATCTTGCGAACTTCGCCCATGGCCTCGGGGCCAATGCCGTCACCCGGCAGAAGGAAGAGATTGCGCACTGTCATGGGGAAGCCTCCGCAAAAGAAAAAGTTGCGGGGTTTTTAGACCCGCAAATGCGGCTTTTCAAGCGAGGAAGCGGCCGAAACGGTACGGTTTTCGGGCTTTTGAGTATAACCCACCACCCCTCGCCCTTCGAGACGGCCCTTTGGGCCTCCTCAGGGTGAGGGGTGGGTCTTTTGCTCGATCATGGGCCTCCCTGATCCTTCGACAAGCTCAGGATGAGGGCGGAGCGAGCTGCTAGCCGGGCGAGAGAACTAGCCCTCATGGTTAGGAGGCCCGAAGGGTCGTCTCGAACCACGAGGGCGGGTGATTACCTCAACCGGCTCTCCCCAATGATCAGTTACTCAGCCAACCCGAGCGAAGCCAGATAAGCAGCCGATGCCGGGATCTTCGACTTGTCCTTGATCTCGATGATCAGCCGCGGATTGCTGTCGAGCTTGGCAAGGGCGGCGAAGACGGCGCGCCAGTGAATATTGCCTTCGCCGAGGCTCCAGTGGCGGTCGGCATAGCCATCGGCATCCTGCAGGTGGACATGCTGCAGACGGTTGCCGGCGGCGTGGACATAGTAATCGACCGGCGGAGCGCCTGTGTAACCATGGGCATAATGGGCATGGCCGGTGTCGATCGACACGGCGACGGCGGGCGAGTTGAAGCTGTTTGCAAGACCGACGCGGATATGGGGATCCTTGTCCTCGATGTTCTCGATGACCATGGTCAGCCCGATGTCTTCGGCGCGCTTCACGGCATCCTTGAGCGTCAGATGCGTGTATTCGATGATCTTTTCGCGCTCGCCCTTGTTGTTGTCGAGGTTGTTGTAGGACCAGGACGTATAAGGGCTATGGACGACCATCTGTGTGGCGCCGATATTGGCGCAGACGTCGAGCGCCTGCAGCAGGCGCTTGGAAACGACAGCGCGGACATCCGGGTCCTGCGAGGCGATGACGAAGCCCCAGAACGGGCCGTGAATGCCGAGGCGGCCCTGATGGCCATCGAGCAGCTTGCGGGCGCGCTCGGCCAGCGGCTGCCAGTCGCCGTTCAAAACTTCGGCTTCGACGAAGCTCTGCAGTTCCAGATCGCGCGGCTTTTCGAGCAGCCAGTTGCGATGGGTTTCGACGTCGTCAAGCGTCATGGCGGCGCCGACAATAGGAAGGGATGTCATGGATGGGCTCCATTGCGTGGAGAGGAATTAAGACGGGAGGAGAGGCCGCAATGGCCTCGGCAGGCTTATATGGACCCCCTTCTTGTCGATCATATTACAACACGCAGAAAAGGAGGGCCTTTCCAAATGCTTAAAACAAAAAGCCGGGCTGTTAAGCCCGGCTTTGAAACGTGACAGTTATGATGAAACCGATCAGGCGGCCCAAGGGCGCGACGCGGCGTTCGACTTTTCGTAAGTGTCGATCGCGGAGGATTTCTCCAGCGTCAGGCCGATATCGTCGAGGCCGTTCAGCAGGCAATGGCGCTTGAATTCGTCGAGTTCGAACTTGAGCGAACCGCCGTCCGGGCCGGTGATTTCGAGGTTTTCCAGATCGATCGTCAGGATAGCGTTGGAGCCGCGCGAGGCGTCGTCCATCAGCTTGTCGAGATCTTCCTGGCTGACCTTGATCGGCAGGATGCCGTTCTTGAAGCAGTTGTTGTAGAAGATGTCGGCGAAGCTTGTGGATATGACGCAGCGGATGCCGAAGTCGAGGAGCGCCCAAGGCGCGTGCTCGCGCGAGGAACCACAGCCGAAATTGTCGCCGGCGACGAGGATCTTGGCATTCTGATAGGCCGGCTTGTTCAGCACGAAATCCTGGTTCAGCGAACCATCTTCATGGTAGCGGGCTTCAGCAAACAGGCCCTTGCCGAGACCGGTGCGCTTGATGGTCTTCAAATAATCCTTCGGGATGATCATGTCGGTATCGACATTGACGACCGGGAGGGGTGCCGCGACACCGGTCAACTTCACGAACTTGTCCATGGGGTCCTGCCTTCATTCTCGTCTAAAGCACGAATTATCCTGCCAATAGAGCAAATCCGGCCCGAAATGAAGGAGAATCTTGGAAATGCTCTAAAACGCGGATCTTTGGTCGCAGCCTGCCCATCAGACATAGGTCCAGATCGAGGCAAATGCGTTCGGCAGCCTGCAAACAGGCTGCCGCTGCCCTGTATTCGACGTCAGAGATCGATGATCGTGCCGCGACCGTCGTTCCAGATGCGCATTTCGCGCTGGCTGTTCGTCTTGGCGCGCACCGGTGCCGGCTTCATGCGAAGCGAAATCGCACGGGCTGCCATAAGCACAGTGAGGATACCACCGACGGCAAGCGTCAGCGAAACGGTAAACAGCGCCATGGCTGCAAACACGGTGATACCGGCAAGCGCGATGAACAGGGAACGGATATTCTGCATGGTCGAGACCTCTCTACTTACAGCAATGTGGGCCTGTTCCTTTTCATCTGCAAGAGGAGCGTGGCTTTTTGTTGACTTGCCTGGAGATTAAAAGCGCGGCAAAACGGCGCTATGAGCCAATCCTCCTCTTCCCGCCCCGCCCGCCTGCGCCGCTCGGTCTTAAGCGTCCCCGCCATCAACCGCCGCGCTTTGGAAAAGCTTGCCAGCCTCGATTGCGATGCTGTTATCTTCGATCTCGAAGATTCGGTTTCGCCGGAAAAGAAGGCCGAGGCGCGGGAGAATTTGCGGGCGTTCTTCGCCTCGTCTCCGCTATCGGCCAAGGAGCGGATCATCCGCATCAATGCGCTTTCCTCCAATTTCGGCGCCGAGGATCTGGCGCTGGTCGTGGAGCTGGAGCCGGATGCGGTGTTGCTGCCCAAGGTGGATGAGCCGCAGGACGTGATGCTCGTGGGTGACAGGCTCGCGGAAGCCGATGCGCCGGAAAACCTGCGCATCTGGGCGATGATCGAGACCCCGCGCGGCATCCTGAATGCCGCTTCGATCGCCGAGGCCGGACGCACCGCGGGCAGCAGGCTCGATTGCTTCGTCGTCGGGCTCAACGATCTCAGAAAGGAAACGGGCGTGCTGCCGCAGTCGGGCCGCGCCTATCTTGTGCCCTGGCTGATGCAGGTGGTGTTGGCCGTCAGTGCCTATGGGCTTGAGGCCATCGACAGCGTTTTCAACGATTTCAAGGATATGGACACGCTCGATGCGGAATGCGCCCAGGGTATCGCCATGGGCTTTTCTGGCAAGATGCTGATTCATCCGAGCCAGATCGAGGCCGCCAATCGGCATTTTGGTCCGGATGAAGCGGCTGTTGCCGAGGCTGAGGCGATCATATCAGCCTTTGCCGAACCGGGTGCCGCCGATCTCAATGTCGTGAACCTCGGCGGCCGATGGTGGAACGGCTGCATCTTGTCCAGGCGGAAAGACTCGTCCATAAAGTTCGCCTGATCGAGCAGCGCCATCGCCCTTCGACAAGCTCAGGGTGAGGGCTTATATTTACGAAAGACGCTTTGATGAAACTCTACCGCTTCCTCACCGGCCCCGATGATGCTTCTTTCTGCCACAAGGTATCGGCAGCGCTGAACAAGGGCTGGGAGCTCTCGGGCTCGCCGACCTATGCCTTCAATGCCGGGAACGGCCGGATGGAATGCGGCCAGGCCGTCGTCAAGGAAGTCGCCGGCAAGGATTACGATCCGGAGATGAAGCTTTCCGAGCAGTAAGAGGACGTAATTCCTCATCGAAGGCTTGATGTTTTTCCCTGACCGTCCTGCGGTCGGGGCCGATACTACCGATCCGTCGCTTCCTCGGCGCTCGCCTCGATGCGTTCCATGTCCTCGTCGCTCAGGCCGAAATGATGACCGATCTCGTGGATCAGGACATGGGTGATGATATCGCCGAGGGTTTCCTCGTTTTCAGCCCAGTAATCGATGATCGGCCGGCGGTAGAGGCGGATCTTGTTCGGCATTTCGCCGGTCTGGGCGGTGAAGCGCTCCGATATGCCGCGGCCCTCGAAAAGGCCGAGCAGGTCGAAGGGCGTTTCCAGCGCCATATCCTCGAAGACATCGTCATCGGGAAAATCTTCGATGAGGATGATGAGGTTGCCGGTGAGCGAGCGGAATTCGTCCGGCAAGTGGCTGTAAGCCTCCATAGCCAGAGATTCAAATGTGCTGATTGAGGGCGCGTGGCGGTCCCGCCAATCCTCGCTCTGGTCAATGCGAGCCATGAATGCTTCCTTCCTTAGCTGGTCATATAGAGACTTTGCGCAGCTTTTACGAGAGCGGATTGGGGCATGATGCCGAAAAGTCTTTGAGCGGCTTTCGGACGGCACCATGGTCTACCTGTTTGATTTTAGGGCGGATTCAGATTTCAGGTTGAATAGACTCCAATCATTCGGCTCTGTGCACAGGAATATTTTCTTATAAATTGGTGTTGACTCTTTTTCCGACCTCTGGAATCCATAAGAACATAACAGGAACATTATCGATCTGGAGTGAACGTCATGGCCGAGGCCGCCGTGGCGGGGGAAACGCTTTTTGCCCTGCGTGAAACCATTGCCCGACTGGAAGGCAGGCCGATATCGGCGCTGGCTGCGGCGGCGCATGAGACGCTGGCGGAGAAGGCAAGACCCCGTTCGGCGGGGGCTGCCCAATCCTTGCTTGCGATCGGGGTCGAGGACCTCGATGACGCGATGCAGGGTGGCGTGCCGCTGGATGCATTGACGGAAATCCGCTCGCTGGGCCTGCGTGATGCGGGCGTAGCCAGCGGCTTTACCCTTGCTCTTGCCGCGCGGCTTCATGCGCAAGCCGCCGGCACAGATGCGGCCATATCCCCGGTTCTCTGGATCGGCGATACGGTCGCCGCGATGGAGGCGGGCCTGCCCTATGCCATCGGGATCATGGATTTCGGACTGGAGCCGGCCGGCTTCCTGCAGGCATCTCCGCGCAAGCTGGAGGAAGCGCTCTGGCTGGCGGAAGCAGCGCTTGCCAGCGCGGCCTTTGCGGTCGTCATCCTGGAAGTGCGCGGCAATCCCGCGCGTTTCGGGCTGACGGAAAGCCGGCGGCTGGCGCTCAGGGCCAAGGCGACAGGCCGGCCCCTGTTTTTATTGCGGCAGGGAGGCGAGGAGGAAGCGAGCAGCGCCCTCTTCCGCTTTTCCGTCGAACCCGCGCCGGCGCAGGCGCGGCCCCTGCCGGACGGATCGGTGCTTGGCGGCAGCATCGGTCATCCGGCCTTTCGTCTGACCTTGGAAAAGAGCCGCAACCCCGCGCCTCTTTCCATAACCCTGGAGTGGAATGCCCATGACCGCCGCTTTGCCCCTGTCTCCGATGCTCAGCACCCTGCCCTTCCCGGCGAACACGCAGCGCATTCTGGCGCTGACTTTTCCGCATCTGCCAACCGACCGGATCGCGCGCAAGCGCTGGGGCCTGTCCTGGCGTTCGACAGGCAGGCTTGAAGCGCCACCACTCGTCTGCGCCGGCAGGCTGAACAATGCCATGCGGCTGACCGCGCTCAACGAGCGGGCGGAGATGATCGGCCTGAAGCGCGGCCAGGGCGTGGCCGAAGCTCGGGCGATCTGCCCTACCCTCGATGTCATCGAGGAAGATCTTGCGGCGGATCGCAAGCTGCTGGAGGCGATCGCCGACTGGTGTGACCGCTATACGCCGCTGGTGGCAATCGATGGCAAGGATGGCCTCTTTCTCGATATTACCGGCTGCGCTCATCTCTTCGGCGGCGAAGAAGCGCTGCTCGAGGATATATTGAT
Source organism: Rhizobium sp. P44RR-XXIV (assembly GCF_001999485.2). Lineage (NCBI taxonomy): Bacteria > Pseudomonadati > Pseudomonadota > Alphaproteobacteria > Hyphomicrobiales > Rhizobiaceae > Rhizobium > Rhizobium sp. P44RR-XXIV. The sequence continues at coordinate 116,997 of NZ_MPVZ02000023.1, read as the reverse complement.
CCGGATTTCCCGGCTCGGGCTCGATGTCCGCGGCGCGATTTCCTCCGCGCCGGGCCTCTCCTGGGCGGTCGCCCGCTTCGAGGAAAGTCGCATTGTTCCCCCTGAAGCCATGGAGGAGGCGCTGGCGCCGCTGCCGGTGGCGTCGTTGCGGCTTGGCGAGGAGAGCGTTGCCGCCTTGCAGAAGATGGGCCTGAAGCAGGCGGGCGATCTCCTGGCGGCGCCACGGGCGCCGCTTGCCCGTCGCTTCGGCGCACAGGTGTTGTTGCGGCTCGATCAGGCAGTCGGCCTCATCGAGGAGCCGATCTCGCCGCGCCGGCCGGTGGCGCAATTATCGGCCGAGCGCCGGCTTGCCGAGCCGGTGCAGGCGGAAGCCGATATTCTGCAGCTCGCCCACATGCTTGCCGAAACGCTGAAGCCGGGTTTGGAGGCGCGTGGCGTCGGCGGCCGTTCCTTCGAGCTTTTGCTGTTCAGGGTGGATGGGGCGGTTTTCCGCATCGCCGCCGGGGCATCGCAGCCGCTGCGGGAGCCGGGCCGGATCGCCAGCCTGTTTAACGAGCGCTTCACCGCCATTCATGACGATCTCGATGCGGGATATGGTTTCGAGATTGTCCGTCTCAATGTGCTGCAGCACGCGCCCTTCGATGCGCTGCAGGGCGATTTCGTCGAGGAGGACCGACAGGGCACGTCACTTGCCGCCTTCGTCGACCGGGTTGCAGCACGGCTGGGGCCGGATTGCCTGCAGGGTTTCGAGCTCAGGGAAAGCCATATTCCCGAACGGGCCGCCCGGCCGGTGCCAGCCATGCAAATCCTCGCGGCTCGCCGGCGGACAGGCAGAGAATATGCCGGCCGCGGCTTTTTCCGGGGCGAACGGCCGTTGCGGCTGTTTCGCATGCCGGAACTGGTCGAAACCGTTGCCGCCGAAGTGCCTGACGGCCCTCCCCGGCAGTTCCGCTGGCGGCGCGTCATGCATCGGGTCAGCCGGGCCGAAGGGCCGGAGCGGCTTTCGGCGGAATGGTGGGTCGAGGAAAAGGAAGAACCTGTCCGCGATTATTTCCAGATCGAGGACGAGGAAGGCCACCGTTTCTGGCTGTTCCGCAAGGGCCTCTACGGCCAGACCGCAACGCCGCCGGATTGGTACATGCATGGGGTCTTCGCATGAGCGCGCATCCGACCCCTCTCGCGTCAGCGCCTTTTTTCGAGATCGGCGCGAGAACGAACTTTTCCTTTCTCGAAGGCGCCTCGCATCCGGAGGAGATGGTGGCGCAGGCCACCCTCCTGAAGCTTTCCGGATTTGGAATTGCCGACCGCAATTCGGTTGCCGGCGTCGTCAAGGCGCATGCGCATACCAAGGTTCTCCGGGCGGAATATAAAAGGATTGCTGAGGAAAACATTGAACGTCGCGCCAAAGGGCAGCCGGAAAAGCCGCTCCTGAAACCGGTCGCTTTCCAGCCCGGCGCCCGCCTGGTCTTTTCGGACGGCACACCCGACATTCTTGCCTATCCGCAGAACCGCAAAGGCTGGGCACATCTTTGCCGGCTGTTGAGCGCGGGCAATCTCAAGGCTGAAAAAGGCTCCTGCAAACTCCAAGAGGCTGACCTCATGGAATGGGGCGACGAGATGATGCTGGCGCTCGTTCCCGATGCTGACAGCGTGGAGACGACGGAAGGCCAGGCAAGGCTGGAGCAATGCCTTAAGCGGCTATGGATGCGTTTCGGCCGGAAGTTTCATATGGTCCTGTCGCCGGCCTATGACGGGCGGGATCGGCTGGTCTTTGCCACGCTTTCCATCATTGCGATTCGAAACGGCGTGCGGCTGATCGCCAGCAACCAGCCGCTTTATCACGCAACCGAACGCAAGCCGCTTGCCGACATCGTCGTTTCGATCCGCGAGCATGTGCCGATCGCCGAGGCCGGCTTCAAGCTGGCGGCCAATGCCGAACGTTATCTGAAGGATGCTGCCGAGATGAGCCGCCTCTTCAAGGATTATCCGAAGGCCCTCGCCAATACACAGAAGTTCTTTAGCCGGCTTTCTTTTTCGCTGGATGAGCTGAAGCATAATTATCCCGATGAAAGCGTTGATGGCGAAACCGTTGAGGAAACGCTGAAGCGGCTGACATGGGAGGGCGCGAGATGGCGCTATCCCAATGGAATCCCCGAAAAGGTCGCCAAACAGATCGATCATGAGCTCGTTCTTATTCGAGAGCGGCAATATGAGCCCTATTTCCTGACGGTGCATCGCATCATGGAATATGCCCGCAGTCAGAATATCCTGTGTCAGGGGCGCGGTTCTGCCGCCAATTCGACGGTCTGTTATTGTCTCCGGATTACCGAAGTCAATCCGGAAATCACGACCCTCTTGTTCGAGCGCTTCATCTCGACGGAACGCGAGGAGCCACCGGATATCGATGTCGATTTCGAGCATGAGAAGCGCGAAGAGGTTATCCAGTTCATCTACAGGCATTACTATAAGGAGCATGCGGGGCTGACGGCGGCGGTGACCAGCTATCGGGCGCGCTCGGCCGGCCGTGAAGTGGCGAAGGCCTTCGGCCTGTCGGAGGATGTGCAGTCGGCTCTTGCGAGCGGCGTCTGGGGCTGGTCGACCGAGGGATTGTCTGATCGGGAAGCAAAGCTCGCCGGCCTCGATCTCACCGACAAGACGACCAATAACGTGCTGTCCTATGCCTCTACGCTGATAGGGTTTCCTCGGCATCTGACGCAGCATGTCGGTGGCTTCGTCATTACGCGGGATCGGCTGGATGAAGTGGTGCCGATCATGCATACGGCGATGGACGATCGCTACATGATCGAATGGAACAAGGACGATCTCGACAATCTCAACATATTGAAGATCGACGTGCTGGCGCTCGGCATGCTGACCTGCCTTGCCAAGGCCTTCGACCTGCTGCTGCTGCATTACGACGTGAAGAAGGAACTTGCCGATCTCGGGAGTGGCGAATATCCCGACCGCGTACCGGTCTATGACATGATTTGCCGCGCCGACACGATCGGCGTCTTCCAGATCGAAAGCCGGGCGCAGATGAGCATGTTGCCGCGTCTTAAACCCCGCAGATTCTATGATCTGGTTATCGAGGTGGCGATCGTCCGACCCGGTCCCATCCAGGGCAATATGGTGCATCCCTATCTCAAACGACGGGATGACGTTCTTCAGAATCGACCGATCGAATACCACCGTCCGGAATTGAAAGCGGTCCTAGAAAGAACGTTGGGAGTGCCTCTATTTCAGGAACAGGCGATGCAGATCGCCATTACTGCGGCTGGATTTTCGCCCGCCAAGGCCGATCGGCTACGCCGATCCATGGCGACGTTCAAACGTACGGGAAAGGTGGACGAATTCAAGCAGGACATGGTTTCAGGCATGGTTGCGAAGGGTTACCCTCAAGACTTTGCCGAGCGCTGTTTCAGCCAGATTGAAGGTTTCGGCGAATACGGTTTTCCCGAAAGCCATGCGGCGTCCTTTGCGCTTCTCGTCTATGCCTCTTCGTGGCTGAAGACCTATTATCCCGATGTCTTCTGTGCGGCGATCCTCAATGCCCAGCCGATGGGCTTCTATGCGCCGGCGCAGCTGGTGCGCGATGCGCGCGAGCATGGCGTCGAGGTGCGGCCGGTGGATGTCAATCATTCCCACTGGGATTGCCTTCTGGAGGAAGCGCGTTTCGACAGGAACGCTGTCGAGCCGCGCCATGCGACGATGCGCGATCACATCAAGACGAACCGCGCTGTCCGCCTGGGCTTCCGGCAGGTCAAAGGCCTGTCTGAGGATGAAATGCAGCAATTGGTCGTGCGACGCGGCGATGGCTATCAATCCGTGCGCGATCTCTGGCTGCGGTCCGGGCTCGCCAAGTCGCAAATCGAGCGGCTGGCGGATGCCGATGCCTTCCGCTCCATCGGCTTGAGCCGGCGTGAGGCGCTCTGGGCGGTGCGGGCGCTCGATGCCGGCAGTGCTGCCGAAAAGCTTCCCTTGTTCGATCTCGGCAATCACGCAGACTTGCAGGTAGAGCCGGCCGTTACCCTGCCCGCGATGCTGCCCGGCGAACAGGTCATCGAGGATTATCGCTATCTGTCGCTATCCCTGAAGGCGCATCCGGTTTCGTTTCTGCGCGCCGATTTCGCCAATATCGGCATCGTGCAGAACCGGGATTTGCCCAATGTGGCGAATGGACGGATGGTGACGATCGCGGGTCTGGTGCTGGTGCGCCAGCGGCCCGGTTCGGCCAAAGGCGTGATCTTCATGACGCTGGAAGACGAGACCGGCGTCTCAAATGCGATCGTTTGGCCGAAAATATTCGACAAATATCGCGCCATCGTCATGGGCGCGCGGCTGGTCAAGATTCGCGGCAGCCTGCAGAGCGAAAGCGGCGTCATTCATGTGGTGGTCGACTACATCGAGGACATGACTTCGGCGCTGGGTATCCTGCAACGTGAGGCGCGGCGTTTCGGCGTCAGCGACCGGGCGGATGAGGCGCTGCGGCCGACCATGGATCACAGGCAGAGGAAGAAGCAGGTCTCACCGGACCTGTTGACGCGCAATACCGGCCCAGCGACGGAAGGACGCAGCGATATCGCCGAAACGGCAAATGTCATGCCCAGGGGTCGTAATTTCCATTGAGATCCAGGGCTTCGCGGCGGCAGCGATGTGCCGCCCGTTTCGCCCGTCGATAAAAATGAATCGTTTCTTTCTTGACAAAGAGCGTCTTCTTTAGCAGATAACAGGACAGCAGATGTCATGTTTGACGGACTGAGCGAAGAATGCTTGTTTGTAGCTGTAATTACATCACCGACAGGGAAATCCGGGACGTCATCAACGAGTTCCTGGATCAGGACTGTTGGCAGCTCATCGTCCCCGCCAAGGTCTATCACGCCATGGAAAAGCGCGGCCGTTGCTGCGGCTGTTTCCCGAATGTCGTTGATATCATTATACAGACAACCGAAGATTATCATGCCCGTCGCCACTCGACGGAAGCCGAAATATTTGATTTCATGTCCCGCCTGAAAAAATTTCATGAAGACAACAGGAGAGCGGACATTGAAAGGCGACAAAAAAGTCATCGAGCGGCTTAACGAGGCGCTGTTTCTCGAGCTTGGCGCAGTCAATCAATATTGGGTTCACTACCGGCTTCTCGAGGATTGGGGCTATACCAAGCTCGCCAAGAAGGAACGCGCTGAGTCCATCGAAGAGATGCAGCACGCCGACCGTCTCGTCGCCCGCATCATTTTCCTAGAAGGACATCCGAACCTGCAGACGCTTGCGCCTCTGCGTATCGGCCAGAATGTCAAGGAAGTGCTGGAGGCAGATCTTGCCGGCGAATACGATGCCCGCACGGCCTACAAGAAGTCCCGCGACATCTGTCATGACGCCGGCGACTATGTGTCGATGAAGCTGTTTGAACAGCTGCTGATCGACGAGGAAGGCCATATCGACTTCCTGGAAACGCAGCTGGAGCTGCTCGGAAAGATTGGCGAAGCCAAGTACGGCCAGCTCAACGCCGATTCTGCCGATTCCGCAGAATAATCGATATATGAATCCGGCCGCCGATCGGTGGCCGGATTTCTTGGTTCAATCTTCGGCCTTCAGGCCCGCAAGATGCTCGAACTCGGCAACGACTTTTTCGTAGACCGGCCGCTTGAAGGCGACGATCAACTCGGGCAGCATTGCCATCGGCTTCCATTCCCAGGCATCGAATTCCGGCTCATGGCCGCCTGGCGGCGGGTTGATGGCGATTTCGCTCTCGTCGCCGTCAAAGCGGAAGGCAAACCAGCGCTGCGTCTGGCCGCGGTATTTCCCCTTGAGGCCGATGCCGATCAGCTGCGGCGGCAGGTCGTAGTTGATCCAGTCCTTCGCTTCCGCCAGCAGGGTCACGGTTTTCATGCCCGTCTCCTCATAGAGCTCGCGATAGGCGGCTTTCAGCGGGTCCTCGCCCTCATCAATGCCACCCTGCGGCATCTGCCAGAGCTGCGGCGAGCCGTCATATTCGGAATTGCCGATCGGAATGCGTTTGCCGGCCCAGACCAGACCATCGCGGTTCAGCACCATGATGCCGACGCAGGGACGGTAGGGCAGGTCTTCGGCTCGCACGGGCGCGTGGGGCTTGCTCATCTTCTTCTCCAGGGGATCATGGATGCTTGGGGTCTTCGGCCAGCGCCGAGACCGCGACGATTTCGATGCCGCGCATGGCGGCTTCCTCGCTCCATTTGCTGATGGCGTCGACGCTTTCGTCGAAGGCGGAGGCAACGCCGATCGCCGAACCATTGCGGCGGGCAATGCGCTCCAGCTCGTCGAGTTTCTTCAGGATGGCATCCTGCTGCAATTCTCCATCAAGCTGCACATCGGCAAAGGCGTGCGGCACCTCCAGCGTCTTGGCGAGGGTTCCGGACTTGGATTGGGCTGACGAACCGTCATCGAGGAAAAGCAGGCCGCGCTTGCCGACATCACGCAACACCGGCTCCATGGCGCCGGCATTCGACAGGAACCGGCCGCCGAGATAGTTCATCACGCCGGTGTAATTGGTGATCTTGCCCATTGCCTTGTGCAGGTTGTCGATATTCTTGGCGGCGGATAGCGAGGTCAGAAGCGTGTCGGGACCCGGATTGTTGCCCGGATAGTCGAAGGGTTCGAACGGAACCTGAATCAAGATCTCGTGGCCGCCGCGACGTGCATCCTGCATCCAGCGCTGCAGGCTGTTGCCGCTGGCTGCGAAGGCAAGCGTTATCTCTTCGGGAAGCTTCTCGATGGCGCGCTGCGTGCCGGTCTGGCTGAGGCCGAGACCGCTGACGACGATGGCGATGCGGGTGCCGCGGGCGCCGGACCAGGGTCGGGCATATTGATCCATCGGCCTCAGGCCGTTCGGCCCGGTGATCGGCAATTTGCCGAAGGGCGAATCCTCGAGCAAGCTGTCGTTCGGCGTTGCCGCCATGCGGGGATCCTGGCCGACCTGATTGGCATTGATCAGGACAGGCCCATTGCCGTCGCGGTTGCTCGGGCTGAACATGGTGACGACGGAACCGTCATCGGTGACGACGCGCGAGGTGTTGGCGCCCGACTGCGGATCGACCTGTGTCAGGCCCGCCTGGCTGTTTGCCGCCGGCTTCGTCTCGTCCGATGGGGCCGGGTCTTCCTTCTTCGCCGCTTCGGTCGGTTGGGTTTTCCTGAGGTCGTCGCGCAACAGCGCCGAATAGAGGGAAAAGCCGGCGATCGCGATCAGGCAGAGGCCGCCAAGAATGCGCCCGAAAGGCGGAAGTCTCCGCTGGCGGCCGGGCCTGCGGTTCTGTCCCAGCGGTGCATGCAAATCCGTTCCCAAAGTTCTCATCCACCCAAGCGGGAAACTGTGCTGGCTCCAGGCATCCCGCTCTCATCGAAGCGAAAAAGATAGCGCAGACTTAAACTGTCAAAACTGACGAAACAGGTTTCGAACAAGGCCGCATTCATCCGGCCGAGTAAAGCGGGACGATACACTCTACCCCGCTCCCTTTCTATTGAAAGTGAAAGCGCCGGGTCTGTTTCCAGCCCGGCGCCATTTCCTTACTTGGAGGAAACCGCTTTTTCCGGGTTCGGCGGGAAGGACGGATCCGTCTTGGCGCCGCGCAGCAGGTCAAGCGCGTAGTTGAGCTGGATGTCGTCCTTCGGATCCGGCGGCACGTAGGCCGAGGAGCCGGAGCCCTTGTCGGTTTCGCTCTGGCCCTTGATGTGGCCCGGAAGGCTGGATTCGCCCTCAGTCGTCAGCTTGCCCTTCAGATCATCCGGCAGCGGCTGGTCGACCTTGACGTCAGGTGTAATGCCGATGCCCTGGATCGAGCGGCCCGACGGCGTGTAATAGAGCGCCGTCGTCAGGCGGAGCGCGCCATTGCCGTCACCCAGCGGGATGATCGTCTGGACCGAGCCCTTGCCGAAGGACTGGGTGCCGAGCACGGTGGCGCGACGCAGATCCTGCAGGGCGCCCGCGACGATTTCCGAAGCCGAAGCCGAACCGCCATTGATGAGCACGATGATCGGCTTGCCATCCGTCAGGTCGCCCGGAGTGGCGTTGAAGCGGCGGGTCTCATCCGGGTTGCGGCCACGGGTCGACACGATTTCACCGCGCTCAAGCACATCGTCGGCAACGTTGATCGCCTGGTCGAGCAGACCGCCCGGGTTGAGGCGCAGGTCGAAGACATAGCCCTTCAGCTTGTCGGCCGGGATATCCTTCTTGATCTTGGCGATCGCGGCTTCAAGGTCTGGCGTGGTCTTTTCCGTGAAGGAGATGATGCGGATATAGCCGACATCGCCGCCTTCCTCGCGGGACTTGATGGCGGCAACCGCGATCACGTCACGAACGATGGTGAGCTCGATCGGCTTGTCGGCGCCCTTGCGCAGCAGTGTCAGCTTGATCGGCGTCTTGACCGGGCCGCGCATCTTCTCGACGGCGTCTTCCAGCTTCAGGCCACGTACGGACTGGCCGTCGATGGCAGTGATATAGTCGCCGGCAAGAACGCCGGCCTTGGCCGCAGGCGTGTCGTCGATCGGCGTGATGACCTTGACGAGATCGTTGTCCATCGTGACTTCGATGCCGAGACCGCCGAATTCACCCTTGGTCTGGGTGCGCATGTCTTCCGCATCCTTGGCATTCATGTAGCTCGAATGCGGGTCAAGCGAGGTCAGCATGCCGTTGATGGCGGCTTCGATCAGCTTGTCTTCCTGTGGCGGCGTCACATACTGGGCGCGCACGCGTTCAAAGACGTCGCCGAAAATCGACAACTCCTTGTAAGTGGAAGTACCCGCGGCTTCCGCCGGCGCGACCGCCGTATAGATAACGCCCATCGCGGTCGCACCCATCAATGCGCCAACGAGAACAAGAGAAGCCCTACGTATCATTGCGTGCCTTTCCAGTGTCTTTAGAGGTCCACCAGGGTCGAGAATCGACCGGCTTTCCATCTTTTCGGAATTCAATGTAAAGCGTTGGCCGATCCGTTTCCAGCGCCAATGCGGTCGCGCTCGCGACTCTTTTTTGGCCCATCGTGGCCAGCGGCTCGCCGGCGAAGACAAATCTGCCCGGACGCGTCTTGATCGCGTCCATTCCCGACAGCACCATGTGGTAGCCGTCGCCCGTGTCCAGGATGATCATCTGGCCGTAGCTGCGAAACGCGCCGGCATAGACCACGGTGCCGTCGGCGGGAGCCGTGACGAGCGCATCCGGGCCGGTCGCAACGGTCAATCCCATTGCCGTGTGGCCCGTGCCGTCGTCGTCGCCGAACTGGCGGAGAATATCGCCCGCCACAGGCAGCTCCAACTTCTGTTTAAGGTCGGAGAAGGCATATGCGGGCGTAATGCGGTTTTTATCGGGCACGCCGTTCTCGGCCAGAGCCTTTGCCTGCTCGCGTTGCTGGTCTGTCAGCTGCCCCCTGCGAGCCTCTTCCGCACGTGCGGCAGCTGCGGCATCGCGGACCGAACCGATCTGACTTTCCAGCGAAGCGACGAGGCCTTCCAGGCTGGTTGCCTGCCCGCCAGCTCCTCGGCGCGCTTGCGCTCGGCCTCGAGCTGGGCGGCATTTTCCTTGCTGTGCTTGTCGTTCTCGGCGACCAGCAGGTCCATGCGCCGCTCTTCCTCCATGCTGTTGGTCACGGTGGTAGTGAGGCTGGCCTTTTCGGCGGCGGCATCGGCATGCAGCTTGCTCAGATCCGTCAGGTCGGCGATGAGCTTATCCGTCTCCTTGCGCATTCCGGGCACGACGGCCCCGAGCAGGATGGCGCTGCGCACCGAGGCGAGCGCGTCATCCGGCGTCACCAGCAGCGCCGGCGGCGGATTGCGGCCCATGCGCTCCAACGCCCCCAGAACCTCGGCGAGCAAAGCGCGGCGATCATGCAGGGAGGCGCGGATCTTGTCTTCCTTGACGGCGAGATCCGTCAGCGTCTTTTCGCTCTGCTGAATCTTGCGGTCCAGATCCTTGCGGCGGGCGGCGCTGTCGATCAGCGCCTGGCGCAGGCTGGCGCTGCTCTTGTCGAGCGCTGCGATGCTGTCTTCCAGCTCTTTCGTCTTGTCGGAGGAAAGGTTGATCGTCTTCGACAGCGTTTCGAGTTCGGCGCGGGTTTGGTCGCGCTTGCGGGCGAGCTCGGCGGCCGGGTCGGGTGGCTGCTGTGCTGTTGGCGCCGTCGTCGAGGAGCGATCGTCGGGTGCTTGCGCAGTGGCATTGTTGGCTTCCTGCGCCTGCGCCAAATCTGTTGCCGAAAAAGGGGCTGCAATGTAGACGCCCGCGCCAAGGCACGCCGCCAGGGTAGGCAGCAGAAGGCGGGAAAGCATGGGCGAGGCTTTTCTCATCCAGTCGGTTCGGGCCTGGTCCCTTCAGATCGCGTGAAAACAAGCCGATTTGCCGCGATCACCTGGGAAGCATCATCAATTTTAAGGCGGGAATCAAAACACGCCTGTGTGAGCGTTTCGTTAACGCAAAAAGCCCGGAAGCCAAACTGTTTTCGAAGGAGCAGCCCACGGCGGCCCGAAGTCACACCCGGTGATAGGGGTGTCCGGACAAGATGGTGACGGCGCGGTACAGCTGTTCGGCGATGAGAATGCGCACGAGCTGGTGCGGCCATGTCAATTTGCCGAGGCATAGGGTCATGTCGGCCTTGTCGTAAAGGGATGGGTCGAGGCCGTCTGCGCCACCGATGGCAATCGTCAGATCGCGCTTGCCCTGATCGCGGAACGTGCCAAGCATGGCGGCAAAGGCTTCGCTGTCCAGAGCCTTGCCACGTTCGTCGAGAAGGATGAGGACGCCGCCTTCGGGATGCGCCTTTTGCAGCAGCCCGGCTTCCTCACGCTTGCGGGTTTCGCCGTTGGATGCGCGGCTTTCGGCAACTTCGGTCATGCGGGCCAGTTCCAGGCCGATAGCCGGCCCGGCTTTGGCAAAGCGGTCGAGATAGCGAGCCGCAAGATCCTTCTCAGGGCCGGTTTTCAACCGCCCCACAGCAAAAAGACCTATTCGCATTCCCGCTCCAAGCATATCCGCCATGATGGCGGCACAAAACAAAACCCTTGCCGGACAGTCATGTCCGGCGATTGAGAGCTGCCAGCCAGGGCCGGGAACGGCGCTTTTTGAGCATTTTCGCATTCCGGATGGAAAACCGCTGTGCGCTTTCCCAGGAAATGCGCGTCGCTCGGCTAGTGCAGCGTGCCTTCGTCGAGATCGGGTGCTGCCCACATCTTTTCGATGTTGTAGAACTCGCGGATCTCGGGACGGAAGACATGAATGATGATGTCGCCGGTGTCGATCAACACCCAGTCACCGCCATCCAGACCCTCGACGCGGGCATTGCCGAAGCCCTCGTCCTTGAGATCGGTCATGAGATGGTCGGCAATCGCCAGGACATGACGGCTCGATCGACCGGAGACGACGACCATATGGTCTCCGAGCGCAGACTTGCCAGCAATGTCGATGGTGACGATATTTTCGGCCTTGGAGTCCTCGAGGCTTACGAGGACGGCTTGCAGGGCGCGGGCAGCGGCATCGACGCCACGTTCCGAGCTCTTCGGGATAACGACAGGCGCTCTCCCCTTGGCGTGTACTGTTGTCAGTGCTCTTCCTTCCTTGAGTAACAGAACAGGCACATATGCGATCTGAGTCGATCACACCATAAAGATAGGCATCAAAGCATAAAGGTTTCAAGACGCAGGCGACGTTCTACAGGCCGCAAAGACAAGGATTTGTGTCTGAATGGGGCGCTTTCGCACCAGATATGGAGAATATTCGCACCGAAAGCCAAAAATCAGCCTTCCGGGCTCACTCCGTCGACAAGAATGAGGTTGCGGCTGAGGGCCTGATCGCGAACCTTAAGGGCAAGGGCATATTCCGGCGAGCGATACCAGATCCGCGCCTGCTCGATGTCGGGAAACTCGACGATGATGATTGCTCGCGGCAACCACTTGCCTTCCAATTGCTCCACATCGCCGCCGCGAACGAGATAGCGGCCGCCATAATGGGCTATGGAGGCGGCGGCGCGGCTTCGATAGGTCTGGAATGCTTCGGCGTCCTTGGCCGTGACGTCGGAGATGATATAGGCCGACATGGCTGCTCCCATCTACATGTTAGAGCATGATCTCGCATCGCTGTTGTTTCGGGCGTGGATGCGCGTGATTCTTCATGTCAGATAGGTCATCTGCGTCCCATGTACAGGCGCGCGAAGGCCGCGTATAGAAAAGTAGATCCAACATCCCAGATGCCATGACCGACACTCCGCAGCCATCGCTAAAGCCCATCCTTCGCATCCATTTTTCGGGGCAGGACCGACTTGGGCGCGGCAAGATGGAGCTTCTCGAGCATATTCGGGAGACGGGCTCGATCTCCGCTGCCGGCCGCGCCATGGACATGTCCTATCGCCGGGCGTGGCTGCTCATCAGCGAGTTGAACCACATGTTCCGGGAGCCGGTTGTCGAATCGCAACGCGGCGGCCAGAAGGGCGGCGGCGCGGCGCTGACGCCTTTCGGCGAGGAACTGCTGCGGCGCTTTCGCGGCATGGAGACGACGCTGCGCGCCGCCATAGCTGACGATCTGGATTGGCTCGAAGCCAATCGCAGTGCCGACGATACCCCGACCGAGAAGCCCTGATCCAACCCTTTATTGTTCGAGCGCCACGGTCTTTATGATCGCATGGACTGGCAGGCCAGCTCGCAGGCCCAGCCGCTCGGCGGAGAATTGCGTGATGCGCGCAAATACGGCGTCCCCGCCGCAATCGACTTTCACCTCCGCCGTTCCATCGGCCATCATGGCGATATCGCGCACCACGCCTTCGAGGATGTTCAGCGCGCTGAGGCCCTCGGGCCTTGCGGTTGCCAGCATGACGTCGCGGGCGGGGATATGGACACGCACTGTCTTGCCGACAGCGGCCGCCTGGCCGGGCACGAAGAGCCTCGCTGCCTTCAAGGCCACGACCGTCAAATTATGCCTGGTATCGATGTCCTCGACGCGGCCTTCCAGCAGCACGCCCGCCTCGCGCCTGTCGGCTGCCAGCGGGCCGGTAAGCTGGCTGAAGATGTCGGTCGCGGCGCCGATCGTTTCCACCTTGCCATCGCGCATGACGACGACGCGGTTCGCCAGCCGCGCCACTTCGGCGATCGAGTGGCTGACATAGATGATCGGTATCTTCGTCTCGTCGCGCAACCGTTCGAGATAGGGCAGTATTTCCGCTTTCCGGGCCTCATCGAGTGCTGCCAGCGGTTCGTCCATCAACAGCAGCCGGGGCGACGACAGGAGTGCCCGGCCGATCGCGACGCGCTGCTTCTCGCCGCCGGAGAGTTTGGTCGGCCTGCGGTCGAGCAATGGGCCGATGCCGAGAAGATCGACCACGCCGTCAAAGCTCTCGCTGCGCTCGCCTCTGGGTGCGAACCAGCGGCCATAGTTGAGGTTCTGCCGCACGGAGAGATGCGGGAACAGGCGGGCCTCCTGGAAGACATAGCCGAAGCGCCGGCGGTGGCGTGGAACGAAAACTTTTTCGTCGGTGTCGGCGAGCACGGCGCCGTCAAGGCTGATGCGGCCATGGTCGGGCCGGATCAGCCCGGCGATAATGCGGATGATCGACGTCTTGCCGGAGCCCGAGCGGCCGAAAAGGGCCGTCACCCCGCCCTCGGAGGTAAACACGGCCTCCAGCGAGAAAGCGCCGAGACGGTGGCGGATATCGACGGAGAGGGTCATTCGAAATCCACCCTCCGGCCGGCGAGATAGGCAAGAAATTCCGAGGCGAGCAGGGCGGCCATGGAAATGATGACGGCGACGATGGTCAGCCGCATCGCCCCGGCATCGCCCCCCGGAACCTGGGTGAAGGTATAGATGGCCGAAGACAGGGTCTGGGTCTCGCCGGGAATATTGGAGACGAAGGTGACGGTGGCGCCGAACTCGCCCATGGCTTTGGCAAAGGATAGGATCATCCCGGCGATGACGCCGGGCAGGATGAGCGGCAAGGTTACCGTCAGGAAGGTCCATGCCGGGTTGGCGCCGAGTGTACCGGCGGCTTCCTCCAGCTTGCGGTCGACGGCTTCGATCGACAGACGGATGCTGCGGACCATCAGAGGAAAGCCCATGACGCCGCAGGCAAGGGCCGCACCCGTCCAACGGAAGGAAAAGACGAGGCCGAGATATTGGTCGAGCAATGAGCCGATCGGCCCCTTGCGGCCGAAGAGGATGAGAAGGATGAAGCCGGTCACGACAGGCGGCAGGATCAGCGGCAGATGAATGATGCCGTTGAGGATCGATTTGCCCCAGAAGCGGCCGCGCGCCAGCAGATAGGCGGCTGCGATGCCGAAGGGCAGGCTGACCAGCATGGCGACGATAGAAACGCGCAGGCTCAGCTCGATCGCCGTCCATTCGTCGCTGCTCAAACCCAATGCGTCCAAATCCCGCCCCTTAAAACATCTCAGGCCCGCCATGGGTCGGCGAGCCTGATGGTTGAACTGTCATGCCTGATTTGCGGTGATGACGCTCACTGCTTCAGGATCGTGAAGCCCTCATGCTCGAAGAAGGGAACAGCCTTAGCCGATTTCAGATAGTCGAAATAGGCCTGGACGTCGGGGTTCTTGCTGCTGGCGGTGATGGCGATCGGGTAGACGATCGGCGGGTGGCTGTCCGCTGGGAAAGTACCGACGACGGCAACGCCCGGATCTGCCGAGACGTCGGTCTGGTAGACGATGCCGTAGGGCGCTTCGCCGCGCGAAACCAACGCGAGTGCGGCACGTACGCTTTCGGCGCCGGCGACCTTCTTTTCAACGGAAGCCCAGACGCCCAGCTTTTCCAGCGCCGTCTTGCCGTATTTGCCTGCCGGCACCGATTCCGGCTGGCCGATCGCCAGGCGGCCATCGCCGAGAAGGGCTGCCAGATCGAAGCCATGCTTGATGTCGACGGGCTTAGCCTTGTCCTTGGCGGCGACCAGAACGAGCTTGTTGCCGAGGAGGTTCACCCGGCTGTCGTCCTTGATCAGCTTCTTGCCGGCGACATAATCCATCCAGTTGGTGTCGGCGGAAATGAAGATGTCGGCGGCGCGCCGTTTTCAAGCTGTTTTGCAAGCGGTCCGCTTGCAGCATAGGAGACGGTGACCTCCTTGCCGGTTTCCTTGGTGAAGGCGGCATCGACATTATCGAGCGCGTTCTTCATGCTGGCGGCGGCAAAAACCACGATCTTGTCGGCGGCGAGCGCCGGCGTCGGGATGACCGACAGGCCGAGCCAAGCGGCTGATACTGCGGCGGTTGCAAGTTTGATCCATCGGCGTCTATTCGTAGCCATCTTATTTCTCCCCAAAGATGTCGACATGTTTCGAGAGATATAACGACGGGCGAAACTTGACTAGGGATGTGTTTGGAAAAATATATCGTGTCATGAATGCGTAACCCCACGAATTTTATGGGTTTTCTATTCTGCGGTGCATATTAAGGCGTCTAGATGCTGCAAAAACGCATGACTGGATTCGCCCACCGGATTGGCGAACGCTCACGAAACAACACGTAACGTTACGAACCGTGGGTTATCGCGATATTTGGTGGATGGCTCGATCATGAGAATGCGCCTCGAACGACGCGCGATTTGTGAAAGAAGCGTTTTTTGGGCAGAAATTTTTTGAAGCCATGTATCTAATGCATTGCTGCATTGCGCAATCGGCGATTTATTATTCGGCGGAAGCTGCTAAAACATAAGCATCGAAGCGGCGATCTCCTCCTCCCAATGCCGCTAGATATGGATCAGCAACTATCCTCCTCCCAGTTGCTGATCAGGATTAAAGCCCGACGGATCCTCCTCCCCCGTCGGGCTTTTCATTTTTAAATCTTCCTAAAAATTTCGTTGGTTATTGTCCTGCGCGCAAGGCTGTCGAGCTGAGTGTCGATCTTGGCCCATGGATGAATGTCCAGGCCGGCGCCTGTCTCTTCCAGAGCACGCGGGCGTCATCCTCGTCGACGCGCGCGTAGTGAAATGTCTTTGCCATCTTGGCGGAGAGGTAGGACAGCGTCGATCCTGGCCGGTCGATGACGGCGATGGGGAAGGTACGAGCGATCTCCTGCCATTTTTGCCAGCGATGGAACGTATTGAGGCTGTCGGCACCCATGATCCAGATGAAATGCACCCGGGTGTTGCGCGCCTTTATATGCGCCAGCGTATTGGCAGTGTAGCTCAGCCCAAGCGTCTGTTCGAACGCCGTCACCTTGATACGCGGATCGCGGGCGACCATTTCGCTGAGTGCAACACGTTCGGCCAGCGGCGCAAGGTGATTATGGTTCTTCAGCGGATTGCCCGGCGTCACCATCCACCAGAGCTGATCGAGGCCGAGTCGGCGAATGGCGATCTCGGCCACAAGCGCGTGGCCGCGATGCGGCGGATTGAAGGAGCCGCCGAAAAGACCGACCACCATGCCGCGCTCGGCATGGGGCATGCGCAGATAGCGTTGATCGATCTCTTCTTTCAGCACGTCAGGGCCGTATCTGTCCGGCGCCGCGCACGCGATATTTGAAGGATGTCAGCTGCTCGACGCCGACAGGGCCGCGGGCGTGCATCTTGCCGGTGGCGATACCGATTTCCGCGCCCATGCCGAATTCGCCGCCATCGGCAAATTGCGTCGACGCATTGTGCAGCAGGATCGCCGAATCGATCTCGGTGAAGAAGCGCCCGACGACATCGGGATCTTCGGCGATGACGGCCTCGGTATGGTTGGACGAATATTTGCCGATGTGATCGATGGCGCCGGAAATGCCGTCGACGAGGGCAACAGAAATGATTGCCGCCAGATACTCCGTCGTCCAGTCCTCTTCCGTTGCAGCCTTGATGTCGGGCTCAAGGCTGAGTACGTCAGCCGAACCCCGGATTTCGCAGCCCGCCGCGGCAAGTCCGTCGAGCAAAGGCTTCAGGTGGGTGGAGGCGACCTTCTTGTCGACCAGCAAAGTTTCCGCAGCACCGCAGACGCCTGTGCGACGCATCTTGGCGTTGACGACGATGGATTTTGCCATGTCCAGATCCGCCGAAGCGTCGATATAGATGTGGCAAATACCTTCGAGATGGGCAAAGACCGGTACGCGCGCCTCGGTCTGCACGCGACCGACAAGGCTCTTGCCGCCGCGCGGCACGATGACGTCGATATTGCCCTCGAGCCCGCGCAGCATGGCGCCAACGGCGGCGCGGTCGCTAACGGGCACGAGCTGAATGGCGTGTTCCGGCAGGCCAGCTGCCTTCAGCCCTTCGACCAGGCATTCATGGATCGCCTGCGAGGAGCGACGCGAATCGCTGCCGCAGCGAAGGATAACGGCATTGCCGGCCTTCAGGCACAATGCGCCGGCATCGGCCGTCACGTTCGGCCGGCTTTCGAAGATGACGCCGATGACGCCGAGCGGCGTACGGACGCGCTCGATCTTCAACCCGTTCGGACGATCCCAGGCGGCAATCGCTTCACCGACCGGATCGGCCAGCGCGGCGATGGCGCGGATACCTTCGGCCATCTCAGTGACGCGCTTGTCGTTCAGCGTCAGGCGATCGACGAAGGAGGCGAGCATATCGGTGCCTTCCACGTCTTTCAGGTCCTTGGCATTTTCGGCGAGGATATGATCCTTGCGAGCGAGAATGGCATCCGCCATGGCGGCAAGCGCCCTGTTCTTGCTTTCTGTCGAGGCGAAGGCCAACGGTCGCGACGCAGCCCGGGCCTTGCGGCCGATATCGTTCATCAGCGCGTCGATGTCGGGGCTTTGTGCGACAGTATCAAGCATGGGCTTCATCCTTATTCAATTTCTCGGCCTTCGCCTTGACGGAAGCGGTCATGACGAGGTCGTCGCGATGCACCATGGCGGCGCGGCCGGCATAGCCGAGGATAGCCTCGATCTCCGCCGACTTGCGACCGGTGATCTGACGCGCCTCTTCGGCGTCGTAGCCGGCAAGGCCGCGGGCGATTTCGCGGCCGGTAGGTCCGATGACGGCAACCGTGTCGCCGCGGCCGAAATGACCGACGACTTTGCGCACACCGGCCGGCAGCAGGCTCTTGCCAGCGCCGAGCGCGGTCACCGCGCCATCGTCGACATGCAGTTCGCCAGCCGGCTGCAGCTGCCCGGCAATCCAGGTCTTGCGGGCAGTAACAGGCGTGCCCGACGGTGCGAACCACGAGGAGCGTGCGCCGTTTTCAATCGAGTTCAGCGGTCGGTCGGTCTTGCCGGAAGCGATAATCATGGCGCAGCCGGCGCCGGTGGCAATCTTGCCGGCATCGATCTTGGTGCGCATGCCGCCACGCGACAGTTCCGAAGCGGCGCCGCCGGCCATGGCCTCGATCTCGGGCGTGATTTCGGCGATGGTATCGAGGAATTTCGCCTGCGGATCGAGATGCGGCGGGGCGGTGTAAAGCCCGTCGATGTCAGACAGCAGCACCAGAAGGTCGGCGCCGGTCATGGTGGCGACGCGGGCGGCGAGGCGGTCATTGTCGCCATAGCGGATTTCGCTTGTGGCGACGGTGTCGTTCTCGTTGATAATAGGCACGGCGCCGATTTTCAGAAGCTGGTTGATCGTGGCGCGGGCGTTCAGGTAGCGGCGGCGCTCTTCGGTGTCGCCAAGCGTCAGCAGGATCTGGCCGGCGACGATATCGTCATGCGACAGGCTTTCCGACCAGGCGCGGGCGAGCGAAATCTGCCCGACGGCTGCTGCCGCCTGACTTTCCTCGAGCTTCAGTGCGCCGGAGGGCAGGTCGAGCACGGAGCGCCCGAGCGCGATTGCGCCCGAGGAGACGACCAGAACATCAATGCCCTTGGCCTTCAATGCGGCGATATCGGCGCACATGCCGTCGAGCCAGGATTTCTTCAAGCCGGTCTTGCGATCGACGAGAAGGGCAGAGCCGATCTTGATGACGATGCGGCGGTAGCGATCGAGCGGCTTGCGGGCGGTCATCCCTGCTGATCCCCGTCCTCGTGATCCTCATCCGCATCGTCGGAGTTCTGCAGGTCGCGATGGCGCACCTTTGGTGCCTTCGCCGGCCTGCCGGCCTCACCCATATTGGCTTCGACGATGACGTCGCGCAGCGCGCGCAGCACTTCGGTCATGCCGCGGCCGGTGATGGCCGAAATCTGGAAAGGTGTCTTGCCGCAGGCCCGCGCCAGCTCGCGCGTCTTCTTCTTCAGCGTTTCCTCGTCCACCACGTCGATCTGCGATAGCGCGACGATTTCAGGCTTGTCGGGAATACTGTTGCCGTAGGCTTCAAGCTCGTGCTTCACGGTCTTGTAGGCCTTGCCGACTTTCTCTTCCTGGGCGGAGACCAGATGCAGCAGCACGCGCGTGCGCTCGACATGGCCGAGGAAGCGGTCGCCGATGCCGACGCCTTCATGCGCACCTTCGATCAGGCCGGGAATGTCGGCCAGGATGAATTCCTGGCCATCGATGGTGGCGACGCCGAGATTGGGATGCAGCGTCGTGAACGGATAGTTGGCGATCTTCGGCCGGGCACGGCTGACGGAGGCCAAAAAGGTCGATTTGCCAGCATTCGGCAGGCCGACGAGACCGGCATCGGCGATCAGCTTCAGCCGCAGCCAGATGGTCTTTTCTTCGCCTGGCAGGCCGGGATTGGCCCAGTCGGGCGCCTGATTGACCGAGGATTTGAAATAGGCGTTGCCGAAGCCACCATTGCCGCCCGGTGCCAGGCGGAAGCGCTGGCCTTCCTGGGTGATGTCGCAGATCAGGGTTTCACCGTCTTCCTCGAAGATCTGCGTTCCCACGGGCACCTTCAGCGTCACGTCTTCGCCCTTGGCGCCGGCGCGGTTGCGGCCCATGCCATGCGTGCCGATGGTTGCCTTGAAATGCTGCTGATAGCGGAAGTCGATCAGCGTGTTGAGACCGTTGACGGCCTCGACCCAGACATCGCCGCCGCGGCCGCCATCGCCGCCATCCGGTCCACCGAACTCGATGAATTTCTCGCGCCGGAAGGAGACGCTGCCTGCGCCGCCGTCGCCTGAGCGAATATAGACTTTTGCTTCATCGAGAAATTTCATCTTACGTCCGTCACCCGGTGTCGGCGCATATCCCTTCGGATCGAATGGGATTTAGAAAAGCCTATGCGCTCTTTAATCGATTTCAGCCGCCCTTTGCGCATCCATAAGCGCGCATTGGCCGGCCATTTACCCGTCATGTCGCCTTCGATATAGGCGCTTCGGGCTGAGGTCAAAGAATATCGTGCAACCGACACGCCATAACATCAAGAACAGCGCGATCGGTGTGGCGCTATCGCCGGTTGGGCCGGCGATAGCGGGTTTTCAGGGCTTCAGGCTGCCTGCGAGAGCCGCAGCGCGCCCGGCCTCAACACGGTTTCGATGTGCGGAACCATGGTGTTGCGGGCGAAGCTGTAGATCTCCGAGCAACCGGTGATCTCGAAGCCGAGCTTCTGCTGCAGCTTGAGCGACGCCGGATTGTCGGCGAAGGCGCCGGAATAGACGGCGACTTCGGGCATGCGGCGGGCAAAACGTTCGAGTGCCGCCTTGACCGCTTCGGTCATGATGCCTTGCCGCCAGTAGAAGCGGTTCAGCCAGTAACCGAGGTGCCAGCGGCCGTGGCGGAGCTCAATACCGACGCAGCCGATATGGGCATCATCCCGCTCGGTGATGGCCAGTTCCCAGTCGATGCCCAGGCCGGAGGTGTGCTCGACCAGCCAGTCGAGCGCATCCTGCCGGTCATAGGGCGCGGGGACACGGGCCAGCATGCGGGTGACGGCGAAATCCGAAAGCGATTCCGCGATCATATCGGCGTCGCTGAGCCGGTGCGGGCGCAGCGTCAGTCGGCCGGTCTGGATGACCGGCGTCGGCCCGGGCGTCAGGATACGGTCGTTGCGACGGGTGAGGGCGAGCGCGTTCATCTCATGCCTCCCCAGCTGCGTAACGATATCCAGGTCTTGCGGTCGAGCCTGTACCATTCGACCGGTACGGTGCTGCCAAGCGCCAGGGATGCGGCCAGGCCAGACCCCTGAAACTGGAAGCCGCACTTCTGCACGACCCGTCTCGACGCGACGTTCATGACCCGGCAACGGGCATCGATCTGCGCGACGTTTTCACGCGTGCGGAAGACCATGTCGACCAGAGCGTGGGCCGCTTCGGTCGTATAGCCCTGGTTCCAGTAGGGCTCGCCCAGCCAGTACCCGATCTCGACCGTGCGTGGATCACCGGTGGGCTCGACCCCGCAGCAACCGAGAAAGGCGCCGTTGTCGGCTTTGGTAATCGCATAGACGCACTTGCCAATCTCGCCAAGCTTCGTGCGTCGCACGAAATCGGCGGCATCATTGGTCGTATACGGGTGCGGCATACGCGATACCATAGTAGCGACATTGGCGTTGTTGGCGAGATGGGCAAGGGCGTCGATGTCTTCTTCGTGGGGCGCGCGCAGAACGAGCCTTTCCGACAGTAAGACGGGGCAATCGGTCCTTAACCTATCCGGCCTCAGCCGTTCTTCGGGAGACCTTGATTGGTCTTCCCTTAACAATTCGCCTTGCATGGTTCAGTCCTCCTTGGTTGAGGGTAAAGAAAAAGGGGAGATGGCGCCCCATCTCCCCTTTTTTCTTGACTGAACCTTTGTAGCGTCAGCCGGGTCGATGAGACGCCGGCTGTTTTAGAGCGCTACCGGCTTATTCCGCTGCTTCCGCTTTCGGCATTACAGACACGTACACGCGGCCATTGGCCTTCGTACGGTAGTTCACGTTGCCCGCCGTAAGCGCAAAAATCGTGTGATCCTTGCCGAGGCCAACGTTGGAACCCGGATGCCACTGCGTACCGCGCTGACGCACGATAATGTTGCCTGCGATGACGGTTTCGCCGCCGAACTTCTTCACGCCAAGGCGCTTGGATTCAGAATCACGACCGTTGCGCGATGAACCGCCAGCTTTTTTGTGTGCCATTGGAGTTCTCCTTTAAACCCTGATCCCGTTACTTACTTGGCAGCCACGATGTCCGTGATACGGACAACAGTGTGGTGCTGGCGATGGCCGCGCGAACGCTTCGAGTTCTGACGACGGCGCTTCTTGAAGGCGATGACCTTCTTGCCGCGGTTGTGCTCGACCACTTCGGCCTTGACGGAAGCGCCCTTGACGAAGGGAGCACCAATCGCAGCGTCGGCGCCTTCGCCGATAACGAGGACTTCGGTGAATTCTACGGTGCCGCCGGCGGTGACTTCGAGCTTCTCGATGGTCAGCACGTCGTTGGCTGCCACACGGTACTGCTTACCGCCGGTCTTGATGACTGCGAACATTTTTTATCCTTTCATGTTCGTTCCGGCTCTCTCGCCTTGAGGACGAGCGGCCGTCTTTTTATCAGTCGAAACTTAGCAGGAATTTCAAAGGCTTGCTGCCCTCGAAAGGATCTGCCGGTGAAACCTTGCGCAAGGCAAGGCTGGCAAGGCACGGACTTATCCACACCTATTGCGCCGCACGGGATATATAAGCATCCCTGATCTGTCAAGGCAAAAGGATGAAAAGCTTTCATATTCGCCCTTGCCATCCCCCCCGACTGTCGCTATGAGACAGCCCGCGCCCGACAGCGCCGACCAGCATAACCGGAGAGGTGGCAGAGTGGTCGAATGCACCGCACTCGAAATGCGGCATGCCTGCAAGGGCATCGTGGGTTCAAATCCCACCCTCTCCGCCATTTTGGCCTTTGTTTCAGGCCGCTATCGATCAAGCTGATTCACTGATAGTCAGCCGAAATGCCTCAAACCTCCGGAAACCGATAGACCACATCCGCAAACGATCCTGTCGGAAACACATAGAAGAATTTCAGATTGGCGGATGATTCGTTGCGGATGCCGTGTTCGGCGTTGCCGGGGATGAAGACTGTCGTGCCTGATTTGACCGTTGTTTCCTCACCGTCGATCTGGACGATGCCGGTTCCTGCGAAGATGAAGTAGATTTCCGATGGGTCGTGCCGGTGTGGCTTGAGTTCGCCGCCGGGTGCGAGGTCGGCGATGCCGGCGCTCATGCTGTCGGTGGGGGTGATGTCGCTGCTCAGCAGCGTGTGCCAGGATATGCGGCCATGGACCGGATCGTCCCATCCGTCGCGCGGGCGTTCTTCGGCCGTGGTGATAACTGCTTGCGATCGCTTGGTCATTTTGCCTCAAAACGCTCTGTCAGCAACTATCCGGAACGGTGTCACAATGGCCGCGAATGTCAATTGGTCCGGCGTGGATATCCGCGTCTTCCGGCTGCGGCTCGCGCGGCTTTATGGCGGCAAGAGGTGGGGCTGATTGATGAGAGGACACCGGGAGCGGAAGGATTTCCCGCTCCTTCGCTTTGGGCTTCCATTTGAGCCGCTCAGGTCCGGCGGATGAAATCCGATATCAGGCCGGAGACAGTGTCCGGGGCATCTTCGAAGCAATAGTGCCCGACGCCGGCAAGCCGCTCGATGGGGGCTGCGGGGAAGATCGTGGAAAAGAGCGACAGGAAGTGTTCTGCGTGGAGCGTCCTGTCGGTCTCTCCCCATATCGCCAAGGCCGGTTTGCTGCGGATGGCGCGGTCGGCCTCGGGAGTAGGCGATTCGAACCTATGGGCATTCGCGGGAAAACCCTTTGCCCAGCCGATTGCGCCGAGACAATCGGCCTGATTTGCGAAGGGCATGCCATAGGCGGCGATCCATGTGTCGGTTATGACGGCGTTGTTCTCGAAGCCGTTGAGCTTGAGGGTGCTGAGGATATTGAAGCCGAGATTGCCGAGCACCAGTTCGAGGGTGCCATCTGTCGCGGCCTTGGCAATCCATTGGAACCAGGGCGATATGGCTGCATTGGCCGTGAGACGATCTATCAGGTCCGCCTGGCCGAAGGGTGTCGGGCCGTTGGCCGAGATGATGCGGCGGATGCGGTGGGGTTGGCGGGCGGCAAAGCCCATGCCGACGGGGCCGCCGAAATCATGCATGACCAGGGTGATATCGGTAAGCCCAAGGGCCGCGACAAAGGCTTCCAGATTGTCGACATGGTCCTGTAGCCAATAGCTGCGCTCAGTGGGCGTTTCGCTCTTGCCGAAACCCATGTGATCGGGAACGACGACGCGATAGTTGCCGCTCAAGGCCGAAACGAGATGGCGGAAGAGATAGCCCCAGGTGGGCTCGCCATGCAGGCAGAGGACGACCTCGCCATCACGCGGTCCTTCATCGACGTAATGCATCCGGAAACCTGGCGCTTCCGTGAAATGCGGTGCGAACGGGAAGGTGCCGGCGAATGTGGCATCAGAGGGGATCATGGTGGGCTCCTATGTGGTTTTAGTTTGCAACCATTATTTCCGTATCTCTTGTGGTTTCAATTTGCAACCGCTATGATGGTGCAATATTGAGATGACCCGATGCCCGGTGCGGTGTCGGCGAAATGCAGGAACGGAGCGAAGCAGAGTGCGATGGCCAAACGAATAAGCCACAAGGATTCGATGTGCGGGGTCGCTCGGCCGCTGGATGCAATCGGCGACTGGTGGTCGCTGCTGATCATCCGCGATGCCTTCGATGGCCTGCGCCGTTTCGGGGAGTTTCAAAAGAGCCTGGGGCTTGCCAAGAACATCCTTTCGGCCCGGCTGCGCAATCTTGTCACGCATGGCATTCTTGATACCGTGCCGGCATCGGACGGCAGCCCCTATCAGGAATATGTGCTGACGCAGAAGGGGCAGGGCCTGTTTCCGCTGCTGGTCGCGCTTCGCCAATGGGGCGAGGATTTCTTCTTCGCGCCGGGTGAGCCGCATGTCACTCTGGTCGACAGGAAGACCCATCAGCCGGTGCGGCGGCTGGAGCTGCGCGCCCAGGATGGGCGCATGCTTATGGCAGAGGATACGATGGTCGTTGTGCCGCCGCTGGTGGATGAGCGCGAATAAATTAGCCGGCGAAAATCTCGCCGGTTGTTTCAGCAGAGTTTATTCGGCGACGAGGCCGCTGCGGCGCAGAAGCGCCAGGAAGATGAGGGGGATCAGCGTCGTGATGATGATCGTCACGAAGGCCATGGCCATGCCGAGGCCGATGGAGCCCTGCTCGAACTGCCGCCAGATGAAGGTGGCGATGGTCTGCATGCCGACGGGCGCGAGGACGATCGAGGCCACGAGTTCGCGCGAAGCCAGCGCGAAGACGAGCAGCATGGCCGATGCCAGGCTCGGCAGCACCAGCGGCAGCAGGATGCGGCGGAAGACGGTCAAGGTGTTTGCGCCTGCGACACGGGCTGCGGCCTCGAGATTGTCGCCGATCTGCTGGAAGGCGGCGGAGGAATAGCGCGCCGTCTGCGGCAGGAGAATGCAGCAATAGGCCAACAGCAGGATGAGAGCGGTATTGTAAGGCGTAAACGGCAGGCCGGGCATGTTCCAGACCAGGATCAGGCCGACGGCGACGACGATGCCGGGCAGGGCATTCGGAAGCACGGTCATTACGTCGATCAGCAGGCGTCCCCGCATTTTCGTTTTCACGACGGTATAGGCAGCAGTGACGCCGATGAGGCCGGTGATGGCGGCTGCGCCGACCCCCAGCGCCAGGCTGTTGCCGAGGGCGGCGAGCGCGCCGGCGCTGTTGCCGAAGACGGCTGCGAAATTGTCCATGCCAAGATTGCTGACGACCAGGCCTTGTGAAACCGTCTTCGACAGCGCGGTTGCCAGAATGGAGAGCATGGGCACGCCGGTTGCCAGGAATGAGACGGTGCCGAATGCCAGTAAAACCGGGATCGTCAGTGCGCCGAGCGGGCGCTTGTCCTTGTTCTGCGGCTTGCCGCTCACCGTCTGATAGGAGCGCCGCGAAAGAATGCGGCGCTGGATGAGAAAGGCGATCAGCGAGATGATGACGAGGGTCAGCGACAGGATGGCAGCACCCGGCAGATCGATCGGCCAGTCGCCGATGCGGGTATCGATCCCGGTCACAAGAACCTGGAAGCCGGCGCGGCGGCCGAGGGCTGCCGGTGTGCCGTATTCCTCGATCGCAGCGGCGAAGACCAGCAGCAGGCTGGCGGCGAGCCCAGGGGCAGACAGCGGCAGCGTGATGCGCCAAAAGGCGCGGGCCGGCGAGGCGCCGAAGACGCGGCCGACATCGGCATAGCGGGCGCCCACGGCCTCGACGGTGCGCGAGACGGCGAAATAGACCACCGGGAAGGTGTTGAAGGTCATGACCACGGTCATGCCGGTAAGCGAGAAGAGGGTCGGGGCGAGATTGAAGCCGACGATCTGCTGGAGATAGCCGCGCGGCTGCAGCGTCATGATCCAGCCGAGCGTGGCGATATAGGGCGGGATCATGAAGGGCGTCAGCAGCAGCACGTCCCATAGCGGCGCGAAGGGCACGCGGTAGAGCGCGCGGACGACGCCGAGAGGAACAGCGATGAGGGCCGAGGCGACGACGACGGCACATCCGAGGATAATGGTATTTGCCGTCATGCCGAGGAGGGCCTCATCGGCCAGTGTCTTGCCGATGGCCGAGAAGGGTGCTGCAAAAGAGCCTTGCCCCAGCGAGGGAAAGACCGCCTGTAGCACGACGGCCACGAAGGGAAAGGCGACGATGATGATCAACCCCAGGAGGGCCAGCCAAGCTGCCGGCACCGGAGCGCCTGTTCCCTTCGCATTCATCGTATCGAGCCTTACTTGCTGCCGAACAGATCGCCGACCTGCTTCAGCGTTTCCTTGCGCTTGCCGTAGACGGCGTTGACGTCGTAATCGAGCAGCTTCAGATCGCCGACCAGCGGACGCGAGGCCGGGATGTCGGCGCGGGCGGGCATCAGGAAGGTGCCGGCGACCAGCTTCTGGCCTTCATCCGACAACATATAGTCGACGAACTTCTTGGCTTCGTCCTGATGCTTGGACCAGTTGAGGATCATGACCGGGCGCGGCGCGATGACCGTGCCGGACTGCGGGAAGATGACGTCGATGGTCTCGCCCTTGGCCTTGGCGGCGAAGGTGATGTAGTCCACCGCGCCGAAGACGGCCGCCTTGGCGCCCTGCAGCACCGGGTTCAATGCTTCGGCATTGGCGCCGGCGATGATGGCGCCGTTATCCTTCAGCTCCTTGAAGAGCTTGTAATTATCCTTGCCGGCGAGGGCTGCCGTCAGTTCGAAAGAGGATCCAGACTGGGCGGGGTCGGGAATATTGACGAGATCCTTGAATTCGGGCTTGGCGAGGTCGGCCCATTCTTTCGGCTCGGTCGTGCCGCTCTTGGTGTTCCAGGCGATGCCGAGGGCAGAAACGCCTTGGGCCACGGCAGTGTCGGTCTTCAGGAAGGCCGGAACCTTTTCGGCATTCGGGCTGGTATAGGAGACGAGCCAGCCGCGCTTGGCGAAATCGGTTGCTGTATCCCAGGAAGCCGAGATCAGCACGTCGACGGCCGGATTGGCGGCTTCGGCTTCGATGCGGGCCATGACCTTGCCGGTCGTTGCCTGGAAGACATTGACCTTGATGCCGCTCTGGGCGGTGAAGCCGGCGGAAAGCTTGTCGATGAGGTTCTGCGGGCCGGCGGTGTAAACGGTGATATCCGCATGGGCAACGCCGCTCAACAGTGCGGTCGAAATGGCAAAAATAGCGATATTCTTCAGTGATTTAAACATGTTTTTCCTCTCTAGGCTCAAGTGATATTCCTGCTAGAACCACAGGATGCTGGCGGCGTCGACCGAAAGGCCGATCTGCTCTCCCGGCCGGATCTTGACCGGGCTCAGAACCTGAAATTCGATGCCTGTCGTGCCATGCGGCGCGGCGGTGACGAGATGGCCGTCTCCGCGGAAGTGCGAGCGCAAAGCCGTTGCCGGCAGGTTCGGCCAGGCGGTCTCGCCAAGCGAAATAGCGCGCGTCGGGATGAGAATTCTGGCCTTCTCCTGCCCCAGGCGCGCCTCATCCGACAGCACATGCGGGCTTCCCGCCAGTCGCCAGCCATCATCGCGCCATTCCAGATCAGCCGTGCTGCCAAGCCGCAGGAATTCGGCGACTTCGGGTGAGGCCGGGCTTTCAATCAGGATATCCGGAGAGGCCAACTGGGCGATTTCGCCCGAGCGCATGATGGCGACTTCGTCGGCAAGCGTCAGCGCTTCGCTATGATCGTGGGTGACATAGATCGCTGTCAGCCCCAGCGTGGCGATGAGTTCGGCCAGTTCGCCGACCATGTTTTCACGCAATTCGCGATCGAGATTGGATAGCGGCTCGTCGAACAGGATCAGCTGCGGTTCGGCAACGATGGCACGGGCAATGGCAACGCGCTGCTGCTGGCCGCCGGAAAGATCGCTTGGGCGCCGATGGGCAAGCGCATTGAGGCCGACGCGTTCCAGCGCTCGCATGGTGCGTTGTTCGCGTTCGGCCTTCGCGATGCCGCGCATTTCAAGCGGAAAAGAGACATTGCCGCCGACCGTCAGGTGTGGCCACAGGGCGTAGTCCTGAAACACCATGCCGAGATTACGCTTCTCGGGCGGTACGAACGTCCTCGATGCTGCATCGGCGACGGTCTGGCCGGAAATGCTGATCGTGCCTTTTGTCGGCGCAAGAAGACCGGCGACGAGGCGCAAAAGGGTGGTCTTGCCGCAGCCGGACGGGCCAAGCAGGGCCAGCGTCTGTCCCTTGGCAAGCGAAAGATCGATGCCGTTGAGGACGATCGCCTTGTCGTAATGGAGTTCCAATCCCGTTGCCGAGACGGCAGCCTGGATTCGGTTTGCGTCACTTGTCATCTAAAAATCAGCGTTTGGAAGCGTTACAAGCCTGAGTAGAGACGCTGCATGACAATGGTGTGACGATTGCGCTGTAGGCGCTTGCACCATGCTGTTGCCCCAATAGTTCGGTCACGGCCGAACTATTGCATGTCGGCGTTGGGGTACACTGCAGCTCGAAAAGGAGAGTTTGCCATGTTGATGAACACAGCTCAATCGAAACCCGCAGAGAATGGTCACGACCATATCGTCATCAAACCCAGCGTGCTCTATGTCGGCACGCCCGTCGTGCTGATCAGCAGCCTCAACCAGGATGGAACCACGAATATCTCGCCGATGTCGTCCGCATGGGCACTGTTCGACCGCATCGTTCTGGGCCTGACATGCACGAGCAAGGGCGGTGAAAATGCCCTGCGCGAACGGCAGTTGGTGTTGAATTTTCCCTCACCCGATCTGTGGCGGAAGATCGAGGCGATCGCTCCGACGACGGGCCGTAATCCCGTTCCCTCACACAAGAAAAAGATCGGATACCGGTTCGAATCCGACAAGTTCGACGTCGGCGACTTTACCCCTCAAGCTGCCGATCTCGTCCGGCCGCTACGCATCGCGGAATGCCCGATTCAAATTGAAGCCGAGGTGATGGCATCGCACGGGCCGGGTGGCGAATGGCCCCAGGAGCGGCCCGAGGCTTTCCGCATCATCGAGGTGAAGGCTGCTCGGGTTCATGCTCATAGGGGCATCGTCGTGCCCGGCACCAATCATATCGATACCAGCCAATGGAGCCCGCTGCTCTACGTATTCAGACACTATTTCGGTGTGGGGCCGGATCTCGGCCGCACATTCAAGGCCGAGGTGTAGCGAGCTCTCCTCTGTCGCGTGTGCAGGTGGGTTAGCTCTTGCTTTCAGCACCGCGAATCAGAAGATCGAGGCCAGCTTCGAAGAGAG
Source organism: Rhizobium sp. P44RR-XXIV (assembly GCF_001999485.2). Lineage (NCBI taxonomy): Bacteria > Pseudomonadati > Pseudomonadota > Alphaproteobacteria > Hyphomicrobiales > Rhizobiaceae > Rhizobium > Rhizobium sp. P44RR-XXIV. The sequence goes on along the minus strand of NZ_MPVZ02000023.1, from coordinate 87,482 downwards.
CTTCATGCCCGCTCGCGCGGTAATGAGCGATGGCTTTAGCGAGATTCGGGCGGGTTTGCGCGGCGGCATCGAGTGCGGCTTCGCCCGGTGGATCAGCCGTATTCGCCTGTTCCTCCAGCACGCATCCGACCACGTATCGACCGATGGCAATCTGAAGCTCCAGCGCTTGGCCAGGCGTGAAACCGGCCGCAACGAGGCATTCGAGCTGGGCTTCTATGGGATCGAGATCGGTGGACTCGGCTTCCGTTCCGGCGTGAACGCGCGCGCCATCGCGCCATGCCAGCAGAGCGGAGCGGAAGCTTCTGGCGTTGGCGCGCAGGAAGTCCTGCCAGGTCTCGCTGGCAAGCGGCGTGCGGCGCGTATGGCGCCGCTTCAGCATCTCAAGATTCATCGCGGCCAGCAGCGCCTGCTTGCCCTTGAAGTGCCAATAGAGGGCCGGCTGCTGGACGCCAAGGCGCTGGGCGATCAACCGTGTCGACAGGCCGTCGACGCCGACCTCATTCAGAACGGTCAATGCTGTGTCGACGATTTGGTCCCGATCGATTTTCATCGCGTCTCCAATTGACAGCTTCGGAAGCCTGGTTTATCGCCGATAAAGTTATTTATCAACGATAAGCTGCGCACTATGAACAAGATGCTTCTGACTATTCTGGCCGTCGTTGTCCTTGATGCGGCAGGCACGGGGCTGGTGCTGCCGATCCTGCCGGAACTCCTGCAGAGCGTTGCGCATACGCCGGATCTCGGCTGGCGCTACGGCGCGTTCCTGTCGCTCTATGCCGCGCTGCAGTTTCTCGCCGCTCCCATTCTCGGAACGTTGAGCGATCGCTACGGCCGTAGGCCGGTGCTGCTCGTTTCACTGGCGGGCGGGATGATCGACTATGCCTTCATGGCATGGGCGCCCGGCTTCTGGTGGTTGTTCCTCGGCCGCGCTGTGGCCGGCCTGACGGCCGCCAATGCCTCGGTCGCAGCAGCCTGCCTGACCGATGTCACGCCCGACGAAAAGCGCACGCGGGCCTTCGGGCTCCTCAGCGCCTGCTTCGGGATCGGCTTCATTCTCGGGCCAGCCATTGGCGGCTTGCTCGGCACTGTTTCCCTTCGCGCGCCCTTCGTGGCGGCTGGCGTGCTGGTGATGATGAATTTCATTCTTGCGCTGGTGGCGCTGCCCGAAACGCGGGTCGAGAAGCTGGAGCATATCGATCCGGCTGCCTTTCATCCACTGGCGCCGCTGCGCTGGCTCGGGGCGTTTCCAGCGCTGTTGCCGCTGCTGTTCCTGTCCGTCATCCTCAACATCGTCGGACAGATCGGTGGCACCGTCTGGGTGCTCTACAGTCAGGACAAGTTCGGCTGGGATACGGCGGCGGTCGGGCTTTCTCTTGCCTGCATGGGGCTTCTTCATGCCCTCGCCCAGGCCTTTGTCGCCGGCCCCTTGAGCGAGCGCTGGGGCGAGCGTCGTGCGCTCATCGTTGCCATCGTCTGCGACAGCGCGGCCTATATAGCGATTGCCCTGGTTACGCGCAGCTTCATCACCGTCCTGCTGCTTCCGCTTTTCTGCCTGAGCGCAATGGGCGGCATCGGCCAGCCGGCATTGCTGTCGCTGATGACGCAGCGTGTGGGTGCCGATGATCAGGGGCGCCTGCAAGGCGTGCTGGGCAGCCTGACGAGCCTTGCATCCATCATCGCGCCCTTGGCGGTCAGCGAGATCTACTTTGCCTCCAGATATGATTTCCCTGGCCTGATCTGGATTCTCGGCGCGCTGCTTTATGTCACCTGCGTGCCGGTGCTGTTTACGATCCGAAAGAAAACGGCCGGCGCATGAGTGCCGGCCGGGTCGCTTCCATACAGCTCTTCCCGTCGCCTTAATTCAGCGAATCGTCCGGTTCGGGATCCTTGACTTTGCCGAAGAGGCTCTTCAAGGCGCTGGTCTTGGCCTTCGTGACCTTGTTGGCTTTTATCGCCCGCGTCGCGGCCTTGGCCTGCTCCAGCATCATCTCGATCTGGATCTGCTGGATTTCGGTCAGCCGCTCCCACTGGCGATTGAGGAGGTGGTCGACCTTTTCATGCAGGTGGCGGATTTCCAGTTCGGCCTTCAGGTTGACCTTGTAGTCGTTAAGGGCGCGCAGGCGATCCTTCTGTTCCTGGCGGCGCTGGCTCATCATGATGATCGGGGCCTGCAGGGCGGCAATCGTCGAGAGAATGAGGTTCAGCAGAATAAACGGATAGGCATCGAAAGCCGTCTTTTCGCCCATGAGGACATTGATGCCCATCCACACGGTCAGGAACAGACAGAAGGAGATGATGAAGGTCCAGCTGCCGCCGAATATGGCGACGCCGTCGGCCATCCGGTCGCCGATGGAGCGGTGGTCCTCATAGTCCTCTTCAATGTTCTCGGCGAGCGTATCATGCGTCTTCAGGCTCTCGACCACCTCGTCCTCGAGGGTCGAAAGCTCGCCCCGCTCGTCGGTCAAAAGCTCGGCGATATATTGGGCGCGATAGTCGTCCATCACCTTGCGGCTGATATAGTCGTCGGCACGAAGGTCGGGGTGCTTCAGCCGCATGAAATCCGCAAGCGAAGGGCGGAGGTCATCGACGTGCACGGCGTCCTTCTTCTTAAGCGTCTGGCCTGTGATGGCATCAACGAGCTTGACGGACTTGGCCTTCGCCTGGGCCAGGCTTTTGGTATAGTCGTCCATCTCCACCACGGTCGCGGCTTCGCCTTCGCCGGCATCGAAGTCGACGATTCCGTCCGCCGGATCAAAGGTCTTCGTATCTGTCATATGTGAGGGCCTCTTTCACAACTTTCCGCTCGTTTAGCCAATAATGCAAACAGGATTGTGACTGTTAGAAGACTGTCAAAATCGGAACCGCCGTCAAATCGTATTGCCGCGCCGTTTCGATGTCGTCGTTCTGCATGCGCTTGCTCACTCTCTAATAGCGCGATTGTCCTAAGCAACGGCAAATGAAATGTTTCTGGATGTATCAAGTCGGGTGATTTTCGAGCCAGAAAACCCGGAAAACAACTGATCCGTGCGCTCTCAAAAACGTTTTCGAAAGCCCTGCGTGCCAAAGCGGAAAATTCTACCGTTTAAATCAAGATTGTGAATTTCCGCCCCCTTGACCGAGGTCGTCCGGCTTCTATCTGCCGCAGTGCAGCAGAGACCCCACTGCCGCGAATAAATGTTTAGGTTCAAAGAATTAACTCAACAGGATGTTGGGCCTGTTGCCATGGGTTTGCACGTGTGCAGAAAGGATAGCTATGCACAATTCCCCGGCAAAGGACTTGGAGTCCATCGCCAGGCAGGGCGGTCGCTTCAAGCGAATGGCTGTTAGGATACCGACTTACCTGACCGATCTTCGGGAAAATCCGGCCTGGTTGCCGATGTTCCTGCTGGCGCGGACATTGCCGTTTCGGCGGATGCATTGGTTTGCCACCAGACAGCCCGTCACGCTTCCCGTTTCCGGTGCCTCCATGTTCGGCGCGCTCGAACGCAGCGCCGTCGTCAATGCATTGCGGACGGACGGCATCTATTCGGGCCTGATGCTGCCTGATCATATCCATCGTGAAATCACCGAATTCGCCCAGACCACGGGCTGCTTCGGCAATTTCAATCGAAAGCTCGAATTCGTCGCAGGTGAACACACCGAAGCCGAGGCCCGTTTCGAGCGCCCGATCCTTTCCGGGCATTTCTTCGAGCGTTCGCTCGATTGCGCGGCCGTCATGGCGGTTCAGCGGGATCCGTTGCTGATCGATGTTGCCCGGCAATATCTGGGCGGCCAGGCCAAGGTGATCACCACGCGCATCTGGTGGAGCTTTCCGACGCAGGCCTCCGAAGCGGATAGAAGCATGGCGTCGCTCGATAAATATCACTTCGATCTCGACGACTGGCGAATGCTGAAGTTCTTCTTCAACCTGGTCGATGTGGACGAGGGCACCGGTCCGCACGTCTTCCTCAAGGGCAGCCACAGGCGGCGGCGCGTCAAGCATCAGCTTACCCTGCTTGTAGGGCATTCGGCGGACGAAGTGCTCGATTATTATGGCAAAGCGAGTGCGGTGACGCTGACCGGCAAGGCCGGCTCAGGCTTTGTGGAAGATCCCTTTGGCTTCCACATGGGCACAGTTCCCACGCAGAAGCCGCGCTTGATGATGGAAGTCGGCTTCGGCGTCTCGAAGCCGTCGCAGCGACGTTTCCATGGGGAGCCTGTCCTGCGATAGGCTGCGGATTGCTTTATGGAAGCCATGCTGTGGAGCGCCGTCGACCGGCGCTCCTGCCGCTCAGTCTTATGCGGAGCGACCGAACCGCTTTGCGATGAAATGGTCGAGCGCGATACGGCCCGGGCCGCCGGCGATGATCACCAGGAAACAAGTTGCCCATGTACCGTGTGTCGGCCAGGCATCGGGATAGACGAATATCTCGATGACGAGCGTCATGCCCAGCAGGGCCAGCGCCGACAGCCGGCTTGCGAAGCCGATGACCAGCAGGAACGGAAAGAAATGCTCGCTGAAGGCGGAGATGTGGGCGGCGATCCACGGATCGATGAAGGGCAGCTTGTATTCCGTCTGGAACAGATAGACGGCATTGTCGGTCACATGCCAGCCATCCACCTTGGTCTGGCCCGACTGCCAGAAGACGGCGGCAATCGACAGGCGCGCGACAAGCGCGATCAGATCGTGCGGAATGCGGTTGAGAAGCCTGAGGGCGCCATACAGCTTCTGCGGCACGGTTTCGCGTTCGGCCACGCCGGCCGTCATCATATGCTCTTGCATGTCGGTTCTCCCTGACGTTCAGCGAATAGCCATGAATGCGCCGGCCGCGAGCGCGCCGGCGAGGTTGGCGGAAAGATCGAAATCCGGTGTTTCGGCAAGAGCCGCCTCGAACGCGCTGCCCAGATCGGCGCCGGCAACAAGCTCTTCGAGAAAAACAGCGCCGCCGGCGGGCAAAGAGTGGACCTCGACCGTCATCTGAGGTCGGACGACGAGCGCATCCTCTCCCGTCCAGTCCTCGATATCAGCCAGTTCGATTTCGCCGGTGTTCATCGCCCAGATGGTAATTATGGGAAAGGCCGAGCGAATGATCGAGGCTGAGGGATGCGGCACGAAGCGCAAGCGCGCCAGACCCTCCGGCTCGACTGTGGCCAGCAGGGCGGCGTCGAGCGGCGCAGCATCGGCGGCGTGATAGGCCTTGCCACGGGCAACTTCCAGCCTGATGACATCGGGCAGATAGGGGATTTCGCCTGCAGGCTCGAAACTCCCAACGAAATCGCCAAAGTTGTCGCCGTAAGCCAGCAGCAGGGGCGAGTGCGGCGGATGCAGGCGGATGAATTCATGCGCCATGGCGGCGAAAAATTCCTCGCCGACGATCTTTTCGGCAGCCGGAAAGCGCGAGGTCAGCGCACCGATCAGCCCGACGGCGACGTTGTTGCGGTAGACGCCGAAGCGGCGCTCCGGCCGCGGGCCGTTCCAGGCTTCAAGTCCTTCCGGAACCGCTCGATCGAGATCGACGAGCGCTGCGGCGAATTCGGTTTGCGTCGAGAGAGACATGGCTGCTCCTATGCCGCCCGGCGTTCGGCCGCGCGCCGAAGGATAGCGTCGGCGCCCTCCGCCTCGGCCCTCAGAACTGGCCATTCCGGCACGTCATTATCCCATTCGACCAGGCTGGCAACCGGGCCAGTGCGGGCGATCAGCTCTTCATAGAGCTCCCACACCGGGTCTTTCACCGGCGTATCGTGGCTGTCGATCAGAAGCGGTGCGCCGGCATCGTCGACGGTTTCGGAATGGCCGCTCAGATGGATCTCGCGCACCCATTGCACCGGAAAGCGGTTGAGGTAAGCGCGGGCATCCATGTTGTGATTGGTGGCGGCAACGAAGACGTTGTTGACATCGAGCAAAAGGCCGCAGCCGGTGCGGCGGACGGTTTCGGCAAGAAACTCCGTCTCTTCGATCGTGCTTTCCTCGAAGAGCAGATAGGTAGCCGGATTCTCCAGCAGCATCTGGCGGCCGAGCAACATCTGCACCTCATCGATATGGGCGCAGACCTGGGCGAGGGTTGCCTCTGTATAGGGGAGCGGCAGGAGATCGTTGAGGAAGGTCGTATCGTGGGTCGACCATGCCAGATGCTCGGAAAAGCTTTCGGGCTCGTAGCGGTCGCAGACGATCTTCAGGCGGGCCAGGTGATCGGCATCGAGCGGTTGCATCGAGCCGATGGAAAGGCCGACGCCGTGAATGGAGAGAGCATAGTCCTGGCGCAGCCTACCAAGCTGGGCATGCGGCGGTCCGCCGGCACCCATGTAGTTTTCGGCGTGGACCTCGAAGAAGCCGATCGGCTGGCTGGCGGCGTTTATGGTCGCAAAATGTTCCGGCTTGAAGCCGACGCCGGCACGGCGGGGAAGTTCTGACGGTTTCATTGCAAGCCTCCGCTTGGACATGCTTGATCGGGAAGGAGGGCGGCGCGCAGACCATGCGCCGCCCCGCGTCACTGCAGTCTGGTCAGACAGGCGCCGGACCTTGCATCAGCGTGCCGTGGCCGTTCGGCGTCTTGATCGTTTCGCAGGTTCCGGCGGGAACCAGCTTCCACGAATTGCGCTGATAATCGACTTTCGACGTACCGGCGCAGGTGGTGCCGGGACCGGCTGCGCAATCATTCTGGCCTTTCAGGGCAACGCCGTAGCATTTGTCCTTGGCGTCGGCCGCCGAAGCGGTGGTGACGCCGGCGGCCAATGTCATTGCCGTCGCGACCGAGGCGGCGAGGGCGACTGCTGAAATCCTGCTCATGACAAACTCCTTGCAACAGATAATGGATCGATGATCTGAGCTCAGATCAGGCCGGGGTCAGCGAGCCATGGCCCTTCGGGGTCTTCATGGAGGTGCAGGTGCCTGTGGGAACGAGCTTGAAGGACATCTTATCATAGCTCATGGTCGACTTGCCGGCGCAATCATGCTTGCCGGCGGCGCAATCGTTCTGGCCCTTCAGCGCGACGCCATAGCATTTTTCCTTGGAATCGGCAGCGGCAGCGGGGACGGCGATGGATGCAAGCGCCGAGGCGAGCGAACCGGCAATGGCCAGGGTGAGGATGCTGTTCTTCATGGATCTGTCTCCTAGGTGGATGCGAGCCGTCATTGGCTTGCATCAGGGTCTACGGAGCGTCCGTGGGCGACGTTACAGCCGACGCGAAATTTTTTCGAACGATACGAAATTATTCTGTGCCGGCTATATGTTTCACCTCGATTGCCTGCCGGACAGGGACTTTTGGCCAAAAGCCGAAAAGACTTGAAAAAGATGGACAGTTGCCGGTAACGAAAGGCTGCGGTCCTGCGTAGAGGAGATGTCGGGTGAGTCATTCGGCGCGCGAAGAGGAATGGGCAGTCTGGATGCGCGCCGCCATTGGCGGCGATGCGCAGGCCTACCATCGTTTCCTGTCCGCAGTGACGCCCTATCTGCGCGCCATGGCGCGCCGGCGCTGCGATCAGTTCGGGACGCCGGCCAGCGAAGCCGAGGACGTGGTTCAGGAAGTGCTGCTTGCCATCCACCTGAAGCGCGGAACCTGGGACGCATCGCGCCCGATCGGGCCGTGGATATCGACGATCGTGCGCAACAAGCTGATCGACGGTCTCAGGCGGCGTGGACGGCATGTGAGCGTACCGATCGACGATGTGATCGATATCCTTGAGGCGGAAGAACAGACCGATGCCTTGGAGCGATTGGACGTCGATCGTATGCTGGAACAATTGAAGGATCCGCAGAAGACGATCGTGCGCTCGATTTCCGTCGAGGGAACCAGCGTACGGGAAACGGCGGATCGGCTGAAGATGACGGAAGGCGCCGTGCGCGTGGCGCTGCATCGCGCGCTGAAAGTGCTTGCGGCATTGTATCGGAGTGAGACCAGTGAAAACCGATGACCTCATCAATCTTCTGGCGCAGGACGCGCCGGTCCGCACGCGGATCGGCAAGGCCCTCGCCTTGGCGGTCGTCGCGGGTATCCTGATCAGCGGCGGCATTTTCTTTGCGATGATCGGCTTCCGCGCCGATATAGACACCGCAATGCAGACCATTCGTTTCCTGTTCAAATTCGTCGTGACCATCGCGCTCGCCGCGACCGCTTGCGCCGTCGTCTTCCGTATCGGCCGGCCCGGTGTGCCGTTGCGCATATGGGGTTGGGCGTTGCTGGCGGCACCGATCCTGCTGCTTGCAGCCGCAGCCGTCGAAATGGCGGTCATGCCGGCGGACAGCTGGAGCGCGCGGATGATCGGGCACAATGCCCGCTTTTGCCTGACGCTTATTCCGCTGCTGTCGATCGGGCCGCTTGCCTGCTTCCTGTTTGCATTGCGCCACGCGCGCCGGAAAGGCCTGGTGTTGCCGGTGCTGTTGCGGGGCTTGCAGCCAGCGGTATCGCCGCAACCTTCTACGCATCCAACTGCACGGACGACAGCCCGCTCTTCGTCCTGCTCTGGTATCCGATCGCGATCGCCATGGTGACGGCTGTCGGATATGGTCTCGGCCGGCGCATTCTGCGTTGGTGACGCGGTCGAAAAGCCAGCTTTAACGGATTGGGAATATCCCGCGTTGATCCTATCGGCCGGCGCGAACATCGATCGCCGCGAAAGCAGTTGGAAGCGCCTGCTTTCATCGGCTATCCCGGACCCGCTCCTTGTTTTCAAAAAATTGCATTTGTCCGCTTTAAAGTATTTGCATCCGCGGCGAATTCTATTATAGAGGCGCAACCTTCGCCGCGAACGATTTCATCGTCTGGCGGTCGTTGGGGAATAGTTCAATGGTAGAACGACGGACTCTGACTCCGTTAATCTTGGTTCGAGTCCAGGTTCCCCAGCCAAACACTTTCAGAAACTATATCAGATAGACAATGCCGCGAAGGCTTGGCGATTGCGCGACTTCAATGTTGCGTCGCGTGCCGCTTCTCCTGATTTTCAGGAATTTTCATTCGGATACGGCAAATCCCACTCGCTCTCGAGCAACCCGAATCCAGATCATAGAGCTGGTGATCGGATTGCCTCGTCATGACTCTCGGTCATGTCCTCTCTTCGCGTCGACGGATCACCCTCTCGCAGCGATTTCCGTCTGCATGGGTGGCTTTGCGGCCGCAAGATATTCGCCCTTCAGCCGCATGTGGCACCAGCAGGCGAAGGCCGAGGAGGCGAAGGCCAGGCTTTCGCCGATGGCGAGGCGGTTGTTGGAATTGCTGAGCAAGGTCAGCGAGAAGAAGAACAGGCACATGATATAGGCGTGCCAGGCGGCGCGCGGAATGATGCCTGCCTTGCGGGCGCGCCAGACGGCGCGGATGAAGACGCCGAGCATGAAGGCCATCACGGCGGCGCCGAACAGGCCGTAGCGCACCAGGATTTCCAGATAGCCATTGTGCAGCAGCGTGTACTGAATGTGCGAGTAGCGCGTTTCGGCCCAGCGCTCGAGCCATCTGTTGCCCCAGCCGAAAATCGGCGCGGAGGAGAAGACTTCCCAGCTGTTGGACCAGAGCTGCAGGCGCTCATCCATCGATACCGGGGTGTTGGTCGAGCTGATGGCGCTTGAGACCACGTCGCCGACATCGTGGCTGCCGGTTACCTTTTCGACCATGGACAATGCTGCCGCCACGGTCGGGCCGGCCGTCTTATCGAGATTGTGCCGGACGCCATAGATGCCGGCGATCAGCAGCGCCGCCACGACGACGATGGCGATGAGGCCGCTCTTCATGCGCAGATAGGTCAGCGTGACGAGCGCCAGGACCGGGATGGAAATGCCGAGCGCCAGCCAGACGCCCTTCGATTTGGCGCCGTAAATAGCGATGAAACAGAGCGCGAAGATGAAGGGCGAAACAATATAGGCGAAACGGGCGATGCGCCGGTCGCTGGATTTTTCCGTCAGGTAATGCAGCAGCCAGAACAGCGTGAAGATGACGATCATGCCGCAGGCGACGGCGCCGTGGATCTGATTGTTCATGATCAGCGGGCGGATGGTTTCGCCGGCAAAAACCTCGCGCAGATGCTGGGTTGCCACAAGCATGACGAGGACCATGGCGAAATAGGCCGCGACGATCTTTTCCATCACCTCTTCATAGAGCAGGAAAGCGACGCCCATGATCGGAAAGAAGAAGGGGAAGGCATAGAGCCAGTCCGAAGCGCCGATATCATGCTGCGGCGTCAGCCAAAGGGTGATGCCGAAGCGGGCCATGACATAGAAGGCCCAGCCCATGCAGAGCCAACCGACCCAGTCCGTGCGTGGCCGCAACGGTGCCTTCATGTAGTAATAGAGGGCGATCAGCGAGAGGAGCGCGGTTGCATAGCGATAGGCGTCGCTTTCGACGACGGTGGGCGAGGCCACCAAAAGCCAGAGTATGCCACCGATGATAGCGACGGCTTTCGGCATCGCGCCCGCAGCCTTGGTCACGCCTGAGGGGCGGGTTGCGAGATCAGCATGCGATTTGTTCATGCGCGAGTCGTCCAATGTCGTCGTCCGCCTTCGTTCACATTTGTTGTATTGCCCGGCATTGCGACGCCCCCATGAAGGCCGTTAGGGCCGCAAGGGGGCAGGAATGCGGCATTTTTCCCCTGCCGGCGCCTCGGCGACATCGATTTCGTCGGGTGCTTGCTAATGGGTAACGCCATCGCGCCGAACCACCTTCAAAACCGTCAGAAAGATGATCTTGAGATCGAAGAGGAAGGATCGCCGGTGCAGATAGTCTTCGTCCAGCGCCACCTTCTGCGGGATCGGCAGTTCATCGCGGCCATTGACCTGCGCCCAGCCGGTGAGGCCGGGCAGCAGTGCGTCGACGCCGCGTTCGGTGCGCAACGCGATCAGGTCGTGCTGGTTGAAAAGAGCGGGTCGCGGACCGACGATGCTCATCTCACCCTTCAGGATACAAAGGAGTTGCGGCAACTCGTCCAGGCTGGATTTGCGCAGGAAGGAGCCGATCGGCGTCAGATAGATCTTGGGGTCCTTCAGCAGATGCGTCGCGACGGCGGGCGTGTCGGTGCGCATGCTGCGGAATTTCGGCATGCGGAAAATCCTGTTGCCGCGCCCGACACGATCGGACCAGTAGAGGATGGGGCCGCGAGAGGTGAGACGCACGGCAATGGCGACGATCAGGATCGGAATGGAAAGGACGATGGCCGCGGCAAATGCGGCAAAGAAATCGAAAAGGCGCTTGGCGATCGTATAAAGCATCGTCTCTTGTCGTTGCGTCGCCACCGGTTCGGGCGGCGGCGATGGCGGTTTGGGTGTTTTGTGCATCTCATATTGCGGATTGGTGCACAACCGTCCGGCATGAGATTCCCCGGCCTTGTTCTCGGCAGATATCCCATGCAAAGCATGTTTGAACACAACGAGCAGAGGCAATGAACCCATGATCCTGGTCACCGGCGCAACGGGTTTTGTCGGACAGACGCTTTGTGCCGAACTGTCTCGCCGGCAGATGGAGTATCGGCCGGTCAGCCGTGCGCCGCGGCCGGGCTACGTTGCCACCGGCGCGATCGATGCCGCGACGGATTGGTCCGGAGCGCTTGCCGGCGTCGATGCCGTCATGCATCTGGCCGCCCGCGTGCATGTCATGAACGAGAGTGCGGCCGATCCGCTTGCGGCCTTTCGCGCCGTCAATGTCGATGCCACGGTCAATCTGGCGCGGCAGGCGGCGCGGGCTGGGGTCCGGCGCTTCATCTTTCTGAGCTCGATCAAGGTCAACGGCGAGGAAACCGGACCGGGGAGGCCGTTCAAGGCTTCGGATGCGCCGCACCCGGAAGATGACTATGGCCGCTCGAAGCTGGAGGCGGAAAAGGCGCTGCTGACAATTGCCGCCGAGACCGGCATGGAGGTCATCATCATCCGGCCGCCGCTGGTTTACGGACCTGGCGTCAAGGCCAACTTTGCGAGCCTGATGAAATGGGCGGCCCGGCCATTCCCCTGGCCGTTCGGCATGGTCCGCAACCGCAGATCGCTCATTTTCGTCGGCAATCTCGTCGACTTCATGCTGCTCTGCGTCCGTCATCCGGCTGCTGGAAATCGTGTTTTTCTCATCAGCGACGGCACGGATCTTTCCATCGGCGCGTTGATTGGCAAGCTGTCGTCGGTCCAGGGGAAAAAGGCGATGATGCTGCCGGTGCCGTCTCTCTTGCTGGAGGGGCTTGCGGCACTCTTAGGCCGCCGGGCAGCGGCCCAGCGTCTGCTCGGCTCGCTCCAAGTCGATATTGACGAGACGATGGCGACCACCGGTTGGTCGCCGCCCTATTCGATCGAGGAAGGGCTGGCGGCAACTGTCGACCGTTGACGACAGCAGGGCCGGCATTGCCGTGAGCCCTTACAGGCTCCAGACCGAATGACCTTCCAGCAGGGGATTGGCTGGATCAAGCGCCGCTTTCACATCAACGACCACACCGTTTTCGCTGAGCAGATTGAGGATATGGGCAGCACCGCCAGCCAGATAGGATTTATGGGGAACGGCGAGGATGAGAGCGTCGAGCTTGCCGAAATCCTCCAGCGCCGCCAGGCGTATGGCGTATTCTTCTTCCGCTTCCGCAGGGTTCGCCATCGGGTCATGCACCAGCGGTTCCAGGCCGAATTGATGCAGTTCACTTATAATATCGGGCACGCGACTGTTGCGCAGGTCGGGCACATTTTCCTTGAAGGTCAGGCCGAAGATGCCGATGCGGGCGCCGTTGATCGGCCTCTTTGCAGAGACCAGCATCTTGATGAGCTTCTGGGCGATGAATGCGCCCATGCCGTCATTGATGCGGCGGCCGGAAAGTATAACCTCCGGGTGATAGCCGAGTTCTTCCGCCTTGGCTGTGAGATAATATGGATCGACGCCGATGCAATGGCCGCCGACGAGGCCGGGCGTGAAGGGCAGGAAATTCCATTTCGTCCGTGCCGCCTTCAGCACGTCGGCGGTGCGGATGTCCATCTTTTCGAAGATGATCGACAGCTCGTTCATCAGGGCGATGTTGACGTCGCGCTGGGTGTTTTCGATCACCTTGGCGGCTTCGGCGACCTTGATGCTGGGGGCGCGGTGAATACCGGCCTCGACCACGGCGCCATAGATGGCGGCAATCCTCTCCAACGTCTCCTCGTCGTCGCCGGCGACCACCTTCACGATGCGCTCGAAGGTGTGTTCCTTGTCGCCGGGGTTGATGCGTTCCGGCGAATAGCCGACGTGAAAATCCTCGCCCTGGCGCAGGCCCGAGACTTCCGCGAGCACCGGGCCGCATACTTCCTCGGTCACGCCGGGATAGACGGTGGATTCGTAGACGACGACCCCGCCTTGGCGCAGCACCTTGCCGACCGTGCGCGAGGCGGAGATCATCGGCCTCAGATCCGGCTGCCGGTTGCGGTCGATCGGCGTCGGCACGGCGACGATGAACATATTGCGATCCCGCAGATCCTCGATGTCGCTGCTGATGCGCAATCCGCTTGCTCTCAGCTTTTCGGCCGAAACCTCGCGAGTATCGTCGTCACCAGCCTTCAGTGCGGCGACACGGGAGGCCTTGATGTCGAAACCGACAACATCGTGGAATTTTTCGGCGAGCGCGATCGCGACAGGCAATCCGACATAACCCAAGCCGATAACGGCAATCTTTTCATTCAACACAGCATACCTCGAACACTCCACCTGAATTAGCCCAAACCCAAGGCTCATGTCAGCGTCAATATTTGCCACAGGCGCGGTTTCTGCTGCGGGTCGCGTGAATGTGAATATCGGCTGCCGGCTTTGCAATAGGCTGGAGATAAGGGGTTGCGGCCGGTTATGGAGCTGGTTTTGGCGACGCGCCTGATATGGGCATCGAAACTTTCTCGTCCCGAACCTATTTATAGGGGTGAGAGTTATTTTCTCGGAAAGGGTGGTTCGCGATGCGAAACAGCCATCTCAAATATCTACGCTCACAACGAGAGGATCTCGAAGCCAAGCTTGAGCTGCATATAGCACGCTATTGTTTCGGTGACGGCGAGGTCGAAGACGGTACCGAGGCGGAGTTGCGGCAGCGGATCGCGGAATTGTCTGACGAAATCACCGTGCTTGAAACCCAATGGGGTGAATAGTCTGACGGCTTCTGGGCACAGGCGCCAGCTTGCTGATTCCGGTCGGCGTGATCGGTGACAGAAGGTCCAAGGAAATCCTGAACCTGGTTCAGCTGCCAATCCGCAAAAGGCGGGTTAGCGACAAGAGCCGTCGAATCCGTCGATATGGGCGCCAAGCAGGCCGAAAACGGCTGGCCGGCGGCGCAAGCGCCGGCTTTGATCAAGTCGTCGGTGGTCGCCTTGTCAGTCACCAGGTTGATTTTCGTCGCCTCATCCGGCGTGATAAGCCGTATCGAACTTGGAACGGTACTCATCGCCATATCCAGTATCGACCGATCAACGCCCATTTTCTTGAAGTAAGCGAGCATCTTCGATCGCTGCGATTTCGACAGTTTCGTACTGTCGTGCAGCCCGACAAACTTGCGGCTGATTTCCTGGCGACTGATGAGGCGCTTCTTGCCGTTAACGATCTGATACTTCATTCGGTAGATGATCCGCTCCTGATCGTAGGTCGTCTTGACCTGATGGACTCCGACGATAGCGAAGGGGCTGACGACGCGCCTGACGCCGGCAGACAGCACGAAGGGGCAGGCCGAAAGACATCTGCTACCTGCGGAATAGGCAATAGCTTTTGCCCCGGCGCGCCAGCCGTCGGCACAGAGCGGCTGGTTGCTTGGACAGGATTGCAGCCGGGTTCCGCCCACGGCAACGGACAGGCCGCGCTTGCGGATGATCTCACCCATTTCCATCGCGGCTTCTACATTCCCGCCCGGTGAGTTTACGATTATAGGCAGCTTCCTGTTGCCTGTGCTTGCAAGAAGCTTGCGCAGGTCGTCGGGGGATCTTGCATCGATCATGCCTTCGGCTGCAATCCAGTCCATGCAGCCCTCGGGCCGACAGTTGCCGGAGCCGGGAGCCGCGTGAACGAGCATGAATTGCATTGGCGTGCCGGGCACCTGGGCCATGGCAGCCGCCGTCAGCCCCGTCAGTGCAAAACCCGCCGTGGCTGCCGGCAGGCAAATCTTCAGCGCGCAACGCAAAAGACGCCTGAAAACTGCAAAATTCATGAAGTGAAACCCCCGCACCCTCTGGATGGAAGCTAGCAAAGTGCAATCCAATTAAGCAAGGGGCACAACCTCGATCAGCACCGCGTCACGAGACTGCCACCGGGTTAAAATATGAGGCATCGATAGGCACGCAAACATCTCGACATCGGCAGCTGTTCAGCGCGATATGGTCGAAGATGATCGACGCGAGCGAGGAGCCGATGAAGCCGAGCCTGTCTACCCTTCTCAGCATCAATGGCGGCTATGTCGATACCGCCGGCTTTCTTGCCCTGCATGGCCTGTTCACCGCGCATGTTACCGGTAATTTCGTGACGCTTGGTGCCACTTTGGCGCTCGGCACGTCGGGTGCCGTTGCCAAACTTCTGGCGCTGCCGGTTTTCTGTGTCGTGGTCGTTCTCGCTCGCCTGCTTGGAGGAGATTTGTCGCGGCGTAATCTGCCGACATTGCAGATCGTCTTGACGCTGAAATTTTTCCTGCTGGTGCTTGCGGCGTTTTTCGCCATGCGGTTTGGCCCGTTTGCCGATGGCGACGGCTGGCAGGCGATCGTGACCGGAATGACGCTGATTGCGGCGATGGCGATCCAGACAACGGCGCACCGCATCCATCTCGGCTCGACACCGCCGACGACGATGATGACGGGTACGACGACCCAGATCATGATCGATATCGCCGATCTCCTGCGCGGTGCCAAGCCCGAGGAGAAAGCCGCAACGACAGCGAGACTCCGCCGCATGGGGGCCGCTGTCGGTGGCTTTGCTTTAGGCTGCGCATTGGCGGCAACGCTTTTCCTGCTTGTCGGCATGGCCTGCTTCCTGCTGCCGCCGGTTCTGGCGCTTGCGGGAATTCTCATGCATGCCGGCAGCTCGGCAAAGCCGGCTTAGCTTTTCGTCTCCATCCATTTCTGATCGTGCCAATCTTGCTTCTTTCTCCAGCCTTGCAAGTCGGCTACAGCTCTCTAAGTGTACGCGTCGGATCGAAGCCGGTTCGCCGCATTTGAGGCGGCAGATTGTTGGTGAATTGAGAAGGGGTGATCATGGCAGGAGAAACGGTGCTCGTGGTCGGCGGAGCCGGCTATATCGGTTCGCACACATGTCTGGATCTGGCGAACAAGGGGTTCAAGCCCGTCGTCTATGACAATTTCTCCAATGGACACCGTGAGTTCGTCAAATGGGGCCCGGCTGAGGAAGGCGATATTCGCGATCGGGCGCGCCTCGATGAAGTCCTTGCCAAGCACAAGCCGGCCGCCATTCTGCATTTCGCCGCGCTGATCGAAGTCGGCGAGTCGGTCAAGGATCCCGTATCCTTCTATGAAAACAACGTCATCGGCACGCTGACGCTGCTGTCGGCGGCGCAGGCGGCGGGCGTCAATGCCTTCGTCTTTTCCTCTACCTGCGCGACCTACGGCCTGCCGCAGAGCGTGCCGCTCGATGAGAGCCACCAGCAGGTGCCGATCAATCCCTACGGCCGCACCAAGTACATCGTCGAGCAGGCGCTTGCCGATTACGATCAGTACAAGGGCCTGCGCTCCGTGGTGCTGCGCTATTTCAACGCTGCCGGCGCCGATTTCGAGGGGCGCATCGGTGAGTGGCACACGCCGGAAACCCACGCCATTCCGCTCGCGATCGATGCTGCGCTCGGCCGTCGCCAGGGCTTCAAGGTGTTCGGCAGCGACTATGATACCCGCGACGGCACCTGCGTTCGCGATTACATCCATGTGCTCGACCTTGCCGATGCCCATGTCCGCGCCGTTGAATATCTACTGCGCGGTGGTGACTCCGTTGCCCTCAATCTGGGCACCGGCACGGGTACGACGGTCAAGGAATTGCTCGGAACAATCGAGACCGTCTCGAAGCGGCCGTTCCCGGTCGAATATGTCGGCCGTCGCGAGGGCGATTCGACGACGCTCGTCGCCAATAACGACAAGGCCCGCGATATCCTTGGCTGGTCGCCGCAATATGATCTGACCGGGATCATCGAATCCGCATGGAACTGGCATGCCAAATCCAACCAGCACTGAGCAGTCTTCGCCTCCGCGTAGCGTCAAGGGCAAGCGCCCGAATGTGATGCTGATTTCAGCCGATCAATGGCGGGGCGATTGCCTCTCCGCCGTTGGCCATGATTGTGTCAAGACGCCGAATGTCGATGCCTTGGCGCGGGAGGGCGTGCTCTTCCGCCGGCATTATGCGGGGGCCGCGCCTTGCTCACCGGCGCGGGCGACGCTCTATACCGGCCTCTACCAGATGAACAATCGCGTTTGCCGCAACGGGTCGCCGCTGGATGCCCGTTTCGACAATCTGGCGCTTGCGGCCCGGCGGGCAGGCTATGATCCGACACTATTCGGCTACACGGATACGGCGCCCGATCCGCGCAGCAAGGACCCCAGCGATCCGCATCTGACGACCTATGAGGGTGTGCTGCCCGGCTTCACGGCACGGCAACTTCTGCCCGAGCATGAGAAGCAGTGGCTGTCCTGGTTGCGGTTGCGCGGTCACGCCGATGCCGTCAACCGCGATATCCATATCCCCGTCGGTGCCGCACCCGGCGAGATTTCCAATAATGCGCCCGCCTATTCCAAGGATGAGACGCAGACGGCCTTCATGGCTGGGGAATTCATCCGCTGGCTTGGCGAGCAGGACGCGCCCTGGTTTGCGCATGTTTCCTTTCTGAGGCCGCATCCGCCGTTTTCGGTGCCGGAGCCCTATAATCGCATGTTCTCCGCCGCCGATGGCCCCGCCTTTGCGCGGGTAGCCAATCGCGAGGCGGAGATGGCAGTGCATCCGCTGCTTGCTTTTGCCCTGCCGCAGATCGGCAAGGGCGGGTTTATGTATGGTGGCGAAGGTTCCATCGCGGATTGGTCTGCGGAGGACCTTTCAGCGATCCGCGCCATCTATTATGGCATGATTTCAGAAGTGGACGCGCAGCTCGGCCGGATCTGGCAGGCATTGAAGGATGCCGGTGCGTGGGACGATACGCTGATCATCTTCACCTCGGACCATGCCGAGATGATGGGCGATCATTGGATGCTCGGCAAAGGTGGCTTCTATGACGCCAGCTATCATGTGCCGCTCGTTATTCGCGACCCTGCCCAACCTGCGGCGGGTGGCAGCGAGGTGGAGCATTTCACCAGCTCCGCCGATATTTTTCCAACGCTATGCGACCGGCTTGGCATTGTGCCTGAAAACCATGTCGATGGCGAAAGCCTTCTGCCGTTCATCGAGGGCTCTGCCCCGGATAGCTGGCGCGACGCCGCGTTCTGGGAGTTCGATTTTCGCGACATCGCCAATGAAAGCCCCGAGCGGCATTTTGGCCTGAAATCCAATGCCTGCAATCTCGCCGTTATCCGCGACGAGCGGTTCAAATATGTCCACTTCGCCGGTCTTCCACCTGTCCTGTTCGATCTGGCGAAAGATCCGATGGAGCTTTCGAACGTCGCAGACGATAGCGCTTACATGGCCATCCGGCTTGCCTATGCCGAAAAGCTTCTCTCATTGCGAGCGGAGCATCTGGATCAGACGCTCGCCTATACGGAATTGACGGAAGAAGGGCCGGTTTCGCGCCGGCCCTGAGTCGTTCCGGCTATTTGCTTTTACGCAATTTTCCTGATGTCACTCTTCAGGCAAACGATCCGAGATAGGTCATCTTGCCCACAGGCAGGCCGCGGCTGCGCAATATTCCGTGCGCCGTGGTGATGTGGAAGAAGAAGTTCGGCAGCGCGAATTTTGCCAGATAATCCTCGCCCTTGAAGACGGTCTTATTGCCGCCCGGGGAGATCGTGACCTCCCTGACATCGCTGCCTTCCATAGTCTCCGGCGTCACCGTCGCCAGGAAATCCTGGGTTTTCTTCAGACGTTCGCGCAGGTCGGCGACGGTTGTCTCATTGTCTTCGAAGCTCGGGGCATTGATGCCCGCGAGCCGGGCGATGGTGAGCTTCGCCGTATCGGAAGCGCGCTGGTACTGACCGGAAAGCGGTAGCATGTCGTCAAAGAGGCGTGCGGCGACGAGCTCGTTCGGCTCGATACCCTTCTCAGTGGCATAGGCTTCGATCTTGTCGAGATAGGCCGAAAGGTTTTGCAGGCCGCGTTGAAAGACGGGGACCGAGAAACTGTACATCGAGGGCATGTTTGTTCTCCATTGCGGGCCGCTCGGGCGGCCGGGATCGGCGGCATTCTAACCCGCTCCTGTGGCGATGAAATAACCGTTCCATCGGGCGGGGTGCCCCTATGTAGGTTCGACGGCCGAATCTTGCAGTAGCAGCGACAATAAATCCGCCTTCGCTCCCTCCTGCGATGCGGCCTGAAATTACTGTTGACGTTTGTCATGAAAAATGGAATGAATATTCCGCATATAGAATTTTACGGTTTGTTTGTTCCGTTTTTAGCGTGGCCACCATGGGAGTGGTGGCCGAATTGAATAGACGCCCTGCGGTCGAGGCCGAGGGTTCCGGCATTTAGGAGGGGTGTGGCCGGGCACCGTATCTGGGAGGAAAACATGAAGAAATTTATTCTTGGCTCGGCGATGGCGCTCATGTTGTCGACCGCGGCTCATGCCGAAACCATCGGCGTGTCGATGGCGCTGTTCGACGACAACTTCCTCACCGTTCTGCGCAACGGCATGCAGGACTACGCAAAGGGCCTGAACGGCGTGACGCTGCAGGTCGAAGACGCTCAGAACGATATCGCCAAGCAGCAGAGCCAGGTCCAGAACTTCATCGCCAGTAAGGTCGATGCCATCATCGTAAACCCGGTCGATACCGACGCGACGGCCGCGATTTCCAAGCTCGCCGCCGATGCCAAGATCCCGCTCATCTACGTCAACCGCGAGCCGGCAAACGTCGACAGCCTTCCGGAGAAGCAGGCCTTCGTAGCCTCCAACGAGCAGGAATCCGGCACGCTGGAAGCCAAGGAAGTGTGCAGGCTTCTCGGCGGCAAGGGCAAGGCCGTCGTCATGATGGGCGAACTGTCCAACCAGGCAGCCCGTATGCGCACCAAGGACGTACATGACGTTCTTGCCACCGATGAATGCAAGGGCATCACCATCGTCCAGGAGCAGACCGCCAACTGGCAGCGTACCCAGGGCGCCGACCTCGTCACCAACTGGCTTTCCAGCGGCCTCGAATTCGATGCCGTGATTTCCAACAACGACGAAATGGCGATCGGCGCCATCCAGGCGCTCAAGGCTTCGGGCAAGTCGCTCGACAAGATCGTCGTTGCCGGTGTCGACGCGACGCAGGATGCTTTGGCTGCAATGCAGGCCGGCGACCTGAAGGTCACCGTGTTCCAGGATGCTGCCGGCCAGGGCAAGGGCGCCGTGGATGCCGCGCTGAAGCTTGCCAAGGGCGATAAGGTCGACAAGAAGGTCTACATTCCCTTCCAGCTCGTGACGCCCGCGAACGTCAAGGACTTCGTCAAGAAGAACTGATGCCGCGATGATCGACGGATGCGGGCGCCTGATCCCGCATCCCCACAAATCTGATCTGCCCGGGAGGGAAAAATGGTTGTAAGCCCATCGACCATGGCTGCGGTGCGCGCCAGCGGCGCCGTCCCCAATTCGGCCTTTCTGCTGAGCGCAGACGGCATCCGCAAGGAATTTCCAGGCGTTCTGGCCCTCGACGATGTTTCTTTCCATCTGAAGCGCGGCACGGTGCATGCACTGATGGGTGAAAACGGCGCCGGCAAGTCGACGCTGATGAAGATCCTTGCCGGCATCTATATTCCCGACCAGGGCGAGGTGCGCCTCAAGGGCGTCGAAATCCGGCTGAAATCGCCTCTGGATGCGCTGGAAAACGGCATTGCCATGATCCATCAGGAACTGAACCTGATGCCCTTCATGACGGTGGCCGAGAATATCTGGATCCGCCGCGAGCCGAAGAACCGCTTCGGCTTCGTCGATCACACCGAGATGAGCCGCAAGACGGAAGAGCTCTTCAGCCGCCTCAACATTTCCATCGACCCTGAAATCCAGGTGAGCGAGCTTTCGGTCGCCAGCCGGCAGATGGTCGAAATCGCCAAGGCGGTTTCCTACAATTCCGACGTGCTGATCATGGACGAGCCGACCTCGGCTCTGACCGAGCGCGAAGTGGCGCATCTGTTCGAAATTATCCGAGGCTTGCGCGAGCAGGGCATCGGCATCGTCTACATCACCCACAAGATGAACGAGCTGTTCGAGATCGCCGACGAATTCTCGGTGTTCCGCGACGGTAAATATATCGGCACCCACGCCTCTACGGACGTCACGCGCGACGACATCATCCGCATGATGGTCGGTCGTGAGATTACGCAGATGTTTCCGAAGGAAGAGGTGCCGATCGGTGATACCGTCCTCTCGGTCAAGGATCTCAGCCTCGACGGCGTCTTCTCGAATATTACCTTCGATGTCAGGGCCGGCGAAATCCTCGGCGTTGCCGGGCTGGTGGGATCGGGCCGGTCGAATGTCGCCGAGACGCTCTTTGGCGTGACGCCTGCTTCGTCCGGCACCATCGAGCTGTTCGGCAAGACGGTCGAGATTTCCTCGCCGGCGGCGGCGATCCGTCACGGCATGGCGTTCCTGACCGAAGACCGCAAGGATACCGGCTGTCTTCTCATCCTCAGCGTGCTCGAAAACATGCAGGTTGCCGTGCTGCACGACAAGTTCGTGCGTGGCGGCTTCGTGCAGGAGGGCGCGATCGAGCAGGTCTGCGAGGAGATGGCCAGGAAGTTGCGCGTCAAGACGCCGAACCTCGATGAGCGCATCGAAAACCTGTCCGGCGGCAATCAACAGAAGGCGCTGATCGGCCGGTGGCTGCTCACCAATCCCCGCATCCTGATCCTCGACGAACCGACCCGCGGCATCGATGTCGGCGCCAAGGCGGAAATCCATCGCCTGGTCACCGAAATGGCGCGCAACGGCGTCGCCGTCATCATGATCTCCTCGGAAATGCCCGAGGTGCTCGGCATGAGCGACCGCATCATGGTGATGCATGAGGGGCGGGTTACCGGATTCCTGGATCGCGCGGACGCAACTCAAGTGAAGGTGATGGAGCTGGCCGCGCAGTGACGCCGCCAACCGTCGCAAGGGAGGACTGAACCATGGTTAGCAAAGCAGCAGAGGCCGCCGCACCGGCATTGACCCGTCCGAGACGCCGCCGCGTTCCTCCGGAACTCGGCATCTTCCTCGTGCTGATCGGCATCGCGCTTCTCTGTGAAGTCTTGGGCTGGATCTTCGTCGGCCAGAGCTTCCTGTTGAATCTGCAGCGCCTGAAGATCATGATCCTGCAGGTCTCCGTCATCGGCATCATCTCCGTCGGCGTGACGCAGGTCATCATTACAGGCGGCATCGATCTATCGTCCGGTTCCGTCGTCGGCCTGACGGCCATGGTCGCCGCCAGTTTCGCCCAGTCTTCGACATGGGCCCGCGCCGTCTATCCGGCACTGACCGACATGCCTTTCTTCGTTCCGATTGGCATCGGTTTGCTGATCGGCCTTCTCGCCGGCTATATCAACGGCCAGCTCATCACCCGGACGAAAATCCCTCCTTTCATCGCCACGCTCGGCATGATGGTCTCGGCGCGGGGCCTGTCGAAGCTCTATACCAAGGGGCAGCCGATCTCGGGCTTGACCGATCAGTTCAATTTCATCGGCTCCGGCATCTGGCCCGTCGTCGTCTTCCTGATCATCGCGGTCATTTTCCATGTGGTGCTGCGTTATACGCGCTACGGCAAGTTCACCTATGCGATCGGCGCCAATGTGCAGGCGGCGCGCGTCTCGGGCATCAATGTCGAGGGACACCTGGTCAAGGTCTATGCAATTGCAGGCCTTCTGGCCGGTCTTGCCGGTATCATCACCGCTGCCCGCGTCCAGACGGCGCAGGCCGGCATGGGCGTCACCTATGAGTTGGACGCAATTGCAGCGGCCGTCATCGGCGGCACCTCGCTCACCGGCGGCGTCGGGCGCATCGCCGGCACGGTGATCGGCACGATCATTCTCGGCGTGATGATTTCCGGCTTCACCTTCCTGAATGTGGATGCCTATTACCAGGAAATCGCCAAGGGCGTCATCATCATCGCCGCCGTCGCCATCGACGTCTATCGCCAGAAGAAGCGCGCCAAGCGCTGAGCTGCCTGAAACATCATTGGTAAATTTGAGGCGGGGTTTTGCCCCGCCTTTTGCATTTGACTGCGGCATTGCATGCAAATGCAAATTTTTTTCTTTTGGCTATGGCGAATCCTGTCAGCTTTTCTATTCTGGCCGCTTTCCATTCGCCCTCGAGGGCGCTTCATCCAGGATAGACGATGCAATCCGTATTCGATGGTCATAACGACGTTCTTCTGAGACTTTGGCATCACCAGCGCGATGGCGCCGATCCGATCGCCGAGTTCAGGGACGGGATATCGAGCGGCCATATCGATGCACCCCGCGCCAAGGCGGGTGGTCTCGCCGGCGGTCTCTGCGCCATCTACATTCCATCGGGCGATCTCGTCTTTGCCGATCCGGACAGCAACGGTCACTATGCGACGCCGCTGGCTGCTCCTCTGGAACGGGCACAGTCGCTCGATATCGCCCTCGAAATGGCGGCGATTGCGCTCAGGCTCGATCGCGCCGGCGCCTGGAAGCTTTGCCGCACCACCGCTGATATCCGCGATTGCATGGAAAAGGGCATCTTCGCGGCTGTCATGCATATGGAAGGCTGCGAAGCCATCGATGCCGATCTCGTCGCGCTCGAAACCTTCTACGCTGCCGGGCTGCGCTCGCTCGGTCCCGTCTGGAGCCGCAACAATGTCTTCGCTCATGGCGTTCCTTTCGCCTATCCAAGCTCTCCCGATACCGGACCCGGCCTGACGGATGCCGGCTTCGCGCTGGTGCGCGCTTGCAACCGGCTCGGCATCCTCGTCGATCTCGCCCACATCACCGAGAAGGGCTTCTGGGATGTCGCCAAGACATCGGACCAGCCGCTCGTAGCCAGCCATTCCAATGCGCATGCTCTGACGCCGGTTGCGCGCAACCTCACCGACAAGCAGCTGGACGCGATCAAGGAAAGCCACGGCATCGTCGGCCTCAACTACGCGACGGCCATGCTGCGCGAGGATGCCCGCTCGGATGCCGATACGCCGCTGGAGGCGATGGTGCGCCACGTCGATCATCTTGTTTCGCGTGTCGGCATCGATTGCGTCGGCCTCGGATCGGACTTCGACGGCGCCACCATTCCTGAGGAAATTAGCGATGCAGCAGGTAACCAGAAGCTGATTGCCGCTCTTCGGAACGTTGGCTATGGTGAGACAGATCTTGCAAAGCTGTGCAGGGAGAACTGGCTTCGCGTCCTGGCGTCCGCCTGGAAGGAAGGCAACTCAACGAGTGCGTCCTGACATTGCTTCGAGTTTTTAAAAAAGGGGAATGACAATAATGATTATCACCAAGATGAATGGCCGTTTTCGGGCGCTTTCCGCCGGCGTGGCTCTGTCGCTTCTGCTGATGGCCGCGCCGAATGCCTATGCCGCAACGCCCAAGGACACGCTGGTCGAAGGCTTTGCCTTCGACGATATTCTCAGCATGGATCCGGCCGAAGCCTATGAGCTCTCCACGGCTGAAATCACCGGCAACACCTATAGCCTGCTCGTCCGCCTCGACATCAACGACACCTCCAAGATCAAGGCCGATATCGCCGAGAGCTGGTCTGTCTCCGACGATCACCTGACCTATACGTTCAAGCTCAAGCCCGGCCTGAAGTTCGCTTCCGGCAACCCGATCACCGCTGAAGACGTCGCATGGTCCTTCGAGCGCGTCGTCAAGCTCGACAAGAGCCCGGCCTTCATCCTTACCCAGTTCGGCCTCACCGGCGACAATGTCACGGAAAAGGCCAAGGCGACCGATCCAAACACCTTCACCTTCACCGTCGACAAGCCCTATGCGCCGAGCTTCGTGCTGAACTGCCTGACGGCAACGGTCGCCGAAGTGGTCGACAAGAAGCTGACGCTGCAGCACGTCAAGCCGGTGACGCCGTCGGCCGACTACAAGTATGACAATGATTTCGGCAATGGCTGGCTGAAGACCGGTTTCGCCGGCTCCGGCCCGCTGAAGCTGCGCGAATGGCGCGCCAACGAAGCTGTCGTGCTTGAGCGCAACGACAATTACTACGGCGAAAAGGCGAAGCTGAACCGCGTCATCTATCGCTTCATGAAGGAAAGCTCGGCACAGCGCCTGGCGCTCGAGAACGGCGATATCGATATTGCCCGCAACCTGTCGCCGACCGATCTCGAGGCCGTGGAAAAGAACCCGCAGCTGGCTTCGACGAGCGCGCCGAAGGGCACGATCTACTATATGAGCCTCAACCAGAAGAATCCGAACCTTGCCAAGCCGGAAGTGCAGCAGGCGTTCAAATATCTGGTCGACTACGACGCCATCGGCAAGACGCTGATCAAGGGCATCGGCGAGATCCATCAGACCTTCGAACCGAAGGGCATGCTCGGCTCGCTGGATGAAAACCCGTTCAAGCTCGACGTTGCCAAGGCCAAGGAGTTGCTGGCCAAGGCAGGCCTGCCGAATGGTTTCTCGATCACCATGGACGTGCGCAGTATCGAGCCGGATACGAGCATCGCAACCGCGATCCAGCAGACGCTCGGCCAGGCCGGCATCAAGGTCGAGATCATCCCCGGCGACGGCAAGCAGAAGCTGACCAAGTACCGTGCGCGCAACCACGATATCTATTTCGGCAACTGGGGCCCGGACTATTGGGATCCCCATTCCAACGCCGATACCTTCACGACCAACGACGACAATTCCGATACCAGCAACAACAAGACGCTGACCTGGCGCAATACCTGGACCTCTCCGGAGCTGGAGAAGGAAGCCAAGGCTGCCCTCTTCGAGAGCGATGCCACCAAGCGCGGCGCCATGTATCAGGAAATCCAGAAGAAATTCCTGGAAGCGAGCCCCTTCATCATCCTCTACCAGCAGACGGAAGTCGCCGGCTATCGCAAGGATGTGGAGAACTTCAAGCTCGGTCCGAGCTTCGACAACAACTTCGTCTGGCCGATCTCGAAGCGATAATCCGGTAGGATTGGATCTTTGAGCACCGTCGAACGGAAAATGCAGGTGCGGCCCAAGAAGGGCCGTGCCGCTCCTTTCTTCATGGGTCTGCTGCGATTCCTCATCGTTGCGGTCACGACCTATCTTGGCCTTCTGGCCGTCACCTTCTTTATCGGACGCGTCATACCGATCGATCCGGCACTGGCGATCGCCGGCGACCATGCCCCGACGCAAGTGGTGGAGCGTCTGCGCCGCGAGATGCATCTCGACCAGCCGCTTTATCAGCAGTTCTATTATTACCTGTTGAGTGCGCTCAGCGGTGATTTCGGCACGTCGGTGCTGACCACCAATCCCGTCATGGACGATATCAAACGGGTCTTCCCCGCGACGATGGAGCTCGCGACAGTGGGTACGATCATCGGCGCGTTGTTCGGCGTCCCCTTCGGCGTTCTCGCCGCAGTGAAGCGCAACAGCTTCATCGACCAGATCGTGCGCGTCATCGGCCTTGTCGGCTATTCGCTGCCGGTCTTCTGGCTGGCGATGGTTTCGCTCCTCATCTTCTATGCGAAGCTGAACTGGGTCGCCTATCCCGGTCGTATCGACATCGCCTTCGAATATACATTCACCCCGGTTACCGGCTTCTTCCTGCTCGACAGCGCCATGCAGGGACAGTGGGACGTCTTCTGGGACGTGTTCCGCCATATCATCCTGCCGGCCTCGCTTCTCGGCTATTTCGCGCTTGCCTATATCAGCCGCATGACGCGCAGCTTCATGCTGAACGAGTTGGGGCAGGAATATATCGTTGCCGCGCGCGCCAAGGGTCTTTCCGAGACGCGGGTGATCTGGGGACATGCCTTGCGCAGTGCCATGGTGCCGCTGATCACGGTGATTGCGCTTTCCTACGCGTCGCTGCTGGAAGGCTCGGTGCTGACGGAGATCGTCTTCTCCTGGCCGGGCATCGGCTTCTACATCACCAGTTCCCTGCGCAATGCCGACATGAACGCCGTGCTCGGCGGCACGATCGTCATCGGCACGGTTTTCATCGCCATCAACCTGATTTCCGATCTGCTCTATCGGACCCTGGATCCAAGGACGCGACGTAAATGACGGCTGAGATCACCCAACCCAGCCTGAGGGATTGGCTGCTGTCGGACCGGCCGCAATCGCGCCGGCAGGCAAGACTGGGGCGTGCCTACGTCACGTGGCGGCAATTCTCCGCCAATCGCCTGGCCGTCGTCGGATTGCTGATCATCATCGCGCTGGTGCTGGTGGCAGCACTTGCCGATGTCATCGCACCGCATTCGCCCGTCATCGGCGATCTGACCAACGCCTATCTGAAGCCGCCGGGCACGCCGGGCTATCTTCTCGGCACGGACGATCTCGGGCGCGATATCCTGTCCCGCCTGATCTACGGTTCGCGCTGGACGCTCTACATCGTCGTGCTGGTTGCGATCATATCGGCGCCGATCGGGCTGATCATCGGCATGGTTGCCGGCTATCTCGGCGGTTGGACCGATACGATCCTGATGCGCATTACCGACATCTTCCTCGCCTTCCCGAAACTGGTGCTGGCGCTCGCCTTCGCCGGCGCGCTCGGCGCCGGCATCGAGAATGCCGTCATCGCCATCGCCATTACCTCCTGGCCGCCTTATGCGCGTCTGGCCCGTGCCGAAACGATGACCGTCAGGCGCTCCGACTATATCGCCGCGGTGCAGCTGATGGGCGCCTCGTCGCTGCGCATCATCTTCCGCCACGTCATGCCGCTTTGCATCTCCTCGGTGATCGTCCGCGTCACGCTCGATATGGCGGGCGTGATCCTGACCGCCGCCGGTCTCGGCTTCCTCGGCCTTGGCGCGCAGCCGCCCTTGCCGGAATGGGGCGTCATGATTGCAAGCGGCTTCAAATACTATCTCGATCAATGGTGGGTGGCGGCCATGCCCGGTATCGCGATCCTGATCGTCAGCCTCGGCTTCAACCTGCTCGGCGATGGCCTGCGCGACGCGCTCGATCCCAAGGAGAGTGGCCAATGACAGAGCTGCTGACCGTAGAGAATCTCAGGGTCCGCTATCCCACTCGCACTGGTATCATCGAGGCCGTGCGCGGTGTGTCCTTCACGCTCGGCCGCGAAAGGCTCGGCATCGTCGGCGAAAGCGGCTCGGGCAAATCGCAGACCGGCCGCGCCATCATGGGGCTGACGCCGCCACACGCCCTCATCAGCGCCGACAAGTTGAATTTCAGCGGCATGGATCTCCTGTCGATTTCCGCCAAAGAGCGCCGGTCGCTGCGCGGCAAGCGCATCGCCATGGTATTGCAGGATCCGAAATATTCGCTCGATCCGGTCATGCCCATCGGCAAGCAGATCACCGAGACGCTGCGCACGCATGAGAAGGTCGGCAGGGGCGAAGCGCGCGACCGTGCCATGGCCATGCTCGAAGCCGTGCAGATCCGCGACCCCGCCCGTGTCTACAACCTGCATCCGCACGAGGTCTCCGGTGGCATGGGCCAGCGCGTGATGATCGCCATGATGCTCATCGCCGGGCCGGAACTGCTGATCGCCGACGAGCCGACATCGGCGCTCGACGTCACCGTACAGCTCGATGTGCTCGGCATCATGGACAAGCTGGTTTCCGAGCGCGGCATGGGGCTGATCTTCGTGTCGCACGACCTGCGGCTGGTGTCGTCCTTCTGCGATCGGGTGATCGTCATGTATGCAGGCAGGGTCGTGGAGGAAATCAAGGCTTCCGAACTGAACAATGCCCAGCATCCCTATACGCGCGGCCTGCTGAACTGCATGCCCGTTATCGGTGAGAACCGTCATCCGTTGCCGGTTCTCGATCGCAAGCCGGAGTGGGCGGCATGACGGCAACGCTTGCAGTTGATGGCCTCAGCGTCGTCTATGACGGCTACTATGCTCTCGATGCCGTCAGCGTCGAGGTGAACAAGGGCGAATCCTTCGGCCTGGTCGGCGAATCCGGCTCCGGCAAGTCGACGCTGCTGCGCGCCGTCGCGGGCCTTGCGCCCGTCACCGACGGCACGATCCGCGTCGGCGGCGAGCAGTTGAAGGGCGCGCGACGCAGCAGGACCTTCTATCGCCAGGTGCAGATGGTGTTCCAGGATCCCTATGGCTCCCTGCATCCGCGTCAGACGATCGACCGGCTGCTGCTGGAGCCGCTGGCGATCCATGGTATCGGCGACAGCGAGACACGCATTGCCAGGGCGCTTGATGAAGTGGGTCTCGGCAGCGGTTTCCGCTTCCGCTATCCGCACCAGCTCTCTGGCGGCCAGCGCCAGCGCGTCGCCATTGCCCGCGCGCTGATCGTCGAACCGTCGATCCTGCTGCTTGACGAGCCGACCTCGGCTCTCGATGCCTCAGTGCAGGCGGAAGTGCTCAACCTGCTCGAACAGGTGCGCAGAGATCGCAATCTGACTTTCGTCATGGTGAGCCACGATCTCGGCGTCGTCACGCATATGTGCGAGCGTCTGGTGGTCATGCGCAACGGTGCGGTCGTCGAGCGGCTGAGTGCTCAGCAATTGGCGGCAGGCGACGTCAGCCAAGACTATACGCGCAATCTGATGATCGCCAGCAAGGGTTTCGTCCGCGCTTGAGCGGACGATATCCAACCCTCGGGCGGCATTAACGAATCGCCCTTGAAACACGACCAATCCTGTAGACTATTGACACCTGCCGCAATTCTGTCATGATCTCGTTAATGGCGGTTAACTTTCGTGATCCCGATTAAGGGTCACACGCAAGTGGAGGCAGGCATGTTTTTCATGGGTGGCATGACCATGGGATATCTTCATCCGCCAGTTCCGGCGAAGCAGGAAGGTGCACGGTCCGCTTCTCATTGCGAAGACAATAGCCGCCGCCAGGCCGGACCTGCCGAAGAGCAGGCCGCCGATACCAGCGCCATCGAGCGCAGCTTGATTTGGGCTCGCCGCATTCTCTGCTGATTTGGCTTCGCCGATCTTTTGAGCCCTTTGCAATCCAGTGGTTTATTTTTTCTCGAGCGATGTTCTGGACGGAAATTCATCTCTACCTAATTGATAGGAAATGTATGAATATTCGTTTCTGCGCTTAAGCCGAGATAGATAAGAAAAACGAACGGAGGCAACACATGGCGAATTTGGGTATGTCGAATACGCATGTGAATCAGTTCGATGGTTCCAAGCGAGCTGCCAAGACGCGGCACAAGATCCAGACAGCGATTCACGTCGTTCTGTTTTCCGCGGCATTTTTATTCGTTGCGGCCATTGTTTGCGGCATCGTCGTCTGATTGGTGAGTTCTGTGTGGAGAAGGCGGATCTGATCGCCTTCTGCCAATAGACTCCCGTTAAATCCATTTCCTCACATGACGGATATTGAAAGCGCGGTTGACCGAGTTGTCGATGCCGCGTTTTTCCACATGGACTCCCTCGTCATTTTCACCCGTGACATCCCTCCTTGTTCAGGCGATAAACTCCGCCGGGCGAAGTCGATTCGCCCTAAATGAAAGTACGCACGCGATCGTGATCGGGCCGATATCTATCGTGTAAAGCCCTGTATCGCTGCCGCTGATATTTACAGCGAAGGGAAATTGACCGGTTTGGCCGGTTGGACCTAGCGCTCAGGATCTCGGCCGGCTGGCTGTATCGCGTAGCAATCGGAGGCGTTTTCGGCTTCCGCTTCAAACACAGGTTAGCTTGCGTCAAGCCGGCGCTGCTTTCGAACTGGGATGACTTTACGGCAGACATCAATCTGCAATCTATCGAGCGGAAATCGCCGTATTTCTGTCTCAAAAGCGCCTGATGCGATGGGATACTCGGTCAACGTAATGACAGGGCGGTCGCCCATCCCGAAGAGGGCTATCCGATCGAACAGTAGCGTTTTGCACTGTTTCACTTCGAAGATCGGGGCCAAAGGGGGAACTCTTTGGCCTTGATTGCATTTGATTGTTGGAACAGGAGAGTTTCATGAACTCAAGGGCGGATATCGGCCTGACACCGGCACAACAAATCAATGTGCCGAAGCCAGTGGCGACGCGGGACACACGACTGGATGTCCTGAGAGCCTTGGCTTTGATCATGATCTTCATCAATCACGTTCCTGGGCAGATCTTCGAGTCGATAACCTCGAAGAATTTCGGATTTTCCGATGGAGCCGAAGCCTTCGTGCTGATCTCCGGCATTTCCGTGGGTCTCGCCTATGGAACGAGGTTTTCTCCCGGCAACCGGCTGGCGATGATGTGGAAGGCGGTGAAGCGCGCCTTCACGCTTTACACCGCGCATATGATCACAACCTTCGTGACGCTGATCCTGTTCATTTCCGGCGCCTGGATATTCCACCAGAAGGGCCTCCTGACGGAAGTGAATATCCTCGCACTGCTGATGGATCCGGCGCGCGGCATTCCGGCCCTGCTGACGCTTGGTCACCAGATCGGCTACAACAACATCCTGCCGATGTATGCCGCCCTGTTTCTGATGCTGCCGCTGATCATGCTGCTGGAAGCGAAAAGCCGCCTGCTCCTGCTTGCCGTCTCTGCCGCCGTCTGGCTTGTGGCGGGTATCTATTACATCGCACCGCATACGACGCTGCTCGACGGTTTCTGGTTCCTCAATCCGCTATCCTGGCAATTCCTGTTCGTCATCGGCTTTACCGCTACGATGCATGTGAAGCGCGGCGGGCGGATGCCTGTTCATCCGCTGCTGATCGCGCTCGCCTCCGCCTATGTGCTCCTGTCGTTCATCTGGGTGACCGACAAGCTCTGGGTGCTCGGCGACTATCTGGCGACGCTTGGCCTGCCGAACGTGGTCACCGGCTTCGACAAGACTTTCCTGTCGCTGCCGCGATTGCTGCATGTGCTGGCGCTCGCCTATCTGATTGTCAGCGTTCCCTCGATTTCGCGGTTCCTGCGCCGTTCCGCCAATCATCCGCTGACGATCCTCGGGCGGCATTCGCTGAGCATCTTCGTTGCTGGTACGATCCTCGCCATGGCGGGCCAGGTCCTCCTCTACGTGACCCATTCGAACCCGGTCGTCGGCGCTATCTATGTCGTCATTGGTATCGCCGCGCAGTTCCTCTACGCCTATCATCTCGAGCACAAGCGGCTCCAGGCTGGCGCTCAAAGGGCTGAGAAGGCACCGGCGAGGGCGATCGCCATGCCGGTTCATATCGGGAAGCGTCACTGAGCGCTTCCCGGAGCTGGACTTGGCGTTCGGCTCAATCATCTGATTTCCCTTTGTAATTCCATTGTGACACTTTCGCGAAGGAAGTGTGACGTGATTTTTCTGCAACGCGAAATGAATTGGGTGCGTCGCAGCAGAAATTAGGGTGCCCAAAATCTTGTTGTGCAAAATTTAATTGTTATATCGACGACGTGACGGCGCTCGGGGAGCGCCGCCATCGCGTCGCCGGCGTTTCCGAAAGGAAGCGCCGTGCAATCGTGGGGATTATCAAAATCGGGAATGGGGTAGGGATCGTCGAATTTTCGGCGCGATAACTCATGCCCAATCTATTTTGGATTGGAGTAATCTATGAATATCAGAAGTCTTCTTCTCGGTTCGGCCGCCGCTCTGGCAGCTGCATCGGGGGCACAGGCGGCTGACGCCATTGTGGCTGCCGAGCCGGAACCGCTTCAGTATGTTCGCATTTGCGATGCCTATGGCGCTGGCTACTTCTTTATTCCTGGCACTGAAACCTGCCTGAAAGTCGGCGGTCGCGTCCGCACCGAAGGCGAATGGCACGATGCCTATAATGCCCGCAGCAAGGTCGGCACGCTGTGGCACACGCGCGCGGAGCTGGCCGTCGATACCGCGACGGACACCGAATATGGTCCGCTCAAGACCAATACGGTCATCCGCTGGGATTGGAACGACGGCAACACCACGAGCACCAAGCTGCTCTGGGCCAATATCAGCCTCGGCGGCTTCCTCGTCGGCAAGGCGGACTCGCAGTACAACTACTACATGGGCTATGCCGGCAACGTCATCAACGACGACGTCATCTATGACGGCCCGAAGGAACTCAACCAGCTCACCTACAAATATGATGCCGGCAACGGCTTCACGGCTGTGATCTCGCTGGAAGATTCCAACTCGGCGAGCGACACCTCGTCCTATGGCGGCGCATGGCAGACCGGCAAGGGCAACCATTATGCTCCCGACGTCGTTCTCGGCGCCGGCTACAAGACGGGTGCATGGACCCTTCGCGTCATCGGCGGCTATGACAGCGTCGTCGAAGAAGGTGCGATAAAGGCCCGTGTCGATGCCGACTTCGGTGCCTTCAAGGCCTTCCTCATGGGTGGCTGGAATACCAACGGCGACAAGCTGAACAAGTATGCCGGCTCCTATCTCAACAGCAACCGTTCCGCCTGCCCGACCAATGGCGCGGATTGCGGCTGGGGTGATTGGGCGTTCTGGACGGGTGCCAGCTATCAGTTGAACCCGAAACTGCAGGCCAATGCTCAGGTGGCCTACACCGACTCGAAGATCTTCGCCGCCACGGCCAACGTTGCCTGGCGTCCGGTCAAGGATCTGCTGATCGAGCCGGAAGTCTCCTACACCAATTGGGATGCCGCCGACCGCGACCAGTGGGCCGGCGTACTCCGCTTCGAGCGCAAGTTCTGATCCGATCTCAGTTGGGTGCCGATGTTAACTCCTGGTAGCGCCCAGCCGAATTGACCTCCGATCAGAAAAGCGGAAAGGCCCGGTTTTCCCGCCGGGCCTTTCTTTGTTTTGGGGCCGGCTGCGTTTTCTGGACGCAAGTTTTGGCAGGCAAAGCCCCTCACCCTAACCCTCTCCCCGCAGGCGGGGAGAGGGGACTCGTCCTGTGTTTGCGGTACTCGTGGTGGGAAAGAGCTGACTTTGTGCGATAAGCTCCCTCTCCCGTTTAACGGGGAGAGGGCTGGGGTGAGGGGCAAGGCACAGGTTCTAGTGAGATCACGCTGGCCCGACAAACGTTATCCGACCAGACGGTTCGGCAACGAAAAAGCCGGGAGAGTGGTGCTCTCCCGGCTTCGATCTTGGGCCCCTTGCGAAGATCAGGCGGCTTCGTGTTCCGTCGTATGTGCCTTGCGGACTTCTTCGTCCGTCAAGATACCACTGGCGCGCAGCAGGGCGGCGAAGCGGCCGTTGCTCTGGCTGAGCGCGCTGAAGCTGCCGTTCTCGATGACGCGACCGTTCTCGAGGAAGAGGACGATATCAGCCTCGCGTACCGTCGACAGGCGGTGGGCGATGATGAAGGTCGTGCGGTTCTGGCGAAGATTGTCGATCGCCGCCTTGACCCTGTTCTCCGTTTCAACGTCGAGCGCGCTTGTGGCTTCGTCAAGCACGAGGATCGGCGCATCCTTCAGAATGGCGCGGGCAATCGCGATACGCTGGCGTTCACCACCGGACAGCTTGTTGCCACGCTCGCCGACACGGGTCTCGTAGCCGCTTTCGCGGGTTTCGATGAAGTCGTTGGCGGCGGCCGCCTGAGCGGCGCGGATCATCTCTTCCTGGGTCGCGCCTTCACGGCCGAGGCGGATGTTGTCGCTGATCGAGCGGTTCAGCAGGCCAGCATCCTGAAAGACGGTGGCGATGTAGCGGCGCAGCGAGCGGCGCGTCACCTTGGTAATATCGTTGCCGTCGACGAGGATCTGGCCGGACTGCGGATCGAAGACACGCTGCAGCAGGTTGACCAGCGTCGTCTTGCCGGCGCCGGTCGGGCCGACGATGGCAACGGTCTGGCCAGCCTTCACCTTGAAGGAGATGTCGTGCAGGCCCTGCGAGGTGCTGGCAAAGCCGAAGGAAACGTTGCGGAATTCCACTTCGCCCTTGACGTCCCTGATTTCGGCCAGGCCAGCCGGCTCTTCGCGTTCGCGGACCGAATCTTCCAGCGTGTAGAAGTCCACCAGCTTGGCGCGGGCTTCGAAAATCTGGTTGGCGAAGTTACGCAGCTGTTCCAGACGGCCGATCAGCACGTTGGCGAAGGCGATGAAGGTGATCAGCGCGCCGAGGCTGAGGCTGCGTCCTGGACGAGCACGGTGCCGATCATCAGGATCGCCATCATGGCAACAGTCGAGGCGGTGCGGTTCAGCGCGCCGGCAAGTGCCCACCAGTCGAGGACCGGATACTGGGCGGCAAGCAGCCGCTCGGTGAAGGACTTCAGCGCCTTGGTTTCGGCTTCGATGCGGTTGTAGCTATGCAGCACCGACACGTTGCTGATCGAGTCGCTGACATGCGAGAAGACCGTATTGTAGTGGCCTTCGACCGAAGTCTGGCCGTCCTTCGTCCGGCTCATGACGAGCTGGCCGATGGTCCAGTAGAAAATGCCGAGCAGGATGAGCACGGCCGAGAGACGCAGGTCCATGGCCATGGCGGTCGGGATCATCACGACCAGCGCAACGGCGGTCGTCAGGTGATTGCGCATGAATTCGAGCCACAGGCCGAACAGTGCTTCGCAGGCACGCAGCAGCGTGTTCAGCGCACTCGCCGTGCCGCGCTGGCTATGCCAGGACAGGGGCATGGAAATGATGCGGCCGAATGCTTCGGTCAGCAAGGATGCGCGGCGACCATGTGCGAGACGATCCGCCTCGCGGGATACCACGATGAAGGCCACGGCACTGAACACGGCAAAACCGGCCCAGAGCATCATGGTCGGCGTCACTGCCTCTTTCTTGGCAATGGCGTCGAAGATGCGGCCGAATAGAACCGGTTCGTAGATCGTCGTCATCGCCAATGCGATGTTTGCGATCACGACCATCCAGACGCGATATCGATACGCGCCAAGATACTTCAGGGCTCTTGCATAGACTTTGAACAGCGACACGTCTGGCACCCTCTTGCACAAGCAAAACTAGGAATGCTGCGACACTACAGATCGCTACCTGAACCGGCGATTAACGGAATCTGAAGCTGTTTTCTCACGATAATTTTCGCGTAATACGCGCGAGATCATGTAGCAGGCGCTATCGGTCTTCGCTAAAATATGACAGTTTATGGTTTCTCGTGGCGTCGCGTTCCCATATCGCGCAAGACTTGCCATCCAGGGTTGAATGACAAAAAGCTCGCCATAAGCGTTTAATTCCATGTGGGCATGGGGAGGTCGCTGGCGACGAGGTGCGTTTTGAACCGGGGGGACATGAATGGGGATGTCCGCGCGCCAGCAATTCAGGCTGAAAAGCCAAGGGGTAGATGTGAATATCCATTCTTTATTACAACTGCTTGTGGTCATCGAAGAATGCAAGCTTGCCAAGAATGTCGTGGGTGAACTCGAGCTTGTGCTGCGTTCCTACAAGTTCGATTTTTATGGATTGCTGAAGCAGCCGCGACCGAATGTCGATATCGCCAGCTTCATTCTGGCGGGTCGATGGCCCGACAAATGGCCGCTAACCTATATGAACAAGAGATACATGCTTGTGGATCCGGTGGCGCGCTATGCCACCCGGGCGCAGCGTCCATTTCGCTGGAGCGATGCCGTGGCTGCGCAGAAATTGGACCCGCTTTGGCGGCGAATGGAACAGATGATGGCGGATGCTCGCGCCAACGGGCTGGTCGACGGCTACATCTTCCCGATTCACGGGCGCAACGGTCTGCTTGGCACCATGACGATCGGCGGCGACGCTGTGGATCTGTCGCCGACGGAGCTGTCTCTGTTCGATGCGGTTGCCAAGAAGGCGTTCTGGCGGCTTCTGGAGCTGCGCGACGAGGCGCAATCGCTGGAGGAGGCTGCCAAGGACGATCTGAAGCTGACCAAGCGCGAGCTCGAAGTGCTGAGCCATCTGGCCGATGGCATGACGTCGATCGAGATCAGCCGGCTGCTGGCGATCTCCAATCACACGGTCGATTGGTACATGAACAGCATTCAGGACAAGCTGAAAGCCAAGAACCGACAGCACATCGTTGCCATTGCTTTCAGAAACGGACTTATTCCGTAGCGGCAACTATTTTGATTTCCGACCCGCCGGGGAAATTGACACTTCTTGTGACAAGAAGTTAAGAATTTTCTTCGCGGGTGCAGCATTGCCCGTTTCGATGCATGAGGAGACTGCATTGCCCATTTCCAAGATCCTGGTTGCCAACCGTTCCGAAATCGCCATCCGCGTATTCCGTGCCGCCAACGAGCTTGGCATAAAAACGGTGGCCATCTGGGCCGAGGAAGACAAACTGGCACTGCATCGCTTCAAGGCGGACGAGAGCTATCAGGTGGGCCGCGGCCCGCATCTTGCCCGCGATCTCGGTCCGATCGAGAGCTATCTGTCGATCGACGAGATCATTCGCGTCGCCAAGCTCTCCGGTGCCGATGCGATCCATCCCGGTTACGGACTGCTTTCTGAGAGCCCGGAATTCGTCGATGCCTGCGATGCCGCCGGCATCATCTTCATCGGCCCGCGCGCCGACACGATGCGCCAGCTTGGCAACAAGGTCGCCGCCCGCAATCTGGCGATCTCGGTCGGCGTGCCGGTGGTCCCGGCAACCGAGCCGCTGCCCGACGATATGGCGGAAGTCGCCAAGATGGCCGAAGAGATCGGCTATCCGGTGATGCTCAAGGCATCCTGGGGCGGTGGCGGTCGCGGCATGCGCGCCATCCGCTCCGAGGCCGATCTTGCCAAGGAAGTGACCGAGGCCAAGCGCGAGGCGATGGCTGCCTTCGGCAAGGATGAAGTCTACCTCGAAAAGCTCGTCGAGCGTGCCCGCCACGTCGAAAGCCAGGTGCTTGGTGATACGCATGGCAATGTCGTGCATCTGTTCGAGCGTGACTGTTCCGTTCAGCGCCGTAACCAGAAGGTCGTGGAGCGCGCGCCGGCGCCCTATCTCACGGATGCGCAGCGCCAGGAACTGGCGGCCTATTCGCTGAAGATCGCCGGTGCGACCAATTATGTCGGCGCCGGCACCGTCGAATATCTGATGGATGCCGATACCGGCAAATTCTACTTCATCGAAGTCAATCCGCGCATCCAGGTCGAGCATACGGTGACCGAAGTCGTCACCGGCATCGATATCGTCAAGGCGCAGATCCATATCCTCGACGGTTTTGCCATCGGCACGCCGGAATCGGGCGTTCCCAAGCAGGCGGATATCCGCCTCAACGGCCATGCGCTGCAGTGCCGCGTGACGACCGAGGATCCCGAGCACAATTTCATTCCGGATTATGGCCGCATCACCGCCTATCGTTCTGCCGCCGGCTTCGGCATTCGCCTTGATGGCGGCACGGCCTATTCAGGCGCCATCATCACCCGCTTCTACGATCCGCTGCTGGTCAAGGTGACGGCCTGGGCGTCGACGCCGGACGAGACGATCGCCCGCATGGACCGTGCTCTGCGCGAATTCCGCATTCGCGGCGTCGCGACGAACCTGACCTTCCTCGAAGCGATCATCACCCACCCGAAATTCCGCGACAACAGCTATACGACGCGGTTTATCGATACGACGCCGGAGCTGTTCCAGCAGGTCAAGCGCCAGGATCGCGCCACCAAGCTTTTGACCTATCTCGCCGATGTCACTGTCAACGGTCATCCTGAAACGCGCGGCCGCCCGACACCTTCGCCGAAGGCGTCCGAACCGGTCCTGCCCTATATCGACGCGAAGGTCCCAGACGGGACCAAGCAGCTGCTCGACAAGCTCGGCCCGCAGAAATTCGCCGAATGGATGCGCAATGAAAAACGCGTATTGATGACCGACACGACGATGCGCGACGGCCATCAGTCGCTGCTCGCCACGCGCATGCGTACCTATGATATTGCCAGCGTAGCGGGCACCTATGCGCGCGCCCTGCCGCAGCTGCTGTCGCTGGAATGCTGGGGGGGCGCCACTTTTGACGTTTCCATGCGGTTCCTTACCGAAGATCCGTGGGAGCGCCTGTCGCTCATCCGCGAAGCGGCGCCTAACCTGCTGCTGCAAATGCTGCTGCGCGGCGCAAACGGCGTCGGCTACACCAACTATCCCGACAACGTCGTCAAATACTTCGTTCGTCAGGCGGCCAAGGGCGGTGTCGATCTGTTCCGCGTCTTCGATTGCCTGAACTGGGTCGAAAACATGCGCGTGTCGATGGATGCCGTTGCCGAGGAGAACAAGCTCTGCGAGGCGGCGATCTGCTACACGGGCGATATCCTCAATTCCGCCCGGCCGAAATATGATCTGAAGTACTATACCGATCTGGCCGTCGAGCTGGAAAAGGCCGGTGCGCACATCATCGCGCTGAAGGACATGGCCGGCCTGCTGAAGCCTGCTGCTGCCAAGGTGCTGTTCAAGGCACTGCGCGAGGCGACCGGCCTGCCGATCCACTTCCACACCCATGATACGTCGGGCATTGCGGCTGCAACGGTGCTCGCCGCCGTCGATGCCGGCCGTCGACGCCGTCGATGCGGCCATGGATGCGCTGTCGGGCAATACCTCGCAGCCTTGCCTCGGCTCGATCGTCGAGGCTCTGAAGGGTACGGAGCGCGATCCGGGCCTCGATCCGGAATGGATCCGCCGCATCTCCTTCTACTGGGAGGCCGTGCGCCACCAGTATGCTGCCTTCGAGAGCGATCTCAAGGGGCCCGCTTCGGAAGTCTACCTGCATGAAATGCCCGGTGGACAGTTCACCAACCTCAAGGAACAGGCCCGTTCGCTCGGCCTCGAGACCCGTTGGCACGAGGTGGCTCAGGCCTATGCCGACGCCAACCAGATGTTTGGCGATATCGTCAAGGTAACGCCGTCTTCCAAGGTTGTCGGCGACATGGCGCTGATGATGGTGAGCCAGGACCTGACGGTGTCTGATGTCGTCAGCCCGGATCGTGAAGTCTCCTTCCCCGAATCCGTGGTCTCCATGCTGAAGGGCGATCTCGGCCAGCCGCCGGCCGGATGGCCTGATGCCCTGCAGAAGAAGGCGCTGAAGGGCGACAAGCCCTATACGGTGCGTCCTGGTTCGCTCTTGGCCGAGGCCGATCTCGATGCCGAGCGCAAAGCGATCGAGACCAAGCTGGAGCGCAAGGTCGATGATTTCGAATTCGCCTCCTACCTGATGTACCCGAAGGTCTTCACCGACTATGCGCTGGCCGCAGATACCTATGGCCCGGTCTCGGTGCTGCCGACGCCCGCCTATTTCTATGGCTTGAAGGAAGGCGGCGAGCTGTTTGCCGAAATCGAGAAGGGCAAGACGCTTGTCGTCGTCAACCAGGCGATGACGGCGACCGACGACAAGGGCATGGTGACCGTATTCTTCGAGCTCAACGGCCAGCCACGCCGCATCAAGGTGCCGGATCGCGCCCATGGCGCTTCCGGCAGCGCGGTGCGCCGCAAGGCTGAGACGGGCAATGCAGCCCATGTCGGCGCGCGATGCCGGGTGTCATCTCCACTGTTTTCGTTTCGTCGGGGCAGGCTATCAAGGCCGGCGATGTTCTCGTCTCGATCGAGGCGATGAAGATGGAGACGGCGCTGCATGCGGAGAAGGACGGCACGATCTCCGAGGTGCTGGTGCGCGCCGGCGACCAGATCGACGCCAAGGATCTGCTTGTCGTCTACGGCGCCTGAGCGTCCATAGAGATACGAAAAAGGCCGGCTCGGAGCCGGCCCTTTTTGTGCAGCTTTTCGGACAGAGGCGCAGCCATGACTGATCGTTCCCTGCATATCGGGCAATACGACGTTACACTTCTGCTCGACGGCCTCTTCGAGGCGCCGGCGGATGTGTTGGTCCACGCGGATGGCGATGCTGCCCGGCGGCACGCGATTGAAACCTGGGGCAAGCCGACGCTTCAGGTGGATGTGAACTGCTTCCTTCTGCGCGGGCCTGCCGGGGCTTTTCTGATCGATGCCGGGACGGGCACGTCCTGGGGGCCGAAATACGGCCATGCACGATCGGCATTGCATGATGCGGGTATTTCGCCGGATGAAATCCAGGGCGTTCTGCTCACCCATATCCATGGCGATCATGCACTCGGCCTGTTCGATGGCGACGAGCCGTATTTCCCGCATGCAGAGGTGTTCGTACCGGAGCGTGATATCGCCTTTTTCACCGATCAGGCTGAACGTGAGGCGCTGCCGGAGGCGAGACGCGGTGGCTTCAAGATTGCCGAGCAGCTGCAGCGCGTCTACGGGTCGCGCATAAAGCGGATCGGGCCAGGCGAAGTGCTTACCGGCATAGAGGCGCATTCGCTGCCGGGGCACACGCCCGGCCACACAGGCTATCTGCTTCGCGGCGGCGACAATTCCTTGCTGATCTGGGGTGATACCCTGCATGTCGGGGATCTACAGCCCGGTGACCCGAAAATCGGCCTTGCCTATGATCTCGATCCCGGGCAGGCGGCCCGCACCCGCCAAGTGGCTCTGGAAGACGCGGCCCGCGAAGGCTGGATCGTCGCCGGCGGCCACATCACCGGCTTTGGCCGCGTGGAGCGGGGCGCGAAGGGTTACAAGATCCTGCCGGCCTGACATTTCCAGCCGCGGAGAGGATGGGAAACCTTGCCGCAAAAGCCGCGCAAACGAGTTGGCCGAGCGAAGGAGGGTGGAGGAGTGACGGAAGCGATTTCCTTGCGGGCGGCAACCGATGCCGATGTCGATGCCATTCGCGCGCTGACGCGTGAAGCCTACGGCAAATGGGTGCCGCTCATCGGTCGTGAGCCGCTGCCGATGACGGCAAACTATGCCGAAGCCGTGCGCAAGCATCGCATCGATCTGGTGGAGGCCGATGGAGAGCTTGTAGCTCTGATCGAGATGGCGCCGGGCGCCGGTCATCTGTTGATCGAGAACATCGCCGTATCGCCCCGCCATCAGGGAAAGGGCATAGGTAAAAAGCTGCTTGCCCATGCCGAGCAGGTGGCTGCTTCGCTCGGCCTGAAGGTACTCCGGCTCTATACCAACAAGCGTTTTGCCGAGAACGTGCAGCTCTATCTGAGACACGGCTATGCGATCGATCGCGAAGAACCCCTCAAGGACAGTTTTCTTGTCCATATGAGCAAGCGTGTCGGTTAGCCGCCCTTCAGCAGGCCCGTTTCTCGATCATGGCAGCCCAGAATGCCGCCAGTAGCGCGAGCAAGGCCGACATCAGCATCAGGGTGAACAGGGTATGGATTGTCGGCGACCGCTCGAGGAATAGTCCGGCAATGGAGCCGATGAGCGCGCCGCCTGATATTCGCATGGCGGCGGCGAGCCCCGCGGCCGTCCCGACCATATCTGATCGTACCGACATCGCGCCGCTATTGGCCGCCGGCATGGTGAGGCCGTTGCCGATGCCGATGAAGACGCAGGGGCCGAAGAGCGCCCAAACATGCGTCATGCCGGACAGCGACAGGGTAAGGCCTGATATCAAGCCGATACAGGTAAGAAACCGCGCTATGACAAGGATCATGCCGAGAGGGATGCGTGCCCCGTAGCGACCGGCCAGATAGCTGCCGAGTATGAAGCC
The DNA here is from genome assembly GCF_001999485.2 of Rhizobium sp. P44RR-XXIV. Classification (NCBI taxonomy): domain Bacteria; kingdom Pseudomonadati; phylum Pseudomonadota; class Alphaproteobacteria; order Hyphomicrobiales; family Rhizobiaceae; genus Rhizobium; species Rhizobium sp. P44RR-XXIV. Next base: position 45,067 of record NZ_MPVZ02000023.1, on the reverse strand, counting down.
GGCGGGAACCAGGCCCATATAGAAGCCGAGCATTGCGCTTGAGCCGCCAAGCGTGTCGCCGATCGTGAGCGGCGCCCCACCGAGGAAGATATAGAGCACGCCCATCGAGCATGCCATGCAGAGCGCATAGGCCCAGAATCGTGCCGAGCGCAGCAGCAGGCCGTAAGAGGCAAGATAGTTTCTCCGCGCACCCGACATGGGCGCTCTCGATCCCTTCAGTTCGCGTAGGGACAGAAGAAAGGCCGCGATGCCCAGGATCGCGAGGGTGACGAAGCTTGCCTGCCAGCCGAAAACCTCGTCCAGCGAACCGCCAAACAGGGGGCCGACCATGGGCGCCAGCGCCCATCCCATGGCGAGATAGCCGAATTTGCTGGCGGCCTCCCGATCGTTTGAAGTTTCCTTGATGATGACGAGGGCGACGGAGTAGCAGGGGCCGATGCACGCCTGCATCATGCGGCATAGCAGGAAGATGCCGATGTCAGGGGCGAGAACGCAGCCGATCGAGGCGACGATGAAGACCGAGAGCGCCGTCAGGACGACCGGTCGGCGGCCGAAGCGGTCCGATATCACGCCGCCGATCGCCTCCAGGAACGCAGTGACGATGGAAAAGCCGGCAACCGAGAGGTTCACGAGGGCGAAATCGGCATGGAATGCCGCAGCGATCTTCGGCAGCGAAGGCAGGATCATGTTGACCGGCAACACGGCAAGCGCCGAAAGCAGGATGAGGGTCGTCAGCCTCGGCGGCGCCCTTTCAGTTTCCGGGTTTTCGATGGTTTGCTTTGCTGAACTTTCGATGCGGCTCTCGTTGCGCGTCATGGCCTTGTCCGTCTTGGAAGTGGGGGAAGTCGAGGAAGATCTGACGAGGTGCTGTCCGGATTTCGGGCAATAAAAAAGGCCCCGTCAGGAGCCTGCTTACCGCGCATGGGAGCTTTCGCCGGATGGTTACACCATCCTGCCCATGCGCCTTCCTACCACTACGATGACCAATGTCGTGTTCATGGCATAAGAGCTAACCAGAAAGCCGCATGCCGTCAATGCGCCTCTTCGGGCGCAATGGGCGCTTCGCGATGCCCTGCCGCTCATATGTCGTAGCTATGGCTGGCATTGAGCGTCGAGATGAATTGCTTGGTGCGCTCCTGCGCCGGGGCGCCGAATATGCTGCGGGAGGAGCCGGTCTCGACGATGTTGCCCGCTTCGAGAAAGACCACATTATTGGCGATCTTCGAGGCAAGCCGCAGGTCGTGCGTCGCCATCACCATGGTCGTGCCCTCATTGGCAAGCTTGCCGAGAACATCGACCACTTCCGCCGCCAATTCCGGATCGAGGGCCGAGGTCGGCTCATCGCAGAGCAGCACGCGCGGCGAGGGGGCAAGCGCGCGGGCGATCGCCACACGCTGCTGTTGACCGCCTGACAGTGTCGAGGGCCACGCGTCGATCTTGTGCGCCATGCCAACCTTGGTCAGAAGCTCGACGGCGCGGGCGCGGGCTTTGTCTTGCGGCCAGCGCAACACCGTCGTCAGGCCTTCCATGACATTGCCGATGGCGGTCTGATGAGGAAAGAGCTGGAAATTCTGGAAGACCATGCCGGTCTGGCGGCGGATCTTCTGGATGTCCTGCCAGGCAGGCTTCTTGCCGGGCTGGAAGGTGGCCGTCTCGTCGCCGATGCGGATGGTGCCGGCCGTAGGGATTTCGAGGAGGTTAATGCAGCGCAGAAGCGTGCTCTTGCCGCCGCCCGAAGGCCCGACAAGCGCCGTCACCGTGCCTTCAGGGATGACGAGGCTGATATCCTTGAGGATGACGTTGTCGCCGAAGCGTTTTTCGATATGCGACAGCTCGATCATGCCTGTGCCTCCAGCGTGCCGCCGGAGCGGGCGAAACGGCGTTCGAGGTAACCCTGCAGCGTCGAGAGGAAGGTGCTGAGCACGAGATAGATGATGGCCGCCTCGATATAGAGGATCAGCGGCTCATAGGTGGTCGCGACGATGCGTTGCGCGGCCTGGAACAGCTCCGGCACGGTGATGGCGGCGGCAAGCGAGGTGTCCTTGACCAGCGAGATGAAGGTGTTGGACAGCGGCGGCACGGCAACGCGCGCTGCCTGCGGCAGGATGGTGCGGCTCATCGCCTGGCGCCAGTTCATGCCGATGGAATAGGCAGCTTCCCACTGGCCCTTGGGCACCGAGGAGATGACGGCGCGGATGATTTCGGACGAGTAGGCGCCGACATTCAGCGTGAAGCCGATGACGGCGGCCGGGAAGGCGTCCAGCAGGATGCCCATGCTCGGCAGGCCGTAGAAGATAACGAAGAGCTGCACCAGAAGCGGCGTGCCGCGGATCACCCAGACATAGAAACGCGCGACGGCGACGAGCGGCCGTGGACCGAACAGCCTGACGACGGCGGTGACGAGGCCGAGCAGCAGGCCGAGGACGAAGGTGATCAGGGTGAGCGGGATGGTGAAGACGAGCCCTGCCCAAAGCAGCGTACCCAAAGACTCCCACATCAATTGCAACCAGTGCTCCACGCAGAAGCGCCCTTTCCATAAGAGAATGCGTCCGGAGATGTCCCCGGACGCATCTTTTTCACAATTTCACGTTTCTGCCTATTCCCTTACTTCGAAACGTCCTGTCCGAAGTATTTCTTGGAGATCTTGTCATAGGTGCCATCGGCCTTGATATCGGCCAGTGCCTTGTTGATGGCGGCCTGCAGTTCCGGCTCCCCCTTGCGGATGATAGCGCCGGAATAATCGGCATTGGCCTGCTGGGCGACGATCTTCACCGGCGCGTCGGGCTTGTGTTTCTTGAAGTCGAGGAAGGAGAGGCTGTCGTTGATCGTCGCATCGACGCGGCCGGTCAGCACAAGCTGGATCGACTGATCGAAGCCGTCGGTGCCGACGAGTTCGGCGCCGGACTCGGTGGCGAGCTTGCCGAAGTTGCTGGTCAGCGACTGTGCAGACTTCTTGCCCTTGAGATCGGGGAAATCCTTGATGTCGGTGTTGCTGTCCTTGACGATCAGCACGGCCTTGGAAGCGATGTAGGGATCGGAGAAATCATACTTCTGCTTGCGGGCATCGGTGATGCCGACTTCGTTGATGACGGTGTCGTAGCGGTTGGCATCGAGACCGGCGATCAGGCCGTCCCACTTGCCTTCCAGGAACTGCGCCTTGACGCCGAGCTTCCCGGCAATGGCTTCGGCGATCTCGATATCGAAGCCGGTGAGCTTGCCGCTCTCGTCATGAAAGGTGAATGGCGCATAGGTGCCTTCCGTACCGACCTTCAGCACACCGGCAGCCTGGATCGCCTTGAGGTTGTCGCCGGCATGGGCGGGCACGAGGAGCGCGGCCTGCACGAGGGCGGCGGCGGCAACAGTCTTCAACCAGTTCATCGTTTTCTTCCGTTTCTGGAGAGCGGTTTCAATCAATGTGGCATACATCGCAGAAAAATTGCATTGCGGAAGCGTAGAAAACTGCAAGATAAAAGGGCAATTGCGAATATTTTTCTCAAAGGGATGAGGTTGGTGATTTCTGGGGCAGGGTAAGGCAACGTTTTTAGGCGTTTTGCTTTGACATACTCGCGCATTGCCGGTGCCTTTGCCTTTGGTCAGAGCCTGCTTCCCTCGCTCTTCAAGGGCGAAACTTCAACGTCTCTACCAACAGCGTGAAGGCGGGTGAAGGATGCCGCCTTGAAGGATAGTAGAGGTGATATCCGGTAAACGGCTGAGACCATTCATCCAGAACCTGGATAAGGCGCCCGTCGTGCAGATATTCCCTGACGACGTCTTCATGGACATAGGCAAGTCCGTAACCATCGAGTGCGGCATTTATCAATTGCGGCACGCCATTGAACGCCACTTGTCCATCAACCCTCACACGCAGCTCGTGCCCGTCACGTTCAAATTCCCACGCATAAAATCCGCCATAGCTTGGAAGCCGAATGTTGATGCAGGGGTAAGCTGTTAGCTCCTGCGGCATGGTCGGGATGGGCATATGGTCGAAGCATGACGGGGCGGCCACGACAATCATCCGAGCCATCGGTCCGATGCGGATGGCGATCATGTCTTTTTCGACCTGATCGCCAAGCCTAACTCCTGCGTCAAAGCGCTCCGCGACGATATCCGTCAATGCAGACTCCGCGTTGAGCTCGACCTTGATATCCGGATAATCGACCAGAAACTTGGATAGCTTAGGCCACAGAAGCGTATCGATGGCGTGCTGCCCGGCCGTAATCCTGAAATTGCCGGCCGGCTTCTCCCTGAACTCGCTCAACGCCGATAGCTGGGCTTCGATGTTGCCGAATGCCGGGCTGAGCGTCGACAGCAATTGTTCGCCCGCAATCGTGGGCGCAAGACTGCGGGTTGTTCGTGTCAACAGGCGAACGCCCAGCCGCTCTTCGAGCCTGCGAATGATGAGGCTGAGCGAGGATTGCGATGTGCCGAGACGAGCGGCGGCCTTGGTGAAGCTTTTTTCCTCTGCAACCGCGAGGAATGCCATGAGGTCTCCAAGGTCTTCGCGTCGCATTTATTGATCTCCGATATAAGTCCAATCTCATATTAGCGCCTAATCGAAACAAATGGCAGGGTCTATGTTCTCCGGGAGGCGACACTTCTCGTCGTGACAGGAGAGTTTCATGGACATCAAGCGTATCGGGTCGCAGCCCTCAGCGAGGGGGCCGGCCGACTGGTTCACCGGTTCGGTTCGCGTTGACATGCTGGCATCGGCTCCGCTGCCGGCAAGAGTTTCGGCCGCCAGTGTGACATTCGAGCCGGGTGCCCGAACGGCATGGCACACACATCCACTCGGGCAAACGTTAGTGGTCCTGTCAGGATCCGGGCTCGTCCAACGAGAAGGTGGCGACATACAGGAAATCCGGGCCGGGGACGTCGTCTGGTTCTCACCCGGCGAGAAGCACTGGCATGGGGCATCTCCGACGATGGCCATGACCCATATAGCCATTCAGGAGTCTCTGGACGGTCGTGCCGTGGACTGGATGGAGCATGTTACGGACCGGCAATATGCGGAGCGCTAGACATGGCATGGTCAGAGGACGAACTGAAACGCATTGCAGCATCTGACGACCTTCACATCTCCCCATTTCGAGAGGATGGCGTGACCTATGGCACGCCGACATGGATCTGGTCGGTTGTTGTCGACGGTGCGCTGTTCGTACGTGCCTATAACGGCCAAGCCTCGCGTTGGTATCAAGCCGCATTGAAGCAGAAAGCCGGTCGGATCACCGCGGCAGGGATGACAGCCAGCGTCAACTTCGAAACCGTTGCCGATGGCGCGATCAATGACCGCATCGATGATGCCTACCGGGCGAAATATACCGGGAACCGTTACCTCGGATCGATGATCAGTTCGCGGGCGCGGGCCGCGACCATACGCATTGAAGGGAGCAATCATGCCGCATCTCATCGTCAAAATGGTTACAGGCAGGAGCCGTGAACAGAAGGAGGCTCTGGCCGTTGAACTTACCCGAGCCGTGAACTCAGTGCTTGGATGTGGTGAGGATGCCGTATCCGTCGCGATCGAAGACTTCGTTGCCACGAGTTGGGTGGAGAGGGTCTATGTGCCCGATATCCAGGATCGCGCCGAACTGATCTACAAGAAGCCTGGCTACGACCCGTTTGCATAGCGGCTGGTGGCCCTTCGACAGCAGGAGAAGGAAAAATGCAAAAGCGCAAACTCGGACAAGGACTTGAAGTCTCGGCACTGTCGCTTGGTGCCATGGGCTATGGAAAAGCGCGGGAACTTCCGGATAGAGCCGAAATGATCTCGCTCATCCGCACTGCAGTGGAACGCGGCATGGATTTCTTCGACACCGCGGAGGTCTATGGTCCCTTCACGAACGAAGAGATGGTCGGGGAAGCGCTGGAACCGCTCCGCAGGCAGGTGAAGATCGCTACAAAATTCGGGTGGGATGTCGATCCCATCACAGGCGTCAATCATGGTGGGGTGAACAGCAAGCCGGATCATATCCGTCGCGCCGTCGAAGGAAGTCTCAGGCGCCTGCGGACAGATCACATCGATCTCCTCTATCAGCATCGTGTCGATCCGGAGGTGCCGATGGAAGATGTCGCGGGCGTCGTCAGGGATTTGATTGCCGAAGGAAAGGTCCGTTGGTTCGGCCTCTCGGAGGCCGGTGCTGGCTCTATTCGACGCGCTCACGCGGTTCAGCCTGTCGCGGCGCTGCAGAGCGAGTATTCCCTATGGACCCGTGAGCCCGAAGCGGAGATCATTCCCGTGCTTCAGGAACTCGGCATAGGTTTTGTCCCGTTCAGCCCGTTGGGCAAAGGTTTTTTGACGGGTAAGATTGGCACCACGACGGAACTGGATAAGTCGGACATGCGCAACGGCATCCCGCGCTTCGCTCCGGAAGCTCGTGAAGCCAATCAAACACTTATCAATCTGATCAGCGGGATCGGCGCGAGGCGCGGTGCCACACCTGCGCAGGTGGCGCTTGCATGGTTGCTGGCACAGAAGAGTTGGATTGTTCCGCTATTTGGCACGCGCACGCTCGGGCGGTTCGATGAAAATATAGGATCGCTGGCGGTTGAATTGTCTGCGGAGGATCTCCGGGAAATCGAAACGGCAGACATTCGGATCAAAGGTGCTCGCTATTCCGATGAACACATGCGACGCGTCGGGCTTTGACGGATGCAATAGGCGATGTCGGCCGCTGGAGCGCTTGATAGTGTCCAACCGCGGCTGGTAGCGACATCAGCGAGAGGTATGGCGGCGCAGGCGAGCTCAACAACCGTCCGCATTTGACCTCAAGCCGCGGCCGTACGCCTTTTCATCCGCTCGCTCACGATGATGATCAACCCGGCGCTCAGGATCAAGATAGCACCGATGAAGGTGTTGGCGCCGGGGATGTCGCCCCAGATGAGGTAGCCGAGCAGGAAGGCCCAGACAAGCGAGGTGTATTCGAACGGCGCCAGCACCGAGACGGGTGCCTGGCGCATGCCCTCAAACAGCGCCAGCTGGCCGGCGCCGGCGATGATGCCGGTTGCGGCGAGCAGGACGACCTGGAAGAGCGTCGGCGTCTGCCAGTGGGCGATCGCCATGCCGGCGGTCAGGATGATGAACATAATGTTGGAGACGGCCATCTGGATATGGCTCTTCTCATGCAGCGCCGTCTTGCGCAGCAGCACCATGCCGGTTGCCCAGAGAACGGCGGCCTGCAGCGCCAGATAGACCGGCCAGGAGATCGACAGTCCCACCGGATTGGAGGCGATCACCACGCCGCAGAAGCCGACACCGACCGCCATCCAGCGGGTGAAGGTGACCTTTTCACGCAGCACGATGGTCGCCAAAATGGTGCCGACGATCGGCGCTGCGTAATAAAGCGTCGTCACCTCTGCGAGTTGCAGATAGGAGGCGGCGGAATAATAGGAAATCCAGGCGACCAGGATGATGACGCTGCGCACGATCATCGGCTTGATGATCGGCGAGCGCGCCACCTTCTGAACCAGCGACGGTCCCTCGAAGACGAAGCAGCCGGCAAGAATGGTGCAGCTTCGGATGAACAGCACCTGCCAGACGGGGATGGAGGCGACGAGCAGCTTCACCGCCGAATCATGGGCAGTGAACAGCATGTAGGCAAACACCGTAAGCAGGATGCCATAGCTGATGGGGTTTTTCACGGAAGCACCAAAAGGATGGCCGGCAACAAAATTGTCGACTCGGGCCGACTGAAGGATCTTTCAGGCCTCAACGGATAGGAGCCTACTTTTTCGCCGTCAATAGGACATTTTGCCAATGCCGTGCACATATGAATGATTTATTCGAGGTTGTGACGTCTTTGCCTCCGCTTTAACAGAGGGAGACGAAATGTGACTGTGTTGGCTGTTTTCAATCATTGCGATTTCAATCGATTTAAATAGACTGCGGCACCGATCTGGAGGGCTTTTTATGGATAATATGACGAGATCGGAGGGTCTTGAGGCGCGCAGGAGCGGATTTTTCACGAAATCGCGCGCGGCCGTCTCCCTGCTATTCCTAATGAACGGCTTCATGGTCGGCTGCTGGGCACCGAAGATTCCGGAGTTCGCCGAGCGGCTGCACCTCACGAAATTCGAACTCGGCCTGATGATCCTCGTCTTCGGCGTTGGCTCGCTTGTGATGATGCCGCTTGCCGGCGCCCAGATCGCCGTGCGCGGTTCAAGGGTCGTCGTCAGGGCTTTCGGTGTGCTGCTGCTGCCGATGATTCTGGCGCTGACGCTGGCCCCGAGCGTCTGGACGGCCGCCATCGCGCTCTTCCTGTTCGGCGGCTTCATCGGCGCCATGGACGTCGCGATGAATGCCAATGCCGTCTCGGTCGAAAAATCCATGCGTCGGGCGATCATGTCGTCCTGCCACGCCTTCTGGAGCCTAGGCGGTCTGCTGGGTTCGGCGATCGGCGGTTTTCTGATCTCGCGCTGGGGCGTTCTTGGCCATGCCGAAGTGTCCACCGTGTTGGCGATCCTGTTCCTGGTCGTTGCCTGGCCGATGGTGCTCGGCGATCAGCCACATCCCGACGAGGCAAAGCCGAAGGCGCGGCTGCCGATGATTCCGTTGCCCTGGCTGCTCGGCATGGTCGCACTGTTCTGCATGGTGCCGGAAGGGGCGGTGCTCGACTGGAGCGCGCTCTATCTCAGCCAGGAAAAGGGGGCATCGGTCATTCTCTCGGGCTTCGGCTTCGCCGCCTTCTCGGCCACCATGGCGACCATGCGTTTCGCTGGCGATTTCGTGCGCGATTGGCTCGGCGCCATTAGGACGCTGCGCGTCTGCACCGTCTTTGCCATCATCGGCATGCTGACCGCTGCATTGGCGCCCAACGCGGAGATTGCGATTCTCGGCTTCGCGCTCTGCGGCATCGGCATTTCCAACATGGTGCCGATCGCCTTTTCGGCGGCCGGCAACATTCCGGGCCTGCAGCCCGGCATCGGCATCTCTGTCGTCACCACGCTCGGCTATTCCGGCATGCTGGTCGCGCCTTCCGCCATTGGCTTTGCCGCCGAGCATATCGGCTTCTCACCGGTGCTGATGGCGCTGCCGGTGCTGCTGCTCGTGGTGCTGGCCTTCTCGTCGCTGGCGCGCTACGCTGACGGCATCGGCGAGAGCAAGCATTAATTTCGTCGTTTTTGGTCGGTATGGGCTTGCTCCGCCCGATCAAAAGAGATGCCCGGAGCGGTTGACAACGACCGCTTCGTGATCCACCTGAAAGGCACCTGTTTCAAAGGTCTGCGAGAGCTTTCCATGTCATTTGCCAGTGATTTCGACCCCAAACCGCGCCGTTCCTCCGTTGCCGTTGATGTCGGCGGTGTGATTGTCGGTGGCGGCGCGCCCGTGGTCGTGCAATCCATGACCAATACCGACACCGCCGATGTCGATTCGACCGTGGCGCAGGTGGCGGCCCTGTTCAAGGCCGGTTCGGAGCTGGTGCGCATCACCGTCGACCGCGACGAAAGTGCCGCCGCCGTGCCGAAGATCCGCGAGCGGCTGCTGCGGCTCGGCATGGACGTGCCGCTGATCGGCGATTTCCATTATATCGGCCACAAGCTGCTGGCCGATCACCCGGCCTGCGCCGAGGCGCTGGCGAAATACCGCATCAATCCCGGCAATGTCGGCTTCAAGGACAAGAAGGACAAGCAGTTCGCCGAGATCATCGAGATGGCGATCCGCTACGACAAGCCGGTGCGCATCGGCGTCAACTGGGGCTCGCTCGATCAGGACCTCCTGACTGCGCTCATGGACAAGAATGCCGCCGAGGGTTCGCCGCTGTCGGCCCGGCAGGTAACGCGCGAGACCATCGTACAGTCGGCGCTGATCTCGGCCGATCTCGCCGAGGAAATCGGCCTGCCGCGCAACCGCATCATCCTGTCGGCCAAGGTCAGCCAGGTGCAGGACCTTATCGCCGTCTACTCCATGCTGTCGGAGCGTTCCGACCATGCGCTGCATCTGGGCCTCACCGAGGCCGGCATGGGCTCGAAGGGCATCGTCGCCTCGTCTGCCGCCATGGGCTATGTGCTGCAGCATGGCATCGGCGACACGGTCCGCGTTTCCCTGACGCCGGAGCCGAATGGCGACCGTACCCGTGAGGTGCAGGTGGCGCAGGAACTGCTGCAGGTCATGGGCTTTCGCCAGTTCATCCCCGTCGTCGCGGCTTGTCCCGGCTGCGGCCGCACCACATCGACGGTCTTCCAGGAACTGGCGCAGAATATCCAGAGCGATATCCGCAAGAACATGCCGGTGTGGCGCGAGAAATATCCGGGCGTCGAGGCGCTGAATGTTGCCGTCATGGGCTGCATCGTCAACGGCCCCGGCGAAAGCAAGCATGCCGATATCGGCATTTCGCTGCCCGGCACCGGCGAGACGCCGGCCGCCCCCGTCTTCATCGACGGCCAAAAGGCAATGACCTTGCGTGGTCCGAACATCGCTTCGGACTTCGAAGCGCTGGTTGCCGACTATATCGAGAAGCGCTTCGGCCAGAAGAGCGTCGCGGCGGAATGATCCGCCGCTAAAGCGAGAAGATCTGTTTGTTTTCACGCCATTCCGGACGGAAAACCGCTGCACACTTTTCCTGGAAGAGCTCTACATATTGCTCGTCAGCAGCTTGATGCCGGCGAAGCAATAGAAGCCGGCCATGGCGCCTTCGATCCAGCGCCGTGCGCTGCGATAGATCTTCAGCGCATGCGGCGTCGAAAACAGCACAGCATACCCCATGAACGCCAGGAAGCCGGTCGCGCAGCAGATGACGACGATCAGCACCGCCACGGAGGCGGGCGCGCCCTGCGGCATGCCGAGCGCGATGATGGCGAGCCATGCGAAGATCGCCTTCGGGTTGGTGACGTGGATGCCGTAGCCGCGCAGGACCAGTGACTTGAAGGTCGGTACCCTTGTTTCGGCGGTGGTCGTCATCACATCGCCATGCGCCCGTACGGCGCGAAATGCCTTGTAGGCGAGATAGAGCAGATAGAGCCCGCCGAAGATCTTCAGAACTTCCAGCGCCATCGCGTAGGTCTGCAGCAGCGTGGCAAGGCCGGCGGCGGCGGCAATCGCCCACGTCAGCGATCCCCCGAAAATGCCGAGCGAAATGGTCATGCCCGCCTTGCGGCCATGGGTCATCGATGTGCCGATGATCGCCATGATGGCAGGGCCGGGACTAACGACGGCGATGATATAGGCAATATAGGCCGGCATGATCTGCGGCAGGTAGGCAAGCGTCTCGCGCATGGAGAAATTCCCGGGGGCGTCGGCCGGCGCGGACAATTCCGCGTCTAAAGACCAATTCGGTATCGGAATTTGTCACAAAACCGAGGGGAAATCACGCGGGCAACGCATGGATTCTTGTTATGGTGACATTCCCTTGCGGAATGGATCGAAGGCGCGGCTGGCAATACTTGATGGAGTATCCCCCGCGTACCTAAAACCGCTCGCCCGACCGCCAGGCACTTCGTATCGTAGCGTGAGGATCAGCTCTTGCGGTTCGCCACGAACCGGGCGGTTTCGATCAGGACATCCGCCTTGTTTCCATAGCCGGATAACAGATCGGCGGCTTCGGCCACCAGCCTTGACAATGTTGCCTCGGCCCATTCCTGGCCGTGCAGGCCGACAAGCGTTCCCTTGCCGCGGGCGGCATCCTTGCCCGTCGCCTTGCCCATGGTGGCGGCATCGGCCGTCAGGTCGAGCAGGTCGTCGGCGAGCTGGAAGGCAAGGCCGATCTTTTCGCCGAAAGTCCGCAGGCGTTTGCGGTCTTCTGCCGATGCGCCTGCGATGATGGCGCCGGCCTCGCAGGCGAAGCGGATGAGCGCGCCTGTCTTCATTGCCTGCAGCGTCGTGATGCCGGATTCGTCGGGTGTTTCTTTTTCCGCTGCGAGGTCGAGTGCCTGGCCACCGGCCATGCCGCCGATGCCGGCTGCGCGTGAAAGGGCCAGAACGAGCGCCATCTTCCGCTCGGGCGGCAGTTCCGTTTCGGGTGCGGCGATAATGTCGAAGGCGTAGGTCAGCAGGCTGTCGCCCGCCAGGATCGCCGTCGCATAGTCGAAGGCGATATGCACGGTCGGCTGGCCGCGACGCAGGTCGTCGTCGTCCATGGCCGGCAGGTCGTCATGAACTAGCGAATAGCAATGCACGCATTCGAGCGCGGCGCCCACCCTGAGGGCGGCTTCGGCATTGCCGCCGAGGAGAGCTGCCGATTCCATGACGAGAAAAGGCCTCAGCCGCTTGCCGCCATTCAGGACGCCATGGCGCATTGCGCTCAGCAGCCTGTTGGGGCGGACGATTTCGTCGTCGAGGCTGACATCGGCCAGAAGCTGGCTCAACAGGGTTTCGATCCTGCCGGCATTGTCCTTGAGGCGGTGCTCGAATGAGGAATGGGTGCTGTCCATGGCCGCTGTTTGGCATGAGAGGCGGTTGCTGGCAACGAGAATTGTCAACAGCCATATGGGGAATCGTGTCGCACTCTGGTCATCGCTTTGCGTAGACGATATGACGAGTGCAGCATCAGAGCGTTTCCCGGATGCATTGAGAATGCACCGGGATGGAGCGACCGTGGACCTCAGGCAATTGGACATATCGACTGATCATGAGGAGGAGGAAGGCGAGGTGCCGCAACGGTCCTCCCTCTTGGCGCGTTTCAGAGCCCGTCCGCTTTGGCAGCGCATCGTCCTGATTCTGATCGGCGTGTTCCTGCTGCCCTATCTTTTCATCGTCCTTTATCTGTTGCCATTCATCCACCCGGTCTCGACGCTGATGCTGGGCGATGCCGTGACCTTCCAGGGATATGATCGCCGCTGGGTTCCGCTCGACAATATCGCGCCGGTGCTGGTGAAATCGGTGATGGTTTCCGAGGACGGGCAATTCTGTTTCCATGGCGGCGTCGATTGGGGCGAGATGCGGATGCTCGCGCAGGAGACATTGCGCGGCAAATCCACACGCGGCGGCAGCACGATCCCGATGCAGACGGTGAAGAACCTGTTTCTGTGGAACAGCCGTTCCTTCGTGCGCAAGACGCTGGAGCTGCCGCTGGCGGTCTCCGCTTCCGCCGTCTGGTCGAAGCGGCGGATGATGGAGATCTATCTCAATGTCGCCGAATGGGGCCCGGGCATCTACGGCATCGAGGCGGCGGCGCGCTATCATTTCAAGGTGCCTGCTTCCAAGCTTACTGCCCGCCAGGCAGCCCTTCTCGCGGTATCGCTGCCAAACCCGATCGATCGCGTGGCCAGCAAGCCGGGGCGCGGGCTCAGCCAGCTCGCCTCGCTCATCCAGCGCCGCGCGCGAAATGCCGATGCATATATCAAATGCCTTTATGATTGAGATCAGAACTTGTCGTTCGATCGGTTGAGCGTCATCTGGCATTCTTGCTCGTAACGTAAGGGCGGTGCATCTGCCAACGACGATCGGACATGCCATGGACTTCTCCGCCTTTTCCCCCGAATTGCTGCAATATGCCAAGAGCCTGCATCCGCAGCCCCCGCGCCATCTCGGCACGCGCTACGATCTCTCCGGCATCTTCCAGCCCGAGCCCGGCAACACGGTCGTCTGCCATCTGCCTGAGGGCTCGCAGACGCAGCGTGCGGTGGTCTCGGCGCGGCAGAAGTACCTGGCGATGCCGGAAGCCCGGCAATTCGCCTTCACGCCGGTCTCCAGCCTGCATATGACCCTGTTCCAGGGGATCATCGAATATCGGCGCACGCGGCCTTTCTGGCCTGCGGATCTGGCGCTCGATACGCCGATCGACGAGATGACCGGCATCATGGGCGAGCGGCTGAAGGCCTTCTCCATGCGCGATCCGTTCAAGGTGGCGGTGATAAAGGCGCGGCCCAGCGGCCTACTTGTCGAGGGCGCAACCGAGGCAGACCGCGAGACGATGCGGGAATGGCGCAATGCGCTGGCCGATCTCCTTGGCTATCGCCACCCCGATCACGAAACCTATGCCTTTCACATCACCTTCACCTATGTCATCGAGCGGTTGGCGGATGAGGCGTTGCCGCGCTGGCAGGCAATGCTGGACGATGTGGTGGCCGAGTTGCGCGCAGAAGTACCCGTTCTGGAGCTGCGGCCGCCGGCCTTCTGCTCGTTCGAGGACATGAACCATTTCGAGGAACTGCGCGTCTTCGAATTCGGGAACTAACAAGGAAACAGGGGTCATGGACAAGCTAACCCTCTATATCGGCAACAAGAATTATTCCTCCTGGTCGTTTCGGCCATGGATCGCGCTCGAGGGCTGCGGCATCGCCTTCGATGAAGTCCTGATCCCCTTCGATTTTCCGGCCGGCAATCCCAATATTCGCGCGGTTTCGCCGACGGGAAGGGTGCCGATGCTGGTGCATGGTGGCTTCAAGGTGTGGGAATCGCTTGCCATCATCGAATATACTGCCGAACTCTTTCCCGACGCCGGGCTTCTGCCTGACGATCGGCAGTCGCGGGCGCTGGCGCGATCCTACAGCATGGAGATACTTTCGGGTTTCCACGCCCTGCGCGACGCCTGCCCGATGAACATGCGGCGTCCGGTGAGCCGTCCCGATCTGTCCGATGGCGTCATGAATGACGTGGCGCGCATCGAGACGATCTGGCGTGAAGCGCGCTCGCGTTCCGGCGGTCCTTTTCTGTTCGGGGCCTTTTCCGGTGCCGATGCGATGTATGCTCCGGTCGTCAGCCGCTTCGAGCGGTACGACATTCCTGTCTCCGCCGACACGCGGGACTATATGGACGTGATGAAAGCGGCGCCTGCCTGGAAGAAATGGGAGGAGGCCGCGCTGAAAGAAACATGGATCGTGCCCGAGGACGAGGCGTGACCCGCTGATTCGATCCTGATAGGGTTGAATCGGGCGCGGCAGGCAAAAAATGCTGAGAGGGACTGGTCAAAGCCCGATAAGTCATGTACAAGCCCGGCCAAATTCCGAAATTGATGCATGTCTGTTTCGGCCGCCTGGCTGGCCGCTGATATGTTTCGTCCGCAAAGTGGAGTAACGAAAATGGCTGTACCGAAGAGAAAAACAAGCCCGTCCAAGCGCGGTATGCGCCGTTCGGCTGATGCGCTGAAGGCTTCGACCTATGTTGAAGACAAGAACTCCGGCGAACTGCGTCGCCCGCATCACATCGACCTGAAGACCGGCATGTATCGCGGCCGTCAGGTTCTGACGCCGAAGGAAAGCGCATAATTTCTGCGCTGCCTCGATGGCATGAATAAAAAAGGCTGGCGGTTCGCCGGCCTTTTTCTTTTGGTCAGGATGCAGGGTGGAAGAAAAGCGGCCTTTTATATGCATCGCGTCTGATACCCCTCTGTCACTTCGTGACATCTCCCCCACAAGAGGGGAGATCGTTGTGAGGGTGCTGCGCCGCCTGATAAAGCAATCAAGTTTTGGTGTCTGCGGATGCGATGTTTGCTTGTGGCAAGGAGATGCCGCGAGCTACCAATCTCCCCCTTGTGGGGGAGATGTCACGTCAATGACAGAGGGGGTGAATACTCTCCACGCGTTCACAAGCATATTGTCTTGCCTCAAAGGCTATCCAGCTTGCTCTGCATGGCGCGGAGCTGTTCCTTGAGTTCGTCGATATCCTTGGCCTCGGCCTTGCGGCTTTCCTTCGCCGGAGGCTTCATGAAGGGCGAAAACATCTGCATCGCCTGCTGGAACATCTCGGTGTTACGGCGAACCTGTTCCTCGACCATCTGGATCGGCAGTTGCAGATTCTTGCCGAGCGGCGTCTCGCCGAAGGCCCGGTTCATCTGCTCGCGCATCTGCACCTGCTGCTCGGTGAAGGCACGCATGGAATGTTCGAGAAAACTCGGTACGACCATCTGCATCTGATCGCCGTAAAAGCCGATCAGCTGCCGGAGAAAGGGAATCGGCAATAGCGTGTTGCCGGTCTTCGATTCCTGTTCGAAAATGATCTGCGTCAGGACCGAATGCGTAATATCCTCGCCGCTCTTGGCGTCTTGGACGGTAAACTCCTCACCCTTCTTGACCATCTCCGCCAGGTCGTCCAGCGTCACGTATGTGCTGGTGCCAGTGTTGTATAGGCGGCGATTGGCATATTTCTTGATTACGATCTGGCCCTCATTCTTTGCCATTATCAGTCTCCTGGCCCCGTCTGATTGTATGGAATATTCCTCCACCCCCGAGTGTAGACGCAAAAGAAGCATGGTGACAATCGCTTTGTGCGATGCGGCAAGCCCTTTCCTTTGATTGCATTTCCTGCAGGCAATGACGGCTTCGTGAAATCTGCGCGGGGGAAATTCTTGCTGTTTGACTCCGGCGCAAAGCTTTGACAGTTTCGCCTCATATACACGTTCATTTTATGAGGAGGCTTCCATGAGCAGTTCATCCATCGTCGTCGCCAGCGCGGCTCGTACCGCCGTCGGCTCCTTCAACGGCGCGTTTGCGACCGTTCCCGCTCATGAGCTTGGCGCAGCCGCCATCAAGGGCGTGCTGGAGCGCGCCGGCGTCGATGCCAAGGAAGTCGACGAGGTGATCCTCGGCCAGGTGCTGCAGGCAGGCGAAGGGCAGAATCCCGCCCGTCAGGCCGCGATGAAGGCCGGTATTCCGCAGGAAGCGACCGCCTGGGCTGTCAACCAGCTTTGCGGCTCTGGCCTGCGCGCCGTAGCACTCGGCATGCAGCAGATCGCGTCGGGAGACGCAAGGATCATCGTCGCTGGCGGCCAGGAATCCATGTCGATGGCCCCGCATGCCGCCCACCTTCGCGCTGGCACCAAGATGGGCGACATGAAAATGGTCGACACCATGATCAAGGACGGCCTGATGGATGCCTTCCATGGCTATCACATGGGCATCACGGCCGAAAATGTCGCGCGCCAGTGGCAGCTCTCGCGTGAGGACCAGGACCAGTTTGCCGTTTCCTCGCAGAACAAGGCCGAGGCCGCGCAGAAGGCCGGGCGTTTCAAGGATGAGATCGTTCCCTTCACCATTCAGTCGCGCAAGGGCGATGTCATCGTCGATGCCGACGAATATATCCGTCACGGTGCGACGCTGGACGGCATGGTCAAGCTCCGGCCGGCCTTCGACAAGGAAGGCACCGTGACTGCCGGTAACGCGTCTGGCCTGAACGATGGCGCCGCCGCGGCGCTGCTGATGACTGAAGCCGAAGCCTCGCGCCGCGGCATCCAGCCGCTCGCCCGTATCGCCTCCTGGGCGACCGCCGGCGTCGATCCGCAGATCATGGGTACCGGCCCGATCCCGGCGTCCCGCAAGGCATTGGAAAAGGCAGGCTGGTCGGTAAGCGATCTCGATCTCGTCGAGGCCAATGAAGCCTTCGCCGCTCAGGCATGCGCCGTCAACAAGGACCTCGGCTGGGATACGTCGATCGTCAACGTCAATGGCGGTGCGATCGCCATCGGCCATCCGATCGGCGCTTCCGGCGCGCGTATCCTCAACACGCTCCTGTTCGAAATGAAGCGCCGCGGCGCCCGCAAGGGTCTGGCGACGCTGTGCATCGGCGGCGGCATGGGCGTTGCCATGTGCGTCGAGGCGCTCTGACGCGTCTTGAGCAGGGTTTTCCAGAAGAAGTGATGAAGGCGGAGCGGGCGACCTGACGATCGGTCGTCCCGCCTCCGTAGCAACAAAGGGGAGTGGCACATGAGCAGAGTGGCATTGGTAACCGGGGGTACGCGCGGCATCGGAGCGGCCATTTCGATGGCGTTTCGCAATGCGGGCTACAAAGTGGCGGCGACTTATGCCGGCAATGAGGAAAAGGCGCGCGCTTTCCATGAGGTCACCGGCATCGCCGTCTACAAGTGGGACGTGACCGACTACGAGGCTTGCGGCAAGGGTATCGCCAAGGTGGAGCATGATCTCGGCCATGTCGACGTCCTGGTCAACAATGCCGGCATTACCCGCGACGCCATGTTCCACAAGATGACGCCGCAGCAATGGCACGAGGTCATCAACACCAATCTCACCGGCCTGTTCAACATGACGCATCATGTCTGGCAGGGCATGCGCGACCGCAGCTTCGGCCGTGTCGTCAACATCTCTTCGATCAACGGTCAGAAGGGGCAGATGGGGCAGGCAAACTATTCCGCCGCCAAGGCCGGAGACCTCGGTTTCACCAAGGCGCTTGCACAGGAAGGGGCTGCCAAGAACATCACGGTCAACGCCATTTGCCCCGGCTATATCGGTACGGAAATGGTGCTGGCGGTGCCGGAAAAGGTGCTGAACGAGCGGATTATTCCGCAAATTCCGGTCGGACGCCTCGGCGAGCCGGAGGAAATCGCCCGCATCGCGGTCTTCCTGGCCGGCGACGATGCCGGTTTCATCACGGGGTCGACAATATCGGCCAATGGCGGGCAGTTTTTCGCCTGAGCCAACCGTCCTATTGATGTTGGGGATTGCCGGGTCAGCCCGGCAATCATCCGTGGCGTGAACCGACCGACTGCCGTTGTCGTGGCTTGAATTCCAGGATGACGGCTTCCACTCTTATTCGCCGCTTTTGCCTGAAGCGCGATCTTGCCGCGTAGGCGAGCGCGTAAAAGCTAGTCCCGACGAGCACGAGGGCCGCAATGCTTGCGATGATTGCGGCCAAGATGCCGTTCCTTTCTCAAAACACTGCTTTCTTCCCGCAGCCTTTGGCTGCGAGAAGACTGTTGTCTCTCCGAAATTATCGTTCGGCGTGCAGGACCTGAGGGCCATGACCGACCGCTAGGTCGATCGGTCATGAGACATCGGTGTTAGCGGCAACGAGCCTCATAGCGATTGCCGTAGCGGTCGCGATAGATGCAGTAGCCGCGACGATCTTCCGAGCGACCGATGAGGTTGCCGACCAGGCCGCCGGCGACTGCGCCGACTGCTGCGCCACCCCAGCTGTGCGTGGCAACGCCGCCGATCAGAGCACCGGTACCGGCGCCGATTGCGGTGCCTTTTTCGGTGGATGTGCAAGACGCCAGCGCGCCGACGAGGGCAATCGCGACGATGATCTTCTTCATGATGTTAGCTCCCTGGTGTTGTGAGGTTTTCAGTAATCATCTGCGGATCAGATCCGCCCCATCAATAGCAGAATGAGGACAATGACGAGAACAAGCCCGAGACCGCCCGACGGACCGTAGCCCCAAGACCGGCTGTAACCCCAGCTCGGAAACGCGCCGACCAGCAGCAGAATCAGTATCACGAGTAATACCGTACCAAGCATTATGTGTCTCCTCCATGTCCGTCGCCGGATTATCCCCCGGCAGCGTCGCAGCGTCCGGATATATGCTCCAGCGACTCCGCCTTAATCTGTTCGATGCGAACGAGCGGAGTTCGTTGTATTTCTGATCGTAGAAACTTGTTTCGCCGAAAATTGTTCCGGCTAAGAAATAAAAATACGAGAAGCTGATCTTTTGATGACCGGCGAAATGTTAACGCCAGAGCGCAATACGGCTGACATATCGATGATCGGGATCCATTCGTATGGTTAAAATTTCTTTAAAATACAATAGGTTGCGGTGAACGAAACGGGAAAGAACCGATGTCGGCGATTCGTCAGCGATTCGTTCCGCCTTTGGACCTTGGTTAATTTTCGCGGCCACAAGGCATGGCGGGAAGCCCTTCCGAGCGGCGGCCATGCTGTTGGCGTATCGCGGTGGAGTGGTGTTTCGTTGGCTCAATTCGTTAATGCAGAAGAGCTGACGGGACTTTTTGCTGTCCTGTGCGGCTCTCCATATCGAGATGCGCCGACGGTCGAACACCATATGTAGCCGTGAACAAATGAAATACATGCATGAATCGTCGATTCGTCGCCGATTCGTTCCGGCTTTGATCGAGGTGTTAATGAATACACCCTTTGATTGTTTTTATCGATCGAACCCGTTTGAACCCGGCGAATGCTCGCTGCAATCCCAGATTCGGGCTCGATTCACCGCCTCAACTCCTCCGAGTCCGAAGTATTTTTAGCCCTGAATCGCTATATGTTGTGAAGAACGAAGGAGGAATCGGTTGAAACCAGCGATTCCTCTCTCATTCGTTGAGGCTTTGCCCCATTTCCAAAGTGCCGTTGGTTGCCTTCAAAAAAGCGAAATCTTTACAAATAATTAACCATAAAATTACCGGGCGTGACGCCTGCTGCGGATTCACTGCTTGACTCTCTTTCGCGTGGGAAAGGCAGGAAAAATGCGATTCAGTATCTGGTGGGATTCTTTGATTCCAAATCCATATGTAGTAGAGAACATACAGAGAACCGATGAGAGTCAGCGATTCGTCGCCGATTCGTTCTCAGGCTGTTCCGGAATCGCTTGGACTCGTATGGGATGTAGGGGTAATGAAGCTTTTGGTTGAAATGGCAAATCGCAAAAGCGACCGTTGGCGATGCTGTTTTTTCATTCAGGTCTTGCCTTTGTCACATATGGTCGTCATCTCTTCCTTCTTCCCGGAGAAGCTTGCTGATCGGAAGACGGTGGTTTCTCGCTTATGCACGGACCTATGACTCACATCTCGCAGCCAATGATCCTGAGCGGACGCGGCGTAACCGCTGTGCTCGGACCAACCAATACCGGCAAGACCCATTATGCCATCGAGCGTATGGTGGCGCACGGCAGCGGCGTTATCGGCCTGCCGCTGCGGCTGCTCGCGCGCGAGGTCTATACGCGCGTCGTCGAAAAGGTCGGGGCGCAGCATGTGGCGCTTGTCACGGGCGAGGAAAAGATTTCGCCGCCCAATGCCCGTTTTTCGGTCTGCACCGTCGAGGCGATGCCGCGTGAGACGCGCGCCTCCTTCGTCGCCATCGATGAAGTGCAATTGGCCGGCGATCTCGAGCGCGGCCATATTTTCACCGACCGGATCCTGCATCTGCGCGGCCGGGACGAGACGCTGCTGCTTGGCGCCGGCACGATGCGGCCTATCCTCGAGCAACTTCTGCCTGGGATTACCGTTCTCGAGCGGCCGAGGCTTTCGCATCTCTTCTATGCCGGTCAGAAGAAAATCACGCGCCTGCCGCAGCGCACGGCGATCGTCGCCTTTTCGGCCGACGAGGTCTATGCGATTGCCGAGCTCATCCGCCGCCAGCGCGGCGGAGCCGCCGTCGTTCTCGGTGCGTTGAGCCCGCGCACGCGCAATGCACAGGTCGCGCTCTATCAGGCTGGCGATGTCGAATATCTGGTCGCGACCGATGCCATCGGCATGGGCCTCAATCTCGATGTCGATCATGTCGCCTTTGCCCAGGACCGCAAATTCGACGGCTATCAGTTCCGCAATCTCAATCCGGGAGAGCTTGGCCAGATTGCCGGCCGCGCCGGCCGTCACCTCAAGGACGGCACCTTCGGCGTGACGGGCCAGGTGGATCCGTTCGACGACGAGCTGGTGCGGCGGATCGAAGGCCATGAGTTCGACACGGTCAAGGTGTTGCAGTGGCGCACCAAGAGCTTTGATTTCTCCTCGATCGCCGCGCTTCGCACCAGTCTTGAAGACGCGCCACGCGTGCAGGGCTTGACGCGGGCGCTGCCTGCGGTAGACCAGCAGGCGTTGGAATATCTGTCACGCGATCTGGAGATTGTCGATCTTGCCAACAACCCGGCTCGGGTTGAAAAATTATGGGAAGCCTGTGCGCTTCCAGACTATCGGCGCATTACGCCTGCCCAGCATGCCGATCTCATTGCCACCCTCTTTTCCGATCTTGTGCGCTATGGCACGGTGAAAGAGGACTTCCTTGCCGAACAGGTGCACCGCGCCGATCGGACTGATGGTGAGATCGACACGCTTTCGGCGCGAATCGCGCAGATAAGGACTTGGACCTATGTGTCGAATCGGCCCGGCTGGCTTGCCGATCCGACACACTGGCAAGAAAAGACGCGGGAAATCGAGGATCGATTGTCCGATGCGTTACATGAACGGTTGACGAAACGCTTTGTTGATCGCAGGACATCTGTGCTCATGAAGCGCCTGAGAGAGAATGCAATGCTGGAAGCTGAAATCAGTGTGAATGGGGATGTCTTCGTTGAGGGGCATCATGTGGGACAGTTGACCGGATTCCGGTTCACGCCTATCTCGGGAACCGAGGGGCCGGACGGCAAGGCTGTCCAGGCAGCCTCGCTGAAGGCGCTTGCGCTGGAGTTTGAGGCACGTGCTGCGCGCATGCATGCAGCCGGCAATAGCGATCTTGCGATCAGTGCCGATGGTATGGTGCGCTGGCTCGGCGATCCCGTGGCGCGTCTGTCGGGCAGCGATCACATCATGCGGCCGCGCGTCATCCTGCTTGCCGACGAGCAGTTGTCGGGCAATGCGCGCGATCATGTCGCGGCTCGCATCGAGCGCTTCGTCAATCATCATATCAGCACCATCCTGAAGCCGCTCGACGATCTGTCGCGCGCCGAGGATCTGCAGGGTCTTGCCAAGGGTCTGGCGTTCCAGCTGGTCGAAAATCTGGGCGTTCTGTTCCGCCGCGACGTCACCGAAGAGGTGAAGTCGCTGGATCAGGATGCGCGCGCCTCGATGCGCCGCTACGGCATTCGCTTCGGCGCCTATCATATTTTCGTCCCCGCGCTTTTGAAGCCGGCTCCGGCCGAACTCATCAGCCTGCTCTGGGCATTGAAGAATGATGGCCTCGACAAGCCCGGCTACGGCGATCTCATTCCCGTGCTGGCCGCCGGACGCACGTCCGTTGTCACCGATCCGAGCTATGAGCGCACGTTCTACAAGCTCGCCGGCTTCCGCTTCCTCGGCAAGCGCGCCGTGCGTATCGATATTCTTGAGCGACTGGCGGACCTCATCCGTCCGCTGCTGCAGTGGAAGCCCGGCCAGGCCTCGCGCCCTGAAGGTGCCTATGACGGCCGCCGCTTCACCACGACAACGGCAATGCTCTCCATCCTCGGCGCCACGCTGGAAGACATGGAAGAGATCCTCAAGGGTCTCGGCTATCGTGCCGATGCCGTGAAGGCTGAAGAAGCCGTTGCCCATCTTGCGCAGCAGGATGCATTAGCGGCACCGGCAGCGCCGGCTGCGGATGCCACCGCGGAAAAGGCCGATCACGACGACGCAGACTCCGCTGCCGGCGAAGAACCGGCCAAGGAAACCGAAGCCGTCGCGCAGGAGGCCGCTCCGGTTGCCGCTGTCTCGGCCGAGCCGGTTACCGAGGCAACTGCCGAGGCTGGCGAAACGGAAGCTGTTGCAGCCGAAGCCGTCGAAGCTGTGGAGCCGAAGCCGGTTCTGCTCTGGCGTCTTGGCGGTCGCAGCGATCAGCAGCAGCGCCAAGGCGGCCGTGGCCACGGCGATCGCCGCGGACAGCAGGGCGAAGGCCGTGCCCAGAATGGCAATCGTCGCAATGGCGAGCAGCAGCAGGCAAGCGGCGAGGGCAATCGCGAAGGTCGTCGTGACGGGCGCGATGCCCGTGGCGCCGGCGACAAGGGACCGCGCGGCAATAATCGCGAAGGTGGCCGTCCGCAGAATCAAGGCGGCCGTGGCGAACGCAACGACCGGCAGGAACGTGGCGACCGCAATGACCGCAACAATCGGAACGACCGGAACAATCGCGGCGCGCCGCAGCCGCTGCGTTTCGAGGCCAAGCCGCCACGCAAGGAAAAGCCGATCGATCCGGATTCTCCTTTCGCAAAGCTGGCTGCTCTCAAGGAGCAGATGAAGAAGTAGGCCATGAAGGACGAGAAGCAGCCATTTTCCGGTTCGCGCCAGCGCATCGACAAATGGCTCTTCTTTGCCCGCATGGTGAAATCCCGCTCGCTGGCGCAAGTCTATGTGCAGAACGGCAGCGTGCGGGTAAACGGCGAACGGGTCTCGCAGCCGAGCCACGGCATCAAGGTCGGGGACCGGATAGAGCTTTCTCTCGAGCGGCGCGATGTGATCCTCGTCGTGCGCTCCCCCGGCGAGCGCAGGGGGCCTTTCGAAGAAGCCAAGCTGCTTTACGAGGATTTGACCCCGCCGCCGGATGAGACAAAACGCCTCACCGCCTTCGAGCAGGCGTTGCGGGCGCCGGGCAGCGGCAGGCCGACGAAACGTGACCGGCGTGCAATCGATCGGCTGACCTCGGACGAGGATTAGAAAACTCTGCCCGTCGCGGGCGGTTTTCCAGATTGTTTGTCCTTGAAATTGGCGGACAAAGTCGATACCTCACGGTCAACCTGCCGGTAACCAAGCTGGACGGCGCGTTTGCGCATGGCGCATTCGTCTGTTCGTTCGGCACCGTGGAAGGGTGCGACGTTCCAGGTTGCGCAGCCGCGGAAGCTAGAGACATTCCTGGAGTGCTTCATGACATATGTCGTGACCGACAATTGCATCCGTTGCAAATATACCGATTGCGTGGAAGTCTGCCCCGTTGATTGCTTCTATGAGGGCGAGAATTTCCTCGTCATTCATCCTGACGAATGCATCGATTGCGGCGTCTGCGAACCCGAATGTCCTGCCGAGGCCATCAAGCCCGATACGGAGCCGGGTCTCGACAAGTGGCTGAAGCTCAATGCCGAATATGCATCCATCTGGCCGAATATCACCGTCAAGCGGGATCCGCTGCCGGAAGCCAAGGAAATGGATGGCGAACAGGGTAAACTCGAGAAGTATTTCTCGACAAATCCCGGCGCTGGCGATTGATCGACGGCCGTGACAGGCCACCTGGAAAGGTGTAGTCGATATCGCACGGAGCGAATCGTTATCGTGGGGCCGCCGAGCGGTCAACGGGGCCTCATTGGCGCGCGTGAAGCAAATTATTGATTTCCTCAGATTTTTGTGATAGGTTCCTCATACTGATCCACAGCGGCATTTCGCGTGCCTAAAACCATCACGAAAGCAAATCACCAATCCGTACGCGGTTTCCTTGACATATCAACGTTTTGTGTTGTCGGGGCTGAAATCGCGATGGGTGGGTTTCTTTTTGCATAAGTCTGGCTGGACCAGGATGACGCTACCCCGACGGTGCTTCCGTCTCATCCGGGCCTGACTGACCCGGCCCCCGGCCCAACCGGGCGCGTAACAGGGAGTTTTTGAAAAGAATGACGACCCAGCAGAAAAAACCTTCAGCAGCACGGCACGGCTTCAAGACTGGTGAAGCGATCGTTTATCCGGCCCATGGCGTCGGAACGATCACCGCGATCGAAGAGCAAGAAGTCGCAGGCATGAAGCTCGAGCTGTTCGTGATCGATTTCGAGAAAGACAAGATGCGTTTGAAGGTGCCGGTGGCCAAGGCCATGAGCATCGGCATGCGCAAGCTTTCCGAGACCGATTTCGTCGAGCGTGCGTTGAAGGTCGTGCAGGGCAAAGCCCGCGTGAAGCGTACCATGTGGTCGCGTCGCGCTCAGGAATATGATGCCAAGATCAATTCCGGTGACCTGATCTCCATCGCCGAAGTGGTTCGCGATCTCTATCGCGCCGAGAACCAGCCGGAACAGTCCTATTCCGAACGCCAGCTCTATGAAGCTGCGCTCGATCGCATGGCGCGCGAAATTGCCGCCGTCAACAAGATGTCGGAAACCGAAGCCGTTCGTCTCGTCGAGACCAACCTCAACAAGGGTCCGAAGCGCGGCAAGGCCATCGAGGAAGACGATTCCCAGGACGAAGCCGCATAAGGCAAACGGCACATACAGCCTCCAAAAACCCGGCCTTCGCGCCGGGTTTTTTTCTTTGGAACCTTTTTGCTTCTGCCGCGTTTTAAGCTCGTGTTGGCGGTCGGTGTGGGTTCTCTCCTGCAGGAGAGGTGTCTGGGCGGGCCGTTTTATTGCCATTCACGAGGACCGGCCTATGCGTTTTCATTCGAAGCCCCCCGGTGATCTGAAGATGCTTCAATCATCTGATCAGCCTGATGAGATCGAACTAGACTAGTCATCGATTATCCGGCGAGCCGGAGAATCGGTCTCCAATTTTGCATTTCATTCATTGATTTTCATCCGAGCAGCGATGTTCGGAAACGATGCCTGCTGCCCCTTTTTGTCGACCGCGGCTTAAAGACGATCTGGGGCCGAACCTAGGAGATGCGTATGACGAATATGTCTGCAGATCGGCGCATGATCAAACTCGCCATGGCTGCACCTTATCTCGATCGCGATGAAGAACATGATCTCGCCATTCGGTGGAAGGATCACGACGATCGCGGCGCCCGCAACAAAATCGCGACCGCTCATATGCGCCTTGTCATTTCGATGGCCGGCAAGTTTCGCAATTTCGGACTGCCGATGAGCGACCTCGTGCAGGAAGGTTATGTGGGCCTGCTGGAGGCCGCTGCCCGCTTCGAGCCGGAGAGGGAAGTGCGCTTCTCGACCTATGCCAGCTGGTGGATTCGCGCTTCGATCCAGGATTACATCCTGCGCAACTGGTCGATCGTGAGGGGTGGCACGAGTTCAGCGCAGAAGGCGCTGTTCTTCAATCTGCGCCGCCTGCGCGCGAAGCTCGCCCGCAGCAATTCCAGCGTGACCGTTCAATCCATCCATGAGGAAATCGCCGTGACGCTCGGCGTCAGCCTTGCCGACGTGCAGACCATGGATGCGCGTCTTTCCGGCAGCGACACCTCGTTGCAGGCACCGTCGATTTCAGGCGATTCCGAAAGCGCCGAACGCATCGATTTCCTCATCAGCAGTGAGCCGCTTCCGGACGAACAGGTTTCGGACATGATCGATGGCGAACGCCGCCGCATCTGGCTCGCATCGGCGCTGAAACATCTCAACGAACGCGAAATGAAGATCATCCGCGCGCGCCGTCTCGTCGAAGACGGGGCGACGCTGGAGGAACTTGGCGCCGATCTCGGCATTTCCAAGGAGCGCGTGCGTCAGATTGAAAGCCGGGCGATGGACAAGCTGCGCAGCGCGCTGGTCGATGCCGATCCGCGTATGGCAAGCTATGCCTGAGAGAGACCTTCTCCCGACCGGGAGAAGGTGATCCGGCCCCTATCTATTCCGCGATAATCTTGACCTTGTCACCCGGTGCGATGCTTGCCCCGGTGGGCAAGGCATTGATCAGCTTGAACAGGTCGAGCTTGCGGTCGGTGCCCATCATGCGGGCTGCGAGCGTGGTGATGGTGTCGCCGGGCTTGACGATGACGACGCGAACGCGCAGCGGCTTCAGCGAAGCGGCCTCATCCGGCGTCATATGGCGGAAGCTTGCCCGCAACACATTGGCCGTCTGATCGAGCTGGGCAATATTTCCCTTCGGAACCGCCGTCAGGAAGCGGAAGATCTGTGTGCGGTCGCGGATCACGGTGACATCGAAATCCCAGCGATCGGCGGAAGCGCGCGCAGTCGCAGCCGGCATGCCATTGACGGTGATCGATTTGATCGACGATGGATCAAGGCCTGTCACCCAGCCGCTGGAAATATAGTTCGTCAGGTTCTGGTTCTGGGTGTCTGCCACACCGTCGAAGCGGACGGCAATGTCGCCAGGGCCAGTCGCCATGACGGCCTCAACCTTGTTGTCGATCCGAAAATCCGGGGGTACGTCGAAACGTATACCAAGGCCGCCGTGCAGGAAGGTCTGACCGCGCACATAGCCTTCCTCCGGGCTGTCGCCATAGAGCAGGCCGTCGATGCCGTTCAGGTAGTAGTCGCGGCCGGTGTCGCCGACCTTGCCTTCCTCGCCGAATTCGCGCGCATGGGCCTTGGCAAGGTCGATGCGCTGCGGGGTGCTCGGATGGCTCGACAGGAAGTCCAGGCTCTGGTCGACATCGGAATTGGCCGTCATGAAGCGGCTGTAGTCTTCCATGGCATTCAGGAAGCGGGCTGCCGCATAGGGGTCGTAGCCGGCCTGGCCGAGGGTGCGGATGCCGATCTCGTCTGCCTGCAGCTCCTGCTGACGCGAGAAGGCGGCAAGGCGTAGCTTGCCACGGGCGAGCGCCTGCTTGCCGGCGATATCGCTCGACAGCACTTCGGCGACGACGCGGCTGGCAATGACCTCGGCTTCCTCGCGTTTCTGCCGCTCGATGCCGTGATTGGCTGTCACGTGCGCCATCTCGTGCGCCAGGACGGCTGCGACTTCCGAGGCGTCATTGGCAAGCGCCAGCAGGCCGCGCGTCACATAGAGATAGCCGCCCGGCAGCGCGAAGGCGTTGATCGACGGCGAATTGAGAATGGTGATGCGATAGGACTGCTGCGGGTTTTCCGAAACGCTGGTGAGCGCGCCGGCGATACGGGCCACGAGACGTTCGGTCTTGGCGTCCTTGTATTCGCCGCCGTAGCTTGCAAGAATTCTTGGGTGCTCGCGAGCGCCCATCTGAGCGCGCGGGTCGTTCTTCTGCACCTCGGAGACGATCTGTGGATTGGCCGAGGGCGAGACGCTCGGCTGATACGACTGATCCATCACGGTCTGACAGCTGTTGAGTACCGCCGCGGCGACAAGGAGCGGTGCCAGGCGGCGCAAACGGGCTGCGACGGTCACGCTGATCCTTCGTTCTGCTCGCTCGTTCTGCTTCAGTACCTGTGTCTCGCTCATTTCGCTGCCATGCCGGCTCGGCGCCAAATCCGGTTGATCGTTACCGGGGCGATTATCATCGCGCGCCGATAAAGGTTGCTTTCACCCCATCAATCCGCATTCATCCGGACGGTCTCCACCCCTTGCTGTAGCCGATTTTGGCACCGGTTGCATAGCGAGACTCCGTTTAAATGTGGCAGCGTTGTATTTTAGCAAGCATTTCCCAGGAGTTTCAGCCGTTCGGCACGACGAAATTAAGGCAAAGCGGGCAGCAAGATGCTGCGTCGCACTCAGTGTTGTAAAAATGTGGCCAGTGCGGGAATGCCGGCCGTTTGCAGAAAGGCTTCGATCGGAGCGGAGAGTGCGATTTTGCCGCCGTCAATGAAGACGGCATGGTCAGCAAGGCGTCTGACTTCCGCCGGATCATGCGAGACAATGAGGACCGTGTTGCCCGTTTCCCGGTGAAGGGTTTTCAGCAATTCGACCATTCCGGAGCGCAGGCCGGGATCGAGCGCTGCAAAGGGCTCGTCCAGCAGCAGGATCGGCTTGTCGCGCACCAGCGCTCTTGCGAAGGCAGCGCGCTGCCGTTCTCCGCCGGACAGCGTGCCCGGCTTTCTCTTCTCGAAACCGGGGAGCCCGACACGCGCCAGCGCCTCGGAGACCCTCTGCCGGTCTTGTGCCGAGAGCCTCAGGGAAGGGCTGATGCCAAGGCCGACATTGGTGAAGAGGTCGAGATGGGCGAAGAGATTGTTGTCCTGGAAGACAAGCGACACAGGCCGCTCTGCGGGATGCTTGCCGGTGACGTCCTGCCCGGCAAGCAGGACGCGGCCGCGATCGGGCTGTTCGAAGCCGGCCAGCAGATTGAGGAAGGTCGACTTGCCCGAGCCGGAGGGACCGGCGACGGCGATGATCCTGCCTTGCGGCAACGCGCAATCGAACTGGAAATCATGCGTGCCGAGGCGCAGTTCGACGCCGGTCATGGTGATGCTGCGTTCGATCATGTTGCCGCCGTCAGTCATTGTGCCTGCTTTCGCCGTCGCGGCTGCCCTGGCCCGCCGTGCCGGCGATGGTGAGGAGAAGGCATACCACCCCGAGGATCAGGGCGTATCCATCGGCATCGTTGGTGCGGTAGCTTCCGAGCTTGCTGTAGACGAGCCAGGGCAGGGTCATCAGGCTGCTGGAGCCGAAAAGAGCGACGGCGCCGAGATCGCCGAGCGACAGGGCCATGGCGAAGGAGAGCGCGGTGAAGAGCGGCTTGCGAAGGCCCGGCCAATCGATCAGGCGAAGGCGGGAGATACCATGAAGGCCGAGGCTTGCCGCCAGCCGTTCGGTGCGGCGGCGGTGGATGACATAGGCCGGCTCCAGCACGCGAATGACGAAGGGTAGCGCCATCAGCGCGTTGATGACGATGATGAGGGCGGCGGCGAAGCGGCTGGGGTCGCCGAATGGTCTGAGCGCCAGGAACCAGCCGGTTGCCAGCACGATCGGCGGGACAAGCAGGATGAGGGAAGAGCTTGCGCTCAACGCGATCGACAAGCCGCGCAGGCCGAGGTTCTTGCTGCGCTCCGCTGATATCACTGATCGGGCGCGAATGACCGCAAAGGAAATCAGGACGGCCAGAAGACCGGCGGCGAGTGCGATGAGGAGGCTTGTTATCGCCGCCTGCAGAAAGATCGGCTGGCCGGCGAGCTTCAGAAGGTTTGCCTCCAGGCCCGTCACGACGACGGAGGCGAGAGGCAGGCCGAGAAAGAGTGCCGCAGCCAACAGCAGAGCGGCATCGACCCAGCGAGCCGTCGGCGCTTGACCATCGATGCGCCGCAGGGCGCGGCCGCTCGTCAGTCCATGATCGTCAGGCGCGCGAAATAGTGTCATCGCACCTAAAACAATGAGGGTGATGGCGATCTGCAGCAGTGACAGCATCACGGCGCGGCCGGGATCGAAATCAAAGCGCAGGGCCTGGTAGATCGCCACTTCGAGTGTCGTTGCCGCGGGGCCACCGCCGAGGATCAGCACCAGCGTGAAGCTGGTGGCGCAGAGCATGAAGATCAGGCCGGCGATGCCGGGGATGAGACCGCGCAGGACCGGCCATTCGATGAAGCGGAAGATCGATGCCGGCCGCATGCCGAGCCCACCACCCACGAGCCAGTATTCCGCCGGAACGCGCTCCAGCCCGGCCAGCATTAGCCGGCAGGCGAGCGGCATATTGAAGAAGACATGTGCCAGCAGAATGCCGGCAAGGCCGTAGATGCTGACAGGCTGCGACAGGCCGAGGGCTGACAGCGTCTGATTGAGCAATCCTTGGCGTCCCCATATGCCGAGCAGGCCGAGTGCACCGATCAGGACGGGCAGGCCCATAGGCACGGCCATCAGCCGGATCAGCCACAGCCGGCCCGGAAAGCGCGGTTGGCGCGCCAGGGCGCGGGCGACGGGGATGGCAAGGAGAATGGAGAGCAACGTCGACAAGGCCGCTTGCAGCAGGGTGAAGCGAAGCACCCGCAGCAGATAGGGATCGGTAAGCGTGGTGTCGCCGCCGGACTCGATGCCGGCGGCAAGAAGGATGACGACGGCGATCGCGACGAAAATGGCGATGCCGGCGAGGCTGAATGCCCCGCCGGAAATGGCGCGTTTTCTTTCGGATGCGGTCAGCATGGGTGAGAGATCAGTTGGTGCTGGTGGCGGTCAACCACTCGTCGATCCAGGCCTTGCGGTTCTTCTCGACGACGTCCGGGCTCATCAGGAAGGTCTTCGTCGGCACCACCAGCTTGCCGAAGGCGTCCGGCAGCGGCGTGGAGGTGGCGGCGGCCGGCATCATCCAGTTGCTGGTGGGGATGATGTCCTGGAAGCCTGTGGAGACCATGAACTTCAGGAAGTCGCGGGCGAGGTCCTTGTTCGGAGACGCTTTGACGAGGCCGGCGACTTCGATCTGGATGTAATGCCCCTCGGAGAAGGCGGCCGCCTGATAGCGTTCCGTCTTGTCCTCGATCATGTGATAGGCCGGCGAGGTCGTGTAGGACAGCACCATCGGCGCTTCGCCCTTGGTGAAGAGGTCATAGGCTTCCGACCAGCCGGGCGTGACGGTCAGGATACGGCCCTTGAGCTTGGTCCATGCGTCGGCTGATTTATCACCGTAGATCGATTTGACCCAGAGCAGCAGGCCGAGGCCCGGCGTCGAGGTGCGCGGATCTTCGATGACGATCTTCTGCGAGGGGTCGCCCTCGACGAGATCCTTCATGCTCTTTGGCGGGTTCTTGACGGTCTGGGTGTCGTAGATGACGGCGAAATGGCCGTAATCATAGGGCACGAAGACATCATCCTTGAAATCGCCGGGAACCTTGAGGGCCGATGTATCGACGCCGCTGGTGTCGAAAAGGCCAGTATCCTTGGCTTCGTCGACCAGGTTGGTGTCGAGGCCAAGAACCACATCGGCCTTGGTGCCGGCGCCTTCGAGCTTCAGGCGGGAGAGCAGCGCCACGCCATCAGTGACGCTGACGTAATTGACGGTGCAGCCGCATGTCTTTTCGAAAGCGGCCTTGACCTTGGGGCCTGGACCCCAATCGGCGGTGAAGCTTTCATAGGTGTAGATGGTCAGCGTCTTGTCGGCCGCTGCGGCGGGCTGCGTGGAAAGAAATGCTGCGCCGGCGGCAAGGGCCAGGCCGGTGAACAGTGACAATAGTGAACGGTCGAGCATCAGAGCGCCTCCTTTTGGTTTCGTCTTCAAGGGGAAAAGGGCGCTATGATTTCGTCACGCGTCTAATCCCTCCGCCGGTGTTAGCCGGATCAGGTTCCGCGGGTTGGCTGGTGAAAGCCTCTCAGCCAGATGTCCGAAAGGACATAAGGCACCCCGTTAGAGCGTCGGCAGATTTAGCCTTGTGACGAAGGGATGACAAGGGGAATGATTCCCCTGTCGATTGCAGGCTGCGCGACCTATTCGGCAGCTTCGGCGCTGACAGTGCTTTCGAATTTCTTTGTCGTGCCGGGCAGTTGCACGTTTTTCAATGTCAGCGATGTCAGAAGACCGAGCAGGCAAATGCCGGCGGCCGTCATGAACAGCGGGCTGAAGGCGCCTGCATAGGCATTGGCGACGGCCTCGCGCGTGGCTTCCGGCAAGGCCGCCATCATCTTCGGCGTCAGTTCCTCGATGTCGGAAACACCTGCGATCGAGACACCGACACTGCCGAGCTTGGCCGCTATGATGGCGCCGTAGATGGAGATGGCGATCGAGGCGCCGCCCATGCGCGACAGCGTGACGGCGCCGGTGGCGGCGCCGATGTCGCGGGCACCGGCAGCGTTCTGTACCCCGATGACGGGCACCTGCTGCGCAAGGCCGATGCCGATGCCGTGCAGCAGCATCAGGCCGCCGATGAGGGCGATGGGGGTGCCGGCATGGACGAAGGCCAGCGAAGCGAATGCAATGGTGCTGCAGGCGGCGCTAGCAACCGCGAAGGGCTTGTAGCGACCTCTTGCCGCGATCAACCGGCCGGCGGAAAGCGAGCCGCAGACGAGGCCGCCGGTCAGGAGGATGAACAGCAGGCCGGCCATCGAAGGCGACAGGCCCGTTGTCGTCTGCAGGAACAGTGCGAAATAGTTGACCATGCCGATAGCAACGGCACCGCTGGTGATCGAGATGATCAGAAGCAGACCGAATGTCGGATTGCGGAAGAGAGTCATCGGAACGATGGGCTCAGGCGCGCGGCGTTCGATGAAGACCCAGGTAATCGCGCAGATAACACCGAAGGCGATGATGCCGAGACATTGCGGCGACAGCAGCGATCCGAAGAGTTCGGTGCCGTCTGCGGCCAGCACGATGCTTGTGGTCGTCAGCGCAAGGACCAGCGCGCCGGCATAATCGATCTTTGGCCGGCGGCTCGGCTTGCGATAGGGCAGCATGGTGGCGAGACCAGCCAGCACGACGAAGCCGATCGGGACGTTGACGAGAAAGATCGAGCGCCAGCCGAACAGATCGCTCATCGTGCCGCCGAGAACGGGGCCGATGGCACCCGAAGCCATCAGTACGAGGCTTGAATAGCTCTGATAGCGGGCGCGTTTGCGCGGTTCGAACAGGTCGGCATTGACGGCGAAGATCGACACCATGATGCCGCCGCCGCCGAAGCCCTGCAACACACGGGCGGCGATCAACGTGTTCATCGACACGGCAAGGCCACAGACGGCGGAGCCCACGGTGAAGATCGCAATCGCCGTCATCATCACATATTTGCGGCCGAAGAGGTCGCCGAGCTTGCCGTAGACAGGCATGACGGCCGAAAGCGAGAGAAGATAGGCCGAGCCGATCCAGCCGAAGCGCTCGAGATGCCCGAACTCGCCGACGATGGTGGGCAGTGCCGTCGATACGATCTGGTTATCCAGCGTTGCCATGAACATGGCAGTCATCAGAAACAGGAAAAGGATAAGCCGCCGCCTGGGATCCGTCACGAGCGGCGCGAATGTTGTCTGCATGTCCATGGAACAGGGTATCCGAGCTTGTCCGAAACGCTGCGCAGCCGAACGAATGCGCGGGTCGCCCCGGTTTCATATGGGAAACATATGTGCTATTAGCATATAATTGTCAATGACAGGTGAATGCTGTTTGCATGTTTTATTTCCTTTCCGCCTCTGATATGGTGGAAAGATGACATCTGCGACGAATACACGTGAAGTTGAAGCCCCGCCGCTGACCGAAGACGAGGATCTCCTGCTGATCGGTCAGGCGATGACGCGCATGCGCCTGCTGACCGGCCGCCGCATGATCGGCAGGCTCGCCATTCAGAACGTTGCCCCAGGGCTTGAGCTTTCGCATCTTGACGTTCTCGACGTCGTGAGACGTGCCGAAGCCACGGGCGAGGTGACGGTCGGCACGATCGCCGAAGTGTTGCGCATTGATCCGTCGCGGGCGAGCCGCATCGTTGCCGACATGGTGGCGCGCGGCGTGTTGCGGCGAAAGGCATCCCAGGCCGATGCGCGGCGCATCGTCGTGGTGCTCACCGCGCTCGGGCAGCGGTTGTTGTCGGAAATCCAGGCACAAAAATACTCCATCATCGGCAGCATCTTTGCCGATTGGTCTCCTGAGGACATCGCGAGTTTCTCGCTGTTGTTCGACCGTTATGTCACGGGCTATGAAAGCGTTATCCAGACCCGGCTCACGGAAACCGCCGACTGAGCGGCCCGCATGGGCGGTTCTTGCGGCCGTCGCTCTTCCCTAAGGATATGACTTTGCGCTATGGGCTTGGCGCATGAGCCAGTCCACCACCTTCACCATCCTGCTCGGCGGCGAGCTTCGCCTGACGGACCGATTGCGCGCTGCCGTTTCCGGCAGCCGTTTCATCGCGGCCGATGGCGGCATGCGCCATGCCTTGGCGCTCGGTGTCGAACCGGAACTGTGGGTGGGTGATTTCGACTCGACGCCTGCCGATCTTCTTGCGGCTTTTCCCGGCGTGCCGAAGCAGCCCTATCCGGCCGCCAAGGCTGCAACCGATGGCGAGATTGCCGTATCTGAGGCGATCGATCGCGGCGCCGTCAGGCTGATCCTGGCAGGCGCGATGGGCGGCGAGCGCTCGGATCATGCCATCCAGCATCTGCTCTACGGCGTTCGCCTTGCCGAACAGGGCCTTGATGTGCTGCTGACCTCCGGTGATGAGGAAGCGGTTCCGCTTCTTCCCGGGCAGATGGAAATCGCGCTGCCACAAGGCTCGCTGTTTTCGGTGCTCGGCTTCAGCGACCTGACGGGCCTTTTCATCGAGAATGCCCGTTATCCCTTGCGCGACTTCCACCTGCCATTCGGCGCGTCGCGCACCATTTCCAATGTGGCGGAAGGTGCTGTGCGCTTTTCGCTCGGCAGCGGCAGGGCGATCGTTCTTGCCCGCCCTTATGATCTTACCGGAGTCTGATCTTGGCCCCTCCTATTCTGAAACTCGACGATATCTTCCTGAGCTTTGGCGGCGCGCCCCTTCTGGCCGGCGCCGGGCTGCAGGTGGAGCCGGGTGACAAGATCTGCCTGGTTGGCCGCAATGGTTCCGGCAAGTCGACGCTGCTGAAAATCGCCGCCGGCATGGTCGAAGCGCAGTCGGGCGAGGTATTCCGCCATCCGTCGTCGACCGTGCGCTATCTCGAACAGGCGCCGGATTTCGCCGGTTACAAGACCGTGGCCGCCTATGCGGAAGCCGGTCTCGGGCCGGGCGATGATCCCTATCGTGTCACGTATCTGCTCTCGCATCTCGGCCTGACCGGCGAGGAAGATCCGAACAATCTTTCGGGCGGCGAGGCCCGCCGCGCGGCTCTGGCCCGCGTTCTGGCGCCGGAGCCGGATATCCTGCTGCTCGACGAACCGACGAACCATCTGGACCTGCCGACCATCGAATGGCTGGAAGGCGAATTGCAGAAGAGCCGCAGCGCTCTCGTGCTGATCTCGCACGACCGTCGCTTCCTCGAAAAGGTTTCGACCGCCACGGTCTGGCTTGACCGCGGCACCTCGCGCCGGCTGGACCGGGGCTTTGCCCATTTCGAGGCATGGCGCGACCAGGTGCTGGAAGCCGAGGAGCTGGAACAGCACAAGCTCGGCAAGCAGATCGAGCGAGAAGAACATTGGTTGCGCTACGGCGTGACAGCGCGGCGCAAGCGCAACATGCGCCGCCTTGGCGAATTGCAGGACATGCGCTCGCGCCATCGCGGCCATAGAGGCGCTCTCGGCACCGTGCAGGCGGCTGCGTCCGATGCACAGGAAAGCGGCAAGCTGGTGATCGAGGCAGACAAGATCACCAAGACCTATGGCGACAGGGTGATCGTCTCGCCGTTTTCGATCCGCGTCCATCGCGGCGATTGCATCGGCCTCGTCGGCCCGAACGGTGCCGGCAAGACGACGCTTCTGAAGATGCTGACCGGGCAGCTGGAACCCGATAGCGGCACGGTGAAGCTCGGCACCAATCTGGAGATCGCAACGCTCGATCAGAAGCGCGAGGAGCTTGATCCGGAGGATACGCTTGCCAATTACCTCACCGACGGTCGCGGCGAAAACCTGCTGGTTAATGGCGAGCAGCGGCATGTGACGGGCTACATGAAGGAATTCCTGTTCCAGCCGGAACAGGCCCGCACGCCGATCAGGAACCTCTCCGGCGGCGAGCGCGCCCGGTTGATGCTGGCGCGCATCCTGTCGCGGCCGACGAACCTGCTCATTCTCGACGAACCGACGAACGATCTTGACATCGAGACGCTCGACCTTTTGCAGGAAATCGTTGCCGGCTTTTCCGGCACTGTCATTCTCGTCAGCCACGACCGTGACTTTCTCGACCGCACAGTGACCTCGACGATCGCGCCTGCCAATCCGGAAGAGCCTGATGGCCGCTGGATCGAATATGCAGGCGGCTATTCCGACATGCTGACCCAGCGCAAGGGCGCGATGGAAGAACGCAAACGCGCGGAAAAGGCTGCGGAAAAGCCGAAGGCCGCCGAGGCCGGGGCATCCGCCGCCGATGCTTCGAAGGGCAAGGCTAAGCTTTCCTACAAGCAGAAATTTGCGCTGGAGAACCTGCCGAAAGACATGGCCAAGGCGGAGGCAGAGATCGCCGCCCGCGAGAAGAAAATGGCCGATCCCAACCTCTTCACCAAGGATCCTGCGACGTTCAATCGTCTTGCGGCCGAGATGGAAAAGCTGCGCGAAGGCCTGACCAGGATGGAAGAGGAATGGCTGGAGCTTGAAATGCTGCGTGAGGAACTCGAGAGCTGAGGCTCGGATCTGCTCATCCTATGCGCGTTCATCTATATGAGAAAAAACAAAAGGTTGCGCTGTGTCGCTACCGCCTCATTCCCTGTTGTCGAATCCAATAAACCGTTTATACATTAACCCATGTTGCCGGACCATGAGCCGGTTGATACCCCCGGGCCACCGCGGCCCGTGGCGCATGTTGGGGAAGTCCGAAGAGACCTGATTGGATTTCGCCTGATGGCGACGGGTCCTTCGCAGAAAGTAGCAAGCAAATTTCGTGATCGCTTAACGCGGCGGCGCTCCTTGCTGTCCGCGGTTTTCCGAGGGGGCCTTCATGCCGGTGCTGCCGCGTTCCATTTTGTTCAGCTGTGTTATTGCCGTTTTTTCCGGTGCTCAGGCTTTGGCGCAAAGCGCGCCGCCGGCTGCGCCCGTGACGGTCGCCAAGCCCGTCGTTCGCGACGTCATCGATAGCGACGAATTCATCGGGCGCTTCCAGGCGGTCGATGAGGTCTCGGTACGGTCGCGGGTCGGCGGCTATCTGCAGGAGGTGCACTTCAAGGACGGCACCATGGTCAAGCAGGGCGACCTGCTTTTTGTCATCGACCAGCGGCCGTTCATCACCACGCTGAACGAGTCGACGGCTTCGCTCGAAGTGGCGAAATCGTCGCTGACGCTCGCCGACGCGCAATTCAAGCGGACGGAATCCCTGTCTACGACGGGCAGTCAGTCGGCCTCGACGCTGGATGACCGCCGCCGCGACCTCCTGTCCGCGCAGGCGAATGTTCGCGGCGCCCAGGCAGCCGTCGATCGCGCCAATCTCGATATGGATTTCACCAAGATCACCGCACCGCTGAGCGGCCGGATCGACCGGCGTTTGATCTCAGTCGGCAATCTCGTGCAGGCCGACCAGACTATCCTCACGACCATCGTGTCACTTGACCCGATCGATTTCTATTTCGACGTCGATGAACGCCGGCTGCTTTCCTATGCCGATCAGGCGCGTAAGAACGGCAGCGCCCTGCAGCAGGGCGGCGGCGGCCTCGATGTCACGGTGACGATCGCCGATTCCAAGCAGAAGCCCTTCAAGGGCAAGCTCGACTTCGCCGAAAACCGCGTCGACAATCAGACGGGCACAATCCGTGTCCGCGCCACCTTCCCGAACCCCAATCTCATTCTCCAGCCCGGCCTGTTCGGGCGCGTCCAGGTGCAGGGGTCCAACAGCTACAAAGCCATCCTGGTGCCTGACGAAGCCATCGGCTCGGATCAGAACCAGCGGGTGGTCTATACCGTCGACACGGCCGGCAACGTCACGCCGAAATCCGTGCGGCTGGGGCCGAAGCTCTATGGCTACCGCGTCATCCGTGACGGCATGACCGGTGACGAGACCATCATCGTCAACGGGCTGATCCGCGTCCGGCCTGGCGTCAAGGTTGCGCCTCAGCTGATCGAGCTGCCGCAGGAAGCGACGAACGACGAGCCGCCTGCGCAGGCGGATGCACAGGGGACGGATCAATGAGGTTTTCCCATTTTTTCGTCGACCGGCCGATTTTCGCGTCGGTTCTCTCCATCGTGCTGCTGATCGTCGGCGGCATTGCCTATTTTCAGCTTCCGGTGGCGCAGTATCCTGAGGTCGCGCCTCCGACAATCGTGGTGCGCACCTCCTATCCAGGCGCCGATTCCCAGACGATCGCCGATACGGTAGCAACGCCGATCGAGCAGGAAGTCAACGGCGTCGAGGACATGCTCTATATGTCCTCCTATTCCAGCGCGGACGGCTCGATGGCGCTGACCATCACCTTCAAGCTCGGTACCGATCTCGACAAGGCGCAGGTGCTGGTGCAGAACCGCGTCGCCATCGCCGAGCCGCGGCTCCCCGACGATGTCCGCCGCATCGGCATCACCACGGTCAAGAGCTCGCCCGACCTGATGATGGTCGTGCATCTCCTGTCGCCCAACAATCGCTACGACCAGCTCTATATCTCCAACTATGCCCGCACGCGCATCCGCGACCTGCTTGTCCGTCTGGACGGCGTTGGCGATGTGCAGCTCTTCGGCGAGCGGCAATATTCGCTGCGCATCTGGCTCGATCCGGAAAAGCTCGCCGCCTATGGCATGACCGCAGGCGATATCGTCCAGGCGTTGCGGGATCAGAACGTGCAGGTTTCGGGCGGTTCGATCGGCGGACCGCCGGTGTCGGGCACCAATGCCTTTCAATATACGGTGACGACGCAGGGGCGCTTTTCCGATGCGCGGCAATTCCGCTATGTCATCGTCAAGGCGACGGATAGCGGCCGGCTCGTGCAGCTGCAGGACGTCGCCCGTATCGAGCTCGGCGCTCAGGACTACGTCACCAACAGCTATCTGAACGGCAATCCGGCGGTTGCACTCGGCATCTTTGCCCGTCCCGGCACCAATGCGCTCAATGCTGCTGCCGATATCCAGAAGACGATGCAGAGTCTCGCGCAGGATTTCCCTCAAGGGCTCGAATATCGCATCGTCTACAATCCCACAGACTTCATCGCGGAATCGATCAACGAGGTCTACAAGACGATCTTCGAGGCGGCCGTGCTCGTTGCCATCGTCGTGCTGGTGTTCCTGCAGTCGTGGCGGACGGCAATCATTCCGATCATCGCCATTCCGGTGTCGCTGATCGGCACCTTCGCCTTCCTGCTCGCCTTCGGCTTCTCGCTGAATATGTTGACGCTGTTCGGTCTGGTGCTTGCCATCGGCATTGTCGTCGACGACGCGATCGTCGTGGTCGAGAATGTCGAGCGCAATCTGGCGCTCGGGATGACGCCGAAGGAGGCGTCGCATGTGACGATGAACGAGGTCGGCACCGCGGTTCTGGCGATTTCGCTGGTGCTGATCGCGGTCTTTCTGCCGACCGCCTTCATTCCGGGCATAACGGGGCAATTCTATCGGCAGTTCGCGGTGACCATCTCCATTGCAACAGCGATCTCCTGCCTGAATTCGCTGAC
The DNA here is from genome assembly GCF_001999485.2 of Rhizobium sp. P44RR-XXIV. Taxonomy (NCBI): domain Bacteria; kingdom Pseudomonadati; phylum Pseudomonadota; class Alphaproteobacteria; order Hyphomicrobiales; family Rhizobiaceae; genus Rhizobium; species Rhizobium sp. P44RR-XXIV. The sequence goes on along the minus strand of NZ_MPVZ02000023.1, from coordinate 5,101 downwards.
GCTCTCGCCGGCGATTGCGGCGATCGTGCTGCGTCCGCATGATCACAAGAAATCCAACAATATTGCCTCGCGTTTCGGCCGCGCTCTTGGCGACGGTTTCAACCGGGGCTTCGAGTCGATGAGCCGGGGCTATTCCTGGATCATCCGCCATCTGGTGACGACCTGGGTCGCGCTTGGCTGCGCTCTTCTGGTTTTCGTCGGGCTGCTCGGTGCGACATATTACATGGGCAGGATCGTGCCGCAGGGCTTCGTTCCCACCATGGACCAGGGTTATGCCATCGTCGTCGTGCAATTGCCCGATGGCGCGTCGCTGGCGCGCACCAACGCCGTCATCGAGAAGGCGACGGCGATCATCAACAAGACGCCTGGCGTCGAAAATGCGGTTGCCTTCGCCGGCTTCAATGGTGCGACCTTCACCAATGCCTCGAATTCCGGCGTCATCTTCACGCCCTTCAAACCCTTCGAGGAGAGATTGAAGAGCGGCGAAAGCGCCATGAAGATCATCGGCCAGCTCTATGGCAGCCTCCAGGGTATCCAGGAGGCGTTCATCATCGCCATTCCGCCGCCATCGATCCGCGGCGTCGGCAATTCCGGCGGCTTCAAGATGCAGATCATGGACCGGGAAAATCCGGATATGCGCCGTATCCTGCCGCTCGCCTATCAGATGATGGGCGCTGCCGCGCAGAATAAGGGCGTCAGCGGCGTCTTCACCACCTTCTCGGCCAATAGCCCGCAATATTTCCTGGCGATCGACCGCGACAAGGCGCGGGCGCTGAATGTGCCGATCCCGAATATCTTCGAGACGCTGTCGATCAACCTCGGCACATCCTACGTCAACGACTTCAACGCCTTTGGCCGCGTCTATCAGGTGCGGGCACAGGCCGACCAGCAGTATCGCATGGACCGAGAAGATATCCTGGCACTGAAAGTTCGTTCCGCAACCGGCGCTCTCGTGCCGCTTGGAACGCTCGTCGATATCCGGGATACGACAGGGCCGGCGCTCGTGCAGCGCTACAACATGTATGTCTCGGTTCCCATCCAGGGCAATCCGGGGCCGGGCGTTTCGACGGGCAGCGCGCTCGACACCATGGAAGGGCTGGCAAAGAACCTGTTGCCGGCGGGCACAACCTTCGAATGGACGGAACTTGCCTATCAGGAAAGAAATACCGGCAATACGGCAGTCTATATCTTCGCCCTGTCGGTCATCTTCGTCTTCCTGGCGCTTGCGGCCCAGTATGAAAGCTGGACGCTGCCACTCGCCATCATCCTGATCGTGCCGCTGGCGGTGCTCGCTGCATTGATCGGGGTTTACATTAGAGGCATGGACAACAATATCCTGACGCAGATCGGCCTGATCGTGCTGATTGGCCTTGCGGCCAAGAACGCGATCCTGATCGTCGAGTTTGCCCGGCAGGCGCAGCTGGAAGGAAAGAGTGCGGTGGAGGCGGCGATCGAGGCCAGCCATCTACGTCTGCGCCCGATCCTGATGACGGCCTTCGCCTTCATCTTCGGCGTCGTGCCGCTGATGATCGCCACCGGACCTGGCGCGGAGATGCGCCAGTCACTCGGCACGGCGGTGTTCTCAGGCATGCTTGGCGTGACAGTGTTCGGCCTGTTCCTGACCCCGGTGTTCTACGTCGTGCTGCGTCGTCGGCGCAAGCAGGTGGAGGCCACTGCCGAAGAGCCATCAGCCTCAGACGCGGCCGCGCAATAACATCAGCAAGAGCGGCTCAGCTTTCCATAGGATGGCTGAGCCGGTCCAATCGTCTGTTTTCATGCAATTCCGGACGGAAAACCGCCGCGCACCTTTTAGAGATGCGGGTTGCGCGGTCGGTATTTTTTCACCAGCCGCTGGTTGATCTCCTTGGCGCCCGGCATGTTGGCGCTGAGGTAAACTGGCGGCTCGCCATCCTTGCAGAGCTCGGCAGCGACATCGGCGAAGATGGCGTTCAGCACTGTGGTGCCGATGGCGGTCGATGCCGGGCCGACCTTCAGCTCCGTGCCTGGCAGGTCGATGATGGCGTCGCCCGGCGGTAGGCCATTGTCCAGTACGATATCAGCGATATCGGCAAGCCTCCGCCGGCCATTGGCAATCGCCGCCGAATAGGCGAACGACGTAATGGCGATGACGGTGGCGCCGATTTCGCGGCCGAACTCGGCCGCCTCGATCGGCGCGGCATTGACGCCCGAATTGGACGCGATGATCAGCACATCGCCCGGCTGCATGCCGTACCGCTCGAAGACCGGGCGGATAAGGCCCTCCGTGCGCTCATAGACCGAGCTGATGACAGCGCCCTCATGCAGCATGGCAGATCCCACAAGCACGGGGATGGTGAAGGCCAGGCCACCGGCGCGGTAGTGCACCTCTTCAGCCAGCATATGCGAATGGCCGGTGCCGAAGACATAGACGCGACGATCGGCGCGTGCCGCCGTGCAGATGGCGGCTGCGGCTCTGGACATCGGCTCGGCAAGCGTTTCGCGCAAGGTTTCCAGCCGGCCGATAAGGGCGGAGAAATAGCTGTCGGTGACTGCGCTCATGCCGCGCCTCCTTTTCGAGTGTTTTAGGCCGAAGGCTGGCCCGAGATCCATGTTCCCGTGACTTCGATGCCGTCGTCGATATGGACGAGGTCGGCACGGGTTCCGGGTGTCAGGTGGCCACGATCCGTCAGGCGCAGGAAGCGGGCAGGATAGGATGTCGCCATCCGCAGAGCTTCCGCCAGCGGCAGCTCGAGGACATTGACGCCATAGCGGATCGTCGAGGCCATATCGACGTCGGAGCCGGCAAGCGTGCCGTCGTCCAGCGTCAGCTTCGAGCAATAGCCGCCCTTGGTGCGATAGACGGTGCGGCCGTTCAGTGTGAAGCTCGGAAGATCCGTCCCGACGAGCGACATTGCATCCGTGACGAAGAATAGCCGTCCTTCGCCTCGCTTGGCGCGCAGCCCGACGCGCAGCGCGATCGGATCGACATGGTGGCCGTCGGCAATGATGCCGCACCAGGGGGCAGGGTGGTCAATGGCCGCGCCGACGAGGCCCGGCGCACGATGGCCCATCTGGCTCATGGCGTTGAAAAGATGGGTAACGCCGCGGGCGCCGGCGTCGAAACGGGCATCCGCTGCTTCCGCCGTGCAATCGCTATGGCCGATGCTGACAATGACGCCGCCTTCTGCGAGCGCCTGCACCTGCCGCTCCGTCACCTGCTCGGCCGCCATGGTGACCAGTAGCGTGCCGATTGCCTCGCGGGCGCGGATGAAGGTCCTGACGTCGCTGTCCTCGACCGGGCGCATCAGCTCGGCTAGATGCGCACCCTTGCGGGCCGGCGCCAGATGCGGGCCTTCCAGATGCAGGCCGGCGACGCCGCGATTGGCTTTCACCGCCTCGATTGCGGCCTCTATGGCTGCCGTTGTCGCGGCCGCGACATCGGTGATCAGCGTCGGCAGCAGCGAAGTGGTGCCGTAGGGCCGATGCCCGTCGGCGATCAGATACATGGATTCGGGTGAGGGTTCGTCGTTCAGCATGCGGCCGCCGCCGCCGTTCACCTGCGCATCGATGAAGCCGGGAGAGAGAACGCCGCCTTTCAGCTGGATCGTTTCGGCATTATCAGGCACATCGTTGACACTGGTGATGGCATGGATGCGGCCATTACCGATCACCAGCGCGCTGTCCTCGTGAAACCGGTCGCCGTCGAAGATACGGGCGCCGGTAAAGACCTTGTAGTCCATCACATGGTCTCCGTTACCTTGAGAAGGTTAGCCGGCTTGTCTGGGTTGAATCCCTTGCGACGTGTCACCGACTCGATGAGGCGATAATAGCACAGCAGCGACACCAGCGGATCGAGCAGGCCGTTGCCGGTGCTGGGCATGCGCACGTTGATGCCGGCAAGCGGCGCGGTCGAGAAGGAGACGGCTGTCGCGCCGAGCTTCTGCAGGCGCTCGAGCGCCTGGGCATTATTGGCGAAGGCAGCGTCGTCGGGCGAGAAGGCGACGATCGGGAAGCCCGGCTGCACGAGGCGCATCGGGCCATGCATCAACTCCGCCAGCGAAAAGGCTTCAGCATGCAGGCCGGCCGTTTCCTTGGCCTTCAACGCGGCTTCGAGTGCGATGGCGAAAGCCGGGCCGCGGCCACCGGTATAGAGGGAGGACGCATTGAAGAGCACATCTTCGGCTGCCGTGCCATCGATGCCGGAGGTTGCTGCGAGTGCTTCCGGCAGGTTGGCGAGGCCGGCAGTGAGCGCCTTGTCCTGCGAGATCGTTGCCGTGACGCCGGCAAGAGCCGCAACCGAGGCGATGAAGGATTTCGTGGCGGCGACACTCTGTTCCTTGCCGGCGTTGAGGCCGAGCACGATGTCGGCCTCGTTGGCAAGCGGGCTATCGGTGACGTTGACGACGGCGATGGTGGTGGCGCCGCCCTTCTTGGCGGCGGCCTGCAGCGCGATGATGTCGGGGCTGCCACCGGACTGCGATACCGTGAAGTGAATGCCGCCCTTCAGGTGAAGCGGCGCGCCGTAGACCGAGGCGATCGACGGGCCGACAGAGGCGACAGGGATGCCGCAGGAGATTTCGAACAGATATTTGAAGAAGGTGGCGGCATGGTCGGAAGAGCCGCGCGCTGCCGTGGTGATCAGCGACGGACGGCCCGAGGAGAAGAGCTTCGCGATTTCGGCGAAAGCAGGTTTTTCCTTTTCAAGCAGCGTCGCAACCACCTCGGGCGATTGGCCGGCTTCCGTCAGCATCAGGGACTGGGTCTCGCTCATAGGTCATCTCCAATTCTCAATTCAGCAACAAAATCATAGGCATCGCCGCGATAATGCGAGCGGGTATATTCAACGACGCGCTGGTCCGCGAGGCGGGAGACGCGCTCGATCAGGAGCGCGGGTGCCCCGGCCTTGACGGTCAGGATCGATGCGGAAGTGGGGTCCAGCGTCACGGCCGTCAGCCTCTGCTGCGCGCGCACGGGCTTGTACCCCCGGGCGGCGAGCGCATCGTAGAGGGAGCCTTCGGATATGGCATCTTCGCCCAGGAACTTGATGGGAACGACGGCGCGCTCGATGGCAAGCGGCTGGCCATCGGCCAGGCGCAGGCGGTCGAGCCGCAGCACGGGTTCG
>NZ_MPVZ02000024.1:0-289682 GCF_001999485.2 Rhizobium sp. P44RR-XXIV | reverse complement strand
CCGCCTCGACCGCCTATACTCTCGGATCGATGGGACAGAGCGGCGCGTCGGGCGTGGCGTCAGGTCTCGGCGGTGTCGCGCGCGGTGCAGGCTCCGCTGCCGTGTCGCCGCTCAAGCGTGCAGCCGGGCGGGCGGCCGAAAGTGTCAAATCGAATTTTTCCGAAGGTGTGAAAGGCGGCTTCAGCGCGACCGGCGGCTCTTCCACGCTCGGCACCGTCGGCGGTGCCGATGCCGCCAATGATGATTCCTTTGCCGCCAACCCGGCGGCCTCGCGCGATGGCGCTCCCGATTGGGCCAGGCGCATGAAACGCAGCCAGCACGTCAGCCACGGCGTTTCCGCCGCCGCCCACGCCGTACGATCCGGCGACAGCCATGGTGGTGGCTCTTCCGTCAATCTTTCCGAAAGTGACCGCTCATGAGCTTGTTCCAACGACCGGCTGCCCATTACGGCAAGACGCCGCAACCCGAAACACCCTATCAGAAGGCCGCACAGGTCTGGGACGAGCGTATCGGCTCGGCCCGCGTGCAGGCGAAGAACTGGAGGTTCATGGCGTTCGGAAGCCTGATCCTTTCGGCAGGCTTTGCCGCAGCACTCGTCTGGCAGTCCACGCGTGGGACCGTCGTGCCATGGGTCGTACAGGTCGACAAGCTCGGCCAGGCCCAGACCGTCGCCGCTGCCTCGGCCGACTACCGTCCCACCGATCCGCAGGTCGCATGGCATCTGGCGAGATTCATCGAGCAGGTCAGGAGCATTCCCGCCGATCCCATCATCGTCCGGCAGAATTGGCTGCGCGCCTATGACTGGACGACGGATCGCGGCGCGACAGCGCTGAACGACTATGCGCGGTCTAACGACCCCTTCACCAAGGTCGGCAAGCAGCAGGTCGCCGTCGAGGTATCGAGCGTTATTCGCGCGTCTCCCGACAGCTTCCGTGTCGCCTGGGTCGAGCGACGCTACGAGAATGGCCAGCTTTCCACTACCGAACGATGGACCGCGATCCTGACCATCGTGATCCAGCCGCCCCGCGATGCCGAACGGCTCAAGTCCAATCCCCTCGGCATTTACGTCAACGCGATTTCATGGTCGAGGGAGATGGGCGAATGAATAAGCCGCCGATCCACAAAGCCGGAAACCCGTCTTTCCACAAACCCGCATTTGCTGTCGTGCTCTTGTCCGCCGCCGCACTGGCCGGTTGCGCTACACCGCAAAAGCCGCCACAGATCCGCTACGATGCCGATGTGCCGGCACTGCCGGCCGTTCCTGCCGTGCTGACCGATGACCGTCCGAAGCCGCTGCACATTCCGCCTGGCTGGACGCCGGCGCGCGGAGGAGCCACGGCAACCACCCCGACCGGGCGGATTCAGAATGCCAATGACGCGGCCCGTGTCGAGCCGCGCCGGGAGGGCTACTACAACGCCATCCAGATCTATCCTTGGAGCGAAGGCGCCCTTTATCAGGTCTATACCGCACCCGGCCAGATCACCGACATCGCGCTCGAACCCGGCGAAAGCCTGACCGGAGCCGGGCCGATCGCCGCCGGCGACACCACGCGCTGGATTATCGGCGATACCGAGAGCGGCAGCGGCACCTCGCGGCGCGTGCATGTGCTGGTGAAACCCTCACGTCCCGACATCACCACCAACCTGGTGATTTCCACCGATCGTCGTACCTATCTGATCGAATTACGCTCCGGTGAGAAACCCTATATGCCTTCGGTTTCATGGTCTTACCCGCAGATGCCGGGCCCGCGGCAGTCCATTCCTGACACACCGGCTATTCCGACGATAGCGGCGCGAAATTACCGCTACGGCCTCACCGGCGACACGCCGCCCTGGCGGCCGGTCTCCGTCTATGACGATGGCCGCAAGGTCTATGTCGAATTTCCGCGCGGCATCGTACAGGGGGAATTTCCGCCGCTCTTCGTCATCGGTCCGGAAGGCGAGGCGCAGATCGCCAATACCCGTATCTATCGGAACATTCTGATCGTCGATCGCCTCTTCGGTGCGGCGGAATTGCGCCTGGGTAGCGGCAAGCATCAGCAGACTGTGAGGATCGTCCGAACAAGCGGAGTCGTGCAGGCGCCGACAGTCCAAACCAGGGAAGGAGGGCGGTCGTCATGAGCGAGGCCGACAACCGCGAAGATGCAACCCAGGCCCCCGGTCCTGTTCCTTCCATGCGCTTGCGGGCAGAACCGCCGCGCGTCACCCGGCTATCGCGCAAGGTGCTCGCCGGACTTGGCCTGGTCGCGTCGCTCGGCATCGGTGGCGCATTGATTTATGCGCTTCAGACCCGAGATCGCGGCAATGGTGGCGAAGAGCTTTATTCGACCGAGAACCGAACCACTGCCGACGGTCTGGCAGGCTTGCCGCGGGACTATACCGGCCCGATCCTGGGGCCGGCTCTGCCCGGCGATCTCGGCCGTCCGATCCTCAGTGCGCAGGATCGTGGCCAGCCTGTCGTTGTGCCGACAACGCCGGGTGTCGATCCGGCCGAGCAACGACGCCTCGCCGAGGCGGAAGCTGCCCGAACCAGCCGCGTGTTCTTCCAGACAGAAACACGGACGACGGCAAGCGCGATAACGCCCAACGCGAATACGACGCCGAATCTTGCCGGTCTCGACCAGGCCGGAGCTCCCCCGGCACAGGATCGGCAGGCCGCCTTCCTCAACGCCGCCGTCGATCGCCGCACCGTTGCAGCCGATCGCGTGATGCCGCCGGCGTCGCCCTATGTGCTGCAGGCCGGTTCGGCGATATCCGGAGCGCTTATCACCGGCATCCGCTCCGATCTCCCCGGCCAGATCATCGCCCAGGTCACCGAGAACATCTACGACAGCCCGACCGGCCGTATTCTGCTTGTGCCGCAGGGCACCCGCATCATTGGCCAATATGACAACAATGTCGGCTTCGGGCAGAGGCGTGTCCTTCTCGTCTGGAACCGGCTGATACTCCCGAATGGACGATCCATCGTCCTCGAACGACAGCCTGGCGCCGATACGCAGGGCTATGCCGGTCTCGAGGACGGTGTCGACTACCACTGGTGGGAGCTGGCGAAGGCAGCCGGTCTTTCGACGCTGCTCTCGGTTGGTGCAGAACTCGCCATGGACGACGAGGACCGGCTGATCCAGGCCATCCGCAACGGTGGCCAGGATACGATCAATGACGCCGGACAACAGATCATCCGCCGCCAATTGCAGATCGCGCCCACCCTGACCATCAGGCCCGGATTTCCGGTCCGGATTGTCGTCACCCGTGATCTCGTGATGGAGCCCTATAGAGGTTAGACCAATGGCCAAATTAAAACTCGGACCGTTCATTGACAATAAACCCGTCAAGGTAAGCATGGAGCTACCCGGATCGCTATATCGGGATCTGCTTGCGTATGCCGATTTGCTCGGCAGCGAGCAGGTAAATCCGATTGGGGATCCGATTCGGCTGATCGTGCCGATGTTGCAGCGGTTCATGGCAACGGATCGGGGTTTTGCCAAGGCGCGGCGTTCGCAATAATCGCCGATGCCTTTGGAGGTGGACAAGAAGTGCCACTTCATTTGCCGCCGGCGATTCGGCTCGCGATGCCACCGGCCGGTTTCATTTTACGCGAAAATATATACCCAGGTGGTAGAAATTGCCCTTCTTGCAAACCCATCGGGGTTGGTCATCCGTAGACAGGCACGTTTCGGCGAGGACGTGAAAAAAATCAGTTACGGCTTTGATCTTCCCGCATCGCCCTGACCCCGTCGATTCTGCTGCAGACCTTACGCATGCCCATCAACGTCTCCATCTTCATCTATTTCCCGCACTGGCAGATATGCGCTGGTCTCCAGCCATTCCTTGACGATGTAGCGGATCATGTCGTTTCTCGTCATCCCGAGCTCCTGGGCAATGGAGAGCAAGGCCTCTTCAGTTTCGACATCCAGGCCAATCGGTGCGGCATTCCGGATCATGAGCGCCGCGCGTCGCAGCATGACTTGCAGATCGGCACGCGATGCATCGCCAATGCGGTCTGCTGTATGATCAAGCTGACCTGCCATATCCCTTGGCATGCGTGTGTCTCCGTTTTGAAAGATGGTATTGCCCATCATTCCACTCCTTCAGGTCTGGTCAAGACTTGGTTCCCAACCACGCACCATGCCTTTGCTCATCACAGCAGAGGTGAGCGTAAGCTGATATCTGAGGTGCTGAATTCGTTGCACGAGGTCGGTGATTGCCGCCCTCGCATCGCCACCATGTGTGTCAAGGATCAGTTCAATCGGATCGAGCTCCGGTTCTGAGGTCAATGTGGTAGCTTCAGCATTCATTGGACGCACGTCTCCATTCCGCCGGAACGTGGCGGTTGTCATCATCAAGTTATAGGTAAACTCAGGCCGGGGCGCAGCTCGCGTTTGTTCTTATTATGTTCTCATCTGGGAGAGAGTCAAGCTCATGTGATCTTGGTAGCGCTGAGAAGGTTTTCCATTTTCGCAAACGGGACATGACAGGAGATCGTGTTAGAGGCCGAGCGACTGTCAGACCGAATACTCAATGGGAAACGACGGCTCCGCGTGGCCGAGCCGGCTTGCGAGAACGAAATCTCTCCAATCTCCAACTTCCAGAAGGCCGTGGTCGCGACTTTTCTATCAAGGTTTGAGGGATGGCCAAGAAACTCGATCAATGCATCTGATAATCTATCAGCGATCTTGACCGAGTAAGAGCAGGCTTTGCGCGCATATGGCCCTCGCGCTACCCAAAACGAAATCGGTTCTTCATTTTCGAGCTTTGCCGTCTTCGGCAACCACTTGAATCCGACCATTCATGCTCAGGGAGTAGAAGAATGACGCCGTGCCGTTGAGGCTCTTTGCGCGTTGTGGGCTGCTGACATACCAATCGAAATCGCCAGTCACCCGGCAAAGGTCTCCGCCGCAGGAGACCACAACGCTTTCCGGTCTCAGCCGATACACTCTATTCGGCCACCGCTCAAAAAACTTGGCCTTGTCATCGAGTATCTCGCTCAATCTCTTTTGCTTGCCATAAAAGTTGACTTCACCCGCATAAACACTGGAAGCGAACGCGACCGCCTGATTGGCCGGCAAGCTTCCGGAATTCACCAATTCAGAGACAAAGTTTCTGGCCGTCGTCTCTTCTTGCCTCATCGCGTTGACCGAAGCAGGCGCTGATTGAATTGTCGGGGTAGAGGACGGTACAGACGAAATCTGGCTGCCTGCTGCATCGGGCGAGAGATGCTCTATCCCGAACTGTTTGATTTCGTCTGCGCTGAAGAAATGGATGTCATCAGACAATGTCCGAAACATAATCGGAAAAATACGGGCATCGACGCCGTACTTGTTCAACGTGTCGAGGATATCGGAGATATTCAGCTGCGCGTCGCCCAGGCCGACATTGCCGCTGATCTGATGTACGCCGAGCCGGCCCTGAACAATTCGATTTCTGCCGGCAAAGAAAACGTAGGCACAGGCCGACGCACAGACGGAATCCGAAGGTATGACAGTGCTCATGCCTTTCGTGTAGACGTCATCAGCAATAAGCAAGCCGTTCTGAACATCACCGCCCGGGCTATTCAGCACCAGGATTTTCACATTCGGGTTGGCCGCCAACATCCTTCTAAAAGACAGAGCAGACCGAGAATCGATTGGCCCATCCAAGCGTATTGCTAGCGGCCAAACAGGCGATATGGAAAACGGTGCGACGTTGTCTTCCGCTCGGACATTGATAGCCCATAAGAGAAAGACAATTCCTACCAAGAATACCCGACTAAAAGACACGATACGGACCCTCTACTCCGCGGATCATTACCAAATAGCGAGCGAATGTCGATAAAGAGATTTCGCCTCAAAGTTACAGCGGCTGGATTTCTAGTGTCCCGGCTTGATTTATTATTTACCGCACTCGAGGATCGCTATCAGACGCGAGGGCGATGCCTTCCAGAGACAAGATAAAGGTCCCCGCTTCACCAACATTTCCAGGCAGCGGTGATGGGCCAAGTTATTTGAGTGGGGACAGCTTTGAGGATTTCATTGGAAGTTCGAACATTGCACCGCCTGACACGTTTCCCGCAACTGTGCCAATGGCCGGCCACAATGCAATAAGTCGCTCTGCCTGTTTCAACACGCTGGATTTGTACAGCCCCTGCGACAGAAACATGCCCACGAGTTTCGAGCTTTGAAAAGCCGCCTTCTCAGCGCGGTTTCTGGTGATCCGACGATCGCCCGATATGAAAATCCATCCGCCCTGCTTTGACAATTCGGCAATGAGATCGACATCTTTTATATTCGGTGGAAACTTATCTCTCAGCGCTACGATCTCGTGGTCGTCTCCCATCAGAGCCTGAAGGCTCCTTGCCAATCGGGGAGAAAGGTTGTGATCGAAGAGGACCTTCACGCTGCCAGTGATTCCTCAAAGGCTACGGCGTCTCTAACGACTGCTATGGGGATCTCATAGAGTTTTGCGACCGCCCGCTCGGATCCTTCCGCCTTGACCGCCTGTGCCAGCGCAATTGTGGGTACATTGTAGACAGCGGTTGTCGGCTGGCCAAACACAAGCTCAGGGTCAACGATGATAGTCGCCTTCCCCTTAAACGGACGCCAGCGACTTACGGCGTCATTATCGATGTCCAGATCTTTGAACGTCCGCTCGATGATGGTCTTGATCGTGTATTGCTTCTTCTTCAAATCCAGAAGATTTTCGTCGCCGGACGTATTGACGCTTTCCAGAAAGATCGTCTTTCCATCCGTCTGAAAGCGTCGCGTTGAAAAAGGCCTGTCATCGTTGACGCATTCTCTTGCATAGACGAGGCAATGCCTGATTGTTTTCAGGCCGAGGCCGGCGTCGATGAAGGCGCCGACAAACCGCAGTTCGATGAGGTCACGAAAACCAAGTTCGATATGCCCGTCAGCCTGCGGCAACTGGCTTTGCCACAGGGGATCGACGTGCAGCGTTTCGCCCTGGTGTGTGTAGTCGTACCCGCCAAGCCATCTGCGGACGTTCCGCACGGGAATATTCAAGAGGCGTGCGGCATCGCTGGCGGAATAATAGCCAATACCGAATGGAATAGGCTTCTCGCTGCCACTCATTGTGATTTGCCATCCCCGCTTGAATTCGCCGGCATTATCCGCTTGCCGATCATCTCGTCAAAGAATTTATTTTCCTTATGGCGATTATCGTATGACAACGAAAAATTGTTCCTTCATCGAACCCAGTTATTCCAGCGTTGAAGCAATATGGCGGTATTGGCATTGATCCAGTCTGCGTCTGGTACGACGATGCTATCGCGAACATCTTCAGCGCTTGGCATAGACTTTCGGACGTCCTCGGGGATCAGTGCGACCGCCTCGCTGCTTGGCGGTGTGCAGGATAGTATCGCGCAAGCCTTCGCCTGCGCCTGCGGTGAATTGAGCCAGAAAGCCATCAACTTCAGCGCATTGTCACGATGTGGAGCGCCTTTGATCAGAGCGACGCGATCGCCGACAAGAAAAGACGCTTTGTAGGACCAGCCAATAGGCAAGCCTTCGTTTTGCATTGCCTTTGCCCGTGTCAACCAGATCTGCCCGAGCGAATAATCCCCGTTACGAAAACCCTGCACACTCTGGTCACCAGTCTTCCACCAGATGGAGACTGCCGGACGAATCTCATCGAGCTTTTTTAGCGCGCGATCGACATCGAGGGGGAAGAGCTTATCCCGGCTCACACCGTCGGCCAGGAGTGCCGCCGCCATCACCCGCCAGGGATCGTCAAAATTGGGAAATGCGCGGCCACCCGGAAATTTCTTCGTATCCCACATGTCCGCCCAAGTTTCCGGGACGGCATCACCGGCCTTACCAAGCCGATAGGCAAGGAGTGTGGCCGTCGACTGAAGAAGAGCGCCGCCCGCCGTACAGGCATGCGGCCCAAGATCCTTGCGGTCGATGAATTGGCGGCAGAATTCGGTGAGGTCCTCGGTGACCTTGCGATGCGCCTCGGAAGCTGCCTGGATCTCGCCATCGAGATAAAGATCCCAGGTGACATTACCTGTTTTCACCATCGCGCTGGCCTTGGCACGCATTTCAGCGTTGGTGGCAACAACCGTCACAACTTCGATACCGGTCGCCTTGGTGAATGGGTCGAACCATGCCTCTTTGAGCGCGCGGTCATATGCGCCGCCGGTTGAAGCGATGATGACCTGTTCTGTGGCCATTGCCGATTGTGGAGGCACAAGAAGCCAAAGGAGACTGGCGGCAACACAGGCCAGTTGCTGGGGTTGGAGTTTGCGGGTTGGATGGCTTTTGGATGACATGTAATGCTCCGCCTCTTTGTTTGAATTTAGGTAGGCTTGACGTCATCGCCCGGTTTTGTGGGCGGTCAACAAATGTGCCGTTCCCATCAAAAGCAGGGAGACGGCGACGAGAACTGCGGATGCTGCGGCAATCACCGGTGTGAGATTGAAGTCAATGTCCTCGAACATTTTCCGCCCGATCGATTTTCCGCCAGTGTCCGAGATGAAAAAGGCGACCGTCGCTTCGTCGAATGATGCGATGAACGCGAAGACGGCCGCGGAGGCGATGCCGGGCGCAATATTCGGCAGAATAATTCGAAAGAATGTCTGCAGGCGGTTGGCGCCACAGCTCAAACCCGCGAGTTCCAGCATAGGGTCGATTCGCTGGAGCGATGCCGTGACGGTGATGACGACATAGGGAATGGCGAGCACGGTATGTGCGATCAGAAAGCCGATGAAGCTGCCGGTGAGTTGCAGCGGAGAGAACACAAGATAGAGAGCGACGCCAAAAACGATGTGCGGAACGATCATCGGTGCAACCGCAAAGATCTGCAGCGCATTCTTGAAGGGCAGGGCGCCCCGGACGATCGCGAGTGATGCCATTGTGCCGATGATTGTAGCGCTGATGGTGGTCGCGATCGCAATCCTGATGCTGAACCAGGTCGCGGCCATCCAATCCGGGTCGCTGAAATAGGCCAGATACCAGCGCAAAGTTAGCCCTTGCGGCGGGAACTGAATGTAATCGGTCTGACTGAGAGACATCGGGATGATGAGCAGCGTCGGCAGGATGAGGAAGAACAGAATGCTTCCCACGAGAACGCCAGCGCCTAGCACCGCAGCTGGTCTACCGAGAGGATGCAGGGATGCGATTCTCAGCCTTCCGGTCGTAGAAACGTGCGACGGTAAGGCGGAAGATTGGTCAATATACACCGCTGAATCCTTTGCTGCGCGAAAGCGTCTTGCGAAACACGACGATGAAAACGATCGTCATGACGAGAAGAACCGTCGATAGGGCTGCGGCGAACGGCCAATCAAGCAGGACGGTCGTTTGCTGGCCAATCAGGTTTGCCATCAGCATCGATCCCGGGCCTCCCACCAGCGCCGGTGTGATGTAAAATCCAAGGGCAAGCACGAAACACATGGTCGCTCCGGCAAAGACGCCCGGAAGGCTTAGCGGCAAGGTCACGTAGAGAAAGGCTCGGATCGGTCCCGCTCCGAGATTGCGGGCCGCCCTGACGTAGTCGTCGGGGAGTAGCCGCAAAGTGGAAAAGATCGGCAGGATGGCAAAGGGCAGCAACACATGCGTCATTGCGAGCACGACAGCGCCTTGCGTGTAGAGGAGTTTGAGCGGCTCTTCCGTCAAGTTCATTGACATCAGCAAGGAATTTACGATCCCTCTGCGCTGGAGCAGCACGATCCAACCATAGGAGCGGATTAGCACCGAGGTCCACAATGGGATAAAAACGCATGCCGCAATCACCAGCGCCAGCCTCCCTTTGAGGCGGGCCATGACAAGTGCGACGGGATAGGCCGCGACAACGCAGCTCAAGGTGACGGCAACCGCTATCCCGACGGTGTCGCCAAGAACAGACGCATAGAGAGGATCGGTGAAAAAGCGCCCGTAGGTAGCCGAAGGGCCTCCGCTAAAGCTGAGTGTAATTAGCTTGGTCAGAGGATAGAGGAAGCCTATCGCCAAGATCGCCAAAAGTGGTGCGACCAAGAGCAATGACGGCACTATCGCATAGTGCCGGGCGGAGTGCGGCCGCAGCCAGCCGACCGATAGCGCTTGACGCTGAGCCGCTGAAAATGAAACTGGAAAGCTCATGCCGCAAGCTCCTCCTTGACCGGAAAAATCTGCAGGTTCGCATCATCGAAGGTGACCTCGACGCTGGTTCCATTGATAAACGATGTGGCCTTGCTAGCTGGCATCTCGACTCGCAGGACGACATCACGCAATCTTGTCAGGCGGACAAGTAGGACATGGGTCGAGCCAAAGAAGACTGACGCTTCGACCACGCCGGTAGCGGCGCTGTCGCTGCTTTGGCCAATTGGCGCGAGGCGAATGTGTTCGGGCCTGATGGCGATATGGACCGCTGCCGTTCTGGCAAGGGCTAAGGCTCTATCATCATAGGCTGTTGGCACGCGTAAGCGGATGCCTTCGGCGAGCTGAACGATACGGTCACTGCCTTCGGATCCGTGATAAATGCCAGGCACAAAGTTCATCACGCCGATGAAGTCAGCAACGAAGGCGTTCGCAGGTTTGCCGTAGAGTTCAGCAGGCGTGCCGATCTGCTGCAGTTCGCCTTGCCTCATCACCGCGACACGATCGGACATCGCCAGAGCCTCATCCTGATCGTGTGTGACATAGACGATCGTTGCGCCAAGTCGTTGCTGGATACGCTTGAGCTCGAATTGCATCGCCTCGCGCAGCTTCTTGTCGAGTGCGCCGAGCGGTTCATCCATGAGAATGACCGGCGGATCGGATACCAGTGCGCGGGCGACCGCGACACGTTGCTGCTGACCTCCCGAAAGCTGGTTCGGATAGCGGTCGCGATAGTCGGAGAGCTGGACGAGCTGAAGCATCTCTTCCACTCGAACCTTCAGCGGAGCCGCTGCCAGGGCTCGACGCATCTTCAGCGGAAACCCGATATTCTGCCCGACCGTCAGATGCGGAAACAGCGCGTATTTCTGAAAGACCATGCCGATGTCACGGCGGTTGGGCGGCAGAGAGGTGACATCCTTATCGCCGATGCGGATCGCACCCGCCGTAGGCGTCTCGAAGCCGGCAATCATGGTCAGTAAAGATGTCTTGCCGGATCCGGACGGACCGACAATCGAGACGAATTCGCCTGGCTCGATTTCCAGGTTTGTGTCTCGGACAGCCCAAACGTCTTCGTAGCGCTTTCGGAGCCCCGAAAGGATCAATCTTCGGCCAATCAAATCATTGTCCTCCTTCAGTTGAGTGAGAATTCCCCATTTTTTTGCTCGGCATTAGCCGTTCGCAGGCGGTGCTGGCCTGTTTCAGGCAGCCCGCAGATCGCTCGAATACAGAATTCATTGAACCAGCAGCCCGGTGACAGTCACAAAGCGCGCTGCTAAAGCTATTTTGATGTGACAATCGCTTTGCGAAAACTTCACATAATCTTTTTGTTGCATCAAAAATTGGCACTGTCAACATGCGGGAACGGGAAATGATATTGGCATTGGGCGAAGGTGCGGGTTTGGATCGGCAGGCGGCCGGATTGGGCGATGCTGCCTATCGGGAAATGAAGGAGCGCTTGATCCGTGGTGTCTATGAGCCTGGCTACAAGATGACGGTTCGCGCGGTCGCGGAGGAACTGGGTATCAGTTCGACGCCTGCGCGCGATGCCATCAACCGCCTGATCGGCGATGGCGCATTGATTTATGCTGGTCCCAAGACGGTGATAGTTCCCATTCTCAGTGAGGCCGATTTAAAGGAGATAACCCTGGTTCGCCTCGCTTTAGAAGGACTTGCGGCGGAGCGAGCGGCGCAAGAGGGGTCGGAGCAAACCATTGAGACTCTTGGGAAATTGCAGGAGAGTATCAATTCCGCCTTGGTGGAAAAGGACTACACGACGGCGCTGTGGTACAATAAGGAATTTCACTTCTCGGTGTATCGCCTCGCTGGCCTTCCTCACCTTACTGCGATGATTGAGGGGCTTTGGCTGCGCGTCGGTCCGTCGCTCTACAACCTCTATCCGGAGTTTGCCGAGGAGAAGTATGGGGTGCACAATCACGAAATGGCGATGGAGGCGCTCGCTGAGCGTGATGGAGCCGCATTAAGGGCTGCTTTCGAGAGCGATATTCGCGATGGGTTTCGTAGCCTGCGGCGCGCGGCGCGTACAAATCGCCGCCTTTAGACTCAAAATTTGATGCATTGACTTGACGGCGAGTAATTTTGTTGCAACAAAAATATAAAGGCGGTGCAAAGACACGCGTCTGACCTTGCAACGGAAAGCTTCCTATCATGTTTACGAATAAAGCTCAGGGACGAGGCTGGTCGGCTATCAGAGCCCGATCAACCCATCTCTTTCGCCGGGGAAAAGGCGTTTTCCCGGCCGGCGTCACACGCTCCACGATCGAGAGGGATCCGATCCCGATTTACGTCGCCAGGGGCGAGGGAGCCTATGTCTGGGACGCGGACGGCAACCGTCTGCTCGACCTCAATAACAATTTTACCACATTGATCCATGGACACGGTTTCGCGCCCGTAACTGAGGCCGTCGAAAAAGTCCTGAAAACGGGCACATGCTTCGCCAATCCCACGGAACATGAGATCGCGCTCGGCGAGCTCCTGGTATCGCGCATACCGGCGATGGAGCAGGTGCGTTTCGTCAACAGTGGTACCGAAGCCGTCATGTTTGCCATCAAGGCTGCGCGTGCCTTTACGCGGCGGTCGGCAATCGTCCGCTTCGCAGGTGCCTATCACGGCGCCTATGACTGGGCCGAGGCCGGTCAGGGCGGCGTCATAACGGATAATGATTCCGGCGGTCGTCAACCGAAGCTTGGTTATCCCGGTGCGCCGCAATCAATTGCCGACAAAGTCCTCGTTCTCGATTTCAACGACGCGGCCGGTATAGAGCCGGCAATTGCGCCGAGAGCAAACGACGTTGCCGCCATTCTCATCGATCCGATGCCGAGCAGGGCAGGGCTGCTACCCCCAGCGCCGGACTTCATCGCTGCGGTATCCGCGGTCGCCCGCAAATACGGCATCCTTGTCATTGCCGATGAAGTTCTCAATCTCAGGCAGGGTTTTGCCGGTGCTTCGGCCCGCTATGGCCTTGAACCGGATCTGATCACCGCCGGCAAGATCATCGGCGGCGGCTTCCCGGTAGGCGCCATTGGTGGCCGCACGGACGTCATGGCCGTTTTCGGCACGGAGGATGAGGTGCCGCTTGTTTCGCAGGGCGGCACATTTTCGGCAAATCCCGTGTCCATGGTTGCCGGAAAGGCTGCAATGGAAACCATGACGCTTGAGGCGTTCGCCAGCATTGAGCATCTAGGGGATCGCTTGCGCGACGGATTGTCTCGTACGGCTCTCAAATGGCGGGCGCCGTTTTCGGTTTCCGGAGCGGCGTCCCTGTTTCGCATCCATCCGAGGGCGATAGCGCCGACGAGTTTCCATTTGGCAACCATGACGCCCAAAGAGAATGACGTCATGCGGGCGCTCTCACGACATTTCCTGGCATGCGGGATTTTGCTGCCGTTCGGCGCCGCGGCATGCCTGTCGACACCGATGTCTAATGCCGATGTCGAAAGCATAGTCGCGGTATTTGACGATTTTCTGGAAAAGAACAGCAGAACGGGTTGGGAGGAACGGCAATGAAGGAAACCTCAATGATGAGCACCGTCGCGGACCGGATTGCAGAGGCGCTCGGACGCCATGGTGTCGAGATGATTTTTGCCCAAAGCCTGCCATCGGCGCTCATCCTTGCCGCCGAGGCGCGCGGCATTCGCCAGATTGCCTATCGGCAGGAAAACATGGGTGGAGCCATGGCGGACGGCTATGCCCGCACCTCCGGAAAAGTCGGGGTTGTTGCCGCCCAGAACGGTCCTGCCGCGACATTGCTCGTGCCGCCGTTTGCCGAATGCCTGAAGGCAAGCATTCCGGTTGTGGCGTTGGTCCAGGATGTTGAACGCGACCAAACCGACCGGAACGCTTTCCAGGATTTCGATCAGATTGCCCTGTTTCAATCCTGCACCAAATGGGTCCGGCGCGTCACGGTTGCCGAACGGGTCGACGACTATGTCGATGCGGCGTTCACTGCCGCCACCTCCGGCCGCCCCGGCCCGGTGGCGTTGCTTCTGCCGGCGGACCTTCTGCGCTCGCCCGCGCCCGTTGCCAAGGCTCCCCGTACCCGAAATCTCGGAAGATGGCCGCTTGATCGAACGCGGCGTCGGATCGGGATCTGCAAGACGCCGCCGAACGGATCGCCAGTGCCCGCTCACCTGTCGTACTGGCCGGCGGCGGTGTCCATTGCGGCGGGGCTGCGGAAGAACTGGCACGTTTGCAAGATGAGGCCTGCCTGCCTGTCTTCACGACCAACATGGGAAAGGGGGCGGTCAGCGAGTTCCACCCGCTGTCTACCGGTGTGCTGGGTTCGCTGGTCGGCCCGCGATCCCTGGGCCTCTACAGTCATGAACTGATGTCGCAGGCCGATCTGGTCATCCTTGTCGGTACGCGCACTAATCAGAACGGCACCGACAATTGGCGGCAGATTCCGGCCAAAGCAAACGTGATCCATATCGATATCGATCCAACCGAGGTGGGCCGAAACTATGAGGCTCTTCGGCTAATTGGCGATGCCAGGGAGACATTGGCGGCGCTGCGCCGGACGCTTCAATGCTGCGACCTTGCGCTCAGACGAACCCTGCGTGCGTCTCTCGAAGAGCGGATCACTTCATTCTGGCGCCAGTTCAACGAAGCGCGCCATGCTCAGTATACGTCGGCCAACTCGCCAATTCGCCCGGAAAGGGTCATGGCTGAACTACAGCCCTGGCTCTCGCGCGACATCGCAATAGTGGCGGACGCCAGCTATTCCTCCATGTGGATACTGGGACAGTTGAGGGCGCCGCGGGCGGGCATGCGTTTCATCACGCCGCGAGGCCTCGCCGGACTTGGATGGGGCTTCCCGCTTGCGCTTGGCGCCAAGGCGACCGAGCCGAAACGTCCGGTGGTAGCAGTCGTCGGCGACGGCGGTTTTGCTCATAGCTGGGCCGAGCTTGAGACGATGATACGCATGCGCCTGCCGGTGACCATCATCGTGCTCAACAATGGCATTCTCGGTTTCCAACGCGACGCCGAGACCGTGAAGTTTGGCCAATACACGTCCGCATGCCATTTCGCCGAGGTCGATCATGCCGCGATCGCGCAAGCCTGCGGATGCCCGTCGATCCGGATCGACGATCCGGCAGCGCTCGCTCCGGCCCTGAAACGCGGCATCGAAGGAAATGAACCACTGCTCATCGAAGTGATGACCGATCCGGAGGCCCATCCGCCCCTGTCGCTCTTCGCCGAGATGGACCGGGCCGCATGACCCCGGCTCCCCGGCAAAGGCTTGCTGTCGTCACCGGTGGCAGCTCGGGAATTGGCTTGGCAACGGCTTCGAGCCTGCTCGATCGTGGCTACAAGGTGGCCTTCCTTGGCCAGCGCCGGGACCATGTTATGGCCGCACAACAGATGCTTTCGGCGCGATTCGGCGCCGAGAGTGTCTTTGCCCGGACGGTCGACTTGGCCAAGCCGATACAGATACAAAGGTTCTTCCACGCGCTGGAACGCGAGTGGGCCATGCCGGATATTCTTATCAGCAACGCAGGTATATCCCCAAAGGGCGAAAACGGTGCCACGCCCTTTGCACAGATCACCTCGAACGAGTGGCACTCGGTTCTCGCGGTCAACCTGACGGGCGCAATGCGGTGTTGCCAGGCCGTCCTACCGCATATGATCGACCGCGATTTCGGGCGCATCGTGTTCGTCAGTTCGATTGCTGGCCGGACAATCCCAAGGATATCAGGTGCAGCTTATGCCGCCTCGAAGTCAGCGCTTTCCGGCTTGGCCCGATCGTTGGTGGCGGCCTCTGCCGGTCACGGCACGACAGTCAATCTTGTGGCACCTGGCCGGATTGCTACTGACATGGCGGGACTGCCAGACAGCGAGATCAACAAAGCAGCGCTTGCGCGCATTCCAGTCGGACGCATCGGGACGCCGGAGGATGTTGCCGCCGCCATCTGCTTTCTCGTCTCGGAGCAAGCGGGGTTCATCAACGGCGCGATCCTGGACGTCAATGGTGGGGAATTCGCGCCGCTCTAAGGCGAGCCGGAGGAGGAGATATGGATTTTCGGATTCTGGTCCATTCGCGCAATGCGCAAATGTTTCTGCTTCTGCAACACGTCCTGGCAATCGAAAGTTTTTCCGTTTCGCTCTCGGCGAGTATGGAAGATGCAGCAAATGAACTGCACGAAGAATCCGTGCGCGCCATCATTATCGATCACTCCGCGTGCGAAGCGCGTTTGGGAGATGTCGCTACCCTGAAGGCCATGCGGGGCGAAATTGCGATCGCGCTTCTTTGCAATCAATCCTATGACTCGCCGGATATGCCCTTCGATGAAACTGGCGCCGATCTTGTTTTGGCTCGTCCCTTTGATCCTGCGCAGCTCATCAATTTTCTTCGCCGGCTAAGGCTTGAAGCGTTGATCGCGAACGGCGGAGCGGTAGCAAGCGCCGATGTACTTCGCTTTGCCGATCTCGAGATGAACTCAGCGACTTTCAAGGTGCGCAGGAATGGTCGCGATGTTCCACTGACTGCCTTGCAGTTCCGTCTCTTGCGGTATCTTTTGCAAAATCCTGAGGCTGTTCGAAGTCGGGAACAGCTAATTGCTGCGGCCTGGCCGGAGGATTCGGAGGTCGAGCCTCGGACGGTAGATATTCATATGGGGCATATTCGTAGGGCGCTTCGGAAGTTGGGACCGGATCTCATTCGTACAGTTCGTACGCGCGGATATGCGCTGGGCATTTACGATTGTTTAGAAAAATAGCAGAGGCTTCGTTTCCGGTGGTGGAGATCTGATAACACGAACGTATATGAAATCAGGCCGACTTCGGGGGACCGTGCAATTCACAAAACAACTCATCGAATGCACGGTCGGCGCCCCATGCTTGCGCGGAGGCGAAAGCTAGCATGCGATTTTGATCAGGCGTTAAACCGTCCCCTTCAGCCTTGTAACCGAGATCGTGGTTTGCCTCCGACCAAGCGTGCTGGAACAGTGTTTTAACTTGCAGCTCGAAGAAGTTTGGGACGAATTCAGCAGGCCAATCCGGCAAAATCAGTTCCGCGGGAAAGAGGCACACTGAGTGCCATCCAAAATATCCGAATTCCCATTCTGACGCTGGAACGAGATCCTTCGACTCAACCGGTCGCAGGTAACGCATCAGTACTTTCCGGACGCTCTCGACGTCTGATTTATAGAACACGGTAACACGGGCGCCGATTTGGTCTTGGATTTGGTCAAGCGGATGCTCATATTTCTGGGTGTTTTGCTCCGTCAATTTTGCAGCTTTTGCGACAAACCGCTCTACGCTTTTAGCCCGCGAGCTGATCCGGTCGATCCGCTTGTGGCCATCTAGATGCTCCGTCAATAGCTCGGAAAGTGAAGCAGCAAGCGGCACCAGCACTTTTTCGTAGCGAGTTCGATATTCATCTTCGATCATCACCGCTGCGCCTTCTCAAGCTTCTCGTCAATGACTCTTCCCGTCGCTGTGTAGGTCACCTCCCCATCGGCAGTTGGCTCAGTATGAGCAAACACCTGATCGAACTCAGAGGCGGCGGCGCTCAGAATGGCGCCTGAGTGAAGCTCGACGGACTTGTAAGGCAGTTGGCGCTTGAACTCTTCAGCGTTGAACCGGAATTGTTCGTTCAAAAGTCCTTGATGGCGCATCTGCTCCGTGATCGCTTCCCGTGAAAGCCGGGAAAGGCCGAGACGGGCAATAAAGTCGTTCGCAGTCATCACTTGATCGTTGAGACCAGCCCCAAGCGTCGCCGCAGCGGTAATTTCTTTCTTTATTTCGAGATTGTCGGTCGCTTTTGCTGCTTTTCGCATGGCCACAGCTAGGACCCGCGTGCCGGTCGCTGACGTGGTTTTGAAATCAGAATCTAAGAAGTCTGCTATCCAGTACCGCGAGACCTCCGTCTCGCTGCTGTTAATCTGTCGATCCACAGCCTTAGCCATCCAGAAGCCATGCTCCGTGACGGCATCTTGATATAGCACAGCCTTGTAGGATCCAACGCTCCTTAGGAAGACACGTTCGACGAACTCAACGCTGAGAGCCTCTCGGTTCTCATCCGCTAGAATGCCGCTATTCGCGGCAAAGCGCGCGATCACGATTTTGCGCTGCGCGCCCACCATGCTCGTGGCGAGGAAGAGAAGACCAAGTGCCGAGCGCCGTGTAGAATGAATTGCCAAACGCGTTGCCAGAGGAAGTCCGGTGGCGACTGACGGTGCCCGAGCGTAATCAAGCAAAAGAGTTCGGCACGGGTTCAGGCCGACGCCGTCCGCCGGCTGGTTAAAGGCGATATCGATTGAGCACTCACGTTCCGACTTTATGTAGACGTCATTGAGAAGTGTGAAGACCTCTCCCTCTAAAGGCACGTCCGTGCCGTTGATCACCCGAGGTTCTGCAACGCCCTTATTCGGATAAACAAGATAAGTTTGAAGATGTTCGATAGTCATGTCCGCCCCCGCACATGGTATTACTATCAGTCTACTTTTCACTTTGTAAACTGCGGCAATTCGTGAGCTTAGGCAAAGAACAGCCCGTCCGCCGACGGTCCCAGGTCGATTGAGACCGAATAGGTTGAAGCAGAGCGTACGGGAATTGAAAATTCTGCTTGCGAACAAGGCGGGCCATACGTTGCGCCGAGAGGTGCCCCCAGCTTCCGCTTCGGTGCCTTACCTTTCGAAAAGAATTACAAATGCTGGACTCTTAGAGCTCCATCCCATTTCCCATTGAGATATTCGCAAACGAGCCGCCGATGGCAATGATGGGGCTTATCTTCAGAGCAAAGCAGACACCCGCCTCGAAACATCTCGGCCTTTAGGCGTTCCTCGATCTTTCTTTGAGCCATGAGGCGCATAAAGGACGTCTCATAGATGGTCCAATCACCCTTATCGCGCTTATAAGCCTTGAGGATATCGTCGGTTGGTGCAAGCAATGGCTGGTGGACATAGTCCGCGCCGCAAATTTCCTTGAGGAAATAGGCGAGGTCATCCGCCTTGGCGAAACCGGCAAGCTGGGAAGTGTTGTGGAGGCGAACGTCGATCACCTTTTTGATCCCCGCATGTTTGACACGCTCAAAGAAGCGGGATGCTGTCGTCTTGGTGAATCCGATTGTCGCGATATCAATTTTCTCCAAATGCTCTACTCCCCCACGGCAAATTTTTGTGAGTCGCTCGGCGGCCGCTCGGCAAAAGCGACCCTCATCGCCCGGTCACGATACGCTGCCGCAAGCCTCTTCTCCACGGGATCGAACAGATCGTCATCATTCTTGCCTGCCATATCCAGCAAACGTGCCTCAACCTCGCCTTGATCGATGATCGCGCCATTGCCCAGGATATGACGAACGCGCATACCGCGTTCGCGAAGGGCGCGTCCGACCAGAAGGCAGCGATGGCAATCAAGCGGGTCATGTTCCGAACACATCATGGCGATGCGATATTTCTGTGCGCCTTCAATGATACGCTCCAGTCCCCGCGCAAACTCGTCGGTTCTGGCCATCTTCTCATAGTCTGCGACGCCGTCGCAATAAAACCGTGCGTCTTTCGGTCGTCCCCCTAATTCCTCGCCTAGGAAGACATACGCAATATCGTCTTCTCGCAATTCGTCGCGCAGAGTGCTTCGGTTGAAATGCGAGAAATGCCGCGAATAAGGGGATGTTCGCACATCAGCCACCGCCGTGACCGAAGCACCCCGCAGCAGTTCCAGAAAGCGCTCATAAGAAAGCGTCGAATGCCCGATCGTCAGTACCTCAACAGCCGCTTGCACCGAAATAGCCTCCTGCTTCCAAACGACCGCCCGTTCGATACGATCTCCATCTCAATGGCTCCGCTCATCTTATCTAAGGTCGGCTAGCAGAGCCAGCGCCCTTCGTGAAAACCCTCAGTGACCAGCGTGAAGCCGGGTGGCGACGTATCCTCCGGGACCGTCGCTACAGGCAATAGACCCCGTTGATCTGCGCATAGCAGGAATCCGGCATCGCCGCGAAAGGACGACAGAGGCCCAGGCGAACATGGATCCGCTGACTCGCCTGCACGTCCGCACTCAGCCCCGCGATCCCGCTCGCTAGGAATTGGGCTTTCGCTGCATCCGCAGGCACAGAGAGATCGTAATTCATGCCACCCTGAGCAATCACGGCACGAAGTTGTCGCTTTCCGGGCTTGGGGCTAGCCTCATAAAAGGTAATCGCGGCCGGTGCGATTTCGATTGCGTCTAAGGAGCTTGTTTGCTGGCCTGCGGCGACGTGCGCCTTGCCCGACTGAGCCCTCTGAAGATGCCCGCCAAACGCCTGGATAATCGACACAGAGACACCTGGCGCGACCGTCTGCGCAATTTGCTGCGGTGTCATCTGCCCCAGAACTGCGGCATTATTGCCACCGACATAAAGTCGATCTTCTGTTGCATGCGGGAATGGAGAATGCGCAGGCGCTGCGTCGGCGTTGAAGCGCACAATATTGCCTATCGCGAAAAACTTACCAGGACCCGCGTGTTGATCGGTCCAAAAGCGAGACGCTTCGGCAGTGGCATTCATTGTCGGCGGCTCGGGCCGGATCATTCCTCCGCTCTGCAAATCCCAGCCCGCCACGCAAAAGCGGGAATCATATCGAGTAACGTCGGTAATAACCAATTCATATGTTGGCATGCCATCCTCCCCAGAATAGGGGTAATCTGCGGTATAATCGGTAAAATTGCAAGTTATATTGATTATGATGCAAATATAGATTGCATCATGGCTCGGAATGTTCCCCGTGTATAGGCGAACATCTCATGCCCGTGGACGCCTTTGTGGCTTTGACGGAGGAAGGCCAAATCGTTCTGCGTGCGCGCTTCGCAAAAGGTGGACATTGATTCCGCTAATTCCCGGACAGCAGTTTCACTAAAGTCCGGACAGAAAGCTTGAATACGTCCAGATGGAGAGCGGCACCCTGATCGTGAAGCCAGGCGCGAGCGATATCCACATTGCGGCCGAAGCCCTCAATGCCTACCGCACAGACATGCGTCTTCCGGTCGAAATGCCTGACCTACTAGGGAGGATGCATGAATGGGCCTGATTTGGCGACGAACTCACCGATGTCCGGGCGGGAGACACGTCACAGTGTGTAATTCAAGCCGCGCATAGGACTGAACAAAAAAAGCCTGGAAGGCTCGCAAGTTCATAAGTACGTGATTCCGGAGTTCCTGCGTCTGCACGAATAACCTCACGGGCATGGTCACCTGAACGAAACCGTAAACTTCGGGCAATATTGGCCAAACCTACAAAAAGGGGGCGAAATCCAAAGCCATGTCCGTTCTCGGTATAATACCGGGAGACCCCTTCCGAGAGAACGAGTTCAATCGCACGTCCATGGTCGGTCAGATGGGCATAGGCAGGATTTGATTTCAAACTGGCAAGGACGCCGATGCCATGATCGGCTACAACAAATTCAAATCTGCTCGATTCGAGGCTGAACGCGATATAACCTGTGTCGCTGCGTTGACTGTGATCGACGATATTCCCCCAAAGTTCACCAATGGCGGCGACGAACTTGCCGCTATGGTCGTTTGAAAAACCCGCAGCGATGCTTAGGCGCTTCAACCGGTTAATCACGTCGGTCCAAACGAGCGGGCTGGAGATCATCGTCGAAACTGGCACAAACCCGTAGGGGTGCGGGTCCTCGACAAACCAGGGCGTTTCCCGATGGGTAACGAATCGTCGGAAATGCCGCGGATCCAGCCATGCCGCCTCAGACGGTTTCACGAGAAGCTGCGGGAAGATATGGGCGAATTCAAGAAATGCTCCTAAAGATTGAGCAGCGCACGGCGGAATGTCCGTCGCATCGACGGCGCCGGTCTGCAACGCCAGAGAAATATCCTCGACAAGATCAAATGTGAGCGTTTCGATGAATCACCTTTAGAGTAACGCCATATCTTGGTCATAAAAGCGTCCACGAAGGAAGAGGTTCTGTTCACTTAGGTTGTGTTGAAGCATATCGTCGACCTCGGAGCGGATGTTTGTCTTGGTCGCAACCCAGTCGAGCTTAAAATTACCAGAGCGAACAGCGCGCTGGCGCTTGATCGTCTTCATGTAAGCCATCGTATCGATATAGATCACCTTCCGGAAATCTCGCCGAAGGTGCGTTATGACGTCCGGGTCTCCTCGGACAACAATATCGAGCGGCCGATCGGCGGTCTGAGCGATCTTACGCAAGCCGTCGATATGGAACTGGCGGCGCGCCTTTTTGCCGGAACCCGTGATGAACTCGTATGCGATGATACCAATCTCGCTCCGCGCACGCACGAAGTCCGCCCAACGCTCGAAGTCTTTAAATGTCCTGGAGTTGACGTGGAGTGCGCAAGCGATCCCATTTCCCTCGAATTCGCTCCAGACTATCGCAATGCGTTTCATCGCATGCAGGTCATCGGTCCGCGGCTTGTCAAGGACCAGGCTGAAGTTTGGAGCGGTGACAAGTTGAATGTCCAAATCACGAAGCTGGCGAAGGATCTGTGACCGCCGATCTTGCAAAGCCCACCAGGGTTCGATGCGTTCGTCATGATCGACTCCGCTGAGCACGAGATCAGCCGACGGATCGATCTTGAACGCCTCGCAAAGAAGATCCCGTGTTGCGAACCGAACCTCGCCACGGGCAAAGTCCACCACATCGCGGAACCTTAGGGCAAAGGCAGATCCGGATACCGGGCGATCGCGGCCGGTCCGATGGTAGATCAGTGGCACTACATCGTGCTCGATGGTCCGATAGTTTCCGGTCAGGTGTGGGATATTCGCGAGATCGAAACCAAGGATTTCACGGAGCTGATCGACGTACTGGACCGGATTTTTCACGCAAACATTGGTGCATTCGTTTGGCTTTCCACAACAGAAATCCAGGCAGTCCAGAATTGAGTCCCGCACGGATAGGCCCCCACACCACTCAAATTTGGTGCAGCTTCCGCATCCGAGGGCAAGCGAATGGGCAAACGGATCATCCGTGAGCGCGCGCACGAGCACTTCATTGCTACGCGGATCTAGCAAAGCGACACCTCCGCTTTGCCTGAGAGCTTCATAACGCGCCGAACAACTGCGCCGGCGGTACCGCCGCTGCTGGAAAGATTGGTCAGAACGTCAAGGTTTGGATTGTCGTAGACGCCAACAACGTCGTTGTCGCGGCTTATGGTGATCGAGGCGTTGTTCAATTCGATAATCAGCCTATCACCTTCTTTTACGACCGCACCCTTCTTCAGTGAGATCATGGCGCAGCGAGGCTGATCGGTGGGCTGTTGCGTAAAGAGGTCCGGCGTCGCGAGTTCGACGCGCTTTCGGTCTATGTGCTTTCGTATCGTCGTTCGAGTTCGCGTAAGAAACTCAATTCCCATAAGCGCGCTCCGTTAACAATGGACGGTAATATTTCGATCTACCCTTGGTGTATTCCCGAATGATTCCGCGCGAGGCCAAGCTAGCCAAGCGATTATTCCATGCCGTTGTACTTTTTGTTTTTTCGGATTCGCCGAACTGTTCCATCAAGGAGTTGGCGTCGACTTCGTCGAACTTCAAGACAAGTTCAAACGTTAGCCGTTGTTTGGGATCAAGATTGCCTACCAGTTCGACGTTCGACGTGATGCCCTCGTCCGTAAGCTCACAGGTTACGATGACGTCGTTCTTGGCATGCGCGATTACTGACAACTCATCCCAGACATCGGAGTTCGCATTGGCGACGGCCGGATAATAGGACGAGCTCTTCGCCCGTAGATAGGCCTTAAGGGTAAAGACAGACTCGCGAAGATAACTTGCGGTGGCGACCGCGATACCGCCGAAGTCGAGGAAGAGCGGTTGCGGACCGACCACTTCGTCCGGGATACTCTTGATCATCTCGGCGAAAGCGATCTTCCCATTGACGGCGCCTGCAAGGACGGGGTTATCGGAAACTTGCATCAAGGAGATTCTCACGATTCTCATCCTTCTCACGTGTGTGACGTGAGATATAAGGATCGTTTAATTCTGCGTCAAGGGTGCGATGTTGCTCGTTTGGGTGTTCATACGCTTGGAACCCGTCCAGGGTGAGTTAAACTCTACGCCGGTGTTATCAGTCGGCCGCAAGCGTCCTGAGCGAATATTGGCGAAGAAAAATAGACGTCCTGCGCTCGCCTAATGCATGGCGACGCCGATCTATCGAATCCATCAATGAAATCGGCGCTTTTCTAGTTACGCAGGCGCTGAAAAATGCCTAACCAGAATTGATATTCTTCTTCGTCACCTTCGCACCAAGCCTCAAACGCACACCATGCCACTGCCGTTGGCGCGCTGTCTCCGTAAAGCGCGATCGTGTCATGGACTATTTGATGATTATTGCGGGCGGCATTCGATTTGCCGTCAAAGCGGCCTGCTGCTGCACGTGTCGATGAATTTCGGGACAAGCAAACACCTCCTGCGTCCGGCGCAGGGAGTTGATTTTGAAGCCGGACGTTGGAAGCTCATTGAGGAGCTGCGAGGGTCGACGTAGTCGACCAATCATATCGTCCTAGGCATTTTGCTTGCGACAAACATGTCGTGCCGAAAGAGGCATTGCGCGAGTATCCGTCGGCGTTTTTCCACTGCTATTATGCTCGTCCCCTTGAGCGGCGATCAGCTTCTTCTACTTCTATCCTTAGCGCTTCAAGCTGATCCTGACAGACTGCTTCCACTCGATCGATCAAATCCGACGTGCGACTCAAGAGCCATGTGAGGGCTTCGCGGCCTATCTCATAATGCTTTGAATAGCGCGCCTTGACGTATGCTTCGTTGAGGATGTTGAACCAGGCGACAAAGCGCTGTTGGTCGCGTGGCCAAGCGTCCGCCAACTGCTGCGCCTGACTTTCTGCGAGACCACGCAGGTGCTTGAGATTGTGGGAGGCTGGACTGTAGTTGGTCAGGACGAGTAGCGATGCTGTGTAAGCTTGTTCGATCGATTGATGCAGCAGGAAAGCTGCCTCTTTGAAATCGCCTTCACGAATACAGAAGTCAGCTGTTTTGGCAAATACTCGCGCGTGAGGGAGTCGGTCTTCGAAGTATTCTATCGCAAATTTGTATGCGTCCGCGGGTCGCAGGAGAATGGGATTGGCCAGCGGTTTGTCATCGAGCTCGTACAGCACAATGCCATCGCGGCGGAGGTCGACGAAGAAATACCGGCCCTGCTTGAGTAAGGTGTTCACCTCGCGGAGCGAATGCACGATGAAATTCACTGGCGTCTTGATTTCACCGAGATGCATGAAGCGATCCGCCGCCTTCTGCCAATAGGTGGAGAAATCGGTAAGCTTGCGATTGTTGACGACAATCAGCAGGTCGAAATCCGAGCGGTAACCCTTTTTGGTATGCGGCTCATCAACCCAGCTACCGCGCGCATAGGATCCGAAGAGGATAATTTTCAGGATGCGCCCGCGCTTCTTGAAATCCGCTGAGCCGCCCTTCAGCGCATCTTCAAACTCTTCATGCAACACCTCAAGGACCCGAGCGAGCTCGCGCTGTTTGAGCGGCGGCAGATGGTCGATGCTAGACTTCATGAACAACGGCGGCTCTTTCACAGACATTGGATAGGCATAAAGGAGCTTGCGCTTCGAATCCACAGGGTGCGTGAAGGTTGCAAGAAAAGCAATAAAAATGTTGCATCAAAAAATGGAGAATCATACTAGACTTTTATGTAGGAAATGTGAATATAGAGCGTTCTTGCGCGAAAACCAACGAAAATCTAAGAAAATCGGCGATTTTGCCGTCATTTTTGATGCAACAGAATTCCGGATCGTCGATCTGGCAGCTAACAGGAGAAGGGCTGTCATATGAATCCCGAGGTTTTTTTCTGGTCGCGAAATCCCGACCTTTATCTTGTGTTTAGCCACATTCTCGCGGTGGAAGGGCTGAGTTCCGCACTCTTGGACGAGGAAGAGGTGGGAGAACTTGCAGGCCGCACGTCCGTTTTAGCGATTGTCCTCGACACCGAAAACAACGCCGAGCATGCATTGCGCATTTGTAGTCTGATCAAAGCTGATAAGGCGACGGCGCATATCCCATTGCTCGCTCTCATCCCCGGCGGTGATGAGCGGCACTATCTGGATCTGCTCAAGGCGGGTGTAACCGAAAGCTTTGTTCGCCCCGTCTCACCGGCAAGGATACTGACCTATTTGCAATCCCTTATGTCGGGGCTATCTCCGAGAACAGGGGGGATCCGCCGGGACAGCAGTACATTCACCGTTTGGGAACTCAGTATCGAGGTGAGCAAGAGGCTGATCAGGCACGGTTCGGAAGAAATTCAGCTCGGTCCCATCGAGTTCAAGCTGCTATGCCGTTTGCTTCAGGTGCCCGGCCGCGTCTTCACACGGTCGGAACTAATCGAGGCAGCTTGGCCTCCCAACTATTATGTCCAGCCAAGGACAATCGATGTCCATATTGGGCGCTTGCGCCGAATGCTGGAACAGATGACCGGTCGCAATATTATCCGCACGATCCGATCCAGCGGTTACGCGGCTGAATTCGGCTAACTTCTATATTCGCACAGCTTCATATATGTTCCATCATTTAACATTAGGAATATTTTATATTTATGGAGATTTCTGACCCCGTTTGTTGATGTTGGTGGGCGCTGATTTCAACTTCTGGTCTGCACACTGACAGACCGGAGTTTGAAAAATGGAAAAGAAGATTTCCGCGCGTTCTGAGCAAAACGGGAAAACAACCCACCGTAATACCGGCAGTCTCGTTGATGTTGCCGATCGGCATTTCGAAGCTGCTCATTACCAAGGCGTTATGGCGATTTACGCCCATCCGTCGCAAGGCCGAGCCGTGAAGTTGAGCTACGAGGATCGGATGGTTGTCGACTTCGTCCGATGCTCCTACCTGGGCCTGGATAATCATCCCGACATTGTCGGAGGCGCCGTCGAAGCCGTGCGGGCTTCCGGTGCGCTGCACTGGTCATGCGCCCGCACTCGTCTGAACTTTGCGGATCTAGGTGACCTGGAGGAATCCCTTTCTGATCTCTTCGCCGCGCGAGTGATCACTTACACCACCGTGCTCGCCGCCAATATGAGCGCCTTGCCGTTGGTCGCATCAGGGCATCTCACGGGTGGTCCGAAGCCTGTCATGGTGTTTGATCGGCTGGCGCATGCAACTCTTGCATACCATAAGGGCACGATCGCCGAAGAGACACGGGTTGAGACAATTGCCCACAACGATCTTGAAGCTCTTGAGCAGTTGTGCCGACAAAATGAGGCGGTCGCCTTTATCTGCGATGGCGTCTACTCCATGGGCGGCAGTGCTCCGCTCGCCGAGCTGCGCCGACTGCAAGAAAAATACGGCCTGTTTCTCTATATTGACGATGCTCACGGCGTGTCGCTCTTCGGAGAGCATGGAGAAGGCTTTGCCAAGTCCCAAATTGGGGAGCTAGGCGATCGAACGATAATTGCAGCCTCTCTTGGCAAAGGCTTTGGTGCATCCGGCGGCATGCTCATGCTGGGCACAGCCCATCAAGAGGTTCTGTTTCGTAGGTTTGCGGTGGCACACGCGTTTTCTGCGTCGCTCAATACTGCGGCCATCGGCGCGGGTTTGGCGTCCGCAAGGCTTCATCGAACCAGTGAACTGCCGCGCCTGCAACGAGCACTTCAAGAAAAGATTGCCTTGCTTGACGCATTGATGCCGACGTCACAGCGGGGTGCGCCGCTACCCATCCGGACTGTCCAATTCGGCGACGAACTTATAGCGATTGGAGCCGCAAGAAGTCTTTTCCAGCAAGGCTTCTACACCTCGGCTATCTTTTTCCCAACGGTATCGAAGGGCCAGGCTGGATTGCGTATTTGTGTGACGGCGTCTCACACCGATGACCAGATCAGATCTCTTTGTGCGGCAGTCGAGAAGATCAAGGACGAGATCGTGAGCGTCTTTGAATGATGATCGGTGATGGATATCAACGCCCTTCTTCACCTCAAGTACGTCTTTGCGGCAGTTGAGTACGGCAGCATGCGGCGGGTCGCGCAGGCTTTTGGCGTGCAGGAGTCCAGCGTCAGCCGTAACATCCTTTCGCTTGAACAATACCTTGATCTGCAGCTGTTTGAGCGAGGCAATAACGGTGTTCATTTGACAAAAGCCGGCCGGGCTTGGCTCATTGAAGTTCGCGTCCACTATGAGAGATTGGAGGAGGCGCTCGCCCGCACGGCACGCGGAAACGAGAATCTGACGACGCTAAGAGTAGGGGTGAATCTGTCAGTGGGGCAGGACTTCCTTGTCCAGCTTATCAGGCGCTTTGAAAAAGCACATCCTGGCGCGGCAATTGCAATCGAAGACGTCGCACATAGAAAATATGCTCATGCCATACGTCGTCGGGCGCTCGATGTCGCCTTCATGAGTGGCAATTGTCGCGCGAAATCCTGCATGAGCGAAACGGTCTGGGAAGAGGGTCTCGCCGTTCTGCTTCCCGCCGGGCACTCGCTGTGCGAGAAGCAAGCCGTTTCTTGGGCAGACCTTGTCGGCGAACAGGTTCTGATTCCCGCAGGAAGAAACGTAACGCAGTTCGACCCACCCTTTTTGGCGCATATCGCGACATCTACGGATGGGCTGGCCGTGCGGCGCTGTAATGTCG
Source organism: Rhizobium sp. P44RR-XXIV (assembly GCF_001999485.2). Taxonomy (NCBI): domain Bacteria; kingdom Pseudomonadati; phylum Pseudomonadota; class Alphaproteobacteria; order Hyphomicrobiales; family Rhizobiaceae; genus Rhizobium; species Rhizobium sp. P44RR-XXIV. The sequence continues at coordinate 261,076 of NZ_MPVZ02000024.1, read as the reverse complement.
GCCAATCCACTATTTTCGTGGAAGTTCAACTTGGCAAGGGCATCACGGTAGCTAGTGAAAGTCTCGCAAAGATCATGAGCATTGATTGCACGGTGTGGCGCCCGATCGCAGGGCCAAACAGCATCAATCCCGTTTCGGCGATTTGGCTTGAATCCAATCCGAAGCGCGTAGTCTTTCGTCTCGTTGCGATGGCGAAGCATATGGCTGCTGAAGGACGCGCGAAGATAGCGCCGTCTGCACCCAGTGCTGCTTTTTGAGGCTGAAGATCAAAAGATTTATTCATTCGATCCGAGATGAAAGCGCCGCGGCGTTAGGCCATTGCTACGCTGCTCTTTTCAGGACGCGGCTTTCAGTTCTCATCCCTGTTGAAATCATGCGATTCCAAATCATCCCATTCGACTGATCGCTTTTGTAGCGCCAATTGTGCTCTAGCGCTTCGGGGATTGTCTATACCTTTGTCGGTTCGCGTCGAACCGCCGGTGGTATCTCGGTGGTATCTCACGGCAAAACGTTAAACGGAGTTCGCCTGGTGGCGAACATAACCCATTGCGTTTCTTAGGAAAACTGGAGCGGGCGAAGGGATTCGAACCCTCGACCCCAACCTTGGCAAGGTTGTGCTCTACCCCTGAGCTACACCCGCTCATTGCCACAACAGTCCGGGGTAGTGTGTTGGACCGTGTGCGTCGTCTTGCGGCGACGGGCGCTATATGGCCCAACCGTTTTTCAAATGCAACAGGGAAATGACGAGTTCGCCAAGAAAAATCTCAAGCCCTTTGCTGCAACTCCCGGAAAGCCCGGAAACAGCGGGCTTCGGCCTCTGAAAGATTGCAATGAAATTGTGGGCGACGTATCAGGAGCGAACAATTTCCATCGCGAGGCGCCATGACCGAGACCAGCCCGAAGACACGCGACGATCTTTTCCTGTTCCTGGATGGACTCGGCGTTGCCCACAGCACCAAGGATCATGCCCCGGTCTTTACCGTTGCTGAATCGGTGTCCCTGCGCGACGAGATTCCCGGCGGCCACACGAAGAACCTCTTCGTGAAGGACAAGAAGGACAATTTCTTCCTGCTGACCGTCGAGGAAAATGCGAGCGTCGACTTGAAGACGGTGCACACGCTGATCGGTGCGGCCAGCAAGGTTTCCTTCGGCAAGCCGGAAAAGCTGATGGAATATCTCGGCGTCATCCCCGGTTCGGTGACGGCATTCGGGGCGATCAACGATACCGGCAACAATGTCACCTTCGTCCTCGATGCCGACCTGATGGCGCATGACATCGTCAATTGCCATCCTCTGTCGAACGATGCGACGACATCGATTGCCAGCGCCGATCTGCTGCGCTTCATGGAGGCGACGGGTCATGCGCCGCTGGTCTTGAAAGTGACAGGTTAAGGTACGATTTTAGCGCTAAGATTAAGGCGAGCGGCTTGTCTTTGGATTGTCCAGTCGCTTTGACTATTTCACGGAGCGTACTGCCATCCGGATGTGATCAATCCGTTTGGGAATCATGCTCTTCACAAGATCAAGGATGCCGGCAGGCGGGAGACACTCATGAGCGGTCCGAACAATCCCTATAACGCTTCCTTCGGTGGACAGATGTCGGCCTCGGCTTCGTTCGGAGCTGCGCCCGCAGCATCCGGCGCTTCGCCGATCAAGGACACGACGACCGCGACCTTTGCCAAGGACGTCATCGAGGAATCGCGCAACCAGCCGGTGCTGGTCGATTTCTGGGCGCCCTGGTGCGGTCCGTGCAAGCAGTTGACTCCGGTGCTCGAAAAGGTCGTCACCGAAGCCCAGGGCCGCGTGAAGCTGGTCAAGATGAATATCGACGACCATCCGTCCGTTGCCGGCCAGCTCGGCATTCAGTCGATCCCCGCAGTCATCGCCTTCGTCGACGGCCGTCCAGCCGATGGTTTCATGGGTGCGGTTCCCGAAAGCCAGGTCCGGCAGTTCATCGATCGCCTCGGCGGTCCCGCAGGCGGTGCCGATGATCAGGCTGCCGAGATCGCCGCTGTCCTGGAGGAGGCCGGTGGCCTGCTCGCAGCCGGCGATATCAATGGTGCGGCCGAACTGTTCGGCGCAGTGCTCCAGGCCGACCCGGAAAACCCGAAGGCGCTTGCCGGCATGGCGGAATGCATGATTGCCGCCGGCCAGAGCCAGCGGGCGCGTGAAGCCTTGACGGACCTGCCCGAGACGCTTGCAAACGATGCCGGTATCCAGGCGATCGTCAAGAAACTCGATCAGATCGACGAAGCCCGCAAACTCGGCGACCCCGTTGCGATCGAACAGGAACTGGCCACCAACCCCGACAATCACGAGCAGCGTGTCAAGCTCGCCAAGATCCGCAATGTCGAAGGCAAGCGCGATGAGGCGGCAGAGCATCTGCTTGTCATCATGCGCAAGGATCGTACTTTCGATGATGATGGCGCTCGCCGTCAGCTGCTCGAATTCTTCGATGTCTGGGGTCCGAAGGATCCGGCGACGATCGCGGCGCGCCGCAGGCTTTCATCGATCCTGTTTTCCTGAGGGAGAACGAAGCCTTCGCACGATCGACCGCCAACGGGCGGTCGAAAGCGGAATGGGTCCATCGGCGCTCCGGCGCAAAATAGTCTTGTGTTTTCGGCAGACGGGCCCACATTGTCGGGTGCGCGGCGTGAGATGGGCAACGGCCGCGAGTATGTCGTTCCTGCGCGCCCATTGCGGCGCGCGGCGCAGTGATCAGCGGGATGGAAAACATGCAAGTCGGTAATGCCAGATATTTAAAGCCGAGCGATCTGCCCGAGACCGTAGCCGTTTTTCCCTTGTCCGGGGCGTTGCTGCTGCCCGGCGCGCAGCTTCCGTTGAATATTTTCGAACCGCGCTATCTCGCCATGTTCGACATGGCCATTGCCGGCAACCGCTTGATCGGCATGGTTCAGCCGGCGATGGGCGAGCCGGCCGAGTCCACCAATCTGTCGCATGTCGGCTGTCTCGGGCGTATCACCTCCATCTCGGAAACCGGCGATGGGCGCTATATCGTCTCCTTGACCGGCATTTGCCGCTTCCGGCTGATGGAAGAGGTCACGGGTCACCAACCCTATCGCACATTCCGCATCACGCCGTTCATTTCCGATCTCAAATCGCGCGATGAAGAGGATACGGTCGATCGTGCAGCGTTGCTCGCGGCTTTCCGGGCCTATCTGGACGCCGACAATCTGGAGGCGGATTGGGACAGCGTCGAGCGGGCCGACAATATGATGCTGGTCAATTCGCTGTCGATCATGGCGCCCTTCGATCCAGCGGAAAAGCAGGCCCTTCTCGAGGCGCCTGATCTCAAGACCCGCGCCGAGACCTTCATCGCCATCGTCAAGATCGTGCTTGCCGGCTCGGGTGACACCGATCCCATCATGCAATAGGAATTTGCCGATGGATGTCACGGTCAGCAAAGTCGATCCGAAACTTCTCGACCTGCTCGTCTGCCCCTTGACCAAAGGGCGGCTGAGCTATGACCGCGAGAAGAACGAGCTTATCTCGGAAAAGGCACGTCTCGCCTATCCGATCCGCGACGGCATTCCGATCATGCTGATTTCGGAAGCACGCCGCATCGAGGATTGAAACCCGCTTCGGTGGACGTCGGCAGGGCCGCTCGCTAGGCGTAGGCCACCCATCCCTTGAAGCTGAATGCGGCGTAGAACAGGGTGACGTCGGAAAAGCCCGCCTCGCGCAGCATGGCTTCCTCCTCCTCGGGCGACAAAATATGTAACCGCTCGCGCATGGCATTGCGCGCATTTTCCAGCCTTCCGATGTCCGCTCCATCCGGTGCGCCATAGGCGACGTGGCGATCAATCCACATCGAACGGTCCGGCTCGGTCTGGGGAAAGCTGACATGCGCCAGAACGAACGGCGCGCCGGCCTTCAGGCGGCGGCGAACCTCCTTCAGTGTTTCCAGGCGCTGCGGCATCGGCACATGATGGAAGGTCAGCAGGCAGGTCGCGGCGTCAAACGGGCCTTCGGGTGCGGCATCGATGTTGCCGTTGTGAAGGCGGATTCGTTCAGCGTGGTCTCCGGCCACCTGTCGGGCGAGCTGCAACATGTCGGCGGAAGGGTCCACGCCGTCGAAAGACCAGCCGCGTTGCATGTCCGCGAATGCCTTCAGCTCCAATCCTCCGCCGGCCCCCAGGACGAGCACCCGGCCGTTTTCGGGCGTCCGCTCGGCGAGCAGCATCGCCGTCATGCGATGGAGGCTTGAGAACCCGGGCACCTGCCGGGGCGGGCCTTCGAGGTAGGATCTGACGGCATCTCCGGCGAAGTTGGATTCATGATTTTGAGCCATGCGCAGCCTCCAGTTTCGGCAGGTGCTGGCGATCCGCTATTCCCGCCTGAACATCGGCATGGAGTTTGGCGAGGGTAATCTCACCGAAGCGGGTCATCATCAGCAGTTGAGCTTCCTGCAGCGTTTTGTCGAGGTTTGAATTGACGGCCTGCTCCACGAGGCAATCCGGTGCCTCCGAGCGTCTGCCGAAAGAGACGAGTGCCGGGCTTCCAAGCGCCAGATAGATATCGAGGAGGGTGATCTCCGAAAGATCGCGGGACAGCACCCAGCCGCCGCCATGGCCCTTCTCGGAGCGCACATAGCCCCGATCGCGCAGTCCGGCCATGATCCGGCGCACGACGACGGAATTGGTATGCAGCGAGCGCGCCATGGCTTCCGACGTCACCGGCGCGCGCTCATATGCCATGTGCAGCAGGATGTGCAGCACATCTGAAAGGCGACTATCTCTACTCATGTAACTTTTATTATTACATGATGGGATGTGAGTCAAATCGCAGCAATGCCGGCGCAGCCGCAGCGACAACACTTGGTTCAGGGAGTGCTCGATCCGATCGCAGGGGCTATTTCGACTATGGGGTGTCGGGATCTCGGCTGGCCAATCGTCATTTAGGCAGACACGCTATGGAGGATGCCATGACGATTACCATTACCGCGTTTGAACGCTCGCCCGATCGTGGCAAGGGGCTGGCTCGCGACATGCGCCTTCGCTGGGCGCTCGAAGAGGTCGGCCAACCCTATGACGTTCGTCTTGTCTCGTTCAAGGAGATGAAAGAACCTCGACATCTCGCGCTTCATCCGTTCGGACAGATCCCGACCTATGAAGAAGCCGACCTGGCCTTGTTCGAGTCCGGGGCGATCGTGCTCCACATCGCCGAGCGCCATGGGCGCCTGCTGCCGGACGAGGCGAATGGACGGGCGCGCGCCATCACATGGATGTTTGCCGCACTCAACACGGTCGAGCCACCGATTTTCGAGCGCAGCCTAGCCACGATCCTCGAGCGTGAGGAGCCGTGGTACGAAAAGCGTCTCCGCGCCCTCGACGAGAACATCCGGCGGCGGCTGGCCGGCCTTTCCAATCGGCTCGGCTATGCCGACTGGCTCGACGGCGAATTCAGCGCCGGTGATCTTCTGATGATTACGGTCCTGCTCCGATTGAAGTCATCGGGCATCGTGGACGAATATCCGAACCTTTCCGCCTATGTTGCCCGCGGCGAATCGCGGCCCGCGTACCAGCGCGCTTTCGCCGCTCAATTGGCGGTCTTTACCGCGTCTTTATCCGGCTGAAGCGAGGTCTGCTTCCTCCAATAGCGGGCATTTTGATTGCTGGCTCAGTCTCTGTCCGTCAGATCGCCTCTCCGGCGAGCAGGCGCGGATTGTTCTTGGCGGTCGTGCCTGCCGCCTGTCCGATGAAGAAGGATTTGAGGTTCGGCAGGCGTTCGACGATCCCCAGTCCGAAATCGCGGGCGATGCGCAGGGGCGTGTTGTCGTTGGAAAACAGCCGGTTCAGCACATCGGTCGTCACCCCCATGCGGAAGGTGTCGAAGCGTCGCCAGGTCTGGTAGCGCTCGAGGATATTGATCGAGCCGATATCGAGGCCAAGGCGATCGGCTTCGACGATGGTTTCGGCGAGCGCCGCCACATCCTTGAAGCCGAGATTGAGGCCCTGGCCGGATATCGGATGGATGCCATGGGCGGCATCGCCGGCAAGCGCGAAGCGCGGTGCGACGAAGGAGCGGGCAAGCGTCAGGCCGAGCGGAAAGGCGCGGCGGTCGCCGATGGTACGCAGGGCACCGAGCTTGTGGCCGAACCGGCGCTCCAGCTCCTCGTCGAAGACCAGATCGTCCGAGGCGACCAGCCGATCCGCTTCGGCTGTGCGTTCCGTCCAGACGAGCGAGGAACGGTTGTTCTTCAGCGGCAGGATGGCGAAGGGTCCCGACGGTAGAAAATGCTCTTCGGCGCAGCCGCCATGCGGGCGCTCGTGCTCGACGGTGACGACGATGCCGGACTGGCCGTATTCCCAGTTGACCGTCTTGATATCTGCCATGTCACGCAGCTTGGAGCGCACGCCATCGCAGGCGACGAGGAGCCGCGTCTCCAGCGTGGTGCCATCCGAGAGCGTGAGGGTGGTCTTGCTATCATCCGTGACGAAACCGGTGGCGCTGAGGCCATGCTTGATGGTGATACCCAGGCGCTCGCAGGCGCCGCGCAACGCGCCAACCATGGCAAGGTTCGGGATCATATGAGCAAAGGGCTGTCCCTCGGACACTTCGCCGTCAAAGGTCAGGAAGACGGGGCGCACGGGATCGCTGGTGCGCGAATCGGTGACGATCATGCGGGTAATCGGCTCGGCCTCGGGCGCGATCTCATCCCATACACCCAGGACATCCAGCATCTTGGAGGCGGAAGCGATGATCGCCGAGGCGCGCATGTCCTTCTTCCAGGCGGTTTCGGGAGCTGCTTCCACGATCATGACATCGAGATGGGGAGCTGCCTGCTTGACGGCGACCGCAGCGGCGAGACCCACATATCCGCCACCCACTACCAGCATGTCCAACATTCGCGCTTCCCTGTGTCCTACTGTCACTTCGTGTTCTATATAGAGCATCCTGATCGTGGTTCCTACCATTGGAGTTCAAGCAAAATGTCGCGAGAGACCGATAAGCTCACCCCGATGGAAGTCGTGCTCGCAACGCTCGATCTGGAAACGATCGAGATGAACCTGTTTCGCGGCAACAGCCCGCAGGTCGGCTGGCAGCGCGTCTTCGGCGGCCAGGTCATCGGCCAGGCGCTGATGGCGGCGCAGCGGACTGTGGATGGCGATCGCTTCGCGCATTCCCTGCACGCCTATTTCATGCTGCCGGGCGATCCCTCGGTGCCGATCCTCTATCAAGTCGACCGCCTGCGCGACGGCTCCAGCTTCAACACGCGGCGCGTGCTGGCGATCCAGCACGGCAAGGCGATCTTCGCACTGACGGCCTCCTTCCAGATCGACGAGGAGGGCTTCCACCACCAGGGCGAGATGCCTGACGTGCCGATGCCGGAAGATCTCATGGGCGAACAGCAAATCATGGAGCGCTATCTCGCCCATGCACCCGAGAATGTGCGCCGCTATTGGGAGCGCAAGCGGGCGATCGAGATCCGTCCGGTGTCGATCGAGAGCTATTTTTCCCGCTCGCAGCCAAGCCAGCGGCAGAATATCTGGGTGCGTCTCACGGGCCCCGTTCCGGACGATCGGCTCTACCACAATGCCGTGCTCGCCTATCTCTCCGACATGACCTTGCTCGATGTCGCGCTGAACGCGCATGGCACGTCTGTCCTGGATCAGAGCATCCAGGTCGCGAGCCTCGACCATGCCATGTGGTTCCACCGCCCGTTCAAGCTCGACGACTGGTTGCTCTACAGCCAGGAGAGCCCCAGCGCTTCCGGTGCGCGCGGTTTTACCCGCGGCAGCCTGTTTACGCGATCCGGTGTCTTGATTGCGTCTGTCGCGCAAGAGGGCCTGATTCGTAAAAAGGCAAATGATTAAATAAAGTGCAAACTTATAAATTTGCACTTTATTTGGGCGACAACCGCGCCGAGAGTTGCCACTTTATTGGGTTTCTGTAATAAATCCCTTTTATTTCAATAGTTTATAAATGTGTCACGAATCTGGCACGCCCCTTGAATGTGTATACCCGGTCGCTGCTGAAACACTCGTCGGCGGCAAGGAGAGTCGGCTCCATGCCGAGGGTAAACAAAGGATGGGAAACCAGATGAAAATTGTGATGGCCATTATCAAGCCGTTCAAGCTCGATGAGGTCCGTGAGGCCCTCACGGCTGTCGGCATCCAGGGCCTGACTGTGACCGAGGTAAAAGGCTACGGGCGCCAGAAGGGACATACTGAAATCTATCGCGGCACCGAATACGCCGTCAGCTTCCTGCCGAAGCTGAAGATCGAGGTCGCAGTCGCGACCGAAATCGTCGACAAGGCCGTCGAGGCCATCGCGACGGCCGCCAAGACCGGCCAGATCGGCGACGGCAAGATCTTTGTCTATTCGATTGACCATGCCGTGCGCATCCGTACCGGCGAAACCGATTCCGAAGCTCTGTAAGACACGGCTGATCAGGGAGTTATTTGCATGTCATTTTCCAAGCTTTCCTCCACCTTGACACGGGTGGGTGCGCTTTCTGCGGCCCTGCTCGCGCCGGCGATCGCGTTGCGCAGGACGCAGCCCCGGCTGCTGCAGCCGCTGCCGCTGCCACGCCCGTTCCGGACAAGGGCGATACCGCCTTCATGTTCATCTCCACCATCCTCGTGCTGTTCATGCTCGTGCCGGGTCTTGCGCTGTTCTATGGCGGTCTCGTCCGCTCGAAGAACATGCTCTCCGTTCTGATGCAGTGCACGATGATCGGCGCCGTCGTGATGATCCTCTGGGTTCTCTACGGCTATTCCTTCGCCTTCGGCGGCGGCACCAGCCCTTATTGGGGTGGCACGGCCAAGATGTTCCTCTCGGGCGTCTCGCCCACGACCACGGCTCCGACCTTTTCCAAGGGCGTCGTCATTCCTGAATTGATCTTCATGCTGTTCCAGATGACGTTCGCCGCCATCACACCGGCGCTGATCATCGGCGCCTTTGCCGAGCGCATCAAGTTCGGCGCGGCCGTGCTCTTCTGCGCGCTGTGGGCGACCTTCGTCTACTTCCCGATCGCTCATATGGTCTGGGATTCCAACGGCATGCTCTTCAAGATGGGCGCCCTCGACTTCGCAGGCGGCACCGTCGTTCACATCAATGCCGGTATCGCAGGCTTCGTCGGCGCCCTCATGGTCGGCAAGCGCGTCGGCTTCGGCAAGGACATGATGGCCCCGCATTCGATGACGCTGACCATGGTCGGCGCTTCCATGCTCTGGGTTGGCTGGTTCGGCTTCAACGCCGGCTCGAACCTCGAAGCTTCGGGCGGCGCGATGCTTGCCACCGTCAATACCTTCGTCGCAACGGCCGCTGCCATCATCTCCTGGTCGCTGGTTGAAACCTTCACCCGCGGCAAGGCATCCATGCTCGGCGGCGCTTCCGGCATGGTTGCCGGTCTCGTTGCCGTCACGCCGGCTGCCGGTATCGTCGGCCCGATGGGCGCGATCGTTCTTGGTCTGATCGTTTCGCCGCTGTGCTACTTCTTCGTATCCGTCGTGAAGAACAAGTTCGGCTATGACGATACGGCAGACGTCTTCGGCGTACACTGCATCGGCGGTATCTTCGGCGCACTTGCGACCGGCGTATTTGCCAGCGCGTCGCTGGGCGGCGTCGGCTATGCCGATGGCGTGACGATGGGAAGCCAGGTCGTTGTCCAGGCAACTGCAGTCATCACCACGATCCTGTGGTGCGGCATCGGCTCCGCAATCCTCTACAAGCTGGTCGACGTCATCATCGGCCTGCGCGTTGCGCCGGAAGCCGAACGCGAAGGTCTCGACCTCGCTTCGCACGGCGAAGCTGCCTACCACAACTCCTGATCCGGGCTTGCGATGCCGGGGTAAAAAAGCCCGGCATCGCTGAACATCCCGTCGCGTCCTGTCTGATTGCAGACAAGACGCTTTTGGCCCGAACTTCGGTTCGGGTCTTTTTTGTTTTGAGGCCCGGATATCCACCGCAGAACCCCTTGATTCGCCCGGTCTGGCTGCATGGTTAACATGCCATTAACCCTCCTCTGATTAGGTAGGGTTAACCTGCCGGCGAGTGGGCATAGACCGATTCGCTTGCGCTTTCGATACGGAACGGGGCTGGATATCATGGGCAGAAGCAATTCGGCGGCGTTGAGCGGTCGTCCCGACCGTTTATCGCTATCGAGTGTGGTTTGGCGTCAGGTCAAGGGTCTGACAGGCTTCGCGCTGTTGTTGCTGCTGGCGCTGGCCGTCGCGGCACTGGCGACCTGGAATGTGATGGACCCCAGCTATTCCTACGCCACGGCCAACGCCCCGACGAACCTGCTCGGCTTTCCCGGTGCTGCCTTCGCCGACATCATGATGCAGGCCCTCGGGCTTGCTTCCGTCGTCGCGATGCTGCCCATTGCCGCCTGGGCCTTTGCGATGATAGCGAACCGCAAGCTCAATCGCGTGCCGTCACGTCTCGGTGCGTGGCTCGGCGGTTGCGTCGTAGCGGCCGGCTCCATCGCCTGCTTTCCTGCACCGCCCACCTGGCCGATCCCGAACGGCATCGGCGGCGTCGTTGGTGACATCCTGCTGCGCTTTCCCGCCCTTTTCATCGGCACCTATCCCAGCGGCGTCGTCGCCATCGTGATCGGGTCGGTTCTGGCCGTCCCGGCGATCTGGCTCATGCTGTTTGGCGCCGGCGTGATCGGGGAAAGCCTTGTCGAAGAAGAGGATGGCGAAGACGACTACGAGGAAACGCGCAGCCGCGCGCGTCGGGTCGGCGATGAGGACGAGGATGACGACCGCGGCGGCTTCCTCGGCAACCTTCTGGCATTCGGTGCGGTCATGCATGCCTGGTACAATACCCAGGCCCGCCTTCGCCGCCTGTTCGGCATGGGGCCGCGCAAGCGCCGCGACCATGCTTTCGATGCCCCTTATGATTTCAATGACGACGAATTCGGCACCTTGAACGAACCCATGCGTGCCAAGCGCCGATGGCTCGAGGTGACCGTGTCGAGCCATCGCTTGAGAGCTCGGCTGCGCGCCGCGTCGTTTCCGCCCCCTCGATCAGCCTCGGCGATGACGATGATGAAGACGAGGATTCGTCCTATGAGCGCGACTTGCCGCGTCCGGCCGGCATTCTGGCCGACGACGAGGACGAGGATGAATGGCCGCTGCGTCCAGCAACGCCGAAGGCGGCAGGGGGGCAACGCGTCATCCCGCCAGCGTCGCGCCCGAAGCCCGGCGTGCGGGCCGAGCGCGAAGCGCAGACTTCCTTCATTCGCCCCTATGGCTTCCAGCTTCCAGCCGTGCACCTGCTCGCCGAACCCAGGGCGGTTGCGCGCGATGCGACGCTTTCGGCCGATGCGCTGGAGCAGAACGCCCGCATGCTCGAAGGCGTACTCGAAGACTTCGGCGTCAAGGGTGAGATCATTCACGTCCGTCCCGGCCCGGTGGTGACGCTCTACGAACTGGAGCCGGCGCCGGGCATCAAGTCCTCCCGTGTCATCGGCCTTGCCGACGATATCGCCCGCTCGATGAGCGCGATCGCCGCCCGCGTCGCCGTCGTCCCCGGTCGCAATGCCATCGGCATCGAATTGCCGAATTCGACGCGCGAGACGGTCTTCCTGCGCGAGCTCGTCGCCAGCCGCGATTTCGAGACCTCCAAGGCCAAGCTCGCCATGGCGCTTGGCAAGACGATCGGTGGCGAGCCCGTCATCGCCGATCTCGCCAAGATGCCGCATCTGCTCGTCGCCGGCACCACCGGCTCGGGCAAGTCCGTCGCCATCAACACGATGATCCTGTCGCTGCTCTATCGCATGACGCCGGAACAGTGCCGCCTGATCATGATCGATCCGAAGATGCTGGAACTCTCCGTCTATGACGGCATTCCGCACTTGCTGTCGCCTGTCGTCACCGATCCGAAGAAGGCTGTCGTTGCGCTCAAGTGGACCGTCCGCGAGATGGAAGAGCGCTACAAGAAGATGTCGAAGATCGGCGTGCGCAACATCGACGGCTTCAATTCCCGCGTCGAGCAGGCCGTCGCCAAGGGCGAGGCGATCAGCCGCACGGTGCAGACCGGCTTCGACCGCCAGACCGGCGAAGCCATCTACGAGACCGAAGAATTCGATCTGAAGCCGATGCCCTATATCGTCGTCATCATCGACGAAATGGCCGACCTGATGATGGTCGCCGGCAAGGACATCGAAGGCGCGGTGCAGCGCCTGGCGCAGATGGCGCGTGCGGCCGGCATTCATGTCATCATGGCGACGCAGCGTCCGTCCGTCGACGTCATCACCGGCACGATCAAGGCGAACTTCCCGACACGCATCTCCTTCCAGGTGACGTCGAAGATCGACAGCCGCACCATTCTTGGCGAGCAGGGTGCCGAACAGCTGCTCGGCATGGGCGACATGCTCTATATGGCGGGCGGCGGGCGCATCCAGCGCGTCCACGGCCCGTTTGTCGCCGACGGTGAAGTCGAGGATATCGTCGCCTACCTGAAGACGCAGGGCTCGCCGCAATATCTCGACGCCATCACCGCTGATGACGATGAGGATGAAGACGGCCATGGTCCGGCAGGAACCGCCAACCTTTCCGATTCGGAAGATCCCTACGATCAGGCAGTCGCGATCGTTCTGCGGGATGGCAAGGCTTCGACCTCCTACATCCAGCGCCGCCTCGGCATCGGCTACAACCGCGCGGCATCGCTGATCGAGCGTATGGAGCAGGAGGGCCTGATCGGCCCTGCCAACCACGCCGGCAAGCGCGAAATTCTCGTTCCCACCGAAGCGGACATTCTGGATCGTTGAGGCGATCTGGCTTTCCGCGTCGGATATTCCGCCTATGTTCAAGGACATTTGATAGCGACCCCAGCGAACCACGGGCCGCCGCGCCATGAAGACGCCGATTTTGCGCGCCATGGACAAAGCATGAAGGAGAATTCGATGACAAAGATTGATGCGCAGCCCTCGACCCGACTTTCCCTGAGCCGCCGACATTTCCTCGGCGCCATGGTCGCGGTCGGTGCGGCAGGCGCTCTGCCGGTTTCGGCTCTTGCTCAGGCCCAGACGCAGGCCGCCGCCGTCAATCCCAATATTGCCCAGGCCATCGCCGATCACTTCTCGTCCATCAAGTCGATGAAGGGGGGCTTTCTGCAGATCGGGCCGCGCGGCGACCAGATGAGCGGCACGTTTTTCATCCTGCGCCCCGGCAAGATGCGCTTCAACTACGATCCGCCGTCCCGCATGCGCGTTATTTGCGATGGCAACAATGTGCAGGTCATCAACGACCAGACGAATACCAAGAATATGTATCAGCTGTCGAAGACGCCGCTGAGCCTTCTGCTTGCCAATAAGATCGACCTTTCCGCCGATATGGTGCGCAATGTCGAATCGCAGCTCGACTTGACCAAGATCACGCTCGGCAACCGCACCGTCTTCGGGGATTCCACGATTACGATGATCTTCGATTCGAAGAGCTATGACCTGCGCCAGTGGACCGTTATCGATCCGCAGGGCAAGACGACCGATGTCATCATCAACAATGTGAAGACCAATATCGCCTTCGACGACAGCGTTTTCCGTATCGACTACATCCGCTGATCGCTGTCTGGATCTTTGGTAGCTGAGGAAGCGCCGAATGGCGCTTTTCTTTCCGCTGCGGCCGGTCTAAAGCCTTATCTTGAGTAGAGTGTTTCACGGAATCGCTGAACCGCTCCAGCTGTCTGTTTTGACACAATTCCGGCCGGAAAACCGCTGCGCACTTTTCCTGGAATTGCTTTATGGGAAAGGCGTTGGCATGGGATTTTCGATTGCGACCTGGAATATCAATTCGGTGCGGCTGCGCATGCCGATCGTCGAACAGTTCCTGATGCAGGGCCAGCCCGACATTCTCTGCCTGCAAGAGACCAAGGTTCCGAACGAGCTTTTTCCCTACGCGCCGCTGCGCGCGCTTGGCTACGAGCACATCATCATCCATGGCCAGAAGGGCTATCACGGCGTGGCGATCGCCTCGCGTTTTCCGCTGACCGAAGATCACCGCCAGGATTATTGCAACGTCGGCGACAGCAGGCACATCTCGGCGATCTTCGAGCGTGGCGGGCGCCGCATCCGTCTGCATAATTTCTATGTTCCGGCCGGCGGCGACGAGCCGGATCGCAGCATCAATCCGAAGTTCGGTCACAAGCTCGATTTCATCGAGGAAATGAAGCATCTGAGCGCGAATGCCGAACCGAATACCTCGGCGATCCTGGTTGGCGATCTCAACATCGCGCCGTTGGAGCATGACGTCTGGTCGCACAAGCAGCTGCTGAAGATCGTCAGCCACACACCGATCGAGACCGATGGGCTGATCGAGGTGATGAAGCGCGGCTCCTGGCTCGATTTGATGCGCCTGAAGGTGCCGGAAAGCGAGAAGCTGTATACGTGGTGGAGCTATCGCGCCAAGGACTGGGAAGCTGCCGACCGCGGCCGCCGCCTCGACCACATCTGGTCGTCCTCCGATCTCGGCCCACACCTGCAGCGCATCGAGATCCTGAAAGCGGCGCGCGGCTGGGATCGCCCATCCGACCATGTGCCGGTCACGGCGCATTTCGATCTCTAGCGGGCGGCAAGGGTAGTATCTGCTGCTCCGTGATCGATCCGCATAGCTGCCGTCAAACAAGGGCGCCAAAGGCTGGATTCGATCCGCCCACAGGTCTATCCTGCTATCATGAGTGGAAATAGAGATCCCATCCTTCGGGCAGCGCGACGGGAAGACATGGCCAACCTGCGTGCTGTTCTTCACGACACGTTCAACAGCACCTGGCGGCCCAATATCACTGACACCGCTGCGCAGGCATTTCTCGAGGAAGAAAAGCCTGCCGCCTATGTGGATATGCGCGGGCTTCAATTCTGGGTGGCCGAGGTTGCCGGTGAGGTCGTCGGTTTCGTCGATTGGGAGGACGACTTCGTGCACGCCCTCCACGTGCATTCAGCGCATGCCCGACGGGGAATCGGACGACGCCTGATGGACCATGCGGAGAAGCAGATTGCCGCGGCCGGCTTTGCCACGGCGCGGCTGGAAACCGATACATTCAATCATCCGAGCCATGCCTTCTACGCAGCCCGAGGCTATCGCGAGGTTGAGCGCTATCCGGACGAGGATTGGGATAGTGGGCTGACGACGGTCTTGCTCGTAAAGGCGTTGTCCTGAGGCGGGTCGTCGGTGAGGATCAGGAAAACCGGCCGAGAAGGGCTGCTGCCTGCCGGGCAAGTGCTGCGAAGTTTTCGCGGATGCGGTTCTGGATCAGCAGACCGGCATCGGGATATTCCTCGATCAGGCGGTGAAAAAGGGCACGTGTGATACGGATCACGTCGGATTCTTCCGCGGCAACCGCGGTATATTTCCGCTCCACCAGCGTCACCATTGCCAACTCGGACAGCATCGTTCCGGCCTGTACCACCGCTTCCACCTGCTTTTGCCCGGTTGGATCGACGGTGCTGAGCTCGAAGCTGCCGCGCGTGACGACATAGGCGCATTCGGCCGGCGACTTCTCCCTGAACAGGGTCTGGCCCTCGGTCACATGACGACGATCGGCGCCGAAGGCAATCAGCCGCAACGGCTCATCGCCCATGCCGTGAAACAGCGGCAGTTGCGACAGCAGCCGGATATCGTCGTTCAGCGCCATGTCTGTGGCCTATGGAATGATCTTGTAGCCACCGTTTTCCGTCACCAGGATTTCAGCATTGGATGGATCGCGCTCGATCTTCTGGCGAAGGCGGTAGACGTGGGTTTCGAGCGTGTGCGTGGTCACGCCGGAATTGTAGCCCCAGACTTCTTCGAGAAGGATGTCGCGGGTCACGACCTTCTGGTCGGCGCGGTAGAGATAACGGATGATCGCCGCTTCCTTTTCCGTGAGGCGGATCTTCTGCCCGTCTTCGGTGGTGAGCAGCTTCTGGCTCGGCTTGAAGAGATAGCGGCCGACCGTGAAAGTCGCGTCTTCGCTCTGCTCGTGCTGGCGCAGCTGCGCGCGGATGCGCGCGAGCAAGACGGCGAAGCGGAAGGGCTTGGTGACGTAATCGTTGGCGCCGGCTTCGAGGCCGAGGATGGTGTCGGAATCCGTGTCGTGGCCCGTCAGCATGATGATCGGCGACTTGAAGCCGTTCTTGCGCAACAGCTTTACGGCTTCGCGGCCATCCATGTCAGGCAGCCCGACATCCATGATCAGGAGATCGACAGGCACGGTGCGGGCGGTCTGCACGCCCTTTCCGGCCGTCATTTCCTGCAGGACGTTGAATTCCTCATAAAGCGATAATTGCTCGACCAACATTTCACGCAGGTCGTTGTCATCATCCACCAGGAGAATGGTGCGTGCGGTCATGCCGTTCGGATCCTCGTTCTAATCCCACCTAAGTCCTACGCCAAATTGCATTTTTAGCAAGTCGCGACGCGGCTCAGGCTTGGTGGTTTGGTTGTAACTGCTATGATTTCAAATGAAATCACGCGCAAAGCAAAAACATGTGAGGAAAATGGAAAAGACAAGGGCAGGGACCAGGCGGCCCGCTTCCACGATAGTCGTACGTCCTGCGCCGGGTAAGAAGACGCGCGCGCTGGTCAAGGTCGGACCGTTGACTCTTCAGGCCGCGATCGGCCGATCCGGGCGCAGCATATTGAAGCGCGAGGGCGACGGCGCGACACCGATTGCCTCCATGAAGCTGCTTTATGGCTTCACGCGTGGCGATCACGTCCGCCTCCCGCAGACGGCTCTGCCGATGCGGCGTATTCGCAAGGACATGCTGTGGTGCGACCAGCCCGAGGATGCCAATTACAACAGGCTGGTGAAGGCTCCCTTCAAGCCCAGCCATGAGGAGATGCGACGGGGCGACGGGCTCTACGACATATGCCTCGTGCTCGACTGGAACGTGAGTTCGCGCCGGCGTCATCGCGGCTCGGCAATCTTCTTCCACCTGATCAGGCCCGGGTATGAGCCGACGGCCGGATGCATTGCCGTCAGTCCTGGCGATATGCGGCGTATCCTGCCGCTGATGCGCAAGGGAACGACCGTCCGGGTTGTCTGAATGTCCGGCCGGGGTTAAACTCTCGGTATTCTCCACTATATAGGTTTTCGACCGGCGGCCCGCGCGGCCAGGACGGGGACCCTTTCTTTCCGGATTTAAATAGCACCTTCACTCCATCCACTTCCCATCACCCGGAGATTTATCGTGACCACACAACCGACAATCACGTTCAACGACGGCAAGTCCATTCCGCAGGTCGGCCTTGGTGTCTGGCAGACGCCGGAAAATGTCGCGCCTCTGGCCGTCAGCACGGCTTTGAAAGCCGGCTATCGCCATGTCGACACAGCAGCCATCTACGCTAATGAAGACGGTGTCGGCGAGGGCATGCGTCAGTCCGGCGTCGCCCGCAAGGACATCTTCCTGACCACCAAGCTCTGGAACGAGGCGCAGGGCTTCGATTCCACGCTGAAGGCCTTCGACGAAAGTCTGAAGCGGCTCGGCACCGATTATCTCGACCTCTACCTCATTCACTGGCCATCGCCGCACCGCGACCGCTACCTCGATACCTGGAAGGCATTCGTGCGCCTCAAGGAAGAGGGCCGTGCGCACTCGATCGGCGTCTCCAACTTCGCCAAGGAACATCTCGACCGCATCATCGGCGAGACCGGCGTTACACCTGTCCTCAACCAGATCGAACTGCATCCGACCTTCCAGCAGAAGGCGCTGCGCGAAGCACATGACAAGCTCGGCATCAAGACCCAGTCCTGGAGCCCGCTCGGCCAGGGCAAACTCCTGACCAACGCGGTGATCGGCAAGGTCGCCGCCAAGCACGGCCGCACGCCGGCACAGATCATCATCCGCTGGCATATCGACAACGGCCTGATCGTCATCCCGAAGTCGGTCACGCCGAGCCGTATCGAAGAGAACTTCAAGGTTTTCGACTTCAAGCTGGACAGCGACGATCTGGCTGATCTCGACAAGCTCGATTCCGCGAGCGGCCGTATCGGCCCGGATCCGGTGAAGGCGAGCTTCTGATCCGGTTCGTCGGACTTTATTGATAGTGAGAGGCCCGGAGCGAGGAGCTCCGGGCCTCTTTTGTCTTGATCGATGTCAGATCTGAACCCAGGCGGGAGCCACGGAAGGCCCCTTGCCGAGGAAGAAGCCGAAGTGGATGTTCATCTCGCCGATGGGCTCGATGAAGCGGGCGTTGGTGAGTGGACCTGCATCGACGGGTTCGAAGCCGATCGATTGAACGAGGCTGGATATCGCCTCCTTGGCCTTCTCATCGTCGCCGGCTACGAAGACCTGCAGCACCTTGCCTTTGCGTGCCTCGACCGGCAGAAGCGTCGCGAAGATGGTGTTGAACGCCTTCACCACGATGGCATCGGGCGCCAGCGCCTGGATTTCTTCGGCCGCCGATGTCGAGTGGCCGACAACGAGACCGCGGAAGTCCGCCGTGATCGGGTTGCTGATATCGACCAGTATCTTTCCCTTGAGTTTGCCGGCTTCCCTGAGGGCGTCGGCCACCGCGCCATAGGGCAGCGCCAGTATGACGATGTCGGCGAGCTTGACGGCGGCGGCAATCCCACCCGCTTCGACATTCGCGCCCAGTTCGGCGGCAAATGCGGCCGCCTTTGCCGGATCGCGGTGGCCGATCACCACGCCCGAGCCCGTTCCAGCCAGCAGGCGTGCCAGGCCCGCACCCATATTTCCAGTACCGATGACAGCGATTTTCATGGTCGTCAGCTCCTTGTTGTTGCTGACGAATAGATAGTATTATCGCCATATCGGGATAAATGATCTAAATAGAGCTATACTTAAAATAGAACGTTTCTAATGGATCGCTTTTCCAGCATGAGCATTTTCGTCAAGGCGGTCGAACTCGGTTCGTTCAGCGCTGCTGCCGATGCATTGAACATGTCGCCACAGCTCGTCGGCAAGCATGTGCAATTTCTCGAACAGCATCTGGGCGTTCGGCTTTTGAACCGCACCACGCGCCGCCAGCATCTGACAGAGATCGGCAGCCAGTTCTATGAGCGCTCACGCAATATCCTGGCCGAGGTCGAGGCAGCGGAGGCTTTGGCGGCAGAGACGCGGGCGGTGCCCAGGGGAAAGCTGAAGGTCAATGCTCCTGTCACATTCGGGATCAATGCCCTGGCGCCGAAACTGCCGAAATACCTCGGTGCTCATCCCGAGGTGTCGATCGACCTGTCGCTGTCGAACCGGTTGGTCGATCTGATCGACGAGGGCTATGATGTGGTCTTTCGCATCGGCGAACTCGCCGACAGCGGCTTGATCGCCCGCCGCCTCGCCCCCTATCGGCTCGTCATCTGCGCGGCGCCGAGCTATCTGCGCTCTCGCGGCGTGCCGTTAAAGCCGAATGATCTTCAGGGTCACGATTGCCTTATCTTCTCGCACACCATGTTGAGGACGCATTGGGACTTCGAAGGGCCAGGCGGGAATGTCAGCGTCCCTATCTCGGGCCGGCTGATGGTCGATAATGGCGAAGCGCTGCTGCAGGCGGCGCTGGCAGGGCAGGGTATCATCCTTCAGCCGTTCGAGCTTGTTCGATCGAGCCTGGAGGCCGGGACGCTCTTGCCTATCCTGCCTGAATACAGCGTGCCGACGCGACCGCTGCATATTCTCCACGCGCCCGATCGCCGTATCACGCCGAAGCTGCGTAGCTTCCTCGACTTCGTTTCCGCCGAATTCGGCAGTCACGGATCGTCTTGATCGGATGGCGAATTATCCTCCGCCATCCCCTTTGCTTCACTCTCATGAGACTCCCTGCGAGAGCACGGTGCGCTTTGCAAAGGCCAGGCCCGTGAGGGCGATCGCGAGCGTTGCGGTGATCACCAGGGCGCCGACCGCGAAGGTGATCTGCATCCCGCTCGCCACCGCTTCGGGCGCCGCCACGGTCACGTTGGCGGTTCCCGATGCCAGCGTGAAGATCGCGCCCATGACGGATGCGCCTGATATCAGCCCGAGGTTTCGCGACAGGCTCAGCATGCCTGAAATCACACCGCGCTGCTCGGAGCTTATGTCTTTCATGATCGTGGTGTTGTTGGATGCCTGAAACAGCGCATAGCTTGCCGTGGTGATGACGAGCGGACCGACATAGCCGGCAATCCCGAAGCTTCCTTGCAGCGCTGAGATCAGCGACAGGCCGATGATCATGCCGATGAGGCCTGTTACGGTCATGCGGTGTGCGCCGAAGCGATCGACGATGCGGCCGGCGGGTATGCCCGTCAGCGCCGATACCAGGGGGCCGGCGGACATGATGGCACCGACATGGGCCGCATCGAAGCCGAGGGCGTGGGAGAGATAGAAAGGCCCGACCACCAATGTTGCCATGATAACCGTCGTGACCAGCGTGCTCATGGCAAGGCTCGTACTTAGCGACGAGTTTCTGAACATCGACAGCCGCAGCAGCGGCGACTTCACTTTCGTCTCGGCGAAGGCGAAGAGTGCTGCACCCAAGGCCGCGGCCAGCAGCAGGCCGATATTCAGCGCGCCGAAGCTGCCATGGCCCATTGTCATGGCGAGCGCATAGGCGGCAAGCGTCAGAGCCAGCAGCAGCGTGCCGACCGCATCGGGGCGTCCCCGGACGACCTTCCGGTCGGGGCGATCTGCCGGCAGGAAACGAGCGGCGAGCAGGAGGTTGATGATCCCCAGCGGCAGATTGACCAGGAAGATGGTTTCCCAGCCGTACCAGGCAATCAGGATGCCGCCGAGCGACGGGCCGAGTGTCGTACCGATGGCGGACATGGTGCCGAGCAGACCCATGGCGCTGCCCGTCCGCTCCTTCGGCACGGTCTCACCGACCATCGCCACCGTCAGCGCCATCATCATGGCGGCACCGAGGCCCTGCAGGGCGCGTGCTGCGATCAGCAGCCACAGCGTCGGCGCTATGCCGCAGAACAGCGAGGCGAGGGTGAAGAGCGCTATACCCGTCAACAGCAGTCGCCGCCGTCCCACGATGTCGCCGAGCTTGCCGACGCTGACGATCAGCGTGGTGATGGTGAGCAGATAGGCGAGTACGATCCACTGCACTTGCTGGAAGGAGGCGCCGAAAGTCTCTGCCAGCGTCGGCAGGCCGACATTGGCGATGCTGGTATCGAGCGAGGGCATGAGCATGGAGAGCGAGAGGCTGGCGAGGGCCCAGCGGATGGAAGGTGCTGGTCCTGTACGCCGGGCTTTGCCCGGTTCTTCAATGATTGGCTTCAACATGAGCTCCAATTCTGGCGGTATTAGAAAGTCCCGGCAGAAAGGTAGCCATTGCGGCGATATGGCGGAACGCGCAGCATTTGCACTTCATTCGTGCGTTTGACGCTATATATTGGTGAATTCATGCTATGGTCGCGCCATGTCCACGCCCGATCTCAACCTGCTGGTCACTCTCAACGCCCTGCTTGCGGAGGGCAGCGTCGCGCGCGCTGCCCGGCGATTGCGGCTGAGCCCTTCCGCCATGAGCCGAGCCCTGGCGCGCCTGCGCGAGACGACGGGTGATCCATTGCTGGTCAGAGCTGGTCGCGGGCTTGTGCCGACACCGCGAGCGCTGGAATTGCGCGAGCGTGTCGGCCAGCTTGTGGAGGAGGCCGAGGCAGCCTTGCGGCCCTCCGAGACGCTGAATTTGAAACAGCTCGCGCGGACGTTCACGCTGCGCGTCCGCGAGGGTTTCGTGGAGAATTTCGGCGCCGAACTGATCACCCGGATCGCGGAGCAAGCGCCGGGCGTGCGGCTTTATTTCACGCAGAAACTGGACAAGGACAGCACGCCGCTGCGCGATGGCACGATCGACTTGGAAACCGGTGTGGTCGGCGACGACACCAGCCCGGAACTGCGAACGCAGGCTCTGTTCCACGACCGTTTCATCGGCGTCGTCAGGCGCGGCCATCCCTTAAGCGAGGGGCCGATGACGCCGGAGCGCTATGCCGCCGGGCAGCACATTCTCGTTTCGCGGCGCGGCTTGCGGAAAGGACAGATCGACGAGACTCTGGAACGGCTGGGGCGCGAGCGGCAGATCGTAACCATCGTCGGCAGCTTTTCGGCGGCGCTGGCTTTGGCGCGCTCCTCCGACCTGATCGTCAGCGTACCCGAGCGCTATACCGGCAACCTCAGGGCCGGCATGTGTAGTTTCGCGCTGCCGGTGCCGACATCGGATGTGACGATCTCGCTGCTCTGGCACCCGCGGCTCGATGCGGATCCGGCGCATCGCTGGCTGCGAGGCTGCATTCGGGATGTCTGCGCCGAGCGGCGTTCGGATCTCTTAGCGAGATTCGAAGCTGGCTAAATAATTGCGCAGCAGGCCGTCGAGGGCAGCTCTTTCCTCCTGCGAGAGGGCGGAAACAAGCCGAGCCTGCGTTTCGACATGCGCCGTCACGGCGGCATCGATGAGCTTGAAGCCCTCCGGCGTCAGGGAAATCAGAAAGCTGCGGCCGTCATTCGGGTTCTGGGTGCGAGCGACGAGACCGGCCTTTTCGAGCTGGTCGATGCGGTTGGTCATGGTGCCCGATGACACCATCATCGTATCCATCAGGTCGCTGGGAGAGAGGGTGTAGGGTTCGCCTGAGCGGCGCAGGGTCGCCAGCATATCGAAGTTTGCCGAATTCAGGTCGAAGCGCGCGAAGGTCTTCTCCATCTCGCGCGAGAGATGAAGCGTGAGATTGCGCATGCGCCCGAAGAGGCCCATGGCCGTCGTGTCGAGATCGGGCCGCTCGCGGCGCCACTGGTCCAGAATTTTGTCGATGCGATCCATGGGTAGACATCGCCACGAATTTATCTTGACGTCAAGATATTTCAGTTTATCTTGAGGTCAAGATAAATTTGAGGCCTGGGCCATGAACCGTAATGTCGACCTTCTGCTGACGGCCATCGCGCCGGCGATCTGGGGCAGCACCTATCTGGTGACGACGCAGCTTCTGCCCGCCGGCTATCCCCTCACTGTCGCGACATTGCGCGCCCTGCCGGCCGGGCTCTTGCTGCTGCTCATCGTGCGTCGGCTGCCGCATGGGATGTGGTGGATCAAATCGCTCGTCCTCGGCGCGTTGAATTTCTCGATCTTCTGGTGGCTGCTGTTCATCTCGGCCTATCGCCTGCCCGGTGGCGTGGCGGCGACGGTCGGCGCCGTCCAACCGTTGATCGTCATCGTGCTGGCGCGACTGCTGCTCGGTTCGCCGATCAAGAGCCTCGCCATCATCGCCGCTGTCGCCGGCATCGGCGGCGTGGCGCTGCTGATCCTGACGCCAAATGCAACGCTCGATCCCATCGGCATTGTCGCCGGTATTGCCGGTGCCTTCTCCATGGCTGGCGGAACGGTGCTCAGCCGCCGCTGGCGGCCGGATGTCTCGCCGCTCACCTTCACGGCGTGGCAGTTGACGGCCGGTGGCGTCTTGCTGCTGCCATTCGCCCTTCTGCTCGAGCCGCCGCTGCCGCATCTGACCGGCGCCAACATCATCGGCTTTGCCTATCTCGGGCTGATCGGCGCGGCGCTTACCTATATCCTCTGGTTTCGCGGCCTGTCGCGGCTCGAGCCTTCGGTGGTTTCGCCACTCGGCTTCCTCAGCCCGACGACCGCGGTGATCCTGGGCTGGGTGGTTCTCGGCCAGCAGCTGAGCCCGATGCAGATCTTCGGCATCGTTGTCGTGCTCGGCAGCGTCTGGCTCAGCCAGCGCGCGCAGCAAGTGCAACCAGCAGCGACGCCTGTGTTAAGCGAACGTCAAGCCGCCGCATCGAAACACTAAACTCGGAATCGAACTCTTCGCGACAAACGAAAAGGGCGGCCCAAGGGCCGCCCTTTCCTATTCATGCTTTGAAGCGGATCAGTTCCACTCGCGGATATCGACGAAGTGTCCGGCGATAGCGGCAGCGGCGGCCATGGCCGGCGAGACCAGGTGCGTGCGGCCCTTGAAGCCCTGGCGGCCTTCGAAGTTGCGGTTCGAGGTCGAGGCGCAGCGCTCGCCCGGCTTCAGGCGGTCGTCGTTCATGGCGAGGCACATGGAACAGCCAGGCTCGCGCCAGTCGAAACCGGCAGCCTTGAAGATCTTGTCGAGGCCTTCGGCCTCCGCCTGTTCCTTCACTAGGCCGGAGCCCGGAACGATCATGGCGTCGACGGTGGAGGCCACGGTCTTGCCTTCGACGACCTTGGCGACGGCGCGCAGGTCTTCAATGCGGCCATTGGTGCAGGAGCCGATGAAGACGCGATCGACGTTGATCTCGGTCATCGGCGTGCCCGGCTTCAGGCCCATGTAATCGAGGGCACGCCACTTGGACGTACGCTTGGTCTCATCCTGGATTTCGTCCGGGTTGGGAACGACACCCTGAACGGAAATGACGTCTTCCGGCGATGAACCCCAGGAAACGATCGGCGGCAGCTGGGCGGCGTTGAGCGTGACGATGCGGTCGTAATGTGCGCCTTCGTCCGATGTCAGCGTCTTCCAGTAGGCGATCGCCTGTTCCAGCTCCTCGCCCTTCGGCGCGCGCGGCTTGCCCTTGATATATTCGAAGGTGATCTCGTCCGGCGCGATCAGGCCGGCGCGGGCACCGCCCTCGATCGACATGTTGCAGATGGTCATGCGGCCTTCCATCGAAAGCGCGCGAATGGCTTCGCCGGCATATTCGATGACGTAGCCGGTACCGCCGGCGGTGCCGATTTCGCCGATGATGGCAAGGATGATGTCCTTTGCGGTGACGCCCGGCGGCAGCTGGCCGTCGACCTGCACCAGCATGTTCTTGGCCTTCTTCTGGATCAGCGTCTGCGTGGCGAGCACATGCTCGACCTCGGAGGTGCCGATGCCGTGCGCCAGCGAGCCGAAGGCGCCGTGCGTCGAGGTGTGGCTGTCGCCGCAGACGATGGTCATGCCTGGCAGGGTGAAGCCCTGCTCAGGGCCGATGATGTGAACGATGCCCTGACGCTTATCGTTCTCGGAGTAGTATTCAACGCCGAATTCGGCGGCATTCTTGGCCAGCTGTTCAACCTGGATGCGGCTTTCCTCGTTCTTGATGCCGAGATGGCGATCGGCCGAGGTCGGAACATTGTGGTCGACGACGGCAAGCGTCTTCTGCGGTGCGTGGACCTTGCGGCCGGTCATGCGCAGGCCTTCGAATGCCTGCGGCGACGTCACCTCATGAACGAGGTGGCGGTCGATATAGAGAAGACAGGTGCCGTCATCCTGTGCGTCGACCAGATGGTCATCCCAGATTTTATCGTAAAGTGTGCGTGGAGCGCTCATGGCTACAGATCCATATTGGCAGTGTCGTAGATGGGGATTGACGGATCAGGACCGCCGGCCTCGGGTGTGATCAGCGAAGTCGGCTGTTGAGCGCGCCAGAAATCATCGCAAAGAAGCGTGCCGGCAGGCGCTTATGGTCCTGCAGCACGAAAGCCGTGACGTAACGTCCGTCTTTGCTCATGATCTTACTCATGGCCATGCTCATATCAATTTTCAAAACCTTCGGCAATGGCGACGATAGGCTGTATCGGTACGGCCGGCATTTGACCGCACCGATCACACCTGTGCCCCGGGTGGCTGGCCCGCAGCCATGCGGGGGAAGGCGGAGCGATCGCTGCCGGAGCGGCGACGCATCCAGGCTTCGAGCTGCCGCAGCAACAGAGACAGGCCGACTGTCAGCAAGAGATAGATGAAAGCGAGGATCGACAGCGTTTCGAAATAACGGAAATTGGCCGAATAGTAGAGCTTGGCGAGCTGGCTGATATCGGCAACCCCGAGGACTGATACCAGCGAGCTGTCCTTGACCATCGCGATGAAATCGTTGGAGAGCGGCGGCAGGATGACGCGGATTGCCTGCGGAAAGACGACGAGGCGGAAGCGCTGGAAGCGGCTGAGACCCAGCGCCTTGGCCGCTTCGATCTGGCCCTGGTCGACCGCCTGGATGCCGGCGCGGAAGATTTCGGCGATGAAGGACGAATAGGCGATCGTGAGCGCGATGATCGTGCGCCAGACGAAGGGCACGTCGCGAGTGATGAGCGGGTTCGTCCAGCCGGCGGAGACCAATGGGGAGGTGATGAAGTTATAGACGGCAACGAAGGCCGGCGTGCCGACAAAGGCGATATAGGAGAGCAGTACCAATATCGGGATGCCGCGCACGATCTCGATATAGAGGCGTGCCACTTGCCGCAGCACGAGGAAATCCGACAGGCCGAGCAGTGCAAGCCCCAGGCCAAGCAGCATGGCAAGCGTAAAGGCCACCAGCGTCACGAAGATTGTGACGCCGATGCCGTTCAGCAGAAGAGAGAAAATCTGGGTATAGAGGCCGTTCGCCGCAATTGCGAAAGAGGCGCCGATGCCGAGGATGGCAAGGACGACCAACCACCAGGGAAAGTCCTCCTTGCCGCGGTGCCCGCCCGGGCCTGCCAAAGGTGCCATCAGAGCGGGCTTCCGGTATGTCGATCTGCAGCGTTCATTGGCCCATCTTGTAGTCGAGAAACCACTTCTTGTTCAGCGCTTCGAAGGTCCCGTCGGCCTTGAGGCTGGCAATCGCCGCGTTGACCGGAGCGACGAGATCGGAGCCCTTCTGGAAGATGAAGCCGAAATCCTCGGAGCCGAGGGGGCCGCCAATCAGTTTGAGGCCACCGTTGGAGGCATCGACATAGCCCTTGCCGGCCGTGCCGTCGGTCAGCACCATGTCGACGTCACCGGTCTTCAGAGCCTGCACGGTGGCGCCGAAGGTTTCGAAGGTCTTGATGCGCGGGTTCTGCTCGTTGCCGTCAAGGACCGAATAGACGGCGGTGTAGAAGGGCGTTGTGCCCGGTTGCGCGCCGATCAGGCCGTCCTTGAAGGCGGCGAAGCTCTTCGCCTCGGTGAAACGCTTCTCGTCACCGCGCACGAGCATGAACTGCTCGGAGCGCATATAGGGGTCGGAGAAATCGACCTTCTGCTTGCGGTCATCCTTGATGGTGATGCCGGTCATGCCGATGTTGTACTGGCCTTCGGAAACGGCCTGGATCATCGCGTCCCAGCTGGTGTTTTGGTACTCAACCTTGAAATTCAGGCGCTTGGCGATCTCGTTCATCGCGTCATATTCCCAGCCGATCGCCTTGTTGGTCTTTGGGTCGATGAACTGGAGCGGTGGGTAAGCATTTTCCGTAACGACGATGACGGTCTTGCCGTTAAGGTTCGGCAGGTCAGCGGCGAAGGAGGTGAAAGGGGCAAGCACGAGGGCGCTGAGGCCCAGAAGGAACGAACGACGGAATGCCATGGAAATTTCCCCGATTAGCGTGGCGCGAAAGTGTCATATTTGGAAAGCCAATGGCAAGGCTGTTGCCATGGCGGCAATCATAAAAAATGGGAAGGGAATTCTAAAAACAAGCGGTTGGTAGAAAATTTTTTACGGCATAATAAAGCAATTTTTTTCATAAATTAATCAAAATAATTGCTTCATATAAATCATAAGAACATTTTTTATAGAAGCAGCCGGCGCATTTCTCTTGGAAATCCTCGAGGCGTCAGGCAATAAAAAAGGCGACCCGAGGGCCGCCTTTTTCGTCGTGATCCCGATGGATCGAGACTTATTCTGCTGCCGGTTCAGCGGCTGCGGCGGCTTCAGCAGCTGCTGCTGCTTCGGCTGCGGCCTTTGCTTCGGCGGCTTCTGCTGCTGCCTTTTCGGCTGCCAGAGCCTGGGCTGCTGCAATCTTTTCAGCTTCGATGCGAGCCTTTTCCTCGGCAACCGCCTGGCGCTCGGCGTCGTTGAGCTTGCGGGCGCGGGTACCGGTGTTTTCAACGATACGGGCAGCCTTGCCGCGCAGGTCGCGCAGGTAGTACAGCTTGGCGCGACGGACCTTACCGCGGCGAACGATTTCGACGCTTTCGATCATCGGCGAGTAGATCGGGAATACGCGCTCGACGCCTTCGCCGTAGGAGATCTTGCGAACGGTGAAGTTCTCATGCAGGCCGCCGCCGGAGCGAGCGATGCAGACGCCTTCATAGGCCTGAACGCGGGTACGGTTGCCTTCCGTGACCTTCACGTTGACGCGAAGGGTGTCGCCAGCGGAGAAATCAGGGAGCGTGCGCTTGGCTTCGATCTTGGCAGCCTGTTCGGCTTCCAACTGCTGAATGATGTTCATGTTATCAACCTCGTTGTTGCTTCAACAGCCAGAGCGCCCAGAACGATCTATCCCCGGTCGGACCTCTAGAGGTCTCGCCTCGGATATATGCTTTAAAGGCAGGGGCGAATACGTCTGCTTTTCTTTGGTGGTTGATGGGAAACTTCCCATGCCGGCCGCGCACATATCGTATTGTCATGGCTTTGTCACCCCTTTGCGGGGAATTTCGTCGCGTTTGCTTGCTGCGACGGGGTTAAAGGGCGATTTTTCGCCTCGAACCAACGCACAGCCGGTTTATCACTCGGGATCCAGAATGGCTATGGGTCGTTGGACAGAGATGATCGCTCGCTCCTTTTAGCGAGGAGTAACGTCCCCATGCAACTTGCCGCTTGACTTATTCATAGCTCGTTGGCTATACGTTAATTCATAGCCAACGGGGTATGGTTTCTGGTGTCAAACATTCATGACGCGCTCTTTAAAACGCTCGCTGACCCCACTCGCCGAGCCATTTTCGAACGGCTATGCCGCGAAGGTGAGAAGACGGTCGGGGTTCTGACGGAGCGGGCCGGCGTTTCGCAGCCGGTTGTCTCGAAGCATCTGGCGGTGCTGAAGCGGGCCGGGCTGGTGCGCGACCGTCACGAAGGCCGCCAGACACATTATAGCGCGCAGCTTTCGGCGCTTGCGCCGCTGATCGATTGGACGAGCCAAATGGCCGGCTTTTGGGAGAGCCGGTTCGACGATCTCGAAGATCTTCTGAAAAGGATGGACCAATGAACGACACATCGACCGAAATTCGCACCGTCGTCGTCGAGCGGGAGGTGGCGTTTCCGCCGGAAAAGATCTGGCGCGCACTCACGCAGCCGCACCTGATCCAGGAGTGGCTCATGAAGAACGACTTCAAGCCCGTCGTCGACCATTCCTTCAAGCTGACCGCCGAATGGGGTTCCGTCGACTGTCAGGTTCTTGAGGTCGAGCCGAACAAGACGCTGGCCTATACCTGGAACGCCCATGGCCTTGAAAGCGTCGTCACTTGGATCCTCACGCCGAGGGGTGCGGGCACTCATCTGCGCATGGAGCAATCGGGCTTCCGGCGGGATCAGGAGCAGGCATACCAGGGCGCCAAATACGGGTGGCAGCGGTTCCTTGCAAATCTGGAACAGGTTCTGGCGGGGCAAAGCTGAAGTCTGCCGCGACAACGAACCGCCGGTGATGACAATGATGAGGAAAGCGAGCGCAGCGATGAAGAAAAGCGACCCGAGCGAAAACCATGAAGGGGCCACTCCCTCTCAGATCATCGATGCGAAAATCGCGGAATTGGCTGGTTGGCGGGGCGAAATGTTGGCGCGCATCCGGCGCGTCATCAAGCAAGCCGATCCCGACGTGGTCGAGGAATTGAAATGGAGAGGCGTTCCGGTGTGGTCGCATGCCGGGATCATCTGCACCGGCGAAACCTACAAGAGTGCGGTGAAGATGACCTTTGCAAAGGGCGCTTCGTTGGAGGATCCGTCAGGCCTGTTCAACTCCAGCCTCGAAGGCAAGACCCGGCGCGCGATCGATTTTCATGAAGGCGACGAGATCGACGAGGAGGCGTTGAAGGCGCTCATTCGCGCCGCCGCGGCCTTGAACGTGTCCTCGTCCGGCCGATCGAAGGGAAAGGCACCGGCGCGTCCGGCAAGGTAAACGTAGAGCAATCACCCATGCCGCCGGCCTTCGGCGCGTTCCCAAAGGGAGGTATCAATGAACTGGAGCAATTATATCAGGCAGACCCATCGCTGGCTGTCGATCGTCTTCACGGCAACGGTCATTGCCAACTTCGTCGCCATGGCCTTGGGGACGCCGCCCGCCTGGGTGGTCTATTCGCCGCTGTTGCCGCTCTTCCTGCTGTTATTCAGCGGCCTCTACATGTTCGCACGGCCTTATATCGCCAAGTGGCGCGGTGCCCAGCTTGGGCAGCCGGCGCCATAAGCGCAGATAGATGATCCGCAGCGGCTGGGGAGTGTCATCGGCAGCGCGCTAGTGCGGGAGGTCGGAGACGCAAATTCCCGCTTGGCGAAGCCCGGAAGCGACCTTGGCGAGGTCGTCGGGGTTTCTAAATGGCATACGGCCTATACCGTCGGCATAGGTATATCTGGGGTGTATCGCGAGAAGTCCGCGCCACGTCTCCCGAGCCTCGTCGGTACGGCCCAGGCTTCCAAGCGCCGAGGCGAGGCACGCCCTGCTCATATCGGTCTCCGGGACCAGCGCGATCCTTTCCTTCAGCAGCGACACGGCTGTTTCGTAGTTGCCGATAATGATGTGGGCGACGCCAAGATGGTGAAGATAGGTCTGTGAAAAATGCGGATCCAATCTTATCGCCCGCTCGAGGTCGCGGATCGCCGCCCCGGGATTGCCGCTATACATTCGCAGCGTCCCTCTCAGGGACAGCGCCGGCGCAAAGTTCGGATTGAGGGAAAGGGCCGTCTCGACTTCGGTCTCCCACATCTCATAGTTCGTTTGGTATTTGGCGATCAGGGCTGCGACGCCATGGGCGAGCGGATCATTCGGATCGCGCGCAATAGCCTCCGCCACGAGTTTGGCTGCTTCGTCTAGTGATCGATCCGAGTCCTCGGTCCAGCGATTGTAGTGATTGTGCGAGAGGGCCATTGCAAGAGCGGCATAGGGTGCCGCATATGCCGGATCGTGTGTCATGGCCTGGCGGAAGCATTCCACGGTGCGCCGGAATATATCGGCGTTCTGGGTGGCGCCCCGCTGCATCGCCCTGCCGCGAAGATAGGCCTGATAGGCGTCGGCGCTGGCCGTGCCTGCCGGGGAGAATGCGGGCCATTCGGCCGCTTCGACGGGATTCAACACGGCGAGCAGTTCGGTTCCGATCCTGCGGGCGATGTCATCCTGAAGCGAGAAGATATCCGAAAGATCCCGGTCGTATTTTTCGCTCCATAGCTGCCCGCCTGTCATCCCGTCGCAGAGCTGGGCGGTGATCCGGACCTGGCCGCCGCTCCTGCGGACGCTGCCTTCGAGCACAAACCGGACTCCCAGTTCCTCGGCGATCCTGCGGATATCGACGGAGCGGCGGCGATAGATGAAGCTGGAGGTGCGCGCGATCACCACCAGGCCAGGAACCTTGGACAGAGTTGTGATGATTTCATCGGCAAGACCATCGGCGAAGAAATCATCCTCTTCCTCCGGGCAGAGGTTTGCGAAGGGCAGCACGGCTATCGACAATCTTTCGCGCCGAACGCTGCGTTCGGCTGTTTCCTTCGGCTGCGCGCGAAAACAATAGCCGACGCGCGGAATGGTATCGATCCATTCTCGCCCCTCGGCATCGAGCCCGATTGTCTTGCGAAGAAGGGCAATCTGGACTGAAAGATTGCTCTCCTCCACGGCCCGCCCGGCCCAGGCGGCATCGATCAGCTCTTCCTTGGCGACGATTTCACCTTGCCGCCTGAGCAATATTTCCAGCAGCAGAGCGCCTCTTCGACCAAGCGGCACTCTTTGGCCGTTTCTGGTCAGCGTCCCATTTTCCGGATTGAGGAGGAATTCGCCGAAGGCAGAACGTCGTCTCAGCATCAAATTGGTTTTCCGCCGGCTTTGGCGTGCAGGAACGGCAGAGGTCGATCCGTTGCCATTCATGGACCTATGGTTTCACGTCGTCAGTTGAGGCGCAGTATAGGCATCCGATTTCAAACTTCTTCGGAAATTTTTCGGCAGATCTTCGATACCCGCCCGGGCCGTCTCTATAGGCTTTCTCCGTTGTATCAATCACGGGAGAGATCCATTGATAAAATTATCCTCGGTTCTGGCAATCGCGGCGGCGAGCCTTCTGGCCGTTCCGGCCTTTGCAGCTGACAGCGCCAAAAAATCAATCGTTCTTGTTCATGGCGGCTTTGTCGATGGATCGGGCTGGGAGGGCGTTTACAGCAAGCTGAAGAAGGACGGTTACGACGTCACGATCGTTCAGAATCCCACCATTTCGCTGGCCGACGATGCTGCCGTCACCAAGCGTGCGATCGATGCCGCCAAGGGCGATGTCATCCTGGTCGGCCATTCCTATGGCGGCGCCGTCATCACGGAAGCCGGCAGCGATCCGAAAGTCGCCGGTCTGGTCTACATCACTGCTTTTGCTCCGGATGCCGGGGAATCCGTTATCTCGGTGCTGAAGACCAATTCGCCGAAGGACGCGGCACCGCCGCCGATCCTTCCGCCGCAAGACGGCTTCCTGTTCCTCGACAAGACGAAGTTCGCGGCAGCCTTCGCCGCCGACGTGAAGCCTGACGTTGCGCAATTCATGGCAGCCTCGCAGGTTCCCTGGGGCCTTGCCGCGGCCAGCGGCACGGTCACCAACCCGGCATGGAAAAACAAGAAGAGCTGGTACCTGGTGACGACCGAAGACCGCATGATCCCGCCGGCAGTGCAACGGATGATGGCCAAACGCGCCGGCGCCACCACGGTCGAAGTGGCCGGAAGCCACGCCATCTATGTCTCGAAGCCTGCTGCTGTTGCCAAGCTTATCGAAACAGCCGCGGAAAGCGCCGCCACGAAATAGGCGTGGTCGGGGTCTCCGCTACCGAGCCGCCGAGGGCATCCCGCTGCATCTGCACGGGATGCCTGCCTTTAATGGCGAAAGGGACGATGATGGGCTGCGTACAGGTGAAAAAGGGACGAACGAGACTGTCAAAATCCTTGACGATCCGGCACTTTGAGAGCCAAAGCCTGTAATTCGCCGATCTGATCATTCGTCAGGGCGCGCTTTGGCACGATCCTGTAGAGACGCTGCGATTCATAGAACAGCATGCAATGGCGATCCTGCCGTGCCTTCAGGAAATCACTCCATTGCAGCCGTGCTTCGCCAAAATCGCTCCAAAGGTGCACCCCATTCTCGGTCCATGAAAAATGATAGGGTTTCTGCAGCGTTTTTTGCTCGCGGAAGATTCGTCTCGCTGCTCGTCCGCCCATCGTGTAAACGATCAGAAAGGGGATGCCGATGATCGCGATGAGCGCCGGGATCGCGAAACCGAGGATGGATAGAAATGCGCCGTGCGCATCGACCGGGCCACCCACGAGAATTCCGTAAGCCACCATTCCCAGAAGCCATGTGATCGCAAGGCGGATCAGTCCGCCTCTGCTGCGAAGGTGTTGCCGAAAATGCAGGCGGAGTGCGTGGACCAGATCCTGCGGCTCGAGCTGAATGACAATGTCCGCTCGTTTTTCATCGTCACGCTTGAGTTCAGACAAAGACTTCCTCCAATTGCAATTCTGCCCATGGCCGTCAGGGGGCGTGGGTTGATGTGCAATTCCTCAATCACGTTCGCGGCCCTACGACTTTTGGCAGCAATTCCCGAAAGATAGTGCGGCACTTCCAAAAGCACATGGCCGCCGTCAGTGTCGATTGACCCATTCAGATATGCCGCGCAAACGGGTTGTTGCGGTATGTCAAAAGTTATTGCGTCCACAGATGGTGGACGTTATCGTCCGGCATACAAATTGATATTACACCCTGCTTAATGGGCGAATGGCACAAGATTTTCAGAGCGACATTCAGGCGGTTCAACGGATAGCCGCCGTACCGACGATTCTCGACGTTGTGTGCAGCACGACCGGCATGGGTTTTGCGGCTGTTGCGCGCGTTACCGAGGACCGGTGGATCGCCTGTCAGGTGCTGGACAATGTCCACTTCGGTCTGCCTGCCGGGGGAGAGCTCAAGGTCGAGACGACGCTTTGCCACGAGGTGCGCCAGCATCACGAGGTCATCGTCATCGATAATGTCGCCGAAGACCCGATCTATGCCGATCATCATACCCCGCGGATATATGGCCTGCAGAGCTATATTTCCGTGCCGATCGTTCTGCCTGACGGCACGTTCTTCGGGACATTATGCGCCATCGATCCCAAGCCGCATAAGCTCAGCAACCCGCAGACGCTTGCAACCTTCAAGCTCTTCGCCGAGTTGATAGCCTATCATCTCGACGCCGGCTCCAAGCTGAGTGCCGCACGCACGGATCTGCTGGATGCGCAGGCGGCATCGGAATTGCGCGAGCAGTTCATTGCCGTGCTCGGCCATGACCTGCGCAATCCGCTGGCCTCGATTGATGGCGGCACCCGCATGCTGCTCAAGGAGCCCCAGAGCCAGACCGCGCAGACGATTTTGACATTGATGCGCGGCAGTGTGCTTCGCATGTCCCGGTTGATCGACAACGTGATGGACTTTGCGCGCGGGCGATTGGGCGGCGGTATAGGACTCGAGAGGATTTCCGGGATATCGCTCAATTCCACGCTTGAGCAGGTTGTGGCGGAAATTACATCGGCTCATCCTGAACGCAGCTTCGAAACCGATATAGATGTGCAGGATGACGTGCGCGTCGATCATGGCCGCATCGGCCAGATGCTGTCGAATATCCTGGGCAATGCGGTCACGCACGGATCCGCCGATGCGCCGGTTCGCGTCTCAGCCTTCGTCAAGGACAGCACTCTTTACATATCGGTTGCGAATGGGGGCAATCCCATTCCGGATGCTGCAAAAGTGCTATTGTTCCAACCGTTCAGCCGAGGCGAAGCGGGAACGAGCCAGCAAGGGTTGGGATTGGGGCTCTATATCGCTTCCCAGATCGCCGAGGCTCATGGCGGACGCCTGGAAGTCAGCTCGGATGAACGTGAAACGAAATTCACCTTCACGATGCCGATAGAGCCGACCCGGCCATGATCTGATCGTCGCCGGACTGGCGAGTTGGCTAAACCCTGTTACTTTTTCAAGAGATCCGGCCGGCGTGCCCGCGTCAGTTCTTCGGCCTGTTCTTTCTGCCATTTCGCGATGGCGGCGTGGTTGCCCGAGGTCAGCACGGCAGGGATCTCGCGATCCTCCCAGATCTGCGGACGAGTATAGTGCGGGTGCTCCAGCAGGCCGCCCTCGAAGCTTTCGTGCAGGCCCGAAAGGTCGTTGCCCATGAC
The DNA here is from genome assembly GCF_001999485.2 of Rhizobium sp. P44RR-XXIV. Classification (NCBI taxonomy): domain Bacteria; kingdom Pseudomonadati; phylum Pseudomonadota; class Alphaproteobacteria; order Hyphomicrobiales; family Rhizobiaceae; genus Rhizobium; species Rhizobium sp. P44RR-XXIV. The sequence goes on along the minus strand of NZ_MPVZ02000024.1, from coordinate 226,139 downwards.
GCCGGGCAGGATGCGGACGATGGCATCGAGCAGGATCAGCGCTGCCGGCTCGCCGCCGGAGAGGATGTAGTCGCCGATCGAGACTTCCTCCAGATCGCGCCCGTCGATCACCCGTTGGTCGACGCCTTCGAAGCGGCCGCAGATGATGATGACGCCATCGCCAGCGGCAAGTTCGCGCACCCGCTTCTGGGTCAGCGGCTTGCCGCGCGGGCTCATCAGCAGGCGCGGCCGGCTGTCGTTTTTGCTCGCATGGTCGATGGCGCGGGCAAGCACATCCGGTTTCAGCACCATGCCGGCGCGCCGCCGGCGGGCGTGTCATCGACGGTGCGATGCTTGTCGGTGGTGAAATCTCGGATCTGCACGGTGTCGAATGCCCATTGGCCGCGCTCGATCGCCTTGCCGGCAAGGGACGTGCCGAGATGGCCGGGAAACATCTCCGGATAAAGCGTGAGTATGGTCGCCCGGAAACTCATGGCGCGGTCACTTCCCAATGAGGATTACTTCTTCGTCTTGCCTTCCGGCTTCTGCGGCTTGCCGATGAGGTCGTCGGGGTTGTCGACAAGCCCGGCTGCCAGAGGATCGATCAGGATCTTGCCGCCTTCCAGATCGATTTCGAGCACGGCTGCTTCGGAAAAAGGGATCAATACCGGGCGCTTGCCCGGGCCCTTCAGCTCCAGGAGATCACCGGCGCCGAAATCATAGACGCCGCTGACCGTGCCGTAGCCGGTACCCTTGTCGTCGACCGCTTCCAGTCCTTCGAGATCGGCGTAGAAGAATTCGTCGTCGTCGAGCTCGTCATCCGGCAGGTTGTCGCGCTCGATGTAGAGCTCCAGCCCGTTCAAGGCCTCGGCGGCGTTGCGATCGTTGACGCCGCGCAGCCGCACCACGACCACGTTCTTGGCTTCGCGGATTTCCAGCACCTCGAAGCTGCGGCCGTCCATGCTGTGCAGATGGCCATAGTCGCCGAGTGCCGTGGGGTCGGAGGTATAGGCGCGAGCCCGCACCTCGCCCCTGAGGCCCTGTGCCGCGCCAATAGTCGCCATCAATACCGGGTTTTGCAGTTTCGTCATGGTCTCTTCGCCGATTGCCGCGATCATCGCATAATTCCTCAAATCGGAATCGACTTTATGAATTATGCAGCAGATCTGAGGCGCTGTCGTTGCGTTCTCTCATAGGATGAACATCAGCCGATGGGAAATAAAAAACGGGCGACATGTCGCCATGCCGCCCGTTTTTGATGATTGCAAAGGCCGATTATTCAGCAGCAGCGGCGTCAGCGGCCTTCTGTGCCTTTTCAGCAGCGCGTTCCTGAGCGCGCTTGCCCGGCTTTGCCTTTTCCGGGTTGTTCTTGGCTTCGCGGGTAGCGACGCCTGCTTCAGCGAGGAAGCGCAGAACGCGGTCGGTCGGCTGAGCGCCGTGGTCGAGCCAATGCTTGATGCGCTCGGCATCGAGCTCAACGCGCTTGGCGTCGTCCTTGGCGAGCATCGGGTTCCAGGAACCGACCTTCTCCAGGAAACGGCCATCGCGCGGCGAACGGGCATCGGCGATAACGACGTGGTAGTACGGGCGCTTCTTGGAGCCACCGCGGGCGAGACGAATTTTCAGTGCCATAATTTCTACTCCTTAGGCTTTTCTTGACCGCTTCGTTGAGGCGGTATGTTCGTTTCTGTTATGCGTGTCGCAGGCGTTCTCTCGATAAGCCGCTTGACGCAATTCGGGATCACGCCTTCAGATCGGCTGCGATCTGCTCGTGATGCCGGATGACTTCCTTGATGACGAAGTTCAGGAACTTCTCGGCGAAATCCGGGTCCAGATTGGCGTCCTTTGCCAGACGGCGCAGGCGTTCGATCTGGTATTCTTCGCGCGCCGGGTCAGCCGGCGGCAGCTCGTACTTGGCCTTCAGCACGCCGACCTCTTTGGTACAGCGGAAGCGTTCAGCCAGCATATGCACCAGCGCGGCATCGATATTGTCGATGGACTGGCGGTAGTTGCCCAATTGGGCCTTTACTTCTGGATCAATCATGGGGGTCAACGATCCTTTCACTTCTTCTTCGGCAAACCGGGAAGTCCCGGGAAACCACCACCGAGGCCCGGCAGCTTGGCGCCGCCCAGACCTGGCAATCCGCCACCGTTACCGAGGCCCGGCAGGCCGCCTGGACGGCCGAGGCCGGCTGCTTCGGCCTGCTTTTGCAGGGCTTCGAGCTGTTTTGGGTCCATGTTCGACAGGTCGGGCATTCCGCCCATTCCGCCGCCAAGACCCATCTTGCCGGCAAGGCCGCCCATTAGCTGCTTCATCATGCCGCCTTTGCCCTTGCCGCCCATCATCTTCATCATGTCCGCCATCTGGCGGTGCATCTTCAGAAGCTTGTTGATGTCGGAGGCGTCGGTGCCGGAGCCGGCGGCGATGCGCTTCTTACGGGAATGTTTCAGGATGTCCGGGTTGGCGCGCTCTGCCTTGGTCATCGAGGAGATGATGGCGAGCTGGCGGCCGAAAAGCTTGTCGTTCAGACCGGCGGCGGCCATCTTGTCCTTCATGCCGGACATGCCGGGCATCATTCCCATGATGCCGCCCATGCCGCCCATGTTCTGCATCTGGCGCAGCTGGTCTGCGAGGTCGTTCAGGTCGAACTTGCCCTTGGCCATCTTGGCGGCCATGGCGGCCGCCTTTTCGGCGTCGATATTCTCGGCTGCTCTCTCGACCAGCGAAACGATGTCGCCCATGCCGAGGATACGGTCGGCGATACGGCGGGGATGGAATTCTTCCAACTCGCCCATCTTTTCGCCGACACCGATCAGCTTGATCGGCTTGCCTGTCACGGCGCGCATCGAAAGGGCCGCACCGCCGCGGCCATCGCCGTCCATGCGGGTCAGCACGAGGCCGGTAATGCCGACGCGCTCATCGAAATTGCGGGCGAGATTGACCGCGTCTTGACCGGTCAGCGAATCCGCGACCAGAAGGATTTCGTGCGGGTTGGACCGCTTCTTGATGTCGGCCATCTCGACCATGAGCGGCTCGTCGATATGCGTGCGGCCGGCGGTATCGAGAATGACGACGTCATGGCCGCCGAGCTTGGCGGCCTGCACGGCGCGGGCGGCGATATCGGTCGGCGACTGGCCGGCGATAACGGGAAGCGTGTCGATGTTGGCCTGGACGCCGAGCTGGCGCAGCTGCTCCTGCGCTGCCGGACGGCGCGTGTCGAGCGAGGCCATCAGGACCTTCTTGCGGTCGCGGCTCGTCAGGCGATGGGCGATCTTGGCAGAAGTGGTGGTCTTGCCCGAGCCCTGGAGGCCGACCATCATGACGACGACCGGGGCCGGCGCGTTGAGGTCGATGCCCACACCGTCGCCGCCGAGCATTTCGATCAGCTCGTCATGGACGATCTTGACGACCATCTGGCCCGGCTTGATCGACTTCAGGATCTCGGCGCCGACGGCCTTTTCACGGACGCGGTCGGTAAAGGAGCGAACAACGTCAAGCGCCACGTCGGCTTCGAGAAGCGCACGGCGAACCTCGCGCAGTGCTGCGGAAACATCGGCTTCCGAAAGCGCGCCGCGGCCTGTCAGTCCATTCAGAATGGAACCAAGACGGTCCTGGAGGTTTTCAAACATCAGTTCTTCCTTATCGATCGCCTGGAGCTTTGGATTTGCGCATATGCGCGGGTCTTTGCCCGAAAACGTCGTGCTTTTCCATGACGAAAACAAGACGCAAAGCCAAAAACCACCCGAGGGCGCATCGCGCTGTCGGGTGTTGACCTCCGGGATCTCTTTATACCTTTATGGGTCCCGGTCGGTGGCTCGGAGGCTTGTGCTCGTCGCAGATTGCGGGCGATAAACAGGAAAAGGTCATCAAAGTCAACCCAAAGCGGCGGAAATGCCTGGGATGCATGCCCAATATCACTATATGAACGTCGCTTTGCCACCAATACAAGCCTCCCACTATCCTATCGACCCCCGCCTAAAGATGATTTCCCGAGACAGATCAGAATGAATGATGCAGCCCTGACCAATCTTCTTGCCGCCTGTCGCATCTATGCCGGCGGCCGGGTCGATGCGCGGTTCAACGCGGCGGCGCAGGCCTTTTATGCCGACGCCAAGGTGCAGCCGAAAATCGTAACGAGGGCGGCACGAGAGCTGCGCGGACTGCCGCCGCCGGGAGCGGCGATCCTGGCCAATATGCTCGGCACCATCGCCGAGACTGGCGGTTCGGCCGAGCGCAGCGGCCCAGCCGTGTGGGAGCTTTTTACGGCTTGGCTGCCGCAGATCCATCGTGGCTTTGCCAGCCGCAAGGAATTGAGCCCCAAGCAGCGGCAGCTGCTCGAGGCCTTTCAGCTGCTTGGCCAGTCCGCCGTCACGCATCTCGCCGCGATGCCGAAAGAGCGCGCGCTTGCCGCCGGTGACGCCAATCTGATGGCGCAGCTGGCCCAGCTGCAGGACTATACTCCAGGGGCTGCCTGGGTGCGCCATATGCTTCTAAGCCGCAGCGACCGCTTGCTCGTCCTGCATGGGCCGAGTGGACGCGGCTTTCGTCTGCGGTACGAGAATATCGTCAACTGTTTTCATCTGTTCACGCTGATCCAGGCCGCCTTCGGTGAGACACTGCCGGGCGGCCGCGCGCCCAACAGGTTCATTGTCGATATGGCGCGCTGCGTCACCGTGGCGGAAGAGGGCAATGACGAGCCCTGGTGGCGGTATGAAACGGTACAGCCCGGCCTTCCGGGTGTTGCGGAGATATCAGGCGAGGCCTCCGTCGACACGATTGCGCGGATCGAAGGCATGCAGGTCATTTTGTTGTCGCCTTCCGTCGAAGGAGCGGCGTTCTGGGACACGAGCTTCTTCACGCCGCAGCTTTTTGCCATGCCTGCGAATGTCGTGATCGAGGAAACGCTCACGGCACGCGAGACCGAAGAGTGGCTGGCAAAGGTTGGTCTACCAGCGAAACCTGAAGCGACGGATGAGCGAAAGGCGGACGGAGAATGACGACAGCATCAGGTCCCGGCCGAAAGCGGAATCCCTATTATCAAGGCCCGACATCAGACCATTTCGATGGCCTGCGCTTCTTCAATCCGGGCGGGGTCGGGCCGGGCAATTCGCTTGATCTGCTGAAATGGCAGCTCGCCGGCGGCCGGGTGCGCTGGCCCAATCCGGTCATCAGCATGTTTCCGCCCGCCAAGCCCGACCGGCATGTGTTTGGTCAGCAGATGCGGGTGACGATGGTCGGGCATGCCTCGATGTTGGTGCAGATTGCCGGCCTGAACATCCTGACGGATCCGGTCTGGTCGGAGCGGGTCAGCCCGTTCCGCTCGGTCGGGCCGAAGCGCGTGGTGCCGCCCGGCATCCGCTTCGAGGACCTGCCGCCCGTCGACCTCGTCCTCGTCACGCATAATCATTACGACCATTTGGATGTTGCGACGCTCGCGCGGCTGCAGGCGGCACACCGGCCGAAGATCGTCACCCCGCTCGGCAACGATACGATCATCCGCCGCGCCGTTGCCGATGCCGATATCGCCGTTGTCGATTGGGGCGATCGCATTGCCGTCAAGGGCGGGGTGACCATTGACGTCGAGCCCTGCCACCACTGGTCGGCGCGCGGCATGGGCGACCGGCGCATGGCGCTTTGGGCGGCTTTCGTGCTGACGACGCCGGCTGGCAAGATCTACCATGTGGGCGATACCGGCTTTCACGATGGTATCAATTATGAGGCCGTCAGGCAGAAGCATGGCGGCTTCCGGCTCGCGATCCTGCCTTTTGGCGCCTACGAGCCGCGCTGGTTCATGAAGGGGCAGCACCAGAACCCGGAAGAGGCAGTGAAGGGCATGAAGCTCTGCAACGCCGCCTATGTCGCCGGGCATCATTTCGCGACGTTCCAGCTGACGGACGAGGGGATCGATGCGCCGGTGCAGGCGCTGGACGTGGCGTTGAAGGCGGAGGGCATGGAGCCGGATCGCTTTCGTCCGCTCAGGGCAGGGGAAGTGTTCGACGTGCCGGTGGTTTGACGAATGGCGCCGGTGCGAACCGAAAACCCCTCCTCCCCGGAGGAGAAGGGGTTGTTTGCAGAGGCCTTCTGGCTGCTGCGCTTTACTGCGTGATCTCCGGCTCGGCGAGCTTTGCCAGATTGATCAGGGATTCCTGCCAGCCGAGATAGCAGGCTTCCGGGGGAATAACGTCCGGTATGCCTGCCTGGGTGATGTTCACCTCGGTTCCGACGAGAACCTTCTTCAAGGTCACGGTCACTTCCATTTCGCCCGGCAGGTTGGGGTCGTCGAATTTATCGGTGTAGCGCACCAGCTCGCCGGGAACGAGTTCGCGAAATTCGCCGCCGAAGCTGTGGATTTCGCTCGTCGTAAAATTGCGGAATGACATCTTGAAAGTACCGCCGACGGTGCCTTCGAAATGATGCACGCTGCAGGCGAAGCCATTCGGCGGCAGCCACTTGGCAAGCGCATCCGCTTCGATGAATGCGCGATAGACCTTCTCCGGGCTCGTGGCCAGGACGCGGTGCAGGCGGATGGTATTCGGCATGGCTATGTTCCTTCTGGTTTGACGGAGTGGACGAGCCTAGGACGTGGCAGCTTTTGACAATCCGACATTGATGGATGATTTTTTCTCAAAATGAATTCCGTCAAGGCTTCTGGTTGAGGTTTTCGCCGTGGTCAAAGGACGGGCCATTCGCCCTCGTGGTTCGAGACGGCCCCGGAAAGTTCACTCAATCCTGAATAATCTCGCCCTTCACGTCCCACTGGTAATTCCCCCGCATTTCCGCCATATACAGCTCGAAACACAGACGGACATACCACCATGAGCAATACGGTCGAATTCGCGAGGATGAACGGGCTTGGCAACAAGATCCTGGTCGTCGACATGCGTGGCCGCAAGGATGCGGTGACGGCTGAGGCGGCGATTGCGCTCAATGCCGATCCAGCCACCCAGTTCGATCAGATCATGGCGATCCACGATCCGAAGGCTCAGGGAACCGACGCCTGGATCGATATCCTCAATTGCGATGGGACCAAGGCGCAGGCCTGCGGCAACGGTACGCGCTGTGTCGTGCAGGCGCTGGCGGCCGAGACGGGAAAGAAGGTTTTCACCTTCCAGACCGTCGCCGGCATTCTGAATGCCGTCGAGCATGAGGACGGGACGATCTCCGTCGATATGGGTAAGCCGGTGTTCGCTTGGGACAAGATCCCGGTTGCCGAAGAATTCATCGACACCAGCCGTATCGAGCTGCAGATCGGGCCGATCGACAATCCCATCCTGCATTCGCCTTCCGTCATGTCGATGGGCAACCCGCATGCGATCTTCTGGGTCGACAAGGACCCGATGTCCTTCGATCTCGCCCGTTTCGGGCCGCTGCTGGAAAACCATCCGATGTTTCCCGAGCGTGCCAATATCACGCTGGCGCAGGTTCTCTCTTCGACGACGGTACGCACCCGCACCTGGGAGCGCGGTGCCGGTCTCACGCTTGCCTGCGGTTCCGCCGCCTGTTCCGCCGCCGTCAGTGCCGCCCGCACGGGCCGCACCGGCCGCAAGGTGACCATCGACGTTGCCTCTGCGCCTGCTCCGAGCCAGTTGACCATCGAATGGCGGGAGACGGACGACCACGTGGTCATGACCGGCCCGGCCGAGTGGGAATGGTCCGGCACAGTCGATCCCGTGACGGGAAGCTTTTCGCGCGATCCGGAGCAAGGGGCTCAGGCGCGGTGAGCGGGGTCGAGGTCATTACCTTCGGCTGTCGTCTCAACACCTATGAATCCGAAGTGATGAGGGCTGAGGCGGAAAAAGCCGGGCTCAACAATGCCATTCTGGTCAATACCTGTGCCGTGACGGGAGAGGCTGTGCGCCAGGCACGCCAGGCGATCCGCCGCGCGCGCCGTGACAATCCGCATGCCCGCATCATCGTCACAGGCTGTGCCGCGCAGACCGAAAAGCAGACCTTTGCCGAAATGGCCGAAGTGGATGCCGTGCTCGGCAACGAGGAGAAGCTGAAGAGCGCCTCCTATCGCGCCCTGCCGGATTTCGGCGTGTCGGCGGAAGAGAAGCTGCGCGTCAACGACATCATGAGCGTGCGGGCGACCGCCCCTCAGATGATCCGCCATATCGACGGCCATGTGCGCGCCTTCATCCAGGTGCAGAACGGTTGCGACCACCGCTGCACCTTCTGCATCATTCCCTATGGCCGCGGCAATTCGCGCTCGGTGCCGATGGGCGCGGTGGTCGATCAGGCTCGTAACTTGGTCGAAAGCGGTTATCGCGAGCTCGTGCTGACCGGCGTCGATGCCACGAGCTATGGCGCCGACCTGCCGGGAACGCCGACGCTTGGTCTGCTCGCCAAGACGCTTTTGAAGCAGATCCCCGAAATCCGCCGGCTGCGGCTCTCCTCGATCGACAGTATCGAAGCTGATCAGCATCTGATGGATCTCATTGCTGACGAGCCGCGCTTCATGCCGCATCTGCATCTATCGCTGCAGCATGGCGACGACATGATGCTCAAGCGCATGAAGCGGCGGCACTCGCGCGCCGATGCTTTTCGTTTTATCGAGGATGTGCGCCGCCTGCGACCCGAAACGAGCTTCGGCGCCGATATGATCGCCGGCTTTCCCACTGAGACGGAAGAGATGTTTGCCAATGCCGTTGGTCTTGCCGAAGAGGCCGGCATCGCGCATCTGCATGTTTTTCCGTATAGCCCACGCCCCGGCACGCCGGCCGCCCGCATGCCGCAGCTCGAACGCGCCCTTATCAAGGAACGCGCCGCCCGTTTGCGCGCGGCTGGACAAAGACTGCATCTGACCCATCTCGACAATATGGTCGGAACGCGGCAATGGCTGCTCATTGAGAATAATGGGCTTGCCCATACCGAAAACTTCACGCTTGCCGCCGCCCCCGGCCTTCGCCCGCGCGACCTTGTGCAGGTCGCAATCACCGGCCACAATGGCAAGCACCTCGACATGCAACTTCTAGCCGCCAACGCGGCCTAATGCTTCAACGGATACTTCATGGCGCTCGGTTTCATCAAAAAAGTCTTCACCTTCGGCCGTGAAAAGCCGGTTGAAGAGCCGGCGCCTGCGGAGGTAGTTACGCCGGATGTAGCTGCGCCGGAGACGGAGGCGGTTGTCGTTGAGCCTTCCGCTACGCCTGAGTTTGCCGAACCCGCGTTACCCGCCTCTGTCCCTTCGGGACATCTCCCCCACATGGGGGGAGATCGTTTGGAGGATGCCGCGCCTGTTCAGCAGGCGCAACAGATTGAAAAGCCTGAAGAGGCAGCTGTTTCGCCTCAAGTGGAGGCTTTGGCGTCCGAGCTAGCAGTAGATTCCGAGCCCGCCTTAGGTAATGTGGTTGCTGAACTCCAACAGGCCGAAAGCACCGAAGCTGATGTGACGTCGGAAGAGCACCCCATCGATATGATCTCCCCCCTTGTGGGGGAGATGTCACGAGGACAGAGGGGGGTGACGAAGGCGCGGCAGACGCGGCCCCAGCGTCGAAAGACGCCAACACCGCCCCCGTCCTCCCCAAGGGCTTCGCCACCGTCACCACCGTTCCCGAGCCCACCCCGGAAGCACCCAAACAAAAACTTTCCTGGTTCCAGCGCCTGCGCGCCGGGCTTGCGCGCACCTCGTCGCAGCTCACCGGCCAGATCGCAGCGCTCTTCACCAAGCGCAAACTCGATGATCAGACGTTGCAGGATCTGGAGGATCTGTTGATCCAGGCCGATCTTGGCGTCGAGACGGCGATGCGGGTCACCGATACGCTGGCCTCCGAGCGCTATGGCAAGGACGTCACGAGCGAGGACGTTGGCCGCATCATGGCGCAGGAAATCGCCAAGGTGCTGAAGCCGGTCGCCAAGCCGTTGCAGCTCGATCTCAGCCACAAGCCGCATGTCATCCTCGTCGTCGGCGTCAACGGCACCGGCAAGACGACGACCATCGGCAAGCTGGCGTCCAAACTGTCCGGCGCAGGTCTCAAGGTCATGGTCGCTGCCGGCGACACGTTCCGTGCTGCCGCCATCGAGCAGTTGAAGATCTGGGCCGACCGCACCAAGTCGGAGTTCATCGGCACCAAGCTTGGCGCGGACGCCGCCGGCCTTGCCTTCGATGCTTTTCAGCAGGCCAAGGCCAACAAGAGCGACGTGCTGATCATCGACACCGCCGGCCGCCTGCAGAACAAGGCGGAGCTGATGGCCGAGCTTGAGAAGATCGTCCGTGTGCTCGGCAAGCTCGATCCGGATGCGCCGCATACCGTGTTGCAGACGCTTGATGCCACCACGGGCCAGAATGCCTTGAACCAGGTGGAAATCTTCCGCAATGTCGCCGGCGTCAACGGGCTGATCATGACCAAGCTTGATGGCACGGCGCGCGGCGGCATTCTTGTCGCCATCTCGGCCAAGCATAAGCTGCCGGTCTATTTCATAGGGGTCGGCGAAGGTGTAGACGATCTCGAGCCGTTCGAGGCGGAGGATTTCGCCAATGCCATCGCAGGGACAGGCGGCGGAAGCAGCCAATGAACGACAAGAACAAATTCGACGATAGCGAAAGTGCCGCAATGACGACCAGCGACAACGAACTCACCCCAAGTGCCGCCGACAAGCATCATCCGATGCTGAAGCTGGTGCTGGAACTCGGGCCCTTGCTGGTATTCTTCTTCGGCAATCTGCGTGGAGAGTGGCTGGCGCAGCAATTTCCGCAGCTGGCGGCGCTTGGCGGGCCTCTCTTCGTCGCCACCGGCCTGTTCATGGCGGCAACGGTGCTCTCGCTCGTCGTCTCGAAGGTCATGCTCGGCCATCTGCCGCTGATGCCTTTCGTATCGGGCATCGTCGTCCTCGTCTTCGGCGCGCTCGGCATCTACCTGCAGAACGAAACCTTCATTAAGATGAAGCCGACCATCGTCAACGCCCTGTTCGGCGTGGTGCTGCTCGGCGGCCTTGCCTTTGGCAAGTCGCTGCTTGGCTATGTCTTCAATGCCGCCTTTCAGCTGGATAGCGAAGGCTGGCGCAAGCTGACGCTGCGGTGGGGCCTGTTTTTCCTGGTTCTGGCCGTGCTCAATGAGGTCGTCTGGCGGCTGTCGAACTGGTACTACCTGCCCGACACCAAGGCTGCCGACAATCTCTGGGTCAACTTCAAGGTCTGGGGAACGATGCCGATCACCATCCTCTTCACCCTGTCGCAAATGCCGTTGATCATGAAGCATACGATCGAGCAGCCGGCGGAATCGGGCAAATGACCGAAGCCGTCGACGCGCAAAACCGCTACCGGCAGCAAAACTTCTGGTTCATCGCCTGCGCTCTCGTTCTGCTCGTGCAGATCGTGGCGGAATATATGATGGGCCGCGTGCCGATCTGCACCTGCGGCTACGTGAAGCTTTTCGAGCCTGTGGTGAAATCCAGCGGCAATTCGCAGCATATCGCCGACTGGTACACGCCATCGCACATCATCCACGGCTTCCTCTTCTTCGGCCTCACCCATCTGATCATGCGCCGCAAGCCACTGTCGATGCGCCTGTTCGTTGCCATGCTGATCGAATCCGGCTGGGAGCTTTTGGAAAACTCGCCCATCATCATCAACCGTTACCGGGCGGCGACGATCTCGCTCGATTATGTCGGCGACAGTATTCTGAACTCGGCGATGGACGCGGTGTTCATGGTGGTCGGCTTTTTCTTTGCCTGGCGCGCGCCGGTGGTTGTGACGATCGCCATCGCCATCTTCTTCGAGCTGCTGACGGGCTACCTGATCCGCGATAATCTCACGCTCAATGTGCTGATGCTGGTTTGGCCGGTCGAGGCGATCAAGACCTGGCAGGGTGGGATTTAGCCGATTTTTGAATTTGGCGATGGCAGCGTTCGCCATTGCCAAAAATCGCCATAAAATTGCATTTACTCACGTAATGTCGCGTCACGGCAAAGTCGTTGCTGGTGTACGATCTTGCGGGGGAGCAGATGTCGAGCATCGCAGTCGCAGTGTTATTGGCCGTAATCACATCCAAATCGCCGGCAGGTTTCACCGATGCCGGAACTCTGATTGCCGATTGCAGCAGCTCTCGGCAACTTGTTTCCGGCTATGTCATCGGCTGGCTGGACAAATGGAATCGAGACGATTTTCTCGCGCGTCGCGGCATTGCCCAATCGATCCCCAATGTCCGGGCGATGACGAACTGGGGCTATTTCGGCGAGTCCGTCGGCGTTGATATCTGCATTCCGCCGCAGATTGATCCAGCAAAAATCACCGGCATGTTCTGCGATTTCCTTACCCACAATCCAACACTGAAGGATGCGCCGGCAGAAGACGTCATGAACACGTTCACGCGCGGCAATTTCCTCTGTGACAAGAAATAATTGCCGTTGTTTCGGCTCAAAGCAGAATGTGTGTCGGACTTCAGGATGCTGGCTTCCCCAGAGCCTTCTCAATCGCCGGATAGAGCCCTTCCTTCAGGCTGGTGGCCGTAAACGGGCCGACCTGCTTGTAGAGGATCGTTCCGTCAGGCGAGACAAGGTAGCTCTCCGGGATGCCGTAGACGCCCCAGTCGATGGCGGCGGTGCCGTTGGGGTCGATGCCGATGGCGTTATAGGGATTGCCGAGTTCGCCGAGGAAGCGCAGGGCGTTCTCGCTCGTATCCTTGTAATTGATCGCGACGATGTTGAGCCGGCCGTCCTTGGCAAGCTCTTTCAGCACAGGATGCTCGTCCCGGCAGGGGATGCACCAGGAGGCGAAGACGTTGACGAGGGTGAGCTTGCCCCTGATGGCGTCGTCGGTCAGTGACGGCAGATTGGAGCCTTCGAGCGGCGGCAAGGCAAGTTTCGGCGCCTTCGTGCCGATCAGTGCCGAGGGGATGGCGGAGATGTCGGTGCCGTGAACTTCCTGGTCATACATGACCTTGCCGACAGCAAGCGCGATGCAGGCAAAGACGATCAGCGGGATCAGCGCCAGCAAATAGCGCGCGGTGCTGCTGCCGGATTTCGGCTGGTCCTTGTTATCGGCATCGGTGGTCATTTTGCATCGCCTTCGGGCGGGCGCTGCGAACGGCGGCGAATGCCCGATGCTTCGAGAGCCGCCAGTTCGCGGCGGCGCAGGCGTCCGTCGATCCATGTCCAGGCGATGATGGCCAGGATCATGACGGCGGCAAAGCCGTAGGAGCCGAAGACGTAGAAGGGATGGGTCATGCTATTCCTCCCGGCTTGCCATGCGCGCGGCGATGCGGCGCTGCGCGGCGATGCGGCGGCGCCAGATCTCGTTGCGGATCGCCATCAGATGCAGCGTGAAGAACAGCAGCGTGAAGGCCAGCGCCATGATAAAGAGCGGCCAGAGGAATTCCGCGTCGATGGCCGGGCCATCCATGCGCATGATGCTTTCCGACTGATGCAGCGTGTTCCACCAGTCGACCGAGAACTTGATGATCGGAATGTTGATGAAGCCGACCAGCGTCAACACGGCGGCGACGCGGGCGGCCTTGGACGGATCGTCCATGGCGCGGTTGAGCGCGATCAGGCCGAGATACATCAGGAACAAGATGAAGACCGAGGTCAGGCGTGCATCCCAGACCCAATAGGTGCCCCACATCGGCTTGCCCCAGAGCGAGCCGGTAACGAGTGCAATCAGCGTGAAGGCGGCGCCGAGCGGGGCGGCAGTCTTGCCGGCGACGTCGGCCAACGGATGGCGCCAGACCAGCGTGCCGATCGCCGACATGCTCATGATCGTGTAGCACATCATCGAAAGCCAGGCGGCGGGAACGTGAATATACATGATGCGGACGGTATCGCCCTGCTGGTAATCGCCCTCGGTCGTAAAGGAGAGATAGAGACCGATCGCGAAAAGCACGGCCGAGATGACCGCGAGCCAGGGGATCAGACGTGCCGAGAAAGCCAGGAACCGCGTGGGGTTGGCGAGGTCGGAAAATCGGCTGATCGCAGGGCTGATATCGCTCATGCGGCTTGTTTAACCCGATATGGCTTTTCCGGCAATCGACAGCATTGTCTCAGATGAGCGAAACAGTATCTCATCGCGATCAATCAGTCGTGTTCCGCAATGCCAAGGCTGCCGCCGCCGGGCCGAGCACGGCGAAGAACAGGGTGAGCGCGATAAGGATCAGGACGGGCGACAGGAAGGGTTGCGGTCCTTCGACCGCGGCATAGGTGGCGCTGACGCCGAAGATCAGCACCGGGATCGCCAGCGGCAGCACCAGGATCGACACCAGCAGGCCGCCGCGCGGCAGCGCCACCGCCACTGCCGCCCCGACCGCGCCGATAAAGGTGAGTGCCGGCGAGCCGACAAGCAAGGTGAGCGCCGTCGCCGCGATCGCGGTCTCGCTCATATTCATAAAGAGACCGAGCAGCGGCGAGGCGATGACCAGCGGCAGGCCGGTCGCCACCCAATGCGCGGCGCATTTGACCAGAACGGTCAGCACCAGCGGCGTTTCCTGCATGACGAGCACATCGAGCGAGCCGTCGTCGCGCTCCGCCTGGAACAGACGGTCCAATCCAAGCAGGCAGGCGAGCAGCGCGCCGATCCAGACGATGGCCGGGCCGATTCGGGAGAGCAATTTTAGATCGGGGCCGACGCCGAAGGGGATGACGGCGACGACGGTGAGGAAGAAGAGGATGCCAATGAGAGCGCCACCGCCGGCGCGGACCGAGAGCTTGAGGTCGCGGAGGAAGAGGGCGGTCATGAGTAGTGGCTTTCGGAGTTTGCCGCGAGGTTGCCGCTCGTTTGGCTCACGGCGCGAGAAGCAGGTGCTTCTCGCCACCCCCCTCTGTCCCTTTCGGGACATCTCCCCCACAAGGGGGGGAGATTGTTAGCCCGTGGCTCAGCTTCTTCCAAACAACCATGTGCTGAATTTGCAGAGCATTTTGTAGTTGAATATGGTGAGGGGTTGCCGCCCACAATCTCCCCCCTTGTGGGGGAGATGTCACGATAGTGACAGAGGGGGGTAGCTTATTGCTTAGCAATAAGCGCCTTGAGCTGAGCGAAAGGGAACGTCTTCTCACAAACGTAACCGTCATCCCCAAACCCCTTCACTCACCCCGGCAAACCCGGTCATCCGCATTTCCTGCACATTCTCCAATCCCAGTGGCTGATGCGTCGCGGCAAGGACAATGCCGCCCTTCCTCTGATGCGCGGAGATCAGGCCGGTGAAGAGCTGGTCTGCAGACGTGTCGACCGCCGCCGTCGGCTCGTCGAGGATCCAGATCGGGCGATGGGCGACCAGGAGTTTGGCGAAAGCGATTCGGCGCTGCTGGCCGGCGGAGAGGTAGCCGAATGGGAGATGGGCGATATCGGCAAGCCCGACGGCATCCGCCGCCGCCTCGATACCGAGACCGGCGCCCCCCGGCATATCGCCAAGGAAGGTTTTCCAGAATGTCAGGTTTTCGGCGACGGTCAGCTCGGATTTCATCGCATTGCGGTGGCCGAGATAGTGGCTGGCTTCGCCGGGCGTGCGCTCCGAATCGCCATCGATACCTGACAATGTGACGCGACCCTTTTCCTGCCTCAGAAGACCGGCCACAACACGCAGAAGCGTCGACTTTCCAGAGCCGTTGCGGCCGGTGAGAACGAGCGCGTCACCACCCTCCAAGCCAAAGGAAACGTTCGAGAAAATCAGGTCTTCGCCCCGCCTCGCCGCCAGATTTTCAGCGCTTAGATGCATTCGCTCAGGCTTTCCTATTTTCTTTACCGCAATGCGCAAAAAATTGTCCAAATTTGCATCTTGTCACTCTGGCAAGTCTTTACGAAATTATCTATAAGACCTGCAACCACGCCAGCGGTCGGCGTGAATTTCATCCTTGCGCCGAACATAAGGTTTTCTGCCTTACGTGCGGACAGCGGAAATGGCCGTACCCGCATCCTGATGTGCATAAAGTGCATAGGCGTTCGCACGACTGTGTTGGCTATCAGAAACGGGGTATCTCGTGTCTAAATCTCTTGACAGTTTCAATTGTCGTTCCACGCTGACCGTGGACGGAAAAGACTATGTCTATTTCAGCCTGCCCAAGGCTGAAGCGAATGGTCTGCCCGATGTTTCCAAGCTGCCTTACTCCATGAAGGTGCTTCTGGAAAACCTGCTGCGTTTTGAAGACGGGCAGTCGGTCACCAAGGACCATATCCTCGCCGTCGCCGAATGGCTGACCAACAAGGGTACCGTCGAGAACGAAATCGCCTATCGCCCGGCGCGCGTGCTGATGCAGGACTTCACCGGCGTTCCGGCCGTGGTCGACCTTGCCGCTATGCGCGACGCCATGGTCTCCCTCGGCGGCGATCCTGAAAAGATCAACCCGCTGGTTCCCGTCGATCTCGTCATCGACCACTCCGTCATCGTTGATGAATTCGGTACGCCGCAGGCTTTCGCCCGCAACGTCGAGCTCGAGTATCAGCGCAATGGCGAGCGTTACCGCTTCCTGAAGTGGGGCCAGCAGGCGTTCAAGAACTTCCGCGTCGTTCCTCCCGGCACCGGCATCTGTCATCAGGTCAACCTCGAATATCTCGGCCAGACCGTCTGGACGAAGGAAGAGGACGGCGAGACGATCGCCTATCCGGACACCTGCGTCGGCACCGATTCGCACACGACAATGATCAACGGTCTCGGCGTTCTCGGCTGGGGCGTCGGCGGTATCGAAGCTGAAGCTGCCATGCTCGGCCAGCCGGTTTCCATGCTGCTTCCGGAAGTCATCGGCTTCAAGCTGACTGGCAAGCTCAAGGAAGGCGTCACCGCGACCGACCTCGTGCTGACCGTCGTGCAGATGCTGCGCAAGAAGGGCGTCGTTTCCAAGTTCGTCGAATTCTTCGGCCCCGGCCTCGACGCGCTGCCGCTCGCCGACCGCGCCACCATCGGCAACATGGGTCCGGAATACGGCGCGACCTGCGGCTTCTTCCCGGTCGACAAGGAAACGTTGAACTACCTCAACATGTCCGGCCGCGCGAAGGATCGCATCGCGCTCGTCGAAGCCTATTCCAAGGCTCAAGGGATGTGGCGCGACAATGACGGTTCCGACCTCGTCTTCACCGATACGCTCGAACTCGATCTTGGCGACGTCGTACCGGCCATGGCAGGCCCGAAGCGTCCGGAAGGCCGCATTCCTCTGGAAAACATCGCTTCCGGTTTCGCCGGTTCGCTGGAAACCGAATACAAGAAGCCTGGCCAGCTCTCCAACCGCTATGCGGTCGAAGGCACGGACTTCGATCTCGGCCATGGCGACGTTGCGATCGCCGCGATCACGTCGTGCACCAACACTTCTAACCCGTCGGTGCTGATCGCTGCCGGCCTGCTCGCCCGCAACGCCGTTGCCAAGGGCCTGAAGAGCAAGCCGTGGGTCAAGACCTCGCTGGCGCCAGGATCGCAGGTCGTCGGCGAATATCTCGCCAAGTCCGGCCTGCAGGCCGACCTCGACAAGCTCGGCTTCAACCTGGTCGGCTTCGGCTGCACCACCTGCATCGGCAATTCCGGCCCGCTGCCGGCGCCGATCTCGAAGACGATCAACGACAAGGGCCTGATCGTATCAGGCGTGCTTTCGGGCAACCGCAACTTCGAAGGCCGTATTTCGCCTGACGTCCAGGCCAACTACCTGGCCTCGCCACCGCTCGTCGTCGCCTATGCGCTTGCCGGCTCGGTACAGATGGACCTGACCAAGGAGCCGATCGGCGAAGACCAGAATGGCAAGCCGGTCTTCCTCAAGGATATCTGGCCGACCTCGCATGAGATCCAGGAATTCATCCTGAAATACGTCACCCGCGAACTCTACGAGAGCAAGTACGCCGACGTGTTCAAGGGCGATGCCAATTGGCAGGCCGTACAGGTTCCTCCAGGCCAGACCTATGCCTGGGACGACAATTCGACCTACGTGCAGAACCCGCCTTACTTCGTGGGCATGGGCAAGAAGGGCGCCGGCATTTCCGACATCAAGGGCGCCCGCGTTCTCGGCCTTTTCGGCGACAAGATCACCACCGACCACATTTCCCCGGCCGGTTCGATCAAGGCTGCCTCGCCGGCCGGCGCTTACCTCATCGGCCATGGTGTCGGCGTTGCCGACTTCAACCAGTACGGCACGCGCCGCGGCAATCATGAAGTGATGATGCGCGGCACCTTCGCCAACATCCGCATCCGCAACCACATGCTCGGCCCGAACGGCAAGGAAGGTGGCTACACCATCCACTATCCGTCCAAGGAAGAGACGTCGATCTACGATGCGGCCATGCAGTACAAGGCCGAGGGCGTTCCGCTCGTCATCTTCGCCGGTGTCGAATACGGCAACGGCTCGTCGCGTGACTGGGCTGCCAAGGGCACCAACCTGCTCGGCGTACGCGCCGTGATCGCCCAGTCCTTCGAGCGTATCCACCGCTCGAACCTGGTTGGCATGGGCGTCATCCCCTTCGTCTTCGAGGACGGCACCACCTGGGCCACCCTTGAGCTGAAGGGTGACGAACTCGTCACCATCGAAGGCCTGGCTGATATCAAGCCGCGCGAGCGCAAGATCGCCAAGGTTACCTATGGCGACGGCACGGTTCGCGATATCCCGATCATCTGCCGTATCGATACGCTGGATGAGGTCATCTACGTCAACAATGGCGGCATCCTGCAGACCGTTCTGCGCGATCTCGCTGCCTGATAGGCTCTAAAAGCCGCAAATTACGCGCCGCCGGGGAAAGTTTCCTGGCGGCGTCTTGTTTTTCACGCCGATGTGTACGGCACGTCCGGTGCTGCACGCCGGTCTCACCCCATCGTGACTTTGCGTCATCACGCTAAACTATTATCTCTTGTTTCAGATTTTTCGGGCTTGATACGGGCATGGTTGCCCGAAGGAGCGTGAGCGGTTTCAGGGCCTGCGTAGGCAGACGACCTTTGAAATTTGACAATGAGGTACAAGGGAAATGCGCCTTCGACTTTCGATTCTACTTCTGGCAGGCATCGCGCTGGCAAGTTCGCTGCATGCGCAGGAGGCTGCGAAGATCAAGGGCGTGGTCGAGCTCTTCACCGCACAGGGCTGCGCTTCCTGTCCACCCGCCGATGCCGCCTTCCGCAAGCTGATCCGCCAGGGCGACGTGGTGGCGCTTGCTTATCATGTCGACTACTGGAACTATCTCGGCTGGAGCGACACGATGGCGTCCAAGGACAACACGGCGCGCCAATATGCCTATGCGCGCGCGCTCGGCCGCAGCGGCGTCTACACGCCCCAGGCCGTCGTCAATGGCCGCGACCATATGAACGGCGCGGATCTCAATGCGATCAACGTCAAGCTCGATAGCTTCCAGCGCAGCGGTGAAGGTCTGACTATTCCAGTGAATGCCGCCATGAAGGACGACGAGCTGTCGATCAAGATCGGCGCTGGCCAAGGCAAGGCCAATGTTGTCGTCGTCTATTTCGACAAGGAGCAGATGGTGGCTCCGAAGGGCGGCGAAAACAACGGTCAGCAGATCGCCTACATGCATGCGGTTTCAGATGTCGAAACCGTTGGTATGTGGGACGGCAAGGCGATGAATATCGTCCTGCCCGCCAATGTACTTGATAAGGCCGGCCGGAGAGGGCTTGCGGTTCTCCTGCAGTCTTCGACACCCACGGGCGATCCCGCAGCCATCATCGGTGCGACGGTATTGACCATCGGCTCGGACGGCTGAGCGGCTTTTTTCAAGCTGACCCCTAAGCCTTCTATTTCGGCTGGCGCCGAAAAGGGTCCCTATTTTGGCTGATGCCAAAAAGGGGAGGTGCCCGGCGAGGACGCATTCGGGGCTGGGGTTTATCGATACGCCCCCGGCCGGGCCGCTTGACGCGGCGGCGCCAAGCGGTTGCCTATACTTCCTGCAAATCGGGCGGCGTTTTGACTGAAATGCGGCGCCGCCGAGACGCTTTCGGGGGCAGGAAAGAAATTGTGAGCCGCCAGGTGTCTTGCAATTTGGTGTGGCTGAGGCAAACTGTCATTCTCTTGTCATGAGATAGCCCCTGGGGGATTGATGACTGATCAGCCGGATTTGCGCCATAGCGAAAGCCGTTCCGTCGACACCAACACCACCTCCGTCGTCGTCGATCTCAGGGAATACAAACAGAGCAAGGACCCGCTGCCGGTGACATTCCACCGCCGCGAGCTTGATGCCATTCTCTGGATCTACGGTCGCATGGTCGGGGAGGGCGAGTGGCGGGACTATGCCATTGACCACCTCAAGGACATGGCGGTTTTCTCCGTCTTCAAGCGCTCAGGCGAATTGCCGCTCTTCCGCATCGAAAAGAACCCGAAGCTGGCTGCCAAGCAGGGGGCCTTCTCCGTGGTCAACACCAACGGCATGATCCTGAAACGCGGCCATGACCTGCAACAGGTCCTGAAGGTTTTCGACAAGCAGCTGAAGCTGGTGGATAAGTAGCTCTTATCGCCATTTGCTGTGTGCTGGCTGATAGTGCCGCACCCCCCTCTGTCCCCTTCGGGACATCTCCCCCACAAGGGGGGAGATTGGCAACTTGGAGCGCTCCCTGCACCACCAACCAACATCGTGCCTGCTGAAATGCGGCTTGTTGTTTTTGAGAGACGAGCGTCATGCTCCCAATAATCTCCCCCCTTGTGGGGGAGATGTCACGACAGCGACAGAGGGGGGTATCAAACGTGCGGCATATGCGAAACCTGCGCTACTCCCCAAACAACGTCCCCGGATAAACCGATGGGTCCGGATCGCTGTCGTTGCCGTCGCCGAGCGCCTTCTGCATCAGCATCGTGTCCAGCCACCGGCCATGCTTGTAGCCCGTGCCTTTCAGCAGCCCGACCTCGGTGAAGCCCGCTGAGCGGTGTACGGCGACAGAGGCCGGGTGGGCGCCACCGATGACGGCGATCATCTGGCGGAAGCCGAGCGTCTCGCAGCTCTCGACCAAGGCCTTCAACAGCAGCCCGCCGACGCCGCGGCCGCGAGCTTCCGGCGCGAGATAGATCGAATCCTCCACCATCCAACGATAGGCTGGGCGGGTGCGGAATGCCGAGGCATAGGCATAGCCGAGGAACGTGCCGCCTCTGTCTTCCGCGACGATGTAGGGGTAGGCTTTGTCCTGGATCGCCAGGAAGCGGCCCGCCATCTCCTCTTCACTTGGGGGCGTGATCTCGTAGCTGGCCGTGCCGTTCAGCACGGAATCGCGGTAGATGGCGGTGATGTGGGGAAGGTCGTTTACGGTTGCGCTGCGAAGGCTGACGGACATTGCTTTTCTTGCCTGATCTGCTCGATGTGACGGTCGATATCAAATCGCAGGACTATCCTCCAGGCAAATAAAAAGGCGGCCGAAGCCGCCTTTCCGAATGTCTTGTTCAAGCCGTGCGATTAGCGGCGATTGCCCATAAACTGCAGCAGGAACATGAACAGGTTGATGAAGTCCAGGTAGAGCGACAGGGCGCCCATGATGGCCTTGCGGCCAGCCACGGTGGCATCGTCAGCAGCGTAGTACATTTCCTTGATCCGCTGCGTATCGTAGGCGGTGAGGCCTGCGAAGATCAGCACGCCGATCACCGAGATGGCGAACTGCAGGGCGGACGAAGCCAGGAAGATGTTGACCAGCGACGCGATGATCAGGCCGAAGAGACCCATCATCAGGAACGAACCCATCGCCGACAGGTCACGCTTGGTCGTATAGCCATAGAGCGACAGCGCGCCGAAGGAGGCGGCGGTCACGAAGAAGGTCTGCACGACGCTCTGGCCGGTGTAGATGATGAAGATCGACGACAGCGACAGGCCTACCAGCGCGGCATAGACCCAGAAGGTCGTCGTCGCGGCGGCTACGCTCATGCGGTTAATCCTGAAGCTCAGGAAGAAGACCATTGCCAGCGGAGCCAGAATGACCACCCACTTCAACGGGCTCAGATAGATCGCCTGGCCGAAGGCCGTGATCTGTCCGTTGGAGAAAGCGAGCGAGAACGAAAGATAGGCAGCAACACCCGTGATCGCCAGACCCAGCGCCATCAGGTTATAGACCTTGAGCATATAGGCTCGAAGGCCTGCGTCTATCATCGCACCGGATTGCGCGCCGCTCTGCGCCCGGTTTTGGTAATTGCGAAAGTCAGCCATGTTTTCCTCTTTCAAGCTCCAATGTGGGTACGGTGTCGGGCCTCTCGGGCCCAGGCGCCGCTGCGGAGCTCCAGCATGCCTGCACAGAATATGAGGCTTTCAAGCCTTATACACAAGGGTCAAGGGGACGGCGCCGCGTTAAATCGATGTAATATCGGGTCGATTCGTATTGTTCTGTCAATGGTCGGAAGGGGTTAAAGCTCGCGCAGTACCGGGGCTGCCTTCTGGCCGAGGATGCGCCACGTACCGATCAATCCGATACCAACAGTCAGCACCAGCGCGATGATGAGGGTGGAGAAGGCGACGTCAGGCATGAAGGTCGAGGGCAGTCGCATGATGCGGCTGACGATGTACCAGGCGGAGGCCGAGCCGGCGATCAGCGCGAAGACCGCCGTCGCCGCACCCAGGATCAGATATTCGTAGCTGAAGGCTCGGATCAGCATGGCCCGGGTCGCGCCGAGCGTCTTGAGGATGACGGCATCATGGGTGCGGGCACGATTGCCGGCAGCAAGCGCGCCGGCAAGCACCAGCACGGAAGCGATAAGCGCGACGGATGCGGCGGCGCGGATGGCGGTGGCGAGCTGGCCGACAAGCGTATTGACGACGTCGAGCGCATCCTTGACGCGGACGCTGGTGATCGTGGGATAGGCATTGGTGACCTTCCGCAGGATCGCCGCTTCCTGCTCGGAAGTTGCGGAAGTGTCGGTTAGGGTCGCGAGCCAGGCGTGCGGCGCTCCCTTGAAGGTATTCGGCGAGAAGATCATCACGAAGTTGATCGACAGAGACTGCCATTGCACCTTGCGGAAGCTGGCGATCTTGGCGGTGATGTTGCGGCCGAGGACGTTGACGGTGACCTTGTCGCCGAGCTTCAAGCCGAGCGCCTTGCCTTCTTCGCCGGAGAAGGAGACCAGCGGTTCGCCGCTATAATCCTTGTCCCACCATTGCCCTTCGGTGAGCGCGGCATTCTCGGGCAGGGTTTCGGCATAGGTGATGCCGCGGTCGCCGCGCAGGACCCATTGTCCGGCGGTCGGCACCTTCATCTTGGTGACATCCTCGCCGTTAAAGGCGACGATGCGGCCGCGCAGCATCGGCGCTTCGACGAGTTTACCCTTGGGATCCTCGGCGAGGACGATCTTGCGGAAGCCCTCGAGTTCCGGTCCCTGGATATCGACGAAGAAGAAGTTCGGCGCTTTTTCGCTCATGCGTCCGGTGAGTTCGTGGCGCATGTTGCCGTCGATCAGCGTCAGGGTCACCAGCAGTGCGAGGCCAAGGCCGAGGGAGAGCACGACGGAGCCCGTCAATGCGCCGGGGCGGTGGATATTGCCGATCGCCAGCCGCAATGCCGGCGAACGCACGCGCGGACTGCGGCGGGCAAGCCAGGAAAGCCCGGCGGCAACCAGGCGCAGCACGACGAAGGCGGCGGCGATCGAGACAACGAAGACGATGGCGATGAAGCGATCATAGGCAGTGAGGATTGCCAGGGCTGCGAGCGCCGCCATCAGGACGCCGGCAGCAAGCAGATAGGGCCAGCCGGGCAGGCGGCGCGCCTCGAAGCCTTGTTCGCGGAAAAGGGCCGTCGCCGGCACTTCACGGGCATGGCCGAGCGGCGGAATGGCAAAGGCAAGCGTCGTCAGCAGGCCGAAGAACGGCAGCCAGCATCAGCGGGCCGGGATAGAGCCGCGGCACCGTCGATATAGGCAGGAATTCCGCCATGAACTGCGAGGCTATCACCGGGGCGATAGCGCCGAGCACAAGGCCGATGGTAACGCCGGCGAGCGCGATGATCGCGATCTGGATGAGGTAGATCAACACCACGACGAAAGCGGGCGCGCCCAGGCATTTGAAGGTGGCGATGGTGGTGCGTTTCGAATCGAGGAAGGCACGCACGGCATTGGCGACGCCGACGCCGCCGACGATGAGAGCCGCCAGTCCCACCAATGTCAGGAACTGCGAGAAGCGGGTGATATTGTCGGCAAGCTCAGGTGCTGCGCGACTACTGGTGCGGATCGACCAGCCGGCCTGCGGGAAGGCGGCGTTGGCACGATCGCCGATATTGCGCAGCCCGGTCGCGGGGTCGTCCATGCGGATCCTGTAGGCCTGCTCGACAAGGCTGCCTGTCGTGATCAGGCCTGAGGCGGCCAAGTCGCGGCTGGTCAGCAGACGAGGCGCGAAGCCGAAACCTTCGGAGACGGCGTCCGGTTCATTGGCGATGGTGCCGGTGATGCGCAGCCTGGTATTGCCCAGCAGCAGATCGCCGCCGACCTTGAGGTTCAGTCGTTCGAGCAGCAGCGGCGCGACGACGGCGCCATAGGCACCATCCCTGGTGGCGAGCAAGGTCGATAGCGGCTGATCGGGATCGGCCTGGAAGGCACCGTAGAGCGGATAGGCGTCATCAACCGCCTTGACCTCGACCAGCGCTTGATCGGAGCCATCGGGCAGGCGGGACATGGAACGCAAGTTGGTGGAGCGGGAGAGCTTGCCGAGGCCCTGCAGATAGGCCAGTTCCTCCGGTGTCACCTCGCGATTGCGCAGCTCGAAACGAACGTCGCCGGCCAGCAGCGACTGGCCTTGCGTCGATATGGCGTCGGTGATCGAGCGCGATACGGAATTGACGGCGGCTATCGCGCCGGTGCCAAGCGCTATGCAGGCGAGGAAGATGTAGAAGCCGCCAAGGCCGCCGCGCAGCTCGCGCAGGGCAAGGCGGAAGGCGAGAGGCAGGCGCATTCCCGCCGCACCCGTCATGCTATGGCCGCCTGATTGACGCGTGTGCGGGCACTGTCATTCTCGATCTCGCCGGAGCGTACGCGGATCTGGCGCGAGCAGCGGGCGGCGAGCGCCGGGTCGTGGGTGACGAGCAGCATGGTGGTGCCGCGCTCGGCTTGCTGGGCGAAAAGCAGGTCGGCGATCTGCGTCCGGTATCGGTATCGAGATTGCCTGTCGGTTCATCGGCGATCAGCACGGCAGGCGACGGCGCAAGGGCGCGGGCAATCGCCACGCGCTGCTGCTCACCGCCGGAAAGCTGGCCGGGATAGTGATTGAGCCGTTCGCCGAGCCCCACCGCTTCCAACTCGCGCCGGGCGATGTCGAAGGCGTCCCTGTTATTGGCAAGTTCCAGCGGCACGGCGACATTTTCCAGCGCCGTCATATTGGCGATGAGATGGAAGGACTGGAAGACGATGCCGATATTTCGGCCGCGGAAGTCGGCGATGCGGTCTTCGCTGAGGCTGTGCAAAGGCGTGTCACGGATCACAAGTTCGCCGCTATCGAGCTTTTCGAGGCCGGCCAGCACCATGAGCAAGGTCGACTTGCCGGAACCGGAGGGGCCGACGATACCGACGGCCTCGCCCTCCATGATCGTGAGGTCGATGCCCTTCAGCACATGGACCGATGCGGCGGCATTGCCGAGCGTCAAATCCGCCTTCTTCAGCTCGATGATGGTTTTTGCCAATGCGAACGCCCTATATATCAGAGAACATCAAAGCTAATGGCGGGCGCGATTTGGCCCGAGCAGCGAATTTAGGGAATGGATCATGAGATTTAAAGTTGCTGCGTTTCAATTCGCTGTCATCACTTTCGGTCTTTTGTTTGGCGCCGTGAGTGCAGCGGAGGCGCGGACCATCCAGCTCGTCGGGTTCGGCGATAGCCTGATGGCCGGCTATCAGCTGCCGCCGGGCGATGGCTTTCCGGCCAAGCTCGAGGCGGCGCTGAAAGCCAAGGGGCTGGATGTGGCCGTCGCCGATGCAGGTGTTTCCGGCGATACGACATCCGGCGGGCTTTCCCGCATAGACTGGTCCGTGCCCGACGGCACCGACGGTGTGGTTCTGGAGCTTGGCGCCAACGACGCTCTCCGCGGCATTCCGCCGGAACAGACGGAAAAGAACCTGGAGACGATGATCGAAAGGTTGAAGGAGCGGAAGATCCCGGTCTTCCTCGCCGGCATGCTGGCGCCGCCGAACATGGGGCCGGATTATGCCGAGAAATTCAACCCGATCTACAAGCGTCTGGCCGACAAATACCAGCTCACGCTCTATCCGTTCTTC
This sequence comes from Rhizobium sp. P44RR-XXIV, assembly GCF_001999485.2. Lineage (NCBI taxonomy): Bacteria > Pseudomonadati > Pseudomonadota > Alphaproteobacteria > Hyphomicrobiales > Rhizobiaceae > Rhizobium > Rhizobium sp. P44RR-XXIV. Next base: position 200,101 of record NZ_MPVZ02000024.1, on the reverse strand, counting down.
CTTGATGGCGTCGCCGCGCAGGCCAATCTTCAGCTCGACGACGGCATGCATCCGAACCCCAAGGGTGTCGATGTCATGGTCGAGCGTATCTTACCGGCCGTTATCAAGTTTGTAGGGATGATTGACGCAGGTGCGAAATAGATGCTTGCACCGACTGCAAATGCGTGATTCCCTGCTTGTACCTGCAAGAGATTCGGGGAGTGCTCGTGATGCCGAGACTTTTTACCGCCCTCGAAATTCCGCGCAACGCGGCCATGAGCCTTTCGTTGTTGCGCGGTGGTCTCCCCGGAGCCAGGTGGATCGACGTTGAAAATTATCACATCACTCTGCGCTTCATCGGCGACGTCGATGGCCGCACGGCTGATGAGATCGTCGACCGCCTTGACCGGATAGATCGTCCTGAATTCCAGCTTCGGCTGGAGGGCATAGGTTCCTTCGGTTCCAAGAAACCGCATTCGGTCTGGGCCGGCGTTTCGCCGACACCGGATATGCATGCGCTGCAAGGCGAGATCGAGCGCATCTGCCAGCGCATCGGCCTGCAGCCCGACCCCCGCAAGTTCACGCCGCATGTCACGCTCGCCAGGTTGAAATCCTCGCGGGTCGACGATGTCGTGCACTACCTCTCCGGCCGCGGCAATTTCTACACCCAGCCGTTCACGGTGGGGCGCTTCGTGCTTCTGTCCTCGCGCGAATCGGTCGGTGGTGGTCCCTATCTCACCGAGGAGATCTTCCCGCTTCACGAAGCGCGGAGTGCTTTCCCGACCTTGGGCAACAGCGCGCTGCAACCAGCCAAGAGCATGGTATAAACCGCTTCAAAATCTTCCCGGCCGCCATAATAGGGGTCGGGAATATCCTTGTTGCTGCCGAGCGCGAAGGCGTTGAAGAGGTGCAGCCTGCTGAGAGCATCGGCAGGCGCCGTCTTGCGCAAGTTCTTCAAATTGTCTTGATCCATTGCCAGGATCAGATCGAACCGGCCGAAATCCGATGGCTCAACGCGGCGGGCACGCTGACCGGAAATATCGACCCCATGGCTGGCAGCCACGGTGATCGATCTGCGATCTGGCTTCTCGCCCTGATGCCAGCCGCCGGTGCCGGCCGAAGCGATCTCGAATTCGGGGGAGCGATCGGCCTCCGTCACCAGATGCCTGAAAATGCCTTCGGCGAGGGGTGACCGGCAGATGTTGCCGGCGCAGACGAAAAGAACCCTGTGACGATCCATGCTATCGTTCAATCGTTTGAGAGGAGTGACCTTGCCATGAAATACGAGAAGCTGGAGCCGGCTGCAATCGATCAAATCCTGGACGAGCTCGGTGGCTGGACACTTGCGGCCGATCGACTTTCGATTTCGAAGACGTTCAAATTCCGCAATTTCATCGAGGCCTTCGGCTTCATGACGGAGGCGGCACTCGCGGCGGAGAAATTCAATCACCATCCGGAATGGTTCAACGTCTATTCCCGCGTTGATGTGAAGCTGACGACCCATGATGTCGGCGGTCTGACCGATCATGACGTCAAGCTGGCAAAGGCGATGGAGAAGGCCGCCGCCCGGCGCGTTGATTGAATCGTCCGGGATGATCACCATATGTTGACGCGGCCCGGAAAAAGTGGGTGCGAATAGAGGTAAATGGAATGGATGACATCAAGTACGGGGAAATCCTGATGCCTGGTGACGAAGAGACCCAGAAAAAGCAGGAGAAATCCGTGCGCAGCAAGTTCTGGCCGACCTTGCGCAAGGCGGCTCGCCATATCCCGTTTTCGCGCGACGTCGTTGCCGCCTTCTATTGCGCGCTCGATCCGCAGACGCCGACCCGCGTCCGCGGCATCCTGCTCGCCGCACTCGGCTATTTCGTCATGCCGTTCGACATTATCCCCGATTTTTTCGCCGTTATCGGCTTTACCGACGATATTGCGGTGCTGACGCTGGCTCTCAGCATGATCAGGGGCCATATCCGCCAGGAGCATTACGATGCGGCGGACAGGGCGCTTGAGAACGAGCCCGAAGCGATGAAAACGGCTTGAGGCTCGCTCAACGGGGTCTGTTCTGAATCCTTTCGGGTTTCCAGACCTTTATGGCAGACCCTGATTTTAGCGATGTCAAATTCTTGCCTGAATCTTTCTGTCTTAAATCGATCCCGTAGGATGGTACTTCATCATCCGGGTTTTCCAACTCCTTCTGATGCGTTCAAACTCTGCGTGATGCTTGGATTGAAATGGCACGGAGCTGAGGGCGGTCAGCGCTCCGTTGACGGTTTGGTAACCTGAATAAAGTCAAAATAGGGCAGCTCACGAGCATAGGCGTGCGTATATCGATTCGCCATGAGCTCTGGACCGCAAGAAATCGGCAGGAAACCATGTTTGTAAAAAGCTTCGCAATCGCTCTCTCGCTCGTTCTCGCCGGCACCGGCATCGCGTCCGCGCAGACCAAGAAGCATACGCAGGCAGCGCCAGCCGCGGCGCCAGCAGCGCCAGCGGCTCCGTCGCGCATTCAGCAATTCGATGCCTGGGGCGCTTACTCCTACCAGTCGGCGGCGGGCAAGGTCTGCTACGTTCTTTCGGTGCCGACCGCCAAGACGCCGGCGTCGGGTATCGACCATGGCGACAACTTCTTCATCGTGTCGCAGCGCCCGGGCCAGAACATCTCCTACGAACCGCAGGCGATGATGGGCTATCCTCTCAAGGAGAATTCCAAGGTCGACGTGCTCATCGACAACAAGACCTTCGTGATGTTCACCAAGGACAAGGCCGCCTGGGTCGAGAATGCCGCGCAGGAGCCTGCGCTGGTGGCGGCTCTGAAATCCGGCCATTCGCTGAAAGTGACGGCGACGTCGAAAAAGGGCACCGCGACGTCCTATACCTATTCGCTGAAGGGCGTTACCGCTGCCCTGAAGCAGATCGAGAACTGCAAGTAAGATCGAAGGCCAAGGGATCACGTCAATGTGATCGTCCTGCCGCCGCGACCGTAATGACGAGGCCGGCCAGCATGCCGGCCTTTTGCTTTTAAGGGCCAGGCTTTGCTTTTGAGGGAAAGGGATGACGCGGGCGGAAATTAATGCTAAAGGCCGCGCCAACAGCAGGTGTGCGGCAGACAGTTGGTCCCGCCACCGCATGAATCTTCAGATTTCCGTGCCTTGCCCGCATCCGCAGCTTTCGTCAGCTTTTGCGGCATCGCCGATGTGAACCGTTGGAATGATCCTATGTCCGCCACCGATGTCATGACACCCTCCAAGCTGAAGCCGATGCCCTTGTCGCAGCCTGTGGAGCTTTCGCCCAAGCCTTCGCTCATTGGCTTGACCCGTGAGGAAATGGGGGCAGCGCTCAAGGAAAAGGGCGTTGCCGACAAGCAGATCAAGATGCGCGTCAGCCAGCTCTGGAACTGGATCTATGTGCGCGGCGTCTCCGATTTCGATGCCATGGTGAATGTCTCGAAGGACATGCGTGAAATGCTGAAGACGCATTTCACCATCGCGCGTCCCGAGATCGTCGAAGAACAGGTCTCCAACGACGGCACCCGCAAATGGCTGCTGCGCTTCCCGCCGCGCGGCGCCGGTCGTCCCGTCGAGATCGAGGCCGTCTATATTCCGGAAGAAGGGCGCGGAACGCTTTGCATTTCCAGCCAGGTCGGCTGTTCTCTCACCTGTTCCTTCTGTCATACCGGCACGCAGCGCCTGGTGCGCAACCTGACGGCGGAAGAAATCCTGTCGCAGCTGCTTCTGGCGCGCGACCGCCTCGGCGATTTTCCGGATCGTGAAGCGCCGCAGGGCACGATCATGCCGGCGGAAGGACGCAAGGTCAGCAATATCGTCATGATGGGCATGGGCGAGCCGCTCTACAATTTCGACAGCGTCAAGACGGCGCTGCTGATTGCCTCCGATGGTGACGGCCTGTCGCTTTCGAAGCGGCGCATCACGCTTTCGACCTCGGGCGTCGTGCCTGAGATCTACCGCACCGGCGAGGAGATCGGTGTCATGCTGGCGATCTCGCTGCATGCCGTGCGCGACGACCTGCGCGACATGCTGGTGCCGATCAACAAGAAGTATCCGCTGAAGGAGCTGATGGACGCCTGTCGCGCCTATCCCGGCCTTTCGAACGCGCGGCGCATCACCTTCGAATATGTGATGCTGAAGGGCGTCAACGACAGCCTCGAGGATGCCAAGGGGCTGATCCAGCTCCTGAAGGGCGTCCCGGCCAAGATCAACCTCATCCCCTTCAACCCCTGGCCCGGCACCAACTATCAGTGCTCGGACTGGGAACACATCGAGAAGTTCGCCGATTTCATCAATTCGGCCGGCTATGCCTCGCCGATCCGCACACCGCGCGGGCGTGACATTCTTGCCGCCTGCGGCCAGCTGAAGTCGGAATCGGAGCGCATGCGCAAGACCGAGCGCCTGGCTTTCGAAGCGATGATGATCGCCAATCACGGCGAGGATTGAGCCTGATGCTCGTTGCATTGCGCAAGCCGATACGGCTCCTGTGGGGCTATATCGCCGCTTGCGCGTTGATGGGCTTCGTGCTGGCCTGCGTTGCCGCATGGACGGTGCCCGATGCCGCTACCCCAGAGCTTTTCGCCCTGACAATCGCGCTCACCAAACTGGTGATGATCGTCAGCATCCTGCCATCCCTCGTGGTTATCCCGGTTCTGGAATGGCGCGGCATCCGCCGCTGGTACGGCTATGCCGTTTATGGCGCCCTGTTGTCGGCGGTGGCCTCCGTGCTGATTTCGGGTAGCGTCGAGCGGCCGCATACCCTCAACGTGATTACGATCGTGGTCTGCTTCGCCTTCCTGGGCGCCGCCAGCGGCATCGTCTATTGGTGGATCGCCGGCCGGTTCGCCGGACGTCGCCCCGTTGTCAGCGGGCCTGAGTGAAGAAGATCTTCACCGCAAAGATCGAGAAGACGCCGGCAAAGGCGTAGTCGAGGCCGCGCATGACGCCGCGGTTTCTCTGCAGCCAGGACGACAGGCCATCGGCGGCGAGTACGACGAGCGTGTTCACCGGCATTCCGATAACGATGAAGAAGAAGCCCAGAAACAGCAGCTTGTGCGTGACCGTGGGATCACCAGCCGTGACGAACTGCGGCAGGAAGGTCATGAAGAAGATGATGACCTTGGGGTTCAGCAGATTGACCCAGAAACCGTTCGAAATATTGGCAAGCGCTGTGCCGCTGGTGGCGTCGACCTTCTTGACCGACAGGCTGGAGCCGAAGCGGATCGCCTGGATCGCCAGCCAGAGGAGATAGGCAGCGCCGCCGGTCTTCAACACGGTGAAGGCGACAGGCGAGGCTGTGATCAACGCAGAAATGCCGAAAGCCACCAGGCAGGTGTGAACGACGACGCCGAGCGTGGTGCCGAGCACGACGAAGAGCGCCGCCTTCTTGCCTTGCGCCAGCGCACGGCTGATCGACAGCGTCATGTCAGGGCCAGGCGTCATCGCCAGCAACAGGCTTGCCGCCGAAAAGGCAAGAAGGGTCGGCAGGCTGGGTATGAAATCCATGAGATGCTCCGAAAGCGGATAGGGGGATGCGTGTTTCTATCCGGCTTTCGGGGGATTGCAAATCAATCCTTCTTGTCGAGGAATGCCTTGAATTGATCGGCATAATCGGGGTGCCAGCGCGACAGCGGCGGGCGGTTCTCGACGATATCGCCGGCCGCCCACAGCATACGGCGCTCATCGACCGGGCGAGCCACGTCATTGTCGGGGCACAGGATGTAAAAGTCGCCGCGCTCCAGGCTCTCCACCATGAAATCGACCGTCTGCTCCGGCGTCCAGGCCGCGGCCGGCTTTTCCTTGCGCTCGCCCTTGGTAAGACCGGTGAAGACGAAGCCGGGAATGAGGAGATGGGCCGATATCTTCGCGCCCGCCGTGTTGCGCAGCTCGTGCTGCAGCGCCTCGGTGAAGACCTTCACGCCGGCCTTCGAGACATTGTAGGCCGGATTGCCTGGAGGCGTGGTGATGCCCTGCTTCGAGCCGGTGTTGATGATGACACCCGGTTCGCCATGGGCGAGCATGCCCGGTCCGAAGGTCCGTGTACCGTTGACGACGCCGAGCAGGTTGACGCCGAGGATGGCGTCCCAGCCGGCCTGTGCGCTGAAAATTGAAGTCTCCGGGCCGATGCCGGCATTGTTCATCAGCACATGGACCCGGCCGAAACGCTGCAGGACGGCGCGTTCCAGTGCTTCCAGCGAGTCCTTGCTGGCAACATCGGTCTCGATGGCCATGACATGCTCTTCGCCCGTGATCGTCTTGAGCTCGGCGCTTGCTTGCGCCAGCCGGTCGCCACCGAGATCGGCGATGACGACGCTCATCCCGTGTGAAGCGAAATATTTGGCGGCGGCAAGGCCGATGCCGGACGCGCCGCCGGTGATGACGGCAACATTGGATTTCTTGAAAATGGCTTGAATATCAGTCACGAGCGGCGCCCTCCTCAGGCATTGTTCGGTCGTCGCCGAATATGGTGCTTTCCGGGAACGAGTCAAACCGGTGTCGAAGGTGCACGAAGTGCTGTGCCGCACTTCCCCTTGCGCCTCACGATAATCTCGCTAAAAGTTCCGCGACACAGGTTTGCGGGCCTTTCCCCTGGCTCGCCTTGAAGCGGAACTCACAATGGCATCACATAAAGACGTGAAGAAAGTCGTTCTCGCCTATTCCGGCGGGCTCGATACCTCGATTATCCTGAAATGGCTGCAGACGGAGCTGGGCGCCGAAGTCGTCACGTTCACCGCCGATCTCGGCCAGGGCGAAGAGCTGGAGCCGGCGCGCAAGAAGGCCGAACTGCTCGGCATCAAGGAAATCTATATCGAGGACGTGCGCGAGGAATTCGTGCGTGATTTCGTCTTCCCGATGTTCCGCGCCAATGCCGTCTACGAAGGCGTCTATCTGCTCGGCACGTCCATTGCCCGCCCGCTGATCTCCAAGCATCTGATCGAGATTGCCAGGAAGACCGGCGCTGACGCCATCGCGCATGGCGCGACCGGCAAGGGCAACGACCAGGTTCGCTTCGAACTGTCGGCCTATGCTTTGAATCCGGATATCAAGATCATCGCTCCGTGGCGCGACTGGTCGTTCAAGAGCCGCACCGACCTGCTCGAATTTGCCGAAAAGCACCAGATCCCGGTTGCCAAGGACAAGAAGGGCGAAGCGCCGTTCTCGGTCGACGCCAACCTGCTGCACTCCTCGTCCGAGGGCAAGGTTCTGGAAGATCCGTCGCAGGAAGCCCCGGAATATGTGCATATGCGCACGATTTCCCCGGAAGCGGCTCCCGACAAGGCCACGGTTATCAAGATCGGCTTCGAAAAGGGCGATGCCGTTTCGATCAACGGTCAGCGCCTGAGCCCGGCCACACTGCTGGCAAAGCTCAACGATTACGGCCGCGACAATGGCATCGGCCGCCTCGACCTCGTCGAGAACCGTTTTGTCGGCATGAAATCGCGCGGCGTCTATGAAACGCCCGGCGGCACGATCCTGCTCGCAGCGCATCGCGCCATTGAATCCATCACGCTTGACCGCGGTGCCGCGCACCTCAAGGACGAGTTGATGCCGCGCTATGCCGAACTCATCTATTACGGCTTCTGGTTCTCGCCGGAGCGCGAAATGCTGCAGGCCCTCATCGACAAGAGCCAGGAACATGTCGAAGGCGAAGTGACGCTGAAGCTCTATAAGGGCAACGTCATGACAATCGGCCGCGAAAGCCCGAAGTCGCTCTATTCCGACAAGCTGGTCACCTTCGAGGACGACCAGGGCGCCTACGACCAGAAGGACGCGGCCGGCTTCATCAAGCTCAATGCGCTCCGCCTGCGCACGCTCGCCAAGCGCAATTTGTCGAAGTAACCGGCATCAAAACGCAAAATAGCCCGCTTCCGGTTGCCGGAGGCGGGTTCTTTTTTTGGCATGACGGCGCGGCTGGGATTAATCCACCGGCCTTAGTTCGCGTTCGATCTCGGCGGGCAATTCCACCTTCTGCAGATTGCTGCGAAACGAGCAGAGCGCGTCATGCAGCTGCGTCTGCAGCCCTTGATCGAAGCCCTGCGTCGCATTGCGCTCGACTTCGTAGATTTCGCGATCGATCTGCTTCAGCTTGGCGTCCGCTGCTTCCGACAGCACGATCCGCTTGGCGCGGCGGTCGAGCGGGTCTGGTTGGCGTTCGATCAGGCCTCTGGCCTGCAATTTGTCCAGAAATGCGCTGACCGTCATCGGCTCCAGTCCCATCCGGGAGGCGATGTCCAATTGGCGGCTGCCATTGATGGCGGCAACCTGCATCAGCGTCCGTGCTTCGCCCGCCGTCAGTCCGAGACCTGCGACGAGAATACGTCTCTCGAAGGCCGTCCTGATCAATCGGGCGCAATCGCTCACAAGAAAGGCGAGCGAATCCGTATTAATCCTGCTGGTCATAAGCGTTTCCCTACCTACGCTTTTCAGTTCTGGGGCCCCACAACGTTCTTATTGGTTTAAACCCGTGAACACAACGCCTTCTTCGGCCATAAAACGAAGGATGGCTTGACCGGATTCGGCAGATTGCTACTTTTGCGCCATCATCAGTAGGAATACCCATCATGACGCAATCCCTTGTTGTCGGCGCCTTTCTGGCGGCGCTTTTCTATGTGCTCATTCCCGGACCTGCCTTTCTGGCGCTGCTCGGCATCGGTGCGGGGCAGGGACGCAAGGCGGGTGCTTTTTTTGTCAGCGGCCATCTGCTCGGTGATCTCGTCTGGTCTTCGCTCGCACTGGTCGCCATCGTCGGCGCCAAGACCGTCGGCACGTTCGTTTTCGATCTTCTGGGGTTGCTGTGCGGCTTCTATCTCGCCTGGATCGGCTGGAGTGCCGTCACGGCCAAGCCGACAGGAGATGGCAAATCGCTTGTCAATGTCGACCGACCCTTCCGTCGCGGCCTCATCTTCGGCGTCACCAATCCCAAGGGGTATCCGGTTGCGCTGGCAACGTTCACCGCATTGGTGGCCGGTTCCGCCGGTGCGCTCACCTTCAGCGCGTTGCCCCTGCTGCTTGCCGTTTCCTTTGCCGGTTTCGTGACGGCCGATCTCATTCTGATCAGCATCATCGGTGCGGGCGCCGTACGGCGCTTCTATCGCGCCCATGAGCGGCTGATCGTGCGTTGCTCCGGCGTGCTGTTCATGGGCTTTGCGGCACAGGCGCTCTGGCACGCAACGCCAGGCCTGCTCGGCTGGCGCAAGGCCTGATCCCTCCAATGAATTTGTTCGGCTCGCCATACCAATTTGGCGGGGCGGGCCTTATATCGTGCTTCGATCAGATGTCAGTCGAAAGGATGCCCTGCATGTCTTCAAACGCCGCCGTCAATCCCGCGCTCGTCGAATGGACCGGACATCAGGGGCTGCCGCGCTTCGACGCCGTCAAGGACACGGATTTCGCGCCTGCCTTCGATGCTGCTTTCGCATCGCATGAGACTGAGATCGACGCGATTGCCAACAACAGTGAAGCGCCGACCTTCGCCAATACGGTGACGACGCTCGAGATCGCCGGCGATGCGCTGTCGCGCATATCGGCGCTGTTCTGGAACAAGGCCGGTGCTCACACCAACGAAACGATCCAGGCGCTGGAGCGCGAGATCGCCCCGAAGGTGTCCCGGCACTATTCGAAGATCGGCACGAATGCCGCGCTGTTTGCCCGCCTTGATGCTCTTTGGGAAAAGCGGGCCGAACTCGGCCTGACCCTGGAAGAGACCCGCGTGCTGGAACGGCATTGGAAGGGTTTCGTCAAGTCGGGTGCCAAGCTGCCGAAGGCGGAGCAGGACCGTCTTTCCGCGATCAATGAGAAGCTTGCCGGTCTTGGCGCGCAGTTCGGCCAGAACGTCCTTGCCGATGAAAAGGGCTGGGTGCTTCTGCTCTCCGACGAGGCCGACCTTGCCGGGCTTCCCGACTATCTGCGCGATGCGATGGCTGCCGCAGCCCGCGAGCGCGGCGAAGAGGGCAAATATGCCGTCACGCTGTCGCGCTCGATCATCGAGCCATTCCTGACCTCGTCCGAGCGCCGCGATCTGCGCGAGCAGGCCTTCAATGCATGGGTGGCGCGCGGCGCCAATGGCGACAAGACCGACAATCGCGAGATCATCCGCGAGACATTGGTGCTGAGGGCCGAGAAAGCCAAGCTGCTCGGCTATGCCAATTTCGCCGAGCTGAAGCTCGACAACACCATGGCGAAGACACCTGGCGCGGTGAACGAACTGCTCATGACCGTATGGTCGAAGGCGGCGGCACGCGCCGCCGAGGAGGAAAAGGATATTGCCGGGCTGATCGCCGAGGAAGGCCGCAATCACGAGGTCATGCCCTGGGACTGGCGGCACTATGCCGAGAAGATCCGCACGCAAAAGTTCGATTTCTCGGAGACCGAACTGAAGCCTTATCTGCAGCTCGAAAAGATCATTGCCGCCTGCTTCGATGTCGCCGGCCGCCTGTTCGGCATTCATGCCGTCGAGCAGAAGGGCGTGCCTGCCTATCATCCCGACGTGCGCGTCTTCGAGATCCGCGACCGTTCCGACAAGCTCGTCGCGCTGTTCCTCGGCGATTACTTTGCCCGCGGCTCCAAGCGCTCCGGCGCCTGGATGAGTTCGTTCCAATCGCAGCACAAGCTGCCGCTTGAGAATGGCACGGTCGGCGAACTGCCGATCATCTACAATGTCTGCAATTTCGCCAAGCCGGCGGAAGGCAAGCCGGCGCTGCTGTCGCTCGACGACGCGCGCACACTATTCCATGAATTCGGCCATGCGCTGCACGGCATGCTCTCCAACGTCACCTATCCCTCGGTGTCGGGCACCGGCGTTTCCCGCGACTTCGTCGAACTGCCGTCGCAGCTTTACGAGCACTGGCTGACCGTGCCCGCCATCCTCAAGGAATATGCGGTTCACTATGAGACCGGCGCGCCGATACCGCAGGCGCTGCTGGACAAGGTGCTGGCAGCCCGCACTTTCAATGCCGGCTTCAACACGGTGGAATTCACCTCTTCGGCGCTGGTGGACATGGCGTTCCACACTCGCGGCGCGGTCGAAGACCCGATGGCGGTTCAGGCGGAGGTGCTTGCTGAAATCGGCATGCCGAAGTCGATCGTCATGCGCCACGCAACGCCGCATTTCCAGCATGTGTTCGCCGGTGATGGTTATTCTGCCGGCTACTATTCCTACATGTGGTCGGAAGTGCTCGATGCCGACGCCTTCGCCGCCTTCGAGGAAACCGGCGATGCCTTCAATGCCGATATGGCCGGAAAACTGAAGGCCAACATCTATTCCGTCGGCGGCTCTATCGATCCGGAAGACGCCTACAAGGCGTTCCGCGGCAAGCTGCCGAGCCCGGATGCGATGCTGAGGAAGAAGGGGCTGGCGGCTTGATTTAGCCGCCCATGCAAGCGTCGGGATGGCGAGATTGCCCATGATCCAGGGCAATCGCCACCCGTTGCCGCAACCATTTATAGGGCAAGCCTTGTTTGTCGATTTTCAGATGAAGGCGAGGCCTATTCCCGCCAAGCCCATCGAGACCACGACAACCCAGGGCGGGGTCTTCCAGGCAACAAGCAATACGAAGCCGGCCAGCGCAGCTGCGAAATCATACGGCTGCAGGATTGCGCTCGTCCAGACCGGGTTATAGAGCGCGGCGGCGAGGATACCGACGACTGCCGCGCTGGCACCGCGCATGGCGGCCTGTGCGAGCGGGTAGCGGCGGACGTCATCCCAGAATGGCAAAGTGCCGATCAATAGCAGCAGGCCGGGCAGGAAAATTGCAACAAGTGCAATTGCCGCTCCTGCCAAGCCGTGTGGTCCAGGCCCTGTCATTGCGCCGAGATAGGCCGCGAAACTGAACAGCGGTCCCGGTACGGCCTGTGCGGCGCCATATCCCGCCACGAACGCATCGGCACTGACCCAGCCGGTATTGACCACCTCTGCCTGCAAGAGCGGCAGCACAACATGGCCGCCTCCAAAAACGAGCGATCCGGAGCGATAGAATGCGCCAAACAACGCCACCCCTTGCGACCCGCTGAGGCTGGCGAGGATTGGCAGTAGGCCGAGCAGCCCAAAAAAGCAGATGAGGCACAAAAGTCCGACACGCCTTGGAATGCGGAATGAGACGTGGTGCGCGATGGACGCAAGCTCACTACGGCAGAACAGCAATCCGGCGAAAGCACCTGTGGCGATTGCCGCGATCTGCCCCACCGCACTCGGAACAAAGACGATGATCAGGACTGCCGCCAGCGCAATGCTGGCTCGCTCCTTATCGGGCGTCAGGGTGCGCGCCATGCCCCAGACGGCTTGTGCGACCACGGCGACTGCGACAATCTTGAGGCCATGGAGCAAGCCAGCTCCCACCGGCCCGCCAAATGCGGTTGCCGCCATCGCAAAGGCAACCAGAAGGATCGCCGAAGGCAGCGTAAAGGCTGTCCAGGCGGCAAACGCGCCGCCAATACCGCCGCGCAGGAGGCCGAGGGCAAACCCGACCTGACTTGAAGCCGGTCCCGGCAGAAACTGACAGAGGGCGACCAGATCCGCATAGCCTTCCTCGCTTGTCCATTTCCGGCGAATGATCAGCTCATCGCGGAAATATCCCAGGTGAGCGATCGGACCGCCAAACGAGGTGAGGCCAAGCTTGAGAAAGGCAAGGAAGACTTCGCCAGCGGTGCCTCGGGGCTGACCGATCGCGGCATCGGGGCTTGTTGCTGTTGACGGCTTCACCAATCAATTCCCCGGCTTTTTCAGGTCAGTTCCAAGGCTGTTATTCCCTAAGGAGCCTGCATTGTAAATTCTGCGCTGTGCGCGGGGCGGATAGCCTTCGCCGCGCCGATCAGGCTTTGCGCGAAAGCACAGTCAACAGATCGGCCAATTGATCGGCCTGGGTGTCATCCAGTCTGTCGCCCAGGTGGCGTTGGAGCGCGGCGGCATAGACGGTCCAGATGCGGGTTCGCATCGCATTCCCCGCCTCGGTGATAATCACCCAGCGACCTCTACCGTCCTCGGAAAAGATCTCGCGGTGAACGAGGCCGGCTTTCTCCATCCGGTCGAGGAGGCGGGACAGGTTATGTTGGGCAAGCAGCGTGCGTTCTTCGATTTCATAGGGCCGCAGCTTGCGTCCGCGGCCCGCGCTAGCTCCAGCAGCACGTCGTACCAGCCAAGCGGCGGCAGGCCGGCGGCCTTCAAATCCTGCTCGATGGCCGCAAGTGTGATTTGCTGAGCGCGCATGAGGCGCACCCATGCCCGCGTGATGGCGGCGGAGGGCTTTGCGGAGGCTGCATCTGAACAATCGGACATGGATGCAATTACATCTATATTGACCAAACTGGCAAGTGCGCATATAGATGCAATTACATCTACTATGGTGAACACTCCGGAGATTCGACCATGTCCGACGCAGCATTGACCCTCGTCAGCCACTACCTTTGCCCCTATGTCCAGCGGGCGGCCATCACGCTTGCCGAAAAGGCCGTGCCGTTCGAGATCCGCTATGTCGATCTGGCGGCAAAGCCCGACTGGTTTCTGGCCATCTCGCCGCTCGGCAAGGTGCCCCTCCTGATCGTCCAGCAGGGCGGCGGATCAGAAACGGTGTTGTTCGAAAGCGCCGTAATCTGTGAATATCTCGAGGAAACCCAACCCGGCGTCAGGCTACATCCCGCCGATCCGTTGGCGCGCGCCCGCCATCGCGGCTGGATGGAGTTCGGCTCTTCCATCCTGTCGGACCTCTGGGGGTTTGAGACCGCCAAGGAAGAAGGGACCTATGAGACCAAGCGCAAGGCACTGATCGAGAAATTCAGCCGTGTCGAGGCGGAGCTGAATGGCGGGCCGTTTTTCGCCGGCGAGGCGTTCAGCCTGGTCGACGCGGTCTTCGCACCAATCTTTCGTTACTTCGAGGTATTCGATGCCATCGCACCGACGGGCCTATTCGATGCGCTGCCGCGTGTGACGGCATGGTGCGGGGAGCTGGCTTTGCGGCAAAGCGTGCGGGATGCGGTCACGCCGGATTATCCCGATCGGCTCAGGGGCTTCCTCATCAATCATGATGCCTGGCTGCTGAAACGCGCCGCCTGACGTATCAGCAAAAATCCCGCCAAGGCGCTGCATATTGCCGATATTTGCGGTTTGGCGGCGGGGAGACTTCTCCTATCCGCCAGCGGTGGATTGATGTATTCGTGAGGCGTGGCGGCAAGCTTTCAGCCCCTTTCGCGCCTCCCCCCTTTCGCAATCGCGAAAAAAAGGCTATGAGCGCGCCAAATGAAATTGGCCTGTTTGTTTTATACAGCGCCCCAGCCTCAGAGATTAAGACAAATGGCACTTCGCAACATCGCGATCATCGCGCACGTTGACCATGGGAAAACCACCCTCGTCGACGAGCTTCTGAAGCAGTCCGGATCCTTCCGTGAGAACCAGCGCACTGTTGAGCGCATGATGGATTCCAACGATCTGGAAAAAGAGCGCGGTATTACCATTCTCGCCAAGGCGACGTCGGTTGTCTGGAAGGGCACGCGCATCAACATCGTCGACACGCCCGGCCACGCCGACTTCGGCGGTGAAGTCGAGCGCATCCTGTCGATGGTCGATGGCGCCATCGTGCTGGTCGACTCCTCGGAAGGTCCGATGCCGCAGACGAAGTTCGTCGTCGGCAAGGCGCTGAAGGTCGGTCTCCGCCCGATCGTCGCGATCAACAAGATCGACCGCCCGGATGCCCGCCACGAAGAAGTCATCAACGAAGTCTTCGATCTCTTCGCAGCGCTCGACGCCACCGACGAGCAGCTCGACTTCCCGATCCTTTACGGCTCTGGCCGCGCCGGCTGGATGAACTATTCGCCGGAAGGCCCGGTTGAAGATGGCCTTGGCCCGCTTCTCGATCTCGTGCTGAAGCATGTGCCGGAGCCGAGTATCGGCGAAGAAGACGGCGCGTTCCGCATGATCGGCACGCTGCTCGAATCCAACCCCTTCCTCGGCCGCGTCATCACTGGCCGCATTCATTCGGGCTCGATCAAGCCGAACCAGGCCGTCAAGGTTCTGGGCCAGGATGGCAAGCTGATCGAAACCGGCCGCATTTCCAAGATTCTCGCCTTCCGCGGCATCGAGCGCACACCGATCGAAGAAGCCCATGCGGGCGATATCGTCGCCATCGCCGGCCTGTCGAAGGGCACGGTTGCCGACACCTTCTGCGATCCGTCGGTGACCGAGGCGCTGCACGCCCAGCCGATCGACCCGCCGACCGTTACCATGTCCTTCATCGTTAACGACAGCCCGCTGGCCGGTACCGAAGGCGACAAGGTTACCTCGCGCGTCATTCGCGACCGCCTGTTCAAGGAAGCTGAAGGTAACGTCGCGCTGAAGATCGAAGAAGCCGAAGGCAAGGATTCGTTCTACGTCTCCGGCCGCGGCGAATTGCAGCTCGCCGTTCTGATCGAAACCATGCGCCGTGAAGGCTTCGAGCTTGCCGTGTCGCGTCCGCGCGTCGTCATGCACAAGGACGAAGCAACCGACCAGATGCTGGAGCCGATCGAAGAAGTCGTGATCGACGTCGATGAAGAGCATTCCGGTGTCGTTGTCCAGAAGATGTCCGAGCGCAAGGCCGAAATGGTCGAGCTTCGTCCGTCCGGCGGCAACCGCCTGCGCCTGAAGTTCTTCGCACCGACCCGCGGTCTCATCGGCTATCAGTCGGAACTGCTGACGGATACGCGCGGCACCGCCATCATGAACCGTCTGTTCCATGACTATCAGCCCTTCAAGGGCGCGATCGGCGGCCGCACCAACGGCGTGCTGCTCTCCAACGCCTCCGGCGAAGCCGTCGCCTACGCGATGTTCAACCTGGAAGATCGTGGTCCGATGATCATCGAGCCGGGTGAAAAGGTCTATGCCGGCATGATCATCGGCATTCACTCCCGCGACAACGACCTCGAAGTCAACGTGCTCAAGGGCAAACAGCTGACCAACATCCGTGCCGCCGGCAAGGATGAAGCCGTGAAGCTGACGCCGCCGATCCGCATGACGCTCGACCGCGCGCTTTCCTGGATCCAGGACGACGAGCTGATGGAAGTCACGCCGAAGTCGATTCGCCTTCGCAAGATGTACCTCGACCCGAACGAGCGTAAGCGATTCGAAAAGGCGCGCACCGCGTAACAGGCAATCTGTATCGTTTCAAAGCATCTGACCCCGGCCATTGTGCCGGGGTTTTATTTTGTGTGTTCGATTTTTGAGCCCTTGTGGCAAAGGTTAAAAAGTCGTTAATTTTTGTGGATGATCCACGGATAAAGCCTGTGGGCAAGTTTGCCGTCTTTATGAATGAGGATGGTTAATTCGGGCCTGCAAGACCAGAGTAGCCGTTATGAAGACGTTGTCGATTGATGTTCGGCGGGCAGAACCCGACGATGCCCGGGCCATTTCGGAGGTGCACCGCCAGTCCTGGCAGTACACCTATGCCGGCATCATTCCGCATCGCGCGCTTGGCCAGATGATCGAGCGTCGTGGCGAGTCCTGGTGGCGCAAGGCAACCAGCGGACCGGCGACGCTGCTGGTGCTGGACGTTGCCGGCGAGATTGCCGGCTATGCGACGCTCGGGCTCAACCGTGCCCGCGCCCTTCCGCAGGAAGGCGAGATCTACGAGCTGTATCTGCGTCCGCAATATCAGGGCCTGGGCTTGGGGCGCATGCTTTTCGGCGAGGCGCGCCGGCTGCTGAAGTCGCTCGGCTGCAAGGGCCTGGTGGTCTGGTGCCTCGAAGAAAACGAAAATGCCTATCGCTTCTATCGCGGACAGGATGGCGCGGATTTCTGCGAAGGCATCGAAACTTTCGATCACCGGCAGCTGAAGAAGATCGGTTTCGTCTGGCCCTGATGGCAACTAAATCCTCCGCTCTATCGATGGATTGTTGCGTTGCGTCATGATTCCGATTATTTGGCTGGCGGCAACCATCCTTATTAGGGGACACGCATGCGCATCGACGCGATTTCCATTGGCAAGAACCCGCCCGAAGACATCAACGTCATCGTTGAAGTGCCGGTCGGCGGTCATCCGATCAAGTACGAAATGGACAAGGAGGCCGGCACGCTGGTCGTCGACCGTTTCCTCTATACGCCGATGACCTATCCGGGCAATTACGGCTTCGTCCCTCACACGCTCTCCGAAGATGGCGACCCGATCGACGTGCTGATCGCCAGCACCCGCCCGCTGGTTCCGGGCTGCGTCATCAATGTCCGCCCGATCGGCGTGCTGAAGATGGAAGACAATTCCGGCAAGGACGAGAAGATCATTGCCGTTCCCTCGCCGAAGCTGACGCTGCGTTACGAGAAGGTCAAGGAACATACCGACCTGCCCGAGATCACACTGAAGCAGATCGAGCATTTCTTCGAGCACTACAAGGACCTTGAGCCCGGTAAGTGGGTGAAGATCTTTGGCTGGGGTGGCTCCAAGGAAGCCGGCGAGCTTATTCTCGAAGCTATCGAGCGCGCCAAGAGGGAAAAGGCCTGATCAGGCCTTCACGATAGCGTTTAATCTTTGCATCAAATCCTTCGGCTCGCCCTCGATCCGGAGGATTTTTTTACGCTCGGTATCGCCGCTGACCAGTTCAAGCGAGGATTTGGGAATGCCCATGCTTCTGGCAAGCAGCGCGATCAGCGCCTTATTGGCCTTGCCCTTTTCGGGCGCGACCGAGACGCGCGCCTTCAGATAGGATTGGCCGTCGCTGCCGGTCTCGATGCCGTCGATCGAGTCACGCCCGCCATTGGGCGTGAGACGCACGCAAAGCCGCAGGTGATCCGAAGATGCCTGCCACGGCTGGTTCACCGCAGGAAAAGCGGAACGAGCGAATTCCACATCAGCGAGCGGATGAAGAAGATGAGCAGCAGCAGGATGACGGGCGAGATATCGATGCCGCCGAGATCGGGCAGGATGCGGCGGATCGGGCGAAGCGCCGGTTCGGTGACCGCATAAAGGAAGTTGCCGACAGAGCCGACGAACTGATTGCTCGAATTGATGACGTTGAAAGCATAGAGCCAAGAAAAGATGGCGCTGGCGATCAGCACCCAAGTATAAAGATTCAAAGCCAGATCAATGGTTTGAAATAAGGCGAGCATGTCAGTCTCCATTTCGCGGTTGACAGACATGTAGACATTGGCGACTAAACGGGCAAGTCCCATGCTTTGAAGCATGTTGAATCATGTTTAAAAGGCCGTCGAGCGTGCGTTTTGCATCGGCCGCCGCGCCGGAAAGTCTCGCCCCATGTCGTTCGCTGCAAGCGGAGACCGGTTTGCCGCCTTCAGGCACATCGCCTACAGTTATTTCTTCTTCGCGCGGTTTCTCACGGCCTTTGCGACGCAGGTGGTCAGCGTCTCCGTCGGCTGGCAGATGTATGAACACACGGGCAAGCCGATCTATCTCGGTCTGATCGGCCTGGTGCAGTTCCTGCCGTCACTGCTGCTGATCCTGGTGACGGGCACGGTGGCCGATCGCTACAACAGGCGCATGATTGCTGCGATCTGCATCTTTGTTGGTACCCTCTGCGCGGCGGCTCTGCTGTTCCTGACCGTGTCGGGCACCTTTGCGCCGCTGCCGGTCTTCCTGATCCTTACCGTCTTCGGCATCGAGCGCGCCTTCATGACGCCAGCGATGCAGTCTCTGGCGCCAAACCTCATACCGCCCGAAGACCTGACGAATGCCATCACCTGGAATTCGATGTCGTGGGACGCTGCGGCGATTCTCGGGCCGGTCGCAGGCGGCTTGCTCTATGGCGTCGGCGCCGGCGTCGCCTATACGGTGGCGGTGCTTTTCTTTGCCGCCGGTTCGGTGCTGACTTTCCTGATTCCGAAGCCGCAGCAGCGCGTCGCCCATGAGGCGCGAAGCCTGAACGAGATGCTTGCCGGTTTCCGGTTCATCTGGTCGGAAAAGGTCGTTCTCGGTGCCGTCTCGCTCGATCTCTTTGCCGTGCTGTTGGGCGGTGCCGTCGCGCTGATGCCCATCTATGCGCGCGATATCCTGACGCTTGGCCCCTGGGGCCTCGGGCTGCTGCGCGCCGCGCCAAGCTTCGGCGCCATCGCGATGGGCCTGTTTCTGGCGACCTATCCCATCCGCAATCGTGCCGGGATCTGCATGTTCATCGGCGTCGCCATGTTTGGCCTGGGGACGCTGATCTTCGGCATTTCGCACACGGCCTGGCTGTCGATTGCGGCTCTTGCGATCATGGGCGCCTCCGACCTGATCTCGGTCTATGTCCGCGAGACGCTGATCACGCTCTGGACGCCGGATCATGTGCGTGGCCGGGTCAATGCCGTTAACATGGTCTTCGTCGGGGCGTCCAACGAGCTTGGCGAGTTCCGTGCCGGCACCATGGCTCATTATTTCGGCGCCATCCCCGCCGTCGTCATTGGCGGCATTGGCACGCTCGCCGTTGCCGTGCTCTGGGCAACCGGCTTCCCGCAGCTTCGCCGGATCGACAGCCTGAACGCGCCCGATCGCGATGGCGAACCGCAGCCGGCGTGAGGCTGCGGCATGACAAGGCAGCCGGATCGATATGCTTCATTCTCAGCACTGCAGGAGCATGAGGATGAGGGCGTCGACTACCGCATCCGCATGGAAGATCGGTCCTCGCCCGTTGCCATTATTGCTCCACATGGCGGCTTCATCGAGCCGAGCACCTCGGAAATCACGGCGGAGATAGCGGCGGAGAGATTCTCCTTCTATTGTTTCGAAGGGCTGGCCGCAGACAGGTCGCATCACGATCTGCACATCACTTCCGCGCATTTCGACGAGCCGATGGGGCTTGGCCTCGTGTCCGGATCACAGGTCGTCGTCGCCATTCATGGCCGATTGGACAGGGACGATCCGGAAACAAGCTGGGTCGGCGGCCTCGATACGGCGCTTCGCGATTTGATCGTTCAGTCGTTACGGGAGAATGGCTTTGCTGTGATTGCGAGGACGAGAGGCGAGGCTCTGGCGGGTACCGGGACAGGCAACATATGCAATCGCGGCAGGCGGAATGCCGGCGTGCAGCTGGAGATCCCGAGATATGTCAGGGATGTGCTGATAACAGATACTGAAAAGATGAGACTATATGCCGGATCGATCCGCCGGGCGATCCAGCAATATGATCGAATTCTCGCGGCGAACTGAGATATCGGTCGCCTCAGGCAGCCATCGCCTGCTTGCCCTCGAAGACCAGATCGAGGAATTCCGACAGCCAGGCTTTCAGCGCGGCGTCAAAGATCATGCGGCCTTCCAGATGCTCGCGGCCCTGCTGGGCGTTCGGCATGCAGAAGCGGTGCTCGCCATGCACGACCCAGCGCTGCATCATGGCGCGCGTGAGTTCGGCGTGGAACTGCAGGCCCCAGGCGTTGGCGCCGTAGCGATAGGCCTGGTTGGGGTAGGTCTCGGCGGTGGCGAGGAGATCGGCGCCATGCGGCAGCTCGAAGCCTTCACGGTGGAAATGATACACCATCTGCGGCCAGCGCATCAGCAGCCGGCCCCGTTCCGTCGGGTTCAGCGCATACCAGCCGATCTCGGTCTTGCCGTCGTCGCGCGCGCCCACCTTGGCACCGAGCTGACGGGCGAGCATCTGCGCGCCGAGGCATATGCCGAGATAGGGGCGGTTTTCCTTGAGGGGGACCTTGAGCCAGTCGATCTCCGCCTTGACGAAATCATCCGGGTCGTTGGCGCTCATCGGACCGCCGAAAATGACGGCGCCGGCATGGGCCGCAAGCGTCGAGGGCAGGCTTTCACCAAGGACCGGGCGGCGGATATCGAGATCGTAGCCTTTCTCCAGCAGCATCTGGCCGACGCGGCCGGGGCTGGAACGCTCCTGATGGAGCACGATCAATATGGGTCGGCCTGCGCTCTTCGGCGCTTCAATCATCATTGCCCGTCTCCACCTTGGAACCGGGTGCGCGGGCAGCTGCTTCCTGGCGCTTCATGATGCGCTCGCGGTCGGAAATGCCCATGAGATCGGCGATGCGCCAGATCGCGTGGTCTTCCATCTCGCTACGCTCACCATCGGCATAGACGATATCCCAGAGAATGCCGAGCAGTTCCAGCCGCTGGGCACTATCGAGATGGCGTTTCAGATCCGAGGTGAAGCGATAGTAGTCGACCGCCTCGCTTTCGGCTTCCTCGCCGGCTGCGATCAGTCGATCGAGCTCGCGGCCGTCAAGACCGTATTGCTCCTTCAAGAGCTTGCGCAGCCGCTTCTTCTCGCTGTTCTCGATCTTGCCGTCCGCTTCCATGACCTGGATGCAGAGTGCCGCCACCGCAACGCGCGGATCGTCGGGTGCAAAGCCGGATTTGGGGTGATCCTGGGTCAGGTTATGGAGAAATTCCTGAAAGCGTTCGAACATCCGTTTCCATTCTTAAAGCAGGTGGAGCAGGGTTCTTGGGGGCACCATGCTCGATCTTTTTGTTTTTCCGCAATTCCGGCAAAAGCGCTGCGTGCCTTTACTGGAATTGCTCTAGAACAACTTGAGCCGTGTCTTGGGTTCCGGTTCAAGCTTTTGGTCTTTCACACCCGGATCATCCGGCGCGCCGCCGAAAAAAGGCCGTGGTTCCGGCTCTTTTTGCGCCGGCTGTGGCGCGGCAACGGATGCGCTCGGCGTCGGTTTTGCCACCGTCGGCTCCAATTCCATGACATAGGTATTGGCGGCTGGCGATACAACTTTCGGTGCGCTTGGGGTCTCCGCCGTGGTTGCGGGAGCGGCCTCGCGCACCGGCGGCAGCGATTTCAGCGCGGCATCGACAGATACGACCGCCCCTTCCTCCACCGGTCCCTCGACCTGGCCGAAGGGTGCCTTCCATTCAAAGGCGTCGAGGCGGCCCGTGACCGGCGATAGCGGCAGCCATTTGTCGGATACGAAACCGTCGGCAACCCAGGCAGGGTCGCGCGGGGCGCGCAGCGCCTGTGCCATCCAGTGCCGCACGCGGCCCTGGTCATTGGTCTCGGCTTCCTCGATATCGGCCAAAAGCAGGAAGGCACCCTCGCGGGCATCGATCCGCGCGGCGGCTTCGGCCTTGGCGCGGGCCTTGTTGAAATCGCCCGCATCGAGCGCCGCCTTGGCGGTGAGCAGCAATGCCTCAACATTGTTCGGCCGGATGGCCTCCAGCCGTTCGGCACGCTTCAGCCGATCGACGACGGAATCGCCGCTGCGGGCACGCACATAGGCCTTGCCGATCTCGGGATGCGGCTGGGTTTTCCAGACCTGCTCCAGCATGGACGCGGCCTTGCGCACCTTGTCCTCGCGAAACAGGGCTTTGGAGGCTATGAGCGCCGCAGGTACGAAATCGTCCACCAGTTTCAGGGCCGCAAGCGCATCGTCGCGGGCTCCGGCCGGATCGCTCTCCAGCCTGTCGCTGCGCGCGCGGTCAGCAGCACGGCGCGCTGGCGGTTGGCTGTCGTCTTGTCGACGACGTGGGCGACCTTCTGCTGATCGAGCAGCTTGATGGCATCATCCCAGCGGCCGGACTGGCTGCGATATTCGAGCGTCGCCTGCGCCGCCCATGGCAGGTAAGGAGCCTGATCGGCAGCCTTTTCGGCATATTGCCGCGCGGCCTCATGCGCCCCGAGGCGCTTGGCTTCGAGGTAGAGCCCGCGCAAGCCGAGCTCGCGCGTTTCCGGGTCGTTGGCCATCAGCTCGAATTTCTGGCGCGCCTCGTCGTGCTTGCCTTCGATCAGCGCCGCCTGCGCCTCGAGCAGATTGATGAGCGGTTCCTGGTCGGCGCGGATCAGGCCACGGGTACGCGCCGCCATCTTCCGGGCAAGCAGGGCGTTGCCGGCACCGGCAGCAATCAGGCCGGTGGAAAGCGCCTGATAGCCACGGTCGCGCTTGCGGGCGCGGAAATAGCGGGTGACGGAATGCGGCGAGGTCCAGATCAATCGCAAGAACCACCATGCAATCATGACGGCGGCGATGAGCGCTATCAATATGCCGGCGGCCACGATCAGCCTGGTCTGGTAAAGCTGGCCTTCCCAGACCAGGGAGAGATCGCCTGGGCGATCCGCAAGCCACGAAAAGCCATAGCCGAGAGCCAGGACGAGAATGGCGAAGATAAGCAGTCTGATCATTGCTGCGCGCTCCGTCCTTAATTCTGTTTCCCGGTATTGGCGATGGCCTTCGACAGCGCATCGCTCACCAGATCTTCGACGCGGATGCGGGCTTCCAGCGATTGCTTGAAGGCGGCGGAGGTCGACTTGGCGGCGTCGGGCAGGCTGTTCCACTCGGTCACCGCGCCCGGCAGATCGCCATTCTTCACCTTGTCTTCGAAACGCGCGGCGACCGCATCGACGCTGTCGCCGGGAACGTTGCCAACGGGGCGCACCTGCACCAGCGACTTGGCGCCCGACATCAGGCGATCGCTCCAGCTCTGGTTGGAATCGTCACTCTGCGTGGTGGCGACAATGGCGGTGGTAACATCCGTCACCTGACGGATCAGATCGGCGCGCGAGGGAACGCCGGTCTGGGCGAAATTCTTGAGATCGGTCACGGCCGGATCGTCCGGCGCGACATTGGCAAAGGTATCGAGCTCGGGTCGGAAGGGGCCGCCGCGATCAATCGCCGCCTTCAGCGCGGCAGCGGCAATGGCGCGGGCGACCGCGCTTTCCTGGCTCGGCTGGTTGAGCTTCTTCTCGGCATCATCGAGACGCTTGCCGACTTCGGCGTCGGAAGTCGCCTGACTTTGGGTCGCCTTGCCGAGATCCGCCTTCAGCTGCTCGACCTCTGCGCTGAGCGAAGCGACCTTCTGATCGGCATCGCCGCTGGTCACACCCGCGGAGCCGCCCGCGGAGGTGTTGCTGGCAGCCGTGGTCTCGAGCGCTGCGACACGGGCCGCAAGCGCATTGTCGGGCTTTGGCGCGGGAGCGGAGGCGAGTTTGGCAACGCTTTGCTTCAATCCGTCGATTTCAGAGTTGAGCGCTGCGATCTCGGCGGAATTATCCTTGGCCGCACCTTGGCCCGGCAACAGGCCGGCATATTGAATGGCGCCGGCGCCAATGAGCGCAATCAGTCCGCCAACGATACCGGCGGCGATCAGACCCGAAGTCGCGCCCTCCCGTCGCGGCGGCTGTCCGGAATAGGAAGGGGTGGGATCAGGCTGTCGCGCCGCTGTGGCCTGCGGCTCTTCCGGGTCCGGATCATAGCTGCTGGCTTGAGTTTCCTCGCGCAGCGGTTCCTTCTCCGCCTCCAGCGGCATTTCCACTTCATTGGCGGAGGACGAGGCGAATTCGCCATGGCTCCGCTCTGTCATATTTTCAGGGGCTGCGTCCTGCGCAGTTTTTTCTGCTTCCAGATCAATCGTGACCGGCTCGTCATTGGGCTTCGAATGGTTAGGCGGTTTTCCCGGTACCATGGAGGTCCTCTTTTCATGCGCTGCAACGAAGTTAGACAGACAAGGCCATTATGGAAAGACCTTAGATCAAAATTGCGGCCTTACTCTGAGACAAGCAGCGCCAGAAGTCTGTCCTCATCCGGCATGTCGGCAATATCGACATGTAAACGCATGGCGGGCGGGATCGCCGCTGCAATGGCCTCACTCAGGCAGAGGAAGCGTGTTTCAGCAAAAAGCGCGGGATTTTGTTGAACGAACGGCAGGCTGAAAAAGCGCTGCGCCGTCTGCTGGGAATAGAGCAGCAGGGCATCCGTGCGCGCATCTTTGAAAAATCGACGCAGGATATCCTCGCGGGGAAGGATATCTCGCATCCGGTAGCATTCGACCGTGTGGAACGGCAGCTGCAGCTCGGTCAATCTTGCCTCGAAGCCGGCAGCGCGGGGATGGCCTGCGAGATAGAGGAGGGGAGCGTTCGCAAGGCTGGCGGGATGGGCGGAAATCAGCGCCGCCAGCTCGGTGCCGCCGCCCTCGGATATGGCAATATCGGTAAAGCCGAGATCGGTGGCTTCTTTCGCCGTGGCCTTGCCGACGGCAAAGAGGGGGCGATTGAGATGCTCGGCGAGATCGGACCCCAACGTCGCAAGAACCCGAATCGCTTCGGCGCTGGTGGTGGCTATGGCGCCATGTGTATCCAGGAGCGCGCGCCTCGCCTCGTCGACATGATGGACCGGTTCAGCCAAGGGCAACGACAGGGCTTCGTGACCCATCTGCGCCAACCGCCTGATGGTGCGTTCACCCGAATGCTGGGGGCGGGTGACGACGACGCGCATCGGATATCAGATCCAGTCTTCGAAGAAGGTGCTGCCCGCCTCGGCGCGTATGGCCTGGCCGGCATTGGTGCCGAGCGCCTCGGCATCGCGACGATTGCCCTCGATGGTGGTCGTGTGCACCTGCTGTCCATCAGGCGTCAGAATCATGCCGAAGAAGCGCAGATGATCTCCCTCGCAGACCGCATAACCGGCAATCGGCGTCCGACAGGAGCCGTCAAGCGCTGCCAGGAAGGCACGTTCGCAGGAGACGGTGTCGAAGGTGGGGCCGTCGTTGATGGCGGCGAGCAGGTCGTTCATCCGGCTGTCGGCGATCCGGCTTTCGATGGCGATTGCGCCCTGCGCCGGTGCCGGCGGGAATTCGTCGGGATCGAGGATATCCGTGATGACCTCGACCTTGCCGAGCCGCTTCAGGCCGGCAACGGCAAGCAGCGTTGCGTCCGCCTGGCCCTCTTCCAGCTTGCGCAGCCGGGTCTGGACCGAGCCACGGAAAGTGATGACATTGATATCGGGGCGCAGGCGGCGGATCAGCGCCTGACGGCGCAGCGAGGCGGAGCCGACCGTCGCGCCATGCGGCAGTTCGATCAATCTCGGTGCCGTGCGGCCGATGACGGAATCGCGGATGTCCTCGCGCGGCAGGTAGGCCGTCAGCGCCAGGCCCTGCGGAATTTTCGTCGCCATGTCCTTGGCGGAGTGCACCGCGAAGTCGAGCTCGCCGGAGATCAGCTTCTCTTCCAGCTCTTCCGTGAACAGGCCCTTGCCGCCGATCGCCGCCAGCGAGCGGTCGGTGATACGGTCGCCCTTGGTGGTGAGAACGACGATTTCGAACATCTCTTCCGGAAGGCCATGCGCCGCCATCAGGCGATCGCGGGCCTCGTGCGCCTGGGCGAGCGCCAGCGGGCTGCCGCGCGTGCCGATCCGGAAAGGTTTTGTTTGCATCCGCTTTGATCCGTTGTTACCGACAGTTCCCGTAACCATATTTCCGCTTTATCGCAATCGACCTGTAGGCAACGAACTTTCTCCATGGCGTCCATTCTTCGTATTCTCGGCATCGAAACAAGCTGCGACGAAACCGCCGCGGCCATTGTCGAACGCCGGGATGACGGTACGTCCACGGTTTGCTCCGATGTCGTGCTGAGCCAGCTGGACGAGCATAGCGCCTATGGCGGCGTTGTGCCGGAAATTGCCGCGCGGGCGCATGTCGAGGCGCTGGATACGCTGATCGACGAAGCATTGAAACGCGCCAATGTGTCGCTCTTGGACGTCGATGCCATTGCCGCGACCTCAGGTCCCGGCCTCATCGGCGGGCTGCTCGTCGGCCTGATGACCGGCAAGGCGATCTCGCGCGCCACAGGCAAGCCATTATACGCCATCAACCATCTGGAAGGCCATGCCCTGACGGCGAGGCTCACCGACGGGCTTGCCTTTCCCTATCTGATGCTGCTGGTTTCCGGCGGCCACACGCAGCTCATCCTCGTGCGTGGCGTCGGCCAGTACGAGCGCTGGGGCACCACCATCGACGATGCGCTGGGAGAAGCCTTCGACAAGACGGCCAAGCTCTTGGGCCTGCCCTATCCCGGCGGCCCGGCCGTGGAGGCCGCGGCCAGAAACGGCAATGCGGATCGCTTCGATCTTCCGCGGCCGCTGGTCGGCGAGACGCGCCTTGATTTTTCCTTTTCCGGCCTGAAGACGGCGGTGCGGCAGGCGGCAACGGCCATCGCGCCTGTCACGGAGCAGGATATCGCCGATATCTGCGCCTCCTTCCAGAAGGCGGTCTCGCGCACCTTGAAGGATCGCATCGGTCGCGGCCTGCAGCGCTTCAAGACGGAATTTCCGAAGACGGATGAAAAGCCGGCGCTCGTGGTTGCCGGCGGCGTTGCCGCCAATCTCGAGCTGCGCCGGACCCTGCAGGACCTTTGCGACGCCAACGGTTTCCGCTTCATCGCGCCGCCATTGAGATTGTGTACGGATAATGCCGTCATGATCGCCTGGGCCGGACTCGAGCGCATGGCGACAGGCTTTGCCCCTGATGATCTCGATGTGCAGCCGCGTTCGCGCTGGCCACTGGATCAGAAGGCGGAAACGCTCCTGGGTCATGGCAAACGCGGAGCCAAAGCATGAGCGGCAAGGAACGGATTGCAGTCATCGGCGCAGGCGCCTTCGGCACGGCGCTTGCAGCCGTGATTGCGCTGACCGGCCGCAGCGACGTGACGCTTGTCGGACGCAAGGCGGCGCTAATGGCCGATCTCGCCGTCGACCGGATGCATGATGCCGTGTTGCCCGGTATCGAGCTTCCGGATTCCCTGAAATTTTCGGCCGGGCCGGATGCCGTTTCCGATGCCGGGATCGTCCTTTTCGCCATGCCGTCGCAGGCCCAGGCCGATGCCGCCAGGCTCTATGGGCCTTATCTTGCCAAGGATGCAATCGTCGTCACCTGCGCCAAGGGCATCGACAAGACCTCCGGCGATCTCTTGACCGAGATGCTGGAGCGGGAATTGCCGCAGCACGCCATTGCCGTGCTCTCCGGGCCGGGCTTTGCCGCCGATATTGCCAAGGGCCTGCCAACGGCCATGGCGATCGCGGCTGCCAACATGACGGTGGCCGAGAGGCTTGCGCAGGCGATTTCCGGCCCGACGTTCCGCCTTTATGCATCGGACGATCGCATCGGCGTGCAGCTTGGTGGCGCGCTGAAGAATGTTCTCGCCATCGCCTGCGGCATCGTCGAAGGGCGCGGCATCGGCGATTCCGCCCGTGCTGCCCTGATCAGCCGTGGGCTCGCCGAAATGTCGCGCTTTGTTGCGGCCAAGGGCGGCAAGGCGGAAACGGCGCGCGGGCTTTCCGGCCTCGGCGACCTCGTGCTGACGGCGACCAGCCATCAATCCCGCAATTTGCGATTCGGTATTGCGCTCGGCCATGGAGAAACGGCCGACCCGACACATGGCACGCTGGTCGAAGGCGCCTATGCCGCCTCCATTGCCGCGCGGCTGGCCGGCGAACTCGGCGTCGACATGCCGATTACCGAAGCGGTTTCCGCCATCATCGACGGCAAGCTCGACATAGCCACGGCCATCGGGCAATTGATGACGCGGCCGATTACGACGGAATGATTTTCTCGATATCTGAAGGAGCCCAACAATGCTGTTCACCTTTGTCTGCAAGGACAAGCCCGGTCACCTGAATGTTCGCATGGAGACGCGTCCGGCGCATGTGGAGCATCTCAACAAGTTGAATGCCGAGGGAACGCTGAAGATGGCGGGGCCTTTCCTCGATGCCGATGGCAAGCCGAATGGCAGCCTGGTCATCGTCAGCGCCGAGACCATCGAGTCGGCAAAAGCGATTGCGGATGCGGATCCCTATACGAAGGCCGGCCTGTTCGAGAGCGTCGAGATCAAGCCGTTCAACTGGGTCTTCAACAATCCGGAGGCATGAGGCATGGCGCACTGGCTTTATAAATCCGAACCGTCTTCCTGGTCCTGGCAGCAGCAGAAGGATGCCGGCGAAAAGGGAACCGAATGGACCGGCGTGCGCAACTATCTCGCCCGCAACAACATGCGGGCGATGCAGATCGGCGACAAGGGCTTCTTCTATCACTCCAATGACGGGCTGGAGATCGTCGGCATCGTCGAGGTTTGTGCGCTGGCACATCACGATTCCACAGCCAAGGACGATCTGCGCTGGGAGTGCGTCGATATCCGCGCCGTGCGCGACATGCCGAAATTTGTCTCCCTGAAGGACATCAAGGCAAACCCGAAGCTTTCGCAGATGGCGCTCGTCACCTCGATGCGGCTTTCGGTGCAGCCGGTGACGGATGAGGAATGGCTCGAAGTTTGCCGCATGGGCGAACTGGATAGTCCTCCTGTTTGACCCCGGCCACCCGTCTAATTCTGGCCGCCGTCCGATGCTGGAGAATTTTTGAAAACCGATCCGGAAAGTTTCATCTGCGCCAACACCAGCCTCATGGCGCCGCCGCATGTGCCGGAGATCCGGCTGCATCTGGCAAGCGAAGCGCATGAACTCTGGTTGAAGACGGAAGAGGAGCTGGAGAAGATCGGCCTGCCGCCGCCCTTCTGGGCTTTTGCCTGGGCGGGTGGCCAGGGCTTGGCGCGCTACATCCTCGATCATCCGGCGACGGTTGCCGGCAGAAAAGTGCTGGATTTCGCCAGCGGCTCCGGGCTTGTGGCGATTGCAGCCAAGCGCGCGGGCGCCAGCCATGTGCTTGCCGTCGATATCGACCCTTGGGCCGGTACGGCAGTCCGGCTGAATGCAGTTGAAAATGGCGTCGCTCTCGAATTTGCCAACGACGATATCATCGGCCGCTCGGTGGAGGCTGACGTCGTTCTCGCCGGCGATGTCTTCTACGATCAGGATTTTGCAGCGAACCTGGTTCCCTGGCTGCGGCAATTGGCGGGTGAGGGGAAGCTGGTTCTGGTCGGAGATCCAGGCAGAGCTTATCTGCCGAAGGATCGGCTGGAAGCGCAGGCGACCTATCAGGTGCCGGTGACGCGAGCGCTCGAGGACAGCGAAATCAAGAAGACCACCGTGTGGCGATTTATCGCCGGCTAAGGCTTTTCCTCAGGGCCGGATTACGCAGACGCCGGCTTCGTATGAGCAGGGATTGCCGGCATAGCGGACATTGATGACCTTGGCGCGCGGCCTCGGCTGCACTGCAACAGGACGGGCATAGGGATTGTAGCCGCCATAGCCGACGACATAGGTGCCGCCATTGGCCTGATAGACATCGGCCGAGCCGGCATAGGTGCCGGCGTTTGCCGCTTCACGCGGTTCCATGAGGATGATTCTGGCTGGCTGCTGCTGCCCGAAACCCTGCGGTGCCGATATCTGGTTCAGGCGCACGAGGCCCGAATGGTCGCGGTGATGCCAGTGACGGTAATCGCCTGCCAGCACAGCGCTTGACGAAAATGCGGCTACTGCCGCCAAAACGAGCGCTGATGCCCTGAAAAGATGCAAGCTCATGATTCGCCCCCGTTTGGGTCGGTTAATGAAATCTTAACGGCAGATTGCCCGAAGACCGGCGCGAAGTCCACGTCAGGGTTGAGGAAATGGTAAATGGGGCCGAATGGGGAGCGCGTCCTTGCATACTCGCTAAAGTGCAAAGCGATCCCAATCGATTAAATTCGGTGCAGGCATCAATTGTGCTTGTCGATAGGCATTTGGGCGATTAATGGTCGCAATGATGCAACGCACACTGCACGTCCCTGTGCGCGCGTTGCCCCGGATATCCGGGTTTTAAGCGTACCGTAACGCCGCGAGGTTCTGATGGCGAACGTCACACAAAACCGGCCCTTGTCGCCGCATCTGCAAATTTACAAACCCATTCCCACCATGGTCATGTCGATCGTCCACCGCATCACCGGTGGCGCGCTCTACTTTGGCACGGTGCTGGTTGCCTGGTGGCTGATCGCCGCTGCGACCGGCCAGGGCTATTTCGATCTGGTCAACTGGATCCTGGGGACATCGTCGGCCGGATCATCCTGTTCGGCTACACATGGGCGCTGCTGCATCACATGCTCGGCGGCTTTCGCCACTTCTTCTGGGATCTCGGCTATGGTTTCGACCCTGCCGTGTCGACCAGGGTGGCCAAGCTCATGCTCGTCGCGTCGATCTGTCTGACCGTGCTGGTCTGGATCGTCGGCATCGTCATCAGGCTGGGTTGATTGGTGTGATCGTTTCCGAAAACCACTCGGTGATTTTCGGGATCATGCTCTAGAGGATATATATCATGGATATGCGCACCCCTTTGGGTAAAGTCCGCGGCCTCGGCTCCGCCAAGGAAGGCACCGATCATTTCTGGCGTCAGCGCCTGACCGCCGTCGCCAATGTTCCGCTCTTCATTTTCTTCGTCATCTTCCTGCTGATCTATGCCGGCGCGCCCTATACGGAAGTCGTGCATGCGCTGTCGAATCCGCTCGTCGCCGTCATCATGGCCCTGATGGTGATCTCCGGCATCATCCACATGAAGCTCGGCATGCAAGTCATCATCGAGGACTATGTCCACGGCGAATTCGGCAAGATCGTCCTTCTCATGCTCAACACGTTTTTCGCGGTCATTCTGGCGGGGCTCTGTCTTTTCGCCATTCTGAAGATCGCGTTCGTAGGATAAATGCATCATGGCACCGAACTCATCCGCTCAGAATGGCTCAGCCTATAAATATGTCGATCACTCCTATGACGTGATCGTCGTCGGCGCCGGTGGCGCCGGTCTGCGTGCCACGCTCGGCATGGCCGAACAGGGCTTCCGCACCGCCTGCATCACGAAGGTCTTCCCGACCCGTTCGCATACGGTCGCTGCCCAGGGCGGCATTGCCGCCTCGCTGCAGAACATGACGCCGGACAGCTGGCAGTGGCATCTTTACGATACCGTCAAGGGCTCCGACTGGCTCGGTGACGTCGATGCCATGCAGTACATGGTCATGGAAGCGCCGAAAGCGGTCTATGAGCTCGAGCATTACGGCGTGCCGTTCTCGCGTAACGAGGAAGGCAAGATCTATCAGCGCCCGTTCGGCGGCCACATGCAGAATTTCGGCGACGGACCGCCGGTGCAGCGCACCTGCGCTGCCGCCGACCGTACCGGCCACGCCATCCTGCACACGCTCTACGGCCAGTCGCTGCGCAACAATGCCGAATTCTTCATCGAGTATTTTGCGCTCGATCTCATCATGTCCGACGATGGCAGCCGTTGCACCGGCGTTGTCGCCTGGTGCCTCGATGACGGCACGATCCATCGCTTCGCCGCCAAGATGGTGGTGCTGGCGACCGGCGGCTACGGCCGCGCCTATTTCTCCGCGACCTCGGCCCATACCTGCACCGGCGACGGCGGCGGCATGGTTGCCCGCGCTGGCCTGCCGCTACAGGACATGGAATTCGTGCAGTTCCATCCCACGGGGATTTACGGTTCAGGATGTCTGATCACCGAAGGGGCACGCGGCGAAGGCGGCTATCTGGTCAATTCCGAAGGCGAGCGCTTCATGGAGCGCTATGCTCCCTCCGCCAAGGACCTTGCCTCGCGCGACGTGGTTTCGCGCTGCATGACGCTGGAAATCCGCGAGGGCCGCGGCGTCGGCAAGAACAAAGACCACATCTTCCTGCATCTCGACCACCTCGATCCGGCCGTGCTGCATGAACGTCTGCCCGGCATTTCCGAAAGCGCCCGTATTTTCGCCGGCGTCGACGTGACCCGCGAGCCGATCCCGGTTCTGCCGACGGTTCACTACAACATGGGCGGCATTCCCACCAATTACTGGGGTGAAGTGCTGAATGCCGACAGCGAAAATCCCGAGCGCATCCTGCCGGGCCTGATGGCCGTTGGCGAAGCCGGCTGCGCCTCGGTCCACGGCGCCAATCGCCTCGGCTCCAACTCGCTGATCGACCTCGTGGTCTTCGGCCGTGCCGCCGCCATCCGCGCCGGCCAGGTCATCGACCGCGAAGGCCCGGTTCCGCCGGTTAACGTTGCCGCTTGCGACAAGATCATGGATCGCTTCGATCGCCTGCGCCATGCCAGCGGCTCGACGCCGACGGCAGCGCTGCGTGAAAAGATGCAGCGCGCCATGCAGGAAGATGCCGCCGTGTTCCGCACGCAGGAATCGCTGGAATCCGGCTGCCGCCGCATTTCCGAGATCTGGAAGGAAATGGCCGACATCAAGGTCACCGACCGCTCGCTGATCTGGAATTCCGATCTGGTCGAGACCCTGGAACTGCATAATCTGATGGCCAACGCCATCACGACGATCTACGGCGCCGAGGCCCGCAAGGAAAGCCGCGGCTCGCATGCACGCGAGGATTATACCGAGGGCAAGTTCGCCGGCCGCGACGACGAGAACTGGCGCAAGCACACGCTTGCCTGGATCAACGAAGCCGGCGATGTGAAGCTCGACTATCGTCCCGTCCACACCGACCTGATCGCCGAAGGCATCGATCCGCACAAGATCGAGCCGAAGGCACGCGTGTATTGATCTGAGAGGAACTGACCATGGTTGAACTCGCTCTCCCTAAGAACTCTCAGATGCGCGAAGGCAAGGTCTGGCCGAAGCCGGTCGGCGCCAAGAATACGCGCGAATTTCGCGTCTATCGCTGGAGCCCGGATGACGGCCTGAACCCGAGCATCGATACTTACTACATCGATATCGACGATTGCGGCCCGATGGTGCTCGACGGTCTGCTCTACATCAAGAACAAGATCGATCCGACGCTGACGCTGCGCCGCTCCTGTCGTGAAGGCATTTGCGGTTCCTGCGCGATGAATATCGACGGCACCAACACGCTCGCCTGCACCAAGGGTCTGGACGAGATCAAGGGCACGGTGAAGATCTATCCGCTGCCGCATATGCCCGTCGTCAAGGACCTTGTGCCTGACCTGACGAACTTCTACGCCCAGCATCGCTCGATCGAACCCTGGCTGAAGACGGTTTCTCCGCCGCCGGCCAAGGAATGGAAGCAGAGCCATGAGGACCGCCTGAAGCTCGACGGCCTCTACGAATGCATCCTGTGCGCCTGCTGCTCGACCTCCTGTCCGAGCTACTGGTGGAACGGCGACCGTTATCTCGGCCCGGCCGTGCTGCTGCAGGCCTATCGCTGGCTGATCGACTCCAGAGACGAAGCCAAGGGCGAGCGCCTTGACAATCTCGAGGATCCGTTCCGCCTCTATCGTTGCCACACGATCATGAACTGCGCGCAGACTTGCCCGAAGGGTCTGAACCCGGCCAAGGCGATCGCCGAAATCAAGAAGATGATGGTCGAGCGGCGGGTCTAACCCGCCGGCGACTACCCAAGCCAAGTGGCGATGAGGAAGATGCTCGCATGACCATCGAAGGCTTTGCCCCGGAGGCCGTGGCCGAAATCCGGCTGCGGCTTGCTTCGGTCAAGGCCGAGGGCATCCGCATCGGTTTTGCCATCGAAAGCGGGAGCCGTGCCTGGGGTTTCCCTTCGCCTGATAGCGACTACGATTGCCGCTTCGTCTATGTCAGATCGGAGCAGGATCATCTGACCTTGTTCCCTCATCGCGATGTCATCGAGTTTCCAATCGTCGGTGATATCGATACCGGTGGATGGGATCTGCGCAAGGCGCTGCTTCTGGCGCTGAAGGGCAATGCTGTTCTTGTCGAGTGGCTGAAATCGCCCATCGTTTATGAAGAGGAAATCGGTTTTCGTGATCGACTCGGCACGTTGCTGCAGGAAATCATGGTGCCGGAGAAGGTCGCTCAGCACTATATCGGCTTGATGAAACAGCATCGGCCCGATGGGGGCGCTGAACCTGTTCGTTTAAAGAAGCTGCTTTATTCCATCCGCCCCGCAATAGCGCTCGAATGGATGCGACAAACGGATTTTGCCAGGCTGCCGCCAATGAACATGCTCGAATGTCTTGCTGATATCGATTTGGACAAGGACATTCGGGCAACCATTCTGCAGTTGGTGGCGGTCAAGAAGGAGACGCGCGAAATGGGAGAGGGCGTACCGCCAGCACCGCTCATGGAGTTTCTATCGGTCTCGCTCGGACGCTATTCCGATTTCTCCGTCAAGTTTAGCGAAGACCATGGGCGGGACAAAAGCATGCAGGAATTTGCCGATCGCTTCTATCTGAATGAGGTTCGTCGCGTTAGGCCTTGAAACCACCCGATTCTTGTCCAGCTATGGCCTACGGCAAATTATGGCGGTATCGACTTGATTAACCAAAGTGAAATACGATAATTCCCACGTCATTGAGCATCACTTTGCAAATGTCAGCGGTGGACAATTAATTAGGAGTGTGATGATGCAGTTCAGATATGCGGTGACGGCTGCGGTGATAGGCCTGTCGCTTGCCGGTTGCCAGCGCACAGCATACAACGACAATTATTCGGCTCCGCCGCTGCAGGCAGCGCCTGTTCCCTCCGTTCAGTCAAGCCAGCTTCCTCCTGCGAACGGCGGCGACCCCTCTCAGTTTCCGGCGGCGCCGTCGAATGCGCCGAATGCGGGTAACCCGCAACAGCAGCAGGCAATGGCCGCTTCCGCCATGGACGTCACCAAGGAGTCGATGGTCGGCAGCTGGAAGGTCAGCAACGGCGGATCGAGCTGCGATATGTTCCTGACGCTCACCAATCTCGGCAGCGGCTCTCGCGGCGGCACGCGCGGTTGCTCGGGCGAGCTTACCGCAATGGGGTCCTGGGAGGTTTCCGGCAAGCAGATTCTTTTGAAGAATCGCGACGGCAGCACGATCGGCACGCTCTACAAGACGGCCGATTCGCGGTTTGACGGCTCGACCGCTTCCGGCCAGCCAATCGGCCTCAGCCGATAAGCTTATCTGACGGGGCAGCGTCCTTCGGCGCGCCCCTTTTTGCACAGGCGGATATTTCCCCATGCAGCCCATGCCCGACTATTCCCTCAGCGTCAGCGAGCAGCTGAAGGCGCTGACGGCTTCCGGATCGCTTCAGGTGGATTCGGCGCAGATGAACGTGGCGAGACTGCTCGATCGCGTGCTTGCCGATCTCAAGCGGAAGCGCCCGGCCAGCAAGTCGAGCGCACTCGGCTGGATGTTTGCCGCGCGCAGGAAGCCGGTCGAAACCATCAAGGGCCTCTATATCCACGGCAGTGTCGGACGCGGCAAGACGATGCTGATGGATATGTTTTTCGCCATGGCGCCCTGCCAGAAGAAGCGCCGCGCGCATTTCCATGAATTCATGACCGATGTTCACAACCGCATTGCTGCGCAGCGGTTGAAGTACAAGAATGGCGAGACCAAGCAGGCCGATCCGCTGCCGCCGATTGCAGCCGATCTTTATGGCGAGGCGGAACTGCTCTGCTTCGATGAATTCACCGTCACCGATATCGCCGATGCGATGATCCTGTCGCGGCTGTTTTCCGAATTGTTTTCGCTTGGCTGCGTGCTGGTCGCCACCTCGAACGTGGAGCCCGACAATCTCTATCGCGACGGGCTCAATCGCGGCCTGTTTCTGCCCTTCATCGATCTCTTGAAACGTTATGTCGATGTGGTGACGCTGGATTCGCCGACCGATTACCGCATGGAGAAGCTGAATAGCCAACCCGTCTATCTCACGCCGCTCGAC
Source organism: Rhizobium sp. P44RR-XXIV (assembly GCF_001999485.2). Taxonomy (NCBI): domain Bacteria; kingdom Pseudomonadati; phylum Pseudomonadota; class Alphaproteobacteria; order Hyphomicrobiales; family Rhizobiaceae; genus Rhizobium; species Rhizobium sp. P44RR-XXIV. The sequence continues at coordinate 163,949 of NZ_MPVZ02000024.1, read as the reverse complement.
CAGCGCGCCGATATGGCGATGGATGCATCCTGGATGCAGGCACTGCACGGACGCAGGGCGCAGCCGATGGAGATTCCGAGAAAGGGGCGCTCCATTCATGTGCCGCTGGCGGTCGATCGCATGGCGCGCTTTTCCTTTACCGATCTTTGCGAGGCGCCGCTTGGGCCTGCCGATTTCCTCGCCATAGCCGAGCGTTTCGATACGATCTTTCTGGATCGCGTGCCAAAGCTCGGGCCGGAAAAGCGCAACCAGACCAAGCGTTTCATCATTCTCATCGACACGCTTTACGATCATAATATTCGCCTTTATGTTTCTGCAGCGGCCATGCCGGAGGAATTGCTGGTCGAGCGGCGTGGAACCGAAGGCTTCGAATTCGACCGCACGACTTCCCGGCTTTTCGAGATGCGCAGTGCCGAGTATCTTGCCCAGACTCCGGCAAAGCGAGCCGCCGAGTAACAATTCGGTGACAGAATTTCTTACGTTTACGTAAGAAATTATCGATCTAACCGATTGAAATTGCTGCTCTCAAAATAATCAATTGCCAATTTCCGCCTTTGGGTCTATGCGATTGGCGGCTATTGTGGATGCCTTACATGGCGTCCCGCCACGGATTTTGATCGCAAAGGATACACCGAAATGGCGCGCAACAAGATCGCACTTATTGGTTCTGGCATGATTGGTGGCACGCTGGCGCATCTCGCCGGCCTGAAGGAACTGGGCGACATCGTCCTGTTCGACATCGCGGACGGCATTCCTCAGGGCAAGGGTCTCGACATCGCCCAGTCTTCTCCCGTCGAAGGCTTCGACGCCAATCTGACCGGCGCCAGCGACTATTCGGCGATCGAAGGCGCTGACGTCTGCATCGTCACCGCCGGCGTTGCCCGCAAGCCGGGCATGAGCCGCGACGATCTTCTCGGCATCAACCTCAAGGTCATGGAGCAGGTCGGTGCCGGCATCAAGAAGTATGCCCCGAACGCCTTCGTGATCTGCATCACCAACCCGCTCGACGCCATGGTCTGGGCACTGCAGAAGTTTTCCGGCCTCCCGGCCAATAAGGTCGTCGGCATGGCCGGTGTGCTCGACTCGTCGCGCTTCCGCCTGTTCCTCGCCAAGGAATTCAACGTCTCCGTTGAAGACGTCACCGCTTTCGTTCTCGGCGGCCACGGCGACTCGATGGTTCCGCTTGCTCGCTACTCCACGGTTGCCGGCATTCCGCTGACGGACCTCGTCACCATGGGCTGGCTCACCGCCGAGCGCCTCGAAGAAATCATCCAGCGCACCCGTGATGGCGGCGCCGAGATCGTCGGCCTGCTGAAGACCGGCTCGGCCTATTACGCTCCGGCCGCCTCCGCCATCGCAATGGCTGAATCCTACCTCAAGGACAAGAAGCGCGTTCTGCCGAGCGCTGCCCATCTCGATGGTCAGTATGGCGTCAAGGACATGTATGTCGGCGTTCCCACGGTCATTGGCGCGGCGGCGTCGAGCGCATCATCGAGATCGACCTGAACAAGGCCGAGAAGGAGGCCTTCGACAAGTCGGTCGCATCCGTCGCCGGTCTTTGCGAAGCCTGCATCGCCATCGCGCCGTCGCTGAAGTAATTTCTGCGTTATAACAGGGATAAATCCATGAACATTCATGAATATCAGGCCAAGGCTCTGCTGAAGACCTATGGCGCACCCGTCGCGGACGGCGTTGCCATCTTCTCTGCCGACGAAGCTGCCGCCGCTGCCAAGCAGCTTCCGGGCCCGCTTTACGTCGTCAAGAGCCAGATCCACGCCGGCGGCCGCGGCAAGGGCAAGTTCAAGGAACTCGGCCCGGACGCCAAGGGTGGCGTTCGCCTCGCCAAGTCCGTTGACGATGTTGTCGCCAACGCCAAGGACATGCTCGGCAACACGCTCGTCACCAAGCAGACCGGCCCGGCCGGCAAGCAGGTCAACCGCCTCTACATCGAAGACGGCGCCGACATCGACCGCGAACTCTACCTCTCCATCCTGGTTGACCGTTCGGTCGGCCAGGTTGCTTTCGTCGTTTCGACCGAAGGCGGCATGGACATCGAAACCGTCGCGCATGACACGCCGGAAAAGATCATCACCGTCGCCATCGAGCCTTCGACAGGCGTCACGGCTGCCAACTCGGCTGCTCTTTCCGATGCGCTGAAGCTCGAGGGTGCTGCCCGCGAAGACGCCGCCAAGCTCTTCCCGATCCTCTACAAGGCCTTCGTCGAGAAGGACATGGCTCTGCTCGAAGTCAACCCGCTGATCGTCATGACCAATGGCCGTCTGCGCGTTCTCGACGCCAAGGTGTCCTTCGACGGCAACGCGCTCTTCCGTCATGAAGACGTCCGCGCCCTGCGCGACACGTCGGAAGAAGACGAGAAGGAAATCCAGGCACACGAATACGACCTCGCCTATGTCGCCCTCGACGGCAACATCGGCTGCATGGTCAACGGCGCAGGTCTCGCCATGGCAACCATGGACATCATCAAGCTCTACGGTGCTGAGCCGGCGAACTTCCTCGATGTTGGCGGTGGCGCCACCAAGGAAAAGGTTACGGCCGCTTTCAAGATCATCACTGCCGATCCGGCTGTCCAGGGCATTCTGGTCAACATCTTCGGCGGCATCATGAAGTGCGACGTGATTGCCGAAGGCGTGCTCGCAGCCGTCAAGGAAGTCGGTCTGAAGGTTCCGCTCGTCGTTCGCCTCGAAGGCACCAATGTCGAGCTCGGCAAGAAGATCATCAACGAATCCGGTCTCAACGTCATCTCCGCAGATGACCTGGACGATGCCGCCCAGAAGATCGTCAAGGCAGTCAAGGGCTGATCGGGATGGCTGCTTCCTTCACTCCAACGGCTGCTCATCTTCGCCTCGGTGCCTTTGCCGGCACCTGGGAAGGGGAAGAGCATGTCGCGGCTTCGGCCTGGACGAAGGAAGGTACGGCAACCGCGCGGCTCACGGCCGAGTGTCTGTTCGACGGATTCTTCGTCGAGCAGCGCTACGTGCAGACGCGTGATGGCGAAACCTCCTTCGAAGCGCGGAATATTTTCGGCTTCGACGGAACGGATCAGGCCTACAAGCTCTATCAGTTCGATACGGTGGGTTTTGTGCCCGCAGCGCCGGCCTCCGGCGAATGGATCGACGACAGGCTGGTTCTGACCAAGGTCTCGCCGCGCGGTGCGCAGCGCACTCTCTTCCAGTTCGAAAATGAAGACTGCTACCGCATGGGCGTCACTTTTGCGCCCGCCGGCAGCGATACATGGCAGGAGGTTGTCAGCGGCTTATATCGTCGCGTTGCCTCTGCGTCTTCCAACCTCTCGTAACAAAGGCCTCGCATGTCTATTCTCATCAACAAAGACACCAAGGTTCTGGTTCAGGGCCTGACCGGCAAGACCGGCACCTTCCACACTGAACAGGCGCTTGCCTATCACGGCACGAAGATGGTCGGCGGTATCCATCCCTCCAAGGGTGGCGAAACCTGGACCGGCAAGGACGGCGAAAAGCTGCCGATCTTCAAGTCCGTTGCTGAAGGCAAGGATGCCACGGGCGCCAACGCCTCGGTCATCTACGTGCCGCCGGCAGGTGCCGCGGCTGCGATCCTCGAAGCGATCGATGCGGAAATCCCGCTCATCGTCTGCATCACGGAAGGCATTCCGGTTGCCGACATGGTCAAGGTGAAGGATCGCCTGATCAAGTCGAAGTCGCGCTTGATCGGACCGAACTGCCCCGGCGTTCTGACCCCGAACGAATGCAAGATCGGCATCATGCCGGGCTCCATCTTCAAGAAGGGCTCGGTCGGCGTTCTCTCGCGTTCCGGCACGCTCACCTATGAAGCCGTGTTCCAGACCACCAATGAAGGCCTCGGCCAGACGACGGCTGTCGGCATCGGCGGCGACCCGGTCAAGGGCACGGAGTTCATCGACATTCTCGAGATGTTCCTTGCGGACGACGAAACCAAGTCGATCATCATGATCGGCGAAATCGGCGGTTCGGCTGAAGAAGAAGCCGCGCAGTTCCTCAAGGACGAAGCCAAGAAGGGCCGCAAGAAGCCGATGGTCGGCTTCATCGCCGGCCGCACGGCACCTCCCGGCCGCACCATGGGCCATGCTGGCGCCGTGATTTCCGGCGGCAAGGGCGGCGCGGAAGACAAGATTGCGGCGATGGAAGCGGCAGGCATTCGCGTGTCGCCGTCGCCGGCGCGTCTCGGCAAGACGCTGGTGGAAGTCCTGAAGGGCTGAACCTACCTATAGCAAGACCCGGACGGGGAGCGGCAAGCGCCCATCCCGTCCGGCCTTCCAATTCGCAAGTTTAGATGTGCGGTCCAAAAGGCCGCTGACGAAATAAGGTCGCCGGACGTCCATAAGCCGGCAATGCAAACAAGTCGGGAGGCGGACGAAGGCGTCCGCATATCACCATGGCAAGGCAAGAAGCCAACGAGCAATTTCAGATCACTTCGTTCCTGGACGGCGCGAACGCTGCTTATATCGAGCAGCTCTACGCGCGCTACGAGGACGACGCATCGTCGGTATCCGACGAGTGGCGGTCATTCTTCAAGGCGCTGGAAGACAGCCCCGGCGATGTGAAGCGGGCGGCCAAGGGCGCTTCGTGGCAGCGTAAGAACTGGCCGATCCCGGCAAATGGCGAGCTGATCTCCGCGCTCGACGGCAACTGGGGCATCGTCGAAAAGGCGATCGAAACCAAGGTCAAGGCCAAGGCAGAAGCCCAGGGCAAGCCGACCGATACCGCAGACATCCTGCAGGCGACGCGCGATTCCGTCCGCGCCATCATGATGATCCGCGCCTATCGCATGCGTGGCCACCTGCATGCCAAGCTCGACCCGCTCGGCATCGCCGCTCCGGTCGAAGACTACAAGGAACTGTCGCCGGAAGCCTATGGCTTCACCGAGGCCGACCTCGACCGCAAGATCTTCATCGATAACGTGCTCGGCCTCGAATATGCGAGCGTGCGCGAAATGATCGAGATTCTCGAGCGCACCTACTGCTCGACGCTCGGCGTCGAATTCATGCACATCTCCAATCCGGAAGAGAAAGCGTGGATTCAGGAGCGCATCGAAGGCGTCGACAAAGGGATTGCTTTCAATCCCGAGCGCAAGAAGGCGATCCTGCAGAAGGTCATCGAAGCCGAAGGCTACGAACAGTTCCTCGACGTCAAGTTCAAGGGCACCAAGCGTTTCGGCCTCGACGGCGGTGAATCGCTGATCCCGGCGCTGGAACAGATCCTGAAGAGCGGCAGCCAGCTCGGCCTCCGGGAAGCTCTGTTCGGCATGGCCCATCGCGGCCGCCTGAACGTGCTTTCGCAGGTCATGGGCAAGCCGCATCGCGCCATCTTCCACGAGTTCAAGGGCGGCTCCTACGCACCGGACGAAGTCGAAGGCTCGGGCGACGTCAAGTACCATCTCGGCGCCTCCTCGGATCGCGATTTCGACGGCACCAAGGTCCACGTTTCGCTGACGGCCAACCCGTCGCATCTGGAAATCGTCAACCCGGTCGTCATGGGCAAGGCCCGCGCCAAGCAGGACATGGGCGCCACCCTCTGGGACGGCGATATCATTCCGTTGTCCGAACGCGCCAAGGTCGTGCCGTTGCTGATCCATGGCGACGCGGCTTTTGCCGGCCAGGGCGTGGTTGCCGAAATCCTCGGCCTGTCGGGTCTGCGCGGTCATCGCGTTGCCGGCACCATGCACGTCATCATCAACAACCAGATCGGTTTCACCACCAATCCGGCCTTCTCGCGCTCGTCGCCCTATCCGTCCGACGTCGCCAAGATGATCGAAGCGCCGATCTTCCATGTGAATGGCGACGATCCGGAAGCCGTCGTCTATGCGGCCAAGGTTGCGACCGAATTCCGCATGAAGTTCCACAAGCCGGTCGTGATCGATCTGTTCTGCTATCGCCGCTACGGCCATAATGAAGGCGATGAACCGTCCTTCACGCAGCCGAACATGTACAAGGTCATCCGTGCCCACAAGACGGTGCTGCAGCTCTATTCGCAGCGCCTGATCAGCGAAGGCGTGCTGACCGAGGGCGAAGTCGAAAAGATGAAGGCCGACTGGCGCGCTCATCTCGAGGAAGAGTTCGAGGCCGGCCAGCATTACAAGCCGAACAAGGCCGACTGGCTTGACGGCGAGTGGTCGGGCCTGCACACGGCCGACAATGCCGACGAGCAGCGCCGCGGCAAGACCGCTGTGCCGATGAAGACGCTGAAGGAGATCGGCCGCAAGCTGTCGGAAATTCCGGCCGGCTTCCACGCGCACCGCACCATCCAGCGCTTCATGGAAAATCGCGCCAACATGGTGCAGACGGGTGAAGGCATCGACTGGGCCATGGCGGAAGCCCTGGCATTCGGCGCGCTTGTCGTCGAAGGCCACAAGATCCGGCTCTCCGGCCAGGATTGCGAACGCGGCACCTTCTCGCAGCGTCATTCGGTTCTCTATGATCAGGAAACCGAAGAGCGCTACATTCCGCTCGCCAACCTGTCGCCGACCCAGGCTCGCTACGAAGTCATCAACTCGATGCTTTCGGAAGAGGCTGTCCTCGGCTTCGAATACGGCTATTCGCTGGCCCGCCCGAATGCGCTGACGCTCTGGGAAGCCCAGTTCGGCGATTTCGCCAACGGTGCGCAGGTCGTCTTCGACCAGTTCATCTCCTCGGGCGAACGCAAGTGGCTGCGCATGTCCGGTCTCGTCTGCCTGCTGCCGCATGGCTATGAAGGCCAGGGTCCGGAACACTCTTCCGCCCGCCTGGAACGCTATCTGCAGCTCTGCGCCGAAGACAACATGCAGGTCGCCAACGTCACGACGCCGGCGAACTACTTCCACATCCTGCGCCGTCAGCTGAAGCGCGATTTCCGCAAGCCGCTGATCCTGATGACGCCAAAGTCGCTGCTGCGCCATAAGCGTGCCGTGTCGAGCCTGGCGGAGATGGCGGGGGAAACCTCCTTCCATCGCCTGCTCTGGGACGATGCGGAAGTGATCAAGGATGGCCCGATCAAGCTGCAGAAGGACAACAAGATCCGTCGCGTCGTCATCTGCTCGGGCAAGGTCTATTACGATCTGCTGGAAGAGCGCGAGAAGCGCGGCATCGACGATATCTACCTGCTGCGCATCGAACAGCTCTACCCGTTCCCGGCCAAGGCGCTCATCAACGAGCTCAGCCGCTTCCGCAATGCGGAGATGGTCTGGTGCCAGGAAGAGCCGAAGAACATGGGCGCATGGTCCTTCATCGATCCTTATCTGGAATGGGTACTTGCCCATATCGATGCCAAGTACCAGCGCGTTCGCTACACCGGCCGTCCGGCCGCCGCCTCGCCGGCGACGGGCCTGATGTCCAAGCATCTGTCGCAGCTTGCGGCGTTCCTCGAGGACGCGCTCGGCGGTTGAGGGGTTGCGCGATGACACGTTTTCGTTTGAAAATCGCGTCGTCGCGCTCCAGCCTTCCGCAGGATGCGACGGGGGAGAAGATGGCAGCCATGCAGCAATACGCCACCTATCGCCTGCACGAAGCAGATGCCCGATCGGCCGCCGCCGGTTGGGCAATTGTTGCGCATGGCGCTATTCGTTCCCCGGCCATCTGTCGCCGGAATTCCATCCAAACTCATAATGACGAAAATCAGGATCTGAACAATGGCCACTGAAATCCGCGTTCCTACCCTCGGCGAATCCGTCAGCGAAGCGACCGTCGGTACCTGGTTCAAGAAGGTCGGCGACGCCATCAAGGCCGATGAGCCGCTTCTCGAGCTCGAAACCGACAAGGTAACGATCGAAGTTCCGGCACCTGCGGCCGGCACCCTGTCCGAAATCGTTGCCCAGGCCGGCGAAACCGTAGGCCTCGGCGCGCTGCTCGGCCAGATCGCAGCCGGCAACGCCGCCGCTGCCGCACCGGCTCAGGCTGCTGCGCCGCCGCTCCGGCACCTGCTGCCGCCGCACGGTTGCAGCGCCTACCGTTTCGCTCCGGCCTCCGCCATGCCGGCGGCTCCGGCAGCTGCCAAGCTGGCCGAAACAACATCTCCGCCGATCAGGTCGATGGCAGCGGCAAGCGCGGCCAGGTGCTGAAGGGTGATGCGATCGCCGCCGTTGCCAAGGCCGCCTCGGCGCCTGCCGCCGCACCGGCTGCTCCGGTCGCAGCACGTGCACCGACCGCCGTCGAGGACGTCAACCGCGAAGAGCGTGTCAAGATGACCCGCCTGCGCCAGACGATCGCCCGCCGTCTCAAGGATGCGCAGAACACCGCCGCCATGCTCACCACCTATAACGAGGTGGACATGAAGGCCGTCATGGACCTGCGCAACAAGTACAAGGACATCTTCGAGAAGAAGCATGGTGTGAAGCTCGGCTTCATGGGCTTCTTCACCAAGGCCGTCACCCACGCGCTGAAGGAACTGCCGGCTGTCAACGCCGAGATCGACGGCACCGACATCATCTACAAGAACTACTGCCACATCGGCATGGCTGTCGGCACCGACAAGGGACTGGTCGTTCCGGTCATCCGCGATGCCGACCAGATGTCGATCGCTGAAGTGGAGAAGGAACTTGGTCGTCTGGCAAAGGCTGCCCGTGACGGCACGCTGTCGATGGCCGACATGCAGGGCGGCACCTTCACCATCACCAATGGTGGCGTCTATGGTTCGCTGATGTCTTCGCCGATCCTGAATGCGCCGCAGTCGGGCATTCTCGGCATGCACAAGATCCAGGAACGTCCGGTCGCCATCGGCGGTCAGGTCGTGATCCGTCCGATGATGTATCTGGCGCTCTCCTATGACCACCGCATGGTCGACGGCAAGGAAGCGGTGACCTTCCTCGTGCGCGTCAAGGAAAGCCTGGAAGATCCGGAACGTCTGGTTCTCGATCTCTAAGGAGCTGGATCATGTCGACATGGCCCATGCGGACGCTGCGCGGATTGATGTGCGCCGTTGCCGCGTGGATGCCGTCATCCGCCAGCGCGGGTGATCTCGATATTTCGAAGCTCAGCAGCAATCTCGATCTGGCGTCGCTCAGCGACGCCGATCTTGCCGCCCGGTCGATCACCATCCTTCGCATCGGCAATGTCGAACTGACCTCCGGCCGCATCGTTGCCAGTGACCCGCTGGTCGGGCCGGACCGTCCGGCGCTCGTGAGGGCTGTGACTCCGGGCGAATATCCGGTGACGCTCTATGAAGCCTTCGGCCGTGTCGCGGCTGCCAGCATGCGATTTGCCGAGGGCAGACCGGTGCGCTGGGAGCTGGCCGTGATTCCGGGTCAGGATATCAATTCGCTGAAAGGCGACGAGTTCTTCGGCTATCCGGTCGATGCCGGTCTCGGTTGCTATATGGATGCCGATACCTATGCTCTCATCCAGGAGCGGGAAAAGCAGGTTCAGGCGGAGAAATCGACATCCGATATCAATTATTACGACGATGTCCTGGCGCCGGAGCTGGAGGCGAACAAAGACGATTATGCCATGCACCGGCCGATATCGGGAAAGCGCGGCAATGTCGCCATCTTCTCCAGCGGCTGGGGTGATGGTTTCTATCCGGTCTTCTGGGGTCTCGATGCCGGCGGAAGGCCGCTGGTTCTGTTTACCGATTTCGGCGTGACCGAGAATGCCGACGGTCGACGCGAGCCGGGAGGTCAATGATCATGCCGGCTGACCGCATGATGACACGATTGGCGGCTTCATGCTGCGCGGCGATGGCTTTTGCCGTGGCTTCACTGCCTGCATTTGCGGACGAATGCATGCAGGAAAAAGCCGTTTACGTTGATATGGACAATGCCTACGAGCTGCGTTTCGAGCCCATGGGCTCGGAATCGGCGCTCAGCAACAGGTTCAAGCTTACCGTGCGCAATACTACCGTCGTCGCCGATGGCATTGTCATGCGCACCGACGATCAATTGCGCGCCGATGGCCGGATCATGTTTGCATGTCCGGAAGGCGACGTGACTGGGGCTGATCTCCGAGCCTGCACCGTTTGGCAAGGCATGGTCTACGCCTCCGATCTCAAAGGGCATATTCGCGCATTGCCGGCCGAAGGCGAAAGCGCGGCGGATCGGCTCTTCCTGCCAGCGCTCGGCCCCTCGATCCAGAAGTCGTCACTCTGGGGCAAAGGCAAGGCAACCGTTGCGCCCTGGGATGTTCTTAGCCTGAAAGGATGCGGCCAATGACTGACGATGCACCCGTTCTTCTCGTCACCGGCGGCAGCCGCGGCATCGGCGCCGCGGTTTGCATTGCCGCCGCGCAGCATGGCTGGGCGGTTGCGGTCAACTACGCATCCAACAAGGATGCGGCCGAGGCCGTGGTAGAGACTATCCGCGAAGCCGGCGGCGAAGCCATCGCGATGGCCGGCGACGTCGGCAAGGTCGAAGACATCAAATCCATCTTTGCCCAGATCGACGCGCATTTCGGCCGCATCGACGGCCTGGTCAACAATGCCGGTATTGTCGGGGTTATCCAGCGGCTCGACGAAATGACGCCGGAGCGGCTGGACCGCATGTTCCGCGTCAATATCACCGGCTCGATGCTGGCCGCCGCCGAGGCCGTGCGCCGCATGTCCACCCGCCACGGCGGTAAGGGTGGCGTGATCGTCAACGTTTCTTCGCTGGCCGCGACCTTGGGTGGCGGCGGCCAATATGTCGATTATGCTGCCTCCAAGGGAGCGATCGATACCTTCACTGTCGGTCTGGCACGCGAAGTGGCGGCCGAAGGCATCCGCGTCAATGCCGTCCGTCCCGGCATCATCGATACCGATATTCACGCAGCCGCCGGCCTGCCGGACCGGGCTCGCGACATCGCGCCGCAACTGCCGATGAAGCGGGCGGGAACGGCCGATGAAGTCGCCGACTCCATCCTCTATCTCTTGAGCCCGCATGCATCCTATATAACGGGTGCGCTGCTCGACGTGAGCGGTGGCCGCTGATCAGAATGGGTGGATGATATGCAATATATTCTCGAATTTCTCGGCCTGATGGCTGTGTTCTCGATCTTCATCGTCGTTCCCGGCGCCGATTTTGCCGTGATCCTGCGCCAGAGCATCGTGCATGGCCGCCGTGCTGCCATGATGACCGGGCTCGGCATGGGCTTCTCGCTGCTCTTTCACATCAGCTACACCATTCTCGCCTCGGCCTGATCGTATCGCAATCATTGATGCTGTTCAGCATGATTAAATGGGCCGGCGTTCTCTACCTGGTCTATCTGGGCATCAAGTCCTTCCGCGAGCCGGGTTTCAAGGTGGCCGAAATCGAGATCACCGATGCGGACCGCAAGCCGGTCTCCGTCTGGCGTTGCCTGGCGACGGGCTTCATCACCAATGCGCTCAATCCGAAGCCGGTGCTGTTTTTCCTGTCGCTGTTTTCGACGCTCGTGCACCACGACACCCCGGCCTTGATCCAGTTCAGCTATGGCATCGGCATGGCTACGGCGCTCGTCGCCTGGTTTGCCGGCGTTTCCATCTTCTTCACCGTCAAGCCGATCCGCGATCGCTTCATCGCGTCAGGCAAATGGTTCAACCGCATCACCGGAGCGGCGCTCGTCGGCTTCGGCATCCGCCTCGCCCTGGTGCGGGCGGCCGACTAACAGAGATATAAAACAAGGAAATTAAACCATGTCCTACGATGTGATCATTATCGGAACCGGTCCCGGCGGCTATGTCTGCGCAGTCAAGGCAGCGCAGCTCGGCCTGAAGGTGGCGGTCGTCGAAAAGCGTGCGACCTATGGCGGCACCTGCCTCAACATCGGCTGCATCCCTTCCAAGGCGCTGCTGCATGCTTCCGAAATGTTCCACCAAGCGGGCCATGGCCTGGATGCACTCGGTGTGGAAGTTGCCGCGCCGAAGCTGAACCTGGGCAAGATGCTGGCGCACAAGGATGCGACCGTAAAGTCGAACGTCGAGGGCGTCGCCTTCCTCTTCAAGAAGAACAAGATCGATGCCTTCCAGGGTACCGGCAAGATCGTTGCCGCCGGCAAGGTTGCCGTGACGGCCGACGACGGCAAGGTCACCGAGATCGAGGGCAAGAACATCGTCATCGCCACCGGTTCCGACGTTGCCGGCATTCCCGGCGTGCCGCTCGAGATCGATGAGAAGGTCATTATCTCGTCGACCGGCGGCATCGCGCTCGACAAGGTGCCGGGCAAGATGATCGTGGTTGGCGGCGGTGTCATCGGCCTTGAGCTCGGCTCGGTCTGGTCGCGCCTCGGCGCCAAGGTCACCGTTGTCGAATATCTCGACAGCATCCTCGGTGGCATGGATGGCGAAGTCTCCAAGCAGTTCCAGCGCATGCTCGCCAAGCAGGGCCTGGAATTCCACCTCGGCGCCAAGGTTGTTGGCGTTGAGAAGTCTGGCAATGGCGCGAAGGTCACCTTCGAGCCGGTCAAGGGCGGCGACAAGGTCGTGCTCGACGCCGATGTCGTGCTGGTTGCCACCGGCCGCAAGCCGTATACGGCTGGCCTTGGCCTCGAAGAAGCTGGTGTCGTGCTCGACAACCGTGGCCGTGTCGAAATCGACGGCCACTTCAAGACCAATGTCGCCGGCATCTATGCCATCGGTGACGTCGTGAAGGGCCCGATGCTGGCGCATAAGGCCGAAGACGAAGGCGTGGCGCTGGCCGAAATCCTCGCCGGCCAGGCCGGTCACGTGAACTACGATGTCATTCCGAGCGTCGTCTACACCCAGCCGGAAGTTGCTTCCGTCGGGAAGACCGAGGAAGAGCTGAAGGCTGCGGGTATTGCCTACAAGGTCGGCAAGTTCCCGTTCTCCGCCAACGGTCGTGCCCGCGCCATGCTGGCGACGGATGGTTTCGTCAAGATCCTGGCCGACAAGGAAACCGATCGGGTTCTCGGCGGCCATATCGTCGGCTTTGGCGCCGGCGAGATGATCCACGAAATTACCGTTCTGATGGAGTTCGGCGGCTCGTCCGAGGATCTCGGACGCACCTGCCATGCGCATCCCACAATGTCGGAAGCGGTGAAGGAAGCAGCGCTCGCGACCTTCTTCAAGCCGATCCACATGTAAGATCGGGCATTTAAGCTCGGTCGAATACTGGGATTGCAATGCACAAACGATGATGCGATGAACGGGACACTCGTTCATCGCATCAGCGATCCGCTCCCATCCAGCGAAGCAAGCATGTCACGCAAAATCCCAGTCATTGCCATCTCCCTGAAGCTTTTCCTTGCAACTCTGCTCACGGTCCTTGTGCCGGCTGCGTTGCCGGCCCTTGCGGAAACGCAAGCCGTCGCCTGGCCGCAGGCCACCAGCGATTTGCCCGTGGAATCCGGTATCCGTTTTGGCACGTTGCCGAATGGAATGCGCTTCGCCATCATGCACAATGCGACGCCTGCGGGGCAGGTGGCGATCCGGTTTCGCATCGGCACCGGCTCGCTCCAGGAAAATGATGATCAGCAGGGCCTGGCGCATTTTCTAGAGCATATGGCCTTCAAGGGCTCGACCCATGTTGCCGAAGGCGAGATGATCCGCACGCTCCAGCGCCTTGGTCTGGCCTTCGGTGCCGATACCAATGCGTCCACCAGCTACAACGAGACCGTCTATGCGCTCGATCTGCCGGAGGCCGACAAGGAGACAGTATCCACCGGCCTGATGCTGATGCGCGAGACGGCGAGCGAACTGACGCTCGATGCCGGCGCCTTCGATCGCGAGCGCGGTGTCATCCTTTCGGAAGAGAAGCTGCGCGACACGCCGCAATATCGGGGCGGGATCGGCTTCGTGAACCTGCTGCTGCCCGGCCAGCGCGTGCCGCAGCGGCCGCCTATCGGCAAGACAGACATTATCAGCAACGCCCCGGTCGATCTGGTACGCGACTATTATCGCACCAATTACCGGCCCGAGCGTGCGACGCTGATCGTGGTCGGCGACATCGATCCGGCTGCTCTTGAAGCCGATATCCGCAACCGGTTCGGCAATTGGACGGCGAAGACGCCGGCGCCGGCAGATATCGATCTTGGTGCGCTGAAGAAGCATGGAGAGCGTGTCGGGACGGTGATCGTGCCGGGCGGTGCCACCCGCGTGCAGATCGCCTGGACCCGCCCTTACGATGCCTCGCAGGACACGGTTGCCAAGCGCCGTCAGCAGTTGGTGGAAGGGATTGGCCTGGCTGTTCTCAACCGCCGCATATCCCTGCTGGCGCAGCAGCCCAACCCGCCCTTCGTCAGCGTGCAGGCCGGATCACAGGATCTGTTGAAGTCCGCTCATGTCACGATGATTGCCGCTGACAGCGATCCAGACAAATGGCAGACGGCGCTCAACGCCATCGATCAGGAGCAGCGCCGCATCGCTGAGTTCGGTGCCGCGCAAAGCGAGGTCGACCGCGAGATTGCGGAATACCGCTCGACATTGCAGGCAGCGGCGGGCGGCGCGGCAACCCGCACGAGCCCGGACATCGCCGCATCGCTTGCCTGGAGTGTCGGTGAAGGCGCGGTCTTCACCTCGCCTGCGGATGATCTCTCGCTGTTCGATGCCGCGATGAAGGGGCTCACTGCTGCCGAGGTGAACCAGAGCCTCCAGGCTGCCTTTGCGGGCAATGGTCCGCAACTGGTGCTGCAAATTCCGCAAATGCCCGAGGGCGGTGTCGCAGCCGTCGAAAAGGCCTATGCCGGTTCGCGTGCGACGCCGGTTACCGCGCCCGAGCATACGGCAGCGGTCGCATGGCCTTACACCAATTTCGGACCATCGGGCGATGTTGCTGAACGGCGTGTGATCGATGATCTCGGCGTGACGATGGTACGCTTTGCCAATGGTGTGCGCCTGACCGTCAAGCCGACCAAGCTTCGCGCCGATGAAGTTCTGGTCCGTGTCAATGTCGGCCGCGGCCGGCTCGATCTGCCGCATGATCGGTCGCTGCCGCTCTGGGCAGCGCCGGCGGTGCCGCTGTCCGGTCTGAACGCGATCAGCTATGACGACATGCAGAAGGCGTTCGCCAGCAATGTCCTCGGCAGCGATTTCTCCATCCAAGACGGCGCCTTCAAGTTCGAGGGAGCCACGCGGCCGAGCGATCTGGCCACGCAGTTGCAGCTTCTGACGGCCTATGTCTCCGATCCGGCCTATCGACCCGATGTCTTCAAGCGGGTGCAGCAGGCCTATCTCAACAGCCTGCCGCAGCTTCAGGCCGCGCCGGGCACCGTGGTCGGCCGCGATCTTCCCGGCCTTCTGCATTCCGGCGATCCGCGTTGGGCTTTCCCGGAGAGGACGCAATTGCTCGATGCCAAGCCGGAAGATTTCGAGGCGGTCTTGCGGCCGGCCATTGCCAAGGGACAGATCGAAGTCATCGTCGCCGGCGATGTTCAGGTTGATGATGCCATCCGCATGACCGCACAGACCTTCGGCGCGCTGCCGGCTCGTCCCGATACGCAGGAGCAGGCCGAGGACACCGATGTGCATTTCCCGGCACCAACGCCACAACCCGTCGTGCTGCTTCATGATGGGCGGAGCGACAATGCCGGTGCGCTCGTCGCCATGCCGATCGGCGACTTCTTCTCCGATCTGCCGCGCGCAGCTGCTGCCAATGTCACAGGTGCGATCCTCCGCAATCGTCTGATCGATCAGTTCCGCATTGCAGAGGGCGCGACTTACAGCCCACAGGGAGATGTCGATCTGTCGCGGTCGATACCGGGCTATGGCTTTGCCTATGTCTATCTGGAGACGACGCCCGCCAAGGTGGATCACTTCTTCGATCTCGTGGACAAGATCGCCGCGGACTTGCGGGATAAGGACGTTTCTCCGGATGAGCTGACGCGGGCGAGGGCTCCGATCGTCGAGGAGATAAAGCGCTCGCAACAGAGCAATAATTATTGGCTGGAGGGCCTTCGCAACGCCCAGACTGACCCGCGCCGTCTCGAGCGTATTCGCGGCAGCATCGCCGGCTATCAGTCGATTACGGCACAGGATGTCCGCGCGACTGCGACCACATATCTGAAGTCGGATACGGCCTGGCGGCTGAAGATATTGCCGGCTAACGGATCGGCGGTACGCTAGCCGATTACACGTCTGGTAAATTGTTGCAGTCGGCATTTCTCGTTGGGGTTGATATGCTGCATGTGGTAGCTTGCAGCCGTCAAGGCAAAGGACGATAAGATGTCTTCAAGACCCATGATGGTGAGGCCGCTCATGCCACATCCTGCGCTGCCGAGCGCGGACTGGGCGGATTGTTACGAGCTACAGGTTTCGAAATCGGATTTTACGGCAATTGCGGCTGCGCATGCGATGCTTAGCCGTTTTCCGCTCTGGGTTCGGCTATTGGTGAGGCTGCGCGACATTGTGACCGGGCTGCTCGGATTGAAATCCTCCCGCGACACCAAGGTGGATAATCTGGAAACAATCGGTTTCTTTCCGGTTGTCAGCAAATCGGACAGTCAAGTCGTTCTCGGATTTGATGATCGCCATCTCGACTTTCGTGTCGTCATCGACGTTCGGTCCGACGAACAGGGACGCCGGCTGGTTGATGCCACGACGCTTGTCAGGCGAAAGATATTGCTTGGGCGGATCTATATCGCGCTGATCACGCCATTCCACCGGCTGATCGTTGCAACGATGCTCGCCAACTTCGGCAGGCGCATGAGTGCGGTCAGTTTACCGACGTCACCGTAAAGCCTTGCTTGCGCAGCAACTGGACCACGCCCTGATCACCGGGAAGGTGGAGGGCGCCGACGGCCATCATCACATTGCCTTTTTCCAGATAGGGCACGATACGCTTCGCCATCACTTCATTGCGGTCGGTGATGATGCGCTGGTTGAATACGGCCTCGATGGTCTTCTCATCGGAGAGATCGTCGGCGAAGGCCTTCATCAAACCGCTGTTCCCGGTCAAATAAAGCGCGATCAGAGTCTCCGTGACGTCATTCATGTTGTAGGGCAATTGGAAAGCCTGCAGGAGGCCCTTCATCGTCAGATCATCAGGCAGATCCGCCATCGCCTGGAATTGCTCGAGCGGTGTTTCTAGCCCTTCGACATCCACGCCCTTGTTCTCGGCCTGCACGGCCAATTGCCTGTCCAGAACAAAGCCGCCGTTGGAATTCCGTTCGGGGGCGCACATCAGAAGCGAGGTGTAAAGAAACCAGGGGCGCATGCGGAGAACCGAGGTGATCGGTATGCCTTTTTTCTCAAGCGCGGCTGCGATCTGCGCCGTCTCGTCAGTCGGCAGGATATGATCCAGAGGCTTTTCAGCCGGCAACATCGTCAGTTCCGGATGTTTCAGAAGCTCTATCGCGATGGTGTTGGGCTTGGAGATTTCCTTCAACTCCAGCACCAGAGTGTTGATATGGTCGAAGGCATTACGAAATTCAGCCGGCAATTTCAGCACGCGCTCGTCGCTGGAATGGATAGTGCCGAAAAGCCACGAAGGCTTCACGCCGGGCTTTTCGATCTTCCAGAAGATGCTGTGGCCGTTTCTGACATTCGCTGCATCGTCCATCATCGTCTGGTAGCGTGACGGGTCTTTTTTCCGTAACTCCAGGAGAATATTGCTGCCGGCGCAGTTTCCGAAGCCATCCGCCAGTGCCGGCGTGCCGGCTAGTGCGGACAGGAAAGCGGCCAGAAGAAGCGTAGCGGCGATGCGGGATGCGATGCCTTTGAAGCAGCCTCCCAAATTTGCAGGAAAGCTGTTTCTCATAACAATCCGGATGCGGGTTTGACCAACATCGCACGAGTATGGCTGAGCGATCTGCCCAACTCAAGCGCTAGTTGCCGGTGCGCGAATGACCGGTTTAGTTTGCTGCGGTAACGGTGAAGCCCTGCTTGCGAAACAGCGCCACCAGGCCCTGATCTCCCGCCAGATGCAGCGCGCCGACGGCGATGAAGACATTCCCCTTGTCTAGGATCGGCGCGGAGCGTTCGGCCATGACCTTGTTGCGGTCGAGGATGATGCGCTGCTCGAAGGCGGCGGTGTCGTTATCCGAAATATTCTGGTCTGGCTCGATCACCTTCAGCATCGGGATCATCGCGCCGATATTACCGGCAAGATAGAGGTCGGTCATCGTTTCGTTGACGTCGTTGATCTTGTCGCCGAGGCTGAGCGTCTGGATCAGCGATTTCAGATGCAGCGCCACGGGCAGGTCGCTCATTGCCTTGGCCTGCTCCGCCAGCGTTTCCAGACCCTTCACTTGCTTGCCTTCCGCTGCGGCGTCGGTTGCCAGCTTCTGGTCGAGGAACTTCGCGCCGGCGGTCTTTCGGCGAACCTCGCAACCGGTCATCTCGAAGGAGCTTGCGATCAGCCAAGGCTGCATGCGGGAGACGGCGGCGAGCGCAATGCCGCGCTCCTTCAGTCCGGCCTCCAGCTTGGCGTTATCTTCGGGCGACAGATGCTCGCTGATGGTCGAACCATCGTTGAGCATCATCAGGGACGGATTGGCGAAGAGAGCGGCAGCGGCCTTCTTGTCGTCGAGGATTTCGTCGGATTCGACGACGATCGTATCGGCGGCGGCGACTGCTTCCGGTGCGCCCTTGGGCATGGTGAGCACGCGCGAATCCGAGACATGCATGGTGCCGAGCAGCCAAGAGGGCTTTAGGCCCTGCTTCTCGATCTTCCAGAAGATGCCCTTGCCATTCTCCACCTTGTCGCCGGCCTCGATGATCGAGGCGTATTTGGCCGGATCGCTCTTTTGAAGTTCGGCCATCAGATCTTTGCCGCCGCAGCTGTCGGATGCGATTTCGTCGGCGTGCGCCGGCTGCAGCGCGAGCATGGTTGCGATCAGGACGACGGCCAGCATCAGCGGCAAGCTGGTTGCAAGCCAAAAGAGGATATCGCCGAGTGCCGGCTTCGTCGACCGCATCGTCTTGGATCCAAGGGCAGAAATCATTGAAACCTTCCGCTGGCAGAGGCCATGACTCCTAAAGCGCGAAAGCGACATTCCGGAGACATGGCGGCATATGCTCCTGCTCTACCTCCAGGAGACGGATATTCCCTTAACACGAGGGGTTAATGCTTCCTTACGCGCGCGGATGAGCGCGGTCGTAGACCTCAAGCAGCCTTGAGGAATCGACGCCCGTATAGACCTGCGTCGTCGAGAGGCTGGCGTGGCCGAGCAGTTCCTGGATAGTGCGCAGATCGCCGCCGCCCGCCAGCAGATGGGTGGCAAAGGAATGGCGCAGGGCATGCGGCGTCGCCGTGTCGGGCAGGCCGAAGGCGCCCCGCAGTTTCTGCATGCCGTGCTGGATGATGCCAGGCTGCAGCTTGCCGCCGCGGGCGCCGCGGAAAAGGGGGCCATCTGTGTCGAGATGATAGGGGCAGAGTGCGCGATAGTGGCTGACTGCCTCGACGACAACAGGCAGCAGCGGTACCAGCCGCGTCTTGTTGCCCTTGCCGGTGATGCGCAGCGAGGTTGCGCCCGGAGAAAAATCCTGCGGCTTCAGGTCAAGCGCTTCGGAAATGCGCAGGCCGCAGCCGTAAAGCAGGGTCAGAACGGCCGCATCGCGCGCGGCGATCCATGGTTCCTCGTTCAACTGTGCTTCGTCGCTGACGACGGTGATCGCCTGCGGGTCTCGGAAAGCGGCTTGGGAAGCGATTTCGGCTGTTTCGGCGAGCGCACTGCGGCTGCACCGGCGGCGTTCACCAGCCCCTTCTTTTCGAGATAGCGCAGCAGCGAGCGAAGGCCGGCGAGATTGCGCCCGAGCGAGCGGGCGCCGGCGCCTTCCTTTCGCCGCGCGGCGAGAAAGCCGCGAAAATCGGCGGGGCGCAGCGCGTGAATGTCCGCGATCGTTGCCGGGCCGCCGAGGTGACCGGTAAGAAAGGTCAGGAACTGCCGCGTGTCCCGCTCATAGGCATTCAGCGTGTGGGCCGCAAGCCGGCGCTCCTGGCCGAGCGTCTCAAGCCAGCGGCTGCGTTCCGCCATCAACCCGGAGTCGGCGATAACAAGCAATTCGTTCAGTGGAAAACCCCTTGAAATTCGGATTCCTTCTGCCACTTTGAATGAGGGAAGGTTATGGAATCACTAACTTTCCGGTTGCTCCACCTGCATTTCCGGTGCATTGCGGGGGCAGCGGTACTTTAGAAACTGCA
Organism: Rhizobium sp. P44RR-XXIV; assembly: GCF_001999485.2. Classification (NCBI taxonomy): domain Bacteria; kingdom Pseudomonadati; phylum Pseudomonadota; class Alphaproteobacteria; order Hyphomicrobiales; family Rhizobiaceae; genus Rhizobium; species Rhizobium sp. P44RR-XXIV. Next base: position 143,963 of record NZ_MPVZ02000024.1, on the reverse strand, counting down.
TATAGGCCCTGCTCGCCAATCTCCGATGGTTCAGCGGCTATATGCGAGGCGCTTGTCATGCTTCGATCATATTCGATTGCGATAGAATATATCCCAACCATTCAGGACACTTCATGGCACGCCGGGGTTCGATAACTGCATTGGGACAACTTGCAGAGGCGATCGCTTTGGTGTCCCAGGGCCAGCCGGGACATATCGTCGACACGCTGATCGCCGAACGTGGCCAGAAGATCGTCCGTAATCCGCTCTGGCCGGTCATGCGTCCCTTCCTCTATACGCTGCTGCGCTATAACAGGGCGATCGAATTCGCCAATGATGTCGCCAAGCTTTCCGGCTTTCAGTGCTTCGAATATATGAGCGATCTGCTGCGGCTGGATATCGGCGTGACGCATGCCGATCGCATTCCGGCGTCGGGCGGCTTCATCCTTGTCAGCAATCATCCCACCGGCATTGCCGACGGCGTTGCCGTGTTCGACCTGCTGAAATCGCGCCGCCCCGACATGATGGTTTTTGCCAATCGAGATGCGGTGCGCGTCAATCCGCGTTTTGCCGAGATGATTATTCCGGTGGAATGGCGCGATGAATATAAGAGCAAGCTGAAGACGCGCGAGACGCTGCAGCTCACCAACCGGGCGGTCGCCGAGGGAAAGGTCACCGTGCTGTTTCCATCCGGCCGCATTGCCTATTGGGCGAATGGCAAGCTGAACGAGCGGCCGTGGAAGACATCGGCCGTGGGTCTGGCGCGCAAATATAATCTGCCGATCCTGCCCGTTAATCTGACGGCGCGCAATTCCGGCCTGTTCTATTGGTTTGCCAAATGGTCGACCGAGCTGCGCGACATGACGGTCTTTCACGAGCTTCTGAACAAGCGCGGCGACCGGTTCGATTTTCTCGTCGGCAATCTCATTCCTGTCGAGCATCTGGACGGCGACGTCAACGAGGTGACGAAGGCGCTGGAGAAGCACACGGTCGTCGATCTCGCAGCCGACGGCAATGCGCGATTTTCGCCGCTCCTGTCCCCAAGGCAGGACGAGGCGCTGGCCGCGCATTCTCTTTAAATCGGGAATCGGTTAGAGCGGGCCTATGCAACTTCGCTCCATGTTCGCCCAGAATTACCGCTCTTTGCGCTCGATCCGCATGGATCTGGCCGACGTCAACCTGTTCATCGGCGAGAACGGGGTCGGCAAGTCCAATCTCTATCGTTCGCTGCAGCTCGTGCAGGCGGCGGTTCGCGGCCGGCTGGCGCATGAGATTTCCAGCGAGGGCGGCATGTTTTCGGCCATGTGGTCGGGCAAGCGGCGTTCACACGAATCCGCCCGTATCCGCTTCGATGTCGAACTGCTCGACATGGAGCGGGCGGCGACCTTCCGCTATTGGATCGAAGCCGGTATGCGCCCGCCGCTTGCCTCCACCGGCTTTCCGCTGGAGCCTCAGGTCAAGGCCGAGGAATTATTGATCGAGACGGGCCGGCGGCCGGTGACGATGATGAAGCGTGACGGGCCGGGCATTTCGGTTCGCGGCGAGAATGGCCGCATGCAGGCCCATCCAGAGCAGGCGCTGACATCGGAAACAGCGATCGCGCTGCTCGGCGATGCCGGATACTATCCCGAAATCGGTACTTTCCGCCGAGCCGTCGACGCCTGGCGGTTCTATCATGGCTTTCGCACCGATCGCGGCTCGCCTCTACGCGCGCCATGCCTTGCCGTGACATCTCCGATGCTGGACGAGGACGGCGCCAATATCGCCGCAGTTTTTGCGACGCTCGTCCACACCCGCGAGGATACCGTCGAACTCGATAGGGTTCTGGCTGCCGCCCTTGGCGGCGCGCGTCTCGTCGTGCCCGAACCACAGGAGACGGCGGATTTCGGCCTGATGCTGCCGGAATTCCCCAAGCGCGTCTTCCAGCCTCGCGAATTGTCCGACGGCCAGATCCGCTTCCTCGGGCTTGCCGCCGCCTTGATGTCCTATCGCCTGCCGCCGCTGATCGCGCTCAACGAGCCGGAGGCGAGCCTGCATCCCGACATGCTGGTGCCGCTTGCCGAGATGATCGCGCAGGCTGCTAAGACCAGCCAGATCTGGATCGTCACCCATTCCGAGGTGCTGGCCGCCGCCGTGCGCGAGCGCTGCGGCGCGCGGCCGCGCCGGGTGATCCGCGAAGACGGCGCCACCTGGATCGACGGCATGCGGCTGACCGGCGTGATCGACGATGACGACGAATAGATATCTGCTGAAACAGGATTGACGATATGACGTCTTCGCGTAGAGCCGCTGTGTTGAACGACCTAGCCGTCATGATCGCAAAGCTGGAGTCGACAACGCCTATCCGCATTGCGATCGACGGGAGGACGGCATCCGGCAAGACGACGCTGGCCAACGAATTGGCCGATTGCCTCAGGGCCAAGGGCCGGGAGGTCATTCGCACCTCGATCGATGGTTTCCACAGGCCGAAGGTGGAGCGCTATGCGCGCGGGCGGCATTCCGCTGAGGGCTATTACCATGATGCCCGCGATCTTCCCGCCATCAATGCGCTCCTTCTCGATCCCTTGGGTCCGGGCGGCGACGGCTGGTATCGCACGGCCTCCTTCGATCTGCACAATGACGTGCCGATCGAGCAGGAGCCGCAATTCGCACCCGCCGACGCCATCCTCATTGTCGACGGAACGTTTCTCCAGCGGCCCGAGCTGCGCGGTGGCTGGGATATTGCGGTCTTCGTCGAGACCTCGGAGCATGTGTCCGAACAACGCGGCATAGAGCGCGACACTCAGCTTCTGGGAGGCGCAGAGGCAATCCGCGAGCTCTATGCCAACCGATACCGGCCGGCCTTTGATCTATACCAGCGCTCGTGCGCGCCTGCTTCTGCCGCCGATGCGATTTTCAATAATGATAGTTTTGATCAGCCTGTTCTGCGGATTCGTGAGGATGGCAGGCTTTTTGGGGTATCGTGAGATCTCTGATATTCACGGAATTGGGTAGCGGATACCGCCATTTGAGATAGCGTGTTTACGGCGACTTTGCGCAAATTGCTGCCATTCGTGACATTCCGATAGCCACTGAATGATCTTTTACGGATTGGGGTCGATGCATCTTGTCGTTATGAAAATTGTTGGCACTGTGTTCCGGCTTGAGGGGACCCCTTGGGATTACCAGAACAATGTACGACCGTTAGCCTTTGGACTCGGAGGTTTCGCGACCTGCGAAGTGGTGTTACCTGAGCCAAATGGCTTGATAACGAAAACGCCTCAATCAGCTGAACTACACTTTCCTCGGATAGTCCAGTTTGAAGAAGCGGCCGGAGAAATTGATCTCTACGACGGCCCCAAGCTGGTTATGAGATTCCGTCCGTTGACTCTTGCAGACTTACAGGCCATTGCGGCGACAGCTTGATCAATAGTGTGGTCAGCTTCGGGCTGATGGCGGACGAACGTCTAAGCGGCTTCACGCCAATTGCGGCCATTGAAAATGCATCTTTAGCGATCTATCAAAATCGCTTGAATAGCATCAGCCCTTGCCCTGGAGGCTACATGTCATTTCCAGAAGAGAAACTTTGGGACGAGATTAATGACGGCTGGAGCCGGATGTCCTTCAAGCAGCGTAATCTCTGGGAAGTCATCAAACGGACGCCAGAGGAATGGACCTTAAAGGGTTATGGGCCTTGTTGGGTTGTCGCACTGATTGGCGAAACGGTGATTTACTACAATCACTTTGAGCATGGGTTCAACCGGTCGCCGTGGTCTCAATTCGGTATTATCGATTACTATCAATCCCTTCAGTCAGGACTGGAGGACGCGGTTCAAACGCCGCTCAATCTCGTCGATACTGGCTACGACGTTGGCCCTTGGACGAGCGGGCCGTTTGCTGGCGAATATCCCGGCCGTTAGCTTGCGAAGCATGTCGGCTTCGGGCCGACTGCGGCGGAGATGACGTCGTAAATGCGCCAATAGCGGCCATCGAGGAGCGCCTCTTAATTCCAGTCGTAAACCTCGCCAAAAGGGGCTCCACCTCGCTCTTCGGCAACATGCCAACCCAACCATGTCGGTTCGTCTATCAAACCGCGACCTATCAAAGCGCGAAACAAATCTCGCGCTAGTTGCTCGGGTTTAGGAACGAGCTTGCTGTCGCTTACGAAGCAATCAAGCCTGCGGTGAGGAAAATATCCTTCGGCTGGAATTCTCGCCTGCGTGATGAAAAAGCGGGCAACCCCCTTCGATAATGAGCCCCCATGCTTGTTTCGCTCGATATGGTAGATGCGGCCGGAAGTGAAGTCCTCGTTGTTGAACCATTCGATATAAAAATCATTAGATAGGTCTAGGTCTTTCATTCGAGTTTCCTAAGCCGACAACGTAAGTACAGGTTAGCTAAGGGGGACAAAAAGCTCCACCACCTCAATGGTCTGGAATATGTCCTTCGTCCCCTCTGGGTCGAGGGCGGACGAACGTCTCGGCGGCTTCGCGCCAGCACCGGACGTTCCTCGTCGCTATTTTCGGGGCCGCATTGATGCCCACCACTTGTTCGGGTTGCCGTTCAGATGATCACGAAGCCTGTCTTCGACATGCTCGGGACTCCAAACAGCAGCGCATTCCAGGAGGTCTGCCCCTTCAAAGCTTAGCGAGGACTCGGAATTCGTGATGGCATCATACGCTGATATTTTGCCTGAAATCCGGTCCTGCTTGAAAAATACCGCGCGATCCAACGCGGACACTGTGGGTAGGTCAACTTTGCCGACAACGGGCCATCGCCCGGACTTCGCAGCGCTGTCCATCACCCATAGCTTGAAGATAACAGCTCGATCCCGCACATCTTCGACCGGTTCTTCACGTTCGAAAACGCCGTCGAGAAAAGCGAAGAGCGGATTTGTTAGGGCGACTGCATGAAAGTACTTTCCGTTTCCAATGTCGATCCTAACGACATCGCCTCGTTTCTGCTTCCTGCCTCTAACCATCTCGACCTCGCTATTCCAGCGACACGTTTAGCGCGTTCCGAGGAGTCTGCAATGGGCCAGTGGCGGACGAACGTCTAGGCGGCTTGGTGCCAATTGGGGTGTCTTGAAGCAGTTGCCTCATGGATCGTTCAGAATCGTCCGCTTTGGGCCGATAATGGTCATGGGTAGCATTGCTACATAAAACCTAGATATTCACAACAGCTTACAGGCCGTCCCCATTTTTGCTGGCAGCGGTTTGCTATTCCCGGGTTTTCTTTTCCGCCCGTCCGGGGCATGGTCTGGCGCAATGAGTAAAGATTCTTCCGATCTGTTCGGTGCGCTTTTCGAGGCGGCGCCTGCGAAACCTGTGATGAGCCGCACTGTTTCTGTCTTGGTGCCGCTGCCGGCGCCGAGGGCCTATTCCTATGCGGTGCCTGAGGGGATGGCGGTCGAGCCCGGCTCTGTCGTGCAGGTGCCGCTCGGGCCAAGGCAGGTCATCGGCGTCGTCTGGGATGGCGAGGATGATGATGGCGTCGATCCGAAGAAGCTTCGGCCGATCACGCGCGTCTTCGATTGCCCGCCGCTCGGCAAGCATATGCGCGATTTCATCGACTGGGTCGCGACCTACACGCTGTCGCCGCCGGGGCTGGTGGCGCGCATGGCCTTGCGGGCGCCGGCGGCCTTCGATCCCGAACCTATGGTCGAGGGATTGCGTTTCATCGGCGGGCAGCCGGAGCGGCTGACGCCGGCGCGCACGAGGGTGATGGAGACTGCAGCCGACGGGCTGTCATGGACACGCATCGGCCTGGCGCATGCGGCCGGCGTTTCCACAAGCGTCGTCGATGGGCTGATCTCGCAAGGCATTTTCGAGACCATTTTTCTGCCGCCGCCGGCCGTCGTCGCCAAGCCCGATCCAGAATTCATTCCGTCCCGGCTGGAAGGTCCGCAAAAGGATGCGGCCGACGAGATATTGGTGGATGTGCGCAAGGGCGAGTTCGCAGTTTCGCTTATCGACGGCGTCACCGGCTCCGGCAAGACGGAGGTCTATTTCGAGGCGATTGCCGAAACGCTCCGGCGCGGTAAGCAGGTGCTGATCCTGCTGCCGGAGATCGCACTGACGGCAAGTTTCCTGGAGCGTTTTCAGGATCGCTTCGGTGCCAAGCCGGCGGAATGGCATTCCGATCTCGCGCCGAAGATGCGCGAAAAAGTCTGGCGGCAGGCCGTGACGGGTGAAGTCAGGGTCGTGGCCGGCGCGCGCTCGGCCCTGTTCCTGCCCTTCGAGGATCTTGGCCTCATCATTGTCGATGAAGAGCATGATCCGGCCTACAAGCAAGAAGACCGCGTCTATTACAACGCGCGCGACATGGCTGTCGTGCGCGGCCGCATCGGCGATTTCCCCGTGGTGCTGGTTTCCGCCACGCCCTCGGTCGAAAGCCAGGTCAACGGCCAGAGCGGACGTTACACCACGATTCATTTGCCGACCCGCTTCGGCGATGCCGCTCTTCCCGATCTGCATCTGGTCGACATGCGCCGCCACGCGCCGGAGCGCGGCGGTTTCCTCTCGCCTGTCCTGCTCCGCGCCATCGGCAAGACGGTTGCCAAGGGCGAGCAGGCGTTGCTGTTCCTCAACAGGCGCGGCTACGCGCCGCTGACGCTGTGCCGGGTCTGCGGCCATCGCTTCCAGTGCCCGCAATGCTCGAGCTGGCTGGTGGAGCACCGGTTTCGCGGCCAGATTCAGTGCCATCAATGCGGCTATGCGGAGCGCACGCCGGAAGCCTGCCCCGAATGCGGCACGCTTGACCATCTCGTCGCCTGCGGGCCGGGCGTCGAGCGCATCGCTGAAGAGGTGGAGCGCCACTTCCCCGAGGCGCGGACGATCATGCTCTCGTCCGACATCATGGGTGGCGTCAAGCGGTTGCGGCTGGAGCTTGAGGCCATCGCCAAGGGCGAAGCGGATATCGTCATCGGCACGCAGCTGGTTGCCAAGGGCCACAATTTCCCGCTGATGACGCTGGTCGGCATCGTCGATGCCGATCTCGGCCTTGCCAATGGCGATCCGCGCGCGCCGAGCGGACGTTCCAGCTTTTATCGCAGGTGACGGGACGCGCCGGGCGAACCGGGCTGAAGAGCCATGGATTGCTACAGACCTATCAGCCGCAGCATCCCGTCATGCAGGCGATTGTCTCCGGTGACGCGGCCGCCTTCTACGATCGCGAGATTACCGAGCGGGAGAGGGCGGTGCTGCCGCCCTTTGGCCGGCTCGCCTCGATCATCGTTTCGGCCGAAACTCGTCAGGATGCCGAGACCCATGCGCGCGGCATGCGCAACGCCGCGCCGCAGGTCACGGGCATCTCGGTGCTCGGGCCGGCTGAAGCGCCGCTTGCCCTGGTGCGCGGCCGCCATCGGTTCCGACTGCTGGTGCACGGCCGGCGTAATTCGGACATGCAGGGGTTTCTTCGGGCCATGTTGGCGCAATCGCCCAGAGAGCGTGGCTCGGTGCAGGTGCAGCTCGACATCGATCCACAGAGCTTTCTGTGATTGACCCCACTGATATTGTGGCGACGCCTTTCCCTGATTGGCCGGATCATGCCATAAGTCGGCCGTCTCATTGACCTGATTTGCGCACCGACCGATCTTTTGGGGACGACCTATGGAGTTCTATTTTCCAACCGAATTCGGCGAGCAGCTTGCCTTTTGCTCGGCGGCGTTTACGGCGCTGATCGGCCTCTTCATGATGTTCGCGCCGGGCTACACCTATCGCTTCCTCAAACTCCAGGTACGCGAGGGACGGCCGGAGGCCTATGGCGAGGCGCGTTCGGCGGGCGGCTTCCTTGTGGGCTTCGGACTTGTGGCGATCCTGCTCGCCCAGCCGATGATCTATCTGGCGCTTGGCGCCTCCTTCGGCGTTTCGGCCTTTGGCCGCATCCTGGCGCTCATGTCAGATCGGGGAGGCGTGCTCCTCAGTCTTCTCCTTCTGGTTGTGCAGGCGATTCTGGCGGCGCTACCTCTTCTTTATGGATTGGGCTATATTTGAGCTGAAAAGCGGCGCGTCCGGCCCATATTCGTCCACGCTATCCCCACGCTTTTCGATTTTTGCCATCATAATTTCACCCGAATGGCGTATTCCGTGGATACGCGTGTTGCGAGTCTCAATATCCTATGTTAGACGAACCCCGAATTTCGGATGAGGCAGGAACGCACTCCTGCTGATTTCTGGGGGAAATCAAAACGAATTCAAGGGTATATGGCTTCCGTCACCCGGAAGTCGAGTTCTTGGGTTGAAATCAGGGAAATTTGTGCCCGTGGCAGACACATCCCAGCATATTTCTGGTGTTTCAGAACGATATGCCTCGTCATTGTTCGAGTTGGCCCTTGAGGAGGGTGCAGTCCCGGCAGTGACCGCCGATCTCGATCGGTTCCAAGCCATGCTTGACGACAGCGAAGATCTGAAGCGTTTCGTCCTCAGCCCGGTCTTTTCGGCCGAGGAGCAGGTCGGCGCTATTCAGTCGCTGGCTGAAAAGGCAGGCTTCGGCGCGTTCGTTACCAATTTTCTGAAGCTTGTTGCCAAGAACCGGCGCCTTTTTGCGCTGCCGGGCATGATCAAGGCTTTCCGCATTATCGCCGCGCAGCATCGTGGCGAAATTTCCGCCGAGATTACCTCGGCGCATGCGCTGACTAAGGCGCAGGAAGATGAACTGAAGGCGGCGCTGAAGGGCGTCACCGGAAAAGACGTAACGATTGCCGTTACCGTCGATCCGTCGATCCTCGGCGGCCTGATCGTCAAGGTCGGTTCGCGTCAGATCGATACGTCCCTTCGCACCAAACTCTCCACTCTTAAGCTTGCATTGAAAGAGGTCGGCTGATGGATATCCGCGCCGCGGAAATTTCCGCAATTCTGAAAGATCAGATCAAAAACTTCGGCAAGGAAGCTGAAGTCTCCGAAGTTGGCCAGGTTCTTTCCGTCGGTGACGGTATCGCCCGCGTCTACGGTCTGGATAACGTCCAGGCCGGCGAAATGGTCGAGTTCCCAGGCGGCATTCGCGGCATGGCGCTGAACCTTGAAGCCGACAATGTCGGCGTGGTCATCTTCGGATCCGACCGCGACATCAAGGAAGGCGACACCGTCAAGCGCACCGGCGCGATCGTTGACGTTCCGGTTGGTCCGGAACTTCTCGGCCGCGTTGTCGATGCTCTGGGCAACCCGATCGACGGCAAGGGCCCGATCAACGCGACCCGCCGTTCGCGCGTCGACGTGAAGGCTCCGGGCATCATTCCGCGCAAGTCGGTCCATGAGCCAATGTCAACCGGCCTCAAGGCCATCGACGCCCTGATCCCGGTTGGCCGCGGCCAGCGCGAGCTCGTCATCGGCGACCGCCAGACCGGCAAGACCGCCATTCTTCTCGACACGATCCTGAACCAGAAGGCCATCCACGAATCTGGCCCGGACAGCGAAAAGCTGTACTGCGTCTACGTCGCCGTCGGCCAGAAGCGTTCGACCGTTGCCCAGTTCGTCAAGGTGCTCGAAGAGCGCGGTGCGCTGAAGTACTCGATCATCGTCGCCGCTACGGCGTCCGATCCGGCCCCGATGCAGTTCCTGGCTCCGTTTGCCGGTTGCGCCATGGGCGAATATTTCCGCGACAACGCTCAGCACGCGCTGATCGGTTATGACGACCTGTCGAAGCAGGCCGTTTCCTACCGTCAGATGTCGCTGCTGCTGCGCCGTCCGCCGGGCCGCGAAGCTTATCCGGGCGACGTTTTCTACCTGCATTCGCGTCTCCTCGAGCGTGCTGCGAAGATGAACGACGAATTGGGCGCCGGTTCGCTGACCGCTCTTCCGGTCATCGAAACGCAGGGCAACGACGTTTCGGCCTTCATTCCGACCAACGTGATCTCGATCACCGATGGCCAGATCTTCCTCGAAACCGACCTGTTCTACCAGGGCATTCGTCCGGCCGTTAACGTCGGTCTGTCGGTTTCGCGCGTCGGTTCGTCGGCGCAGATCAAGGCGATGAAGCAGGTTGCCGGCTCGATCAAGGGCGAACTTTCGCAGTATCGCGAAATGGCCGCCTTCGCTCAGTTCGGCTCGGACCTCGACGCTGCAACGCAGCGCCTGCTGAACCGCGGCGCCCGCCTGACCGAGCTCCTGAAGCAGCCGCAGTTCTCGCCGCTGAAGACGGAAGAGCAGGTTGCGGTGATCTTCGCCGGCGTCAACGGCTACCTCGACAAGATCGCCGTTCCGCAGGTCGGCAAGTTCGAGCAGGGTCTGCTGTCCTACCTCCGTTCGGAAGGCAAGGAGATCCTCGACACGATCCGTACCGAAAAGGCTATCAGCGACGCGACCAAGAGCAAGCTCACCGCTGCTCTCGACAGCTACGCCAAGTCTTTCGCCTGATCGGACCTCACTTCTAGGACGGATACCGGATGCCTTCACTTAAGGATCTGAAAAACCGGATCGCCTCCGTCAAGGCGACGCAGAAGATCACCAAGGCGATGAAAATGGTCGCCGCGGCGAAGCTTCGGCGTGCCCAGGAGGCGGCCGAGGCCGCGCGGCCTTATTCGCAGCGCATGGGCGCCGTTCTTGCCAACATCACGGCTGCTGTCAGCGAAGCTGACGGCGCGCCTCTGCTGATGACCGGCACCGGCAAGAGCGATGTGCATCTGCTCGTCGTCTGCACAGCCGAACGCGGCCTTTGCGGCGGTTTCAACTCGCAGATCGCGCGCTTTGCCCGCGATCACGTTCGCAAGCTGCTGGCCGAAGGCAAGACCGTGAAGATCTTCACGGTTGGCAAGAAGGGCTACGACATTCTCCGTCGTGAGTATGCTTCTCTGATCGTCGAGCGCAAGGAACTGCGCGACGTCAAGCGTATCGGCTATGAAAACGCCGATGCCATCGGCAAGCGCATCATCGAGATGTTCGAAGCCGGCGAGTTTGACGTCTGCACGCTGTTCTATTCCGAATTCAAGTCGGTCATCAGCCAGGTGCCGACCGGATTGCAGCTGATCCCGGCTTCGGCTCCCGCCGTTGTCGAAGAAGACGCCGCTCACAAGGGCGCCGTCTACGAATACGAGCCGGATGCGGCTTCGATCCTCGAGGATCTGATCCCGCGCAACATCTCCGTCCAGATTTTCCGCGCACTCCTTGAGAATGTCGCTGGTGAAATGGGCGCCAAGATGAGCGCGATGGACAATGCGACGCGCAATGCTGGTGAGATGATCAACAAGCTGACGCTGAACTACAACCGTCAGCGTCAGGCGCAGATCACCAAGGAATTGATTGAAATCATTTCGGGCGCGGAAGCGCTCTGAGGCTAGAAAAAGAGGGTAAGATTATGGCTGACGCAGCTCAGGCCGCAGGTTCGGTCGGCAAGGTTACGCAGGTTATCGGTGCCGTCGTCGACGTTCATTTCGATGGCGATCTGCCGAAGATCCTGAATGCTCTCGAAACCAGCAACAATGGCAGCCGCCTTGTTCTGGAAGTCGCGCAGCACCTCGGCGAAAACTCGGTCCGCACGATCGCCATGGACTCCACCGAAGGTCTGGTTCGTGGCCAGCCCGTTTCCGATACCGGCGCACCGATCTCGGTTCCGGTCGGTCATGAAACGCTCGGTCGTATCATGAACGTCATCGGCGAGCCCGTGGACGAAGCCGGCCCGCTGGTAACCGCTCACAAGCGCGCCATCCACCAGGACGCTCCGTCCTACGTCGAGCAGTCCACCGAAGGCCAGATCCTGGTCACCGGCATCAAGGTCGTCGACCTGCTCGCCCCTTACGCAAAGGGCGGCAAGATCGGCCTGTTCGGCGGCGCCGGCGTCGGCAAGACCGTTCTCATCATGGAACTGATCAACAACGTCGCCAAGGCGCACGGTGGCTACTCGGTGTTCGCAGGCGTGGGTGAGCGTACCCGCGAAGGCAACGACCTTTACCACGAAATGATCGAATCCGGCGTCAACAAGCATGGCGGCGGCGAAGGCTCCAAGGCTGCGCTCGTCTATGGCCAGATGAACGAACCGCCGGGCGCCCGTGCTCGCGTCGCTCTGACCGGTCTGACCGTTGCTGAAAACTTCCGCGATGAAGGTCAGGACGTTCTGTTCTTCGTCGACAACATCTTCCGCTTCACCCAGGCAGGTTCGGAAGTGTCGGCTCTGCTCGGCCGTATTCCTTCGGCCGTGGGCTATCAGCCGACGCTCGCCACCGACATGGGCCAGATGCAGGAACGCATCACCACGACGACCAAGGGCTCGATCACCTCTGTTCAGGCCATTTACGTTCCGGCCGACGACTTGACCGACCCGGCACCGGCGACCTCGTTCGCCCACTTGGACGCAACGACGGTTCTGTCGCGTTCGATTGCTGAAAAGGGCATCTACCCGGCTGTCGACCCGCTCGACTCCACCTCGCGCATGCTCGACCCGATGGTCGTCGGCGAAGAGCACTATGAAATCGCTCGTAAGGTCCAGTCGACCCTGCAGCGCTACAAGGCTCTCCAGGACATCATCGCCATCCTCGGCATGGACGAACTGTCCGAAGAGGACAAGCTGGCCGTTGCCCGTGCCCGCAAGATCGAGCGCTTCCTATCGCAGCCGTTCTTCGTTGCTGAAGCCTTCACCGGTTCGCCGGGCAAGCTGGTTGCTCTCGAAGACACGATCAAGGGCTTCAAGGGCCTGGTCAACGGCGAGTACGATCACCTGCCGGAAGCTGCTTTCTACATGGTCGGCTCGATCGACGAAGCGATCGAAAAGGCCAAGAAGCTGGCTGCCTGATAAGGCCAATCCATCGGCGCGCGGCATTGCCCGCGCGCCTTTGCCTTGCGAATAAGACAATCGAGAAGTGACCGTTCATGGCTGACAATTTCAATTTCGAACTGGTTTCTCCGGAGCGCTTGCTCCTCTCGGAGCAAGTTATCGATGTCGTCATTCCCGCCACCGAAGGCGAAATGACCGTCATGGCGCATCATGCGCCGACCATGACGACGATCAAGCCGGGCGTCGTGCGGGTGCATTCCGCTTCCGGCAAGAAGCAGGATTATGTCGTATTCGGCGGCTTTGCCGATATCCTGCCGACTGGCTGCACTCTGCTTGCTGAATCGGCCGTTCCGGTGGAAGACATGAGCCGCGACGAGCTGGAGCGCCGCATCAATGCCGCGAAGGCCGAGCTTGAGGATGCCGAACATCACGAGCACAAGTCGCGTCTCGAGCATTTCATCATGGAACTCTCGCATCTGCGCGGCTCTATCCCGCAGGATTGATCCAGTCTGGATGCAGTGATTGAGACGAAAGCGGTCCTATGGGCCGCTTTTTTGTTTTGTTGGAACGTCCGGGCCATCCTCGCCCTTTGAGGCTTCGGCTTGCAGCCTCGCACCTCAGGGTGAGGATGGGGCGCGCGCCTTAGCATGGGGCCAGTGGTTATCGCATGAGGTCGGTTCGATGGGCGGTCTTGCGCGAACGTAGCCCTCATGGTGAGGTGCGCAGGCTCCTGAGCTTGTCGAAGGGCCGAAGCCTCGAACCACGAGGGCGGACGGTGGGCGACCGTAACCCCTTCGAGTCTCCGACTTCTTGCGAGGGAGGCAGGGCGGATACTCCGCCCCAAAATCGTATCAGGCCTATTGCCCCTGCAGCAGAAACCGGTGCAGCTGCAACGCTTCCGGAGAGAGCGAACGAAAGCGCGGCGCGCCGAGATAATATCCGAAGCCGCTCTCGACGCTGTCATTGCCGACGGTGACGAGCGCGCCGGTTTGCAGATACTCTTCGATGAGGCCGAGACTGCCGAGCGCTATACCTTCGCCTCTCAGCGCCGCCTCCACCGCCATGATGTAGGTTGAAAAGGAAAGGCGCGGCCTCGGCAACTTGCCCTTCAACGGATCGCCGATGCGGCCAAACCATTGACGCAGGCTGATCCAATGGGCGTTGGCGCGTTCGTAATCGATCAGGTCGAGCGCAGCGATATCGACCGCCGTCAAGGATTGCGGATCGAGGCCGCGGATTGCCAGGTAGTCCGGCGAGGCAACAGGCACCAGCACCTCCTTCAGCAGCGGTGTCAGGCTCCAGCGCGGATGCTCGCCGGTGGAATAGATGATGATGAGGTCGTGGTTCTCGGAAGCGAGCTCGGAGTGGACGTCTGTCGTCAGCAGGCGCACGGAGATCCCCGGGCTTTCCTTGCCGAAGTCCCTCAGCCGCTGCCCGAGCCAGAGATGCGAGATCGAACCGCTGGCCGCAATCGAGATGATCTCACCCGTGCCGGCGCGGAATGGCTCGAGGCTCTCTTCGAGATATTCCAACGTGGCGCGCACGCGCTGGAACAGCCGTTCGCCCTCCGGCGTCAGCGCCAGGTTTCGGCCGCGGCGGGTGAAGAGCGCCGCGCCGAGATGATCCTCAAGCCCCTTGATGCGGCGACTGACGGCCGCCTGTGTGATGTTCAGCTCGCGACCGGCGCGGGAAAAGTTCATCGCGCGTGCCGCGGCGTCGAACACGCGAAAGGCTTCCAGGGGTATTTTCTCGAGCATGGGCTCTCCATAACTTCAGATCATCAATATTCCCGATAATTGCCCGGATTTGAAGATCTGAAATTGTGATGCAGGATCACGGCATCATATCATCAGCATTTATCAGGGGATCCCTCGTGTCCTTTTCCATTTCCGCCATCCCAGACATTCGTTTCGGCGACGGCGCCCTTTCCGGTCTCCCCGCTGCGGTCAAGTCGTTCGATGGCGTTGGCTCCGCCCTGCTCGTCATCGACGCCTTCCTGGCGCAGTCGGGTCTTGCCGCCAAGATCAGCGCCGAGCTCGCGGAAGCCGGTGTCAAGACGCAGGTCTTTTCGGATTTCGCCGGTGAGCCGAAGCTTGCGCACCTGCATGCTGCCATTGCCGTGGGGCAGGGCGCGAATATGGTGATCGGCGTCGGCGGTGGTTCGGCGCTGGACATCGGCAAGATCGTCGCCTGCTGCATCGCCTCCGGTGAGGATCCGATGCATTATGCGCTGGCGGCCAATCCGCTGCCGAAAAATCCGCTCAAGAAGATCATGATACCGACAACGGCCGGTACGGGTTCCGAAACTTCGGCGACGAATATCTTCGCCGGGCCGGAGGGCAAGAAGCTCTGGATCTGGGGACCGGAAACGAAGGCCGATCTCGTCATTCTCGATCCGGCACTGACGAAGACCTTGCCCGCCAATCTCACGGCATGGTGTGGTCTCGATGCCTTCATCCATGCTTTTGAAGCGGCAACGAACCGCAACACCCATCGTGGCGCGCAGTTCTATGCGCACCAGGCGCTGCGGCTGCTGACGGGCTCGCTGGAGACCGCGGTCAAGCAGCCGGATAATATCGCTGCTCGTGGCGACGTGCTGCTCGGCTCCTGCTTCGGCGGCATTGCCATCGACAACTGCGGCACGGCGATCGCGCACAATGTCAGCCATGCTCTCGCGGGCCTCGGCCCGGTCCATCATGGTCTAGCGACGGCGCTCGGCTTCGAGGCAACGCTTGCCTGGCTGGTCGAAGCGGATACGGCTGATCTCAATGCCGCAGCCAAGGCATGCGGCGTCGAGAGCGCTGCGGAGCTTCCCGCCTTCGTCTCCGGCTGGATGGATCGATGCGGCATCACGCGTTCGCTGCCCGCTGCCTTCAAGCCATTCGATGCCAGTGACCTTGCCCGCGAAATGCGCGCCACCGAAAACCAGCCCATGCGGCGCTCGACCATCCGCGATGTCACGGATGCCGATATCGACCGCTTTGCGGCCGCCGTCATGGCGCTGCCGAAAGGAATTTGAGATGACCAAGGAATATACGCGCGACTATTGGGAGAACGTTCTTTCCGGCTTGAAGCCTGAGGGACGT
Source organism: Rhizobium sp. P44RR-XXIV (assembly GCF_001999485.2). NCBI lineage: Bacteria > Pseudomonadati > Pseudomonadota > Alphaproteobacteria > Hyphomicrobiales > Rhizobiaceae > Rhizobium > Rhizobium sp. P44RR-XXIV. Next base: position 128,217 of record NZ_MPVZ02000024.1, on the reverse strand, counting down.
CATTTCATCGATGGCGCTCATCGCGCCGCTTCTTCCGGCGAGACCTTCACCCGCATCCGCCCGATGGATGGCAAGCCGGGCGCACAGCTCGCGCGCGGCAATGCCGCTGATATCGACGCCGCCGTTGCTTCCGCTCGCGCCGCCTTTGAGAACGGTGTCTGGCGCAAGAAGGAGCCGCTGGAAAAGAAGAAGATCATGCTGAAATGGGCCGAGCTGATCCGCGCCCATGGCGATGAGCTTGCAATGCTTGAGACCATCGACGTCGGCAAACCGGTCATGGCGTCGCTTGGTGTCGATGTGCGCCTTTGCGCCGACGGTATCCAGTTTTATGCCGAGATGATCGATAAGATGTATGACGAGGTCGCACCTACAGGCCCGAACGCCCGCGCCTTGGTGCGCAAGGTGCCGATTGGCGTCATCGGTGCGATCACGCCCTGGAACTATCCGATGATCATCGATGCCTGGAAGCTCGGGCCGTCTATCGCTGCGGGCAATTCCGTCGTGCTGAAGCCGGCCGAGCAATCCTCGCTTTCGGCGATCCGTCTTGCCGAACTGGGTTTCGAAGCTGGTCTGCCCGCCGGCGTCTTTAACGTCGTGACGGGCTATGGCGAAGAGACCGGCAAGCCGCTTGCGCTGCACATGGATGTCGACATGATCGCCTTTACCGGCTCGACCGAGGTCGGCAAGCTGATCATGGGCTATGCGGCACAATCGAACGTCAAGCGCGTGGCGCTGGAGCTTGGCGGCAAGTCGCCGCTCGTCGTGTTCGAAGATGCGGATCTCGATGCGGCCGCTGTGTGTGCTGCCTGGGGCTGCTTCTACAATTCCGGCGAGACCTGCCATGCCTCGACACGGCTGATCGTGCAACGCTCCGTCCAGGACAAGTTGATCGAGAAGATCGAGGCGGTGACCCGCTCGGATATTGCGCTCAAGCATCCGCTCGACCCTTCGGCGCAGATCGGCGCGCTGATCGAGGAAGAGCATATGAATAAGGTACTGGCGATGATCGCCGCCGGCGAGAAGGAAGGTGCACGCCGTGCTTTCGGAGCCGAACGTGTGCTCAGCGAAACCGGCGGCTATTATGTTTCGCCGGGTGTGTTCGTCGACATGACAAACGACATGAGCCTGGCGCGGCAGGAAATCTTCGGCCCCGTGCTTGCCGCCATTCCCTTCGATACGGAGGAGGAAGCGCTCAGGATCGCCAACGACACGATTTACGGGCTTGCCGGCGCCGTCTTCACAAAGGATATGGATCGGGCGCATCGGCTGTCCGAATCGATCCATGCGGGCACGGTGTGGATCAACACTTATGATATGTCGAACTTCGCGACGCCCTTCGGCGGCTTCAAGCAATCCGGTTTCGGCCGCGACCGTTCGGTGCATGCGATCGATAAATATTGCGACTACAAGACTATCTGGCAGCAATTCGGCTAAGACATAAAAATCAACATGATCCCGAAAGCGGCGTCACGCTTTTCGGGATCATGCTTGGGGAGAGGGAGCCACCATGAGCAAGATCGTTTCCATTGAGATTACCCATCATCGCCTGCCGCTCGATCCGGCGTTCAAGGCAAGCTGGGACGGTCGTCCGCGCAAGCATTTCGATGCGACCATCGTGCGCGTCAGAGATGACGAGGGCCGCGAAGGCATCGGCTCCGGTGATCTGATGAAGGGCTTCGAGGGCCATGAGGATCTGTTCATCGGGCAGGATCCCCGCCACCTTGAGCGCCACTACGAAGTGCTCTCGCATATCAACTTCCACTATGGCCGCTGCTGGCCGATGGATCTGGCGCTCTGGGACCTCTCGGGCAAGATCACCGGCGAGCCGGTCTGGCGGATGCTCGGCGGCCGCGCCAGCCGCGTGCGGCTCTATGCGTCTTCCGGCGTGCTGCGGGAACCCGCCGCGATGGCGGCTCAGGCGGAGCGCTATATCGAAGAAGGCTTTCCGGCGATGAAGGTGCGCTTCTCCTCGTCATCGGGCGGCCGTGGCGGCTGGCGCGAAGACGTCAAGGCGCTGGAAGCGATCCGCGCTCGCGTCGGCGACCGGCTGGAGTTGATGGTCGACTGCAACCAGGGTTGGCGCATGCCCTGGGACACGACGCTCTCCTGGACTTTCAAGGATGCGCTGACGGTGGCGAGAGAGCTGGAACGGCTCGGCGTCTACTGGATGGAAGAGCCGCTGCATCGTTCCGACCGCAAGGGCATGAAGGAATTGAAGCAGGCAACCTCCGTCCGGATCGTCGGCGGCGAGATGACGCGCGAACTATACGAGTTCCGTGACATCATCGAAGAACGTGCTTTCGACGTTATCCAGCCCGACGTGGCGCTGGTCGGCGGCATCACCGGGTGCCGGCGTCTGGCCTATCAGGCGCGCGAGGCGGGCGTGCAGTTCACGCCGCATTCCTGGACGAATGGTATCGGGGTTCTCGCCAATGCGCACCTGACCGCCGGCGTCGCCGATGCCTCCTGGCTCGAATATCCCTATGACAATCCGGAGTGGAGCGAAGCCCGGCGCGACTATCCGATGGCATCGCCGCTGAAGCATGAAGCGGGCTGGCTGGATCTTGGGTCTGCGCCCGGCCTCGGCATCGTTCTCGACGAAGAGCGGTTGAAGGCGACGCGTATCTGAGATCGCTGCCGATCTATGCTCTCGCTGATTTTTCGTCCCGTCACGCTGTGGCGGGACGTTTTGCACTTTGCTCCTGGGTGCGCGCCCAGCGCATGACGGGACGCTCCAGAAGACCAAAGCTCAGTGTGCCGATGGCGAGGATGATCGCGGTTGCGATCAGGCTTGAGACTATCCAACCGGGGAGCACGTCGTCCGAGCCTGAGCCAAACGACGAAGGCAACAGCTTCTGTATCAGCGTCAGCACGATATCCTGCCAGATATAGACACCGAAGGAGACCGTGGCGATGTAGCGGCTGAGGCCATTGTCGAGCAAGTTTCCGAGAAATGCAGATTGCGGCAATGTGATGAGTGCGCCGGCAACGGCAAGCGGGAAGACCGGGAAGCCATAGGGAATGCCGAGCCAGCCATAGCCTTCCCAATCGCCGCCGATGGAGAGGTAAAGCCGCAATACACCGATGACGATCGTGATGATGGCCATGACATCATAGACCGGCGAGCGTCTCGGCGGGATCATGGTCTGGATACCTGCCGCCAGTGCACCGATGGCAAATATGGCAAAGAAGCCGATGGGATTGTAGCGCGGCATCCATTCCTTGGCGCCGCCTTGCATACCATATTGCCATCCCCGGCCGGCGCTGTCTGTCGGGAGGGAAGTGACGACAAGCCAATGGCCGACCAGCACTGCTGCGATGACGGCGACCCAGAGGATGCGGCTGAGAAGGGCGGAGCGCGATCTCAGCCCGGGATGGAACAACAACAGGAAGCCGATCGGCAGAAGGGCATAACAGGTTGTCTCGAACGGGATCGACCAAAGCGGGCCGTCGCCTTGTACCGGAAAAAAGGTGGTCCAATGCCATTGGCTCATCAGGAAGAAGCCGGCGATGTAGCGGCCGGCCAGCGCGCCATCGAGCGGAAATGCATAAATGGTGAAGCTCAGAAGGAAGCCGATCGTCAGGGCAAACCAGAAGCCCGGCAGGACACGGGCGGCGCGGCGCATAGTGTAGATCTTCAATGATGGCAGCGGCTGGGCTCCATCCAGAGCCTGCCAGAACGGGCGCGAAAGAAGAAAGCCACTGAGAACGAAGAAAACCGAGACACCGTAATTGCCGAAGCGCGCCAGGATAAAGGGCAGATTCAGGGCCTCGGGAATCCGGCTGAAATCCATTCGCAGCACGAGATGGTGGGCAAGCACCATCAGGCATGCGACGGCGCGCATGAAATCCGCTCCTCCAAGGCGTGCTGTCTTGTCCATCCGTATCCCCGCCAAAATCTCCTTGGTAGCGGGTTAAGCCATGGACGCGTCATCGGCAAGCATCGGTTGCTGCAGCCGAGTGATAGACGTCCGGGTCCGTGGTGGAGGAGGGCCCGGACGTCAAGCCAGTCTTTCGCACCTGCCAGAAACGAAAGGCCGGATTCCCAATGTTAGGGCGGTGATCAGGCGGCGACGGAGCGATAGGGGCGCGTGTCGCGGGCTGGCTTGAGGGCGGTGCTCCACCAGTTCAGCCGTGCGATCATGCGGACCAGCGATTGACGGGCCTCGAGCGGGTTTTCGAGCGTGCCGTCTTCGGCGAACCTCCCCCAGGGATTGGCGAAGCTCACCGTGTCGCGCACGGTCACGGTATGGAGTTCGGAAAACACCACGCGCAATTGCTCGACGGCACGCAGGCCGCCGGAGATGCCGCCATAGGAGACGAAGGCGACCGGTTTGCCGTGCCAGGGTTCGTAGACGAGATCGAGCACGAATTTCAGCGAGGCCGTGAAGCTGTGATTGTATTCCGGCGTAACGACAATGAAGGCATCCGCCTCTGAAAGCCGGGCGGAAAGAGCGGCGACGCCGGCGTGTTCGCGGTCATGCTGGAACGGCAGATCGAATTCGAGGGGATCGATCACGTCGATCTCGATGAGGGGGTAGTGCACCAGTTCCCGTGCGACCCAGTTGACCACCCGATCGCACAGCCGGCCCGGGCGGGTGCTGCCGTAGATGATCGCCAGCCGGGTTGGTTCAGTCATGTCTTGCTCCTGCTTTACGCGGTTTGGAGCTCGGGTTATAAAACCTCAAGTAAAGTTGAGGTCAATAGAGTAAAATGGAAAAAATCGAGCCCAGCCAATTTTCCAAGCTGCTGACGGTCGGCGAGGTGGCGGCGCGAAGCGGCGTGGCGGTATCCGCACTGCATTTCTACGAGGCGAAAGGGCTGATCGAGAGCCATCGCAGCCGCGGTAACCAGCGGCGCTATCCCCGCGAGGTGCTGCGCCGGGTCGCGGTCATCAAGATCGCGCAAAGGGTCGGCATACCGCTTGCCGAAGTTCAAGCGGCGCTCGATGCCTTGCCGCAGGGACGCACGCCGACGGCGGCCGACTGGAAAGTGCTTTCCGCAGGCTGGAAGGATGATCTCGATGCCCGGATCAGGCGGCTGCAGGGGCTGCGCGATCAGCTCGATGGCTGCATCGGTTGCGGCTGTCTCTCGATGAAGAGCTGTCCGCTGCGAAATCCCTGGGACAGGCTTGCCGAGGAAGGAGCGGGGGCGCGGCTACTCGACCCCGAGGATTGAGGCGAGAGCATGGAACGGCTTGGTGTTTCACAGAAGCGCTGAGCCCCCCTATGCCATTGCCTTACGCAATTCCGGACGGAAAACCGCTGCACACTTTTCCTGGAATTGCTTTATGCGTGGACGTGGCTTTCGACGATGTAACCGTCAAGCGCCGTTGCTTCTTCCTTCGAAAGGTAAAGGCCTTTCTTGGAACGACGCCAGAGAATGTCGGCGGCCGTATAGGCCCATTCATGTTCCATCAGGTAACGAACTTCCGCCTCGTAGAGATCGCTGCCGAAGCAGCGGCCGAGATCGGCGATCGTCTTTGCGTCGGCGAGGATCATGCTAGCGCGGGTGCCGTAGCGGCGCACCAGCCGGCGGGCATGCACGTCGGCAAGGAAGGGGTAGCGTGACTTCAACTTGGTGACTTCGGCCTCGTAGCCGCGAGCGGGGAAGTCACCGCCCGGCAGCGAGCTTTTGGCCGTCCAGGGCGTGCCCTTGAGACCAATGGCCTCGCCGATCTTCTCCAAGGCATGCTCGCCAAGGCGGCGATAGGTGGTCAGTTTGCCACCGAAGACGTTGAGCAGCGGCGCCTGGCCTTCCTCGCCTTCGACCTTCAGAACATAGTCGCGTGTTGCTTCCTGTGCCTTCGAGGCGCCGTCGTCGTAAAGCGGACGCACCGCGGAATAGGTCCAGACGATATCCTCCGGCCGCACCGGCTCCTTGAAATATTCGCTGGCCGCATTGCAGAGATAGGCTGTTTCCTCTTCGCTGATCTTCACATCCTTCGGATCGTTGTTGTAGTCGCGGTCCGTCGTGCCGATCAGGGTGAAATCCTGCTCGTAGGGAATGGCGAAGATAATGCGGTTGTCCGGATTCTGGAAGAAATAGGCGCGGGGGTCGTCGAACTTCTTGCGCACGATGATGTGGCTGCCCTGGACGAGGCGGACATTGTGCACCTGGTTCTTGCCAAAGGCGTCTGAGAGAACATGATCGACCCACGGCCCCGCAGCGTTGACCAGCATGCGCGACTGAAACTGACGCTTCTCACGGGTGATAGTGTTTTCCGTTTCAATTGACCAGACCGCGCCTTCCCGCCGCGCGGAGATCACCTTCGTACGCGGCATGATCGTCGCGCCGCGATCGGCCGCGTCGCGGGCATTCAGCACCACCATGCGGGCATCATCGACCCATCCGTCCGAATATTCGAAGGCCTTGGTGAAGAGCGCCTTCAGTGGCTTGCCGGCCGGGTCTTTCTTCATGTCGAGCGTTGCCGTCGGCGGCAGCAGCTTGCGTCCGCCGAGATGATCGTAAAGGAAAAGCCCGAGGCGAATGAGCCAGGCGGGGCGAATGCCGCCCTTGTGATAGGGCAGGACGAAGCGCATTGGCCAGATGATGTGCGGCGCCATTGCCCAGAGCACTTCGCGCTCCATCAGGGATTCGCGTACCAGACGAAATTCATAGTGTTCGAGATAGCGCAGCCCGCCGTGAATGAGCTTCGTGGCGCCGGACGATGTGCCGGAGGCAAAATCATTCATCTCGGCAAGGGCGACCTTATAGCCGCGCCCTGTCGCATCCCGGGCGATGCCGCATCCGTTGATACCGCCACCGATAACGAAAATGTCGTAGATCTGCTCGCTCACCCGCTTCTCCGCAAAGGTACGCAATCTCGTGAAGACGAAAAATCGAAAATCAACCTATCTAAAGTGAAATAGATACGAATGTCAAACGAACGTTTCCAGGCAGAAAGCCTGCCGATCAGGCTGATCGGCGGGACGTTTCCACCAGGCGAACGGCATGCTCCGACGCAATGGTGCGCACGGATTCAATACTGCATTCATCGGTGACAAAGGTATGAACCTGCGACAGGTGGCCGATCCTTACCGGCGCAGTGCGTTCGAACTTGGTGCTGTCGGCCACGAGAATGACGTGCCGGGCGTTGGCGATGATGGCCTGCGCCACTTTCACTTCACGAAAATCGAAATCGAGAAGCGCGCCATCGGCATCGATCGCAGATGCGCCGATGACGGCATAATCGACCTTGAACTGCCTGATGAAATCGACGGCCGCCTCACCGACGATGCCGCCATCGGAACCGCGCACGACGCCGCCGGCAATGACGACCTCGATCGTGGGGAAGATACGCAACTTATTGGCAACGTTGATATTGTTGGTGATTACCATCAGCTCGTGGTGGCCGAGAAGCGCCTCGCCGACAGCCTCCGTCGTTGTGCCGATATTGATGAAAAGCGAGCTGTTGCTGGGAATAAGGCCAGCGGCTGCACGGCCGATCGCCTGCTTTTCGAGCGCGGCGATCGAGCGGCGTGCTTCATATTTGACGTTCTCGGTTCCGCCAGGAAAGATCGCGCCGCCATGCACGCGGGACAGTACGCGCCCGTCGCAGAGATCATTGAGATCCTTGCGGATGGTTTGCGGCGTGACCGAAAAGCGCTGCGCCAGCTCCTCCACCAGCACGCGCCCCTCCGCCTTGGCGATTTCGAGAATCTCGGTCTGGCGTCCGGATAGGAACATGGTTTTCGCTCCCTTTCTTTCGTTTTTTCGTCATCATATGGTAAAGTGAAAATTCCGCAATTACCGGCGCGCGGATTGTATTGTTGGGAGATCAAGATGTTTCATCCGAAGCTATTCGAAAATCGCAATGTCGTGGTCACCGGCGCCGGTCGTGGCATCGGACTGGAAGTGGCCAGGCAATTTCTTGATTGCGGTGCCCGCGTCCTCGTCCATGTCGGCCGCGGCGCGGACCGGGAACTGCCGGATTTCCTGATGGAAGCGGAATCAGATCGTCGTGCTTTTCTCATTGCCGGTGATTTTTCCAGCGGTCACGGCACGCGGGATTTCGTCGGCGCCGCCAGCGAGCGTTTCGATCGCGTCGATGTCCTGGTCAACAATGCCGGCACCATGGTCGGCCGCTTTCCCGCTGGCGAACTGACGGACGAGCAATATGAAAGCATCGTTCATCTCAACCAGACCTCCGTCATGGAGGTGACCAGGGGGTTGCTGCCGCTACTGCGGGCGGCAGGGCAGGCAGCTGTCATCAACACCGTGTCGATCTCCGCCCTGACCGGCGGCAGCCCGGGATCCGCCATTTATTCGGCATCCAAGGCCTTTGTTGCAACCTATTCGAAAGCATTGGCCCGCGAGCTTGCGCCTGAAGGGATTCGGGTGAACTGCGTCTCGCCGGGCACAATATCAACTGATTTCCATGAGCGTTATTCCTCCAGGGAGAAGCTGGAGCAGACGCGCAAATCCATTCCGCTCCAGCGCTTGGGTACACCGGAAGATTGTGCTCCGGCCTATCTTTTCCTCGCCGCGCCCGCACTCTCCGGTTACGTCACCGGCCAGGTGATCGAGATCAATGGCGGTCAGCTTATCTGCTGAAAAATCGGACCTTTTTTGGTTCGCATGTCTTTTTTGAATCAGCTTATGGTTAGATAATATTATAAGCATACCTCTATACGAATTCTCACCAGAGGCTGTAATATGTCGTCGTCTCCACCGCAGGGCGGTGCCGCTGAACATAATATCGGGGAAGTTACAGAGAAGGCGCGAAAGGCAAGCGCTTTGCTGAAGGCGCTTTCGCATGAAACCCGGCTGGCTATTTTGTTCATGCTCGCCAAGCGCGAAAAAACCGTGATGGAGCTTGAAGCGCTTCTCGATCTGCCGCAGGCAGTGGTTTCGCAACATCTGGCACGTCTCCGTCTCGACAAGCTCGTCGATACGCGTCGTGAGGGACGACTCATTCACTACGCCGTCGCGCGCTCTGAGCTCTGTGCCGTGGTTGATTCGCTGCAGGAAGCCTTCGGCCAGCGCGATTGCTGATCGCTGCCCCGTTTTGGCCTTCAATTCATCATCGAATGGTCAACTGCCTGACATGACAGTGTTATGCGGCAGCGCTAATTCACCTTTGTTCGTCGAAGGAGGATAGCTATGCAGAACAATGAAATGACGATGTCGGAAGCTCTGCGAGATCCGATGATCCGCCAAATGCTTCGTGCCGATCGCGTATCGTTGAGCGATTTTGCCAAGCTTCTGGAAAAGACCGCGCGTGCAAGACATGCGGCGATTGGCGAACGGGATGCAATAGCACTTGCGCCGCGCGTGTTCGTTGAAGGCCCATGTGCCGGCCGCGAGATCGGCTACTAAAACCCACCCAGTGGCGCTACCGCAGGCGAAATGATTGCGGTAGCGGCGGAGATGCGAGCCGGCCAGGATTGTGTGAAATGGTCTTGGCCATTTTAGTTCGTGCTTCCAAGCGCCTTGCGGCTATGTAGCCGGCGGTTCCTCGTTCAGCGCATCGGCAAATTTTCGCATGAGCCTCACAAGCTCGTCGATGTCATTGACGTCCCAAGCTCCGAAGATGGAGCTGGCGATCCTGTCACGGGCCGCGTCCACTGCGTCCGTCATCAGCTTTCCCTTCGGCGCGATAACTGCCTCACGCACCCGACGGTCGGTGGCGCCGGCCTGCCGCGCCACGAGCTCGAGGCTTTCGAGCTTTGCGACCTGACGGCTGACGGTCGTATAGTCGCGGCCAATGCGATCCGCGAGCTCGACGACGCCAATCGGACCGAAGCGCTCGATCGAGACCAACAGCGGAAAAAGCGCCCGCTCCAGCGGAATTCCGGCTTCCTTGATCAGGATTTCGTCGCGCTGCGGCCGGTTTATCACGCTGACAATATCCAGCACTGACGCATGCAGTTTCCGAAATTGCAGCCGTATATGTGTATTTTGCACATTATTTCTTGACGTCATCGTCGATCTCCCATATGAGTGCATTATGCACATAATTTGGATGATCAAAAAGGAAAATATGCGATGAAAGCTGCAATCGTATTCGATGCGGGGCGCGTACCCGTCTTTGGTGATTTCGAGACGCCGGTCGCAGTCGGCGACGAGAGGCTTGTCTCCGTCGCCGCCGCCGCCGTCAGCCAAGTCGTCAAGAGCCGGGCATCGGGAAAGCACTACAGCTCCGGCAATCAATTTCCCTTCATCGTCGGTATCGATGGTGTGGGACGGCTTGATGATGGCCAACGCGTCTATTTCGTCCTGCCGAAAGCGCCTTATGGCAGCATGGCCGAAATTGCCGCGGCGCGGTCCGGACACCTTATTGAATTGCCCGAAGACCTGGACGATGTCACGGCGGCAGCTATCGCCAATCCCGGCGTGTCATCATGGGCAGCCTATCATGAGCGGGCAAAGCTCAGATCCGGCGAGACCGTTCTGGTCAACGGCGCAACCGGAACCTCGGGGCGGCTGGCTGTTCAGATCGCCAAGTATCTGGGAGCGGGCAAGGTCATTGCAACTGGCCGCAATCCCGACAGCCTCAAGGCGCTGGAAGGGCTGGGCGCGGATGTGATTATTCCGCTGGTCCAGGATAAGGCGACGCTGGAAGAGGCCTTCAAGGAGCAGTTCGCTGCAGGTGTCGATGTCGTCATCGATTATCTCTGGGGTGAAAGCGCTGAAAGCCTTCTCATTGCCGCCGCCAAGGCCGGCAAGGATGCGGTGCCGATCCGTTATGTCCAGGTCGGCGCGATCAGCGGTGGGGATATAGGCCTGCCGAGCGCCGTGCTGCGGTCGTCGGCTATCACGCTTATGGGCAGCGGTATCGGAAGCATCTCTCTCGACCGCTTCGTCAACGCGACCGGGGAGTTGCTCCGCGCAACGGTGCCGGGGAATTTCAAGATTGCCTCCAAGACGGTTCCACTTTCCGAGGTTGGAAATGCCTGGCCTCTTGATGACAGCAATCGGCGCACCGTCTTTAGAATCGACGGCGGCGTCTGATTGCCAACGGAGTGTGGTGATCCACCGTGAGCCGCACTCCGCTTTCCGATGTTGCGCTGACGATCCAGCCCATTTAACTGTCTCATTCGGGAGAGCTAAATGATCGAAAAGCTGGAATTCTTCATCGCGCTTGCCAACCAGAAGCATTTTGGCCGTGCGGCCGAGGAATGCGGTGTGACGCAGCCGACCTTGTCGGCGGCGATCCGGCAATTGGAAGATCAGCTCGGCGTCATGCTCGTCAGCCGCGGCTCGCGCTTTCAGGCGCTGACGCCGGAGGGGCAGCGCGTGCTGGAATGGGCGCGTCGCATTGTCGGCGACAGCCGCACCATGCGCGAGGAAATGCGCGCGGCGCGCAAAGGTCTTGCCGGTCATATCCGGATCGCGGCCATTCCAACGGCACTTGCCACGGTGCAGAAAATCACCACGCCTTTCCAGGAGAGGCACCCCGACGTGACCTTCTCCATCTTATCGCGCAACTCGCTTCAGGTACTGAGCCTGCTCGAAAATCTCGAGATCGATGCCGGTATCACCTATCTGGAGAACGAACCACTTGGGCGTGTCACCAGCGTGCCGCTTTATGCCGAGCGCTATCATTTGATTACGGCCGCCGGCAGCCCGTTTTCCGAGCGTGCAAGCGTCACCTGGAAGGAGATCGGCGATCTTCGGCTTTGTCTATTGACTGCCGACATGCAAAACCGCCGGATTATCAACCGACATCTTGCTGAAGCCGGCGCCACGGCCAAGCCGACGCTCGAATCGAATTCGATGATCGTGTTGTTTTCGCACGTCCAGACCGGACGTTGGGCGAGCATCATGCCGAAGAATATCGCCGATTCCTTCGGTTTTCCGGTCGATATCCGCAAAATCCCGATCACGGAGCCGGATGCGGAGCATCTCGTCGGGCTGGTCGCCACGCATCGTGAGCCCTTCACGCCGCTCGTCTCCGCTTTGTTGCATGAAGCAAGATTGCTCGCGGAAGCTGATAGGTCTTGATAGAAATTTTCTATCGAATGACGGGACTGCCTTATTGATCCTTTGCCTTCTCCCTGCGACCTTACTCGCAGGCGTGTCGATCGCGCGCCTCGGAGGAAATGCCGCATAAGTCTTTCTGAAATTGCCGCGGCGGTTTTCGGATTATGCGTGGGAGGTTTGTTTATGAGCTTGAACCTGGGTGCGGGCGAGATTGCGACCCGTGCCGGCACCATCATCGATAGCATGAAATCGATGGAAGGGCCGCTTTTGCCGATCCTGCATGGGATTCAGGAGGAGTTTGGCTATGTGCCGCAGGATACGCTGCCGCTGATCGCCAAGGCATTGAACCTTTCGCGCGCCGAAGTGCACGGCGTGATGACCTTCTATCACGACTATCGCGACCATCCCACGGGTCGCCATGTCCTGAAGCTCTGTCGTGCCGAAGCCTGTCAGTCGATGGGTGGCGATGAAGTCGCAGAGCGCATCAAGCGCCTGCTCGGCATCGATTTTCATCAGACGACGCTGGATGGCAGCGTCACGCTGGAGCCGGTCTACTGTCTCGGGCTCTGCGCCTGCGCGCCGGCGGCCATGCTGGATGGCGAGCTTTATGGTCGGCTCGACGATGAGAGCACCGACGACCTCGTGAAGGAGGCGCGTCAATGACCCTCACCATCTATATCCCTCGCGATGCTGCTGCCCTTTCGCTTGGTGCGGAGAAGGTGGCGAAAGCCGTTGCACAAGAAGTTGCCAAACGCGGCCTCGATGCGCGCATCGTGCGCAATGGCTCGCGCGGCATGTTCTGGCTGGAGCCATTGGTCGAAGTCGAGATCGACGGGAAGCGCATCGGCTACGGGCCGGTGAAGGCCAAGGATGTGCCAGCCCTTTTCGATGCCGGGCTCGCGGAAGGGGGCGAGCATCCGCTCTGTCTTGGGGAGGTCGAAAACCTCCCATTCCTCAAGGAGCAGACACGACTGACCTTTGCCCGCTGCGGCATCACCGATCCTCTTTCGCTTACAGATTATGAGGCCCATGGTGGCCTCAAGGGGTTGCGCCGCGCCATCGGCATGGCGGCAGGAGATATCGTCAAGGACGTCACCGATTCCGGTCTCCGTGGCCGTGGCGGTGCAGGGTTCCCGACCGGCATCAAATGGAAGACGGTGCTCGATGCGCCGGGCGACCGTAAATATATCGTCTGCAATGCCGACGAGGGCGATAGCGGCACTTTTGCCGACCGGATGATCATGGAGGGCGACCCCTTCGTGCTGATCGAGGGCATGGCGATCGCGGGTCTTGCGACAGGCGCGACCAAGGGCTTCGTCTATACGCGCTCGGAATATCCGCATGCGATCGCCGCGATGACCTCAGCTGTCGAGATCGCCCGCAAGGCCGGCATTCTGGGGAGCTCGGTTTTGGGTTCCGGCAAGGCGTTCGACATGGAGATCCGCACCGGTGCGGGCGCCTATGTCTGTGGCGAGGAAACGGCACTCTTGAATAGCCTCGAGGGCAAGCGCGGCATCGTGCGCGCCAAGCCGCCGCTGCCCGCACACAAGGGCCTGTTCAACTGTCCGACAGTCATCAACAATGTGATCTCGCTCGCTTCCGTCCCTGTCATCATGGACAAGGGGGCTGCCTTCTATCGTGATTTCGGCATGGGCCGCTCGCGCGGCACGATCCCGCTGCAGATCGCCGGCAATGTCAAATATGGCGGCCTTTATGAGACGGCTTTCGGCCTCTCGCTGGGCGATATCATCGACAAGATCGGCGGCGGCACGGCGACGGGACGGCCGGTGAAGGCCGTGCAGGTCGGCGGCCCGCTCGGCGCCTACTTCCCGCGCGCGCTGTTCGACACCCCGTTCGACTACGAATCTTTTGCGGCCAAGGACGGTTTGATCGGCCATGCCGGCATCGTCGTCTTCGATGACACGGCCGACATGCTGAAGCAGGCGCGCTTTGCCATGGAATTCTGCGCGGTGGAAAGCTGCGGCAAGTGCACGCCCTGCCGCATCGGCTCGACCCGCGGTGTCGAGACGGCGGACAAGATTGCTCGCGGCATCGAGCCCGAGAAGAACAGGGCGCTGCTTGCCGATCTCTGCAACACGATGAAGTTCGGCTCGCTCTGTGCGCTCGGCGGTTTCACGCCCTATCCCGTCACCAGCGCGATGACCCATTTTCCGGAAGATTTCTCTCCGGTTCCTTTGATTGAAGCGGCGGAGTAAGACCCATGTCTCTCGTTCCAGAAATCGACTACGGCACGCCCGCATCCCTTTCCGAAACCATGGTGACGCTGACCATTGACGGGCGCCAGATTACTGTGCCCGAGGGCACGTCGATCATGCGGGCCTCGATGGAAGCAGGCATTCAGGTGCCGAAGCTCTGCGCCACCGACATGGTCGATGCTTTCGGTTCCTGCCGCCTCTGTCTCGTCGAGGTCGAGGGCCGCAACGGCACCCCGGCCTCCTGCACGACGCCGGTCGCACCTGGTATCGTCGTCCACACGCAGACCGGTCGGCTCAAGGATATTCGCCGCGGGGTTATGGAGCTTTATATCTCCGACCACCCGCTCGACTGTCTGACTTGCGCCGCCAACGGCGATTGCGAGCTGCAGGACATGGCCGGCGCCGTCGGTCTGCGCGATGTTCGCTACGGCTATGAGGGCGACAATCACGTCAAGGCGCGCAACAGCGGCGACATCAATCTGAAATGGATGCCGAAGGACGAATCCAACCCTTATTTCACCTATGATCCTTCGAAGTGCATCGTCTGCTCGCGCTGCGTGCGCGCCTGCGAAGAGGTGCAGGGCACGTTTGCGCTGACCATTGAGGGCCGCGGCTTCGGCTCGCGCGTCTCTCCCGGCATGCACGAACATTTCATCGACTCGGAATGCGTTTCCTGCGGCGCCTGCGTGCAGGCCTGCCCGACGGCGACGCTGACCGAGAAGTCGGTGATAGAAATCGGCCAGCCGGAGCATTCGCTCGTCACCACCTGCGCCTATTGCGGCGTCGGCTGCTCCTTCAAGGCGGAAATGCGCGGCGAGGAACTGGTGCGCATGGTGCCCTGGAAGGATGGCCAGGCCAATCGCGGCCATTCCTGCGTCAAGGGCCGCTTCGCCTATGGCTACTCGACCCACAAGGACCGCATCCTTAACCCGATGGTGCGCGAAAAGATCACCGATCCCTGGCGCGAAGTCACTTGGGATGAGGCCTTTGCTCATATCGCCACCGAGTTCAAGCGTCTGCAATATCAGTATGGCCGCGAATCCGTTGGCGGCATCACCTCGTCGCGCTGCACGAATGAGGAAACCTTCCTCGTGCAGAAGCTGGTCCGCGCCGGCTTCGGCAACAACAATGTCGATACCTGCGCCCGCGTCTGCCACTCTCCCACAGGCTATGGCCTGGGTCAGGCTTTCGGCACGTCTGCCGGCACACAGAATTTCGACAGCGTCGAGCATTCCGATGTCGTCCTCGTCATCGGCGCCAACCCGACGGACGGCCATCCGGTCTTCGGTTCGCGCCTGAAGAAGCGGTTGCGCCAGGGCGCCAAGCTCATCGTCATCGATCCGCGCCGCATCGATCTGGTGCGCACCCCGCATGTCGAGGCGAGCTTCCACCTGCCGCTGCAGCCGGGCACCAATGTCGCGATGATGACGGCGCTTGCTCATGTCATCGTCACCGAAGGCCTGTTCGACGAAAAGTTCATCCGCGAACGCTGCGACTGGTCGGAGTTCGAAGATTGGGCAGCCTTCGTCGCCGAACCACAGCACAGCCCGGAGGAAACGGAAAAATATACCGGTGTTTCCCCGGATCTCGTACGCGGTGCGGCTCGTCTCTTTGCCACGGGCGGCAATGGCGCAATCTATTATGGCCTGGGTGTCACTGAGCACAGCCAGGGCTCGACCACGGTCATGGCGATCGCCAACCTTGCCATGGTGACGGGCAATATCGGCCGTCCGGGCGTCGGCGTGAACCCGCTACGTGGGCAGAACAATGTGCAGGGCTCCTGTGACATGGGCTCTTTCCCGCACGAGCTGCCGGGCTATCGCCATATCTCCGATGATGCGACGCGTGATATCTTCGAAAAGCTCTGGGGCGTGAAGCTCAACAACGAACCGGGTCTGCGCATTCCCAACATGCTCGATGCCGCCGTCGACGGCAGCTTCAAGGGCCTCTACATCCAGGGCGAAGACATCCTCCAGTCCGACCCGGATACCAAGCATGTTGCCGCCGGTCTTGCCGCGATGGAATGCGTCGTCGTCCACGATCTCTTCCTGAACGAGACCGCCAACTACGCCCATGTCTTCCTGCCGGGTTCGACCTTCCTCGAAAAGGACGGCACCTTCACCAATGCCGAGCGCCGCATCAACCGCGTGCGCAAGGTCATGACCCCGCGCAACGGCTATGCCGACTGGGAAGTGACGCAGAAGATGGCGCAGGCCATGGGGCTGGGCTGGAACTATACGCATCCGTCCGAGATCATGGATGAAATTGCCGCAACGACCCCGAGCTTCGCGCTCGTCTCCTACGACTATCTGGAGAAGATGGGCTCGGTGCAGTGGCCCTGCAACGAGAAGACGCCGCTCGGTTCGCCGATCATGCATGTCGATGGCTTCGTGCGCGGCAAGGGTAAGTTCATCCGCACCGAATATGTCGCGACCGACGAACGCACCGGTCCGCGCTTCCCGCTACTGTTGACGACGGGGCGCATCCTCAGCCAGTACAATGTCGGCGCGCAGACGCGGCGAACGGAGAATGTCGTCTGGCATGCCGAGGATCGTCTGGAGATGCATCCGCATGATGCCGAGCAGCGCGGCATTCGCGAAGGCGACTGGATCAAGCTGACCAGCCGCTCCGGCGATACGACGCTTAGAGCACTGATCACCGATCGCGTTGCTCCCGGCGTCGTTTACACGACCTTCCACCACCCGGACACGCAGGCAAACGTCATCACCACGGACTATTCCGACTGGGCGACGAATTGCCCGGAATACAAGGTGACGGCAGTGCAGGTCTCGCCGTCCAACGGTCCCTCGCAATGGCAGGTCGATTACGACGAACAGGCTCGGCAGTCTCGGCGTATCGCCGGGAAGATGGAGGCCGCGGAGTGAATTTGAACGTGGGGAAAGATACCCCCCTCTGTCACTATCGTGACATCTCCCCCACTGGGGGGAGATTGTTGGGAGTTTGCCGCTCGTCACTCGCAAGACAATAGACTGTGATTTCAGCAGACTCGATGTTTGCTTGAGGCAAGAGAGTGCTGCGGGTTACCAATCTCCCCCCTTGTGGGGGAGATGTCACGAAGTGACAGAGGGGGGTATTCCACGCCCCATCACGCAATGACCAAATTCACCCCCACCACCACCGTTCCCGAAACCGCCCGCCGCAATGGCTTGGTTCGCTCCGGTTCCCGCATTGTCCCCGAGGAAGTGCCGATCGCCTTTTCCTATGGTGGCTCCTCGCATGCCGTCATGATGGGAACGCCTGATGATCTCGAGGATTTTGCCTTCGGCTTCAGCCTGAGCGAGGGTATCATCACCGATATCGGCGAGATCGCTGCCGTCGAACCGCTCGAGGACGAGCAGGGGATCGATGTGCAGATTACCCTCGTCGATAATGCAGCCGACGCGCTGCGGCTGCGGCGTCGACACATGGCAGGTCCTGTCGGCTGCGGCCTTTGCGGCATCGAATCGATAGAACAGGCGGTGCGCAAGGTTCCTGATGTTTCGAAGGTGGCGTTGACGCTGACGCAGAAGGATATCGTCCGCGCTATCGCGTTACTCAATGATGCCCAGCCGCTGCATCGCGAAACGCGCGCCGTGCATGGTGCGGGATTCTATATTCCGTCCGAAGGGCTGCTTGCGGTACGCGAGGATGTCGGCAGGCACAATGCGCTCGACAAGCTCTGCGGCGCGGTCATCCGCTCCGGCCGCAAGGGAGGGGAGGGCGTGGTGGCCGTCACCAGCCGGTTATCCGTCGAGATGGTGCAGAAGGCTGCCATATTGGGTAGTTCCGTGCTGGTCGCCATCTCCGCGCCGACCGCGCTTGCCATCCGCACCGCTGACGAGGCCGGCATGACGCTGGTGGCGCTGGTGCGCGGCGACGATTTTGAAATTTTCACCCATCCGCATCGCATTATCACGGGGAGCATTGCCGATGTCGCCTGACGAAACACATCACGGCAAGACCGAAACGAAGCTCATCTATATGGCAAACCAGATCGCGACTTTTTTCAAGACGCAGCCAGCGAGCGAAGCGGTTCAGGGTGTCGCCACCCACATCAACAAATTCTGGGAGCCGCGCATGCGGCGTCAGTTGTTCGAAATCATCGATCACGGCGATAACGGCTTGAGCCCTCTCGTGCTGGAGGCCGCTCCCTTGATCCATCGGCCGGCACCTGTGGAGAAAACTGCGCCGGCTTAGTATCGCAAGCCTGCTAGTGCTATTGGATGGAGGAGGAGAATCCATCCTGGATTGTGATTCTTGCCAAAGGCATGTGAATACCGGTCTCTGAAACGAGGAGGAGTAGTTCATGACGGCTGCGGATACGAATATTTCCAGAGGCACGGCAACGGCGGGTCTGCTCGATCGTGAGCGCATCATCGCCAGGCCGGGCTTCAACCGATGGCTCGTGCCGCCGGCCGCTCTTGCGATCCATCTCTGCATCGGCATGGCCTATGGTTTCAGCGTCTTCTGGCTGCCCTTGTCCAAGGCGCTTGGCACCCCCACTCCGGCTCCGGCAGAATGCGCGAGCCTCAATCTTCTGACTGCCCTGTTCACGACAAGCTGCGACTGGCGTGTTGCCGATCTCGGCTGGATGTATACCCTCTTCTTCGTGGTGCTCGGCTCCGCCGCCGCCATGTGGGGCGGCTGGCTGGAAAAGGTCGGACCGCGCAAGGCGGGTGTCGTCTCCGCCTGCTGCTGGTGCGGCGGTATCCTGATTGCCGCCGTAGGTGTCATCTTCCATCAGCTTTGGGTGATGTGGATCGGCGCTGGCGTCATCGGCGG
The DNA here is from genome assembly GCF_001999485.2 of Rhizobium sp. P44RR-XXIV. Classification (NCBI taxonomy): domain Bacteria; kingdom Pseudomonadati; phylum Pseudomonadota; class Alphaproteobacteria; order Hyphomicrobiales; family Rhizobiaceae; genus Rhizobium; species Rhizobium sp. P44RR-XXIV. The sequence goes on along the minus strand of NZ_MPVZ02000024.1, from coordinate 109,291 downwards.
CGTCGGTCTTGGCCTCGGCTATATCTCGCCCGTGTCGACGCTGATCAAATGGTTTCCCGACCGGCGCGGCATGGCGACCGGGATGGCGATCATGGGCTTCGGCGGAGGCGCCATGATCGGGGCGCCGCTTGCAAGCCTACTGATGAACCACTTCCGCACCGATGGTTCGGTCGGCGTCTGGCAAACCTTCATCGTCATGGCCGCGATCTACTTCGTCTTCATGATGGGTGGCGCCTTCGGTTATCGCCTGCCGCCTGCCGGCTGGCGTCCGGAAGGCTGGACGCCGCCCGTTGCCAAGAGCACGATGATCACGACGAAGCATGTGCATCTGCGCGATGCGCACAAGACCAAGCAGTTCTGGCTCATCTGGGCCGTGCTCTGCCTCAACGTCTCCGCCGGCATCGGCGTCATCGGCATGGCTTCGCCGATGCTGCAGGAAATCTTCGGCGGCGCGTTGATCGGCCTGCCGGACCTGAAGTTCACGGATCTCAGCAAAGATCAGGTGGCTTTGGTCGCGGCGATCGCCGCCGGCTTTGCCGGGTTGATTTCGCTTTTCAATATCGGCGGACGCTTCTTCTGGGCCTCGCTCTCCGACAAAATCGGCCGCAAGAATACCTATTACTGCTTTTTCGTCATCGGTATCGCGCTTTATATTTTGGCCCCTTGGGCGGCAGGCATTCATAGCAAGGTGCTGTTCGTCGGTGCCATCTGCATCATCCTGTCGATGTATGGCGGCGGCTTTGCGACTGTTCCGGCCTATCTCGCCGATATATTCGGCACGCAGTTCGTCGGCGCGATCCATGGCCGGCTGCTGACGGCATGGGCAACGGCCGGCATCATCGGGCCGGTCGTGGTCAACTATATCCGCGAGGCGCAGAAGGCGGCCGGCGTCGAAGGAGCGCAGCTCTACACCTTCACCATGTATATCCTCGCCGGCATGCTGGCGCTTGGCCTCATCGCCAATTCGCTGGTTAGGCCGCTTGCGGACAAGTGGTTCATGTCGGATGAGGAAGTGGCGGCACTCCAGGCGAAGACCGCCGCCAATGCCGGTCCCACCGGCTCCTTCGGCATCGGCACGGGCGGCTTCGACGGCAAGGCGCTGATCGCCTGGGCCATCGTCGGCATTCCGCTGCTCTGGGGCGTCTGGGTGACGATCAAGAGCACCTACGCGCTGTTCGGGTGAGAGTTGGTCCGCATAAAGGGCCAATCGAGCAGTGTGAAACCGCGGAGATAGAAGTTTGGAATTGATGGGTGTCCCGTTCGTCGACGTGACTTACGGGGCACCCAAATTTTTGCATCAGGTCTCGTAAGAGGAAATCGTCTCCGGATCGATGCCGTGGGTATCGAACCACCACTCCGAGGACTTGCCGGGGTGCTTGTGACGGAGCCGCTCGTATTTTCGTACAAGTCGGCTTTGACGGTCCACCTCTTGCCGGAAGAACGGGTGGTCTAACGTGCCGCCAAGAGAGTGAATCCGGCGCAACAGCTTGCGAAGCACGTAGCCCTGCTCCTTATTGCCCGGAAGATAGCCGCTTTCGATGATCTTCAGAGCCGTGCTGCAGAGTGTCTCAAGAGCATTCTCCGGCAAAGTCCCGTTCGACAGCATATCGAGGCGCTCGGCGCCAAAGCCGGCGTCGATGCAAGTGCCGAGTGGATTGACAATATTGCCGATCTCCACTCCATCCCTATAGAACTCCGTACAGTATCCGCTGATGCTGCCGTCGCTCCATGTGCATTCGGGATCGGCGACGATCGGGACGCGGCCGCGATAGAGCGGCGTCCATTCGTCGATTTTGTCGGGATGGATGGTGACGTGATCCGGCCTGACGCCGATCAGATCGAGGAATTCAAGCCAGAATTCGATCGCATCGGAAAGCGTCATCTCCCGGAAGGAGAACAGCCCAAGCATGGTGAAGGAGAGGAAATGCGTGCCGTCGCCAATCTCGTCGAGGTCCCCCATGCGCAGGCAAGCCTGACTGTTGGAGACGGTACCCTTATGGGAGGGATTGGAGAAGAACGGCTTGTACTGCTGCATGCCAGCGCTGCAGAAGAGCGTGGTATCGTCGTGCGGCCGTACGGATTGAAAGCATGCGTAGTCGATGCCTTCGAAGGCAGTAGTCACGGTAGTCGTGTATCAGGCGTCCCGCGATGTCATAGGCAACCTCCTTTTGGTTCATATGCCCAAGCGAAAAATAGAGAGCCCTCGCCAGGATTGCAAGGCGAACCCTTCGGCAAGGTGGGAGCGACACCTCTCGGCGATTGCGGCCGAGGCTCCGATAAAGCAACGCCCCGAGTGATCGGGGCGTCTTGGCATTGCAATCATGGACGGGAGGAAATTATGCCACCCGGCGCAAAACCATGTCTCTGACCTTCGCGTCGGCAAGGCGGAATTGCGCCAGCAGCGTATGCAGCGCGTCCGCTTCGCTGGCAAGTCTGAGGCTTGCGGCCGTGCTTTCCTCGACCATGGCGGCATTCTGCTGTGTCGTCTGATCCAGCGAATTGATGGCCGAGTTGATTTCCCTGAGGCCGATCGTCTGTTCCTTCGAGGCTTTGACGATGGCGGCGACGTTGGTGTTGATGTCTGCGACCTGGGTGACGATCTGTTCCAGCGCGGTGCCCGTCTGGCCGACAAGGCCGACGCCATTCTTCACATGCTCGCTTGAAGCCGTGATCAACGCCTTGATCTCCTTGGCCGCACTGGCGGAGCGTTGCGCCAGCTCGCGCACCTCCTGGGCAACGACTGCGAAGCCCTTGCCCGCCTCGCCGGCACGGGCTGCCTCGACACCGGCATTCAGCGCCAGCAGATTGGTCTGGAAGGCGATGTCGTCGATGACACCGATGATATTGGTGATCTCGCGGGAGGATTTCTCGATCTGATCCATGGCGGCAACGGCGCTGCGCACCACCGTGCCGGATTGCTCGGCGCCATGCTTGGTCTCGGCGACGAGGCGTCCGGCTTCCTCTGCACGCTGGCTGGAATCCGCGACCGTGGTGGTGATTTCCTCCAATGCGGCTGCCGTCTCTTCCACCGAGGCGGCCTGCTGCTCCGTCCGTCGCGAGAAGGATTCTGCCGAGTCGCCGAGCTCGCGCGAGCGCGGCGGCGATGGCGCTGGCATTGTCGCCGACCGTGGTCAACGTGTCGGACAGCTTGCGCACCGTCGCGTTGAAATCGTGGCGGAGCTGCTCCATGGACGGCACGAAGGATCGGTCAAGCGTCTTGGTCAGGTCGCCCTCCGACAGGTTGCGCAGCGCGCCGCCAAGTTCGCTGATGGCGCTCATGCGGGAGGTCACGTCGGTTGCGAATTTCACCACCTTGTAGACCTTGCCGTCGGCGTCGGTGATCGGGTTATAGGCCGCCTGGATCCAGATTTCCTTGCCGCCTTTGCCATAGCGGACAAATTCGTTGGCGATGAATTCGCCCTGCGCCAGGCGTTGCCAGAAACGCTGGTATTCCTCCGTGCGGGCATAGGTCGGCTCGCAGAAGATGCTGTGGTGCTTGCCGACGATTTCGCTGAGCGCATAGCCCATGGCGCCGCAGAAGTTTTCGTTGGCGGTCAGGATCTCGCCTGTGGGAAGGAATTCGATGACGGCCTGCGAGCGCGAGAGCGCTTCGAGCTTGCCGGCATCGTCGATCGCCTTCTTCTTGGTCTCGGTAACGTCAGCGGCGAACTTTACAACCTTCACCGGTTTGCCGTTGCGGAAAACCGGGTTGTAGGACGCCTGGATCCAGATCTCGCGATTGCCCTTGGCGAGCCGCTTGTAGGTGCCGGCATCATATTCGCCGCGGCCGAGGCGCGCCCAAAAGTCATGATAGGCGGGAGTGGCGACATAGGCCGGTTCGCAGAACATGCGGTGATGATTGCCGACGATCTCCTTCAGTTCGTAACCGAGCGCGCGGCAGAAATTCTCGTTTGCAGTCAGGACCTTGCCCTGAAGGTCGAATTCGATGATGGCCTGTGACTTGGAAACGGCAGACAGGATGCGGCTGGCATCCGATGATAGGCTGAACATTCCTTTTCCCTCTCCGAGAGCTGACGCTTGCCGGGCGTCGACTTGATGGCAACGAAGCGGGCGGCCGCGCTCGTCAGAGCGCCGACAGGACAGCGCTCCGCACGGGATGGTCGGAATGTTTTGATTGTATTTTCTTACCTCACTTCACAATCGATGATGGAGTGGAGCCCATTAATTTTGAGTAAAAATTAGCTTATTAGAAATTATAATTTAAATAAAATATAACTAACTAAAATTAGTCGACAATAAAAAACCGCCACTGTGGAGTGGCGGTTCTTTAAAAGGGGTTGTTCAGCGAAGTTAAGCGGCGAGTTCTTCCGTTTCGCTTTCCTTGAACATCTTGGCGAGGTTCAGGAAGCAGATCATGCCATTCTCCGTCGCGATGATGCCTTCGCAATAGGCGCGATCGAAGGAGGCCGTCACTTCCGGAACAGGCTGGACCTGGCTGGAGGCGATCGTGAGGATATCGGAGACGCGATCGACCAGCATGCCGATGACCATGTTATGGACTTCGGCGACGACGATGGCGCTGCGTTCGTTGGCAACCGTGCTCTGCATGCCGAGCTTGTAGGCGAGATCGATGATCGGGATGACCGAGCCGCGCAGGTTCATGACGCCGATGACATCGGCCGGTGCATGCGGGATCGGCGTCGATGGCGCCCAGCCGCGGATTTCGCGGATGGTGGTGGTCTTGACGCAGAATTCCTGCTCATGAAGCCGGAAAGCAATGATTTCCAGAGTATCGCCGCTGAAGCTGGTGGAATTGATCGTGGCCATGAACGTTCTTCCCATTGAAGCGTGACGCCAAATGCGGCGTGTTGATGGCACGATAGAGCAAGAATGTTGCTCAAACCTAAATCTGTCGACAAGGTTTCGAGCAGGGGAGGCTGGCCACCCGTCCTCGTGGTTCGAGGGCGCTTGCGCGCCACCTCACCATGAGGACCGATCTTCTCGCTCCGCTGCTCAAAGAGGCAGCGGTGTCTACGGCGAGGTTGCTCCTCCGTCCTCACCCTGAGCTTGTCGAAGGGCGAGCATGGCCACGATGGAGGAAGTGCTGTCAGGCGGCTCTTGTCGGGCGGTCGAAGATGCGGCGGCCGAAGAGGCTGGCGGCCATCTCCACCAAAACACGGGCGCTCTTGCCGCGATCGTCGAGGAAGGGGTTGAGTTCGACCAGATCAAGCGATGAGACCAGGCTGCTGTCGGACAGCATTTCCATGATGAGATGCGCCTCGCGATAGGTGGCACCGCCCGGCACCGTCGTCCCCACGCCCGGGGCGATATCGGGATCGAGGAAATCGACGTCGAAGCTGACATGCAGCAAGCCATTGGCGGCGCTGACCGTGTCGAGCACCCTGCGCATGATGGCGGCCACACCCTGCTCATCGAGCGAGCGCATGTCGAAGACATTGACGCCGTGCTCGCGGATTTCCTCGCGCTCGCGTGCGTCGACAGATCGGATGCCGACCTGGAAGACTTTCGTCGGATCGACCAGCGGCCGGCCGGCCGGCAAAACATTGGCGATCTCGGCCTCGCCGCAATAATAGGCGACAGGCATGCCGTGGATATTGCCCGATGGCGAGGTGGCGGGCGAATTGAAATCCGAATGCGCGTCCAGCCAGAGGACGAAGAGCGGGCGACCCACTTCAGCGGCATGACGCGCCATCCCGGAGACGCTGCCCATGGACAGGCTGTGGTCGCCGCCGAGGATCAGCGGAAAGCTCCCGGACGATACGACGTCGTAGACTTTTGCCTCCAGCGCTCGTGTGAAGGCGCCGACGATCTTCAGATTATGGGCCTGCGGATCGTCAGGCAGATCCGCGGCCGGGGCGGGGTGCAGATCGCCGCTGTCGGTAACGCGGTGGCCGAGTTCGATGAGCGTCGTTTCGATGCCGGCGATGCGGAGCGCCGTCGGGCCCATGCCGGCGCCGCGGCGGCCGGAGCCTTCCTCCAGGGGAACGCCGATCAAGGTGATGGGAGTGGATTGCGTATTCATCGGCATTGCTCCGAGGGTTAGAGGCAGTCGAGTCGCATTATTGATTTTCTGCATGACAGCAAAAAGATGGAAAATTGTCGAAAATTGATTAGGTATCGACAGATTGCTCAATACGATTTAGCAGAATGATAAGCCTATGGATGACCTCGACCGCGACCTCCTCAGTGCGCTGCGCAACAATGCGCGCATCTCCGTTTCATCTCTGGCGGCGAGAACGGGCGCTTCGCGCGCCACCGTCGCTGCCCGCATAGAGCGGCTGGTGGAGAGCGGCACCATCGCTGCCTTCACCATCCGCACCGGCCATGAAACCCGCGCCACCGGCGTCAGGGCCATCGTGCTGATCGAAGTGCTCGGCAAGCTGGCGGACAAGGTCGCCGACCAGCTCCGCGGCCTACCGCAGGTGAGGGCCTTGCACAGCACCAACGGCAAATGGGATTTCATCGCCGAACTCGAGGATCGCGATCTTGCCTCCTTCGACGAGACGCTGCGCCAGATCAGGCTGATCAACGGCATCAACACGACGGAATCCAATATATTGCTGAAGACCAGCAAGATGGGGTTTTAAAACCTAGTATTCGTGTTCGTAGACGATGCCGGCTTCGCCTGCACCATCCGAGCCGGCCGCACCGCGCAGCTTCACGCCACGGCCGACATCGAGATTGATGATCGCCTTGGTATTGTTGGAAGCGCCTTGCTGCAGTTCGATATAGGTGCGCTTGTTGATGTATTTGCCGGCGCCGACCTGCGCCTGGCCGTTGGCATCCGTCGAGATGTCGAGATCGTCGACGCCGAGATGGCTGCGCAGGCCCTCGAACAGCGATGTGGAGCGGCCGCCGGCCAGCTGGCTTGCGGCATCGGCGAGCTGGGCAATCTGCATGGCGGAGAGTTTCGACATGGACTGGCCGAAGATCAGCTGCGCCATCACTTCGTCCTGCGGCAAGGCAGGGGAGGAGGAGAACCCGATCTGCGGGTCGGTGGCGAGGCCGGTAACATCGACGGTGATCGTGGTGGAACTTACGGAAGATGTGGCTTCCATGTTGAGAGCCGGCGTCAGGTCGCCGCCGAAGGTGATCTTGCTGGTGTCGGTGAAATCCAGCCGGCGGCTGAGGATGGTCAGGCGTCCGCGCCGCATGGTGAAGCCGCCTGATACCACAGGTGCCGCCGCCGTGCCACGAACGGTGATATTGCCGCCGAGCTCGGCATCGATGCCGCGGCCGCGCACGAACATTTGCGAGGGCGCTTCCAGCTGCAGATCGAGGCCGAGGGTCGTCGATTTGTCTCGCGGTCCCTCCGGCTTCTGATCCTTGAATTGGGCAGTCACCGCGGCTGGCGCATTCTTGTGCTTCACATTGATTTCAGACAATGAAGCCGGCAGCTTTTCAGGCACTGTAATCGATGCCTTGTTAATCCTGAGATTGCCCGTCAGCATCGGTGCGGTCAGCAACGGGCCCTTGATGCCGAGCGTGCCGTTGACGGTGGCGGTCACCAGCGTTCCGTCCACATAGGTCGCGTTGTTGAACTTCATCTGGATATCGGCCGGGAGGCCGCTGTCCGGAGTGATGCCGACCGTGCCGCTGCCGGCGATGCTGCCGCCGCTCGTCAGGTTGCCGCTAAGTCGCGAGATGACGGCCTGCTTGCCGTCGAGGCTCACGGTGACGGCAAGGCCACTCAGGGTCAGGTTGCGGCGGACATCGACGAGTTTGGCGCCATCGGTGGTAATCGTGCCCGTAACCGCGGGTGCTGCCGTCGTGCCGCCGATCTGCATGTCGACCTTGGCGGCGCCTGTCATCACCAGACCCTGGGCGGCAAGCTGGCCGGCGAGGGCGTCGAATGGCAGATTGCCGGAAAACTTCAGCGCCATCGCCTTGTTGCCGGCAACCGCGACCGTGCCGCCGCCATTGAGCGCCAGGCCGCTCTGGCCTGTCAGGTTGGTGTTGATCGTGACGACATTGTCGGCAAACTTGCCGTCAGCCTTGATGCCGAGCGGCGTCAGGCCGGCGGATTTCGTCTGGCTGGTGGCAGCACCTGTCCAATTGGTCTGGAACGCGACGACGGGGGATGTGGCCTTACCGGTCACAGCCACAGTGCCGGAGATGACGCCTTCGGCTGCCAGCGTCGGCGCGAAGACATTGGCAAGGCTTGCCGGCAGGTTGGCGATCTTGGCGTTGATGTTGAGGGCCTGGCCGGCAGTGCCGTCGACCGTGACGGAGCCGCCGCCAGTCTGAATGGTCAATCCGCTCAGCGTGGCGACGCCGTCCTTGACGACGATCTTGGTCGGCGATGCCAGCTTGACCGGGACCGTCTTCGGTGAACCGGCAAAGGAATCCAGGCTCACGGTCGTCTGGCCGCCTGATGTTTCGACATTGCCGCGGGCGGTCAGGGGGGCATTGTCATAGCTCGACTTCAGATCGAAATCCGTGCGGCTGCCCTGCTGGGTAAAGGTCAGCGCGAGATCGGCGATGCGGTTGGCACCGGAGGCGATGGTATCGGCGCGGATGCTGCCATTGGCCGAGAATGCCTTGAGATCGTCGACACTGAGGGCGACTGCGGGCTTGCTGATGACCAGATCGTCGCGGCGGATGCCGTTACCGTTGGCATTGACCTTCAACCCGATCTTGCCGTTGGTGCTGGCGATATCGAGCGACCCCTTGAGGTCGCCCTCTGCCTTCTGTCCGGCAAGGGCTGCCAGCAGGCTGAGATCAGGCAGATCGAATGTCAACGCGCCGTTCGGCTCGAAACTCGGCGACAGATCCAGCTTGCCCTGCAATTTGTTCGTGCCGATTTCCGCCGATAGCGATGGAATGCTGGTGCGGCCATCCTTGGAAATGGCGTCGGCGGCGATGCGGATCGGCTTTCCGTCGATCGCGCCGTTTGCCTGGATATTTGCCTGCGGAGCCTTGGGATCGGCGGTTCCGATGACGTCGATATCGAGCGTATCGAGAAGCCGTCCGGCCAGCTTGACGTTGACCGCTTTCAAGGTCGCATCGATGCCGAGTGCGGTGAGCGGCCCCTTGGCCTTGAGGCCGATATCGGCCTGCCCCTGCGCATTGGGGACGAGCTTGGAAAGATCGAGCAGCTTGCCGGTGAGATTAGATGTCAGCGACTGGTCATTGAGCGCCAGATTGCCGTTGATCTCGGCGATGTTGGATTTTACCGCCAGATTGGAGAGCGTCATCTTGGTCGGCACCGTGCCGCCAACCTGGCCCTCCAGCGAAATCGTTCCCTCGAATTTGTTCGACACACCGTCCGGCAGCACGCCGGGTAAGGCGAACAGCTTGAAATTGCCCGTAAGCGCCTTCGATGACAGCGTGTACTTGCCATTGACGGTGCCGCCGATGCTGGCACTTTCGAGCGTTGTGTTGTTGAAACCGATCGTATCCGGCGAAAGCTGCAGCGGCGCGGTCAGCGAGATAGGCGCGCGGATCAGCCGGTTGAGATCGGCGCCGACGAAAGCGGTCTGGCCGACGACCAGACGCAACTGCACCGGTCCGGACATGGTTGCCAGATTGAAGGCATCGCTCCTGGCGCTGAGGTTTACCTGGCCGATCTGGCCCTGTGGCGCGCTGGCACTGTCAACCGCCGCCTTGGCGTCGATCTTCACCGATTGCGCTGCACCGGTCAGTGCGACGTCGACGCGCGAAATCATGGCGCGAAGCTCGCCGTCTTCCATCGGCCAGCGGAAGTCGACGGGGCCGGAAGTGCCGATCAGGTTGGCGTTGAGGCTGTTGTTGCCGGCGGGATCGAGCGTGCCGGATGCGGCTATGACGACGCTGCCGGTGGCGAGATTGCCGGTCTGGATGTCGATCTTGCCCTTGCCGTCGAAGGTTGCCGAGAGATCGATGGTCGTCTGGCCGGTAAAGAGCGGCCGCATCGTCGGCGGCAGCAGCGAATCCACGTCGCCGCCACCCTTGACGTCGATATGGTGCAGCCCATCGGCGGAAAGGCTGTGATGGCCGTTGATCGCGACCGTCGGCTTGCCGTCGAGTGCTGCCTGCAGCTTGCCGGCCCAATTCGAAAGCGGACCGTCGCCCGAGAGGTCGATGTTGATGGCCGGGCCGCCCGGCAGGTGCAGCATGCCGGCCAGCATGCCGTCGCGCGGTTCGGAAATCTGCGTCTTCAGTTTCAGCTGGTTTTCGGCCGGAGCGAAGGCGATGTCGGCGGATAGCTTGGCGTCGGGCACATCATGCCTGGTGGCATTGAGCGTAAGGCCCATGCTGCTGCTGTTGGCCTTGACGCTACCGTCGGCGGCGAGAACGAAGTCCTGTCCGGCCACGGCCTGTCCGATGCGAAAGTCCGGCAGGGCGATGGCGCCGATATTGACGGCGATGGGCAGGGAGAAGCCGCTGCTGCTACTGGATGTCTGAGGCTCTTGCACGGGTGTCGCCGTTGAGACCGGCAGACGCTGGAAGTCGACCACATCAGCCGAGACGCGATCGGCATGGAAGGTGCCGGTCACGAGCGATAGCGGCGACCAGTCGACAGCAAGATTTTGCACCTTGGCGAAAACGCCCTTGGTGTCGGCGACGGTGATCGAGCCGACTTTCAAATTACCGCTGAGCAGCCCCGACGGTGCTGTTATGGTGATGGTGTGGTCGGGTGTCGAAGCGAGTTTTGCCGCCTGGTCGACGGCATAGTTGGTTGCGGAGGGTACCAGGCCGATAACGAGCACAGCTGCGACCACGAGCAACAGGACCGCCACGATCGCATAGGCAATCCAGCGTACCAGTTTCCTGAGGATTCGAATCAATATGCTCATGAAAGCGACAGTAACCTCAATTTTGTAACCGTGTGCTGAAACGTCCGCAACAACCGTACGTTCCGTCAGAAGGCCTGACCGATACCGGCATAGATGCCATAGGCCGTGCCATCGTTGTATTTCTTCAACGGAACGGCGACATCGAGCCTGATCGGACCGAATGGCGTAGCGTAGCGCAGGCCGACGCCTGCGCCAATGCGCAGATCGGAAAAGTCCGGAGCGATGGTGTCGGTGACGCTACCCATGTCGACGAAAGGCACGACGCCGATCGTGTCGGTGATCTTCACGCGCGCTTCGAACGAGGCTGTCGCATAGGAACGGCCGCCAAGCGCATCGCCCTTGGAGTTATAGGGTGAGATTTCCTGATAGCCGTAGCCGCGGACCGAACCGCCGCCGCCGGCATAAAAGCGCCTGGTCGCGGGGATATCCTCGATGCTGTTGGCACCGATCAGCGAGCCGAGGGCAAGCTTGCCGGCGAAGACGACGTTGTTGTTGGCGCCGACACCCTGATAGCCGGTGACCGAGCCCTCGAAAGAGCTGAACACCGTGCCGCCCATCGCCTCGTAGCTTGGCTTGGCGCTGATCGCGGCGCGATAGCCTTCCGTCGGATCCAGTTTGTTGTCGCGCGTGTCTCTTATATATTCGAGCGGGATGGCCACGGTCAGATAGTTGCGCTTGCCGAAGGCGTCTGTCGTGTCGGACTCATAGCTGACTTCGCCGCCGGCCGTGACCGTATCCTGATCGTTGATTTCGTAGGCAAGACTGCCGCTTCCCGTCACGGTATTGGCGTCATAGGCATCCGGATGCAGGCTCTGCATCTTCAGCGCGGCGGTGAAGGTCGCCGAAGGATAGAAGGTCGCGGGCCTGACATAGGTGATGCCGGCTGTGTAATCGAGCTGGCCGACATCCGTGGTTTCGCCGAGGCGAGAGACCGATCCTTCGATGCGCAACGAATCCGCGCGTCCCGTCAGATTGCGGTGTCCCCAATAGCCCTGCAGACCGAAGCCGTCGATGGTGGAATATTGCGCGCCGACGCCGAAATAGCGCTGCTTGCCTTCCGACACCTCGATGGTGGTGGGAATGCTGCCATCCGGCGCCAGCTTGTCCGCCTCGCGAATGGTAACACTGGAAAAGACGCCGAGCTTTCTGAGACGGTCCGAGGCCTTTTTCAGATCATCAGGCGAATAGGGCTTGCCTTCGTTGATGCGGGCATAGCGCTTGATGAAGTCCGGATCGACCGACTTCTGGCCGGTGACGCCGACATTGCCGAAGGGTGCGACGGGGCCGCTGTCGACCTTCAGGGAGACGTCGACGGTATTGGTGGAGTGGTCGGCGAGGACATCGCGCTTGTCGAGCCTGGCGAGCGGATGCCCTTCATTCTTGAAATCGGCGACCATTTTGTCGCCCGCCTTCAGGATAGTCAGCGAACCGGCATCCCCGCCGCGCACCAGGCCGTAACGTGAGGCGTCCAGTCTCGCGGCATCGCCAAGGAGATTGATCTTGCCGAGCTTGAAGACCGCACCGGGGTCGACGCTGATGACAACTGCAACGGGCTTGGAGCGACCAAAGGCCGGCGTCGGCGGCAAGGCATCGAGCGGGGTGCCGTTGATGGTGATGGTGACCACGCCGCCATAGCGGGCCTTCTCGTAAAGGGTGGCGATCAGGCGGTCGCGGTCGTCACGCGCTTTGACGACGACGCCGAGGTCGCCGGAGACAGCCTTGTCCTTGTCGGCGACCAGCATAGAGCTGTCGTTCAGGGCTTCCTTCAGATCCTTGTCGAGATTGTCGGCCTTGAAATCGACCGAATAGTGGACGGGATCGGAAACCTGATCCGTCGTGTCGTCCTTACCCCAGAGCTTTATGCCGAAGATCTTGAAAGCGAAGGCGTTTTCAACGCAAAAAGGCCCGAGCGCGAGCGCTGCCGCAACCGCTGCAACGGTTCCTGCCTGCCGATACGCAATACTCTTCCTCGGTTCAGTTCTTTTATGCATACGCCGCTTTACGGTTACATGAGAACTTACTCAGTTTGACGTTTCCCCGGGGTTAACGCGCGGCCACCATAGAGGCAAAAGTCGCTCAGGTGTACCAGTTTGGAGTCAAAAACCTGGAAAAGATGACCAAAATGGACAGAAACGCCGGGATTTCCGATGGAGCGGCCGCGTTTCGAGGCGGGCTCTGAGGCGACGCGCAGGGGTTGTCGTCGCTGTGCCAATGCATGACGTCGGCGCCTTGAGAGGGTACTTGTCTGGCTGGAATCAAAAAGTCCCGGACCACAGGTCCGGGACTTCGATATCTCGATCTGATAGCGATCAGTAGCCGCCGTAACCGCCGCCGTAGCCACCTCGATAGCCGCCGCGCGGCAATCGTCGATGTAGCGACGACCGTAGCGGTCGCGATAGTAGCACTGGCCGGGCTGTTCCTGGACGCTGCCGATGACAGCGCCGGAAAGACCGCCGATAGCCGCGCCGACGGCGGCGCCGCGGACGTTGCCGGTGACTGCGCCGCCGATGATGGCGCCGCCTGCCGCGCCGATGCCGGCGCCCTGTTCAGTCGGCGTGCAGCTTGCGATGGACAAGCCGATCAATGCGAGCATGAGAACTTTTTTCATTTACTCTCTCCAACGTTAGTTAAGCCGAACCCGGCAACGTCGTCCCAATTCTTCAGCTCCAACACGATGGGCTGTTTTTTCAGTCCTGCAACTACGAAAAAATATCGTGCAAAATATGATTGTCCATTGGGCGCGAATAGTTTTTTTGTTGCTGAACAAAGGCACGTTCTTATTCGGACAATAAACGATTGGCAGAGGGTAGAAAATCTGCCGTCTTTCTCCACAGACTCCGTGGCAACGCCGATCTAACTTGCGTCATCGCCGCCCGCATGGTTTTAGCGTTGCAGCGACCTGGGGCTCCTGTTCGGTTCCTTCGTTTCGGGCATGGTTTCGATTGTCAATTTGATGCGATTGGTTATTCTTGTCTGGAACTGTTCAAAATTAGGGGCCATTTGCCGCAGAGGAGCCCGAAAGCAGTTGGGAGGGGTTGACGTGTGAACCGCCATTCTTGAAAACGGTTGCACGCTACTGGAGCAGATGATGGATTTCGAAGCATTTTTTAAGGGCGAGCTGGACGGCCTGCATGATGAAGGCCGTTACCGCGTGTTCGCCGATCTGGAACGCCGCCGGGGCAATTTTCCGCGCGCGACGCGCTATACGCCCAACGGCCCGCAGGAAGTGACGGTCTGGTGTTCCAACGACTATCTCGGCATGGGCCAGCATCCAAAAGTGATCGAGGCGATGAAGCAAGCCATAGATCACTGTGGCGCGGGTGCGGGAGGCACCCGGAATATTTCTGGCACCAACCACTATCATGTTCTGCTCGAGCAGGAGCTCGCCGATCTGCACGGCAAGGAATCCGCGCTGATCTTCACCTCCGGCTACATCTCCAACTGGGCGACGCTCGGCACGCTTGGCGCGCGCATTCCCGGCCTCATCATCTTCTCGGATGCGTTGAACCATGCATCGATGATCGAAGGCATTCGCTATGCGAAGTGTGACAAGGTCATCTGGAAGCATAACGACCTGCACGATCTCGAAGCCAAGCTGAAGGCCGCCGATCCGAAGGCGCCGAAGCTGATCGCTTTCGAATCCGTCTATTCCATGGATGGCGATATCGCCCCCATCAAGGAAATCTGCGATCTCGCCGACAAGTATGGCGCGATGACCTATCTCGATGAAGTGCATGCCGTCGGCATGTACGGCCCGCGCGGCGGCGGCATTGCCGAGCGCGAAGGCTTGATGGATCGTCTGACCGTCATCGAAGGCACGCTTGGCAAGGCATTCGGCGTCATGGGCGGCTATATCGCCGCTTCGACGGCGCTTTGCGATTTCATCCGCTCGTTTGCGTCCGGCTTCATCTTCACGACGTCGCTGCCGCCGGCACTTGCCGCGGGTGCGGTCGCTTCGATCCAGCATCTGAAGGTCAGCCAGTTCGAACGCGCCCGCCATCAGGATCGTGTCCGCCGGCTGCGCGCGCAGCTCGATGCCGCAGGCATTCCGCATATGCCAAACCCGAGCCATGTCGTGCCGGTGCTGGTCGGTGATGCTGCCAAGTGCAAGTGGATTTCGGATCTGCTGCTCGACGCCGGCGTCTATGTCCAGCCGATCAACTATCCCACAGTGCCGAAGAAGACCGAGCGGCTGCGCATCACGCCGACGCCGCTGCATTCCGATGGCGATATCGAGCATCTGGTTGGCGCGCTGCATGCACTCTGGTCGCGCTGTGCGCTGGCCCGCGCCGTCGCGTAAAACTACTGTTTGCATCCAGTATCGCGGAAATGCATGGGCATTTCGCGATATTTTTTACAAGCTGGGTTAGTTGCGGCTTGCCAAGGCCAGGCGGCATGCCAGTCCGGCAAAGACCGTCGCCAGAAGATATTGCGGCAATTTCGGCACGCGCTTGATCGCCGAGAGTCGCCCTCGGATATGGCTGCCGAGCAGGATGACGGAACCGTTTACGAGGAAGCCTATCCCATTCAAAATGGTGGCCAGCAGCGCCATCTGCACAATCATCGAGCCGCCATGCGGGTCGACGAATTGCGGGAACAGCGCCAATACGAACAGCGCCATCTTCGGGTTGAGTAGATTGGTCGCCAGCCCCTCGGTGAATATGCGTTTTCCAGAGAGACGCTTGAGGGCCGCGGACGGCGCGAAAGCCGAGCCTTGCGAACGGATGGTCTTGAAAGCGAGATAGAGCAGATAGGCGCAGCCTGCCCAGCGTACGATCTCATAGGCAACAGGCACGGTGAGAAACAGCCTGGAGAGGCCGAGTGCGGCGGCCATGGCGTGGCAATAGGTTCCGAGCGCAATGCCGGCATAGGTGAGGAAGCCGGCCGAACGGCCCTGGCTGATGCTGCGCGAGGCAATGAGCAGCATATCGGGACCGGGTGTGGCGGTGAGCACCAACGACGCGGCGGCGAATAGAATGAGGGTGGAAAAATCCGGCATCCTTGATTCCTTTGAAAGTGAGGCCGGAATTCCTCTCTAGCGATCGATATAGGGAATGGCAACAGCAGAAATCAATCGGTAAGATTCTGCTTACCTATTGGTCTCAGGAGCCGACGGCAATCCTGCTGAAGGCATGCCGTGCAATCAGGATGCTTGCCAAGCCTGCAACTGGGCGAGGGTGGCGGTCGCGCCACCACAGACGATCATTAGTACCCGCTCGAAGCGCGCCAGCCGATCGGTATGGGCGTAGGCGACGGCCAGTGCGGCGCCGCAGGCAGGCTCCACGAGAGTGCGGTGATCGTCGAGGAAGCGCATGCATGCGTTGACGGCCGCGCGGTCATCGACGACGACGCAATCGACTGGTCTGTTCCGGGTAATCTCAAAAGCGCGCTGGCAGACCCTTCGGGCGCCAAGCGACGTCGCGATGCTGGTGATGGCGGGCAGTTCCACCAGCTTGCCGGCTTTCACGGAAGCTGCCAGCGAGGCGGCACCTTCCGTTTCGGCGGCGATGATCGGAATATCCTGAAGACCATTGCGGTCAAGCCCTTCCGAGACGCCGGCAAGCAGCCCACCGCCGCCAACTGAAAGAACGACGGCATCGAACCGGACACCAGCCCTGACGACTTCATCGATCATCGTCGCGTGGCCCGTCCAGAGCAGCGGATCATCGAAGGGGTGGATGAAGGCGGTATCGGCATCGACCGCCCGGAGCGCGCGTTCGTTTGCCTCCTGCCAGGATGCGCCATGCACGAAGACCTCGGCGCCTTCCTGGCGGATTAGCGCCTTCGCCCGCTCCGTCGTCGTCTCGGGAACGAAGACCGATACCGGGATCGAAAGCCGACGACCGGCATAAGCTACGGCGATGCCGGCATTGCCGCCGGAGGAGGAGACGAAACGGCGCTTTCCGTTTGCGGCATGGCGCTCGCAGGCAGCACCGATGCCCCGGATCTTGAAGGAGCCGGGCGGCTGGAGCGCGTCCATTTTCAACCAGACGGAACGTCCGGAAGCTTCACTGAGCGGATGGGATTCGAGGAGCGGCGTTTCAAGATGAAGTGTCATGGGATGATCTGTCCGGAGGGCGCTGTTGGCGAGGCGGGTTAGGCTGCTTTTTCCCGCTGGGCGATCAGCGCGGCTGCCCGGCCGCGCGCTTCCTCGTCGGCGGCAAAGACGGCATCCATGGTTTCGGCGCTGCCGGTCGTGATCATCTCGTCCATGACGGCTTCGGCGATATCCGCCATTTCCAGGAAGCCGATGCGGCCATCCACGAAGGCATGGAAGGCTATTTCTTCGGCGGCGTTCATGATGGCGCCCTGCAGGCCGCCGCGCTCGAGCGCGGTGCGGGCAAGCCGCAGCGCCGGGAAGCGAACCTCATCCGGCGCCTCGAAATCGAGCCGCGCCAGCTTGGCGAAATCCAGCCGGTCGACGCTGAGCTTGGTGCGGGCCGGGTAAGTCAGCGCATAGCCGATGGCCGTGCGCATGTCGGGACAGCCGAGCTGCGCCAGCACCGAGCCATCGCTGTAGCCGACCATGGAATGGATGACCGATTGCGGGTGGACCACCACTTCGATCTGATCGGGGCGCACATTGAACAGGTGCTTGGCCTCGATCATCTCCAGCGCCTTGTTGAACATCGAGGCGCTGCCGACGGAAATCTTGAAGCCCATCGACCAGTTGGGATGCGCACGGGCGATTGCCGGGGTGACATTGGCCATCTGCTCGCGCGTCCATGTGCGGAAGGGGCCGCCGGAGGCAGTGATGATGATGCGCTCCACCGCGTGCTGCTGGTCATCCTCCAGCGCCTGGAAAATGGCGCTGTGCTCGCTATCGACCGGGATCAGCCGTCCGCCGCCTTCTGAAACGGCGCGCACGAAAAGATCGCCGGCGGAAACGAGGCATTCCTTGTTGGCAAGCGCAATATCGGCGCCACGGCGGGCGGCTGCAAGCGTCGGTGCAAGGCCGGCCGTGCCGATGATGGCGGCCATCACCCAATCCGATGGCAGGGAGGCGGCTTCGATCAGGGCGTTCTTGCCAGCGCCGACTGCAATACCGGTGCCAGCCAGCGCGTCCTTCAGTGCCTGATAACGCTCCTCATTGGCGGTAACGGCGAAGGCAGCACCGCAGGCCTTTGCCTGTTCGGCCAAAAGCTCGATATTGTCGTGGCCGGTGATGGCGGCGATGTCGAAGGCTTCGCGTCCGCCCAGCTGGGTGATGACATCAAGCGTATTCTGGCCGATGGAGCCGGTCGAACCCAATATCGTCAGGCGGCGTCGCGCCTTGCTACCGGTGGTCATTCATGTATCCGCATATTGCTGAAAGTCTCCAAGGCTCTACAGGGGATCGCGGGAAGCGGCAAGTGCGCCGGCTTACAACCCCCTGCGACTGCGATGCGCGTTTAAGGCGAAATCACTGATTTAATGATATTTTTCGATCATTATTGAACCAATTGCCAAGTGCTGCGTTTTTCGTCCACTCGAATGCGGAGGGCGATGAATGGTTTTCAAAGCGGCGACATTTCACGGCATGGAGCTTTATCTGGAAAGCGAGCATTCCAGGCGTTCGGAACTGGAGTCAACAGTTGCCAACGCACTGGCCGTTGCCGGCGGGATCGATGCCTCCGAGGTGAAGGTGACGGCCGCCGGCCAGGAGATCCGCCTCGATGGCACCGTCGCCACTCAGCAGGAAGTGATGCGGGCAACCGCGGTCGCCGAATCGATCCACGGTGTGAGGCTGGTGAGGAACAGGATTGCGGTGGGGTGATGTCATGTTCAAGCTCTTGCCCAGCGCTGGACATGAGCCCTTTATGCTCCCTATTCTTTTGAGGGCAAACGCATGAGAAAGATCGTGGCATCAGTCGCGTTGCTGACAATCCTCGCAGGCACTCCGCCTGCATTCGCACAAAATCATCCCGCCACATTTCGCGAAATCGCCTCCGATCCGGCTGCTACCGCCGCCTTCAAGGCGATGGCCAAAGGCCACACGTTGCCGGACTGGATCAACGGCAAGACCGTCGAATCCCCCGGCAACGAGGTGACGTTTGGCGGAGACAAGGTCTATGTCATGAGCGCCTGCAAGCAGCATGACTGCGGCTCGGAGCGCATCGCCGTGATGTACGATCCCGGCAAGAAGATCATGTACGGCCTGCTGCTCTCAGCCGACCAGAAGACCGTGACCGAGAAGCTGACATGGCTGAACATCGGGCCGGGCAATGAAGCGATCGACGGCAGAACCATACTCTATGCGGCGCTGACGGGCAGTTTGGAAAACCATCCGGGGGCGTTTGATTACAAGTAAGCGGTAATGGGCAATGCCTCTCGGGGAACCGACCCCTAGCTCCCATTTGCTGAAATTGGGAGCTTGCGGCCTTTTTGAAGACGCCCACCATTCCATAATCTAATTGCTCTCCAGCGACGGAATAGCCTTTCCGTGCCGTTTAAGCTCTATCGGGGCGGGTTTGAGAGGTAATTATGCTGCGATTTGTGTTGAAGCTGGGCTCGGCGATCATCCTCGCCACAATGCTGGCGGGCTGTGTTGTAACCGGCCCCTATTACTACCATCCTTACTACTACCACCCGTATTATTATCATCCCTATTATCATTATTATGACGGCGGATTTTATCACCGGTGCTGGCACTGCTGGTAATTTCTTTTGTGTGTCGAGTTCGCCAAACGGCGAACTCCGACACATATCGTGAGCGTGCGAATGCATCGGGGACAGGCGTGCAGGAACGCCGGTGGACCCTTATAGATCTGATGGATAGGCTAACATATTGTTTTAATTGGGAAATGTTGGTGATCTCGACGCGATTCGAACGCGTGACCCCCAGATTAGGAATCTGGTGCTCTATCCTGCTGAGCTACGAGACCACTCGGGATGATCCATACAAAAGCAAAGGCACGAAGCCAAGCCCTTTTACGTCCCAGGGACAATTCGCTTTTGCGATACCGTGCGCCTCATAAGGCGCACGGATAGTGGCGGTGGTGTCTCAGGCGTTGAGGCGCTGTTCGGCCAGGCGCACCCAGTAGGAAATGCCGTGGGCAATGGCTTCGTCGTTGAAGTCGTAGGCCGGGTTGTGCAGGCCGGCGGTATCGCCGTTGCCGACGAAGATGAAGGCGCCGGGACGGGCGAGCAGCATGTAGGAGAAATCCTCGCCGCCCATCATCGGGTCGATATCCGGAATGACATTGTTCGCACCGGCGATTTCCTCGGCGATGGCGATCGCATGATCGGTCTCGTCGGCATGGTTGAAGGTGACCGGGTAGTTGCGCTGGAACTCGATCTCCACCTCGGCGCCGTGGCTTGCGGCAATGCCGGAGACGATCTGCCTGAAGCGCTGTTCGGCGAGATCGCGCATCTCGGGATCGAGCGTGCGCACCGTGCCGGCAAAGCTTGCCTCGCTCGGAATGACGTTGTGGGCATTGCCGGCATTGAACTTGGTGACGGAGACAACAACCGATTTCAGCGGATTGGCGCTACGCGAGGCGATGAGCTGCAGGTTGGAGACGATCTGCGCGCCGATGGCGATCGGGTCGATGGTCTTGTGCGGCATGGCGGCATGGCCGCCGACGCCCTTGATCGAGACCGTAAACTCATCTGTCGCCGCCATGATCGCGCCCTTGCGGATGGCGAAATGTCCCACGGGCAGGCCTGGCATATTGTGCATGCCGTAGACTTCGGCGATGGCGAAGCGCTCCATCATGCCGTCCTTGACCATGGCGTCGCCGCCGGCGCCACCCTCTTCGGCCGGCTGGAAGATGACGGCGACATTGCCGTTGAAATTGCGGTTTTCGGCGAGGTATTTCGCAGCGCCCAAGAGCATCGCGGTGTGACCGTCATGGCCGCAGGCATGCATTTTGCCGGGTGTCTCGGAAGCCCAGGGCTTGCCGGTGATTTCGGTGAGCGGCAGGGCATCCATGTCGGCGCGCAGGCCGACTGTGCGACCCTCGCCTTTGCCGCGGATCAGACCGACGACGCCGGTGCGGCCGATGCCGGTCACCACCTCGTCGACGCCGAAGGAGCGAAGTTTTTCAGCGACGAAGGCGGCGGTGTTTTCCACCGCATAGAGAAGTTCGGGCCGCGTGTGGATATAGCGGCGCCATTCGGTCACTTCGCCCTGGAGTTCGGCGGCTCTGTTCAAGATCGGCATGCTGATTTTCCTGCTGCTCACTATCGGTTGTGGTTCAACTCTTCGGTTCTTCGTTCCGCCCCTGCCGGCTCTTCGCGTCTAG
The DNA here is from genome assembly GCF_001999485.2 of Rhizobium sp. P44RR-XXIV. Taxonomy (NCBI): domain Bacteria; kingdom Pseudomonadati; phylum Pseudomonadota; class Alphaproteobacteria; order Hyphomicrobiales; family Rhizobiaceae; genus Rhizobium; species Rhizobium sp. P44RR-XXIV. Next base: position 88,305 of record NZ_MPVZ02000024.1, on the reverse strand, counting down.
CGTGGCCTGCTCGGGGGCAAATAAAGTCGTCAATCGCCTTTGCCTTCTCCTAGCCATATAGGTTAAATAGACGAAGCTTTCGAGAAAATTCCGGAACTCTGAAGGATAGATCGTGCCGACGAAGCAGAATCGTTTGTATGCCGCCCTGCGGCTTGTTCCCGTAGCCGCAGCTGCATCCATGCTTTTCCTGTCGACCGCGCAGACGGCCGGAGCCAATCCGCATATTCTCGTCGATGTCAGCACCGGCCGCGTGCTCGACCAGCAGGAAGCGTTTCGCCGCTGGTATCCGGCTTCGCTCACCAAGCTGATGACCAGCTACGTCACCTTCCGTGCCCTGCAATCCGGCCAGATCAAACTCGATACGCCCGTCGTCATGTCGAAGCTCGCGGCCGCGCAGCCGCCGGCGAAGATGTACTTCAAGCCCGGGCAGAAGATGACGCTCGACAATGCCCTGAAGATGATGCTGGTCAAATCGGCAAACGATCTTGCCATGGCGGTCAGCGAAACCGTGGGCGGTTCGCAGCCGGCATTCGTGGCGCGAATGAATGCGGAGGCGGCTCGCCTTGGCATGCGCGACACGCATTTCATCAATCCGAACGGCCTTCCGGGCAAGGGGCAATATACGACGGCGCGTGACCTTGCCATTCTCAGCGTCGCGCTGCGCCGCGAATTTCCGCAATATGCCGGTTATTTCTCGCTGGAAGGCTTTACCAACGGCGTGAAGCAGGTGCCAAACATCAACATGCTGATCGGCCGTTTCGACGGCGCCGACGGCATGAAGACCGGCTTCATCTGCGCCGCCGGTTTCAACCAGATTGCATCGGCGACCCGCAATGGCCGCACGTTGATCTCCGTCGTGCTCGGCACCGACAGCCTGGCGGCGCGGGCCGATGATTCCGCCAATCTGCTGGAAAAGGGTTTCCAGAACCAGCTCGCGGGCAAGGATACGCTCGCAAGCCTGCGACCCGACACGCCGCAGTCGGCCGACGTTGCCGACGTCACTGCCGATATCTGCAGCACCAAAGGCGCGCAGGCGCGCAGCGAAACGCGCGATCCCTTCGGTCGCACCAAGGTGCAGTCGCCCTATATCCACGAAATGGATCATGAGCCCAATTTCATCTATGCCGGCCTGATCGGCGGCCAGGACATCGCCACCGCCGCGAAGGGCGACAAGGACGATGCCACTGCGAAAGGTGACAAAGCCACCAAGGGCAACAAGATCGCCATCTCCGGCGGGGCGGACAATGTGCCGATCCCGATGCCACGTCCAACTTTCTAATATCGGATTTTAGCCATGAGCGTTTCGCAGCAAAGAGTGCCGGTCGCAATCCTGACCGGTTTCCTCGGTGCGGGCAAATCGACCCTGCTCAACCGCATCCTCAAGGATGAGGCTATGCGCGATGCGGCCGTGATCATCAACGAATTCGGCGATGTCGGCATCGACCATCTGCTGGTGGAGAGCTCCGGCGATGCCATCATCGAGCTGTCGGACGGCTGCCTGTGCTGCACGGTGCGCGGCGAGCTGGTGGATACGCTGGCGAACCTGATGGATGCCATGCAGACCGGCCGCATCCGGCCGCTGAAGCGCATCGTCATCGAAACCACCGGCCTTGCCGATCCCGCGCCTGTCATGCAGTCGATCATGGGCAACCCGATCATCGCCGCCAATTTCGATCTCGATGGCGTCGTCACCGTCGTCGATGCGGTCAACGGGCTGCAGACGCTCGACAATCATGAAGAGGCGCGTAAGCAGGTGGCCGTCGCCGACCGGCTGATCGTCTCAAAGAGCGGCATTTCTGGTGCGGTGCCTGAAGACTTGCTGATCGGTCGGCTGAGAGCGCTCAATCCGCGTGCGCAAATCTTGAGCGCCGATAGCGAGGAGGCCGGCCGCGCCGCCATTCTCATCAACGGTCTCTACGATCCGATGTCGAAGATCGCCGATGTCGGCCGCTGGCTGCAGGACGAGCTGAAGGCGGACGAGGATCACCACCATGATCACCATCACCACCACCATCATGGCGGTCACGGCCATCACCATCATGGCCACCACCACGACCATCGCCACCAGCACGGCCATGACGTGACCCGCCACGACGAATCGATCCGATCCTTCTCGATCATCGAGACACAGCCGATCGACCCGGCGGCGCTGGAGATGTTCATCGATCTCTTGCGTTCGGCCCATGGTGAAAAGCTTTTGCGCATGAAAGCGATCGTTGCCGTGTCGGACAGGCCGGAGCGCCCGGTCGTGCTGCATGGCGTGCAGAACATCTTCCATCCGCCGGTGCGCCTGCCGGCTTGGCCCGACCCCGAGGACCGGCGCACGCGCATGGTGATCATCACCAAGGATCTGCCCGAGGATTTCGTGAAGGGCCTGTTCGACGCCTTCCTCAGCAAGCCGCGCGTCGACACGCCGGATCGGGCAGCGCTGCAGGACAATCCATTGGCGGTGCCGGGGATGCGTTTCTAGAGCATTTCCAGGAAAAGTGCACAGCGGTTTTCCGTCCGGAAATGCGTAAAAACAAGAAGATAGAGCGTTTTCGCGCTTCGAAGAAAAGCGAAAATGCTTTAGCCATCCGGCAATCCGCCTCGTCCTTCGAGGGCGCTGCGCGCCACCTCAGGGTGAGGCTGATCTTTGTGCATTGCCACCTGGTTCGTCGTAATCGGAGCAATGCAGGGAAAAGTATGCCGAGGTTTTCCATCCAGACTTGTGTGAAAACAAGGAGATAGATGGTGTCCGAGCGTGGCGAGTTCGCTCCATCCTCATGGTGAGGTGGGAGCGAAGCGACCCTCGAACCATTGGGATGGCCACCGGCTGTAAGAGATCATCCCTTGCGGATGATGAAACGATGGCCGTTGTCCGTCTTCTCGCTGGCGACGAGCGTATGGCCCTTTTCATTGCAGAGATGCGGAATGTCGATCACCGCGAGCGGATCGGTCGTTTCGACCGTGAGCATGGCGCCGCTCGCCATGCCGCGCAGGCGCTTTTCCGTCTTGATCGCCGGATAGGGGCACTTCAGTCCGCGCAGATCGTAGATCTCGCCGTCCGGACTATTCACTCTTGGCCCAGAACTTCCAGAATGGCGGCTTCTTTGTCTGCTCGGTCTGTGCCGTCTCGACAGCCGGATTTTGCGCATAGGCGAGCGGGTTGACTGCTGGACCCGGAACCATCGGGTTTGCCGTCGGGATCGGAACATTCGCCGGAATGTTGGCGGCGACCAGCGGGCCGCCGGTCTGCTGCGCCGTTGCGTCTGGAGCGGCGGTTGCCAAGCGGATGCTTGCCGTCGTCGTCGGGCTGGCGACGGTGCCACCGCGCGCGATCTGCTGCGCCGATTGGTTGGACATCATCGACTCGAGATCGGCAACCTTCATCATTTTGCCGGCGGCTAGCGCAGTTCCCGTGGGAGCATAGGCAAGATCATGGCCCTTACGCTGCTTGGCGACAACAGCCTTGCGCTCGGCCTCGGTCGGATCGTACCAGGCCATATCGCTAAATTTCTTCGTCGCCGCCGCGTAATCGGTCTGATACTGCTTGTCGTAATTGGCAAGCGCGACCTGCAGGGCAGGCGGTGTCGTCATGACCGGGCATTTGCCGCCGGCGTTGAACTGGCCGCTGGCCTGCTGGTTGAAGACATATTTCTTTTCGCAGACTTCGACTTCCGGCGGCCGCTTGGTCACTTCGAAATTGTCGTAGCCAACCTTCAGCATCTTCCAGAAATCGATATTCGGGCTGAGACGGTGCTTCCACATGTTTTCCGCCGTCATGCGGAAGGGGAATGCCTCAAGTTGAATGGCCTTCTGGCCGCCCTTGAAGGCGTCGCGCGCGAAAGCGTAGATTTCCAGCACCTGCTGGTCGGTCATTGAATAGCAGCCTGACGACGAGCAGGCGCCGTGGATCATCAGATTGGCGCCGGTGCGGCCGTTGGCGGCGTCATACCGGTTCGGAAAGCCTGTATTGATGGCGAGGTAGTATTTCGAGTTCGGATTGAGGTTGGCTGGCGTCAGCATGTAGAAGCCTTCCGGCGCTTGCCGGTCGCCTTCCTTGACCTTCGGGCCGAGGCGGCCGGACCAGGCGCAGATGCTGTAGCTTGCGATGACTTCGAAACGGTTGCTCTGGTTCGCCTTCAGGATCTCCATCGCACCTTCTTCCTTGAAGATACGGATCATGATCGGCGAATTGCGGTCCATGCCCTTCTTGGCCATATCCGCCAGGATACGGCTCGGCAGCGGCTGCTCGACCTTGTTCGTCACCTTCGACAGATCGATCGACGCGGTATCGAGCGCGTCGTTACAGCCGGCAAGAGCCAGCGCCATCAAGGAAACATAGGCAAGGTTACGGATGCGCATTCTGACTTGGCCCATAAATGCGAAGAGCGGCAGCTCGATCTGTTTCGCCACTCCCCTCGAAGCATGAAACGGAATCATAAACGGCTTATACTTGAAAATTCCTTACCAGCCTATGACGCTCTCGCGTCGTATCGGCAAGCTTTTCTTTGCCATAGAAGCTTCGATAACAGGAATGTGGCCAAGATTTGGCCTCATTCCTATTTTTCGCAATTGGATTTTCACAAAGCCATTTAGAGATTACGACCGATGTTGAGGAATTTCTGGCGACGGTCGCTGCGCAGCTGCTCGCCCGTACGGCTGGAAAGCTCGCCAAGCGCGTTGGAAATAATGTCGCCGGTTGCGGCGATCACGCTCTGCGGATCGCGATGCGCGCCGCCGAGCGGCTCCGGGATGATGCCGTCGATCACACCGAGGCCTTTCAGGTCCTCGGCGGTGATTTTCATGTTGGTGGCCGCTTCCTTGGCGCGGGTGGAATCGCGCCAGAGGATCGAGGCTGCACCTTCGGGCGAAATCACGCTGTAGATCGAATGTTCGAGCATGTAGACGCGGTTGCCGGTGGCAATAGCGATGGCGCCGCCGGAGCCGCCTTCGCCGATGACGACGGAGATGATCGGCACCTTGACGCCAAGACACATCTCGGTCGAGCGGGCGATGGCTTCAGCCTGACCGCGTTCTTCGGCGCCAACGCCGGGATAGGCACCTGCCGTGTCGACAAGCGTGATAACAGGCAGCTGGAAGCGGTCGGCCATTTCCAGGACGCGGATTGCCTTGCGGTAGCCTTCGGGACGGGCGCTGCCGAAATTGTGCTTCAGGCGCGTCTTGGTGTCGTTGCCCTTTTCCTGGCCGATGATGGCCACGGGCTGACCGCGGAAACGGGCAAAGCCCGCCTGGATGGCGGCATCTTCCGAAAATTTGCGATCGCCGGCCAGCGGCGTGAACTCGGTGAGCAGTGCACTGGCGTAGTCGACGAAATGCGGCCGCTGCGGATGGCGGGCCACCTGCGTCTTCTGCCAAGCGTTGAGCTTGGAATAGATATCCGCCGTCGCTTCGCGAACGCGGATTTCAAGCCGACCGACTTCGTCCGAAGTGTCGATGCTTTCGTCTTCGCTCGCCAGTTTCTTGAGCTCGTGAATCTTGCCTTCGAGATCCGAGATGGGTTTTTCGAAGTCGAGATAATTGTGCATGAGGTGCGTTTCCGATCCTTTTGCGCGTAACGAGAGACGGCAGGTTTAACCCTTATGCCGGTCCTAATCCTGTTTTTTGGCCTGTTTGGCAAGGGGGTGATGCGTTTGGACGAGCTGATGAAGGCGTTCTTCCAGTACATGCGTATAGATTTGTGTCGTCGAAATGTCCGAATGCCCCAGAAGTTCCTGCACCACGCGCAGGTCCGCGCCGTTGGCAAGCAGGTGGCTTGCAAAGGCATGGCGCATGACGTGCGGCGAGATTAGCGAGGGCGTCAGCCCGGCGCGGATGGCAAGATCTTTCAGATCGCGCGCGAAGACCTGGCGCGCCAGATAGCCCTGCTGCGAGGCCGAAGGGAAGAGCCAAGGGCTTTCAGGTGCGGACTGCTTGGCATTCGCTGCGAGTTCGGTTTGCAGCCGTCCATAGGCCTTCAGCGCCGATATGGCCGACTGTGACAGCGGCACCAGCCGTTCCTTGTTTCCCTTGCCGCGAATGATGAGAAAGCGTCCTTCGTGATCCAACACTTTCGCAGGCAATGACACGAGCTCGCTCACGCGCATGCCGGTGGCGTAAAGCAGTTCCAGCAGCACGAGCATGCGCAGGCGCTGAAGCTGGTCGGGTCCATCCGCAGCTGCTTCCTGTTCCGCCTGGGTCAAAAGACGCGTCACGTCGTCGACGCCCATGGTCTTCGGCAGGGGGCGGCCCTTTTTCGGTGCATCGAGAATTCCCGTGGGATCGTCGGTGCGCAGGCCTTCCGCGTAGAGGAATTTATAGAATTGGCGCATGGCCGAGAGCCGCCGCGCCTGGGAAGAGGGTTTGAAACCTTGGGTCGCGAGGCCGGAGAGATAGGCGCCGAGGTCGCTCGGCCCGGCATCGGTCATGCGGACGCTGCGCTCGGAAAGGAAGCCATGGAGGTCTTCAAGGTCGCGCTCGTAGGATTGCAGCGTGTTCACGGCCGCGCCGCGTTCGGCGCTCATCATTTCCAGGAAAGACTCCAGATGCGCGCGGCTCAGATCTCTCACGCCAGCCCTCGCGTTCATGGCTTCAGCGAGCCGGTCGTCGGCGGATTGATGCGCTCCGGCGGAATGCGGATCGTTATTTCGCGCGGCTGCGGATCGACGAAGAGCGCGAGCGCCCACATTGCCCCATATATCGATCCGCCGATCACCGCGCAGATGACAAGGAAGCGAAACAGGGTCGGCATTCGAAAACTCTCCTCGTCCCAGCATGGGTCCGGCGACGCACTAATTATACCCAACAAGCGTTAGCGGAAGGATATTGCAGACATGTTTACGCGAGCGGCGTCTTGACGCTACAGGCGCATTTGACGATACCGTTTCCAAAGAAATTGTGAATGGGCCGATGAGTGAACAAGTCCTGACCCTTGCAGAGAGCCTAAAAGACAGGGCGCGCGCCGCGCTGGGTCAGCGCAATCTTGTCCTCGTGGGATTGATGGGGGCAGGCAAATCCTCGGTCGGCCGGCTGGTCGCGCAGCAACTGGGCATCCCCTTCGTCGACACCGACGCCGAGATCGAGCGCGTGTCGCGCATGACGATCCCGGAGCTTTTTGCCGCCTATGGCGAACTGGAGTTCCGGGCGCTGGAAACGCGTGTCATCAAGCGGTTGCTCAAGGGCGGGCCACGCGTCGTGTCAACCGGCGGCGGCGCCTTCATCAACGAGGGCACGCGGTTTCATGTCAAGCGCAGCAGCCTTTCCGTCTGGCTGAAGGCCGATCTCGAGGTTCTCTGGGATCGGGTCAACAAGCGGGACACGCGCCCCCTCCTCAAGACCGACAATCCAAAACAGACCCTCGAGGACCTGATGAACGTGCGCTATCCGATCTATGCGGAAGCCGATCTCACGGTTCTGTCCCGCGATGTGAGCAAGGAAGTCATGGCCAAGGAAGTCCTTGTTGCCGTTGCCGAGGGAAAGACAGCAGAAAGCAAAGCACCATGAATGCGATTACGGCGGCCTCCGCAGAACGCCTCGTGCGCGTGCCTCTCGGCGAGCGCGCCTATGATATCCTCATCGGCCCTGGCCTGATCGCCCGGGCAGGGCGCGAGATTGCCGCGCGACTGAAGGGCCGCAAGGCCGCTGTCATCACGGATGAAAACGTTGCGCCGCACTATCTTAATGCCCTGGTCGCCAGCCTGACGGCAGCAGGCATCGAGGCATCCAGCCTCGTACTGCCGGCCGGCGAGAAGACCAAGAGCTTCGAGCATCTGATGACGGTCTGCGATGCCGTGCTGACAGCGCGCGTCGAGCGTAACGATGCGGTCATCGCATTGGGCGGTGGCGTCATCGGCGATCTCGCGGGCTTTGCGGCCGGCATCGTGCGCCGTGGCGTCCGCTTCGTGCAGATTCCGACCTCGCTTCTGGCGCAGGTCGATTCCTCGGTCGGCGGCAAGACCGGCATCAACACCCATCACGGCAAAAACCTCGTCGGTGTGTTCCATCAGCCGGATCTGGTACTTGCCGATATCGAAGTGCTGAATACGCTCAGCGAACGCGAGTTCCGCGCGGGTTATGCCGAAGTCGCCAAGTATGGTCTGATCGACAAGCCGGATTTCTTCGCCTGGCTCGAAGCCAACTGGAAAGATGTGTTTGCCGGTGGTGCCGCCCGCATCGAGGCGATTGCGGCGAGCTGCCAGGCGAAATCCGATGTCGTCGTTGCCGACGAGCGCGAAAACGGGCCGCGCGCACTGCTCAATCTCGGTCACACCTTTGGTCACGCGCTCGAAGCCGCCACCGCCTATGACAGCCGCCGGCTGGTGCATGGTGAGGGCGTTGCCATCGGCATGGTGCTTGCGCATGAGTTTTCCGCCCGCCTCAATCTGGCAAGCCCGGATGATGCAAAGCGCGTCGAGGCCCATCTGAAGACCGTGGGCCTGCCGACACGCATGGGTGATATACCGGGCGAGCTGCCGCCCGCCGAGACGCTGATGGACGCGATTGCGCAGGACAAGAAAGTCAAGAGCGGCAAGCTCACCTTCATCCTTACCCACGGCATCGGCCAGTCCTTTGTCGCCGATGATGTGCCGTCCTCCGAAGTCCTGAGTTTTCTGAAGGAAAAGCATCCCTGATGACGGTCGAGGGCACGCTGGCTGTATTGTTCGAATATTGGCCCGAGATCCTCTCGATCGTCGTGCTTGTATTGCTGTCGGCTTTCTTCTCCGGTTCGGAGACGGCGCTTACCGCTGTGTCGCGCAGCCGTATCCATACGCTGGAAGCCAATGGTGACCAGGATGCCGGCATCGTCCGTCGCCTGATCGAGCGCCGGGACCGGCTGATTGGCGCTCTGCTGATCGGTAACAACCTTGCCAACATCCTGTCGTCCTCGCTGGCGACCAGTGTGTTCCTCGGTCTGTTTGGCAACTCCGGCGTCGCGCTCGCGACCGTCGCCATGACCGTCATTCTCGTGATCTTCGCGGAAGTCCTGCCGAAGAGCTGGGCCATTTCGACGCCGGACCGGTTCGCGCTCAATGTCGCCGGTACCGTGCGGCTGTTCGTCGCCGTCGTCGGTCCGGTATCGAGCTTCGTCAATGCCATCGTCCGATGGATCCTCGGCGTTTTCGGCGTCAACCTCTCGAAAGAGGTGTCGATGCTTTCGGCGCATGACGAGTTGCGCGGTGCGGTGGATCTGCTGCATCGGGAAGGGTCGGTGGTCAAGGCCGACCGTGACCGGTTGGGCGGCGTGCTCGATCTCGGTGAGCTGGAACTGTCTGATATCATGGTGCATCGCACGGCGATGCGCGCCATCAATGCCGACGACCAGCCCGAGGTGGTCGTGCGCGCCATTCTCGACAGTCCCTATACGCGGATGCCGCTCTGGCGAGGCACGATCGACAACATTATCGGCGTGGTGCATGCCAAGGACTTGCTGAGGGCACTGGCCGAGCCGAATGTCGAGCCGGAAAACCTCGACATCGTCAAGATCGCGCAGAAGCCCTGGTTCGTGCCCGACAGCACCAATCTCGAGGATCAGCTCAACGCCTTCCTGCGCCGCAAGCAGCATTTCGCCGTCGTCGTCGACGAATATGGCGAGGTGCAGGGCATCGTGACGCTTGAGGATATTCTGGAGGAGATCGTCGGGGATATCGCCGACGAGCACGACATCGACATCCAGGGCGTGCGGCAGGAGGCCGACGGCTCGATCGTGGTCGACGGCGTCGTGCCGATCCGCGATCTCAACCGGGCGCTCGACTGGAACCTGCCTGACCAGGAGGCGACGACGATCGCCGGTCTCGTCATCCATGAATCGATGACCATCCCGGAAGAGCGTCAGGCTTTCACCTTCTACGGAAAGCGTTTCATCGTCATGAAGCGGGAAAAGAACCGCATCACCAAGCTGCGCATTCGCCCCGCCGAAACGGAAGAGATAAAGCCGGCGTAGATTCGACGACTAGACTCGATTGTCTCCACACGTAAAATACTCGATCTAAGCCACGCCCCCCTTATCCACGCCGCGTTTGTTCATCTGCAGCTACGCATTTTCTCACAATTTGTACTATTATAGATAGACAAAATTGAAAGATTTGTCTAGTTTTAGATAAGCAAACAGCAATCGGCGGCTGGCCAATGAGCATCAAGAAAACCGTTGCGAAGCAATATATTCGATTGGTCGACAAGGCTGCGAGCCAGCTCTTGAGCAGCGTGCCGCCGGAAGGTTGGATAGCCACTGCAAGAAAAGCGCTGGGGATGTCCGTGTTGCAGCTCGCCGAACGGTTGGCGGTAAGCCGAGGTGCGATTTATCAGGCAGAACAAAACGAGCGCTCGAAAACGATTTCCATCGGGCAGATGGAAAGAATCGCCGAAGCAATGGGTGCGCGCTTCGTCTATGGCTTCGTGCCGAAGGGCTCGGTTGACGAGATGATCATGGATCAGGCGCGGCTGAAGGCACGATCGATACTTCGCCGGACAAACGCACATATGGCTTTGGAGAAACAGGCGCTGCCGTCGGATATCCTCGATGAGGAGATCGAGAGCCTGGCCAAGGAGCTCGCGCAAAAAAGATCATCGGATCTCTGGGCGGCTGATTGATGTTTCAGGAGCCGGAGGGAGCGACGCCGCTTGGCGCTGACGACATCGAAGGACTGAAATTCAAGCATATCACGACTCGTCTTCAACTCGATGAGCTTGAAAGTGCCAATATTACGGCCGGTCTCCGATGGATCGAGAGGCGGCGAACGGGTAATATATTGTCGGACGAGTTCGTAAGGGCACTACATAAGAGACTATTTGGCGACGTCTGGACGTGGGCGGGAACTTATCGTCTGACTGAGAAAAATATCGGCATCGACCCTCTTCAGATTGCCGTCCAGGTTCGGATTCTCCTGGACGATGCGCGCTATTGGGCCGAGCATTCGGTTTTTCCGCCAAAGGAGGCGGCCACCCGCTTTCATCACAGGATGGTGCAGATCCATCCATTTCCGAATGGAAATGGCCGCCATGCTCGGATTGCCGCAGATATTTTCCTTAAGGACTATTTCGGGCATCCGCCGATCGAATGGGCAAGCGGCGTGGATATGCAGGCGGACAGCGAGCGGCGAAAAGCCTATATCCTTGCTCTCCGAGCAGCAGACGCTGGCAATATGGCGCCGCTTTTCAATTTTGTCGGAGCATAGTGCGTCGTTGACACCGGCTTGGCCGCGCTTTCCGATGTCGGCAGCGATCGGATTACCAGCGCACAGCTTCGCCCGGTGCGGCGGGTTCCACGGCCAGGGCATGAAGGCCCGCATCTAGTTCCGGTTTCAGAAGCTCGTTGATCGCCCTGTGGCGCGCAAGGCGCGGCATGCCCGCGAACTTGGCGGAGACGATGCGAATTCTTATATGGGTTTCGCCGGTTCCGGTCATGTCGGGCTGATGGCCGGCGTGCAGGTGGCTCTCGTTGATGACAGAGAGGCGCTCAGGGGCGAAAGCGTCATTGAGCTTCGTCTCAATGCGTGATTGCAGTGTCGTTTCCATATTCACGCATCGAGCTCCCTGGCGAAAAAGGTTCCCACAAAGCCTGCAACATTCCTGTTTGTCAATTCTTGTTGTGGGCCAATCGAGGCCCCATAATTAGGGCGCTATGGGACTTGATTCAAAATACTTCGATCGCATTCGCACGCGCCGCAAACGCCCGCAGGAGCCCGAGGCGGGCCCCCCGACGTGTCAGTGGGATGGCTGCGAAAAGCACGGTACGCATCGCGCCCCGGTCGGGCGCAATGCGGAAGGGCAGTTCTTTTTGTTCTGCTTCGAGCATGTCAAGGACTACAACAAGGGCTACAATTATTTCTCCGGCCTCTCGGACGGGGAAATCGCGCGCTATCAGAAGGAAGCCATCACCGGCCATCGTCCGACCTGGACGGTGGGTGTCAACAAGGCTGCCAAGAACAGCCCGCTCCACTCCGATATCCGCTCCGGCTCTTATTCCCGCGTTCGCGATCCCTTCGGCTTCGTCAAGGAAGGGCAGGGGCAGGGGCGCGGGCCGCGTTTCCCGGAACAGCGCAAGCTGAAGACGCTGGAGGCGAAGGCATTCGATACGATGGGGCTAAACGCGACCGCCGCAGCACCGGAGATCAAGCGTCGCTACAAGGAACTGGTGAAAATGCATCACCCGGATGCCAATGGCGGCGACCGCGGCTCCGAGGAGCGTTTCCGCGCGGTCATACAGGCCTATCAATTATTGAAACAGAACGGTTTTTGTTAATTCCTGTCCTTGCTCTCCGCCTTCAATCAGGTATGGTCCAAATCGGCTGAAGCCGTGGGCAACCGCGGCAGGGTGCGCATTTGGCTGTCTGCACCTCGGCCAACTTTCCGGACGCGGCGTTTCTTGTCCGGGGCTCTGTTCAAGGATGCTCGCAAGCGATCATTTCATCGCGCCGAGATTTTGCTTTAGTCCCGGAGAAGTATCGCCGCTGTTCCGACCGAACGGATGCGGGCAATAAGCCGTGGCGTTTCGGATCAAACGGCTGAGATTGATATGGCTGGGTGAGAGCCACCCGCCCTGGAGACATGATGAGCAAGATTGACCTTGATATTTCCGAAGTTCCCGACACCACCGTTTCGGTTCGTGAAGTTTTCGGCATTGATTCCGACATTCGCGTTCCGGCCTACAGCAAGGGCGGCGCCTACGTACCCGATCTGGATCCGGACTATCTTTTCGACCGCGAGACCACGCTCGCGATCCTCGCAGGTTTTGCCCATAACCGCCGCGTGATGATTTCGGGCTATCACGGCACCGGTAAATCCTCGCATATCGAGCAGGTTGCCGCGCGGCTCAACTGGCCTTGCGTGCGTATCAACCTCGACAGCCATGTCAGCCGTATCGATCTCGTCGGCAAAGATGCGATCGTCGTCAAGGACGGTCTGCAGATCACCGAGTTCAAGGACGGCATCCTGCCCTGGGCCTACCAGCACAATGTCGCGCTCGTCTTCGACGAATATGATGCCGGCCGCCCGGACGTGATGTTCGTCATTCAGCGCGTGCTGGAATCGTCGGGCCGCCTGACGCTGCTCGACCAGAGCCGCGTCATCCGTCCCCACCCGGCTTTCCGTCTGTTCGCGACCGCCAACACTATCGGTCTCGGCGATACCACGGGCCTCTATCACGGCACGCAGCAGATTAACCAGGCCCAGATGGACCGTTGGTCGATCGTGTCGACGCTGAATTATCTGCCGCACAATGTCGAAGTCGATATCGTGCTGGCGAAGGTGAAATCCTTCCGGAACGACAAGGGTCGTGATGCGATCTCCAAGATGGTGCGCGTCGCCGACCTGACGCGTGCGGCCTTCATGAACGGCGATCTGTCGACCGTCATGAGCCCGCGTACCGTCATCACCTGGGCTGAAAATGCGGAGATCTTCGGCGATATCGCCTTTGCCTTCCGCGTCACCTTCCTCAACAAGTGCGATGAGCTGGAGCGGCCGCTGGTCGCCGAGCACTATCAGCGCGCCTTCGGCATCGAGCTGAAGGAAAGTGCCGCCAACATCGTGCTCGAAGCATAGGGAAGAACCCACACATCATGTCAGGTCGCGGAGACAATTCCAAAGCGAAGCCGGGCGCCCCGGTGGACATGGAGCCGTTGCGCCGGGCGATCACGGGCTGTGTGCGCTCGATCGCCGGCGATGCCGAGGTCGAGGTGGCATTCGCCAACGAACGCCCGGGAATGACCGCTGAACGCATCCGCCTGCCGGAGCTTTCGAAGCGGCCGACGGCGCATGAGCTGGCGGTGACACGCGGGCTTGGCGATTCGATGGCGCTGCGGCTTGCCTGTCACGGCGCGCGCGTCCATGCCGTCATGGCGCCGCAGGGTGCCGATGCGCGCGGGATCTTCGATGCCGTCGAGCAGGCCCGCGTCGAGTCCATCGGTTCGCTGCGCATGAGCGGCGTTGCCGCCAATATCAACTCGATGAATTCGGAGAAATACGCCAAGGCGAATTTCTCCGGCATCGAGCGCCAGGAGGACGCGCCGCTCGGCGAGGCCATGGCGATGATCGTGCGCGAGAAGCTGACCGGTCAGAAGCCGCCGGAAAGCGCCGGCAAGGTGCTCGACCTCTGGCGGTCCTTCATCGAGGACAAGACCGGCGGCGAGCTCGACAAGCTGATTTCGACCATCAACGATCAGCAGGGCTTTGCCCGCGCGATCCGCAACATTCTGACGGCCATGGAAATGGCCGAGGAATATGGCGACGAACAGTCAGACCCGGACAGCGAAGACCAGCAGAGCGAAGAGGACAAGCCGAACGGCGAAGACCAGAGCAGCGACGACGTCAATGAGGACGAAGGCTCCGACGCGGCACCCGCCGAGGACAGCGAAACCTCCGACGAGCAGATGGACGACGGCGCGACGGAAGACGGCGGCGAGATTTCCGACGACGACATGAGCGAGGAAGGCGAGGAGGATTCGGAAACGCCCGGCGAGACCCGCCGTCCGAACACGCCCTTCTCCGACTTCAACGAGAAGGTCGACTATCACGTCTATACCGAAGAGTTTGACGAGACCACGACTGCGCAGGAGCTCTGCGACATGGTTGAACTCGAACGGCTGAGGGCCTTCCTCGACAAGCAGCTCGCGCATCTGCAGGGTGCGGTGGGGCGGCTCGCCAACCGCCTGCAGCGCCGCCTGATGGCGCAGCAGAACCGCTCCTGGGACTTCGATCTCGAAGAAGGGTATCTCGATCCGGCCCGTCTGCCGCGCCTGATCATCGATCCGACGCAGGCGCTGTCCTTCAAGATGGAGCGCGATACACAGTTCCGCGATACCGTGGTGACGCTGCTGATCGACAATTCCGGCTCGATGCGTGGCCGGCCGATCACGGTTGCCGCTTCCTGTGCCGATATTCTGGCGCGCACGCTGGAGCGCTGCGGCGTGAAGGTCGAGATCCTCGGCTTCACCACCAAGGCCTGGAAGGGCGGGCAGGCGCGCGAGAAATGGCTTGCCAGCGGCAAGCCGCAGACGCCGGGCCGGTTGAACGACCTGCGCCACATCATCTACAAGTCGGCCGACGAGCCCTACAGGCGGTCTCGCGCCAATCTTGGCCTGATGATGCGCGAAGGCCTGCTCAAGGAGAATATCGACGGCGAGGCGCTGATCTGGGCGCATAATCGTCTTCTCGGTCGCCGTGAGCAGCGTCGTATCCTGATGATGATTTCGGATGGCGCGCCGGTCGACGATTCGACGCTGTCGGTCAACCCCGGCAATTATCTGGAGCGGCACCTGAGGGCGGTTATCGATCAGATCGAAACCCGGTCCCCCGTCGAGCTGCTGGCGATCGGTATCGGTCACGATGTGACGCGCTACTATCGCCGGGCCGTGACCATCGTCGATGCCGACGAACTGGCTGGCGCCATGACGGAACAACTGGCCTCGCTGTTCGAGGATCAGGCAAGCATGCCGCGTTCGCGCATGCGCCGTGCAAGCTGAGCCCGTTCGGGTTTCTCTCCGCATCGGCCTGCCGGCCGATGCATTTTCCCATCGGCAATACCGATTCCAGATGCCGGTCCGTCGCGATGAAATGCGTCGGCCTCATCGCCATGTTGGTGATACTCGGCGGCTGTAACCCCAGCGACAAGGCCGACGACGGCGGTCCGGCCGATATTCGCGCCACCGCTATTTCCAGCTTCAGACCCGGCTCGCAGGAAACGCAGTTCGGCGCGCTGGAATTTCTCGGCGGTCTTGAGCTTAGCTCTGACAATGCATTGCTCGGCGCCATTTCGGCCATCCGCCTTCGTCCCGATCAACGGCAATTCGTTTCGGTGCTGGATACCGGCCACTGGCTGACGGGGACGATAGAGCGCGACGACAAGGGCCGGTTGAAGGGCATCGCCGAGGCACGGATCATGCCTATGATCGACCGTTACGGCGGCACGGATGCCGGCAAGGGGGCGATGGATGCCGAGGGGCTAGCCTTGCGTGGCAATCATGTGCTCGTCGGCTACGAGCAGAACCATCGCGTCGACGTCTATCCGGATCCTGGATTCGAGATCTCGCCGCCGGACGATAGTCTGCCGATCCCCATTCCCAGATGGCAGCTGCGCTCCAACCGCAGCCTCGAGGCGCTCATGATCGCGCCGCAGTCGAGCCCGCTTGCCGGCGCCGCCGTCATCGTCACGGAAGACAGCCTGGACGACAAGGGCAACATGATTGCGGCCATTCTCGACGGGCCGCTGCATGGCCGCTTCACCGTGCGCCATTACGGCGGTTTTGATGTCAGCGACGGGGTCTTTCTGCCCGATGGGGATCTCTTGCTGCTGGAGCGCCGTTTCGGGCTGGCGCGTGGGCTCGGCGTGCGTATCCGCCGCATTGCCGGCGCGGACATCAAGCCGGATGCGGTCGTGGACGGCAAGGTGATCTTCAAGGCCGATACCAGCGAGCAGATCGACAATATGGAAGGGATCGACGTGTTCCGCGCGGCGGATGGCTCCCTCCACCTCATCCTCGTCTCGGACGACAATCACTCGATCCTGCAGCGCAGCCTGATGCTGGAATTCCGGCTGCATGACGAAAACGCCGTCAACCGGAACTAGCGCATTTCCAGGAAAAGTGCGCAGCGGTTTTCCGTCCGGAATGCGTAAAAAGCAAAAAGACAGAGCGCTTTCGCGATTCGAAGAAAAGCGAAATTGCTCTGGGTTGTGCGGCTTACCGGAATTATCGCTTGATCAAGCCGTGGGCGCCTGTGGCACCGGCTTCAGCATGTTCATCAGAGCGCCGTAGGGCAGAAGCATGACGAGGCCGACGGTTACCTTGACCGAGAAATCGCCGATTGCCCAGGAAATCCAGCGCGGTGCCGACGTCGCAAAAACGCCGAGGATGGATGCCGATTCGATCGCGAAGGGATCATTCGGTCCGAAGAATACGAAGAACGGCGCGAAGGCGAAGGAGAAGAAGATCAGCGTGTCCAGCATCGAGCCGATCAGCGAGCCGAACAGAGGAGCGCGCCACCAGGCCATGCGGCGCAGGCGGTTGAAGACCGAAATATCGAGCAGCTGGCCGGCCAGATAGGCCGAGCCGGATGCAATCGCGATTCGCGGCTGGGCGGTATAGAACGACAGGGCGACGCCGACGACGAAGCCGGCAAACACCACCTTGCGCGCAGCCTTCGGGCCGAACTGGCGGTTGGTCAGATCGGTGATGAGGAAGGCGACGGGATAGGTGAAGGCGCCCCAGGTCAGGATATCCGCGAGATTGATGCCAGCAAGCTGGGCCTGCAGCGGATACTGCACAAGGATGTTGGAGGCGACGACGACCAGCGTCATCAGCAGTACGTAGATAAGGGTATGACGCGCTGTCAGCATTTTTTTATCCTGGGAGATGCCACCAGTTGGAGGAAACCGGACATGGAAAAAGGCTTGTCCGGATATAAACCGTGCAAGCCTCTTAACCGGTATGATATCGCGAAGCGCTGGAGCTGCTTATGCAGCAGCGACGGCAGCTTCAGCGGTCTTCTTGATGATCTGACGACGCAGCAGGCGAGCGCGCATGCTGAGTTCGTTTTCGCTTGCCTTCAGAAGGAAAGCGTCAAGGCCGCCACGATGCTCGACCGAGCGCAGGCCTGCAGCGGAAACGCGCAGACGGTAACGCTGGCCAAGAACGTCAGAGATCAACGTGACCTGGCAGAGGTTCGGCAGGAACCGACGCTTGGTCTTGTTGTTGGCGTGGCTGACATTGTTGCCCACGAGGACGGCCTTGCCGGTCAATTCGCACATGCGGGACATGATACACCTACTTTTGTTTTTCTCGGCTATCGGATAAGCATTTCCGGCAAAACCGGGCACGCAATCCAACGGGCCATAATTGGAAAGTTGCGGTTCTATAGTCAGAGCGGCCGGCCGCGTCAAGCCAAACCTTGTGTTTTCCCGCAATTCCGTCAAAAAGCTGCTGTTCTGTGGAACTCGCAGCCGGCGAGTATAGTGTCTATATATCTTGCCTGATCCTCGTTGAAGGCCTTGAACATGTTTCAAATTCGGAAGTGGCTTGTTATTTCGGCCGTCATCGCGTCAATGCCATCCCTGGCCTTGGCCGATGTGCTGCGGCACGAGACCCGGTATCGCGTCTCGCTCGCCGGCCTGCCGATTGCGAGAGCGGATTTCAAGACCGAAGTCACGGGCAAGCAGTTCACGATCCGTGGTGATATAACCTCCGCCGGCCTTGCGGATCTGGTGACGTCGATCGATGCGAAAACCGATGTGACGGGCGTCGTCAACGAGAACAAGCTTCAGGCAACGCATTATTCGCTGTTCTACAAAAGCGGCAAGAGAGAGCGTACCTATGATGTCGCCTATACCAACGGCAATGTGACGTCGAACACGATCACGCCGGAGCCCAAGCGGCCGGACACCTGGGTTCCGCTCGGTGCGAGCGATCTGAAATCGGTGCTCGATCCGATTTCCGGCATGATCTTTCCGATCACGCCCGGCCTCAATCTCTGCAATCAGACGCTTGCTGTTTTTGACGGCGAGATGCGTATGGATCTGAAATTGTCGCCGAAGGGATCGCACCCGTTTTCGACCGAGGGTTTCAAGGGCAAGACCATCGCCTGCGGCGTCCGCTTTACGCCGAAGGGCGGCTACAAGGGTACGCGCAAGGACTATCTCTACCTCGCCAAGAGCGACGGCATGGAGATCTGGTTTGCCAAGGCCGACGCCATGAATGTATATGCTCCGGTCTATGTCCGCATACCCACGCAATACGGAACGGTGACGATTACCGCCGTGAAATACGGCAGCTAGGGTCGCAAAGAGCTTCACAGAATCGCCTGACCGCCCTACCGTTGTTTCCACGCAATTCCGGATAGAGCACGACTGCGCATTTTTCCCGGAATTGCTCTAGCGGGCCGGGGATGCCCGTGGCGTTTGTCTTGGGGGCGGAATTGAAGTTTCGTGCGACATTGACGGGTTTCTCGGCCATCGTGATGTGGTCGTTTCTGGCGCTTTTGACGGTAGCATCCGGCAAGATGCAGCCGTTTCAGCTGCTGGCCATCTGCTTTGCCATCGGCAGCATTCCCGGCATTGTCGTCCTGGCTTTGAGGCCGGAGCGTCTGCGGCTGCTCCGTCAGCGGGCAAAGGTCTGGATGACAGGCATTGTCGGTCTGTTCGGCTATCACTTCCTCTATTTTACGGCGCTGCGCCACGCGCCGGCGGTCGAGGCGGGACTGATCGCCTATCTCTGGCCACTGCTGATCGTCGTCGGCTCGGCGTTGCTGCCGGGCGAGCGGCTGCGCTGGTATCACATCATCGGCGCGCTGATGGGCCTGGCGGGCACGGTTCTGATCGTCGGCCGCAACGGTTTCCATTTCGAGGGCGCCTATGCCGTTGGCTATGGCGCGGCCTTGCTCTGCGCCTTTACCTGGTCCGGCTATTCGTTGATCACGCGCCGTTTCGAGGCGGTGTCGACCGATGTCGTCACCATCTTCTGCCTTGTGACGTCAATCCTCTCCTTCGTCTGCCATCTCGGCCTGGAGGAGACGATCTGGCCCGAGAGCCCGACGCAGTGGGTTGCCGTGCTCGGTCTTGGCCTCTTCCCCGTGGGCGCGGCATTTTACGCCTGGGATTTCGGCATCAAGAACGGCGATATCCAGATTCTCGGTGCGGCAAGCTATGCCGCGCCACTGCTGTCAACGCTGATCCTGACCTTGTTTGGCTTTGCCGAACCGAGCTGGGGTATTGCGCTTGCCTGCCTGCTGGTCACCGGTGGGGCGGTGCTGGCAGCGCATCGCATGATCCTGCGCCGGGATAGTGCCGGCTCGGCGCAGGCGGAAGCGGCGGAATAGCTCCGCCGCAGCCATTCCGGCTATTTCCTGAAGACCTTTTCCAGGAAGGCGGCAAGCGACGGACGCCAGACGTCCATCTCGTGCTGGAGATCCGGATACTCGTGGTATTCGTGGGTGATCTTCTTTTCCTCGAGCACCGCCTTGAGGCCGGCCACATCCTTGCCGACGACCTGATCCTTGCTTCCCACAGTCACCGTGAAGTTGCGTAGCGTCTTGTTGATCTTGGCCGGCTCGTTGAGCGCGGCATCGACCGCCTTGTTCGGCACCGTGGTCGTGCTGACGCCGCTGAAGGTCGCAACCCAACCGAAGGTACCGAGATGCGACAGGCCGGAGACGAGCGCCTGGTATCCGCCCTGTGACAGACCCACGACGGCGCGACCGTCGGCATCGTTGCGCACCCGGTAATGGGCTTTCATGTAGGGAATGAGATCTTCGATCAGTTCGCGATCGGCCGCCTCCGCATTGGCGGGATAGAAATCCTTGCGACGGTCGGCGCCGGGGAAGTTCTCGGCGATGGCTTCCGGTATATCGGTCTCCGTGTCCGGAATGACCACAATCATCGGCTCGATCTTCTTTTCGGCAAGGAGATTGTCGAGGATCTGCGGCGCGCGGCCCTGCGCCACCCAGGATCCGACGGTGTCACCGAAGCCGTGATAGAGGTAAAGCACGGGCAATGGCTTGGAGGCATCGGTATAGCCGGGCGGCGTGTAGACATACATCTGCCGCTCCGATTTCAGTGCCTTGGAATGCAGGGTTACCAGCCTGAGGTCGCCATGCGGCACGTTGCGGATATCGAGAATGCTGCCCGGCACGAGGATGAGGCTGGTATTGACCTGCCGCTGCGGCTTGGGCGCATTGGTGCCGGTGTCGATGCTGCGGAAGCCGTCGATGTTGAAGTAGTATTCGTAGAGATCGGGTTTCAGGATCTCGGTCTTCACACTCCAGGTGCCATCGTCACCCTTCTGCATGGCTAGCGGATCGCGCGACCCAAGGGCGACCGAAACCGCCTTTGCTGACGGCGCATAGAGCCGGAAGGTGATGGAGCCGTCTTTTTCGACAGATGTGACGAAGTTTTTCAGAGGCTGTTCGGCCGGCGGCGAGGCCGGTGCATCAAGGGCAAGGACAGGTGCGCTCATGACACAGCCTGCCGCGACGAGCAAAGGAAACAACAAACGCACGAAGAAACCTCCTCCAGGTGGACCAATCTTCTCTCTCCTCGTGTAAAGCTGAGACAGCCCCGAACTTTTTCAAGGCTGCTACTCAGTGTTGTCTGGCCGCATCCTGCGTGATGCCGATGAAAGGTGGAAAAGGTTCAACTGGAGGTGGGTTTCCAGTCCGGTGCGGCCATCTCGAAGCTCGAAAATTCAAAGCCCGGGGATACCGTGCAGCCGACGAGCGTGAATTCGCCGAGGCTCTCGGCCGATTGCCACCAGTCGGCTGGAATGATCGCCTGCGGACGCTCGCCCTTTGCGAGATCAAGGCCAAGCACCAGCCGCTCGCTCACCTTGCCATCGGCGGAGCGATGCAACGCGAGGGGAGCGCCGGCATAGTAATGCCAGACCTCGGCGGCGTCGCGGACCTTGTGCCAATGCGAGCGATCGCCTGCTTCAAGCAGATAATAGATCGCCGTGGAGTGGCCGCGAGCGCCGCCCTGCTCGTCACGGAAGGTCTGCACGTACCAGCCGCCTTCCGGATGTCGCTGCATGGAAAGCGTTTCGATGATCTCTTTCACCTGCATCAGAAATTGTCCTTGCGCTTGCGGATTTCTGCGAAAACCTCTTCGTTGCTGCGGCTTTCCATCAGCAAGTGGCGTCGGATCGAGGGATCGGCGGCACGCAGGAAGGGGTTGGTTTCCTTCTCCAGCGCCAGCGTCGTCGGGATGGTGAACTTGCCCTCCGCCCTCAGCGCCTCGATATCGGCGGCGCGCGCCTTCAGCCGCTCGTTGTCGGGGTCGATCGTCAGCGCGAAACGGGCATTGGAGAGCGTATATTCGTGGCCGAAATAGACGGCTGTCTCATCCGGCAGCACGGCAAGCTTCTGCAGCGAGGCCCACATGTCGGCAGGCGTGCGCTCGAACAGCCGGCCGCAGCCTAGCGCAAACAGCGTGTCGGCGGCAAAGAGCAGCTTGTCATCCACGAAATGATAGCAGACATGGCCCGCCGTGTGGCCGGGCGTCTCGATCACGTTGATGGTGTGACCGGCGAACTCGAAGGTATCCCCGTCGCCGACGGCCTTGTCGAGGCCGGGAATGGCGACGGCTTCATTGATCGGGCCGATGATCTGGCAGCCGAACTGTTCCTTCAGCGCCAGGTTGCCCTCGACATGGTCGTTGTGGTGATGGGTCGTCAGGATATGGCTGATCGTCCAGCCGCGGCGATTGGCCGCCTTCAGGATGGCATCCGCCTCGGGGGCGTCTATCGATGCAGTCGATCCGGTTTCCGGATCATGGACCAAGACGCCGTAATTGTCGGAACGGCAGATAAAAATCTCTAATTCCAATGGTTTCATGATCGAAATCGTCCTCGTCTTTTGGGTTGCTACAGAATGTAAGCCGTTCGGCCTTGAAGTCCAACGCTCGGCTGATAACATTTGTTTCGATGCACGCCGATATTGTCGATCTCCGTCAGTTCTATCATTCCGAGCTTGGTCGCTTGGCGGAGCAGTCCATTGCCATGGCGCTTTCCTCCATTTGGGCACGCATGCCGGAGGAGCGCCTTGTCGGCCTCGGCTATGCCGTTCCCTATCTCGACCGCTTCCGCGCCGATACCGAACGCACCTTCGCCTTCATGCCGGCAGGGCAGGGCGCGGTGAACTGGCCGCTGGGCTCGGCATCGTCAACGGCGTTGATTTTCGATGAAGAATTGCCCCTGCCAGACAGTTCGATCGACCGGGTGCTGATGGTGCATTCGCTCGAGTTCGCCGAAAGCCCGCGCGAGACGCTGAAGGAACTATGGCGGGTGCTGGCGCCGGGTGGGCGGCTTGTCATCGCCGTGCCGAACCGCCGTGGCGTCTGGGCGCGCATGGAACACACGCCTTTCGGCTCCGGCCGGCCCTATTCGCGCGGCCCGCTGACGTCGCTGCTGACGGGAAACAAATTTCACGCCGGGCGCAACGGCCGAGGCGTTGTTCTTTCCGCCCTCCAAGCTGCGTACCGTGCTCAGCCTGCGCCGCGCCTTCGAAAGGGTCGGCCGTACCCTATGGCCTGCCTTTTCCGGTGTGATCATCGTCGAGGCACAGAAGCGGCTCTATCAGGGCCTGCCGGTTGCCGTCCGCGCTTCACGCCGCGTCTTCGTGCCGGTGCTGGCGCCGCGCGGCATACCGACGACGCGCGACGGGCCTTGATGCGGTCGGCAAGGCGCTGACACTCGACAAATTTGTCAATCCGCATTAATGCGACGGGGTGTTTCAAGCCGGAAGTTTCCGGCCCTTCCCAAGGTCGATCCCATGAGCATGGAAATGAGCAAGCCCGCCCCGCGTCCCGGTATTCTCGATATCTCAGCCTATGTGCCGGGCAAGGAGCATGCACCGGGCGTTGCGCGCGTGTTCAAGCTCTCGTCGAACGAGACGCCGCTTGGCGCCAGCCCGAGTGCCCTTGAGGCATTCCACAGCGCTGCCGGGCATCTGGAGCGTTATCCGGACGGGCAGGCCAAGGAATTGCGCCAGGCGATCGCCGACGTGCATGGATTGAACGTCGCCAACATCCTCTGCGGCAACGGCTCGGACGAGCTGCTCGGCCTGCTTTGCCACACCTATCTCGATACTGGTGATGAGGGCATCATCACCGAGCATGGCTTCCTCGTCTACAAGATCCAGATGATGGCTGCGGGCGCGACGCCGGTTACCGTGAAGGAGAAGGATTGCACCGTCGATGTCGATGCGATCCTCGCGGCCGTGACCGAAAAGACGAAGATGGTCTTCATCGCCAATCCGGCTAACCCGACCGGCACCTATGTTCCGGTGAGCGAGATTCGCCGCCTCCAGGCGAGCCTGCCGAAGCATGTTATCCTCGTGCTCGACGCAGCCTATGCCGAATATGTTCGCCGCAACGATTACGAGGCCGGTCTCGAGCTCGTCTCCGGTAACCAGAATGTCGTGATGACGCGCACCTTTTCAAAGATCTACGGCCTGGCGGCGCTTCGCATCGGCTGGATGTACGGACCGGTCGATATTGTCGATGCTCTCAACCGCGTGCGCATGCCGTTCAACCTGAGCGGCGCCGCCATCGCTGCGGGTGCTGCTGCCATCCGCGACCAGGCTTTCACCGAGAAGGCCGTTGCCTACAACACGCTCTGGATCGAAAAGGTAACCTCTGCGCTTGAGGCCATCGGCCTCAAGGTGACGCCGTCGGTTGCGAATTTTGTTCTCGTTCATTTCCCCGACAGCGATGGCAAGCGCGCGACAGAAGCCGATGATTTTCTTACCAGCCGCGGCTACATCGTCCGGGCCGTGCGCGCCTATGGCTTCCCGAATTCGCTGCGCATGAGCATCGGCACCGAAGAGGCCAATCTCGGCCTCATCGACACCCTGACCGAATTTATGGGACGCAAGGCATGAGCACGATCCAGTTCGACCGTATCGCGCTGATCGGCATCGGCCTGATCGGCTCTTCCATCGCTCACGATATCAAGCGCCTCGGCCTTGCCAAGGAAGTGGTGGTCTCGACCCGCAGCAGCGAGACGCTGAAGCGCGCCGAGGAGCTGAAGCTTGGCGACCGCTACACACCCTCCTCGGCCGAAGCGGTCAAGGATGCTGATCTCGTCATCGTCTCCGTGCCCGTGGGAGCCTCCGAAAGCGTTGCCAAGGAGATTTCGGCCCATCTGAAGCCGGGAGCCATCGTCACCGACGTCGGCTCCACCAAGGCGTCCGTCATCGCGCAGATGCAGCCGCATATGCCGGCCAACGTGCATTTCATTCCGGGCCATCCGCTTGCGGGTACGGAGAAATCCGGACCGGACGCCGGCTTTGCTGGGCTGTTCGAAGGGCGCTGGTGCATCTTCACGCCCGTTCCCGGCACCGATGAGGTTGCGATCAGGAAACTTCGCGAATTCTGGCAAACGCTGGGCTCCCGCGTCGATGAGATGGATCCCGAGCATCACGACAAGGTGCTGGCGATCGTTTCGCATCTGCCGCATCTCATCGCCTACAATATCGTCGGCACCGCCGATGATCTGGAGACGGTGACCGAGTCGGAAGTCATCAAATATTCGGCCTCCGGCTTCCGCGATTTCACCCGTCTTGCCGCATCCGACCCGACTATGTGGCGCGATGTCTGCCTGCACAATCGCGATGCCATCCTTGAGATGCTGTCGCGCTTCTCCGAGGATTTGGCGTCGCTGCAGCGCGCCATCCGCTGGGGAGATGGCGACAAGATCTTCGAACTCTTCACCCGCACCCGCGCCATTCGTCGCTCGATCGTCGAGGCGGGCCAGGACGTCGACGTGCCGGATTTCGGCCGCCACGCGCTGGACACGAAGAAGTAGGCGCTCCGCTCGAAGGGAGGGTTGCCCATGATCATCAGAGACGGTCGCCCACAAGACATTGCCTGGCTCTCCGAGCATGATGATGTGAGTGAGGACTGGATCACGCGCTGTATCCAGTCCGCAGAATATCTGCTTGCCGAGCAGGATGATTTGCCGGTCGGCTTTCTGCGCTTCAGCCGCTTCTGGGGCAAGATACCCTATATGGACATGATCCGCGTGCTGCCGTCACACCGCCATTCCGGTGTCGGGACGGCATTGTTCCGGGTATGGGAGAGCGCGATGATCGCGCAAGGCGCTGAGGTCCTGATGACCTCCAGCGAGTGGGCCGAAGCCGAACCGCAGGCCTGGCATCGCCGCAACGGCTTTCGCGCCGCCGGCAGCATCGATTTCCGCGCGGTTCAGCCGAGCCCGGAGATATTCTTTCTGAAGGATATCTCCGGAGAGGATAAGCCGTAGCGCATCAGATCGGCGGGATTTTTCCGAGCGGAATGAAACCGCTGAGCGAGAGACGGCCGCGATCGGCTGTGAGGTCGACGGAGACCTTGTCGGCACCGCTTGCAAGAGCCTTCAGCATCTTGGTGGCTGTCTTGATGATGCTCTTGGCAGCCGGGAGCGTCGCCGTCAAGCTATCGCCCCAGGGTCCGATCTGGTTTATCTCCAGCTTGAACTGGCCGGACAAAAATCCATCACTGTCGAAGTTGAAAGGACCGGAGAGCGTCATGACACGACCGTCGCCGATATCGATGACGGCCTGGTGCAGCACGCCTGCGGCTCCGCGAAGACCTTCACGATCGCTGCCGTCGAGCAGGCCGGCCTTGCCCGTCAGCGTGACGCTGGCGCTCGTCGAGGCGGTCGGCAGCGTTTGCGGGAAATCCTTGATCACGGCGTTGGCGTTCTCGATGCCGATTGCGAAATCGAGATCGCTGCCATTCTGATTGGCGTGCATTTCGGTATGGGCGGCTGTCACGTTGGCGCTCTGGCCAGTGAAGGAGGAGACAATGCCTGCCTTCAGACCGTCGATGACAGTCTGGCTTTGCGCGACGCCGCGACCGTGGGCGACCAAGTTGGATTGCAGGTCCGTCCATTCGGCCGAGATCGTCAGGCCTTCGGTCGTCCGCAGCTCGGCCGGTGATTTCAGGTTCCAGGCGACGTGGTTGGGCTGGAAGACCGGCGCAGAGGCGCTCAGCGTGTCGAAGTTGGCCGAGACGCCCCGGGTCTGGTTATCGACCGTCACCGTGTCGCAGGTCAATCCGATGGAGAAGGGGAAGCCGCTGAAGGCCATGTTCTCGCATTTGCCGGCAATGCCGGCGCTATTTTGCTGGCCGAGCGCCTTCAATACGTTGGCTCTGACGAAGCCGGTCGCGTAATACCATCCTCCGGTATAGAGCGCGGCAAGGACTATCAACAGACCTAGCACGACGATCCAAAGACGTTTGCCTCGGCCGGTCGCTACGCTCTGGCTTGACGCTGCCATGTTGTTCTCCAATGGTTGGACTGAAAGTTCTCACACTGATTTGGCGTTGGATATGGACGAATTTTGGGTGTTTGGCTACGGATCGCTCATGTGGAATCCCGGCTTCGAGTATGAGGAAAAGGCCGAGGCGCTTGTTTTCGGCTACCGCCGTTCGCTTTGTGTGCATTCCTGGGTCCATCGCGGCAGCGAGGCGAGCCCCGGTCTGGTCCTTGGCCTCGATCGCGGCGGCTCCTGCCGCGGCATGGCGTTTCGCGTCTCGGCTGCGGCGTGGGATGAGGTCCTGTCCTATCTGCGCGAGCGCGAGCTTGTAACCAATGTCTATCTGGAGAGGACGACGGCCATCCGGCTCGCCGATGGGCGTCGGGTGACGGCGGTTGCCTATGTCGTCGATCGTGCGCACAGGCAATATGCCGGCGCGTTGGATGCCATGGAGGCCGCCCATATCGTCGAGTCCGCCAGTGGCCAATCCGGCCCGAACGATGCCTATGTCTTCAATACGCTGGCGCATCTGCGCGAGATGGGCATTCGCGATCATTGGCTGGAGCAGGTTGCCGGCGAGATCGACAGGATGCGGGAGGCATCCTGAGCCGGCGCCTCCCATGATATTGCCGCAGGCAGATCAGACTGCGGCGGCTACCTTTGCGTCCCTGATTTCGGCCAGGCGCTTGGCTGCCGTCGGCGGGATGGGGAGGTGCGGGTTGTTGGCGATGGTCTCGACCAGCAGTTCGTCGCTCGCTCTTTCCGTTTCCTCGAGGAGGCGGGCGAAGAAGACATCCGGATCCAAGCCCGGCTCAATCGGCGGCAGGATACGGACCTTGAGGTGGCCTGGATATTTGCGGAAGGTGCGTCGTGGCCAGAACAGGCCGGGATGCATGGCAACGGCAACGACGGGGATGTCGAGGTCGCGATACATGCGGGCGATGCCGTATTTATAGACCGGTTCGGCGCCCGGAGGTCTGCGGGTACCCTCGGGATAGATGATGAGCTGGCGGCCGGTGGCGAGCTCTTCCTGGGTGCGTTTCAGCACGTCGAACATCACCTTGCCACGTGCGCCGCGGTCCACCGGGATCATGCGCTGCTTTCCCGCATACCAGCCGAACAGCGGAATCCACATCAGCTCGCGCTTCAGGATGTAGACGGGATCGTCAAGGTAGGGCAGCAGCGCAAAGGTGTCCCAGAAGGATTGATGCTTGGGCGCGAAGATGTAGCTGCCCTTCGGAATATTCTCCAGGCCTTCGATCTCGAAGGTGGTGCCGACGATCTTCTCCATCAGCCAAGTGCTGGATTTGGCCCACGCCTTGGGGATCGCATAGGCCGCCTTGCGCGGCATCAGGAAATAGATCGGCGAGAGCACGATCATGCGAATAATGAGATTGGCGTAGAAGACGATATTGAACAGGATGGAACGCAAGGTGATCATCAAGGCTTTCCCAACACGCGGGCTTTCGCCAGCATCAGAAGCCTTGCCTACACGATTACGCTGTCAATAAAAAGTCGGTCCGCGTGCGGTCCAGCATCTCAGTCCGGATCGTCGCTCTGTTCTTGCGAGCGCAGGCCGACCGGGCGCCCCAGGCCGGTGATATTGCGGGCACCGGCGAGAAGAACCTTGGCATATTCAGCAATCATCGTGCGCAGTGCATTCGGATCGGAGAACCAGTTCTTGGTCTTCAGGTCGGAATTGACCACGGGGTAGGGAATGAAGTCGGTGGACGGGTCGACATATTTCAATTCCGCCAGGCTGCGGGGCATATGGTAGTTGTTGGTCACTACCAGCACGCTCTTGTAGCCCCGGGCATGGATCCACTTCGCGGCTTCGCGGGCATTGCCGATCGTGTCGATGGCGTCATAGCCGATATCGACGCAGCAATTGAAGAGATTGACCGAGCTTTGCGTCAGCCTGCGGATCTGCGATGGGGTGGTGGTTGGATGCACGCCCGAGATTAGCAGCCGGTTGCCGGCGCCGGAGCGCAGCAATTCCACTGCCTGATCGATCCGCTGATAGCCGCCCGTCAGCACGACGATGCCATCCGCCTTCGGAGCCAGTGGCGGTTTCAGCGTGGTGATCGAATCGGCAAAATGCAGGAAGCCGCCGAAAATGATGGCGACGAGGAATATGAAGCCAAAGCCGCCCCAGCGCAGGAGGCGCCGGAACAGGCTACGCCGCACGGGTCTATCGCTGCTGGATTGTTCTTCCAGCCGCTGCGAACTCACGGTCTTGCGAGTCGTCAGATCCATGCTCATGATTCGCTATTATACGACAATTGCGGCAAGCTACGGGCTGCCCAACGGCAAAAAATCATCACCACAGTGTCAATTCTGCACACTGTCCGACCTGCCGGGGTCGGAACGGATCAAATCGATCTCGTAGATCGTGCGCATGACGGTAAAACGCGCGGTAAGCGTGGTCAGCAGCGCGATGATGATCATGGTCGCGAGAATGCCGAGATAGCCGAGCGCGCCGACGGAAAACGTGCCGAAGAGGGCGGTCGCCTGGTCGGTCTGCGGCGTGGCGATCGTGCGGCTCTGCAGGAGGCCGGCACTGGCGAAGAACAGGGCGGCAAGCGCGCTGCCGGCCCCCGATCCCTTCAGGCTGATCTTCAGGAAATGCTTCTGAAACTCGGTGGCGACGAAGGTGCTTTCGGCACCGACGAAATGCAGCACCTCGACGATGTGCCGATTGCCCGACAGTGCGCCGCGTGTAGCGAAGACTACGGTCAGCACCATCGCCGTGAACACCAGCAGCAGAATTCCCGTGCCGATAAGCACGGTAGTGTGCGCCATCGAAACGAGCCGGTCGACCCAGGTGCGATGGTCGTCCAGCGTCGCCTGCGGGATCTGCGCCTTGATCAGGCTGCGTATGGCCTCGAAATCCGGTGGATGCGTCTCATCGATGGTGATGATGACGAGGCGCGGCACCGGCAATTCCTTGATATCGAGACCGGCGCCGAGCCATGGTTCGAGCAGACGTGCCGTTGCCGCCTCATCGAGGATCTGGCCGGACTTGGTGCCGACGAAGCTGAGTGCGATATCACGGGCGCTGGTGAGCGCTTTCTCCATGTCCAGATTATCATCCGGCTTGATCTGGATGGTGATCTCGCGGGAAATCTGGCCTTCCCAGCTTGCTGCCGTCGAGCGGACCATGCTGACCGCGCCGAGCGTGAGGCAGGCGAGAAAAGCCATGATGGCGATGACGACGATCAGCGCATTGCCCTGAATATTCGAGGAGGGCACAATCGGACCGGTCGGGCGCACGCGCATTTCCGGCCGCTTGCGCTCCGGCGGTGGTGCCGTGGGTGCCTGCCGCGCTTGCGGGGCTTTGGCGTTCTGTGCGTTGCTGCGAGGGGCGGGCTTAGTCATAGATATCGAGATGCCCTCCCGACAGGATCATGCGCCTGGCTTCGATCTGGTCCATCAGGGCAAGGTCGTGCGTAGCGATGACGACGGCGGTGCCGAGGCGATTGAGCTCGAGGAACAGATTGAGCAGCCGGCGTGCCATTGGCGGATCGACATTGCCCGTCGGCTCGTCTGCAAGCAGGATTTCCGGGCGGTCGATGAGCGCGCGCGCAATGGCGGCGCGCTGCTTTTCGCCACCCGAGAGCACCGGCGGCAGCACGTTGATGCGCTCACCCAGGCCGACCCATTTCAGCAGCTCAAGCACATCGGTGCGATACGAGGTTTCGTCCTTGCCGCGCACGCGCAGCGGAAGGGCGACATTTTCATAGGTGGTGAGGTGGTCGAGCAGCCGAAAATCCTGGAAGACGATGCCGACGCGGCGTCGCAGCAGAGGCAGCTCGTTGCGCGGGATCGAGGAAATCTCCCGATCGAACATGCGGATCAGCCCACGGGTCGGCTGCAGCGACATGAACAGCAGCCGCAGCAGCGTCGTCTTGCCGGCGCCGGAGGGACCGGTGAGGAACTGGAACGATTTTCGCGGAATGTCGAAGCTGAGGTCGCGGAGGATTTCCGGGCCCATGCCGTAACGCAAACCGACGTTCTCAAAATGAATCAACGGGCATCCAGTCTTCCGCGGGGTTCAATCAGGCGACTTGTTAACCAGCGGCGTTAACAGCCGGTAAATTTTCTGGAAAGGCGCCCCATTCATGGCGATCTTTGCGAAGCATTAACCATTAAAATTTACGACTGGGCAGGATTCGTTTCAATGCCCTCATTCGCAATGGGCGTCGAAACCATGTGGATCACCGAAACGGGAGGTCATCATGGGCGCTTTTCGCCACCGTCCGCAACAGGCGGGGCTGGTTTATGACCTCATTCCGCCCGAGCGCGGATCGGGTTCGGGCCAGGTGCACCATTTCACGCCGAAGTCTGACATCGTCGATGCGGAGTTCGTGACCGTTTCCGGCAGGAGCGTCTCGGGCGCCAACATGCGCCATGGCGGTCCCGCGCGAGCAAAATTGCGGCCGCAGCCGGCTCGCAGGACCGTGCTCTCGCACACATTGGCTTCGCTGCGCTTTATCGAAGAGATCTTGCAGCAGGCCTCGCGCCGCAGTTTCGTGGCGCTCATCGTTTCGCTTGCGGTGCTGATCTTCGGTCTTTCCGGCGGTTTTTCCGGCCTGTCGGATACGACGGGCGAGATGGCTGGCGAGCCGCTGCAATTCGCGCATGTAACGCTGACGCCGCGCGACGAGAACGGGCTGCGTGTGCTGACATTGAATGGCATCATCGAGAATGTCAGCGGCGCGACGCTCTCAGTTCCCCCGATACGCGCCAATCTTTTTGCCGGTGATCAGCTGGTCAGAAGCGTTGTCGTGAATGTGCCGATCGATCGTCTCGCACCGCATGAGAGCCGAGGGTTTTCGACGCGATTGCAGCATCCCGGCGGAAAAACACCGGATGTTCGCCTGACCTTCATGCCCTAAACGGTAATGCCGAAAGGTGTAGGTGGCCTTCGGGCGGCACCACACTCCAGCTATTTGATTCTAGCGCAGATTCAGATTTTAGGTGGATTGGGCCTAAAATCATCCGACTCTGGGGGGTGTGTCGGCTGTGCTGATTGTGCTAGGGGCTAGAGCTTGATCAGCGGACAAGTGCCGCAGCACAGCCATGGAGCATGCCAATCAATGCCTGTCGTACGCGGGAAAAATATCGAGCCGCTTTTCACTGCCGAGCAGATTGCCGAGCGTAACAAGGCTCTGGCGCAGCAGATTGCCAGCGGCCCGACGAAGGATCTCCTCGTCATTGCCATTCTCAAGGGCTCGTTCATTTTTGCGGCCGACTTGCTGCGCGCGCTGCATGACACCGGGCTTGCGCCGGAAGTCGAATTCATCACCTTGTCGAGTTATGGCGCCGGCACGACGTCCCAGGGTGTTCGCATCGTCAAGGACATCGACAGCGATGTGAGAGACCGCGACGTGCTGCTGGTCGACGATATTCTCGAATCCGGCCGTACCCTGCGTTTCGCCAAGGAATTGCTCTATGAGCGCGGCGCCCGCAACGTCTCGCTCGCGGTGTTGCTCGACAAGAGCGTCAAACGTCAGGAAGAGCTGGAGGCCGATTATGTCGGCTTCGAATGCCCCGATTATTTCGTGGTCGGCTATGGCATGGACGTCGCCTATGCCTTCCGCGAGCTGCCCTTCGTGGGCGTAGTCACGGGCGATGCTACCTGACGCAATTTCAGGAAAATGCGTGGCGGTCTCCCGCCCGTAATTGCGCAAAGACAATAATCCGGAGCGGTCAAGCGATGCCTTGAAACGCGCGACCGCTCCGGTGAATCTGAGTTAACGCGGGCAGCCGTCCTGGCTGTCCCATTCTGCTCCAGTGATGACGACTCATTAACCACGGAGCCTGATCGACCCTCCTCGTTTACCTATCGCAAACGGAATTCTGGTGATTTCGGTCGCGGAACATGACGGACCAGGAGCATAGGCCATGGCAAAAATTCTCATCACGGAAGACGAAGATTCGCTTCGCACCTTCGTCGCCCGCGCGTTGCGCCTGGACGGCCACGAGACCGAAGAGGCAGCTGATGGCGCCGAAGGTTTGGAAAAGCTGAAATTGGGCAGCTACGATCTGCTGCTGTCGGATATTCGCATGCCCGTCATGGACGGCATCGAGCTTGCGCATCAGGCTCATTCGACCTGCCCGGGAATGAAAATCCTGCTGATGACCGGCTATGCCGAGCAGCGCGAGCGGGCAGACGATCTGATGGAAAAGATCGTCGATGTCGTTGCCAAGCCTTTTGCTCTGCCTGATATCCGCAAGGCCGTCGCCCGCGCCTTGGCTGCCTGAACCGTCTCGTCGGCGCTACTGGCCCAGATTCAGCAGACGTTCCAGATAGCGCCGTTCCTCAGACAATGAAGGATTATTGCTCAACCGCTCGCGAATGGCATCGAGAATTTCGCGAGCGCGCTGAGCGTCAATGATCTTGGGTATCATATCGCTATCGGGATTATCCAAGGGACCGTTGTCATTACGCGGCCGGCCGAGTGGATCGCGGCCACCCTGACCACCCGGACCCATTTGTCCCGGCATTTGCCCCTGGCCCTGGCCTTGTCCCTGCTGCTGCATCTGCGCCATGAGCTGGTTCATCATGTCGCGTGTGCCCTTGCGCAAGGCGTCAAGCGCGCGGCCCTGGCCCTGTACGGCGCCTTCGCCGTTGCCTTCGGTCAGCTGGCCTGCGGCACCCTTCATTTCCTGCTGGGCCTTGCCGTAATTCTGGTTCGGCTTCATGCCCATCGAGCCGAGGTTTTTCTGGAGCTCGCCGAGCTGCTTGGCTAGGTCGTCCTGCTGCTGGCGTAACTGCTTCAATGCGTCGCGCAGCTGATCGGCGGTCATGCCATCGGTGGGGTCGCTATCCTTCTTGCCCTGCTGGTTCTGGCCCTGATTTTTCTGGCCCATGTCGGGTCGGTTCTGGTCGCCGAGGTTGGGCAGCGGCTGATCCATCAGGCCGTCGCCATCCTCGTTGGAATCGCCGCGCTGCATGCGATCACGCATGGCCTGGTCGAACTTGAAGGTCTGGTCCATGAGCTTCTGCTGATCGCGCATGATGCGGCCGAGCTTGTCCATCTGCTCGCGCATCTTGTCATTTGCCTGGTTCTGCTGCTGGCCGGGTTGGGGCTTGCCGGCCTGAAGGCTGTTCATCAGATCCTGCAACTGGGAAAGCATCTGCTGCGCCGCCTGTCGATTGCCGGAGCGCGCTAGGTTTTCGATCTGGTCCATCATCCGCTGCAAGTCTTGCTGACGCAGAATATTGGCGGAGCGCTGGTTGGGCTGGGCCGGCATGTTGCGCATGCGTTCGGCCAGCTCTTTCATATAGGCATCCATCGCCTTGCGCAGCTCGGCCGTCAGCTTCTTGATTTCCTCATCCGAGGCGTTGCGCTGCAGGGCGTCGGAAAGCTTTTGCTGTGCATCCTTCAGGGCCTTCTCGGCGTCGGTCAGCTGGGCATCTTCCATGCCGAGCGCGATCTGCCAGAGATAGTCGGCGGTGTCCTTCAATGCGGCATTGCTGCTGGCAAGTTTCATACGTGTGAGTGCTGATTTGATCGCCAGATAGTTGCCGAGATCGGGAATGGTTTCTTCCGGCCGGATGGTCAGCGATTTGTTGAGCTCGATCGCCTCCGGCATCTTGCGCGTATCGAGCGCGAAGACCTGGCGCTCCTCGGCGACGGCGGCTGCCAGCGGCTGGCTGAAATTACGGGGCGGCAGAACCATCTCATAGGGCGCGCTGCGCCCGGTCTGCCCGGCTCCGTCCTTGGCGACCAGGGTGATGCGCACCCGCTTGCCGGCAAGCGGATCCTGGGTCAGGTCATGGCTTCCGAGACCCTTGCCATTGCGGCGGTCGCGGCGCGGAATGTCCAGCTTGTATTCCGGCAGGCCGTAGAGCGGCGTCGCGGCCGGATCGGAATCGACGGGCACGATGTCGGCGTGGGCTTCCTCGACGCCGTAATCATCCTTGACCCTGAAGCCGAGCTCCAGTGCGCCGCTGGCATTGGCATGTGGAATGCCGTCAAAGCTGATTTCCGGCGGCTTGTCGACCACGACATTGAAGGACCAGGACTTGCCGTTGACGGTGAGCGCTCCGCCCTTTTCGAGCTTCATCACATGCGTGCGGGCTATCATGCCATCGGCTGCAGGTGGGGTGGCGTTGCCTGGTGCCACCGGCGGCGCTGCAGCAGGCTTGCCGCCGGCCGGTGTGGCCTGCTGATCGGCATCGGCGACTTGTTCGGGAACTTCGACGCCCTTGTCGGCGCCAGCTACTTGGAACAGCACCTTCTCATCGGCCGAGGCGCCGGTGACGCGCACGGTAAGCTCGGAGAATTGCGGTACGTTGAGATTATCGCTGGCATTGGCGACATTGCCGGTGAGATAGACCGGTGGCTCGCCGGTATAGTAGGGCGGTGTGACCCAGGCGTCGACGCGGACATCC
Source organism: Rhizobium sp. P44RR-XXIV (assembly GCF_001999485.2). Lineage (NCBI taxonomy): Bacteria > Pseudomonadati > Pseudomonadota > Alphaproteobacteria > Hyphomicrobiales > Rhizobiaceae > Rhizobium > Rhizobium sp. P44RR-XXIV. The sequence continues at coordinate 53,186 of NZ_MPVZ02000024.1, read as the reverse complement.
GGATTGCTCGAGCCGGATGCGGATGCGGTGAAGACATCGCTCAGAGAGCCGCCGCCATTCGACATCGAGAAACTGAAGGCCGTTACCAGCAGCAATGCCGGAATAGCACGCAGGGCGAAACGGTCGTAACGTGCGATATCCGGCCGCGGGAGGCCCGCATCCAGCGCGGCAATACGTTCCGCCATGCGGGTCTGGTGCTCGCGCCAGAGTGCACGGGCAAAGGGCGTCTCGAGCGCCGGCTCATCTTCCTGCACCGTGACTGGCTGGTGGGCGAGGCCATTGCGCTCTTCCAGCAGCCGATCCGCCTCGCTGATATCGGGCCAGCGCAGACGGCGCAGCGGATAGAGGGAGACGGCAAAACCGACGACGAAGACGGCGAGCATCAAGAGGCGCAGGATATCCGGTGCGACGCGGAAAATGCCGAACCATGCAGCAGACAGGAACAGGGCGAGAATGGATGCCGGCAACAGCAGCCGGGGCAGAAGCTGTTCGGAAACCAGCACGAACCGTGCAAAGAGACGCTTGACCGCAACCATGCGCGCCAGCGCCGGACGGGTGGCGAAAGCGCCCTTCTTGGGGTTGCTGGGGCTGGTCATCGGTCCGGTTTTCTCCCGATCTGACGTTGATGGCTATTTGCCCGTTGGAAATTGGCCGGATGTCCCACACATCCAAGCTCGCGGCGCCCGGCGAGACACCAATTCAGCAAAGATAACATTCTTTGTGGCGAAGACGAGGGCAAGCCACGCCAAAGCCTGTTTTTTCATCGGACTTCGCTGAAACGTGATCGCTTGGCAGCGGTGGACAGGATTGTCCTTCCGCGCGCAGATTCGAGCGCGAAGCCGACTATCCTTCGAGCCAGGCGGGAAGCGAATCCAGCGCGATCAGCTCCTCATAGGTGCCGCGCGGGCGGATGACATGGAATTCGCCGCCCTTGACCAGCACTTCGGGAACCAGCAACCGGCTGTTGTAGGTGCCGGCCTGCACCGCGCCATAGGCCCCGCCGGAGCTTACGGCGAGAAGATCACCGGGCTTCGGCATCGCCATGTCGCGGTCGAGCGCCAGATAGTCACCCGTCTCGCAGACAGGGCCGACGACGTCGGCCTTGATGCGTGGAGCATCGGCGGCGGCAACGACGACCGGACGGATCTCATGATAGGCTTCATACAGCGTCGGGCGGATCAGGTCGTTCATGGCGCCGTCGACGATCACGAAGCTCTTGTCGCCGCCATCCTTCACATAGATCACTTCCGTCACCAGAAGGCCGGCATTGCCGACGATCAGACGGCCCGGCTCGGTGACGATCTTGCAATTGAGACCGCGCAGCTGGTTCTTGACGATCTCAGCATAGGCATCGGGCAAGGGCGGCGGGTTGTTATCGTCCCGATAGGGGATGCCGAGGCCGCCGCCGATATCGACATGATGGATATGGTGGCCGTCGCCGCGCAGCGTTTCCACAAGATCGCGCAGCAGCTTGAAGGCATCGTCGAAAGGCTGCAGCTCGGTGATCTGGCTGCCGATATGCATATCGATGCCGGTGGCGTTGATACCGGGCAGGCTGGCGGCCCGATCATAGACGGCGCGGGCGCGCTGCCAGGAAATGCCGAACTTGTTTTCCTTCTTGCCGGTCGAAATCTTCGCGTGGGTGCGGGCATCGACATCCGGGTTGATGCGGAAGGAAACGGGCGCAACCTTGCCGGCGCGGACGGCGCGCTGGTTCAGCACTTCCAGTTCGGGCTCGGATTCGACGTTGAAGCAATAGATGCCGGCTTCGAGCGCCACATCCATTTCCTGCGCGGTCTTGCCGACGCCGGAGAACATGATGCGGCTTGCCGGAATTCCGGCTGCCAATGCGCGGCGCAGTTCGCCGACGGAAACGACGTCGACACCAGCGCCGAGGCGGCCGAGCGTCTTCAATACCGCCTGGTTGGAATTGGCCTTCATGGCGTAACAAACCATGGCGTCTACGTCGCTAAAGGCCTCGGAGAAGACGCGGTAGTGGCGCTCCAGCGTTGCCGTCGAATAGACGTAGAACGGGGTGCCGACCGTCTTGGCGATCTCGACAATCGGCACATCCTCCGCGTAGAGGATGCCGTCACGATATTGAAAATGGTTCACGGCCGTCGCCTAATCAGAGAAGCGGATCGAGGAAGAACTTCTTGTCCTGGTCACCCGGCTGCTTCGTCGGCTTGGAAACGTCACCGCCCTTGGTCGCGTGAGCACTCGGCGGGTCGAGATCGCCTTTGCGGCCACATCCGACGACGGCAAGGCCGATGACCGAAAGCACGACGGTCAGGCGGATGATATGCGGCATGTTGATCTGCATCGAAATCCTCTTGGGCGATTAGAGCACGATGCCGAAAAGTGTGAGCGGTTTTCGGATAACATCATGCTCTACGTCTTTGATTGTAGAGCTGGATGATTTTCGGTCGAAGCGACCGAAAATCATCCAGCTCACGCGCTGAAGTTACTCTTCTTAGCGAAGTTTCCGCGTCTTGTGCACCCTGATTGTTTGCTTGCGTTTTCGTCAGTCTTTTCAGTTGCGGGCGCGCCAGAAGGCGATCTGCTTGCGCACCTCCGAAGGCGCCGTGCCGCCGAAGCTCTTGCGGCTGGCAACCGAGGCCTCGACCGTGAGCACGTCGAAGATCTTGTCGGTGATGGCGGGGTTGATCGCCTGCAATTCCTCGAGAGACAGCTGGGCGAGGTCGCAGGACTTGCTTTCGGCAAGCGCCACGGCACGTCCCGTCACATGATGGGCATCGCGGAAGGGCAGGCCTGCCTCGCGCACCAGCCAGTCGGCAAGGTCAGTCGCGGTGGAGTAACCGGAACCGGCGGCGGCCTTCATGCGCGCGGTGTTGATCGTCAGGTCGCGCACCATGCCGGTCATGGCGGCAATCGCCAGTTCCAGGCTTTCGGCAGCGTCGAAGACCTGTTCCTTGTCTTCCTGCATGTCCTTGGAATAGGCGAGCGGCAGACCCTTCATGATGGTGAGCAACGCCACCAGCGAGCCGTTGATGCGGCCGGTCTTGGCGCGCACGAGCTCGGCTGCATCCGGGTTCTTCTTCTGCGGCATGATGGACGAGCCGGTGGAGAAGGCGTCGGACAGGCGCACGAAGCCGAATTGCGGCGTCGACCAGATGACGATCTCTTCGGCAAGGCGCGACAGGTGCATGCCGGCGATCGCAGCGATCGACAGAAATTCGATGGCGAAATCGCGGTCGGAGACTGTGTCGATCGAATTGCGGGTCGGTTCGCGGAAGCCGAGCGCTTGGCGGTCATGTGGCGGTCGATCGGGAAGCCGGTGCCGGCAAGGGCGGCAGCGCCGATCGGCGATTCGTCCATGTGTTCGATGGCGTGACGAACGCGCGAACGGTCGCGGCCGAACATCTCGACATAGGCCATGCAATGGTGGCCGAAGGTGACGGGCTGTGCCGTCTGCAGATGGGTAAAGCCGGGCATGACGCTATCGGCATGTTCTTCGGCACGGTCGAGGAAGGCTGCGATCAGGTTGGTCAGTGCCTGTTCGCACCTCTGCAACTCTTCCTTCACCCAGAGGCGGAAATCGAGCGCCACCTGGTCGTTGCGCGAGCGGGCCGTGTGCAGCCGGCCGGCAGCCGGGCCGATCAGCGTGGCAAGCCGCGCCTCGATGTTCATGTGGATGTCTTCGAGGCGGCGGGAGAATTCGAAATTGCCGCTTTCGATCTCTGACAGGATCGTGTTCAACCCGTGAACGATCTTGTCTTTATCCTCGGTTGAAATGATGCCTTGATGCGCAAGCATGCCGGCATGCGCGATTGAGCCGCGGATGTCCTGTGCAAACAGCTTCTTGTCGAAACCGATCGATGCATTTATCTCCTCCATGATCGCCGCGGGGCCGGAAGCGAAACGCCCGCCCCACATCTGGTTGGAGGATTTGGTGTCCGTGCCGTCAGTCATGAGATGCCCACCTGGAGAATGAAATGACAGCAAAGAAGCCGTTCGGTCTGCCGTCCATGAAACTCGTTATGCTTGCCGCCGTCGCTGGGATTATTGCCGGCGCGGCAGCGGTATACGTGAAGGAGGCAGGGTATGGCAATGGCATCGGTGAAACGGCTGCGGCTGATCAATGCGGGTCGGCCAAAGATCGTGCCGCCGCCCTGACGCCCTTCACCAAGGGTCAGGTTGCGGCCATGAGCCTGCCGCCGGCGCCGATCTCGCTGCGGGACATTTCCTTCAAGGGTGCTGAGGGACAGCCGCTGTCGATCAACAGCTTTGCCGGCAAGACCGTGCTGCTTAACATCTGGGCGACCTGGTGCGTGCCGTGCCGAGAGGAAATGCCGGCGCTGAACGCGCTGGAAAAGAGCGTCGGCAATGACAAATTCGAGGTTGTCGCCGTCAACATCGATACGGGCGACGAGGAAAAGACGAAATCGTTCCGCACGGAATATGCCATCGACAAGCTCGGCTACTATCGCGACAACACCATGGGCGTGTTCAATGTGCTGAAGAAGCAGGGGCTGGCCTTTGGCCTGCCGGTGACGCTGCTCATCGACGACAAGGGCTGCCTGCTCTCGGCGATGAACGGGCCGGCCGTATGGGACAGCGACGATGCCAAGAAGCTGGTAAAGGCGGCTGCGGGGATCTGATATCCGAACCTCCGATGTCGACTCATCTCGCTCCTCGAAAAGCGATCCGTACCGTTCGGGAATGCTGTTGGCGATCGGTGGCGACTACTGATTGCCGTGTAGGTAGTCGCTTCCATAGTCGCTAAACTGACTGTTTATTTCGCGCCGGCCCCAGACGAGATAGCCGGGAATTTGGCGTGCATGCTTGCGCTGCAAATTGGCCACTGCTGTGATCTCCGTGGCAAATTGCGTTCGCGTCAATCCCGGGCCTTCACCTTTGTCGAAACCCTTGGTTTGCGCTGATATCGCAAACCAAACGGGACGATCATAACGGTGTGCTTCCAGAGCCGACCAGATGCCGTTTACCGAACCGGCACGATACGCCTGAGGCGAAATCCAATCGCTGCCCTTCAACAATGCACTGTGGCTATTGAGATAGGTTTCTGCAACGCTTAATCCGAGCTGGCTGCGAGGAGATATCTCCCTTGTCATCGCAACGAGCTTTGCTTCCGCCTGCTGCGGAGTGATAAGCGATTTACAAGATTTGCCGAGCGCCTTCTGAAAGCCATCGGTCCAATTCGCTTCCATATCATATTCGATATCGACGGGTTTCTTTGCGTCTCGGGCTATCAGAAGTGGGCCATGAGCGAGGGAATCAAGATAGGTTTTCGTCGTAACCCAAGGGCTGATCGTCAGTGCGACATTAAACCCGGAGGACTGTAGCGCCGCTACGAATTTGCCCGCTCTTTCCCGATTCCAGTCACTGCTGTAAGCGAATGTCTGGTCGCATTGGATGTCGCGTTGCGTCCTGGGTTGGTCATTTAGCCATATGTGAACCCGTTTGACGCCCATGGCCTTCAGGTCGGCGAGGGCTGCGTCAGGATTGTCGAGAGACGTGCCGTCCAGGCCGTAGTTCCAACTATAATCCCAATAAATCCCACGGTCTGGGAGTAGGTTTCCGGCATATGAGCTGCTTGTAAGAAGTACACACGTAAAAAGGAAATAAAATATACCGCGCATATCGAATCTCCGACATTCTTCTAGCGCTATATATTCTCAGCTTGAAGCAAAAAGCCATGCTCTCTGTGAAAGGCCCAAATCTTTCATAGAGAGCATGGCTTTTCTATCGCGTCACCCTCAGCGCGTCGGAATCGGTACTTCGCCGCGATAATCGTAGAAGCCACGACCGGATTTGCGGCCGAGCCAGCCGGCTTCGACATATTTTACCAGGAGCGGGCAGGGGCGATATTTCGAGTCGGCCAAGCCATCATGGAGGACCTGCATGATCGACAGGCAAGTGTCGAGGCCGATGAAGTCGGCAAGCTGCAGCGGGCCCATGGGATGGTTGGCGCCGAGCTTCATGGCGGTGTCGATGGCATCGACGGTGCCGACGCCTTCGTAAAGCGTGTAGATCGCCTCGTTGATCATCGGCAGCAGGATACGGTTGACGATGAAGGCGGGAAAATCCTCGGCGACGGTGATCGTCTTATCCAGCGAGGACACATATTCCTTGGCGGCGGAGAAGGTCGGTTCGCCGGTGGCGATGCCGCGCACCAGCTCCACCAACTTCATCACCGGAACCGGGTTCATGAAGTGGATGCCCATGAAGCGCTCCGGCCGGTCGGTGGCGGAGGCGAGGCGGGTGATCGACAGCGACGAGGTATTGGTAGCGAGCATCGCCTCGGGCTTCAGGATCGGGCAAATCTGCGCGTAGATCTTGCGCTTGACGCTTTCGTCCTCGGTCGCGGCCTCGATGGCGAGATCGACCTGGGCGAGGTCGTTGAGATCGTTCGATCCGGTGATGCGGGCGAGTGCTGCCTTGCGATCCTCGTCACTGGTCTTGCCGGAGCTGACCTGACGGGCAAGGTTGCCGTTGATGGTTGCAAGCCCGCTTTCGATGCGGTCCTGCGAGAGATCGTAGATATGGACCTTGTAGCCGGCCATCGCGGATACGTGAGCGATACCGCAGCCCATCTGGCCAGCGCCGATAATACCGATCGTCTTCAGCGAACTCATTGCCAACTCCCCGGCGGCGCGCCCTTGGCGGTGCGTTATATTTTAGATCACAAATTTGCCGGGCCACTTCTAGCCCGGCAAAGATTGATAGACCTATAAGAGACGATTTTCCAGTCTCTCGCAACTGCGAGAAGGTCAATAGGTACGATCAAAGCGCCTTTTGCAGTTCCGGCAGTGCTTCGAAGAGGTCGGCAACGAGGCCATAGTCGGCGATCTGGAAGATCGGGGCTTCCTCATCCTTGTTGATGGCAACGATGACCTTCGAGTCCTTCATGCCGGCCAGATGCTGGATAGCGCCGGAGATGCCGCAGGCGATGTAGAGTTGCGGCGCCACCACCTTGCCGGTCTGGCCTACCTGCCAGTCGTTCGGCGCATAGCCGGCATCGACGGCGGCGCGCGATGCACCAACGGCCGCACCAAGCTTGTCGGCGACGGGAAGGATGACCTCGCGGAATTTCTCGGCAGAACCAAGTGCGCGGCCGCCCGAGATGATGATCTTGGCCGATGTCAGCTCCGGACGATCGGACGACGACAGCGCATCGCCGACGAAGGTCGAGAGGCCGGGGTTTGCAGCAGCAGAGACGTTCTCGATCGCGGCGTTGCCGCTTGCGTCGGCGGCGGCAAACGAGGCCGTGCGCACGGTGATGACCTTCTTGGCGTCGGTCGACTGCACCGTCTGGATGGCATTGCCGGCATAGATCGGCCGCTTGAAGGTATCGGCGGAAACCACTTCGATAATTTCCGAGATCTGGGCGACGTCGAGCAGAGCGGCAACGCGCGGCAGCACGTTCTTGCCGACAGACGTGGCCGCACCGATGATGGTGTCGTAGGAACCGGCCAGCGATACGATCAGTGCTGCCAAGGGCTCTGCGAGATTGTTGGCAAGGCTTGCATCCTCGGCAACCAGTACCTTGGAGACGCCTGAAAGCTTTGCAGCCTGTTCGCCAGCAGCCTTTGCACCAGCACCCGCGACGAGCACATGCACATCGCCGCCGATCTTCGTTGCTGCCGTCAGCGCCTTGGCGGTCTGGTCGGAGAGGTGGGCATTGTCGTGATCAGCCAGAAGAAGAATGGCCATGATGAAGTCTCCTTTTCCTGGACCTTAGAGGACGCCGGCTTCGTTTTTCAGCTTGTCGACAAGCTCGGCGACGGACTTGACCTTGACGCCTGCCTTGCGGCCGGACGGTTCTTCGGTCTTCAAGACCTTCAGGCGCGGCTCAGTGGAGACGCCGAAATCGGCTGGCGACTTCTTGTCGAGCGGCTTCTTTTTCGCCTTCATGATGTTCGGCAGCGATGCATAGCGCGGCTCGTTCAAGCGCAGGTCGGTGGTGACAACTGCTGGAAGCTTGACTTCGATCGTCTGCAGGCCGCCATCGACTTCGCGGGTGACCTGGGCCTTGCCGTCGCCGATCTCGATCTTCGAGGCGAAGGTTGCCTGTGCCGTGCCGAGCAAGGCTGCCAGCATCTGGCCGGTCTGGTTGCTGTCGTCGTCGATCGCCTGCTTGCCGACGATGATCAGGCCGGGCTGTTCTGCATCGGCAACGCCCTTCAGGATCTTGGCGACCGCCAGGGGCTCGACGGCGTCATCAGTCTCGACCAGGATGGCGCGATCCGCACCCATGGCCAGCGCCGTCCTCAGCGTCTCCTCAGCCTTGGCGGGCCCGATCGATACGACCACCACTTCCTCGGCCTTGCCGGCTTCCTTCAGCCGCAGCGCTTCCTCAACCGATATCTCGTCGAACGGGTTCATCGACATCTTCACATTCGATAGCTCAACGCCAGATCCATCCGATTTCACCCGGATCTTCACGTTGTAATCAACCACCCGCTTTACTGGCACGAGAATCTTCATGGAATCCTTCCTTCAACATGACCGCCCGAGAACATGCGCTGTTTAGCGCCATTCCATTTGTCGAATGGCGACATGGATACGCGTTTTTCCCCCAATTACAACGCTCCAAAGTCGTAGAGCGACGAATTGCCTTCAAGGCTTAAATAACGTTTACGTCAACGTCAATATATTTGCTTCGATGAGTGAAACGCGGCGCTACCGATTCTTGCCGGGAACCCAGAGTACGTCGGCGCGTCCGCGGTCATTGGCATGGCGTGCCGCGACGAACAGGAGATCGGACAGGCGGTTGATGTATTTCAGCGCTGCCGGGCTGACATGTTCGCCGTCGCTGCGCGAGAGCGCCACCATCAGCCGCTCGGCACGCCGGGCGATGGTGCGGGCGAGATGCAGATGAGCGGAGGCTGGGGTGCCGGCAGGCAGGACGAAGGACCTCAACGGCTCAAGATCGGCGTTGAGGGCATCTATGTCGCGTTCGATGCGTTCGACCTGATGGTCATGATGCGCAGCGGCTCGTAGGCCAGTGGCTCATCGGTTTCCGGCGTCGAAAGATCGGCGCCGAGATCGAAGAGATCGTTCTGGATGCGCATCAGCATGGCATCGAGATCGGGCATGTCGGCCGTATGCAGCCTGGCGACGCCGATGGCGGAATTGGTCTCATCGATGGTGCCGTAGCTTTCGACACGCAGATCGTGTTTCAGCCGCCTCGGCCCGGCGGCAAGGCCTGTCGTGCCGTCATCGCCGGTCTTGGTGTAGATCTTGTTGAGTTTGACCATCGTCTTCCCGTCGTCAGGCTCTAGGCCGGGCGGCCGCCGCCCGTCAGCCAGAGCGTCAGCATGATCAGGATGACCGCGACCGCCTGCAGCAGGACGCGCAGCTGCATCAGCCGGTTCGAAAGGTTCGGATTGTCGCCCTTCATCATGTTCAGCAGGCCACGAACGAGAACGATCGCGACGAGGCCCATGACAATGATGGCGGCAACATAAGTAACGGTCGACATGGTTCCTCCACCCTTGTCTTCAGAGCAGCTAAGCTTCTCAGGAAAGCTCGAAGCTGCTCCATTTCATTGTTTCCGCGCAATTCCGGGCGGAAAATGCTGGGCATCTTTCCCGGGATTGCTTTAGTCCAGCCGGCGCATCAGACGATAGAAAAGGTTAGCCGGCAATAGCCTTTTCAAGAGAACACCCTGCTTGGCAGGGGTGGTAACAAGATAATGCGGGCGCGGATTTTTCACGTTCAACGCCGATTTTAGCACATCATAAACAGCTTCGGGTCCCAATTTATGTTTACTGATCGGGCCCGATCCGTCCAGCCGCCTGAGCTGCCTGCGGTATTCCACCGCATGCGCCGAGCCTTCCAGGTCGATATGCTCGTTGATCTTGGCGAGCGCATTGGCGGTGAAGCGCGTGGCGATCGGGCCGGGTTCGATGAGGCTCACATGGATGCCGCTATCCTGCAGCTCCATCCTGAGCGTGATCGTCAGGCCTTCCAGCGCGAATTTCGAGGCCGTGTAGGCGCCGCGAAAGCGATAGGGGACCAGCCCGAGGATCGACGAGCAATTGACGATGCGGCCATGTCCCTGCTTGCGCATCAGCGGAATGACCTGGCGCGTCAGCTCGTGCCAGCCGAAGAAATTCGTCTCGAACTGCTCGCGTAGCACATCGGTTGTGAGATCCTCGACAGCGCCCGGCTGGCCATAGGCGCCGTTGTTGAACAGGGCGTCGATACGATCGCCAGTGCGCTCGCGCAGGGTGGCCACGACAGCGGAAATCGTCTCGGGCCGCGTGTAATCCAACAGCAACGCTTCGATGCCGTCGGCTTCAAGCGCTGTGAGGTCGTCCCCTTTGCGCACGGTTGCGAAAACGCGCCATCCGTCGGTCTTCAACGCCCGGGCGCAGTGGGCGCCGATTCCGGACGAGCAACCAGTTAGCAGGATAATGCGTTGTTCCGTCATGGGATGTTTCCTGTACAAACAGAAACTCGTTTCCCATATTCGGGGACCCGATACAATCGACAACCGGCGGGTGAAGCCGACGTCAAGCGGAGATGGAATGCCGACAGTCCTGCGGACGGTTTACAAGGTAATTTACGACGCGGTGTACCATTTCGTCGAAGATGACGGGTTTGCCATGGCAAGTCATGTTGCGCTTTCGACGCTGCTTGCGGTCTTCCCTTTCCTGATCTTCGGCACGGCGCTTGCGAGCTTTCTCGGCGCCAGCCAGTTTTCGTCGACGGCCGTGCATCTGATCTTCGATACCTGGCCGGAGGCGATCGCCAAGCCTCTGGCGGATCAGGTGGTGCAGGTGTTGACCATTCCGCGCGGCGGCCTTTTGACCATCTCGGTGCTGGCGGCAGCATACTTCGCCTCGAATGGCGTCGAGGCGCTGCGCATATCGCTGAACCGCGCCTATCGCGTGGTGGAAACGCGGCCCTGGTATTTCAATCGTCTCGCCAGCCTCGGCTATGTGTTGATCGCCGTGCTGATCTTCGCAATCCTCAGCATTCTGCTGGTGGCCGTGCCGTTGGCACTCAACTATACAAGGCAATGGCTACCAGCGCTCGCCGATATCCTCGAGATAGTTTTCAGCTGGCGAATCTACGGCACGATTTTCTTGTTGGTGGCGGGGTTGCTGATCCTGCATTTGTGGCTGGCCGCCGGCCGTCGGCGGCTGCTCGACGTCATTCCCGGCGTCATACTGACGCTGGTGTTCTGGTCGATCGGCGCGTTGCTCTTTGCCTATTATCTCTCGACCTTTGCCAATTACACCGCCACCTATGCCGGCCTGGCGTCCGTGATGATCGTGCTCATCTTCCTCTATATGCTGGCGGTGATCTTCATCATGGGGGCCGAGATCAATGCCGCGCTGATGAAATTCCGGGTGCGGCGCCTGCTGTTCGGCAAGACCGCGAGCCGCCCGGCGGAAGAGACGCCATCGGAAGAGGTGCCCGCCGAATCAGAGGCCGATGCGGCGGCGAAGCTCCGCCGGTGACAGGCCCCACCGGCGCCACTCGGCGATGCCGGTATCGCCCAGGCTCTTGGAGAGCTTGCGGCCGTTATCGTCCAGCACCAGGCGGTGATGATGATAAAGCGGTTCGGGCAGGTTAAGCAGGGTCTGCAGCAGACGATGGATTGAGGTCGCGTGGAAGAGGTCGAGCCCGCGCACGACATGGGTAATGCCCTGCGCCGCATCATCGACGACGACAGACAGATGGTAGCTCGACGGCGCATCGGAGCGTGACAGCACGACATCGCCCCAGGCTGCGGGATCGGCCAGGATATCGTCTCTCTCGCCATCGCCGCTTTCCTGCCAATGGAGCGGCCCGCCCACGGCTGTCATTGCCCTTTCCACGTCGAGACGCCAGGCGTGTTTCATGCCCGTCGCCAGCAAGCGCTGACGCTCGGCATCGCTGCGCTCGCGATCGTCTAAGGGGTAGAGCGGCGTACCGTCGGGATCGCGCGGCCATGGCCTTCCGTTTGCCTCGAAGGTTGCGACTTTCGCCTTGACCTCGCCGCGTGTCAGAAAGGCGGGGTAGACGAGGCGGCGCTCGATGAGTGTTTGCAGTGCCTCCTGGTAGGCCGGGAAATGTTCGGACTGCCGGCGCACCGGCTCCTGCCAGTGAAGGCCGAGCCAGGCGAGGTCGGCATGAATGCCGGCTTCGAAATCGGGTGTGCAGCGGGCCAGATCTATGTCTTCGATGCGCAGCAGGAAATCACCGCCAGTCTGCGCCGCCATGTCGTAATTCAGAATGGCCGACAGTGCATGACCAAGGTGCAGCGGGCCATTCGGGCTTGGGGCAAAGCGGAATTTCGGCTTTTGACGGGGAATCTCGATCATGCTTTCTTCTGCCATGAATTTGAACCGGGGACTACGAGACACCATGCAGATCATTCGCGACGAGGGCGACATCGAACGGGGGTTGGCGGCCCTGCTGGAGCTCGATCCGCGCCTGCGGCCCGTTGCCGCAGAGGCGGGGGCCATACCCCTGCGTCTGCGTCAAGCGGGCTTCGAGGGGCTCGCCCATATCATCGTTTCGCAAGTCGTGTCGCGCGCCAGTGCCGATGCGATCTGGGGGAAGATGATCGCCGGCATGGGTGAGGTGACAGCAGAGGGCTATGCCGCCCTGGAGCCGGAGGCATGGCGAAGCTTCGGCCTGTCGCGAATCAAGCACGATACTTTGGCGCGTGTGGCGGATGCCGTCGTCGGAGGCGGTCTTGATTTGCATGCGCTTAGTGCCGAATCACCTGAGAAAGCGCTGTCCGAGCTGATGGCGATCAAGGGAATCGGACCCTGGACGGCTGAGGTCTACATGATGTTTTGCTGCGGTCACGCAGATGTGTTTCCGGTCGGCGACGTGGCGCTGCAGGCCGCGGTCGGCATGGCTTTCGGCCATGCAGAAAGGCCGCTCGCCAAGGCTTTGGCCCGGGAAGCCGCGGTTTGGGCGCCCTGGCGCTCCGTTGCGGCCCGGCTTTTCTGGGCTTATTATGCCGCGAAAACACGGCGAGATGCGCTGCCTATAGTTTAATCAGCAGCTCTTGTGGATTCGCCTTTACGTACTGAATTTATTCGACTTCACAATCCTGTAACAACCGGCCTAATATACAGGTGCAGATGCCGAATCGATCAGGAGGGTTCCTTGACGATTGCAGTCTCCCCGCAGTCCTTGCCGGCGCTCGTCCTGAACGCTGACTACAGACCGCTGAGTTACTATCCCTTGTCGCTCTGGTCCTGGCAGGACGCGATCAAGGCGGTCTTCCTTGACCGTGTGAATATCATTGCGGAATACGATCACTCAGTGTCGTCACCGAGCTTCTCGATGCGGCTACCGAGCGTTGTTTGCCTCAAGACATATGTGCAGCCATCCCGTAATCCCGCCTTCACCCGGTTCAACGTCTTCCTGCGTGACCGGTTCGAATGCCAGTATTGCGGCGCGCATGACGACCTGACCTTCGACCACGTCATCCCGCGCGCCCATGGCGGCGAGACGACCTGGGAGAACGTGGTCGCGGCCTGCTCGCCGTGCAACCTGCGCAAGGGCAGCAAGCTGCCGAAGCAGGCCGGCATGTTCCCAGCGCAGAAGCCATACCAGCCGACGGTGCAGGATCTGCACAATAACGGCCGGCTCTTCCCGCCGAACTATCTGCACGACAGCTGGCTCGACTATCTCTACTGGGATTCGGAATTGCAGCCGTAAGATCATTCTGGCGATCTTGCACGGGGGAGTGCAGCACCCCCCCTCTGTCCCTTTCGGGACATCTCCCCCACATGGGGGGAGATCGGGTAACTCGCGGTGCTCTCCCGCCTCAAGCAGACATCGGATCTGCTGAAATTGCAGCCTACAGTCTTACGAGTGCGAGCGGCATGCTCCTAACGATCTCCCCCCTTGTGGGGGAGATGTCCCGAAAGGGACAGAGGGGGGTATCAGAGGTGCAACATGCGAGAGATGCCGCCGTTTGGCCCAGATCAACCAGCCTTCTTCGCACCGACAAAAGCGATCGCAGCCAGGATGACGCTGGCGATGACGTTCCATCCGGCCATCGACAGGCCAAGGACGCGCAGTGCTGCTTCCGTGCAAGAGGGACCCTTGATGGTCGAGAGTTCGTTCAGGAGGTCACCGGCATTCTGTGTCATGCTGCTGGCTGTTGTCGAGCAGGTCGTCGGGCCTGCCCAGAAGTGCCATTCCACGCCGGCGTGATAGACGCCAATGCCACCGCCGACAACCATCATCAGGCCAGCGATGATCAGCAGTCCGCGGGTGATCCAGGATGGTAGGCCTGCAACCGCCGTCAGCGCGGCGATGATGGCGACCGGGATGCCGTAGTAATAGGGCTGGCGCTGATCCAGGCAGAGCGCGCAGGGAATATAGCCGCCGATATGCTGGAAGCCGAGCGCCGTGCCGATGACGATGATCATGCCGATCGTCAGGAGAGCGCTATAGCCGAGGCCGGCGCGGGAAGAGGTCGAAGTCGTGGACATGCGCGGGGGCTCCTTGGTCAACTTGCCAGGGCAAAATGGAAGATGCCGTAGAGGGCAATGAGTATGGCAGCGGCGGCCATGGCGATCTGGCCGAGGCGCTTTTCGATGAAGTGGCGGATGGATTCGCCATAGCGGCGCAGCAGGAAGGCCAGCAGGAAGAAGCGGGCGCCGCGGGCGACGATAGCCGAGATGATGAAGAGGCCGAGATCGATATGGGCGACACCGGACAGGATCGTCACCACCTTGATCGGCGGCAGATGCGCCAGGCCCGATGTGACCAGCAGCAACAGAACCCATTCATAGGTAACGCCGGCGCTCATCTGGTTGAAGGCGTCGAGCTTGCCGTAGAATTCCAGGATCGGCTTGGCGATGGCCTCGAAGGCGTAATAGCCGAGTGCCCAGCCGGCAATGCCGCCGAGCACGGAAGCGACCGTCGCCGTCAGCGCATAGCGCCAGGCGCGCTCGGGTCTTGCTAGCGACATCGGCAGGAACAGCACGTCCGCCGGGACGAGGAAGACGGAACTCTCGACGAAGGCAATAACGGCCAACCAGATTTCCGCCGATTTGCGGCCGGCAAGCGACATGGTCCAGTCGTAAAGTCTTCGAAGCATACGGCCCCCTATTGCTGCGTTGCAAACCTTTAGGGGGCAGGATTATGGCTGTAAATGGTCGCTGGCTGACGGAACCCGCACAAAATCAAAATTTTTCGTGATGGTGGGGCCTCAAAACGCCTATTTTGCTAACGGATTGACGGATGGTTGCTCAGGCTGGCTCACATTGCGCACAGCCTGGATACATCACAATTCTCGGCGATGGAGCGTGTTGCCCATGCTCAGCTTCAGCGTTTGGTCTGCGGACGGATGGGGCGGCCTCGCTCGATCCTGAGAGCTTTGAGAAGTCCGGACTTTTCAAGTCGCGCCGCCACGTTACCGCTGGTGATCTCCCGGAACACCGTGTCGGTCTTCTCGCGGATCGGAGAGATGAACAGTTTCCGATGTTTGGTCATGATCACACCCCCAGGTGGAGTGTGGGAAGGCTAACCATGAGGACGGCCGCGATTCCGGCCATCAGGACGGACGTCTCTATCAATAACAACGCAAACCTGCGGCCACTGATGATGAAAAGAGAATTTTCCATCTCAACTCCTTGTTATAATTATTTTCTAAGAGATGGCCACCATATCACATGGTTTTAGAAAAATTTCATATATTATTAAAAATAGGGAATTTTTATTTTTCAGATGTGAGTGCATCCATATTAGCTCGAGCAAAGATCGTCGCAATCGATGCGACGGCTCGAATGAAGTTGGCGCCGGATCGATAGGGACGCAAGGCCAAAGAAAAAGGCGGCTGTGAGCCGCCTTTGCCTGTCTTGTATCCAGTGAGCGGATGCTACTGCCGATGGAGTTCCACGCGGCGGTTCTTTGCGCGTCCCTCTTCATTGTCGTTCGATGCCACGGGCGACTGCAGGCCTTCGCCGCTTGCCTTGAGGCGATCCTGCGCAACACCATAGGTGCTGACCAGATCGGCGACGACAGCGTCTGCCCGTTCCTTCGACAGTTTGAGGTTGAAATCGGCGCCGCCGATATTGTCGGTGTAGCCGACCACGGAGAGCTTCTCGTTCGGCTGATCCTTCAGGAATTTGCCGATTTCATCGAGGCTTGGACGCGAGTCCGGCTTGATCACCGCCTTGTTGAAGTCGAAGTGAATGCCGTAGAGCAGCACCTTGCCCGACGTATCGAGCGCCTTGTTGATCTCGGACGCCGTGACCAGAACCATCTGGTTTTTCAGCTCGCCGACCTGCAACGTGTCGAGACGAACATAGACCTGGCCCTTGACCGCCTCGAATTCCGGCACGTAGCCGTCTTCAAACTCGATCACATAAAGCGCGAGATAGGTCTTGGCGCCGCCCTCTTCCTTCACGGCAGCCACATAGCGTGCCTCGTCAGGACTGAAGCCGAAAAGCTGGCCGCCGGGGCCCTTTTCTCCGAAGACATCTTCCAGCCGGCTGGTATCCTCCTGCTTTGCCTGAAACAGGATCTTGTAGCCTGCGGACTGCAGATCGTTCAGATAGTTGCGGAACACCTCAGCCGAGGAAGGCCCGGCAGGAACGGAATAGACGTTCTGCGCCAGACGACCTTCCAGCTCTTCCTTGCTGGCAAAACCAGACTTGTCCGGATCATCCTCGTTCTTGACCCATTTTCCCGTCGGCAAGGTGTATTCCGCGAAGTTGCGCCCATCGCACAGCTCGATCGATGAACCTTCGAAGCGCTTGATGCCGGGAAAATCCTTGCAGCCCGCCTTGTCGGCAGCGAAGACCGATGACGAGACGGAAACCGCCGTCAACACGATGGCCGCGAAGACCCCGCTTAAGAGTTTCGATGTCATGATTACCCCCCAAAAATGACAGAGTGACGCGTCATCGGCGATCCAAAAGCGCCAGGACACCCGATGTCGCGATTGCTTTATAGGGTCGTAAAGTGCATCTCGCAATATGGGAAATGAGGTACAGGAAATGGCATTGCCGGCGCGTTCGGCTGACAGGTGCGGGGGTTTCGGGGCTTGTATCAGCCGCGGCGGCTTCGCCTTGGTTTCAACGCAGCCCCGGAGGCGCTTGCCTCAATAATACTCGACGCGCGTTTCATTGAGCACGACGCGGATCACCCTGTAGACATACAGGAAGCTGGCAAGGCCAAGGGTCACGATTATCAGAATGGCCCAAAGAATGACGTGTCCTATCGAGTGACCAATATTGAAGGTGCAGTTAAAACGACCGATTGGGCGACCGGAACCATCCAGCAGTTCGGTTTTATTCAAGACGGCTCGGTTGAGGTAATAGGGAAATACGATCAGGGCCAGGCCGAGCGTGATGATCGTCAATATGATCCAGAGAACGACGCTGCCGATCGCTTCAATTATGCTGAATGTGCATCTCAGTCGGCCGATGCGAGTCGTGGCTACAGTGATTTCGGACAATTTATTCACCTTTCAAAATACTAGCGGATGCTTAGGTCAGGTTCGATAAATGCAATGAAAAACGCTATTCCGGAATGGTGCATACCATTATCGAAAATCGCGTAAAAGTGGTATTTATAAATATTTTCTACTTCGGGATTGGCATGGGTGAACCATATCCCGGCATGTTGAGTGCAATGGAAGGTGAACCAGGCGCGATCCAATATGGCGTTTAAGAATCGCCTTCATACACTTCGCAATGCGACGGTATTCGCGCCGCCGTCAAAATGACGCGCGCAGATCGAGCTTTAGATTTCGGCCGAGGCAGCACCTGCTGTTGGAGCAATGCTGGTAGCGGCGGCGATGATGCTGGTGATTGATGGTGCCCCATGCCGGAGTCGAACCAGCACTTCTTTCGAAACTCGATTTTGAGTCGAGCGCGTCTACCAATTCCGCCAATGGGGCAACGGATCATGACGAGGCGGCTGTCTAGCATGTGATCGGCGGGGCGCGCAAGCCGGGTTCGGCACATATTGCGAGTGTTTCCGCAGGGTTGCGGTTTGGCCCATGGCGTTGATGACGCCATGGGCTTTTGCTTTCTGAACTCAGTGCGCCAGGGCCGGGCCCTTGGTGGTCGAGCCGGACTTTTGCAGCGTGATCGCCAGGATCGCGGCGAGCAGGCAGAAGGCGCCGGCGACGAAGAAGGCTGGCAGGTAGGTGTTGAGCTCGGTACGCGTCAGGCCGGCGCCATAGGCGGCGGTGGCGGCGCCCAGCTGGTGGCCGGCAAAGACCCATCCAAAGACGAGGCCGGCCTTTTCGCGGCCGAAGCGGTCGGCGGCGATCTTGACGGTCGGCGGCACGGTGGCGATCCAGTCGAGGCCATAGAAGACCGCGAAGATCGACAGGCCATAGAAGGTGAAGTCGCTGAAGGGCAGGTAGACTAGCGACAGGCCACGCAGGCCGTAATACCAGAAGAGCAGCCAGCGATTGTCGAAGCGGTCGGAGAGCCAGCCGGAGCCGATCGTGCCGAAGAAATCGAAGATGCCCATGACGGCGAGTACGCTGGCGGCTGCGACCGGTACGATGCCGAAATCGCCGCAGAGCGTTACGAAATGCGTCTGGATCAGGCCGTTGGTCGACAGGCCGCAGATGAAGAAGGTGGCGAACAGGATCCAGAAAGTGGAGGTGGTGGACACCTCTCTCAGGATCGACAGCGGCGAGGCGAGTGCAGCCTTGAGGTTCTTGGTGGCCGGGGGCGGTGGCGTGACGTGGATTTCGCCGACCAGCGGCAGGTTGACGTCCGAAGGGCGGTCGCGCATCAAAAGCAGCACGATGAGGGCGGCAACGACGATCATGCCGCAGACGAAGATGACGGTGGTGCGCCAGCCGTAGCGCGTCGTCAGCTCGGCCATCAGCGGCAGGAAGACGAGCTGGCCGGTGGCGGAGCTGGCCGACAGCATGCCGATGACCAGGCCGCGGTGCTTGGTGAACCAGCGTGTCGAGACGGTCGCGGCCAGCACCATGGCGGTGAGACCGGTGCCGAAGCCGACGATGATGCCCCAGCACAGCAGCAACTGCCAAACCTGCGTCATGAACAACGAACCGATGAAACCGACACTGATGGTGGCAAGCGCGAAGACGATGACCTTGCGGACGCCGAAATAATTCATGAAGGCGGCGGCGAAGGGTCCCATCAGGCCGAATAGCAACAGCCGGACGGCGAGTGCCGAGGAAATGGACGACGTGCTCCAGCCGAACTCGTCCTCCAGCGGCTTGATGAGCACGCCGGGTGCGCCCATGGCGCCCGCGGTGACGAGCATGGTGAGGAAGGTGGCGCCGACGACGACCCATCCGTAATGGATGTTGCGCCGGGCGAGCGTCGAAGCAAGAGCAGTCGAGACCATGGGGTGCGTTCCAATAGAGTTTCTTAATCTTGGCATCAGGAGCGGAGGGGCGATGAAAGCGCTTAATCGCGAAAGGCCAGGGGTACCGTTTCGCTTGTAGCGCCAGGCCGCTCTTCCGGCTTGAACGTTTGTGTAAAGGCGTTTAGATGATAGCGATCATATTTGTTGCATATTCATGATGGTCATCATATAAATTGTCAATACAGATTTATTGAAGCTCTGATGGAGTTTTTTGATGAGAGTGAGCCGGGAAAAATTTGCCGAGAACCGCGAGAAGATTCTCGCGGTTGCAGGGGAGCTTTTTCGCGAAAAGGGTTTTGACGGCATCGGTGTCGCCGAGATCATGAAGGCGGCCGGCCTGACGCATGGCGGTTTCTACGGCCATTTCGAATCGAAGGACGAGCTGGCTAGCGAGGCCAGCAAGGCGCTGGTATCGCGCTCGCTCGAGCGCTGGAAGGAAGTGGCGGCGAGCTCACCCGACCAACCGCTAGAGGCGCTGCTCGCCCATTATCTCTCGCATCGCAACGTCGTGGAGCATGCGACGGGCTGCGTTTTCGCTTCGCTGACCCAGGAGGTCAGCCGTCATGGCCCGGAAATGCAATCGACCTTTACCGGCGGCCTGATGGGGCTGGTGGAAGTGCTTGAGGATATCGTTCCGGGCGAGACGGCGGAGGACCGCCGCCGCAGGGCCTTTGCCAGCCTTTCAGCAATGGTTGGCGCCGTCATCCTGGCGCGCGCAATGGACGATACGGCGCTCTCACACGAATTCCTGTCGGCAACCCGGCAGGAGCTGACGCCTCCGCCGGGCAGCGACAAGGATTGATCGATCCTTTTTAGTCGCGGAAGGCGAGCAGCCCGTTTGCCTCGACGATTTCCTTGAACTTGCCGTCGGGTGCGGCGGCAAGCAGCTCTGCACGTAACGCGGCTTCGAAATCGGCGGCCTTGTCGCTCAGCGCCTGTGGCGAGGTCGACGACATCGAGAAGACGCGGCCGACGATATCCTCGATATCCCTCGTATATTCCGTGACGACGCCGATGCGTTCGAGATTGCGGAAGGGCGAGGCCAGCAGCATGGCTTCATGCGGCGCCCAGGCCTTGCTCTTGCGCAGCAGGCGGTCGGCATTGCGTTCCGGCGAATAGGTTTCGGCCAGCGGCTCGACGATCCCGCGCCAATCCGGCTCCGCCAAAATGCTCTTGTCGTGGAAAAGCACGACCGCGCCGCCGGGCTCGATCAGCTTGTCCAGTGCTTCAAGCGTTGCCGGCCTGTCCATCCAATGGAATGAGCGGCCCATGACGCAGAGGTGCAGCTTGCCGATTTCAGGTCCGAGATCGTAGGACGAGCCCTGCTTGACGGTGATGTCGACGCCGGCATCCTGAGCGCCGGCTTCGGCGGCGGCAAGCATTTCCGGCTCCGGATCCATGGCGATGACGGTTGCGCTCTGCAGCCGGGCGAAGGCGATGCCGAGCTGGCCCGGGCCGCAGCCAAGGTCGAGCACATGATCGCCGGCTTTCAAGCCACTGCGCTCGGCGACGCGGTCAATCAGCCTGTCCGGATAGGGGATGCGGTAGCGCAGGTAATAGGCCGCAGTCGATTGAAAGCGCCGCGCTATGAAGGGAACTGTGGTCATCGGATATCATCCTCGGGGCTAGGAACCTCGATCTGTTAAGCCTCAACTGTGACCCGTTCGTGAAGTCACTTTTGCGCGATTTGCCGCGGGGTCATCGGCCTCGGAGGGTTGGGGTGAGGGGCCAGGCACATCTCTTGCAACAGCGACGAGCACGCCTGACCCGCTCCAAAATCTTCGGTCACTTAAAGCCGGCAACCCCATGCGGGATATAGGGCGATTCCAGCGTCTCGATTTCCTCCGGCGTTAGTTTGACGGCCAGGGAAGCGACAGCATCGGTGATGTGGCCAGGCTTCGAGGCGCCGATGATCGGGGCGGTAACGGCGCTCTTCTGCAGGATCCAGGCGGTTGCGACCTGTGCGCGGGCGATGCCGCGGGCCTTGGCGATGGTGCCGACCGCATCGACGATCTTATGATCGGCGTCGACAGCCTGGGTGTAGAGCGTCTTGCCGAATTCGTCGGATTGCGTGCGTGCGGTCGCTTCGTCCCAATCGCGGGTGAGGCGGCCGCGGGCAAGCGGGCTCCAGGGGATGACAGCGATCTTCTGGTCCTCGCAGAAGGGCAGCATCTCGCGCTCCTCCTCGCGGTAGAGCAGGTTCAGATGGTCCTGCATGCTGACAAATTCGGTCCAGCCGTTGAGGCGGGACGTGTAGATCGCCTTGGCGAATTGCCAGGCATGCATGGACGACGCGCCGATATAGCGGGCCTTGCCGGCCTTGACGACATCGTGGAGCGCCTCCAGCGTTTCCTCGATCGGTGTCGTGTAATCCCAGCGGTGGATCTGGTAGAGGTCGACATAGTCGGTGCCGAGACGGCGCAGGCTGTTGTCGATCTCGTCGAAGATCGCCTTGCGCGAAAGCCCGGCGCCATTCGGGCCCGGGCGCATCCGATTGAAGACCTTGGTGGCAAGCACGATATCGTCGCGGCGGGCGAAATCCTTGATGGCGCGGCCGACGATTTCCTCCGACGAGCCGTTGGAATAGGTGTTGGCCGTATCGAGGAAATTGATGCCGGCCTCGATCGCCTGCCGCAGCAGCGGGCGGCTGTCTTCCTCATTCAGGGACCACGCATGCGTGCCCTTGTTCGGGTCGCCATAGGTCATGCAGCCCAGGCAGATGCGCGAGACTTCAAGACCTGTTCGGCCAAACTTTACGTATTCCATCGATCTTCTCCGTCCGTTCGAGTATCCGGCGCAAGAGCGCTCCGTCGCCGGTGCGGGAAACGGAGTGGATGCGTCGCTAAAAATAGATCGGCGGAGCAAGCAGCTGCCGATCGATGCATCAGTTCGTGAAGAGCTTCAAAGTATTACTCAATAAATAAGGCGATTCGCCCGCCGGGGAAGACAGCAATCTTAAATGTTTCCTTGAACCAAAAGTGCTGGAGGTGTTAGCTGCACCGCACCATTTTTGGATATTCCGCATGAAATTGCCCCCGCGTGATACTTATGAAGCCCTCTATCGTGATTTTCGTTGGGAGATTCCGGCGAAATTCAACATTGGGCATGCCGTTTGCGATGCCTGGGCCGAAGGTGAGCCGGACCGGATCTGCCTGCAGCATTTCAATCCGGACGGCAATCATCTTTCCATGACCTATGGCGAATTGCGGGATCGCTCGGCGGCATTCGCCAATGCGCTGACGGCGCTCGGCGTGCGTGCCGGTGACCGGGTGGCGCTGTTGCTGCCGCAGAGCTTCGAAACGGTCATCGCCCATGTGGCGATCTACAAGATGGGAGCGATCGCGCTGCCGCTGGCGCTTCTGTTTGGCGCCGAGGCGCTGGAATATCGGCTGAAGGTCTCGGGTGCATCGGTGATCGTCACCAACCGCTTCGGCCTTGAGCGATTGCGGCCGATCCGGGACCAGTTGCCGGATCTGGTGCGTGTGATCAGCATCGACGGCGCCGAGGATGGGGTCTCAGGTTTTGCCGATCTGGTGGCGGCGTATCCGTCGCTTTTCGAGATAGCCGATACCGGTCCCAACGATCCGGCATTGATGATCTTCACTTCGGGCACGACAGGGCCGCCGAAGGGTGCTCTGCACGGCCATCGCGTCCTGCCGGGGCATATTCCCGGCATGCAGTTCGCCCATGAGGGCTTTCCGCAGGCTGGTGACAGGCTTTGGACGCCATCCGACTGGGCCTGGGCAGGTGGCCTCTTGAACGCTTTGCTGCCGAGCCTGATGCTTGGCGTGCCCGTCGTGTCTTCCCCGGCGCAGAAGTTCGATCCGCATATGGCCTTCCGCATCATGGCAGAGATGGGTGTGCGCAATGCCTTTATCCCGCCGACGGCGCTGCGGCTGTTGAAGGCAGTCGACAATCCCCGGGCGCATTACGATCTGAAACTGCGCAGCATCGGTTCGGCCGGCGAGGCGCTCGGCCGCGAGACGTTTGAGTGGGCGCGCGCAGTGCTCGGCATCAATGTCAACGAGTTCTTCGGCCAGACGGAGTGCAATTTCGTGCTGTCCTCCAGTGCCGCCTTCGGTGTCAGCCGCCCCGGTGCTACTGGCAAGCCGGTACCCGGCCATCGGGTCGCGGTCGTCGATGCCGATGGCGTCGAGGTAGCTCTGGGGGGAAAGCGGGCAGATCGCGATCAAGCGACCGGATCCGGTGATGTTTCTCGGCTACTGGCAGGATGAGAAGGCGACGGAGGCAAAGTTTGCCGGCGACTGGCTGCTCACAGGCGATATCGGGCGGCAGGATGCGGAGGGCTATATTTCCTTTGTCGGTCGCGACGATGATGTCATCACGTCTTCCGGCTATCGTATCGGCCCGAGTGAGATCGAGGATTGCCTGAGCGGCCATCCGGCCGTGCAGCTTGCCGCAGCGGTGGGCAAGCCGGATGCGGTGCGCACCGAAATCGTCAGGGCCTATGTCGTCCTAGTTCCCGGCCACGAGCCGAGTGAGGCGCTGGCCGCCGACATCCGCGACTGGGTGAAGACGCGGCTTTCCATGCATGAATATCCACGCGAGATCGAATTCGTCGATGCCCTGCCGCTGACGACGTCAGGCAAGGTGATCCGCCGCCTGCTGCGCGAGCGGGCAGCTTCCGAAATCAGCGCTTCGTAAGCGACAGGATCTTTTCGCGCAGCAGCTTCGCCATGTTGCGGGTGCTGCGATACATATGCAGTTGCGCGGCGATCTGCCGGACATCGCGGTCGCCGTTCTGCGTCAGGCCGATGATCAGCGTGCCCATGTCTTCGCGCTCGTGCCAGAAGCGGCTCATGATCGGATGATCGGCGACCGCGCAGGAGTCGGAGCGCACGACGTTTGCATCGTCCAGATGCCATTCCGTCAGCTCACCCATCAGCAGCTTGCCCGGCGAATAGCGGGCATAGGCCTCGTCATAGGCCGTCTTCCAGGTATAGGCCTCGCCGCCCATAATCAGCACGATCATCGAGGCGATGGCCTTGCCGTTGAGATCGATGGTGTGGATACGGACGGCGTCGACGGCAGCGAGGTTGGAGATCGCCTCGCGGGCAAAGGCCGCATGGTGGCGATCGGTGACCAGCGCGCTGCGTTTCTTGCCTTTCCAGCCACTCGCTTCGAGCGTCAGGTATTCTTCCATACGCAGGTGGATGTCGCGAGGTTGGCGGGCGACGTTGTAGGCGACATCGCCCTGCGTTTCCAGCAGCCGCCACTGGCGGCGCATTTCGCGCAGATGGGCATTGGAGATCGTTCGCTTGAGATAGGCGATCGCATCCTCGTTGCTGTGAAGCATAGGGCGCTGGAAGGTGTTTGCCACGGTGATGGGCAGGTTGCGGCCGATGGCCACGACCTTGGCCATCTGTGCGAAGCGGCCGTTCAAGCGAACGTCCGGCAGCACCAGCGCTGTGGGAAGGCGCAGGTCGTGGTGCGCCAATCCTTCGAAGAGATTGTCGAGCGTTTCGCCCGCGTCCTCGGCATCGACCAGCGGCGTGCCGAGCGGGCCGAAGGAGTTCGACCAGACGCGGATGATCGAGGGACCGATGGCAAAGCCCGGCTTGTCCACAGTGAAGGGCATCAGCAGGCGCATGCGGCTTCGCGTGCCGTTGTTGTCGCGCATCAGCGCCAGACGAACCTGGCGATCCTCAAGGCGCGGCATGGCCGGCGCCAGGAAACGGCCCGAAAAGAAGACATTCGGCTCCATGGCGCGGTTGGAGAGAAAATCCAGTTCGTCCTGCAGCTCATAACCAAGCTTGCCGGGATAGAGGCAGAGCTCACGTCCGGCCCGGCCGACCTCGACCCTGGCCTCGGCCTTCGGCGTGTCGAAATGCAGCGCCGCGAGCGTATGCGTCAGTGCATTCACCTGGCTGTCCGTCGTTTCGGTGTAGGGCGGGCGCGTCATGGTCTAGAGAGCCCCGTTCGTTGCTGTTGGCGCCGTCGGGCGGCGGATGAGTGCGAAGAGCGTGATGCCGAGCGCATGGCGTACGGCGAGATGCAACAGCAAGGCCTCGACCGCCATGGCACTGGCGCCGGCAATGGCCGCGCCTTCGATGCCGAAATGCGGGATGAGGATGATGTTCAGCCCGATATTGGCGACGAGCGTGACGGCATAGAGATAGACGCAGAGCATCTGCTTGTCGGCCATGGTCAGCAGCACTTCGGCAGGCCCGACCAGCGCCTTGACGAGAATGCCGGCGAGGAGAATGGCCATCACCACCTGGCCACCGGTGAAGGCGGCACCGAAAAGCGACAGCAGGAATTCGCCGGCGGCGAGCACCGCAAGGCCGACGGCAAGTGCTGGAAAGAAGGTCCAGCGTGTGGCTTCGGTGGCGAAGGCGGCAAGCTTGCTACGGTCGTTTTCCGCGATAATGGTTGCGAAGCGCGGGCCGATGGCGGCTTTGACGGCGAAATAGACGAAGTGAACCAGCGCCATGGTCTTGGCGGCGGCGAAATAGACGGCCACTTCCTCCGGATCGAGGAAGATCCCGACGACGATGACATCGGCGTTGGTGAGGAGATATCCGACGCCTTCCACCAGAAATATCGGAAAGGCAACGGCGAGCCAGGCGTTGAACTCGATGGTTTTCGCGCCGCTCGGGTAATGGCGGCGCAGGCGCAGCGAGACGACCAAGTATTGCAGCAGGACGCTGGTGAAGGCGCCGGCCAGTGCCGCCGTCATGGCGGTAACCGCATCTCGAGGTGCGCCGGCAAGGACGCGCCGATCATGAAGAGCAATATCAGTGTTGGGCGGATCAGGAAGGTCGGGCTCAAGGCCATGACCGGCCAATGCCGGGCGCGCGCCGTACCGTCGAGCACGTCCCCAAGCGCAATCATCGGCACGGCAATCAAGCCCAGGAAGATCGGCGTGATGTAATAGTGCTCGATCGCGCCGCTGAAAGCATAGACGAGGGCCGCGCCGATCAGCGCCAATGTGCCGGAGACTGCAACGACAAACAGACGTGCCGTGGCATTCAGGCCGCGGACGGCATCATGATTGCCGTTGGCATCGTAGAGCGGCAGGAAACGGATGATGGCTGTCGGGAAACCGAGGCAGGCGAGGTTGCCGAACAGGATCATCAGCACCCAGACGAAGACGAAGACGCCATATTCAAATCTGCCCATCAGCCGGGCAAGGATGATCTGCGACAGGAAGGCAAGGGCTGCGCCGGCAATCCGGATGGCGAAGGCGATCAGCGCCATGCGCTGCGACACAGCCTTTTCGTCATTGCCGGTGAAGAGGCTGGCAAGTTTGCGCAGATATGGCGATAGCGCGGTCCGCAATGCGGACGGCAGCATTCTCTCCGCTGTTTGAAAGACCGCCATGATCAACACGCAATACTTTTAATATGATCCGAACCTCACGATAGTTTTGGCAGAGGAGGGTTAAGAATAGGTTCTTGCGAACCTTCGAAAACAACATAGGGGACGGCCGGCTGCTGCAATAAAAAATGCCGCCCGAAGGCGGCATCCTATTGATTTAGCAAAAGGAACGAAGCCTCAGACGACTTCCGTGCTCTCGAATGCACCGTGACAATGCTTGTATTTCTTGCCGGAGCCGCATGGGCAGGCTTCGTTGCGGCCGATGCGACCCCAGGTTGCCGGATTTTGCGGATCGCGACTTTCCGGAGACACGAAGTTCTCGCTCACGAAATTCAGAGGGGCGAATTCGTCTTCGCCCGTGGTGGCGTCGATGTGACGACCCTGCATCGGCGGCGTCTCCGGCTCGGCCGGCTGCTGTACGAGTTCGACGCGCGACAGCTGGCCGGTGACGGCCTGGCGCAGGTTGTTCAACAGGGACTGGAACAGCTCGAAAGCTTCCGCCTTGTATTCCTGCAGCGGATCGCGCTGGGCATAGCCGCGGAAGCCGATGACCGAGCGCAGGTGGTCGAGGTTGACGATATGTTCGCGCCAGAGATTATCCAGCGTTTGCAATACGATGGACCGCTCGACATAGGTCATGATCTCGGGGCCGAAGCGCTCGGCCTTTTCGGCAGCAGCCTTTTCAGCCGCTTCCGTCAGGCGAGCCCGGATGTCGTCCTCTCCGATGCCCTCTTCCTTGACCCAGTCGTGGATCGGCAGGTCGAGGTCGAAGAAGTTGACGACCCCAGCGTTCAAGCCGTCGGCATCCCACTGCTCCGCATAGGCGCGCTCGGGAATGTGCTTGGAAACCAGATCCTCGATGACGTCATGGCGCATGTCGCCGACGGTTTCGGTGAGATCGGTTGCATCCATCAGCTCGACGCGTTGCTCGAAGATGACCTTGCGCTGGTCGTTCAGCACGTCGTCATACTTCAGGACGTTCTTGCGGATATCGAAGTTGCGGGCTTCGACCTTCTTCTGCGCACGTTCCAGCGCCTTGTTGATCCAGGGATGGACGATGGCTTCGCCTTCCTTGAGACCGAGCTTCTGCAGCATGCCGTCCATACGGTCGGAGCCGAAGATGCGCATCAGGTCGTCCTGGAGCGAAAGGTAGAATTTCGAGCGGCCCGGGTCGCCCTGACGGCCAGAACGGCCGCGCAGCTGGTTGTCGATACGGCGGCTTTCATGGCGTTCGCTGGCGATGACGTAGAGGCCGCCGGCGGCGATCGACCGCTGCTTGAGTACCTTGATTTCCTCGGCAATCCGGGCGATCGCAGCATCGCGTTCCGGACCGGGCTCGACGTCGTGCAGATCGCGCTCGACGCGCATTTCGAGGTTGCCGCCGAGCTGGATGTCGGTGCCGCGGCCTGCCATGTTGGTGGCGATCGTTACCGCGCCCGGAACGCCGGCCTGGGCGACGATATAGGCTTCCTGTTCATGGTAGCGGGCATTCAGAACCTGGAAGTTGTTGAAGCCCTGCTTGCGCATGAGATCGGCGAGGAGCTCCGACTTTTCGATCGAAGTCGTGCCGACGAGCACCGGCTGATCACGCTTATGCGCATCGAGGATCTCGGCGATGATCGCCTTGAATTTCTCTTCATGCGTACGATAGACCTCGTCGTCCTCGTCGATACGCTGGATCGGCAGGTTGGTCGGCACTTCGATCACGTCGAGACCGTAGATGTTGCCGAATTCTTCGGCTTCTGTCGCCGCCGTACCGGTCATGCCGGCGAGCTTGCCGTACATGCGGAAATAATTCTGGAAGGTGATCTGCGCCAGCGTCTGGTTTTCCGGCTGGATCTGTACCCGTTCCTTGGCTTCCAGAGCCTGGTGCTGGCCATCCGAATAGCGGCGGCCCGGCATCATGCGGCCGGTGAATTCGTCGATGATGACGACTTCATCGTTGCGGACGATATAGTCCTTGTCGCGCTGGAAGAGCTTATGAGCCTTGAGCGCATTGTTGATGTGGTGAACGATCGCGACGTTCTCGACGTCGTAAAGCGATTCACCCTTCAACAGGCCGGCTTCGGTCAGCATGTTTTCCAGCTTCTCGGTGCCTTCTTCGGAGAAGTTGGCCGAGCGCTGCTTTTCGTCGATCTCGTAGTCATCCTTGGTCAGGCCGGGGATGAAGGCGTCGATCGTGATGTAGAGATCAGAGCGGTCGTCGAGCGGGCCGGAAATGATCAGCGGCGTGCGGGCTTCGTCGACCAGGATCGAGTCCACTTCGTCGACGATGGCAAAGCTGTGGCCGCGCTGAACCATCTGGGCGCGGTCATATTTCATATTGTCGCGCAGATAGTCGAAGCCGAGCTCGTTGTTGGTGCCGTAGGTGATGTCGCAGGCATAGGCTTCGCGGCGTTCGTCATCGGACAGGCCGTGAACGATGACGCCGGTGCGCATGCCGAGGAATTCATAGAGACGACCCATGGTGGCGCTGTCGCGCTGCGCCAGGTAGTCGTTGACCGTGACGACATGAACGCCCTTGCCGGCAAGCGCGTTCAGATAGACCGGCAGCGTTCCGACCAGCGTCTTGCCTTCACCGGTTTTCATTTCGGCGATGGCGTTGGAATGAAGGATCATGCCGCCGACGAGCTGTACGTCAAATGGTCGCATGCCGAGAACGCGGCGCGAAGCCTCACGGGCCACCGCGAAGGCGGGCACGAGGAGGTCGTCGAGGGTCTTGCCATCGGCGAGCTGCTGGCGGAACTCAACCGTCTTGGCGGCCAAAGCTTCGTCGGACAGCGCACGCATCTCTTGTTCGAGAGCGTTGATGGCAACGACATTCGGCTGGAACGACTTAACGCGACGGTCGTTGGACGAGCCGAACAACTTGCGGGCAATTCCACCTAGGCTGACCATGTCACTGGTCCTTTCTGAGATTTCATCCGGCCGTTCCCTGCTTTATCCATTCCCAAAAAAACGGGAGTATAGCACAAAACGGCCGGAAACTGTTCTGGACGCGAGGTTGCGTGACAGATAAGAGGGGGGTCGATTGATGTCAACGGGATTTGGCCGATACACAAAGGCCACATTCTCCTGCTGAAGGCTTTTTCACGCCGGAATCATATCTATCGAGCCGGTCGAGATCACCGAAGGGTTATTTTATGTTGAAGTACAACAAACTTGCTGCGGTTGCTTTCGCAACAGTCTTTACCTTCCACGGGCCGGTTTTTGCGGCTGACGCCAAGGATGCGGTTGTCGCCAAGGTCGGCGATGTCGAAATCCATCAGTCCGAACTCGATCTGGCGATCGCCAATCTCGATCCGCAGCTCGGTCAGCTGCCGGACGATCAGAAGAAGGTCGCCGCGCTTTCCGCTTCGATCGATGTGAAGCTGCTTTCGCAGAAGGCTGCTGCCGAGAAGCTCGACCAGACGCCGGATTTCCAGGCTCACATGGCCTATCTGCGTGACCGCGAGCTGCACAATGCCTATTTCAAGGCGCATGTTGCCGACGCCATCACGGATGCCGAAGTCAAGGCTCGCTACGACAAGGAAGTCGCCGCACTTCCGAAGCAGGAAGAAGTGCATGCCCGTCACATCCTGGTGAAGACCGAGGATGAAGCCAAGGCAGTCATCAAGGAGCTCGATGGCGGCAAGGACTTCGCAGAACTTGCCAAGGAAAAGTCCACCGACCCGAACAAGGCTGACGGCGGCGATCTCGGCTATTTCGGCCATGGCCGCATGGTCAAGGAATTCGAAGACGCTGCCTTTGCCCTGCCGGTCGGTACCTACACGAAGACGCCGGTCAAGAGCGATTTCGGCTGGCACGTCATCAAGGTCGAAGACAAGCGCGTTGCTCCGCCACCGCCGTTCGATCAGGTCAAGGACCAGGTTCGTCAGCTCGTCATGCGCGACAAGTATCTTGAGCTTCTGAACAAGGCCAAGCAGGACAGCAAGGTTGCCATCAGCGACCCGGCGCTCAGCAAGGCCTATGAAGACGCGCAGAAGCAGCAGGATGCGGCGCCGGCGGATGACACCATCGCTCCTGCCGACGGTGCGGCAGCGCCCGATGCGCAGCCGCAGCAGTAATTGATAGCAGTCAAGCAATCAGGGCCCGGTTTTCCGGGCCCTTCACTGGAGCCGGATGATTTTAGGTCGCATTGACCTAAAATCTGAATCCGCTCCAGAATCAAAGAAGCAGAGCATGATGTTGTCCGAAAACCGCCTACACTTTTCGGCATCATGCTCGTTCAGGTGGCTCTCATGTCCGGTTCCGTTTCTCCACTCGCTCCCAAAAGCTTCGTTTCCATGCCGGCCCTTCGCGGCGTTCGCATGACCACGGCGTCTGCCGGTATCAAGTACAAGAACCGGACCGACGTCCTGCTTATGGTTTTCGATAAGCCCGCAGCCGTCGCCGGCGTGTTCACCCGCTCGAAATGCCCTTCGGCTCCTGTCGATTTCTGCCGGACGAACCTGGCGCATGGCAGCGCCCGCGCCGTCGTCGTCAACTCCGGCAATGCCAATGCCTTTACCGGGTTGAAGGGCCGCCAGGCGACAGAACTGACCGCCAAATCTGCCGCCGCCGCTGTCGGCTGCGGTGAAAACGAAGTCTACCTCGCCTCGACAGGCGTGATCGGCGAGCCCCTGGACGCGACCAAGTTTGCCGGCGTGCTCGACACGATGGCCAAGGATGCTGTCAGCGATTTCTGGTTCGAAGCGGCAAAAGCGATCATGACGACGGATACTTATCCGAAGGTCGCGACCCGCAGCGCCGAGATCGGTGGCGTCAAAGTTACCATCAACGGCATCGCCAAGGGTGCCGGCATGATCGCGCCTGATATGGCGACGATGCTTTCCTTCGTCGTCACGGATGCGGATATTTCGTCTTCCGCACTGCAAACGCTGCTGTCCGAAGGCGTCGGCCCGAGCTTCAATTCCATGACGGTCGACAGCGATACCTCGACCTCGGATACCCTGATGCTGTTTGCCACCGGCGCCGCCTCGGCTGACGGACAGGAGCATATCGACAGCGCCAGCGATCCGAAGCTTGCGGCTTTCCGCATAGCGCTCAACGAACTCCTCAAGGATCTTGCGATCCAGGTCGTCCGTGACGGCGAGGGTGCCACCAAAATGCTCGAGATCACCGTGACCGGTGCCGAGAATGATGGAGCCGCCAAGCGCATCGCGCTTTCGATCGCCAATTCGCCGCTGGTCAAGACCGCGGCTGCCGGCGAAGACGCCAACTGGGGTCGCATCGTCATGGCGGTCGGCAAGGCCGGCGAAATGGCCGATCGCGACAAGCTTGCCATCTGGTTCGGCGATGTCCGCGTTGCCGTCAACGGCGAGCGCGACGCTTCCTATTCCGAAGAAGCGGCCTCGAACGTGATGAAACAGCAGGATATCCCCGTGAAGGTCGATCTCGGCCTCGGCAATGGCCGCGCGACGGTCTGGACCTGCGACCTCACTAAGGAATATGTTGCCATCAATGGCGACTATCGGAGCTGATACCTAGCTGATGCATGCGCAGTCCACGATAAACAAGCTGCCGCTGGTGCGCAGGCTCGAAGCCGTTGGCTTTCGGGCCTGGCCTGCCTCGTCCGTGCAGTATGACGGCAGCTGGCAAGTTCGGCTGACGGCGGGTCACCCTTCCAAGCGGCTCAATTCGGTGGTGCCGCTCGATCCTTCCGATCATCGCGATCTCGAAATACGGCTGACGAAGGCGCAGCGCAAGTTCGAAGCCTATGGCAGGCCGATGGTTGTGCGCGAAACGCCGCTTGCCTCGCCGCAATTCATCGATCTGCTGCGTGGGCGCGGCTGGACGCGGTTTGAAGAAACGCTTGTTATGACCGCCGATCTGATCGACCTCGAACTGCCTGACATGCTGGACCATCTGCCGAGCCACGATGTCGGCCGTTACGTCGATGCCAGTCTGTTGGTCGACGCGGCCGATCCGGCATTGAAGCCCGCGCTGGCGGAAGTGGTCAGCAGTATCAAGCCGCCTTCCGGCCTTTTCGTTATCGAGAATGATGATGCCGGGCCGGTGGCGACGACGCTCTGCGTGCAGGACAATGATCTTGCCGGCATCATGTCGGTTGCGGTCTCGCCGCAGCATCGGCGCAAGGGGCTGGGTGCGGAGATCCTGACCTCGGCCCTGCGCTGGGCGCGGATGCGCAGCGCCAAGACGGCCTGGCTTCAGGTCGGCGCCGACAACGCACCCGCTCTGGCGCTCTATGCTCGTTTTGGATTTCGCGAGGCCTATCGCTACTGCTACTGGCGTTCCCAGGAGGAAGCATGAGCGAGGTTGGCCGCAGGATCGTTCTCGTTGCTGCCTGCGCGCTCATCGATACGGATGGCCGCATCCTTCTGGCGCAGCGCCCCGAAGGCAAGTCGCTGGCCGGTCTCTGGGAGTTTCCCGGCGGCAAGGTCGAGGCCGGCGAGACGCCGGAGGAGACATTGGTGCGCGAGCTTGAGGAAGAGCTCGGTATCCAGACCAAGATCGCCTGCATGGCGCCGCTGACTTTCGCCAGCCACACCTATGAAACCTTCCATTTGCTGATGCCGCTCTACATCTGCCGGCGTTACGAGGGCATTGCACATGGCCGAGAAGGCCAGGCGATCAAATGGGTGCGGCCGCAAGCCCTGCGCGACTACCCGATGCCGCCGGCCGACGAGCCGTTGATCCCGTTTCTCCAGGATCTGCTCTAGACATCCTTGAACTTGAAATTCGACTTGGCGAGCTGATCGAGGTGGGAGACGCCGGGCTCTCTAAGGGACGCATCTGTCTTAGGCATTCTGCGGAGCAAATCCGTCAGCATGTCAGATTGCCTGGCTGAATCCCGGCGGATTGCCTCGAGATGTTCGAGCATCAATCCAAAGGCAAAAATCACGGCGCCGCTAAAAGCGTTTGAAAGAGCGACGACCAAACCCGCTGCGGTGCCAGCTGTACTTCCGGCAAACAACATTGCGATCCCGAACAGGACCCCAACAATAATCACCAGACTGCCAACCACCCTAAGTAATCCTGCCATGCTTTGGCGCCTACAATCCAAGATAATGATTATATGAATTTCAATATATCAAAACGTGCAAAACTCAATCTCTATTATTTGGTGTATCGGATAAATTTTCTGCCAGCGCGTGTTTGCGCGAGCTGAATTTGACGTCCCGTAGCGAAGCGGATTTTTTTCGGTTTACGCGGTGACGGTTTGAAGTGCTTTAAGGCAGCACATCGCAAACAGGGTTAACGAAAATTAGCCATTTAATATCAGGCCTGTAACCCGAATCGGCCGGTGTCCCAGAATTTTACGTCTCATTAATTTGCATGTGGATATTAAGGGATCGTTTATGACCTTCTGGCATTCAATGCTCTCAATCAAGCAGGTTGTTGGGTGCGTTAAAGAAGGCTTGACATAATGGACGACGATTTCTGGAAAGCTGTTCAGGAAAAAGAGCAGTCCTATTCCACGTCGCGCAAGACGGGCGCGTTGAATATCGCTTTGCTGTTCGGTACGGCGGCGGTGGCGCTTTCGCTTATCCTGACGCCAATGCTCTCCGACAAATCCAAGTCGCGCGTGCTTGCAAGTGCACCCGATCTCGACAATATTACCACCGGGTCGATCCCGCAGACTGAAAACGGCAAGCGTTATACCATCCGCCGCAGCGTGCTGCAGCATGAGCCGGGTTCGGTATGCATCGTTCAGGGGTACGGCGCGGATAGCGGCTGCCAATAAAGCTTAAGCATAGCCTGCCAGATGCCATGACAGCATCGGATTCACGAGATGTTGATGTCCAATGCTGGAGCTTTGAGCGTATGCGTTCCGTACGGCGTTTTTTCAATGACAAGACCGGTGCAACGGTCATCGAATATGGGCTGATTGCTGCCCTCATGTCGGCAGCGATCATCAGCGGTGTCGGCGCCTTTGGCGGCAGCCTCGCGAATACGTTTAGCCTATTGTCCAATACGGTTCAGAATTCCACCGCCAACCAGAACTGAGGCGATTGCGGGCTGCATTCGCTTCAGTCGACTGATTATTGCTTGAGTTTGTGTTCCTCGACCTTCAGGGCATCGGCGAGCCGCGCCTTTGCCGAGCCCGGCCGCAGCGGCTTCTGCTGGCTCTCATGCGGTGTCCAGCCGGATACATAGATGATCGAGAACGTCGCCCTGATCCTGCCATCCGCATCGGAATAGCGCTCGGCATAGAGTTCGGCCGCGCGCAGGAAGAAGGCGCGCGTCAGCGGCTTACGGCTGCGATCGGCAAGCGGGTTGGTCATGCCCATGGCGCGCAGATCGCGCATCAAGGCGAACAGATTGTCGTACCGTACCGTATAGGTCTCCGCATCTATGACAGGCAGGGTGAAGCCCGCCCGTTGCAGCAGGCCGCCGACATCGCGAACATCGGCGAAAGGGATCACGCGCGGGCTGGCGCCGCCCGTCAGTTCGATCTCGGTTGCCAGCAGCACGTCGCGCAATTCCTGCAGGGTTCCCAGGCCGGGGATGGCTGCCAGGAAGAGGCCATCGGCCTTCAATGCCCGGCGGATCTGGATGAAAACGCCTGGAGTATCGTTGGTCAGATGCAGGCTGAGCGGCGACAGGACGAGATTGACGGAGTCCGTCGCCAGCGGCAACTCCTCCAGCGGTGCCTCGATGATCGTCTCGTCTGGCTGGGCAAAACCGGTCTCGTTTTCGATCCTGCGGAGATTGCCGATCTTGCCGGTCGCCAATGCCAGCCGCGCTGCGATACCGGTTGCGCCATGAAGCTCCACGGCCTCGTCGAAATGCCGTTCCGTGACGCCAAGTCGCTCGGCCAATTCTTGCGCCGCGATATCGAGAAGAAACGCCGCCTTCGTATCTCCCTGCCTCAGCGCCCGGCGCTTGCGGACAGCGAGCAGCGATTGGTCGAACACGGTTTCCATGGCGGTTTCCTGCAATCTCATCAGTTAGGCGAGGCGTGGCGGGTACTGGTGTTTTCCTTCGCAAAGCCTGCGGGAAAAAGCTAGTGTCAATCATATGGGGATGATGGTGCGTGAAATCACATTGTCGATGCTGCGGTTCGGGCTCACAAGGCCCTGGCTGGCTTTGGCCGATCTGGTCTACCCGCCGGCCTGTCCCGGCTGTGGGGTTTCCGTCGGGGCGCATCGCGGTCTTTGCGCTGCCTGCTGGTCCCGCATCCGTTTCATCGAGCGACCCTATTGCGAGGTTCTGGGCAGCCCGTTTTCGCATGACCTCGGCACGGGAATTCTCAGTGCCGAGGCGATCGCCGAGCCGCCTGTTTTCGACCGGTTGCGCTCCGCTGCCGTCCATGACGGTATCGTCCGCGATCTCGTTCTCAGCCTGAAATATCGTGATCGTTCCGATCTCGCGCCGATGATGGCTGGCTGGATGCTGCGCGCCAGCGATGGGACGGTCGCTGCCTGCGACGCCATCATTCCGGTGCCGCTGCATCGGGCGCGGCTGTTCACGCGCAAGTATAATCAGGCAGCCGAGCTTGCCCGCCATATCGCCCGCCTTTCCGGAAAACCGCTGCTCGCCGCGACGCTGCTGCGTGTCAAGCGCACGACCCAGCAGGTCGGTCTCGGCGCCAAGGCGCGACAGGACAATGTGCGTGGGGCATTTGCTCTTTCCGAGCATCGGGCTGCCGATGTGTTCGGCCGGCGTATCGTGCTGGTCGACGACGTCTATACCACGGGCGCGACAGTGGCTGCGGCGACGCGCGCGCTGAAGAAAGCCGGTGCGGCGGATGTGACTGTTTTGACCTTTGCAAGGGTCGTCGGCCATCTTATATGACAGTAAATCTAAGTTTTCCGGAGTGAATCATGGCATCCGTGGTTATTTATACGCGTGAGTTTTGCGGCTTCTGCTCTCGGGCGAAATCCCTGCTCGATTCCAAGGGCGTCGACTATGTCGAGCACAACGCCACCTATTCGCCCGACATGCGCCAGGAAATGATCTCGAAGTCGAACGGCCGTTCGACCTTCCCGCAGATCTTCATCAATGGTGAGCATGTCGGCGGTTGCGATGATCTCCATGCGCTTGATCGGGCCGGCAAGCTCGATCCGATGCTGGCCGCCTGAACCGCTTTCGCAGGGGAAACGACGATGAGTTTCAAAGCCGCCGCTATTCAGATGTGCTCCGGTGTCGATCCGGTGAAGAACGCGGCCGACATGGCGCGTCTGGTCCGTGATGCCGCCTCGCAGGGCGCTGTCTATGTGCAGACGCCGGAGATGACTGGCGCCGTGCAGAAGGATCGTCCGGGCCTGCGCGCCGTGTTGCGCGACGAAGCGGGGGATATCATCGTCAAGACGGCATCCGAACTGGCCAAGGAGCTCGGCATCCACCTGCATGTCGGCTCGACGGCGATTGCGCTCGACGACGGCAAAATCGCCAATCGCGGCTTCCTCTTTGGTCCCGACGGCAAGCTCATCAACCGTTACGACAAGATCCACATGTTCGACGTCGATCTCGACAATGGCGAGAGCTGGCGTGAGAGTGCCGTCTACCGGCCGGGATCGGAGGCGCGCATCGCCTCTCTGCCCTTTGCCGAACTTGGCTTTTCCATCTGCTATGATGTGCGCTTTCCGCAGCTCTTCCGCGCCCAGGCCGTTGCCGGCGCCCAGGTGATGACCGTGCCTGCCGCCTTTACCCGGCAGACCGGCGAGGCGCATTGGGAAATCCTGCTGCGCGCCCGCGCCATCGAAAACGGCATGTTCGTCATCGCTGCGGCTCAAGCCGGCAAGCATGAAGACGGCCGCGAGACCTTCGGTCACTCGATGATCATCGATCCCTGGGGCAAGGTGCTGGCGTCGGCCGGCGGCACGGGCGAAGCGGTTATTGTCGCCGAGATCGATGTCGCGGCGGTAAAATCTGCCCATGACAAGATTCCAAACTTGAAGAATGCGCGCGAATTTTCGCTGGAAAAGATCGCGACGCCGGCGGCTGGAGGCGTCGCTGCTTGATCCGTTATTCTCTTAGCTGTGACAATGCCCACGAGTTCGAGGGCTGGTTTTCGGAAAGCGCCGATTTCGAC
Source organism: Rhizobium sp. P44RR-XXIV (assembly GCF_001999485.2). Taxonomy (NCBI): domain Bacteria; kingdom Pseudomonadati; phylum Pseudomonadota; class Alphaproteobacteria; order Hyphomicrobiales; family Rhizobiaceae; genus Rhizobium; species Rhizobium sp. P44RR-XXIV. Next base: position 15,523 of record NZ_MPVZ02000024.1, on the reverse strand, counting down.
CGTCAGATCGAAAGCGGCTTTCTGACCTGTCCCGTCTGCAATTCCTCGGCGATTTCGAAGCTGCTGATGGCGCCATCGGTGTCGACTGCGCGCAAGAAGGACGAGATGCAGACGCTCGCCATGGATGCCGCCCGCAAGGACGTGATGGTCAAGCTCAAGGAAGCGGTCGAGGCGATCAAGGCCAATGCCGAGGATGTCGGCGCGAAGTTTCCGGAAGAGGCTCGCAAGATCCATTATGGCGAGGCGGACGCGCGCGGGATCATCGGCAAGGCCACGCCGGACGAGGCTCAGGCCCTTGTCGACGAAGGCATCGAAATCGCCGCCATTCCCGTTTTACCAGACGATATCAACTGATGCCGGCAGGCGTCGGCAAACATCTGGCCATGTATAATTTCGGGCTGCATGTCGCAGCCTATGAAAGCGCTGCGGTCGAAGGATTTCGCCTGCGGGAAGCGGCGAATTTCGAGGCTGCGTCTCGTGCCCATGGCTTTATCGGCCGCTCCGGCTATACAGGCGAGCCGGGTACTCCCTGTTGGGGCGAACAGGTCTTTCCGCGTTTCATCGAAGGCAGCGGCTTTGCGACCGCGCCATCATCACTGTCACTCTGGGCCGATATCGAGTCGCTGATGGCGTTCAGCTATAGCGGCGTGCATGCCGATGCATTGAAGCATGCCCGGCACTGGAATGTCAGGCAAAGCTGGCCGCCGCTGGTTCTCTGGTGGGTGGATGCCAGCGTCGTTCCGGAGTGGAAAGACGGCGTCGAACGGCTGGAATATATTCACGACAAGGGCCCAAGCGCCGATGCCTTCTCGTTCAAGCGCCCCTATGGACCTGACGGTGGCGCCGTGGAGATCGATCGAAATCGCGTGAAAGAAATCGCAGCGCTCAATGCCGGAGGTCAAGGCGATCTATTGGCGCATGTCATGACGCTGAAAATCTAGGCCGGAATAGACTGTTCGCGGCCTCAGATGGACCGCTTCGCCAGCAGCATGTAGTTCACGTCCATATCTTTCGACAGGTTCCAACGGTCCTGCAGCGGCGAATAGAACACGCCGGTCCGGGCGATGATCTCCATCCCGTCGGCGGCAAGCGGCTTCTCGATCTCTTCCGGACGAACGAGCTTTTCATATTGATGCGTGCCGCGCGGCAGCCAGCGCAAGACATTTTCAGCGGCAAAGATGGCCAGCGCCGCCGCCTTCATCGTGCGGTTGATGGTAGCGACGAACATGAGGCCGCCCGGCCGCACCATCTTCGCGCATGTGGACATGAAGAACTCGACATCGGCGACATGCTCGACCACTTCCATGTTCAGCACGATATCGAAGGTTTCTCCGGCTTGGGCCAGTTGCTCGGCGGTGACCGCGCGATAATCGACGGGAACGCCGGAGGCCTTGGCATGCGTCGAGGCGATGCCGATATTCTTTTCGGACGGATCGGCGCCGATGACAGAGGCGCCCATGCGCGCCATCGGCTCGGAGAGCAAGCCGCCGCCGCAGCCGATATCGAGCACGCGCAGGCCTTCCAGCGGCCGGCTGCTCTTCGGGTCGCGGCCGAAGTTTTCGCTGGCATGATCACGGATATAGGCAAGGCGCACCGGGTTGAACTTGTGCAACGGCTTGAACTTGCCCGTCGGGCTCCACCATTCCGCCGCCATGGCGGAGAAACGGTCGACTTCGCTCTGGTCGATCGTACTTTTCGCCGTTTCGGTCATGGTTCACTCCTTGGTCTGCACCGTGCAATCCGCGCGCATCGTCGCGAGGCATAATTCCATCAGATGTGAAGTCGGACGATCGGAGGCTGATGTCAAGGGCTGCGCCCGTTGCTGCGTCCCCATGTCATCTGGGCGGCATCGGCGGATATTGGAGGAAGGTTGACAAAGAACCGTCTCATGGCCGATCAATCGCCCTGGCTTTCAAATGGACTTTCAAAACCGGGGATTGGTTTGATCCGCCGGCCTGCGGAGGAGTTCTTCATGAGACCATTTCGCCTCGCGACTGTGATTGCCATAGGCTGTCTCACGGTCGGTCACGCGAATGCCGGAGACGGAAAGGGATTTCGTCTGACGGTCGACGGCGTTGAGGTGGGTATCAATCCCGGCGATAGTCTCGATGTCACCATGAAGGACGGTCGCGAGGTTTCAGTGGAGCTGCAGCGCAGCGAAACCGTGACGTTCAGCGGCGGCAAGTTTTCCTTCGATCACGATGGCAAGTTCACGGTCGCGAAAACGGACCTTGGCGGCGGGGTGGAGCAGTATGCGTTGATGACACCGATCGGCACGGGGATCATCGTCCAGGAATACAAAGGTCTCAATCCTTCCAGCATCACCGATTTCGTCTTGCAGCAGATGATTCAGGAAAGCATCAGCGGCGGCGCCAAGCTGAAGAAGGAGGCCGCGCAGCGGATGCTTCCTGGCGGCGTTCTGCTGAAGGGCGTCAAGGCGGAGACCACCACGGACAATGATGTCATGGATTATGAGATCGTGGCGGCCGGCCGGCCGGATGGCGGCGTGCTCGTTGCCACCTTCCTCAACAAGGAAAACATCCCCAAGGAAGGGACGATCCTCGACAAGATGTGGTCGAGCCTAAAAGTAGAGTTTTAAAGTAAACTATTGATGGCGTCGGCCGCGCCAAGCTATTGCACCCGCCTGCCAAACTCGCTAAGAGACGCCCCCATTGATATGGGCTTTTCCGGCTAATGGACCGGAAGGGTGATTTCGCATGCCGGGCTTATCGCATTTCGGCCGCCCGGCGCTGGGTACTGGTAGAGGCACATGGCACGCATCGTGATGAAATTCGGCGGAACTTCCGTCGCGGATCTGGACCGTATCAAGAATGTCGCACGCCATGTGAAACGGGAAGTCGACGCCGGCCACGAGGTCGCGGTCGTCGTTTCCGCCATGTCCGGCAAGACCAACGAGCTGGTCGGCTGGGTCCAGAACATGCCGAAAGTCGCCGGTGCCGATCATTCGATCTATGACGCGCGCGAGTATGACGCGATCGTTGCTTCCGGTGAGCAGGTGACTTCAGGCCTGCTGGCGATCGCGCTGCAGGCGATGGGCATCAACGCCCGCTCCTGGCAGGGCTGGCAGATCCCGATCCGCACCGACAACGCCCATGGCGCGGCGCGCATTCTTGAAATCGACGGCAGCGAGATGATCCGCCGCATGGGCGAGGGCCAGGTGGCAGTCGTCGCCGGATTCCAGGGGCTTGGCCCCGACAATCGCATCTCCACGCTCGGCCGTGGTGGTTCCGATACATCTGCAGTGGCCATCGCCGCTGCCGTCAAGGCTGACCGTTGCGACATCTATACCGACGTTGATGGCGTCTACACGACCGATCCGCGCATCGAGCCGAAGGCCCGCCGCCTGAAGAAGATCGCCTTCGAGGAAATGCTCGAAATGGCGTCTCTCGGCGCCAAGGTACTGCAGGTGCGCTCGGTCGAGCTGGCCATGGTCTTTAAGGTTCGCACCTTCGTGCGCTCCTCTTTCGAAGATCCCGATGCTCCGGGCATGGGCGATCTGCTCAACCCGCCCGGAACGCTGATTTGTGACGAGGAAGAAATCGTGGAACAGGAAGTAGTCACCGGCATCGCCTATGCCAAGGATGAGGCCCAGATCTCGCTGCGTCGTCTTGCCGACCGGCCGGGCGTTTCTGCCGCGATCTTCGGACCGCTGGCTGAAAACCACATCAATGTCGACATGATCGTCCAGAATATTTCCGAGGACGGCTCCAAGACCGACATGACCTTCACGGTTCCTTCGGGCGATGTCGACAAAGCACTGCGCGTGCTGGGCGAGAACAAGGAAAAGATCGGCTATGACGTGATTCAAAACGAATCAGGTCTGGTCAAGGTTTCGGTCATCGGCATCGGCATGCGTTCGCATGCCGGCGTGGCCGCGACCGCTTTCCGGGCACTTGCCGAAAAAGGTATCAACATCAAGGCTATTACGACGTCAGAAATCAAGATTTCCATCCTGATCGACGGTCCTTATGCAGAACTCGCAGTCAGGACTTTGCATTCCTGCTACGGTCTGGATAAGAGTTGATTCAGGACTGCTGACGACGGACCGTAACGGAGGCGAGTTTCGGCCGGCCCTGACGTGGGCAAGAATGGCGTGATATCTTGATTCGGGAGCTAGAGACGCAATGAGAGACCTATCCGGCGGTCCACGCGTTCTGCTCAAGCGGCTGCGCGAATTGATGGCGGAGCCGCTGGAGCCGCAGGAGCGTCTTGACCGGATCGTTCGCCAGATTGCCAGCAACATGGTCGCCGAAGTGTGCTCCGTCTACGTGCTGCGCGCAGACGGCGTCCTCGAACTTTACGCGACCGAGGGCCTCAACAAGGAAGCCGTCCACCTTTCGCAACTGAAGATGGGACAGGGCCTGGTCGGCACGATCGCCGCCTCCGCCCAGCCGCTCAACCTCTCCGACGCGCAATCGCATCCCGCCTTCCGCTACCTGCCGGAAACCGGCGAAGAGATCTACCACTCCTTCCTGGGCGTGCCGATCCTGCGCACGGGCCGTTCGCTCGGGGTTCTCGTCGTGCAGAACAAGGCGAGCCGGACCTACCGCGAAGAAGAGCTGGAAGCGCTCGAGACGACGGCGATGGTGCTGGCCGAAATGATCGCCACCGGCGAGCTGAAGAAGATCACCAAGCCCGGCCTGGAACTCGATCTGACCCGCTCGGTCACCATCGACGGCGACAGCTACAATGAAGGCATCGGGCTTGGCTATGTCGTGCTGCACGAGCCGCGCATCGTCGTCACCAATCTGCTGAACGAAGACACCGACAAGGAAATCGGCCGCCTGGCCGAGGCGCTCGGCTCGCTGCGCATTTCCATCGACGACATGCTGTCGCGCCGCGACGTCTCGATGGAGGGCGAGCATCGCGAGGTGCTGGAAACCTATCGCATGTTCGCGCATGACCAGGGCTGGGTGCGCAAGCTGGAAGAAGCTGTCCGCAACGGCCTGACTGCAGAAGCGGCCGTCGAAAAGGTGCAGAGCGATACCAAGGCGCGGATGATGCGCCTGACCGACCCATATCTTCGCGAGCGCATGCACGATTTCGAGGATCTGGCGAACCGGCTGCTGCGGCAGCTTATCGGCTATTCGGGCCGCACGGCCGCCGAAGGCTTCCCGAACGATGCGATCATCTTCGCGCGTGCCATGGGCGCTGCCGAACTGCTCGACTATCCCCGCGCCAATATTCGCGGCCTGGTGCTGGAGGAAGGCGCCGTCACGAGCCATGTCGTCATCGTCGCGCGTGCAATGGGCATTCCGGTCATCGGTCAGGCGACCGGCATCGTCGCCCTTGCCGAGAATGGCGATTCGGTCATCATCGATGGCGATGGCGGCCATGTGCATCTCCGGCCGATGGCCGACCATCAGCGTTCCTACGAGGAAAAGGTGCGGTTCCGCGCCCGCCGGCAGGAGCAATTCCGTGCACTGCGCGCGGTCGAGCCGGTCACCAAGGACGGCCAGCGCATCTCGTTGCAGATGAATGCCGGCCTGCTTGTGGATTTGCCGCAGCTTGCCGAATCCGGCGCCGAAGGCATCGGCCTGTTCCGCACCGAGCTGCAGTTCATGATCGCCTCGACCATGCCGAAGGCGGATGAGCAGGAGGCGTTCTACCGCAACGTGCTGAAGCAGGCGGACGGGCGCGTCGTCACCTTCCGGACGCTCGATATCGGCGGCGACAAGGTCGTCTCCTATTTCCGCGCGCATGAGGAAGAGAACCCGGCGCTGGGCTGGCGTGCCATTCGCCTGTCGCTGGATCGCCCGGGCCTGCTGCGCACGCAGCTGAGGGCCATGCTGAAGGCGGCCGCCGATGGCGAGCTGAAGATGATGGTGCCGATGGTCACGGAAGTCTCCGAGATCAAGGCGGTGCGCGAGCTGTTGCAGAAGGAAGTTCAGCATCTGTCCCGCTTCGGTCATGGTCTGCCGCGCAAGCTGCAATTCGGCGCCATGCTGGAAGTGCCGGCGCTGCTCTGGCAGCTGGACGAGCTGATGGCGGCGGTCGATTTCGTTTCGGTCGGCTCGAACGACCTGTTCCAGTTCTCGATGGCTGTCGATCGCGGCAATGCCCGCGTGTCGGATCGTTTCGATCCGCTCGAGCGGCCGTTCCTGCGCATCCTTCGGGATATTGTGCGGGCCGGCGAGCGCAACAAGACACCGGTGACGCTCTGCGGCGAACTCGCCGGCAAGACCATCTCGGCCATGGCGCTGCTCGGCCTTGGCTTCCGCTCGGTTTCGATGTCTCCGGCGTCGATCGGCCCGGTCAAGGCCATGCTTCTGGGGCTCGATCTCAAGGCCCTGTCGGATGTCATGGAGGAGGCGTTGAACGACACGCGCGCGACCTCCTCGATGCGTGATATCCTTGTTCGCTTTGCCGAGAGCCACAATATTCCGCTTTAGCGCGCGATCCACGAAAACGATAAATGGTTTCCGGGCAGGATCATGCGCATCACGTCACAGCAGAGATAATAAGAAGAATTGGAGTAAAGGGTGGCCAAGCTTCCCGTTGAAAAAATGCGCGAACTGGAGCGCCGCTTCGGCGAGATCGAGGCGCGCATGTCCGCTGGCCCGGCCGCGGATGTCTATGTGAAGCTTGCTTCCGAGTATTCCGAATTGCAGCCGGTCGTCGCCAAGATCCGCGACTATGAGCGCGTCCTTGCTGAGGCGGCCGATCTCGACACCATGCTCGCCGACAAGTCCGTCGATCGCGAGATGCGCGATCTCGCCGAAATGGAGTTGCCTGAGGTCAAGGAGCGGATCGAAGTCCTCGAGAAGGAAATCCAGGTTCTGCTGCTGCCGAAGGATGCCGCCGACGAGAAGAGCGCCATCCTTGAAATCCGCGCCGGCACAGGCGGCTCGGAAGCAGCGCTTTTTGGTGGCGACCTCTTCCGCATGTATGAGCGCTTCGCTGCCAATAACGGCTGGAAGGTCGAGATCCTGTCCTCAAGCGACGGCGAAGCTGGCGGCTACAAGGAAATTATCGCCACCATCACCGGCAAGGGTGTGTTCTCGCGCCTGAAGTTCGAATCCGGCGTGCACCGCGTGCAGCGCGTACCGGAAACCGAAGCGGGCGGCCGCATCCATACCTCGGCGGCAACCGTTGCCGTACTTCCGGAGGCCGAGGAGATCGATATCGAGATCCGCCCTGAGGATATCCGCATCGACACCATGCGCTCTTCGGGCGCCGGCGGCCAGCACGTCAACACCACGGACTCGGCTGTGCGCATTACCCATATTCCTTCGGGGATCGTGGTGACGAGTTCGGAGAAGTCACAGCACCAGAACCGCGCCAAGGCGATGCAGGTGCTGCGCTCGCGTTTGTTCGACATGGAGCGCCAGCGCGCGGACAATGAACGCTCGGCGGACCGCAAGAGCCAAGTCGGCTCCGGCGACCGGTCCGAACGTATCCGCACCTATAACTTCCCGCAGGGACGCGTCACCGATCATCGCATCAACCTGACGCTCTACAAGCTCGACCGGATGATGATCGGCGAGATCGACGAGGTGGTCGATGCGCTTCTGGCGGATTACCAGGCGAGCCAGCTCGCCCAGCTTGGCGAACAGGCGTGAGCAGCGGGCAGGGGTCGACCGTAGCCGGGCTCCTCCAAGAGGTGCGTGCCCGTTTTGCCGACGCCGATCTTGATGACCCCGCCACCGAGGCACGTATCCTTGTCGGCGGGCTCCTCCATCTCTCTTCCACCGAGCTTGTGACGCGGGGCTTGGAAGCGGTATCGCCCGATGATGTCGGCACGGCGCGGGCGGCGATCGATCGCCGTCTCAACCATGAGCCGGTCCACCGTATTCTTGGCGAACGCGAATTCTATGGCTTGCCCTTGCGGCTATCGCCGGCAACGCTGGAGCCTCGGCCCGACACGGAAATACTGGTCGATACGATGCTTCCGCACGTGCGGCGCCTTGAATCTGAGCTCGGGAATGTCCACTTACTTGATCTGGGAACGGGAACCGGGGCCATTTGTCTGGCTCTGCTTCATGAATGTCCGCAAGCGACGGGCGTTGGTTCCGACATCTCCGGCGAGGCGCTGGAGACCGCACGCGGCAATGCGGAGCGGAATGGCCTGGCGGCACGGTTCGATACTGTGCAAGGAAGCTGGTTTGATGCCATCCACGAACGATTTCATGTGATTGTCTCAAATCCGCCCTATATTGCCTCCAGTGTCATTTCCACTCTCGCTCCAGAAGTAAAGGATTTCGATCCTCCCGCGGCCCTTGACGGGGGCCTTGATGGGCTGGATGCATATAGAGCGATCGCAAAGGATGCGGCGCGGTTTCTGCACCCGAATGGCATGGTGGGAGTGGAGATCGGTTACGATCAGCGTGAAACGGTGACTTCTGTCTTTGAAGGAGCAGGATTTCTCCTTGTCAAAGCGGTTCGTGACTACGGCCAGAACGACCGGGTGCTTGTGTTTAGATTGCATCATTAACGCGACATTTTGCTGCGGATTTGTGGGATCTCTGTTGTTATCGCGAAGAAAAAGCTTGGATTTCCTGAGGAAGCGATATAGGTTGCGCTCACGCGTTGGGCGGCTGGGAATAGGCGAGACGATTCGCCTGTCTTGGACAGCCTCGGGGATCCGCTCTTTGGTAAGAGTGTCAAAGGTTGAAGATAACCCAATGCGTGATCAGTTAATCTGACGTAGTCGAGCGGCAGACCGGCGCTTAAAGCGCAGTTTGCTTGCGGCACGCAGGCCTTGGTTCGGAAGGGTCCGAACCTCGGCGGCAGGTGTCGTGTATGAATTTTATCCCAACGAAGAGAATTCAGGTGAAGGATCTATGAGGCCAGGACAGCAGAATAAGCGCGGTCGGGGGCGTGGTAACAACAACGGCGGCGGCGGTGGTGGAAATAACAACAATAACAATTTCAACCGCAAAGGCTCTAACCCGCTGACCAGGACTTACGACAGCTCCGGTCCCGATGTGAAAATTCGCGGAACGGCACAGCATATCGCCGAAAAATACGCGACTCTGGCGCGTGACGCTCAAAGTTCCGGCGATCGGGTCATGGCTGAAAACTATCTTCAGCACGCCGAGCACTACTATCGCATCATTGCCAGCGCCCAGGCTCAGATGCAGGAACGCTTCCAGCGCGACGATCAGCACAATTACAATGAGCGCGACGGCGGCGACCGCGACGGCGACGATATGGATGCGCAGGAGATGGACGACCAGCCGCAGCTGGCTCCACCCCAGGTGCGCCATCAGAGGCCTGCTCCGGTTGTTGCCGCAGCTCCCGCTGCCGAACCGGAAGTCATCGATGGCACCGGCCCGCAGCCGGTGATCGAAGGCATTCCGGCCGAAGTTGCGATCGAGGAAGAGACCCCTGCCGACGCAGGCGACGGAGCGTCAGCCGCGCGCCGTAACGCCGGCGGCAGCCGACCGCGTCGCCAGCCACGCCGCAGCGCTGATGCGGAAGGCGAGGGCGAAGCTGGGTCGGGCGAAGCTCCGGCTTTGGCGGACGCTGCTTCGGAATAATGCGCTCTCTCCCGTGAGGGAACGATCGAATATTCAAATAAAAACGGCAGTGCTGACGGCGCTGCCGTTTTTGTTTTGTGAGGTCCTGCCCATGAGGCATGGTTCGGGCGGGGCAAAAATTCCGTTGGACTCCCAGCCATGGGGTGGTCCTTCGGCCTGAAGGCGGCGCTCCGCCGACCTCATAAAATCATTCATTTTTTCGGGTTTTCCGCCCTTTAAACTCCGCGAAGATCCTCCCATATTCTGCTCAGTTGCTTTGCCGCAAATCTCAACGGCGACAGAGCGGGGTCTGCCTCTTGAGGGGGCCCAATCTCAATCATCGATCTGCGCCGCTCAGGGCAGGTTGATCCATGGAGGTCCATTATGAATATTGAAAAATACTCCGAGCGGGTGCGCGGTTTCCTGCAATCCGCCCAAACCTATGCGCTTGCGCAGGGTAACCAGCAATTCACCCCCGAACATGTTCTGAAAGTGCTGCTGGACGACGACCAGGGCATGGCTGCATCGTTGATCGAACGTGCCGGCGGCGACGCCAAGGCTGCCCGTCTTGCCAATGACGCCGCACTTGCCAAACTGCCGAAGGTTTCCGGTGGTGATGGTCAGGTCTATCTTGCACAGCCGCTCGCCAAGGTGTTCGCCACGGCCGAAGAGGCTGCAAAGAAGGCCGGCGACAGCTTTGTGACTGTCGAGCGTCTTTTGCAGGCGCTGGCGATGGAGTCGTCCGCCTCGACATCAGCGACGCTGAAGAAGGCCGGCGTTACGCCAGTCGGGCTCAATCAGGTCATCAATGATATCCGCAAGGGCCGCACCGCTGATTCCGCCAATGCGGAGCAGGGGTTCGATTCCCTGAAGAAATATGCTCGCGACCTCACCGCCGAGGCTCGCGAAGGCAAGCTCGACCCGGTCATTGGCCGCGACGACGAGATCCGCCGCACCATTCAGGTCCTTTCCCGCCGCACGAAGAACAATCCCGTGCTGATCGGCGAGCCCGGCGTCGGCAAGACGGCAATCGTCGAAGGCCTGGCCTTGCGTATCGTCAATGGTGACGTTCCGGAATCGCTGAAGGACAAGAAGCTGATGGCGCTCGACCTGGGCGCTCTGATTGCCGGTGCGAAATTCCGCGGCGAGTTCGAAGAGCGGCTGAAGGCCGTGCTCAACGAAGTCCAGGCGGAAAATGGCGAGATCATCCTGTTCATCGACGAAATGCACACGCTGGTCGGGGCTGGCAAGGCCGATGGCGCCATGGATGCATCCAATCTGCTGAAGCCGGCGCTCGCCCGCGGCGAGCTGCATTGCGTCGGCGCGACCACGCTCGATGAATATCGCAAGCATGTCGAGAAGGATCCGGCCCTTGCGCGCCGTTTCCAGCCGGTCATGGTCGAAGAGCCGACGGTCGAGGATACGATTTCGATCCTGCGCGGCCTGAAGGAAAAGTACGAGCAGCACCACAAGGTCCGCATCGCCGATGCCGCCTTGGTCGCCGCCGCAACCCTGTCGAACCGCTACATCACCGATCGCTTCCTGCCGGACAAGGCCATCGACCTGATGGACGAAGCCGCGGCCCGTCTGCGCATGCAGGTGGATTCAAAGCCGGAAGAACTCGACGAACTCGATCGCCGCATCATCCAGCTGAAGATCGAGCGCGAAGCGCTGAAGAAGGAAACCGACCAGGCCTCGGCTGACCGGCTGGTTCGACTGGAGACCGAGCTTACCTCTCTCGAAGAGGAGGCCGATGCGCTGACCGCGCGCTGGCAGGCTGAAAAGCAGAAGCTGGGTCTGGCCGCCGATTTGAAAAAGCAGCTGGACGACGCCCGCAACGAGCTGGCGATCTCCCAGCGCAAGGGTGAATTCCAGCGCGCCGGCGAACTTGCCTATGGCGTGATCCCGAAGCTGGAGACAGAACTCCACGCCGCGGAAGAGCAGGATAATGCCCGCGATTCCATGGTGCAGGAAGTGGTCACCGCCGACAACATCGCCCAGATCGTCTCGCGCTGGACCGGGATTCCGGTCGACAAGATGCTGGAAGGCGAACGCGACAAGCTGCTGCGGATGGAAGACGAACTGGCAAAGTGGGTTGTCGGCCAGGGCGATGCCGTTCAGGCGGTCTCGCGCGCCGTTCGCCGTTCGCGCGCCGGGCTTCAGGATCCGAACCGGCCGATCGGCTCGTTCATCTTCCTCGGCCCGACCGGCGTCGGCAAGACGGAGTTGACCAAGGCGCTTGCCCGCTTCCTCTTCGACGACGACACGGCCATGGTGCGCATCGATATGTCCGAGTACATGGAGAAGCATTCCGTGGCCCGGCTGATCGGTGCTCCTCCCGGCTATGTCGGCTATGAAGAGGGCGGCGCGCTCACGGAAGCCGTTCGCCGCAGGCCCTATCAGGTCGTGCTGTTCGATGAGATCGAGAAGGCGCATCCCGATGTCTTCAACGTCCTGCTCCAGGTTCTGGACGACGGGCGCCTGACGGATGGTCAGGGCCGCACAGTCGACTTCCGCAACACGATGATCATCATGACGTCGAATCTGGGCGCGGAATATCTGACCCAGCTGAAGGATGGCGATGATAGCGATGTGGTGCGCGAGCAGGTGATGGATGTCGTCCGGTCGCATTTCCGGCCGGAATTCCTGAACCGTATCGACGAGATCATCCTGTTCCATCGCCTGAAGCGCGATGAGATGGGCGCGATCGTCGATATCCAGCTGGAGCGGCTGCTGAAGCTGCTGTCGGAGCGCAAGATCAAGCTCGAACTCGACGAGGATGCCCGCAACTGGCTTGCCAATAAGGGGTATGACCCCGTCTATGGTGCGAGACCGCTGAAGCGGGTGATCCAGAAATTTGTTCAGGATCCGCTCGCCGAACAGATCCTTTCCGGGCAGGTTCCGGATGGTTCTGTGGTCAAGGTGACCAGCGGATCGGACAGGCTGCTGTTCCGCCCGCGTCAGGCCGTCAACGAAGCGGCCTAAGGTCGGTAATGTTGTGATATCAGCGGATGGCGACCTTCGGGTCGCCATTTTGCTTTCGGAGGCTCGCTCGGAAAATATCTTGTGGAGTTGCACCGGGCCTGTGACGCTTGCACGGGTTCAGAGGATCGGGGGAAATATGCTTGTCATCTTTGGCGGCCTGCCGGGCAGCGGCAAAACCACGATTGCACGGGCACTGGCCAAAAGGCTGGGAGCCACTTATGTCCGGCTCGACACGATCGAGCAGGCGCTGCGGAATTCCGGCGTGTTGAGAGACGAGGTCGGGCCCGCCGGTTACATGGTTGCCTATGGGATCGCCGGAGATAATCTCAAACTGGGAAACACTGTTATTGCCGATTGCGTCAATCCGATTTCGATAACGCGCGAGGCCTGGAGCCAGGTTGCGCAGCGCGCGGCCGTATCCGCAATCCAAGTGGAGGTCATCTGTTCCGACAAAGTGGAGCACCGCCGGCGCGTGGAAACACGCCAGACTGACATCGAAGGTCATGTGAACCCGACGTGGAACGAGGTCGTCACCCTAAGCTACGACAATTGGGGTCCGGGACCGGTCGTCGTCGATACAGCCCTGAAGGCCGTAGATGATATCGTCACCGAACTCGTCGATCGGCTGAGAGCTACCGAGCCTAGATAGCGGCCTGATAATCGGGATCCGCTCGATCTCGATTGCTACTTGCTCGCGACCTGTTTCGACTTTTCGTCGCTCAGCAACGTATCGATGCGCTTGCGCTCATCCTGGAACTTGGCCAGCGCATCGCCCTCGAGCGATTTGCCGCCGGGGAGGCGGATGCGCAGCGGATCGACCTTGGTACCGTTGACGATCAGCTCGTAGTGCAGATGCGGTCCGGTTGCGAGACCCGTCGAGCCGATAAAGCCGATGACCTGCCCCTGAACCACCTTTGCGCCGGGGACGACGCCCTTGGCGATGGCGCTCTGGTGATTGTAGGAGGAGACATAACCATTTGCATGGCGGATCAGCGTCTGGTTGCCGAAACCGCCGGAATCCCAGCCAGCCTTTTCGACGATGCCGTTGCCGGCCGAAATGATCGGCGTGCCGCGTGGCGCGGCCCAGTCGACGCCGGTATGCATGCGGGCAAAGCCGAGGATCGGGTGGCGGCGCATGCCGAAGCCCGATTTGAAAATGCCTGTCGGAACGGGGTTGCGCAGCAGGAACTGGCGGATGCTCTTGCCGGCCTCATCGAAATAATCGATCGAATGATCAGTCGGGTCTTCAAAGCGATAGAAGCGGGTGACCGTGTCGCCGAACTTGGCGTTGACGTAGAGCAGCTCGGAATCGGCTGTCGCCTGGCCCTTGTCGTCGGCGACCGAGAAGAAGGCTTCCAGCGAATCCGTCGGTTTCAGCTGCGCCTGGAAATCGACGTTGCTGGCGAGCAGCTTGACGATCTGCGCCACCATTTCCTTGCTCATGCCGTAGGAGAGCGCCGCGCGATAGATGCCGTCATAGACGCTCGGCAGATCGCGGCCGGCGGCAACGACGGGAGCATCATTGTCGAAGGCGGTGGCGATGGCATCGAGCATCGGCGGCGCGCTGCCGGCGATGAAGTCGCCATGGTCGTTCTGCGCGATGGTCAGCAGGTGCTTGGTGCCACGATAGATGCTGGCACGGATGATCTTGGCCTGCTCGCCCTTCTGCAGGATGCCGATGCGAAGCACATCGCCCGTGGAAACATCGGATGAGCCGAAGACAGGCTGAATCTTTGAGGTGATGTCGTCTGCATCGGCCTTGAGATAGCCGGCATTGGTGAGTGCCGTGGCGATCGGCATGTTTTCCCGAATGGGAATGATATCGTCGGCAAATTCTTCCGTCTGCGCGGTCACGGCTTCGGAGGCGGAGACCGACATGTTCTCCTCGACGATGCGAGCGGCAAGGCCCGCCGTCAGATCGACATCGGCGTCATCGTTGGCGAAGCGGCGCGGGTCGACATAGTAAAGCGCTGAAAGCTGGGTGTTGCTGTCGGCGAGGATCGAGCCGTTGGAGCGCACATTCTCCTCGACTTCGTCCAGCGACATGGAACCGGCGAGCGGGAAGGGGATGTCCTTGCTCGGAAAGGATATGGTCTTGAGGCTGACTTCGGATTCCACATCGGAGCCATAGATCGCCCCGGTCCGGTTGGCGGGCGGCGGTATGTTCTCGTCTGCGGAAAAGATCGCCAGCGGATCGAAGGGCGGATAGCTTTCGCCGGCGACGCGGTTGGTGGCGAGCGCGATCTTCACATGGGCGAAGGGCTGGCGGCGCACCACTTCCTTGTCGCCGTCCCGCACCACGGTCGATACTTCGAGAATGTTGCGGTCGGATGGTTTGGAAGCGATCGCCGTGGAGATCAGCCGGCCGCCGCGCGTCACCTGGTCGTCGGAGGCGTCGTGGCTGTCTGTTGTCGCATAGGCTTCGGCTGGAATGGCGAGCTGCTGCCGCCCGTCAAGTGCGGCAAACAGGGCGACGCCCATCAATATGCTTGAGGTAAGGCCGGTGAGGAACGTACCGGAAAGCCATCGCAAGGAAACCTCGCGCCGGTCCGGAGCTCGCCTGCCATCGGCCAGGATTGGCGGCTCGTTGCCGAGCGATCGGAGCATCATTTTGTCCGTTATCATGCCAATCGAGATCCGCTTCCTTATATGCGAGCCGCAGGCTGGGGGCGAAGATGTGCATATTTATGACAAGGGTGTCAAATGAAGCGGTCGGCTTCAGGCCCTCCGCAGGCTTGTTTCCCATGAAATCTGTAGCCGCGGGATGCGTGGTTTGTGGGGTCTGGCCGCTAACAGCACATCTTTTCACCTTCAGGCGCGGCCATTCGGGTCAACCCGGGGCCGCGGCAGGCGCTATATAATGCCGTTCTGGCCTATCGCTCCCACAGATATGAAGAGTGTTCATAATTTCATCATGAGAATCAATCAGTTATATGTTTTTTGATTTTTTTCAAAATAGGCCTGTTGACTACTTCGATCGGTAGGGTCTATAAGCCCGATCACTGAACGAGGGCGGCGGCGCTGCTGGCGACGAAGTCCTTCGCTCTAGTGTTTCC
>NZ_MPVZ02000025.1:0-711251 GCF_001999485.2 Rhizobium sp. P44RR-XXIV | reverse complement strand
GCCTGCCCACAAATCCAAACACAAAAAGCCCGCCTCAAGCGGGCCTTTTTGTGTCTGGTAACCAATCGAGGAGTTAACACTCGGGAGCACCCAGTTCGCCCGCCTACCGCTCCGGATTAAGAATGCAGCACTGTTCGGGCACAGGCACGAGCGTCGCCGCGCTACCTGCGGCCAGCGGCTCGGACAATGCGCCATTGGCAACAAAATCGCCCGCCGGCGTTGTGCATTGATATTGGTAGGCGCGGCCGAGATAGGTTCTCATTCCAAGCGTCGCCAGCAATCCATTGCCCTCCTGTCGCACGGAAAGCCCGTCGGCGCGGCAGCCGAGGATGAAATCATCGGGGATCGGTCCGAAATCATCCTGCGAAAGCGTGATCTTTGCACCGCCTGCACCCTCTGCCGTTACCAGGGCGCCATCGCGCGCGACCACTTGCAATGGCAGCAGGTTTTCGAAGCCGACGAAACGGGCAACGAAGGCATTGGCCGGTTTGCGGTAGAGGACTTCCGGCGTATCGAGCTGCATGATGCGACCTGCATTCATGATGGCGACCCGATCCGAGATCGAGAAGGCTTCTTCCTGGTCGTGCGTGACATAGAGCGATGTCGTGCCGTTGGCGCGCTGCAGCTGGCGGATCTCGACGCGCATGTCGATCCTGAGCTTGGCGTCGAGATTGGACAGCGGTTCGTCGAACATCAGAAGCGGCGGCTCAATGACGAGTGCACGCGCCAATGCGACGCGCTGCTTCTGTCCGCCGGAGAGTGCGGAGGGTAACCGGTCGCCGAGGCCTGAGAGGCCAACGCGCTCCAGCATGGCTGTAGCCTTCTGTCGGCGTTCCAGCGTTGCGACGCCGCGCTGCTTCAGGCCGAAGGCGACGTTCTCCAGCACTGTCAGATGCGGAAACAGGGCGTAGTTCTGGAACACGAGGCCGATATCGCGGGCATGTGCGGGAAGCGTGGTCAGATCGCGATCGCCGAGCTTGATGCTGCCGCTCGTCGGCTGCAGGAAGCCCGCGACGAGCCGCAGCGTCGTCGTCTTGCCGCAGCCGCTGGAGCCGAGCAGCGACACCAGCTCGCCGGCTGCGACCGACAGCGAAAGGTCTTGCAGGACAGCCGTCTTGCCGTAATGGGCGCTGATGGATTGGATGGTAAGCGATACGGTCACGGGCGGCTACTTTGTCAGGAAGGTGAGGCCCAGGGTGGCTTCGACGACCGCCATGACGGCGACGGTCACGAGCATCAAGAGCACGGAGACCGAGGCGATGGTCGGGTCGAAGAACTGCTCCATATGGGCGAGGATCTGGATGGGAAGGGTGGAGATGCCGGGGCCGGTCAGGAAGACCGAGACGGAGACATCGTTGATGGAGGTGATGAAGGCGAGAATGAAGGCCGCGATGACGCCGCCGCGGATATTCGGCAGCACCACCGTCAGGAAGGTTTTGAGCGGCGGGCAGCCGAGGCTGATAGCGGCTTCCTCGATCGAGAAATCGAAGCTCGCAAGGCTGGCGCTGACAACGCGCACCGAATAGGGCAGTACCAGCAGCGCATGGCCGATCAACAGGCTCGGAAAGATCGGCAGCCCGAGGCCGATGGTGATCGATTTCATCAGCGAGAAGCCGAAGACGATTTCCGGAATGAGGATCGGAAGAACGAAAAGCGTCGAAAGCCAGCTCGGCAGCTCGACCCTGTAGCGGCTGATCGCATAGGCGGCGGGAACGCCAAGCAGCAGCGAGAGCCCGGTTCCAAGGAAGGCTAGTTCGAAACTGGTGATTGCCGTCGTGCGAAAGGCCTCGATCGCGAAGATGTTCGAGAACCAGTGCAGTGTCAGGCCCTGCGGCGGGAAGGTGAGATAAGTCGTGTCGCTGAAGGCCGCGCCGATGATGATGACGAGCGGCGCCAGCAGAAACAGGAAGATGAGACCCGTGAAAGCGATGAGTGCGGGATGAACAGATTTCGCCATGATCACACCACCATCGGGTTCAGTCGCCGCGCGATGCGGCTCATGATCGCGACAATGCCGATCGTCACGACCACCATGATGGCGGCGATCGTCGATGCCCCTACCCAGTCGAAGGTGACCATGGCGCGCTGATAGAGGAAGGTACCCATCATCATCTGCTTTTCACCGCCAAGCAGCTGCGGCGTGGCGTATGAGGTGAAGCTGCCGGTAAAGACCAGCACAGCGCCGACGATGAGGCCGGGCGTGGCGAGCGGCAGGATCACCTGCCGGAAGGTCGCAGTCGGCGTTGCACCAAGCGAATTCGCCGCCTGGATCAGGTCCTGCGGTATGCCCTCGAGCACGCCGACAAGGGTGAGGATCATCAGTGGCACGAAAAGATAGACCATCGCGACGATCACCGAACCCTCGGTATAGAGCATCGACAGAGGCTCGCTGATGACGCCGACCGAAAGCAGCATGCTGTTGAGAATACCGTTCTTGCCGAGAATGATCAGCCAGGCGAAGGAGCGGACGACGACGCCGGTCAGCAGCGGAAAGACGGCGGCAATAATCATCACGCTTTTCAGGCGGCCCGGCATCTGCGCGATCACATAGGCGGCAATGAAGCCGATGATGAGGGAGATGGCCGTTGTCACCAGGGCGATCTCGATTGTCCTGAAGAGCACCGTGCGGCGAAAGCCGCTGGTGAAGAAGGCGACATAGGGAGAAAACACACCCTTGGCTTCGCCGAATGTCGCAGCGATGGTGATGATTACCGGAACGAGCAGGAAGAGGACCACGGCGATAATCGCCGGCGCCGTCAAACCCCATTTTGCAAGATGCTTCATCACACGAATTCCGTGGGAATACCGCAGGATCGCTGCGGCATGCCCTGTTACATGCCGAAGATTTCGTTCCAGCGATCGACCCAGTCAGACTGCGCGTCGATCAGCTTTTCATAATCGATGCGGTTGAGTTTGGCGATCATCTCGGCGCCATAAGTCCAGAGCTTCGCTTTTTCCGGCGGCAGCAGGACCTTGGTCGAAACGGCCGCATCGACGCCCTGTTCGGCTTCCGCCTGCTGCACGTCCTTCGACAGGATGAAGTTGATGAACTGATGCGCAAGCTCGACGTTTTCCGAGCCCTTCGGAATATTGACTGTATTGAGGACGGCGATATCGCCCTCCTTCAGATTGGCCCAGGTCATCGTTGGAACGGCAGCGCGCAAGGATGTCAGAACAAAGTCCTGCGTTATCGCCACCTTGGCTTCGCCTGTCGAGATCAGGTTTACCAGCTCGGAGCCGGTATTGTAGTTCTTGACCACGCTCGGCTTCAGCGTCTCGATGGCTTCGAAGGTCTTGTCGGCATCGGTATAGGGATCGACGCCGGCATGCTTGCCGGCTTCAAGCACTGTCAGCGGCCCGCCTGTGGTCGTGATGCCGGGAAGCGAAACAGCCCCCTTCAGATCGTCGCGCCAGAGATCATTCCAGGAGGTAATCGGCGGGTTCACCTTCGCGGTATCGTAGACGATTCCCACGCGGCCGATTGTGTAAGCGGGACCGTAATTGCCCTGCGGCGCCTTGGCGATGTCGTAGAGATCGGCAATGTTCGGGATCTTGCTGCGGTCGATCTCCTGAAAGAGGCCCTGCTGGATGCCGGCCTGCGAATAGCTATCGGTGAGGTAGATGACGTCGACACCCTTACCCCCGCGCAGCTTCAGCTTGTTGAGCCGGTCGGCATTGTTGCCGGTTTCGAAGACAACGTCGCAGCCGCAGATCTTCTTGAAGGGCTCGATGATATTGGCCTGCATCTTCTCGCCATTGTAGCCCCACCATGAAACGGTCAGGGTCTTTGCCTGGGCGAAGGCTGGCAAAGCGGCGGTCGCAGCTAGAACGGCGAAACCCGCGACGTGGGCGAAAGAGAGGCCCTTCATGATCGAAATCCTTTGGTCAATAAAATCAGCCATATGCTTCAAGCTTGCAGGATACTATTTTTCGAGCATCCGCTTTACAAGCCCAACAATTGGGCAGGGGTGAGTTTTTCGATGTCACGCCCGGCAATCCACATATTCCGGCGCGCATCACAGCCAGAAATGCAACCCATTGAGATGGTTTGGTTTCCCGCATCCGAGCCAAGTCGCTTTACACGGTGGACCGCCATCTTTACCCTCGGCCGATCGAATTTCCGCAGGCATCTTTCTCATGACATCTCCAACGAAAAATCTCCCCGACGATCTGCTTGTCAACGCGGCAGACGAGGTGTTGATCCGCCAGGATCTCACTCTGACGGCGCTCGGTCGCCGTCCGGCCGACCGGCTGCTGCGTGTCGGCCGGTTGCTCGATGTACATAGCCGCACCTGGCTCGATGATCAGGAGATCGTCATCAAGGGCAGGCGCGTCGCCTATGTCGGTCCGGCTGGCAGCTACCAGGGCGAGGTTGGCGAGCGCATTCACGAGCCAAATCTTGCAGCCGTTCCCGGCTTCGGCGAGGCGCACAAGCACATCGAAAGCTCGCACCTGACGCCGGAATGGGAAGCTGCTTTGGTCATGCCGCACGGTGTCACCTGGGTCTGCGAGGCGAGCCACGAGTTTTCCAATGTCAACGGCGCTCGCAATCTCGAATTCTGGCTGGAGGCACGCCGCCGCGGCTCGCCGATGAAGATCTTCCCTCTGCCGGGCTCGGCCGTGCCGCCGACCGCCTATGAATGGGGCGGCGGCCATTTCGGCTATGACGAGCAGAAGGCCTTTCTCGGCGAAAGCCTGATGGTTGCCGGTCTCGACGAGGTGATGGATTGGCCCTCGGTCAGCAATCCGGACAATCCCGCCTATGATCGCCTCTGGGGCATGATCCGCGCCACCTTCGAGCAGCGTGGCGTTGTCGAGGGGCACGGGGCCGGCTTGCGTGATCTGGCCTCGATCAATGCGTTTGCCGGCGCGGGCCTCGCCTCCGATCACGAAGGCTGGTTCCTTGATGAAATCTGGGAAAAGCTGACGCATGGCCTGTTCATCGAGCTTCGGCCGCACTCCCTGCCCGAAGTCATCCAGGGGCTGATCGAAAAGGGCCTGTCCGACTGGTCGCAGATCGCTTTCGTCACGGACGATCGCAGCGCTTCCGATACGCTGAAAATCGGAGCGACTGATCACAATGTCCGGTTAGCGATCGAAAATGGATTGGCTCCTGAAATCGCCATTCAATGCGTGACGATCAACCCGGCGCGGCATATGCGGCTCACGCCTTGGGTTGGCTCGATCTCGCCCGGCCGCTTCGCCGATATCGTGCTTCTGGGCGATGTTGCGACGCTGTCGATCGCCAAGGTCTGGGCCGATGGTAAGCCGGCTTCCGAAGGCAAGTCTTTCGTCGGCGTCCGGCCTGAGATCGACTGGCCGGATTGGGCAACGAAGACCGTCCGGATCGACCGGGTCGTCACATCGGAGGATTTCCGTATCGCTGCTCCCTCCGACGCGGCGACGGCGAAGGCGGCGCTGCTGCGACCATTCCACTGGGCCGATGATTTCATCACCATGGATCTGCCGGTTATTGGCGGTGCTGTGCAGCGCGACCCGGATCGCAACGTCACCAAATTCGCAATCGTCGACCGCTTTTCCGGCGGCGCCAGGGTCGCCAAGATGTTCTGGCTTGGCACCGGCCCACGCACGCCGGATACCGCACTTGGCGCCACGCTTGGCCATGACAAGCACAATATCTGGGTCGTCGGTTCCTCGGACGAAGCCATGGCGATGGTCGCCAATGCACTCAACGAACAGCAGGGCGGCTGGGTGCTGGTATCGGGCGGCAAGGTCGTCGCTCGCGTCCGCTACGAAGTCGGCGGCCTGATGACGGCACGATCGGCGCAAGAGTTGGATGCGGAGATGCAGCTGCTTTACAAGGCCGGCGCCGATATCGACTGGATGTATGAGCCGACATTTTCGCCGCGCTGGTGGCCGGGCTTCCCCGAGCGCCTTTCCTTCGCGACACTGACCTGCGCACCCTGGCGCTGGGTTCTTGTGGCTCCATCGGAAAGGGCTCCGGAGGGCTTCGTCAATGTTGCGACCGGAGAGACGCATCCCATCGTCTGGTGAGGGATAGCTGTAGGCCCTTTTTGGATATCCTGCACTGATCCTGCGATGAAGGTCAGTCGCGATCTATCGGTTAAAGGGTGTCGGCTCTTGACGGCCGAGTGCTGCTTCGTAATTATCCGTTTGGTTACTTATGTCGTGCAGCTGGAGAGGGCACACCCTGTCCGGCGGCTCTTGGTCGACATTAAAAAATCTGGCGGAGGAGGGCGTAGTGGTTGCCGTTGATAATAGCGTGCCGCGGATAAAGCTGGCATTTTCCACGCTGGGATGCGCGGACCTCGAATTGGATGAGGCTCTCGCCCTGGCAGCGCGCCACGGGCTCGACGCCATCGAAATTCGCGCCCTTGGCGGTACGATCGATCTGGTCAGCTATTTTACCGAAAGGTTCGGTTCGCCGTCGGGTCTCGCCCGGGCGCTGGCGCCGTCGCCGGTAAAGGTTTGCGCCTTCAACACTTCGCTGCGCATTGTCGGCGCGACATCTCAGGCCAAGGAAGAGTTTTTGCGCTATCTTCCCTGGGCGGAAGCCGCGGGCATCAAGTCTCTGCGGGTTTTTGACGGCGGCGAGAGCGGTGATGCCGGAGAGTTGGCTGAGGCACTGGAGACGTTGCAATGGTGGCGTGAAACGGCCAGGCGAGAGGGATTCGGCGCCGAAATGGTCGTCGAGACGCATGATTGCCTCGTGAGGCTCGATCCTATCGCACGTTTCCTGGAGGCTGCTCCTGACTGTGCATTGCTCTGGGACACCCATCACACATGGCGCAAGGGTGGTCACGATCTCCTGGAGACCTGGAAACTCGTCCGCAACAACACCCGGCATCTTCATGTGAAGGACAGTATCTCGCAGCCGGGACCGAAACTGCCCTATAGCTATGTATTGCCGGGCAGTGGGGAGTTTCCCATGGCCGCGCTGCGTTCCGCGCTTGCCGCCGATGGTTATGCCGGCGTCATGAGTCTCGAATGGGAGAAGCTGTGGCACGCCGAATTGCCGTCCCTGGATTTGGCCCTTCAAGCAGCGCGGCAGAACAGATGGTGGCCTCATGAGTGAAGTCGGTAATGACAGATGAGACTTGTTAATGTTTTAGTTGAATTAGATATAACAAAAAACGCGTAGAGATTGACTTTTGCAGTGAGATGCTAATTAGTGTATTAGCAATAGATAAAAAGCACCATCGGTGTGGCGGCGCCGAATAGACTTTGGTCTCTGGTGTAATATTTCCGGCTCGGTGCAGAGGACCTCGATGATATGAGGTTTAAGGGTGTCTGGAAGATGGAAGACGCGGATTTACAGCGCCAGAAATCTCATGTTTCGAAGCGGATCGCGCCGCTTTCAATCACCCCTGCTTGTTTTCAAAACTTTGCCCATGGTCGTTCCCCCGACGAGGGGAGGTTCGATGAACGGTAATGCTCATCGCAACGAGGAAGGTCATAAGGCCCTGATTTTAAAGGCTATCGCCGAGGGTGGCCTGGGCTTTGCCGCCCAGTGGGTTCACGACGCGGTGAATGCCGAACAGGTATTGTATGCCGAAAGCCTGGCGCGTGTGACGGAATCGGACGGGACCGTGCATGGTGCCGGTACATTTGTGTCGCTGCTTGAACGGCAGGATCGCTGGTTCGCGCTCGACCTGCGTATTCTCGATATGGTGTTGTCCGCGCTTGCGGCGGACGAAACGCTCGTCCTCGGCTGCAACCTGTCCGTCTCCAGCCTGTCCCATCCGGATCGATTCGCCGATATTTTTGCCCGAATCACTCATCAGCCGGAGCTCTCTTCTCGCCTTATCGTGGAGGTCACCGAAACATATCCCCTGGTTGGCACCGCCATCGAGCGGGTGAAGATGATCCGTTCGCTCGGCTGTCGTATCGCCATCGACGATTTCGGCTCGGGCTTCGCCACGCCGGCATCGCTGCTGCAAATCACCAGCGATATCGTCAAGATCGATGCGGCTTTTCTCAGGGACAACAGGCGTGGTCGCGATGGGCGAGACAGCCTTTCGCATCTCGTCGGATTTGCTGCCTGCTTTGCCCCTTTTGTTGTCGTCGAAGGCATCGAGACGGAATCTCAGCTCGAAGCAGCCCGTGCGGCTGGTGCGACCCACGTCCAGGGTTTCCTCTTGTCTCGACCTGTATCGCTGCCGCAGCTGTGCCGGCGGAACGGCAAGGCGGGACTGAGGGGGGTAGGATGAGCGTTCATGCAATCGTCTCGCGATCCCGGAAGGTCGCAACCCCGATGGTTGATATGAGGAAGGCCAGTGCCGATCGTTCGACCCTGTCCGCATCGGTGTCGCCATGATGAGGAAATCGCTCCCCGATTCGGATTATCAGGTCTCGGTTGTCCGGGAGACGCGCAACCTGAAGGCAAGGGCATTGTTGACTGGTCTTACCGGCCGTCTCCGAGGCAGGCTTCATTCGGTAGACCGGACCCTGTCGGTGATATTTGGCGGTGATGCCTCACCGCATGTTCTCATTCGTCATCAGCCGACCGAGATCGCGGGGCGCGTGACGATCGATGCCGAAAGCGGGCTTTATGTCTTCTGCGAATTTGGCGACTGCCACACGGACATCGTCATAGCCACGGCGAGTGAGGAGCGATTGATCGAAGAGATCGCTCTCCACCTTTGTGGCGATTCTCCGGGGCAGCGAACGGTCGATGCGGCCGTCGATATCCTCGTCGGTCAGACTATTGAGGATGTCGAGCGCAAGCTCATTCTTCAAACGCTTCATCATTGCGAAGGAGATCCGACACATACGGCATTCATGCTCGGTATGCCGCTCGTCGCCCTCTGTAACAGGCTGGCAGTTTATTTTGCGGACCCTGCCAGCGAGCAGCCGCAAGCTGCCGCGGATGCAGGGCTCGAGGCGAGAGGCTACCGGCTATGATCGCGGACGCACCTAGTGCGAACGCATTCTACCCCGGCAATTGTGCCGGGGATCAGGCGCCAGCAAAAATGGCGTCACTTGAAACGGCGGGACGTTCGGCAACGGAGGTCGCGCTTTATACGATCGGGCGAGGCGGCGCACGAGGAACCTACGAGATCCGGGAAAAGATCATGGATTCTTTCAGCGAGAGACAAAAACCTACGCCCCCGCAGATGCATTCATTGTTCGATGGTTGTGTGAAAATCGTTTCGGCCTATGTCAGTCACAATGCGATTCCGGTCGTCAGCCTTCCCAGGTTGATCAAGGACGTGCATGACGCGTTGCATGCGTTGGATGCACCGGCACCCGCCGTCGAGCGGGCCAATCTTGTGCCGGCGGTGGATTTGAAGAAATCGGTAACGAGCGATTACATCGTTTGCCTCGAAGACGGCAAACGCTTCAAAACGCTGAAGCGTCATCTGCGTGTGCATTACGGCCTGACGCCAGAGGAATATCGACAAAAATGGGGATTGGCCCCCAACTACCCGATGGTTGCGCAGAATTATGCAAACCGGCGTTCCGAGCTGGCAAAGCTGTCCGGCTTGGGCGCCAATGGCAGCAGGAGAGAAATCGCTCGCTAGAGCGCTTTCGGAAGGTCGTTGCGGTGGTTGAATGACGCAGCCGCCGCAGCGGCTGTGCCGAAGGATTTCGGGGTAACTCTGAGAGCCGTTATAGCGATGAGCGGCGGCATGTAACCGTGATATTCAATGGAAATGGCGCCTCGCGAGGGGCGCCATTGTGCTTTGGGGATATTTTCAGGCAAAGGCTGGAATATCCAGCCGGTATGCCGATCAGAAAACCTGACGCAGGATGATGAACAGCACGAAAGCGAGCGCTATCGACGCCGGCAGCGTCAATATCCACGCCATCAGCATGTTGCGCACCGTCGACCACTGCAGGCCCGAGCCATTTGCCGCCATCGTCCCGGCGACGCCGGACGAGAGGACGTGGGTGGTGGAAACCGGCAAGCCGAGATGGTCAGCCGCACCGATCGTCAGCATGGCGACGACTTCGGCGGCAGCGCCCTGGCCATAGGTCAGATGCGTCTTGCCGATCTTTTCGCCGACGGTAACGACGATGCGCTTCCAGCCGACCATGGTGCCGAGGCCGAGCGCCAGCGCCACAGCAACCTTGACCCAGAGCGGAATGAACTTCGTCGCGTTGTCGACGGCAGCGTGATACTGCGTCACCGCCTTCAGGTCGTCGGCGCTCATCGGCAACAGCTTCTGCTTGTCGATCAGCTTCAACGCTTCGCCGATGAGGTAGATGTCGTTGCGAACGTTGCTGACAAGACCGTTCGGCAGCTTTTCGACACTTGGATAGGCGGCGATCTCGGTGCTGGTTGCGTGGATATAGGCCTGCAATGCCGGCGTCGTCGCGTCCGACCAGGTCTTGCTCTTCACGGCATCGCTGACGGCTGCCTTCGGATCGGCAGGTGCGGTCACACCGGGTTTCACATACTTCCCAAGTACCGTCTCGACCTGTGCCGAAGCGGCCTTGTAAGCCTCGAGATAGTTGATGTCGGGCGTCTTGTTGAGAGCGAAGGCGGTGGGGACGAGGCCGATGAGGATGAGCATGATGAGGCCCATGCCCTTCTGGCCGTCATTCGAACCGTGGGCAAAACTGACACCCGTGCAGGTGAAGATCAGCAGCCCGCGGATCCACGGCGGCGGCGGTGCATTGCCCTTCGGAGCTTCGTAAAGCGCCTTGTTGCGGATCAGCACCTTGGCGACCAGCAGCAGCAGAGCGGCAGCGCCGAAGCCGATGATCGGCGACAGCAGCAGCGACATGCCGACGCTGCTTGCCTGTGACCAGTCGACACCGCTGGTGGCGGAGCCGGCGGGCGCCAGGAATTGATTGGCAAGACCGACCCCGATGATGGAGCCGACGAGCGTATGCGAGCTCGATGCGGGCAGGCCCAGATACCAGGTGCCGAGGTTCCAGATGATGGCGGCGGTCAAAAGGGCGAAGACCATGGCAAGGCCCGAGCCGGAGCCGACCTGCAGGATGAGTTCGACCGGCAGGAGCGCCAGAATGCCGAAAGCGACGGCGCCGGAAGAGGTGAGAACGCCAAGGAAATTGAAGAAGCCGGACCAGATGACGGCAAATTCAGCCGGCAGCGAGCGCGTGTAGATGACCGTTGCCACGGCGTTGGCCGTATCGTGGAAGCCGTTGACGAATTCAAAACCCAGCGCGATCAGCAGGGCAAGACCAAGCAGAATCCACGGAACGGCAGCAGCTTCGGCGAGATCGCTGCCAAGCGCGTAGCCCACATAGGCAAGGCCGCCGAGAATGACCACGCCAAAGAGCGGCAAGAACCATTTTGCCGAGCCGCTGGCGCCGTGAATTGGGTGATTGGTATTGCCACCCTCTGAACTGTTGGAAGCGAGGTCGACCATCCAGAACTCCTTTATGGCAAACGATAGGTTTGGTGTAAGCCCCGTTCATGAAACTCTCGTGACGCGCGAAGAGGGCCTGATATCCCGGGCCAGCAAGCAGAAATGGGTCGCAAGGGATCGGTATCGACAGCTCCCGGTCGAGTGATCTGTCTCGAAACCAATCTTGTTTCCGCCGTTAAATGGCCTTTTTCGGTTCAGCCCGCGTTCATGCGCCAGGGCTTTAAATCCAGTCTGTAAGGGACTTGGTTAGAGGACCACCAAAATGAGATCGTCCGTTTTTGCCATCGCTGCTTTGCTTGGTGGCCTGGCTGTATCTTCGGCAGAAGCAATGCCTGTACCGGCTGTCGGGACAACTGCCGCGGTGCCGATTGTGAAAGTCGACTATGCCTGCGGTCGTGGCTGGCATGTGACCCGTTGGGGTGAATGCCGCCGGAACAGATGGGGGCCGCCGCCGCCGCGTTATGGCTGGGGTGGGGGCTATCACCGGCCGCCGCCATGGGGTTGGCACGGTCATCGCGACGGTTGGCGTGGTGATGGCGGCTGGCGTGGTGATGGTGGCTGGCGCAGGGATCGCTGGCGTGATCGCCATCGCGACTGGTAAATTGAGAAACACCGCCGCGTTCAGCGGCGGTGTTTTTTTATGGGTGAGGTTCGGTCCGTAAAGCCCGTGCCGTCAGCCATAGTCCGGCGCCGATCGCCAGCAGGACCGACAGGATTGCCAGAAGACTTTGGGCATGACGGATGATGTTGGCCGGCTTTGGCCGGATGAGATCGGCCGTGTTGAAATTTTCGCTGCTGAACTGGCAGAGAACAAGCGACAGATTGTTGCGCACGAGCGCGGCATCGACCTCTGAGGCGAGATCATCGACAGAAGCCGTATCGCCTTTCATCGTCCGCATCTTCAGCAACACCGCCTTGGCGGCGGCGAGATAGGCATGCGAGCATTCGTTGAACGGGCTTTCCTCGTCGCTGACGCTGCCGGGCATCATGCCCCAGAGACAATAGGCGCGCTGGATTTGGGCGAAATTCAGCAGTCGGCGAAAGGTCTCGTCGGTATTGGACACATCCTCGGCAATCGCAATGATCCGCCCGTAATAGGGCGCGATCACGGCCATTTCACCATGTGTGAGGCTTGGTATAGGGATGCCGGCCTGGCTCCCGGAAGAGCCGCCGTGAGCCGAAAGCAGCGTCGGCCAGCTCGATAGAATGAGGCATATCACGGCGAACAAGACGCCGCTTTGCAGTCGGCGTTTCCCGCGCACGGTGGCGTGCGCGGGATGCGGCAGATATGCCATTTCAGGCGCGGCGCAGCGTCGCGTTGCTGCGATAGCGCGTCTGCGGCAGCTCGCGTTCCGCCCAGGCGCCGAAGCCGAGAGCGAGTGTCGTCCAGAGGATGACATGCATGCCAAGCGATGTGACGCGGAACTTCCAGAGCACGACCGCCGAGAACTGTTCGGGCACTTCGTTCACGGACGGAAGCAGATACTGGATCAGCGCGATGAAGGCGATATAGCCGATGCCGGCGATGATCGTTCCGTTCCATGATCCGTAGCGCGCCGCCAGCCGGCGTCCAAGCCCGATCGCAACGATCATGCCGACGATCGAGGCGGCGATCATGATGAAGAACAGTTCCGTTCTGGCACCGATCGTGTCGGGATTGCCGACTGCCGGCGGATTTGCCGGATACTTGATATCGGGAACGAGCGAAATCGTCACGAAAGCGGCAATTGCGAGCAAGACCGCGGTGCCGCGCGCGCCGAGGGGGCTGATGCGGCCGTAGACGAAGGAGAAGACCAGCGCGAACAATCCGCCGATCGCCGTCGAAAAGAGTATAGCTCCCGTGAGGAGGCCAGGGCCGGCTTGTGTAGCGCGACTGACGATTTCGGGTTCCGGGGCTTCCCCGGCGGCTTGCGCTACCTTTTCTTCGAAGCCGATGGCCCAATCGACCTGCGGCTCCCCGAATGTGTGGGCGAAAGCGAAAACCAGAATACCAGCGAGCGCTCCGACGATCATGCCGCGGAGTAGAAGACGTCCAACCATGTGCTCGATCCCTTTAGTGGCAGGGGAAACCAAGAAGATGCCGGGCATCATGCACGAATTCGTGCACATACATGCCTGAAATCAGCGAGGTCGCACCTTCTTCCGCGCCGACGAAATAAATCGCGAGCAGCATCAGCAGGCCGGCAAAAATAGCCCAGGGCAGGATTTGGCCGAGCGGTATCGGCTGCGGGATCGCGGTGGGGGCGAAAGCGGTATCGGACATTGTATTTCCCTCTAGAAGAAAAGCGCGTTCCATTTGCGGAAGGGTTTTGCGGGAAGGGTCTGGCTCTCTGGGGGCGGTATCCGCCCGTCGATTACAGTGGCGCGACCGCGCCGGGATTGCACCGGCTTCCACACCCGCAAGTGCAAGTTTATATCTGTCGGCAAATATGGTTGTCAATCAACCGCCATCGTGATGCGAAATCGCGACAATGCATGGAGATATCGACTGTCATGAAGGCGCGCTTGAGCTGGATTTGCCATGGCCCGACCGAGGCCAATCGGAAAGGCTGCTTCCCGGATGACGAGCCGCTGGAGGATAAGGCGGCACAGCGCGCCGAATTGTCTGCTGCAAGGCTCGGATCGATCGATGGTGTCTGGACAAGCCCGGCACTGCGCGCGCGCCAG
The DNA here is from genome assembly GCF_001999485.2 of Rhizobium sp. P44RR-XXIV. Classification (NCBI taxonomy): domain Bacteria; kingdom Pseudomonadati; phylum Pseudomonadota; class Alphaproteobacteria; order Hyphomicrobiales; family Rhizobiaceae; genus Rhizobium; species Rhizobium sp. P44RR-XXIV. Next base: position 697,260 of record NZ_MPVZ02000025.1, on the reverse strand, counting down.
ACCGCTGCGCTCCTTGGCCTTGAGGCGACGGAGGAAGCTGCCTTGCACGAATGCGATTATGGGGACTGGCGGGGAAAGCCGCTCGCCGAGCTTCACGAAAGCGATCCGGCTGCCCTGGCGCTATGGATGACGGATATGGACGCAGCGCCGCATGGCGGCGAACCCCTGTCGTCGGTCATGCGGCGCATCGGTGAGTGGATGGGCGCTCATCTCAATGATGCCGGCCACATCGTTGTCGTCACCCATGCGAGCGTCATTCGTGCCGCCATCTTGAACGTCCTAAAGGCGCCGCCAACGGCATTCTGGGCGATCGATGTCGAGCCATTCGGCCTTGTCGAGATGACAAGCGACGGACGGCGCTGGCAGCTCCGCTTTCCGAAGATGACGCAATAACGGTCAGCGGGCTGTTTTCGCCCGCCGCCGCTCGAAATAGACAAGGAATACCGCGAGGCCGAGCGTCATGGCAGCCAGCCCGTACCAGGTGATGGCGTAGACCAAATGGCTGTTGTGGAAGACGATCTGCGTCAGCCCGCCCACCGGCAGGCCACCGGGATTTTTGGTATCGTCGGCATCGATGAAATAGGGCGCGACATTTTGCAGGCCGCGGACATCGGCAATTGCCATGACATCGCGCGAATACCAGCGTTCTTCGGCCGGCACGTTGGAGCGCATCAGCGTGCCCTTGGGCTCGTTGATCCGTAAAAGGCCGGTCACCGTGGTTTCACCGCCGATCTGGCCTTCGGTTCGCGTCGTCTGCTGGCGTTTCTCGGTGGGAACAAAGCCGCGATTGATGATGACGATCGTCCCATCAGCCTGTTTCAACGGCGTCAGCACCCAATAGCCGGGGCCAAGCTCGGTCGAGGCATAGACCTGCGTTTCCTTGTCATTGAGGAAAGTGCCGCTTGCCTGCACATGCTTGTATTCGAAATTTTCGGCATTGATATCGGCCCATTGCGCCGGGCCAGGCGCCGCAACCGCCGGCGCATGCACGCGAGAATCGACTTTCGCGATCAGATCCAGCTTCCAGTGCAGCCGCTGCACCTGCCAGGTGCCAAGTCCGATCAGAAGAACGGTCAGGAGCAGAAGCAGTACAAGCCAGATGGCAAGGCCAAGCATCGAGCGTCGCTTGCTCACGGATATATTCGAGGAAATATCGGTCATGGGCGCAGGTCTCCGGGGACGCGCTGCCGCATGATTTCGGGAGGTGCGAAACAGCCTTCGCGGAAGATCATGCGTTGTCTGGAAAAATCGGCCGCGATCTCGGGCATTCCCGAAAACGTTTAGCGCAGCATCCGGTCGATATCATCGCCGGCAAGAGGGTGGGCCTTCGCTTGAAGGCCCACCGCTCGATCTTATGGCATGTTGCGCATCATATCGGGCGACATAGGCATCATGTTCGCGTTGAGGTGATGCATGACCCAAAGCGAGCCGGAAAGCGCGATGATGACGAGCACGATGGTGAAGATCAGCGCCATCATGTTCCAGCCGCCTTCCGAGCGGGTGTTCATGTGCAGGAAGTAGATCATGTGCACGACGATCTGGATCGCACCGAGGATCATGACGATCGCGCCGGTGATGGCCGGATCTGAGAACACCTTGCCCATGACCAGCCAGAAGGGAATGGCGGTCAGGATAACGGAGAGAATGAACCCCGTCATGTAGCTCTTGTAGGTGCCGTGAGAAGCCTCATGGCCACCATGGTGGTGGTCATGGCCGTGGGCGTCGCCGGAATGATGCGTGTGGTTTGTGTTCGAGCTCATCCGAGAACTCCCATGAGGTAGACGAGGGAAAACACGCCGATCCAGACGACGTCGAGGAAGTGCCAGAACATCGAAAGGCACATCAGACGGCGCTTGTTTTCCGCGATCAGGCCGTAGCGGCCAACCTGCGTCATCAGCGTGATCAGCCAGACGATACCGACGGTGACGTGCAGACCGTGCGTGCCGACCAGCGTGAAGAAGGCCGAGAGGAACGCGCTGCGCTGCGGACCGGCGCCGTCGAGGATCAGGTGATAGAACTCATAGAGTTCGAAGAAGATGAAGATGGCGCCGAAGATGCCGGTAATCGTCAGCCACATCAGCGTGCCCGACTTGTTATCCTTCTCCATCGCCAGCATGGCGAAGCCATAGGTGATGGAGGAGAAAAGCAGCATCGCCGTGTTGACGGCAACCAGCGGCAGCTCGAACAGGTCGGCTGGGGAAGGGCCGGCCGCGTAGTTATGGCCGAGTACGGCATAGGTGGCGAAGAGGACTGCGAAGATCAGGCAGTCGCTCATGATGTAGATCCAGAAGCCCAGCATGGTGCTGCCTTCCGGATGATGTTCCTCCGTCAGATAGAAAGCGGGTGTTTCGCCGTCCATGGGAGCCTTTGCAGTGTGGGTCGTCATAGGTCTTACACCTGTCCTGCGAGCTGCTTCGTACGCTCGTTCTCGGTCTTCACCACCTCTTCGGCGGGAATGTGGTAGTCACGCTTGTAGTTGAAGGTATGGCCGATCGTGATGACGAGCATCGCGACGAAGGTGATGGCGGCAAGCCACCAGATGTACCAGATCATCCCGAATGCGAAGGCGATCGAGAGAGCGCCGAGGATGACGCCGGTGCCGGTATTCTTAGGCATGTGGATCGGGATGAAGCCTTCGGTCGGCCGGACATAGCCACGAGCCTTCATGTCATACCAGGCATCGTGATCGTAGACGATCGGCGTGAAGGCGAAGTTATAGGCCGGCGGCGGTGACGAGGTCGACCATTCCAGCGTACGGCCGTTCCAGGGGTCGCCCGTGTGGTCGCGAAGCTCTTCGCGCTTCATGAAGCTGACGGCGATCTGGATGAGGAAGCAGGCGATGCCGATGGCGATGAGGCCGGCGCCGAAGGCTGCGATGATGAACCAGATCTGCAGCGACGGATCGTCGAACTGGCTAACGCGGCGGGTAACGCCCATCAGGCCGAGGATATAGAGCGGCATGAAGGCGAACCAGAAGCCGATCTGCCAGAACCAGAAGCTCATCTTGCCCCAGAAAGGATCGAGCTTGAAGCCGAAGGCCTTCGGGAACCAGTAGTTGACGCCTGCAAACATGCCGAAGAGCACGCCGCCGATGATCACGTTATGGAAGTGGGCGATCAGGAAAAGCGAGTTGTGCAGCACGAAGTCGGCCGGCGGAATTGCCAGCATGACGCCGGTCATGCCGCCGATGGTGAAGGTCACCATGAAGCCGACGGTCCACAGCATCGGTACTTCGTAGCGGATGCGGCCGTGATACATCGTAAACAGCCAGTTGAACAGCTTCGCCCCTGTCGGGATCGAGATGATCATCGTGGTGATGCCGAAGAAGGAATTGACGCTGGCGCCCGAGCCCATCGTGAAGAAGTGGTGCAGCCAGACGAGGTAGGAGAGGATCATGATCACGCAGGTGGCGTAAACCATCGAGGCGTAACCGAAGAGACGCTTGCCGCTGAAGGTGGCGACCACTTCCGAGAACACGCCGAAGGCCGGCAGGATCAGGATGTAGACTTCCGGGTGGCCCCAGATCCAGATGAGGTTGACATACATCATCGGGTTGCCGCCGAGGTCGTTCGTGAAGAAGTTCGTGCCGGCGTAGCGATCGAGGGTGAGCAGTGCGAGCGTTGCGGTCAGGATCGGGAAGGACGCAACGATCAGGATGTTGGTGCAGAGCGACGTCCAGGTGAACACCGGCATCTTCATGAAGGTCATGCCCGGCGCGCGCATCTTGACGATGGTGGCGACCAGGTTGATGCCCGAGAGCGTCGTTCCGATACCCGCGACCTGCAGGCCCCAGATGTAATAATCGACGCCGACATCGGGGCTGTAGGCGATGCCGGAGAGCGGCGGATAGGCCAGCCAGCCGGTCTTCGCGAATTCGCCGATGAAGAGCGAGATCATGATCACGATCGCGCCTGCCGTCGTCATCCAGAACGAAAAATTGTTCAGGAAGGGGAAGGACACGTCGCGTGCGCCGATCTGCAGCGGCACGACCAGGTTCATCAGACCGGTGACGAAGGGCATCGCCACGAAGAAGATCATGATGACGCCGTGGGCGGTGAAGATCTGGTCGTAGTGATGCGGTGGCAGGAAGCCTTCAGAACCGTTGAAGGCAAATGCCTGCTGCATGCGCATCAGCAACGCGTCGGAAAAGCCGCGCAGCAGCATGATGAGCGCCAGCACGACATACATGATGCCGATCTTCTTGTGATCGATGCTGGTGAACCATTCTGTCCAGAGATAGCCCCAGAGGCGGAAATAGGTCAGCAGGCCGAGAAGGGCGATGCCGCCGATCGCGACGCCGATGAAGGTCACGACGAGGATCGGCTCGTGGTACGGGATCGAGTCGAGCGTCAGCCGGCCGAAGATGAATTTATAGAGGTCCGGGTTGGAAAACATGGATTGCCTCTGTCCTTATAAATGTCTTGTTACTAAGCGCACCGGATCAATGACCCTGGTGCTGCGCCGAACCGGTCGACGAATCGGAAGAAGAGCCGTTGCCCATATCCATGCCTTGCATGGACATGCCCTGCATCGAGTTGTCTCCGTGCTGCATGGAATGGTCGGCGCCGCCATCGGCCTTGACAGGCGTGGCGTGGAGCGGGCTGCCATCGCGGTTGTCGTAGATCAGACGCTCGCGGTTTTCCTGGCTTTCCTTGCCGCCGCCACCCTTGGCGTCGATATGCATCATTTCGCTCATGCACATCTTGCTCGGATCGGCGCACATGTTGAGGATGGCATTGTAGAGACCATCGTCGACGGCATTGAAGTACTGTACCGGGTTGCGTTCGCTCGGCTTGGCGAGCGCCAGATATTCGGGACGGCCAAGTGCGGTGCCCTGGCTCTTGGCCTTCTGGACCCACTGATCGAAATCAGCCTGATTGAGGCCATGGAACTTGAAGCGCATGTTCGAGAAGCCGGCGCCGCTGTAGTTGGCGGACAGGCCCTGGAATTCGCCGGGATGATTGATGACGGCGTGCAGCTTCGTCTCCATGCCCGGCATGGCGTAGATCTGGCCGGCCAGTGCCGGCACGAAGAAGGAGTTCATGACCGCCGAAGCCGTGATCTTGAAGTTGATCGGCCGGTCGACCGGGGCAGCCATCTCGTTGACGGTGGCGATGCCGTAATCCGGATAGAAGAAGAGCCATTTCCAGTCGAGTGCGACCACTTCGACGGTCAGCGGCTTGACGTCGGCGCTGAGCGGCTTGTCGGCCGCGATCCGGTCGAGCGGACGGTAGGGGTCGAGCTGATGGGTGCTGATCCAGGTCACCGCGCCGAGCGCGATGATGATGGCAAGCGGAGCGGACCAGATGACCAGCTCCAGACGTGTCGAATGATGCCACTCCGGCTCGTAGGTCGCCTGCGTGTTGGACTGCCGGTATTTCCAGGCAAAATACAGCGTCAGGAAGATCACGGGGATGATAATGATCAGCATCAGCACCACCGAGATAATGATCAGGTCTCGCTGCTGCATGGCGATATCGCCGGAGGGAGCCATCACCACGAAATTGCAACCGGAGAGCAGCAAAAACAGTGGGATGACGGATAAACGGCTGAAAATCTTCGCTAGTCTTAGCACGTCTTAAAGCTCTTTTTGTTTCGACCCTACCGCGACTAAAGGACGGCGGTCATGAACGATATGAGGTGTTTCGTCGCACCGCAGCAAGTGCGAGTGCAATGCGGTATGGAATGCGGTCCCACCTATCGGGAAAACCTGCTGAAATCCAGAAGGTTTTCCATCGATCATTCGCTTTTGTCGTGGCTAATATACCTGGATCGGAACAAATAACCATCGGTCGCCTTTTCCCATATTCAGATGACAGGGTGACAAAGCCGGATAAGGGCGGGTTTGATGGCTAATTTGCGAATTATTTCATGCGCGACACTTGATATGTTCGCACGTTTGATCAACATTTTGATTATGCGTGAATTCGTGGAGGAATTCGCGCTTGGAGAGGGAGGCTCCCATACATGGTCAGCGTGACACATGAAACTTTAAACCCCACATCTTCAACACTCGAAAGTGACGCTCGCAGCATGCATGCTGGCGGCTCTGTCGCTCCCGGCAACATCGCCATCGGCGTGATCATCGGTCGCACCTCCGAATTTTTCGATTTCTTCACCTATGCCATCGCATCGGTGCTGGTTTTCCCGAAATTGATGTTTCCTTTCGCGGACCCGCTGCACGGCACGCTGCTTTCCTTCCTCGTGTTTGCACTCGCCTTCGTCGCCCGGCCGATCGGTTCGTTCATCTTCATGGCGATCGATCGTCGATATGGGCGCGGCGTCAAGCTCACCATAGCGCTGTTCCTGCTTGGCGGCTCGACGGCCGCGATGAGCTTCCTGCCGGGTTATTCTGAGGTCGGCGCCTATGCGATCATCCTGCTCGCGCTCTTCCGCATAGGCCAGGGCCTTGCGCTCGGCGGCGCCTGGGACGGCCTGGCTTCGCTTCTCGCTCTCAATGCCCCGACGAACCATCGCGGCTGGTATGCGATGATCCCGCAGCTCGGCGCACCGATCGGCTTCATGCTCGCAAGCGCGCTGTTTGCCTATTTCGCCACGAGCCTGACGACAGCCGACTTCCTTGATTGGGGCTGGCGCTATCCGTTCTTCTGCGCCTTCATGGTCAACGTCGTGGCGCTGTTCGCCCGGCTTCGCCTTGTCGCCACGCCGGAATTCGGTGCGCTGCTGGAACGCCACGAGCTGGAGCCGGTCAAGATGACCGAACTGCTGCGTGTCCATGGCCGCGACGTGCTGATCGGTGCCTTCGTGCCGCTTGCAAGCTTTGCAACCTTCCATCTGGTCACTGTCTTCCCGCTGAGCTGGGTGACGCTTTACAGCGAGCAGACTCCCGGCTCGTTCCTTCTGATGGAATTCGTCGGCGCCATCTGCGGCATTGTCGCCATCATCTGTTCCGGTCTCATTGCCGACCGGATCGGCCGTCGCAACCAGCTCGCCCTCGGCGCGGTGCTGATCGCCTGCTTCGCCTTCATCGCGCCGTGGCTGCTCGATGGCGGAGTGACTGGCCGTCATATCTATGTCGTCCTCGGCTTCACGCTGCTCGGCCTCTCCTTCGGCCAGGCGGCAGGTGCCAGTGCCTCCCGCTTCAGCCGCAACTATCGTTACAGCGGCTCGGCCCTGACCTCGGATCTGTCCTGGCTCATCGGTGCCGGCTTTGCGCCCTTCGTGGCGTTGAGCCTCTCCAGCCAGTTCGGCCTCGTCTATACCAGCCTCTATCTGCTGTCGGGCGTGGTCTGCACGCTGGTCGCGATCTTCTTCAGCAAGACGCTGGAGACGAAAGACACCTGATCTCGATTTTCGGATTGGCAAAGGGCCGTAGCGTGTGAACGCCGCGGCCCTTTTTTCATTCAAGCCGGATGCGTGAATGAGCCAGGCGATCAGCGGCCCAGCCACCACATTCGGCAATCCCACCAACATCATGACCGGACCGCAGCCGCCCGCTCGGGCACGCCAACTGCGCCCGGCTTCGGCCCGCAAAAGGCGTGACGGTTAAATCTTGACTCCATTCTCAAACTTTTGTGATAAGCAGGGACTGAGCGTAAACTTGAAAAAAACGGTCAGGAAAAATATACGCTATCGCATCGCTGCCGGGGGTAGCGACTTTCAAGCGAGAGGACCTATGGCTTTTTCCTTTTCTCATCTCACCAGCATGCTGGCACTGGCGGCAGGTCTTGCCGTTGCTCCAATGATCGCGAACGCCGCCGAATCCGAAGGGATCGTGGTCTACAATGCCCAGCACGAGACGCTGACGCAGGCATGGGCGGATGGCTTCACCAAGGAAACTGGCATCAAGGTCACGATCCGCAATGGTAGCGACATGCAGTTCGCCAACCAGATCATTCAGGAAGGCGCTGCTTCCCCCGCAGACGTTTATCTGACCGAGAATTCACCCGGCATGACGCTGGTCGATTCGAACAAGCTTTTCGCTCCGGTCGATGCCGCGACGCTCGCGCAGGTGCCGGAAACCTTCAAGTCGGCCGATGGCAACTGGGTCGGCGTTGCCGCCCGCTCGACGGTCTTCGCCTATGACAAGACTAAGTTGAAGGAAGCCGATCTGCCGAAGTCGCTGCTCGATCTGGCCGATCCGAAGTGGAAGGGCCGTTGGGGTGCTTCGCCGGCCGGCGCCGATTTCCAGGCAATCGTCAGCGCGCTTCTGGAGCTGAAGGGCGAAGACGCCACCCGTTCCTGGCTGAAGGCCATGAAGACAAATGCCAGCTTCTACAAGGGCAACAGCGTTGCCATGAAGGCTGTCAATGCCGGCGAGATCGAAGGCGCGGTGATCTACCACTATTACTGGTTCGGCGATCAGGCCAAGACCGGCGAGAACAGCAAGAACGTTCTTCTGCACTATTTCAAGAACCAGGATCCGGGCGCATTCGTCAGCATCTCCGGCGGTGCGGTTCTGGCCTCCAGCCAGCACCAGAAGGAAGCTCAGGCATTCCTCAAGTGGATCACCGGCAAGAGCGGTCAGGCCGTTCTGCGCGACGGCGACTCCTATGAATATGCCGTCGGCACTGGCGACGCATCCAATCCGAAGCTGGTGCCGATCAAGGACCTGCAGGCGCCAAAGGTCGAGCCTTCCAAGCTGAACAGCAAGAAGGTAACCGACCTGATGACCGAAGCCGGCCTTATCTAAGCTGAAAGCCCGGACGGAAACGCCTTTGAGCCGTTTTCGGAAAGGCTTGCGCCTTGATCCCGGGCTCTGCACTTGCATCACTGTCGCATGCCCTGCTAGGGGCATGCGAATGGCCTTTTAGGCTGACCATCGGGCAATCGCCTTTCAACGGCGGTTGCCTTCCTATTTCAGGGCGTGAAAGGCAGCTTGGACTTGCTGCAGAAGAACACATATGCCGCGCCGGCCGCTGAGGCCGCCGCCATGCGAATGCCCCAGTTGACGGCTGCTCCCCGCAACCGCGTTCGGCATGCCTCCGTTGTCGCCTTCGCTTCCGTCGTCGCCCTCCTGAGCCTGGTGCCGCTCGGCTTCATCATCTGGATCTCGATCGATACGGGCTGGGCCGAAGTGGTGGCCCTTGTTTTCCGCAATCGCGTCGGCGAGCTGCTCGTCAATACCGTCCTGCTCGAAGTCTGCACCATCCCGCTCTCCATTCTCCTTGCGGTAACGCTCGCCTGGCTGACGGAGCGCACCGATCTTCCCGGTGCCCGCATCTGGTCCTGGTTGGCGGTTGCGCCGCTTGCGGTGCCCGCCTTCGTGCACAGCTATGCCTGGGTCAGCCTCGTGCCGAGCATGCGAGGCTTGTGGAGCGGCGTGCTGGTATCGGTGCTCGCCTATTTCCCCTTCCTCTATTTGCCTGTGGCCGCGACCCTGCGCCGGCTGGATCCGGCGATCGAGGATGCTGCCGCTTCGCTCGGCCTCGGCCCCTGGCGCGTTTTCTTCCGGGCGATCCTGCCGCAGCTCCGCCTTGCCATCTGCGGCGGCTCGCTGCTGATCGGCCTTCATCTCCTGGCCGAATACGGCCTCTACGTGATGATCCGCTTCGATACCTTCTCGACCGCGATCGTCGATCAGTTTCAATCGGCCTATAACAGCCCTGCCGCCAATATGCTCGGCGGCGTCCTCGTCTTCTGCTGCCTGATGCTGCTCGGCATCGAGGTCCTTGTGCGCGGCAACGAGCGTTATGCCCGCGTCGGCTCCGGCGCGGCGCGCCCGGCCGATCGTCGTCGCCTCGGCTGGTTCGTCGCCCCGGCCATCGCGCTGCCTGTTGTGACAGCGTGCTGACGCTCGGCGTCCCCTTCGTCACCCTGGCGCGCTGGCTTTATCTTGGCGGCATCGGCATCTGGCGGATCGATACCGTCGGCTGGGCCTTGCTGCAAACCATCGGCCTGGCGGTTGCCGGCGGTCTGCTGACGACGATAGCTGCGGTCCCCATGGCCTGGCTGTCCGTGCGCGCGCCGGGCCGGCTGCAGCGCATCCTCGAAGCCTGCCATTATTATGTCGGCTCGCTGCCGGGCGTGGTCGTCGCCCTGGCTCTGGTCTCGATTACCGTCCGGCTGATCCTGCCGCTCTACCAGACATTTGCCACGCTCCTGCTCGCCTATGTCCTGCTGTTTCTCCCGCGTGCCATGGTCGGCTTGCGCGCCAGCATCGCCCAGGCACCTGTCGAACTTGAGCGCGCCGCCATGCGCTCGGCCGCATGCCGTCGCAGGCCGTGCGCCAGGTCACCATGCGCCTTGCCGCACCCGGCTTTGCCGCCAGCGTCGCGCTGGTCGCGCTCGGCATCACCAACGAGCTGACGGCGACGCTGATGCTGTCGCCCAACGGCACGGAAACGCTGGCGACGAAATTCTGGGCACTGACGAGCGAAATCGACTATGTTTCCGCCGCGCCCTACGCCTTCATGATGGTCGTGCTGTCGCTGCCGCTCACCCTTCTTCTTTATGTGCAATCCAAGCGAACGGCCGGGCAATGACCTTTCTGGCGATCAAGAACATCAGCAAGCGTTACGGCCCGGTGCACGCGCTCGACAGCATCGATCTCACCGTGGCCGCGGGCAGCCGTACCGCCATCGTCGGCCCCTCGGGCTCCGGCAAGACGACGCTGCTGCGCATCATCGCCGGCTTCGAGATACCGGATGAGGGTCAGGTGACGCTGGAGGGCCAGACACTGGCGGACGGTCCGGCCATTGTCCCGGCGCATCGCCGCGGCATCGGCATCGTCTCGCAGGATGGCGCGCTGTTTCCGCATCTGAGCGTCGCCGAGAATATCAGCTTCGGCATGGAGCGCGGTCAGGCGGATCGCGCCGAGCAGATCAACGCCCTCATCGACATGGTGGAGCTCGATCGCGGCATGCTCGCCCGCCGTCCGCATCAACTGTCCGGCGGCCAGCAGCAACGCGTGGCGCTGGCGCGCGCCCTCGGCCGCAAGCCGAGACTGATGCTGCTCGACGAACCCTTTTCCGCACTCGACACGGGCCTGCGCGAAAACATGCGCAAGGCCGTCGCCCGTGTGCTGCAGCATGCCGGCATTACCACCGTGCTCGTGACCCATGATCAGGGAGAGGCGCTGTCCTTTGCCGATCAGGTTGCGGTGCTGCGGGAGGGCAAATTGGTGCAGGCCGGAACGCCGCAGACTCTCTATCTCTCCCCGCGCGACCGGGAAACGGCGACTTTCCTCGGAGATGCAATTCTGCTGCCGGCGGAATTGAGCGATGGTTTTGCTGATTGTGTCCTCGGCCGCATCGCGACCCATACGAATGGCAGGAGCGGACCCGGCGAGATCATGTTGCGCCCCGAGCAGCTTCGCTTCAGCGCGATCGCCGGGGCGGATTCCGCGGCCGTATGTGCCGGCAATGTTCTGGATGTCGAATTCGGCGGTGCCGTCTGCACGGTCACGCTTGCACTTGCCGAGGCATCCGGCTTGGCGCCGCTGACGATCAAGAGTTCCAGCGTCGATCTGCCAGATGTCGGCGCTGCCGTTCATGTCAGCGTGATCGGCAAGGCACACGTCTTCGATCCCTCGGGCAATTGAGCTCTTTCCGATTGAAACCGCCGTGCCTTTGCGAAAGAAAGGCGTGATCGCTTTTCGCAATTGCGCCGATGCCGAAGGAACGCCCATGTCTCTCTCCGATGAGATCGCCCAGGATCTCCCTTTCCTGACGTCGCTTCGTCATAATCTTCACGCCCACCCGGAGCTCAGCTTCGAGGAGGAACGCACCAGCGGCATCGTCGCCACTCTGCTGGAGGAGGCAGGTCTGACGGTGCATCGCGGCCTCGGCAAGACCGGTGTCGTCGGTACCTTGCAGATCGGCAACGGCACCCGCCGCATCGGCCTTCGCGCCGACATGGACGCGCTGGCCATGCCGGAAAAGGCCAATCGTCCCTACAAGTCAACCATTCCCGGCAAGATGCACGCCTGCGGCCATGACGGCCACACGACCATGCTTATCGGTGCTGCTCGCCATCTCGCCGCGAAGCGCGGATTTTCCGGCACGGTGCATTTCATCTTCCAACCGGCCGAGGAAGGACGCGGCGGCGCCAAACGCATGGTGGAGGAGGGCCTGTTCGACCTTTTCCCCTGCGACGCCGTCTACGGCCTGCATAATATGCCCGGTCTCGACGTCGACGAGATGGCTGTTGTCGAGGGGCCGCAGCTCGCGTCTTCGGATAGCTGGCGCATCACCTTTCGCGGCACCGGAACGCATGGCGCCAAGCCGCATCTCGGCAAGGATCCGATCACGGCCGCGGCGACCTTCCTGTCTTCGTTGCAGACCATCGTCGGCCGAGTCGTCGATCCGCTGCAGCCGGCTGTCGTCAGCGCCTGTTCGCTGCAGGCGGGCGATCCCAATGCGCTGAACGTTATTCCCGACACTGTCGACATTGGCGGTACGGCGCGCGCCTATACGCCGAAGGTTCGCGATCAGCTCGAACAGGAAATCGGGCGCCTGGCGCAGGGTACAGCCGCCATGTACGGCATTGCGGTCGATTATCAATTCGAGCGACGCATTCCGCCCGTCGTCAACGATGCCGATGCTACTGCGCGGGCGCTAAAAGCCGCCACCACCGTTTTCGGTGAGAAGGTGCTGACCCGCTTTCCACCCTCGACCGCCGGCGACGATTTCGCCTTCTTCGGCCAGAAAGCGCCGGGCTGCTACGTCTGGCTCGGCAATGGCCCCGCCGTCGACGGCGCGCTGCATCACAACACGGCCTATGACTTCAGCGACGATGCGATCGCCTCGGGCGTGGCCTTTTGGGCGACGCTGGTGCGGCAGGAGTTGGGGGAAGGGGAGTAATCCTCACTATGCCGAGGGTCTGATACCCCCCTCTGTCACTATCGTGACATCTCCCCCACAAGGGGGGAGATTGGTAACTCGCAGGCACTCTTTACCTCAATCGAATATCGAATCCGTTGAAAATGCAGCCTATTGCCTAACGGGTAACGAGCCGCAAACTCCCAACGATCTCCCCCCTTGTGGGGGAGATGTCACGACAGTGACAGAGGGGGGTGACGCACCCTCCACGAACACACAGCCAATATCAGGCCAAAAGCCTAAACCACCCCAAGCACCGGCGTCTCCAACACCCGCCCCGTCGCGACATCAGCGATCCCGCGATCCGTCTGGTGCGGTCCGGCATTGCAGGCAAGCGTGGCGCCGAAGCAGGCCTTGAACACGAGGTAGGGCGGGCTCCAGTCGACGATACCGTCGATTGCGCCACGGATAGCACGGAAGGCATTGGCGATTTCGTCAAGCGGGTCATCGCTCACCAGCCCGGAGAGCGGCAGCGGCAACAACGCCTCGACCTTCCCATCGCGCGCAACCGCCATGCCGCCGCCGGCCGCGATAACAGCGTTGGCGGCGAGCGTCATGTCACTGATATTGCCACCGAAGACTGCAAGGTTATGGCTGTCGTGCGACACCGTCGTGCAGAAGGCACCGCGCCATTCGCCCCAACCGGTGAGAAAGCCGATCCGTGGCCGGCTATCGGCTTTGCCATGGCGGTGGGCGACGGCCAGCATCATGGTTCCGGCCGGCGGTACGACGAAGCCGCCTTCCACATCAGCCTCGACCTCACCCCATTGGGTGAAGCGGGGCCGGTCGATGGTCGCGAGCCGCACGCGACCGTCTGTCGCCGGCACGCGGAAATCGTTCTCGCCAAGCGCTGCGAGCTTGATCGAATCGCGCAGTGGCTGCGGATCGATCCCGGCAATGGCGCCGACGATCCGGCCGTCTTCGGCCGCCAGCACGCCGTTGGTGATTACATGCCGGGCTTTGAAGGCCTCAAGATCTTCGAAGAGCACGATATCGGCACGGCGCCCGGCGGCAATCAGGCCAAGGTCGTTTCGGCCAAGCCGCATTGCGCCATTCAGCGTCGCTGCCCTCAATGCCCATTCGGGCTTCAGCCCATAGCGCACGAGGCGGCGCACCACGTCATCGAGGCCGCCGCCGTCCTGGAGTTCGTCGGGAAACACGTCGTCGGTGCAGAGCGTCACGGTCTGCGGCAGAAAGCCGAGTTCGTTGATGGTCTCGACGAATTGCGGCATGAGATGATCATGCGAACCGCGCATCTCGATCGTCAATCCTGCCGATAGCTTGGCAAGCAGATCGGCTCCCGACGTCAGTTCATGGTCCGAGGTGACGCCGGCCGCCATGAAGGCGTTGAGATCGCTGCCCTCTAGGCTGCGGGCATGGCCGCAGATCATCTTGCCCGAATGCAGCCCGGCATTGACGATGCCGATGGCGCGCGGATCGCCATTGATCACCTCGCGCATAGTCATGACTTCCGCGATACCGCTGATCTCGGGCCACGAGAGCATCTCGGTCATCGCCGTCGCGTCGAAATCGGCGCCGGCAAGCTCAAGCCCCGGTGCCGAGGGCACGCAGGATGGCGCCAGCGGTATCACGCGGATCGGCAATTGCCGGCTTGCGTCGATTGCCCAGCGCACGCCGTCGAGCCCATGGACATTGCCGAGTTCGTGCGGATCCCAGACGATGGTCGTCACACCGCGCGGCAGCACGGCCTTGGCGTAAACAGCCGGCGTCACCATCGAGCTTTCGATGTGCATATGCGTGTCGATCAGGCCGGGCGAAAGAAAGCATCCGGCTGCGTCGATCGTCCGCGCCGCATCCGCGCGGCTGTCCGACGCATGCACGCTGGCGATCAGCGGACCGACAATGCCGATATCGGCGGCGCGGATCCGGCCGGTCGCCATATCGACAATGAGGCCGCCTGCGATCAGCAAGTCAAAGGGCGCATCGCCTCGGGCGGCGGCGACTGCGCGTGCCCGCAGGTCGGGCGCGTTGAGATCGGCAGGCTCGCCGGAAAAATCTCTGGTCATCGGCCGGCCTCTCGCTGCAGGGCATCGAATATGATGGAGCGCGCCTTTTCGGCATCGATTTCGGCCACGAAATGGGCATTGAAGGCACCATGCGAGGCGCGCGTCTCGACGACGGTGCGCCCGCGCGTGTGCTGCCCGTGCAATTCGGCTTCGATCCGTGCGTGGCGAAGCGTTGCTATATCGTGCGCAACGAAAATGGCCGCCGCCGTCGGGTCGTACACGGCCATGGCCGGCCGGCCGCGGCTGATGGCGATGTTGACGTAACCTTCGAGAAGATCGGCGAGCAGCTGCGCCTTTTCGCCTGATGTCTTGCGCAGGCGGGCTACATCCTCGGGCCAGGCCAGCACCTTCCGGCAGATGTCGAGATCGATCATCCTGAGCGGCAGGCCATGTGCCAGCACGATTGCCAGCGCCTCTGGGTCGGCGAAGGCGTTGAACTCAGCAGAGGCGGTATGATTGCCTGAGGTGACGCCGCCGCCCATCCAGGTCAGCTCGTCGATCTGGGCGGCCAATTCCGGGCGGGCGAGCGCGAGGGCGGCGATATTTGTCAGCGGACCAAGCGCGAGGATGCGTTTCGGTCTCGCGCCATCGGCAAGCCAATCGCAGAGTGCGGTAAAAGCATTGCTCAACGGCAGCGGATTGGCGGGCGGCAGGCTCCGGCCCGTTGTCGGAATGCCGGTCTGGCCGAGAATGCTTTGCGCCGTCTCCAGCTTGCAGAGCGCCGGCAATTCGCGGCCGGTGTGAATGGGAAATCTCCAGCTGAAGACGGCGGCGGCACTCGCCGCATTGGCCTGGACATGCGATAGCGGAGCGTTGCCGCTTACCAGCGAAACACCGTCGATAGTAAGCTTCGAATGCACGACAACCAGGATGGCGGCGATGTCATCGAACCCCATGTCGGTATCGATCCAGATTCCCATGTTCTATCTCATCGATCGTGGCCAAAATACGCGAGAGCAGACCTGCCGTCGCTCGGTCCGGATGACAGCTTAAACGTCATCGAGGCGGGAGTGAGGACGGGACGCGCAAAGAGGCGCGCGTCCCGGCAGATCGTTTAGACTGCGAGCGCGTCGAGGATGCGGATCCAGGAGCGAATGCCCTTGTGGTAGGAGCGCAGCTCGTACTTTTCGTTCGGCGAATGGATGCGGTCGTCGGAGAGGCCGAAGCCGACGAGCAGCGATTCCATGCCCAGCATCTTCTGGAAGTCGCCGACGATCGGGATCGAGCCGCCCATGCCGATGATGAGGGCAGGCTGCGGCCACTCGCTGGAAAGCGCCGTCTTCGCTTTGGTCAGCACAGGCGAATCATAGGAGAGTTGGATTGCCGGCGAACCGCCATGCTCATGGAATTCCACCGAGCAATCCGCCGGTATCTTGGAACGCACATAGGCGCGGAAGCTTTCGCGGATGGCTGGCGGGTTCTGCTGGCCGACGAGCCGGAAGGAAACCTTCGCCGATGCCTTGGCCGCAATCACGGTCTTGAAGCCGGCGCCGGTATAGCCGCCCCAGATGCCGTTCACTTCCGCCGTCGGTCGCGCCCAGGTGAGTTCCATCACCGAGCGGCCCTTCTCGCCCGAGGGGATCGACAGGCCGACTTCGCCGAGGAATTTCTCGGCCGTCATGCCGAGCTTCTCCCACGAGGCCTTGATATTGGCGGGTGTTTCCTCGACGCCTTCATAGAAGCCGGGAAGCGTGATGCGCCCCGTCTCGTCATGCAGGCCGGCGAGAATATCGGTGAGGATATGGATCGGATTGGCGGCAGCGCCGCCGAAGAGGCCCGAATGCAGGTCGCGGTCGGCAGCCGTGACGACGATTTCCTCGCCCACAAGGCCGCGCAGGCCGGCCGAAATCGCCGGCGTATCGCCGTCCCACATGCCGGTATCGCAAACCAGGGCAAAATCCGCCTTCAGCTCCGCCGCATTGGCTTCGAGGAAGGGCTTCAGCGAAGGCGAGCCGGATTCTTCCTCACCTTCGAACAGGATGGTGATGCTCACGGGCAGCGCGCCCCTGGTTTCCTTATAGGCGCGCACCGCTTCGACGAAGGTCATCAGCTGACCCTTGTCGTCGGAGGTACCGCGACCGGTCAGGATCTTGCGGCCATTGCCCATGTCCTTGATCTCGGGCGCGAAGGGATCGCTTTCCCACAATTCGATCGGGTCGACCGGCTGCACGTCGTAGTGACCATAGAAAAGTACATGCGGAGCGTTGGCGCTGCCGGCATCGTGGTGAGCCACCACCATCGGATGGCCGGGCGTGTCGCGCACCGAAGCGGTGAAGCCCAGCGAATTCAGGTAGCCGACCAGCCATTCCGCCGCCTTGCGGCATTCCGCCTTGAAATCCGGATCCGTGGAAATGGACTTGATGCGCAGCAATTCGAACAGATTATCGAGGCTGGAGGGAAGGTTCTGATCGGCGCGATCGAGAACGGGCGATAGATCGGTCATGTCCGACTCCTTACATGAGATTTGGAGGGACGATAGACCAAAGCCCAGTCGGTTTCGAGGCGTTAAAACCGAAAATTTACCGTAGCTTGCGTCTTCGGATCGGGGGGAATGTTTATGTGATTAGTTGCGTATGTAGTTTACAAGTTTTTTAGAGTATTAGAAATAACCTCAATCCAGAAGAGTATTCTGGAGACTAAAAATGTTTTCAGTGATTGCATGTATTCGCGACGAACACGACATCTGGTTGATTCTTGTCGCGGCGATTATTTGCCTGATCGGCAGCCTTGCCACCATGCTTCTCTTTGCACGCGCGCAGGAGTGCCGGTCGCACCAGCGTCGATATTGGATCACCGCCGCAGCTTTTGCCAGCGGCGTCGGCATATGGGCGACGCATTTTATCGCGATGCTGGCATATGAGGGCAGCCTGCCCATCACCTATGGTCTTTCGCTGACCGTGCTGTCTGTCGTTTTCGCGATCGCCGGTTCGTGGCTTGCCATTGCCGTTGCGTTCGAGTGGGATAACGCGGCCTCGTTCACCGTTGGCGGTGTGCTGATGGCGCTGGGCATAGCCGCCATGCATTTCACCGGCATGCAGGCCATCGAAGCGTCCGCAGAACTCTCCTACAGCATGCCGCGCGTCGTTGCTGCCGTTGCCGTCGGCGTCGGCTTTGCCTCATTTTCCTTCCTGGCCTTTCGCGGCCTTCAGGGCGTCAAGCGCATCCTTGCCGGCACTCTTCTCCTGGTCTTGGCGATCTGCGCGCTGCACTTCACGGCGATGAGCGGTGTCACGTTGACGCCCGAGGCGGGCACGGAAGTGATGCCTCTTTCCATCGACCGAAGCGTCCTTGCCGGCATCGTCATGGCGGCGGCGACCGGGCTGATCCTCATCGCGCTCGGCGCTATCTTCGTCGACCGTCACCTCACTGACCTTCGCGGTTTTGCCAATGCCTCGCTGGAGGGACTGCTCGTTCTTCGCGATGGCCGGGTGATTGATGCGAACGAGCGGTTCTTCGCCATTTCCGGATGGTCCGCCCAGCAGGTCATCGGCGCACCGGCCGAGGCCTTTCTGATGATCGATATGGACACCTATGCGGAGACCGCGATCCCGCTCGAGACCACGCTGTCAGGGCGGGACGGCAAGGCCATCCCTGTGGAAACCGTGATCCGCTCCATCACCTATCGCGGCCATGATTGCAGCGTGCTTGTGGTGCGCGACCTGACGGAGCGCCGGCAGGCGCAGCAGATGATCGAGCATCTGGCGCATCACGATATACTGACGGATCTTCCCAATCGCTCGCTCTTCGATCAGCGCATGCGCCAGGCGTTGCAAATGGCAAGCCGCAAGGGCGGCGAAGTCGCGATCTTCTGCCTGGACCTCGATCGCTTCAAGGCGATCAACGATGTCTTCGGTCACGCCGAGGGCGATCGGATCCTCTGCAAGGTCGCCGGCATCCTGCAGCGCGCCGCCGAGGAGGGGGACACGGTGGCAAGGCTGGGCGGCGACGAATTCGCCATCATCCAGCCGTTGCGTCAGCGATCTGACGGCGCCACGCGCCTTGCCGAGCGCATTCTTGCGGAATTTGCAGTGGAGATGGATACTGCACGCGATCCGACTGCGGTCGGCGTCAGCCTCGGCATAGCCATCTACCCGCGCGACGGCGCCAGTGCCGAGCAGCTTTATGCGAATGCGGATACGGCGCTTTATCGCGCCAAGCGTGGCGGCCGTGGGCATGCCTGCTTCTTCGACGCTGAAATGGACAAGGCCGTGCGCACCCGCCGCCAGCTCGAAAACGACCTGCGGCAGGCCATCCTGCGCAAGCAGCTCTATCTTGAATACCAGCCGATCTACGATGTCGGCAGCGACGGCGTCACGGCTACGAAGCCCTGCTGCGCTGGAAACATCCCGACCGGGGGATCATCGAGCCGGAGACCTTCATTCCGATCGCCGAGGAGAGCGGCTCGATTGCGGCAATCGGTGAATGGGTGCTGGAGCAGGCATGCCAGGAAGCCGCCCTCTGGAGTGAGCCGGCAAGCGTCGCCGTCAATCTGTCGCCGCTGCAATTTATGATCCCAACGCTTTACGACCAGATCGAGCGCATCCTTCGGAAAGCCGGCCTCGATCCGAAACGGCTGGAGCTGGAGATCACCGAGGCGGCCCTGATGCGTGAACGCACGGCTGTCATCGCGACGCTGCAGCGGCTGCACCGCCTTGGCGTCCGGGTCGTCATGGACGATTTCGGTACCGGTTTTTCCTCGCTCAGCAATCTGCGTTCCTTCCCCTTCGACAAGATCAAGGTCGATCGCAGCTTCACCGGCGCTCTGGAACATGATCCCGCGGCACGCTCGATCGTGCGCGCGATCATCGGTCTCGGCCACAGCCTGAACATGCCTGTTGTGACGGAGGGTGTGGAAACCGAAACCCAGCGCCGCATCGTCATCGAAGAGGGCTGCGCCCAGCTGCAGGGGATATTCTTCGGCAAGCCGGATGTTGGTCCGAGCGCACAGTTCCCCATGCCGGAGAAGGCCGTGGGTTAAGCCTAGAGATGCTTGGCGTTCTCCAGGATACGCCTGACATATTCGAGCAACAGCTCGCGCTCGAAACTGCGGAAGCCTTTTAGAAGGTTCGTGTCGGCAGCCGTTGCAGCCTCGATGGCCTCGGCCTCGATGGCAGCGGCTTTCTCCGTCAGGAAGATCAGTTGCGCCCGCTTGTCCGACGGGTGCGGGCGTCGCTCGACCAGCCCGTCACGTTCCATGCGCGACAGCGTGTTGGCCATCGTCGCCTGTTCGATATCGACACGCTCAAGCAGTTGTTTTTGCGTCAACCCGTTCTCGGACCACAATTCCAGAAGGATCGGAAACTGGCCGGGTGAGAAGCCGAGTTTGGCTGCGCGTTGCTGTAATGCGCGAGCAAATGCCTTCGCCATTTGACCGGCAAGATAAGCCGCGGAGTCCATCCGATTAAATCCCATGATTGCAAGTATGCCGATAATTCATAACCAAGACAATCAGCAAATCTTGGGTACGGATAGGCCTGAAATCAGCAACTTTGTCGAATTTTTTTACAAGCAATAGGTGTATTTTTCTCATGAAAAAGCCGCCATGGCCTGGAGGGCGCCATGGCGGCTCAGAAAGGGGGACAAAGGCCCGGAGAGGGGATAGGCCTTTGTCCAAGTCTGACATGGCGGGGGACAGGCCGGTTGTCAGACCCGCGGCGTATCAATCGCCGGTGAGTATGATTTGAGGTTTCGAATGTGGTTTTTCAAGGGAATGCGCAGATTAGATCAATTAAAACTTAGTAACGTTTCGGTGAGAGATTTGGCTCTCCCGCAAGGGTGCAAAACACAAGTTTATATGGACGTTGGAGGTGCGCCACGCTATCCATGCTTCCATGAAAAAAGGTGATCATCTCTTCCTCGTCGACGGCTCCGGTTTCATTTTCCGGGCCTTTCACGCACTGCCGCCGCTGACGCGCAAGTCCGATGGATTGCCTGTCGGTGCCGTCTCCGGTTTCTGCAACATGCTGTGGAAGCTGCTGACCTCGGCGCGTGATACATCCGTCGGGGTGACGCCGACCCATTTTGCGGTCATTTTCGACTATTCCTCGAAGACCTTCCGCAAGGAAATTTTCCCCGATTACAAGGCAAACCGCTCGGCCCCGCCGGAAGAGCTGATCCCGCAATTCGGGCTCATCCGCCAGGCGACGCGCGCCTTCAACCTGCCATGCATCGAGACCGATGGTTTCGAGGCCGACGACATCATCGCCACCTATGCCCGCCAGGCTGAAGCCACAGGTGCCGATGTCACAATCATCTCGTCCGACAAGGACCTGATGCAGCTCGTCACCCCGACGGTCCACATGTATGACAGCATGAAGGACAAGCAGATCGGCATTCCCGACGTCATCGAGAAATGGGGTGTGACGCCGGACAAGATGATCGACCTGCAGGCCATGACCGGCGATTCGGTCGACAACGTGCCCGGCATCCCCGGCATCGGCCCGAAGACGGCGGCGCAGCTTCTGGAAGAATTCGGCGATCTCGACACGCTGCTTGCCCGCGCCGAGGAAATCAAGCAGCAGAAGCGCCGCGAGAACATCATCGCCAACGCCGAGCTTGCGCGGATCTCCCGGCAGCTGGTGACGCTGAGAACCGACGTGCCGCTGGAGCTCGAACTCGACGCATTGGTGCTCGAGCCGCAGAACGGTCCGAAGCTGGTCGGCTTCCTGAAGGCAATGGAATTCACCTCGCTGACGCGCCGCGTCGCCGATGCCTGCGATTGCGACCCGGCTACGATCGAACCGTCCGAAGTCAAGGTCGAGCTTGCTGACGCCGCGCATGGCCCTGATCTCGATGTCGCAGACAATGCCGAACCTGTTGCCGGCAGCGCAGTTGCTGCCGAAGGCGCTTCCGCTCCGGCGCCGGCGGTAAAGCCGCGGCTGGCTGTCGAGGGACAGACCGAGCCGACCGACCTTGCCACTGCGCGCGCCTCAAGCTTCGCCACCGCACCGATCGATCATTCGAAATACGTGACCATCCGCGACATCGCCACTCTCGATCGTTGGATCGCTGATGCCCGCGAGACCGGCATCGTTGCCTTCGATACGGAAACGACATCGCTCGATGTCATGCAGGCTGAGATCGTCGGCTTTTCGCTGGCGATCGCGGATAACAAGAACGATCCCACGGGTGCCTCCATTCGCGCGGCTTACGTGCCCCTCAGCCACAAGACCGGCGTCGGCGATCTGCTCGGTGGCGGGCTCGCCGACAATCAGATTCCGCTGCGCGATGCGCTGGCGCGATTGAAGGATCTGCTTGAGGATAGCTCCATCCTCAAGATCGCGCAGAACCTCAAATACGATTACCTGCTGATGAAGCGCTACGGCATCGAGACCAAGGCCTTCGACGATACGATGTTGTTGTCCTATGTGCTCGACGGCGGCTCCAATGCCCTTCACGGCATGGACAGCCTGTCCGAACGCTGGCTCGGCCACAAGCCGATCGCCTACAAGGACGTGGCCGGCAGCGGTAAATCCAACGTCACTTTCGATCTCGTCGATATCGACCGCGCCACGGCCTATGCCGCCGAGGATGCGGACGTGACCCTGCGTCTATGGCTGGTGCTGAAGCCGCGGCTTGCGGCGGAAAAACTCTCCGCCGTCTACGAGCGGCTGGAGCGGCCTCTGGTGCCCGTACTTGCCCATATGGAAGAGCGCGGCATCACCATCGACCGGCAAATCCTGTCACGCCTCTCCGGCGAACTGGCGCAGGGGGCTGCGCGGCTGGAGGATGAAGTCTACACGCTGGCGGGCGAACGCTTCAATATCGGCTCGCCGAAGCAGTTGGGCGATATCCTCTTCGGCAAGATGGGACTGGCTGGCGGCAGCAAGACCAAGACAGGCCAATGGTCGACCTCGGCGCAGGTGCTGGAGGATCTGGCTGCCGCCGGCTTCGAGCTGCCGCGCAAGATCGTCGACTGGCGTCAGCTCACCAAGCTGAAATCGACCTATACCGATGCACTGCCGACCTATGTGCATCCGCAGACGAAGCGCGTGCATACGTCCTATTCGCTGGCCTCGACCACGACCGGGCGTCTGTCGTCCTCCGAGCCGAACCTGCAGAATATTCCGGTGCGCACGCGGAAGGCCGCAAGATCCGCACGGCCTTCATCTCGACCCCAGGCCACAAGCTGGTTTCGGCAGATTACAGCCAGATCGAACTGCGCGTGCTGGCGCATGTCGCCAATATTCCGCAGCTCAAGCAGGCGTTCGAAGACGGCATCGACATTCACGCGATGACGGCGTCCGAAATGTTCGGCGCGCCGGTCGAGGGCATGCCGAGCGAGGTTCGCCGCCGTGCCAAGGCGATCAACTTCGGCATCATCTACGGTATTTCCGCCTTCGGTCTTGCCAACCAGCTCTCCATCGAACGCTCGGAAGCGGGCGATTACATCAAGAAGTATTTCGAGCGCTTCCCCGGCATCCGCGATTACATGGACGGCACCAAGCAGACGGCGCGCGACAAGGGCTATGTCGAGACCATCTTCGGCCGCCGCATCCATTTCCCGGAAATCCGTTCCTCCAATCCGTCTGTGCGTGCCTTCAACGAGCGCGCCTCGATCAACGCGCCGATCCAGGGATCTGCCGCCGATGTCATCCGTCGCGCCATGATCAAGATGGAGCCGGCACTGGCTTCGGCCGGGCTTGGCGATCGCGTTCGCATGCTGCTGCAGGTGCATGACGAACTGATCTTCGAAGTGGAGGATGCCGATGTCGAGCGCACGACGCCGATCATCGTCTCGGTCATGGAAAATGCCGCCATGCCGGCGGTCGATATGGCCGTGCCGCTGAAGGTCGATGCCCGCGCTGCCAATAATTGGGACGAGGCACACTGAGGCCATATCGGGCATAGCGAGGAGATCAGTCCTCATGGTGAGGTGCGCAGGCTCTGAGCTTGTCGAAGGGCCGAAGCCTCGAACCACGAGGGCGGGTGGAGATATTCTACCGGGCCACCTCGTACTTCCAGGCCTTGACGCTTGCGCGCCAAGGCACCTCAGCATGAGGTAGGGGAGGCTCGCGACCCGACATAGCTACGAATTCACTGCTATGATCCGGGCCTGACACAAACGCCTATTTCCGGATCAGCGTTTCCAGCGCCGAGATGATTGCCTGTTCAGCCTCTTCGAGCGTGCCGCTATTGTCGATATCGGTCACGTCGTAGCTGCCTTGAACGGTCAGCGCACTCCGTTCCAGGCGCTTGAGCACATCTTCACGGTTCTCGCGCCCGCGTGCGATCAGCCGTTCCGCAAGCACTTCGCGCGTAGCCGTGATGTTGATGATCTTCAGGCGCGGGAATGCGGCCTGGAAATGATGTAACGCCGAGCGCGAGCCGTTGGCGATGACCAGATTGCCGCGCGCAAGCTCATCGAAGACATCGGCGGGAATGCCGTATTTCAGCCCATGTGCCTCCCAGGAAACGGCAAAGGCGCCGGCCTTTTCCATGGCATCGAAATCCGCGTCGGAAACGCTTCTGTGGTCCTCGTTGCCGGCATCGCCATCGCGGGTGATGACGCGGCGGACGAAATGGATATCCGCCGGCCGGCGAAATGCCGGGCGGCGAGGTTCATCAGCGTATCCTTGCCGGCGCCGCTCGGGCCAACGACAACGGCCATGACGCCTGTGGCTGCATCCGGCAGGCCGTCATTAGTCGGCTTGATGTTGGCGTCCGCGTTCATGCGACCCGACGTCCTTCTCGCCATACTGCGCGGGTAACCGGCACACCATGATCGCGGCGAACGCGAACCAGATCGGCGCGCAGGCCCTCGGCGATGCGGCCGCGATCGTTCAGGCTGACCGTCCTTGCCGGCGTAGCAGTGACCATGGCGATGGCCCGCGGCAGCGAGATTCCCTCGACTTCGTCGGCGAGGATGAATGGGGCATGCAGCAGGCTGAGCGGTACGTAATCGGAGGAGAGCACATCAAGCACGCCGAGTTCGGCCAGATCGCGAGCGGCGATATTGCCGGAGTGCGACATGCCGCGCACGATGTTCGGGGCGCCCATCAGCACGCTCATACCGGCGCCATGCGATGCCTTGGCGGCGTCGATGCTGGTCGGGAATTCTGCCAGGCGGACGCCATAGGCAACGGCTTCGTCGACATGGGCAAGCGTCGCGTCGTCATGGCTGGCAATCGTGATGCCGCGCTCGGAGCAGACCTTGGAGATCGCATCGCGGTGCGGCTTGGCATATTTGGCCGATTCTTCCTGGCGCTTGGCGACGAAACGGGCAAAGACCTCGTCGCTGAGGCCGCGCTTCTTCTGGTAGTAGAAAATGTATTGATCCATGGTCTGGAACTG
Source organism: Rhizobium sp. P44RR-XXIV (assembly GCF_001999485.2). Lineage (NCBI taxonomy): Bacteria > Pseudomonadati > Pseudomonadota > Alphaproteobacteria > Hyphomicrobiales > Rhizobiaceae > Rhizobium > Rhizobium sp. P44RR-XXIV. The sequence goes on along the minus strand of NZ_MPVZ02000025.1, from coordinate 672,158 downwards.
ACGCTGGCCGGGCGCATGGTCCATCAGCGAGACGAGCCGGACATAGGCGTCTTTCTCGAAGTCGTGGAAGTGATCGAGGACGTTGTCGGAAGAGACCTCACAGCGCAGGTGGATGAGGTGATCGGCGCGCAGCCGGTCTTCGCGCTGGGCCGCCTGAATGGCGTCGGCCATATCGCGCATCTCGCCCTTTTCGAAACCGCCGTCTTCGTCGGAGCCCATGCGGAGGCAATCGAATACTGTCGTGATGCCTGAGGTGACGATCTGGGCGTCATGCGCCTGAATGGCTGCCGTCTTGTTCCAGCGCACGCCCGGACGCGGCGAATAGTGGGATTCCAGATGGTCCGTATGCAGCTCGACCAGACCGGGGATCAGAAAATCGCCCTCGAAATCCTCGCCGATGTCGGACTTGCCTTCGGAGATGCTGGCAATGCGTCCGTCGCGGATCAGCACCGAGCCTTCGACGATCTTGTCTTCGAGGACGATGCGGGCATTGGAGAGGACGGTTTCTTTGGTCATGTCTGGTCTTTCAGGTTTAGGCGTCGGCAAGCGGCAGCCAGGAACGGACGGTAAAGGGTGCCCCACGCTCTTCTTCGACGAAGATGGCGAGGCCGGAAATGTCGAGCGATTTGCCGGTATGGTCGGCGAAACGCTCACGCAGCACCTCGTGCATTTCAGCCTGACGCTCGGCGGGGACACGCCCTGTCAAAGTCATATGGAAGCGAAACTCGTCGTTGACGTAGGGATAGCCCCAGCGCAGCAGATTGGCACGGTGCGGTTCGGTCATCTCTTCGGGGTTGCGGCGGGCGATGTCATATTGCGAAAGCGGCGCGCGGAACGGCTCGAAGCTCTTCACGACGCTCGAGGCGAAATCCTGCAAGGGCTGGTAGAGCGAGCCCGGCACGAGAGCGAAGAAGTGGCCGAGCTGGCCAAGCACCAGCTCCGGAATGACGAATGCCTTTGTCCGCGAGGCAAAATCGGCGGCAACTTCGAGCAGGTCGCGCTCGTTCACCGATGTCGCAAGCTCGAAAGGCGCCTTCAGCGTAGCGTGGAAGCCATAGCGGCGTGGATCGGCGGTGAGTTCGGCATGGCCTGCCGGCACCGGGCCGATCGCCTTGTCGGAAAAAATCTCATTGGAAAATGCATCGCGACCCAGCCAGCGAGAGGCAAGCGACGTCAACGGATCGTCTTTGGGCGGCGTGAAATAAAGAGCATAGCGCAATGCTGTATTCCCTGGAAAAATCGGCAGCGCGGGACACTGTTGGGTGATTTGCGACAAACCGCAAGAGCAGCAAGGCAGCCTCGGACCGAATCCGGCTAAATCCGGTTCGGCCGATACGATCTTGCCGGGCCTGCGCTACCGGATTCCCGTGACAAAATGATGATCTCTGGAGATTTTTCTCGCTGTTTTTTATTTAACCCGCGTGCCCATCAGGCGAGAGCGCAAAGCATTGGATGCGGCGTCGAACAGGAAGACGACGAGCAGGATCAGCAGCACCATGTAGGCGACGTTTTCCCAATTGGCGTTGGTGCGCATTGCTTCCCAAAGTTTCAGGCCGATACCGCCTGCGCCGACGGCGCCTATGATGGTCGCGCCGCGCACGTTGGATTCCCACTGGTAGAGCGTCTGGCTGACGATGACCGGCACGATCTGCGGCATGATGCCGTAGCGATGTACGAGGATCGTCGACGAGCCGGTGGATTTCACGCCTTCGCGCGGCTTGTTGTCGATGTTCTCAAGGCCTTCGGAATAGAGCTTGCCGAGCGTGCCGGTTTCGGTGAGGAAGATCGCGCCGCTGCCGGCAAGCGGGCCGGGGCCGAAGGCGCGGGTCAGGAACAACGCCCAGATCAACATGTCGACCGAGCGCAGGAAGTCGAAGGAACGCTTCAGGACCTGATTGAGCAGCCGATTGGGCGTGATGTTGCGGGCCGCGAGGAAAGCGAGCGGGAAGGCCGCAAGCGAGCCGAGGAGCGTGCCGAGGAACGCCATGACGATGGTCTGGAACAGCTTGGTCCAGACATCGCCATGCTGCCACGCGCCATTGTTCCAGACGTTGTCGAAGGCCAGCGACAGATTGGATTGCGCGGGATCGAGCCTCGGCCCGGAAACGATCAGGCCGATGACCTCGCCCGCCGGCTTGTCGAAGAAGGGCGAATGCGTGTCGAAGACGAAATTGGCCCAGCCGATGAACCGCTTGCGGATTTTCACGCGATCAGAGGAAATGCTGGCGTCGCCGGCAAAGCCGAGATTGACCAGGATATTGTCGTCATAGACCGTCATCCAGCTGGGAACAGGCTCAGAGCCGACAAGCTTCGGTGTATCGCCGGTAATGTCGATCGGGATAGTGATGCCATGCGCCGTGACGATCGCCTGCGTCTTCGTCACCGTCACCATGCGGCTCGTACCGCTGACGGAGACCGTCATGCTGCCATCGGAGTTGGTCTTTACCCAGTCCGGGTTCGGATTGTCGCCCAGCGGCGAGAAGCGCGGATATTTGATGCTGATCTTGTCGCCGGAGATGCGAAATTCCGGCTGAACATCGTAGCTCACCCACTCGCTGAGATAGATGCCGACGCGCTCCCAATGCGCCTCGGCGATGACTTTCGGCAGATCGAAGAACCAGACGGCATAGAAGCCATAAAGGATGACGCCGATGAACATCATCAGCGCGCCGAAGCGCTGGCGGAACGACCGGTGAAGGATCTCCGGGTAGCGCGCTTCGATTTTCTGCATACGGCCGGCGTCGATGACGGACATGGTCAACCTCAATGCTGCAAAAGAAAGGCATGCTCGCCGACGAGGCGGCGGCGGAGCCATGCGGAAAACTGGTCGACGGCAATGATGGTCACGAAGAGCAACAGCACGAGTGCTACCGTCTTGGCGCCGAAGCCGCGCGAAATCGAGAGCTTCAGCTCCTCGCCGATGCCGCCGCCGCCGACGGCGCCGATGATGGTGGAGGCGCGAACGTTGATCTCAAGGCGCAGCAGCGCATAGGACATGAAGTTCGGCAGGACCTGCGGCAGGGCTGCGAAGCGGACACGCTCGGTCCAGCTCGCGCCGACGGCGCGCATGCCCTCGTCGGGCTTCATGTCGATATTCTCGACGACTTCGTAGAACAGCTTGCCGAGCGCGCCGATCGTGTGCAGGCCGACGGCGATGATGGCGGCGATCGGGCCGATGGACAGGATCGCCGAAAACAGCCCGGCGATAACGATTTCCGGGAAGGCGCGCAGGAATTCCATGATGCGCTTCGTCACCAAGCGGACGGGATGGGACGGTGACATGTTGCGGGCGGCATAGAAGCTCATCGGCACCGCGAAGACGAAGCCGATGATGGTCGAGACCAGCGCCACATTGATGGTGATGATCATCAGCTCGAAATATTCAGGGATGTAGAAATCGCCCCAGACATAGACGCGGCCGAGCGGAAAGTTGAATTCCTCGCCGCCGGCGCCGTTCGCCCCGTTCGGGCTCGGCAGGTCGAAGAGCGCGCGATAGACGTCGCTCCAGTCCTTGGGGATAAGCCAGCTCAGGAAATCGAAGAGATGCGGCAGACGTTCGAAGAAATGGCCGGCATTGCTTTCGTCGGCAAAGCGCACGGAACTGACGAAGGCGACAAGCAGGATCACGAGGCCGATGCCGGTGTAGAGGCGCCGCTTGGCCACCATCTTGCTCCAGGCGTCGCCGATCTCCTTGGCGCTCTGCGGCGCGCTTTGCATGTTCGGGTGCGTATCGGCGATCGTCATGAATTCTGCCCTTGTGATAGCAAAAGGGCGGCCGTTGCCGGCCGCCCCGTCATTGGAATGCGGATCAACCGCCGATGGCAGCCTTACGAACGTCGATAACAGCGTTGTAGAAGTCCGGGGTCACCTTGACGTAGCCCTTGAAATCGCCGCCTTCGACAGCGTTGAAGCACTTGGCGTCAGCTGTCGGGAGCTTCATGAAGAAGTCCGAAAGCTTTGCCTGCCATTCGGTGCCGAGAGCGTTGCGAACAACGAGCGGGCCGTTCGGGATGAGTGGCGAACGCCAGACTTCGACGAGCTTGTTCGGGTCGACTGCGCCCTTGTCGACTTCCTTGCGGAAGGTACCGGAGGTGAAGCCGTCCTTGAAATCGCCAACGCCCGAGGAATCGTCGACAGCAACGTCGACCTTGCCGTCATAAGCGGCGAGCAGGTTGTTCTCGTGGCCGCCGTTGAACTGGGTCGAGGCGAAGAACTTGTCGTTCGGAACGCCGGTGGTCTTCGGGATCTGCGTCAGCGGAACGAGGTAGCCCGAGGTGGAGTCCGGATCGGCATAGCCGAGCTTCTTGCCCTTGGCGTCCATGATGGTCTTGATGCCCGAGGACTTCAGAGCGAGGCCGATCGAGTAGTAGCCGGTCGAGCCGTCGGTCTGCTGGGTCGTCAGGATCGGGGTAACGGCCTTCGGGTCCTTGATGGCAACGGCTGCATAGCCGGAAGCACCGAGTTCTGCGAAGTCGAGCGTGCCGCCGAGCAGGCCCTGGATAACGCCGTCATAATCGGCGGCCGGGAACAGCGATACCTTCTCGAAACCGAATTCCTTCTTCAGGTGGTCGGCAAGGCAGGCATAGTTGCGCAGGCGGTCGGCTTCGTTTTCGCCGCCGAGAATGCCGACGCGGAATTCCTTGAGGTCTGCGGCGTTTGCAGCGCCGCCAGCGAGCGCGAGAAGCGCCGTGGCTGCGAGAAGAGTCTTCTTCAACATTGGGTTCGTCTCCTGATTAACCGGTGTCCCCGGATGCCTTCGGTCTAGAAGAATGTGCCCTTGACGCGGGCTGTCGATCCCGGTCCCTCTCAGAGACCGGCCAGTGCCAGCGGTTGCGGGCCGGCAGATTCGATGGCCGCTGCCTGCGCGGCCGGATCGGCTAAATTGATTGATGTAGACGTCATGGTTTCGTCGATCCCGGCACCATCCTTGTCGGTGCCGTAGATTTCCTTGACGGCCGCAGCCGTCAGTTCGGATGCCTTGCCGTCGAAGACGACTTTGCCGGCTGCCATCCCGATGATGCGTTCGCAATAGTTGCGGGCCGTATCCAGCGTATGCAGGTTGGTGATGACGGTGATGCCCTCGCGCTCGTTGATGTCGCGCAGCGCGTCCATGACGATCTTGGCATTGAGCGGATCGAGCGAGGCGATCGGCTCGTCGGCGAGCATCATCTTCGGTTGCTGCATCAGGGCGCGGCAGATGGCGACGCGCTGCTGCTGGCCGCCGGAAAGCGTGCCGGCCATTTGCAGTGCCGTCTGCTCGATGCCGAGGCGTTCCAGCGCGGCGATGGCTTCGATGCGCTCTTCGCGGGTGAAGACGGACAGAAGGCTCATGATGGTCGAGCGCTGGTTGAGGCGGCCGAGCATGACGTTGGTCAGCACGTCGAGGCGCGGCACCAGGTTGAACTGCTGGAAGATCATGGCGCAGTCGCGCTGCCAACTGCGCAGCGCGCGACCTCTGAGCTTCGAGACTTCGACGCCGGAGAAATGGATGGAGCCGGAGCTCGGATCGGCCAGGCGGTTGATCATGCGCAGCAGGGTCGACTTGCCGGCACCGGAGCGGCCGATAACGCCGACCATCTGTCCCTGCGGTATGTCCAAAGTCACGGAATCGACAGCGAGCTTGTTGCCAAACCGGCGCGAGACGTTCCTGAGTTCGAACATAGTGCTTCCCTTTCGCGGCTGCCGGGCTGCAAAAATTTCAGCGGTACCGGTGCTAAGAATGGGCGCATGACCCTGCCTCGAAAGGAGTTTCGAGGGGGTTCGCGCCAACCACAAGGCAACCGATTAGTCCCGCTTCATGAAGCTCCAATGTCAGTTTTATGTAAGTGCTGTTACAATTCTCGCCGATTTTGCAATATTAGCCGGCTGAGAGCTTTGCTTGTCTTTAGCCGTCAAATAAGCCCGTCGGCAAACCATCCATACTGAGGACATTCTTCTCGCGCCGGTATTCCTCAATACCATCCGGACCTTTGGCTTTGGCCCATTGATCGAGGCTCGGTCTTTCGCCCTCATAGGAAAACAGTGGCACGCCGAAACCGCATGATGTCTGCACGAGATCGATGTCCAGCCACACGATCTGCCGAGCGCCGAGCGGCTCGTCTCCGGCATAATGTGCGTGCAGCAATTCGCGGTATTCGGGAAGTGGTCGATGGATAATCCTGCCGCGACCATAGAGGCGCAGGATCATCGGCGGCCCCTGCATCGCGCAGAACATGATGGTCAGCCGGCCATCGGCCTTCATATGGGCGGAGGTTTCGTTGCCGCTGCCGGTGCGGTCGAGATAGATGGCCGTGTTCGGCGAGATGATGCGCAGGCATAGCGTCTCGCGTGGCGAGACATTGACCCGCGAATTGGCGGCTGCGGATGCCGTGAAGAAGATGTGTTGCCGCGCGATGAAATCGCGCAGCCGGTCGTCGATGCTGGAAAACTGCTTTGCCATGAAGAGGCCTCCCCTAAACTCGGGCTCGACAGATAGCCTGAGGCTGTGACGCCTGCCGGCCCCGTGCAAGCCCGGTCAGGGCGAAAACCGTCCTTAGGCGTCGTAACGATCCAGAAAATCCTCGGCCGAAAGGGCGCGGAAGTCGGCCAGCGCCGTGCGCAGGCGATCATGATCCCAATCCCACCAAGACAGCTTGTCCATGCGTGCGCCGACCTCGGGAGTGAAACGCTCGCGGATCAGCTTGGCCGGAACGCCGCCGACGATCGCATAGGGAGCGACATCCTTGGAGACGACTGCACCCGCGCCGATGACGCCCCGTTGCCGACCGTGACACCCGGAAGCACGGTCGCCCCGTGGCCGATCCAGACGTCATGGCCGATGACGACCCGGTTCTCGCGACGCCAGGTGAAGAAGTCGGTCTCCATATCGGCGTCCGGCCAGTAGTCGGCGGCGCGATAGGTGAAATGGTGAAGCGTCGCGCGCCATGTTGGATGGTTGGTGGCGTTGATGCGAACGGCAGCGGCGATGTTGACGAACTTGCCGATGGTCGCACACCAGACCGCGCCGTCCTGCATGATGTAGGAATAATCGCCGATCTCGGTTTCGTCGATGCGGCAGCGGTCGGACACCTCGGTGTAGCGGCCGAGCGTCGAATTGTTGACGCTGGCCGTCGGGCTGATGAAGGGCGTCTCGCCCAGCTTGCGGCTCATGCGGCTGCCTTTCTCGGCGAGAATTGCGAGACGTCGAGAATGCGGCTGCCAACGGCTTCGCGCACTTCTTCGTCATGGAAGATGCCGAGAAGGGCAACGCCCGCCTGCTTTTTCTGCTCGATCATGTCGACGACGACGGCGCGGTTGCGGGCGTCGAGCGAGGCTGTCGGCTCGTCGAGGAGCAGGATGGCGTGGTCGGTGATGAAGCCGCGCGCGATGTTGACGCGCTGCTGCTCGCCGCCGGAGAAAGTGGCAGGCGGCAGTTGCCAAAGCTCCTGCGGAAGATTCAGCTGCGCAAGCAGGCCGGCTGCCTTTTCGCGGGCATCGGCTGCCGCCACGCCGCGAGCCAACAGCGGCTCGGCGACGACATCTATGGCGGCGACGCGCGGCACGGTGCGCAGGAACTGGCTGACATAGCCCATGGTCTGCCGGCGCACTTCAAGCACCGTGCGCGGATCGGCGGTGGCGAGATCGACGATCTTGCCCTTGTGCGTGACGAGGATCTGGCCGTTGTCGACGGCGTAATTGCCATAGATCATCTTCAGCAGCGAGCTCTTGCCGATGCCCGACGGGCCGCCGAGCACGACGCATTCGCCGGATGCGACCGAGAAGGAGACATCGGCGACGACGGGCAGACGCAGGCCATCACGCAGATGCATGGTGAAGCTTTTGAAGACTTCGGAAACGACGAGTGGGGTTGCCATGATATTTCCTCAGACCTGCAGGATCGAAGAGACGAGCAGTTGCGTATAGGGTTCGCGCGGATCGTCGAGCACGCGGTCGGTCAGACCATGCTCGATGACGTATCCGTCCTTCATCACCATCATGCGGTGCGACAGAAGCCGGGCGACGGCGAGGTCGTGCGTAACGATGATCGCCGACAGGCCGAGATCGTTGACGAGGCCGCGAACGAGGTCGAGCAGGCGGGCCTGCACCGAAACGTCAAGGCCGCCGGTCGGCTCGTCCATGAACACCAGGCGCGGGCCGGTCACCAGATTGCGGGCGATCTGCAGGCGCTGGCGCATGCCGCCGGAGAAGGCGCGCGGCTGGTCGTCGATGCGGTCGGCGTCGATTTCCACCCGTTCCAGCCAGTCGATGGCGGTATTGCGGATGTTGCCGTAGTGGCGATTGCCGATGGCCATCAGCCGCTCGCCGACATTGGCGCCGGCAGACACCGTCATGCGCAGGCCGTCGGCCGGGTTCTGATGCACGAAGCCCCAGTCGGTACGCATCAGGAAGCGCCGTTCGGCCTCGCTCATGCGGAACAGGTCACGATAGGTCTCGTCGCGCATATGATATTCGACGCTACCCGTCGTCGGCAGCAGCCGCGTCGAGATGCAGTTGAGCAGCGTCGTCTTGCCTGAGCCGGATTCACCGACGATTGCGAGGACTTCGCCCGGCCAAAGCTCGAAGGACACGTCACGGCAGCCGATGCGGCTGCCGTAGAATTTCGAGATGTCCTTGACTTTCAGAAGCGGTGTATCGGTCATTCGGCAGCCTCCTTGCTACCAGGCAATCCATCGGCTGCGAGCATCGACCCAGCATGGCCATGGGCGCGGCGGTCCTCGCAGAAATCGGTGTCGGAGCAGACGAACATGCGGCCACCCTTGTCGTCGAGGATCACCTCGTCGAGATAGACCTGCTCGGCGCCGCAAAGGGCGCAGGGCTTGTCGAAGCGCTGCACCTCGAACGGATGATCGTCGAAATCGAGGCTCACGACTTCGGTGTATGGCGGCACGGCATAGATGCGCTTTTCACGACCGGCGCCGAACAGCTGCAGCGCATCCGACAGATGCATTTTCGGATTGTCGAACTTCGGCGTCGGCGACGGGTCCATCACGTAGCGGTCGGCAACCTTGACCGGATAGGCATAGGTGGTAGCGATGCGGCCGTTGCGGGCGATATCCTCGTAGAGCTTCACGTGCATGAGGCCGTATTCCTCGAGCGCATGCATCTTGCGGGTCTCGGTCTCGCGCGGCTCGAGGAAACGCAGCGGCTCGGGGATCGGCACCTGATAGACGAGCACCTGGTTCGGGCCGAGCTTGGCTTCCGGAATGCGGTGACGTGTCTGAATGATTGTCGCCTCGTCGGTGCGCGTGGTGACGGCGACGTTGGCAACCTTCTGGAAGAAGGCGCGGATGGAGACGGCATTGGTCGTGTCGTCAGCCCCCTGGTCGATGACCTTCAGCACATCGTGCGGCCCGATGATGGCCGCCGTCAGCTGCACGCCGCCAGTGCCCCAGCCGTAAGGCATCGGCATTTCGCGCGAGGCGAAGGGAACCTGATAGCCGGGAATGGCGATCGCCTTCAGGATGGCGCGACGGATCATCCGCTTGGTCTGTTCGTCGAGATAGGCGAAATTGTAGGTGGCCAGTTCGGTCATTCGGCTGCCTCCGTCATGGGGTCCATGCCGCTTTCGCGAGCGGCCTCGAAATCGCGGCGCATGCGCCGCACCAGGTCGAGTTCGGCCTGGAAGTCGACATAGTGCGGCAGCTTCAGATGCTCGACGAAGCCGGTCGCCTGCACGTTGTCGGAATGCGAGATGACGAATTCCTCGTCCTGTGCCGGCGCCGTAATGTCCTCGCCGAGTTCTTCGGCCCGCAGTGCCCGGTCGACCAGCGACATGGCCATGGCCTTGCGCTCGCTCTGGCCGAAAACCAGCCCGTAGCCGCGGGTAAATTGCGGCGGTGCCTTGGCCGAGCCGGCGAACTGGTTGACCATCTGGCATTCGGTCACCTGGATGCGGCCGAGCGAGACGGCAAAACCGAGTTCCGGCACGTCGAATTCCACTTCGACTTCGCCGATGCGGATTTCGCCGGTGAACGGATGGTTGCGGCCATAGCCGCGCTGGGTCGAATAGCCGAGCGCCAGCAAGAAGCCTTCGTCGCCGCGGGCAAGTGCCTGCAGGCGAAGGTCGCGGGTCATCGGGAATTCCATCGGCTCGCGCGTCAGGTCGCCGATCTCGTGGTCGAGGGGCATATTGCCGTCGCCCTCGATCAGGCCTTCCTGGCTTAGGATTTCCGAGACGCGCATGACGCGGCCCTGTTCGGCCGGCCGCTGCATCGGCTCGTCCACCTGCTCGTCCGTGAGCAGACTGGGATCGAGCAGGCGGTGCGTATAGTCGAAAGTCGGGCCGAGAAGCTGGCCGCCCGGCAGGTCCTTGTAGGTGGCGGAGATGCGGCGTTCGATCTTCATGGCTGCCGTGTCCAGCGGCTGTGAATAGCCGAAGCGCGGCAGCGTCGTGCGGTAGGCTCTGAGCAGAAAGATCGCTTCGATCATGTCGCCGCGGGCCTGGCGAACGGCAAGTGCCGCCAGCGCGCGGTCAAAAAGCGAGGCTTCGGCCATGACGCGATCGACCGCCAGCGCAAGCTGCGCGACGATCCTGGTCGATGCCGACAGCCGGCAGCGAGCGGTCGCCGCGGCGACGGTCGGCCAGCAGCCGGTGAGCATTGGCAATGGCGGCTTCGCCACCCTTAACGGCAACATACATATGTCACAACTCCGTCGCGGTGATCTTGGTGGTGCGCGGCAGGCAAAGGAATTGCCGGCCGGCGGTCAGGATGAGATCGACGCCGCGCGGGAAGAGCGCGCGATTGTCGTTCCAGATGCGCAGGAATGCATCAGGCAGTCCGATCGGGGCGATCATGCTGACGCCGTTGATGCCGGGACCGGAAAGCGCCAGTTCCTTGCCGCCTTCGAGACTTTGGATCTCCAGGACGAGCGTCGTCGAGCGATCGGGATATTCCTGGGTGCCGATGCCGAACTGGTTGAAGGAGGAAAGCGCCATGCCTGCCTCGATGAAGGCGAACATCGCTTCCAGTCGTTCCTGGATGATGGGGGCGCCGGTGTGAAAGCTCAGCCATTCCGGCAGGCTCGACCGTCCAAGGCTGGTGGAAAGCCAGACCGGCGTATCATGGTCGCAAAGGGTGAGCCCGATCGCGCCCGCAGCAATGCCGAGGGGCGCGGGCGGGGCGATGTCGGCGGTAACCGTCTGCAGGATGCCCGGGCGCGCCATCGCGTCCATCATCATCTTGAAGACGCTTTGGGCGTCGAACACCGGATCGGTAAAGCCGCCGATCAATGCATCATTGCCGAAGGTGGAGGGGGTGGTGATGCTCATCAGTCTTCTCCGCGAACCATGGTGAAGAAATCGACGCGGGTGGCGGCCGTTTCTTCGGCGCGTTTGCGATCATAGTCTGCGATGCGTTCGGTGACCGGCTGCAGGATCGCCTTCTCGACGAACTCCTTGGTGGCCGATTGCTGCCAGAGGGCATCGAAGATGGCCGAAAGCCGTGCCTTCTCGCGATCCGTTCCGAGCGCATGCGCGTGGCCGATCGTGCCGGACGCCAGTCGGATGGTGGCGCGCGTCACCGTGACCTCGCCGAGGTTGAAGGGAGAGCCGCCGCCGCCGATGCGACCGCGCACCATGACAAGCCCGGTTTCCGGGCCGCGCACCGGCTGCACCGCCGGCTTGCTCGGCAACGCTTCCCAGGCCGCATCGAGCTCGTCGCGCTGGGCCTGCGCCAAGAGATCGGCAACGCGCTTGCGCTCCCGGCGCTCCTGCGCGGCCGCTTCCTGCCTCTGTGCTGAATTCATCGCATCTTCCTTTAAATGTCTATTGATATAGACAACCATACAAGATAGGATTATATCTATTAGTGAGTCGTGACAAGCGTGTGACAGGGCGAGTGGGCGAAATGGCAGGGCAGAAAATACAGCGGCAGACAGGCGTGGCGCTCTGGCGGCAGATCGCCGACCGGATTCGCACCTCGATCAACCACGGCGACTTCGACGAAAACGGCATGGTGCCGCCGGAAACGACGCTGGCGCTGCAGTTCGGCGTCAATCGGCACACCATCCGAAGCGCGCTCGCAGCACTTGCGCAGGAGGGTATCGTCAGGGCCGTGCAGGGGCGGGGGACGCTGATCGAACGCAAGGAACGGCTGAGCTTCCCGATTTCTAAGCGGACGCGGTTTTCGCAAGGCATCGGCGACCAGGTGCGCGAGACCCGCAGCGTTCTGCTCGGCGACGGCGAAGAGGCGGCAAGCGCGGAATTGGCCCGGCACCTCAGGATCAAGACCGGTGCGCCGCTCGTGCGGCTGGAAACGCTCGGCCAGGCCGATCATCGCCCGGTATCGCGCGCCACCAGCTGGTTTCCGGCCGACCGCTTCGGCGGGATCGCCGAGACCTATCGGGCGACCGGGTCGATCACCAAGGCTTTTCGCGAGTTCGGCGTGCCTGACTACGTGCGAATGGTGACCGAAATTACCGCAACGCATGCCGACGAGAACGATCTCGCCGATCTCCAGCTATCGCCAGGGGCCATCGTGCTGATCACCCAGGCACTGAACACCGATCTCGACAATGTGCCGGTGCAATATTCGATCTCCCGCTTCGCCGCCGACAGGGTACGCTTCACGATCGAGAATTGAGATTGAATTCAGGCTAGGAAAGCGGCTGAACGTCGTTCGGCGGCCATTGCTGTGCGGCATGAAGAATGCGGATTATTCGCACTGTCTCATCCGCAAGATCGTAAACCAGCAGATAGTTTCTATGCACGACGAGTTCTCGGGTCCCGGATACGCGGCCGGGTCGGCCCGTCATCGGATGTGTAATAAGCTGCGTTGACCGTTTGGCAAAGAGTTCATCAAGCGCGATTGCCGCTGAGGCATTCTCCGCCTCGATATAGCTAAAGATTGCGCGTCGGTCGGCTCTTGCTTCGGGCGTCCAAGCAAGTTTCACGAAGATTTGCCGCTGAGCTTGCGGCGTGTTTCTTCTCGCAAGGCAGCGAATTCGGCTTCGACGTCATCGGCGGGGATGAGATTGCCTGCATTGGCGGAAACGAGACCAGCCTGAACCTGCTGGCGAAACCATGCGTCATAGTCAGCTGCATCTTGCTGCCGTTTCACATAGTCGCGCATGAAGCCTCGAAGCAATTGCGCTCCGGTTTGATCATGTGCTTTTGCAGCCTCGCTGAAGGCGGACTTCAAGTCTTCTTCAACCCGAAACGTAAATGTAGCGTCCGTCATATCAAGCCTATGTGTTACATATGCAGTGCAGTGTAACACATTTCGCTGCATTTTCCACCCCTCAACCATTCAGCGTGTGAGGGGTGGCGCTTCTTTCAGGAACTCAATGAGCGCCCGACATGTCGCCGAGGACTTCCTTCGAGGCGACGGTGGAGTCGGCCTTGAGCTTGTAGACCATCGGTACGCCGGTCGCGAGGTTGAGCTCAAGGATCTGTGCCTTGCTCAGGCGATCGAGAACCATCACGAGTGAACGCAGCGAGTTGCCGTGGGCGGCTACCAGCACGTTCTGGCCGGCGAGCACGCGCGGCAGGATTTCCGTCAGGTAATAGGGCCATACACGGGCGCCGGTGTCACGCAGGCTTTCGCCGCCGGGCGGGGGCACGTCGTAGGAACGGCGCCAGATGTGAACCTGTTCCTCGCCCCACTTGGCGCGGGCGTCGTCCTTGTTGAGGCCGGAGAGATCGCCGTAATCGCGCTCGTTCAGCGCCTGGTCCTTGATGGTCTCGAGTCCGGCCTGGCCGATTTCATCGAGGATGATCTTCAGCGTGTGCTGGGCGCGGGTCAGATCCGAGGTGAAGGCGACGTCGTACTTGATGCCGTAATCGGCCAGCGCCTTGCCGCCCGTCTTAGCTTCCTCGATGCCGAGCGCGGTCAGATCGGGGTCTTTCCAGCCGGTAAAGAGATTCTTCAAATTCCAGTCGCTCTGGCCATGGCGAACGAGGACGAGAGTACCGCTCATAAAATTTCTCCTTAATGAAGCAATTCCAGGAAAAGTCTGTAGCGGTTTTCCGTCCGGAATTGCGAGACAATAAAAGGCTGGAGCGATCGGCAGTTCCGTGCCGATCCGCTCCAGGGGTCAGGTCAACGTGTGGAAAGCCCGAGGACATCGAGCATGGAATAGAAGCCGGGTTTCTTGTCGCGCGCCCAGAGAGCGGCTTGCAGCGCGCCGCGCGCAAACAGTGAACGGTCGCCGGCACTGTGCGACAGCGTCAGGCGCTCGCCTTCACCGGCGAAGATGACGGAATGATCGCCGACCACGCTGCCGCCGCGCAAGGTCGCAAAGCCGATGGTGCCAGCGGGCCGCGGGCCGGTGTGGCCATCGCGCACGCGCACGGAATGGTCGTCGAGATCGATACCGCGGCCCTTGGCTGCGGCCTGGCCGAGCAGAAGTGCGGTGCCCGAGGGCGCATCGACCTTGTGCCGGTGATGCATCTCCAGCACTTCGATATCCCAGTCTGCCGAGGGAAGGGCGCGTGCCGCCTGCTCGATCAGCACGCTCAAAAGGTTGATGCCGAGGCCCATATTGCCCGATTTGACGATGCGGGCATGGCGTGCGGCCGCCTGAAACTTCGCTTCGTCCTCGGCCGAGCAGCCCGTCGTGCCGATGATGTGGACGATGCGGGCCTGAGCGGCAAGCCCGGCAAAGGTCACACTGGTTACCGGCGTCGTGAAATCGATGACGCCTTCGGCATGCAGGAAGGCGGAAAGCGGATCGTCGGTCATGGGGACGCCGATCGGCCCCAGCCCGGCGATCTCGCCGGCGTCCTTGCCGATGAAGGCGGAGCCGGGGCGGGCGACGGCGGCGTGCAGCGTCAGGCCATCGGTGGCATGGATGAGGCGGATCAGAGCCTGTCCCATGCGGCCCGCCGCGCCAACCACCACCAGCTTCATCGCATTGTCGCTCATGTCGTCTCTATCGTCTTATTTGCGGGAGTTGCTGGAAACGGCCGGCCGCTGAAGGTTGTTGAGGCGAGCGTAAAGACCATTATCGGCCTCTGCAAGCGTCTCGTGGTTGCCCTCTTCGACCACGCGTCCGTTCTGCATGACGATGATCTTCTCGGCCCGGACCACCGTCGACAGGCGGTGGGCGATAACGACGACCGTGCGGCCGCTCATGGCTTCGTCCAGCGCCTTCTGCACGGCCGCTTCCGATTCCGTATCGAGCGCTGAGGTCGCTTCGTCGAGCAGGAGGATCGGCGCATTGCGCACCAGCGCGCGGGCGATCGACAGACGCTGCCGCTGGCCACCGGAGAGCGTCACGCCATTTTCGCCGACCGGCGTGTCGTAACCCTGCGGCTGCGCCATGATGAAATCATGGGCGTAGGCGTGCCGGGCTGCCGCTTCGATCTCCGCGTCGGTCGCCTCGGGGCGGCCATAGCGGATATTGTCGCGGATCGAGCCTTCGAAAAGATAGGGCTGCTGCGAGACATAGGCGAGATGCTGGCGCAGCGACTGCTTGGTGATGTGGCTGATATCCTGCCCATCAATGAGGATGCTGCCGGCCTTCGGGTCGTAGAAGCGGGGGATGAGATTGATGACCGTGGACTTACCGGCGCCGGAAGGGCCGACGAGCGCCGTCGTCTTTCCGCCTTCCGCCACGAAGCTGACATCGTCCAGTACGGTGTCGTCGCCATAGGCAAAATGGACACCGCGGAATTCGATGCGGGCTTCAGTGACGACGAGCGGCTTCGCATCCGGCAGGTCGCGCTGGCGCGGTTCCATGTCGAGCAGTTCGTAGATCATCCGCGCGTTGACGACAGCGCGTTCCAGCTGCACCTGCAGCTTGGCGAGACGGCGGGCCGGATCATAGGCGAGCAACAGCGACGTGGCGAAGGAGAAGAACACGCCGGGCGACACGTTGTCGTAAATCGATCGGTAGGCTGCATAGGCAAAAAGGCTGGCAATCACGAGGCCGGCGACGCTTTCCATCAGCGGTCCGTTGCGCTCCGAGAGGCGGGCGATGCGGTTCTGCCGGTGTTCGGCTGCCGTGATGAGCTTGTTGATCTTGCGCTCCAGCTCGTTTTCCATCGTGAATGCTTTCACGATGGAAATGCCCTGGATGGTCTCCTGCATCGCGCCGAGCACGTGGCTGTTGAGAACAACAGCTTCGCGTGTCGCGGCGCGCAGGCGCTTGGAAATATAGCGAAGTGCAAGGAAGAGCGGTGGCGCGATGACCAGGAATACGATGCTCAGCACCGGGTCCTGGAAGATCATCACGCCGAGCAGGGACACGAAGGTCAGGAGGTCGCGCGCCGTCGAGGTGATCGTCAGGTTCATGACGTCGCGAATGCCGGAGACGTTCTGGCTGACCTGGGCTGCAAGCTGCGCCGAGCGGGCCTCGTTGAAGAAGCCGACCGACAGGGACATCAGGTGATTGTAGAGCCGTCGTTGATAGCGGGCGATGATGTTGTTGCCGATTTTGCTCAGAATGACCGATTGAAAATATCCGGCGAAACCGCGCGCCACGAAAACAACGAAGATGCTTCCGCAAATCAGCCAGGCATCGATGAGATCGCGATCGACAAAGGCCTTATCGATGACCCATTTCATGATGTAGGCGATATAGGCCGTCGAGGCCGCCACGAGGATCAGGCAGGCGATGGCGACGGTATAGCCCCAGATATGATCACGGCCATTTTCAGCAATGATGCGCTTCAGCATGCCGGAGATGGCTTCGCTGTCGACGTTTGTTTTTTTGGTATCGGGCGATTTCAAAAATCGGCTTCCTGTCTCAAACCAAGCGAGCCGAATGTGGCATATGCTTTCGCGGCTCTATAAAGAGTTAGGACGGCTTTGGCTAGGGACGGCCGCCACACTGGTTAAGGCCGGCCCTGAAGCCGACCCCATTATAGAGGAAGGCCGCTGCTTCAAAAAGGCATGGCTTGCCGGAAGTTTCAGCGCGCCATCCATTGTTGAAAGCGCTCAACGCCGCCAGCGGCGGCCGTCGGTCGCAAGCCCGAAGCTCGATGGCTTGCGGGCATAGGCGGCAAGGCCGGAAAGCGCTGCCAACGGATTGACGACGACATAGGTTGGGATCGTCTTCATCATTTCGGTATGCGGCGCCTTGTCTTCGAAGGCTGCGCGGAATTCCGGCTTCTGCAGCGCCGGCAGGATCTTCTGCGGGATGCCGCCCGAGAGATAGACGCCGCCGCGCGCCATGAAGATCATCGCGATATCGCCGGCAACGCGGCCGAGATAGGTGACGAAGAGCGTCAGCGTTTCCTCGGCCTGCGCGTTGGTGCCGGCAAGCGCATGGTTGGTGATATCGGCCGGCTCTTTCAGGCTCGGTTCGATGCCATCGGCCGCGCAAACGGCGTGATAGAGGTTCTGCAGCCCGCGGCCGCAGATGATCTGCTCGGCCGAGATGCGGCCCTCGATGGTTTCCAGGTGCGGCCAGATCTGCAGGTCGCGCTTTGTGCGCGGTCCAAGATCGATATGGCCGCCTTCACCCGGCACGGGTATCCACTGATGCTGGGTATGGACAAGGCCTGCAACGCCAAGCCCGGTGCCCGGTCCGAGCACGGCGCGCGAGGCGCTCTTGTTTTCCGAGGCCTTGCCTATGGTTTCGCGATGCTCGTCGGCAACGTCGGAGATTGCCAGCGCCTGCGCCTCGAAATCGTTGATGACAAGCACATCCTCGATGCCGAGATTGGCGATCATCGTCTTCGGGCGGATCACCCAATCACAATTGGTGAGCGGAATTTCGTCGCCCTGCACCGGGCCTGCCATCGCAAGGATCGCGGCGCGCGGCTGCACCCTGCTCTTTTCGAGGGTCTGCTTGATCGCATCGTCGATCGTCGCGAAATTCGCCGTCTGCACGACCGGAAAATGTTCCTGTTCGGCTTCGGCGTCGACAAGGATCGAGAAACGCGCATTCGTCCCGCCGATATCGCCGATCACGATGGGAAAAGGCAGTGGGGCATCGCTGTGATTGAGCTCGGGCATGGCCAGGTCCGTGGTCTGCCGCCGGCAAGGCGGATTAATGATTCAGTGTTTTGATCAGCCGCTCGGCGGTGGATTCGTTGAGCGCCATGGGAATGTCGTAGACAACGGCAAGCCGCGTCAATGCCTTCACGTCGACATCGTGCGGCAGGGGCGTAAGGGGATCGATGAAGAAGACGAGCATGTCGATCTCGCCAGTGGCGATCAGCGCACCGATCTGCTGGTCGCCGCCGAGTGGACCGCTTTTCAGCCTGACAACCTTGAGAGTGGGACAGGCGTCGAGCACGCGGCCACCGGTCGTGCCGGTTGCGACGATGTTCCAATCGGCAAGGGCTGCCTGATTGCGCCGTGCAAATTCTGCCATCGCATCCTTTTTCTGATCGTGCGCGATCAGCGCGATGCATTTGCTGCCGGCCATGAAGTCCTTGCTCCGCCCAGTGCTTTCAATCGATTTATCCGCCTTCTATACTAAGAGGATGAGCTTTGAAAGACTGCTTGGGCAAGGACTGCCCATGCCTCACTGCTGCGGAATCTGGCCGGGCGGTGTGTTGCCGGAGGCGGGCATTGCATCCGTTTCGGCAGCCGCGCCGGCACCTTTGGCGCCATAGGTAGCGGCGCGCACGGAGGCGACGGGCGGCGCGGCCAGCACGGCCTCGCAAGCCCTAGGAAGATCGGAAACCATGACCTCCCGCGGCTTTACCGGCGGCTTGTCACTCGGTTTCGGCTTCGGCTTTACCCAGGGTTCCGGCCCGAGCCACCAGGCAAGCGTCTTGTCGCAGCCGTCGCCGGCGGCAACCGGCGCTTGTCCCGTGCAGCCGACGGAGCCCGGGGGGCAGCGTAGGCGGATGTGGAAATGCGAGTCGTGCCCATATTCCGGGCGCAGCTTGCCGAGATTGCTGCGGTCACCCGTCCAGCTGTCGCACATCTTCTTCTTGATGGCCGGATTGACGAAGATGCGCTCGACCTCGGGATAGCTTGCCGCGCGCATCAGCAGGCGGGCATGCGCCGGCGTCCAGACCCTGTCGTTGATCGTCAGGAATTTGTCCTTGGCGAGCATCGAGGTGAAGGGCAGGGCTTCGCGATCGGCAGCCGATAGCTTGCGTTGAGGCATCGGCGTCAGCCAGATATCGGCATCGAGGCCGATCTGGTGCGAGGCATGACCGTTGAACATCGGGCCACCGCGGGGCTGCGAGATGTCGCCGACGAGCAGGCCCGGCCAGCCGTCATTCTTCGCGGCATCGCGCGACAGGCGTTCGAGCAGGCCGATCAGCTCGGGCCTGCCCCAGCGGCGGTTGCGCGAAAGGCGCATGGCCTGCCATGTCGGACCATCGGCAGGCAGCGCGACCGCGCCGGCAAGGCAACCCTTGGCATAGAAGCCGATCGACTGCGATGGCCCCTGCGTCGGAAGGGTGACGCCGCCGAAGATCGCCTTGGCGCTGCCGGGCGAGGGGGCCGTCTGCTGCGCCAGCGCATCGCCGGCGATGAGGCCCATGCCGAGCGCGGCGGCGAGGGAGAATTTGCCGATAGTCTGGAAGGTGCGAACCAGTGGGGAAACCATGCATATCCTTGAAAGGCGGTCGGAACGGGCCGAAGTGATTTGCGGCAAGACTATCCTGAAAAATGGTCCAAGTTAATCCGCGACAATCACAGGTGGCCGATCAACGGCCACCTGCTTGCCCGTTCTGGCCGTCAATGCGGACGGATCAGTTCGCCAAAATTTCCACCGTCTTGCGAATGCGCGACAGTCGCGGCAACACCTTCGTGCAGGAGAAATCCTGCATGTCCTGCGAGAATGTCGTCACGGCGTCCTCGGCGACGATGACGGCATAATTTGCCGCATAGGCATCACGCACCGTCGATTCGACACCGAAATTGGTGGCGACGCCGGTCAGGATCAGTGTCTTGATGCCGCGGCGGCGAAGCTGCAGATCGAGTTCGGTGCCGTAAAAGGCGCTCCACTGGCGTTTGATGATGGCGACGTCGGGCGTCAGCGCGGCAATTTCGGCGGGCGGTGCCAGCGCGGCTGCCGGCAAACCACCGGGGGGAAGCGTGAAGGTTTCGTCAGTCGGCTGGTTGACAGCGTCGGCATAGTCCGGGGAAAATCCAACCGTGACAAAGACGGTCGTTCCGCCATCGGCCTTCAGCTTGTTTGCAATGGCGACCGTGTTGTCGATGATCTGCTGGGCCGAATGGGGTGCGAGCTGGCGGCTGAGAACCAGGCCCTGCAGGTCGATGGAAACGAGAGCGGTGGTCCGGGGGTCGTAAAGTGGCATTGGGGGCTCCAGGAGAAATATGAGGATATCCTCGCAATGGAAAATATGAGGATGCCCTCACAAAAATCAAGTGAAGAATTGAAGACGCGCACACCGAAGCGGCAGCGCGGCCATGACCGTGTCGTGATCCTGCTGGAGGCCGCTGCAAGGGTCTTGGCCCGAAAGGGGTACGACGCTGCAACGATGACGGAGATCGCGGCCGAGGCTCGGTCCTCCATCGGCTCGCTTTATCAATTCTTCCCGACAAAGCTCCTGCTCGCCGAGGCGCTGCATATCGATCGCCTGGAGCGGCTGAAGACGGGTCTTCGGGAGGTGGCGGAGCAGAGCACTGGCCTTTCCGCAGCCGATAGCGGCGAAGCTATTTTCGATGCGCTTGGCGCATTCATCGAAGAATTTCCGGAATTCCCCGTGCTCGGCGCGCGCCGCGATATTCCCAAGGAGCGCAAGGCACGCTCCCGCGCCGAGCTTAAGGAGTTGATCGCCACTATTTTGCGGCGTGCTCAGCCGCCGATATCGGACGATATCGGCTTGATGTCGGGGATCGTACTTGAACTGCTGCGCATCGCTCTCGTCGTCGCCAACGAACCAGACGCTGCGGAGGACCGGCGCGTCGTTAGCGAATTACGGCTGA
The DNA here is from genome assembly GCF_001999485.2 of Rhizobium sp. P44RR-XXIV. NCBI lineage: Bacteria > Pseudomonadati > Pseudomonadota > Alphaproteobacteria > Hyphomicrobiales > Rhizobiaceae > Rhizobium > Rhizobium sp. P44RR-XXIV. Next base: position 651,354 of record NZ_MPVZ02000025.1, on the reverse strand, counting down.
TGCTGCGCAAGCGCCTGGAAGAAGCCGCCTGCAAAAGCTGATTTCGAAACGCCTCATACGGCTTAATGCCAAAGAGATGAGCAATTGCGTCCTGCTTTTTGCCCTCATTTGCCTTATGCTGATTCTCTAGAAATCATCGGGAGATCATGAATGGCATTGACGCGGTTGAAAGCAGGCTTGGTCGTTTCTTTCATGTGCCTGCTGGCCTTGCCGGTAGCTTCTCAAGCTGAAGAGCCGCAATTCCGCATCGGCACCGCCATTCTCGGCGATCTCAAATACCAGCCCGGCTTCAAGCATTTCGATTATGTCAATCCCGATGCGCCGAAAGGCGGCGAGTTGAAGCTGTCGAGCAATGGTACCTTTGATACCCTCAATCCCGTATTGTTCAAGGGCAATCCGGTTGCGGGCATCGCTTCCCTCGGGTCCGGCCTCGTCTTCGACAGTCTGTTGAAATCGGCCGATGACGAAGTCTCCTCGTCCTATGGATTGCTTGCAGAGGGCGTTTCGTATCCGGACGATATTTCCAGCGCTACGTTCCGCCTGCGACCTGAGGCAAAGTGGGCTGACGGACAGCCGGTAACGCCTGCGGATGTCGTTTTCAGTTTCGACAAGGCGAAGGAACTCAACCCGCTCTTCACGACCTACTACAGCCATGTGACACGCGCCGAAAAGACCGGTGATCGTGATGTGACGTTCTACTTCGACGAAAAAAACAATCGGGAGCTGCCGTCGATCCTCGGTCAGTTTCCGATCGTGCCGAAGCATTGGTGGGAAGCCACTGGACCGGACGGCAAGCCTCGCGATATTTCCCGCACCACGCTCGAGCCGGTTATGGGCTCGGGTCCCTATAAGATTGTTGCAGTCTCGCCCGGCTCCACCATCCGCTATGAGTTGCGCGACGACTATTGGGGCAAGGACCTGCCGGTGAACGTCGGCGAGAACAATTTCAAGACGATTTCCTACACGTATTTCTCCGACAACGATGTTGAGTTCGAGGCCTTCCGCGGCGGCACCATCGATTACTGGCAGGACAATGTCGCAAGCCGCTGGGTTACGGGCTACGATTTCCCGGCCGCCAAGGATGGCCGCATCAAGCGCGAGGAAGTGCCCAACCCGCTGCGCGCCACGGGCGTCATGCAGGCATTGGTGCCGAATATGCGCCGCGATCAGTTCAAGGATGAGCGCGTTCGCGAAGCGTTGAACTATGCCTTCGATTTCGAGGAGCTCAACCGCACCATCGCCTTCAATCAGTATAGCCGCATCAATAGTTTCTTTTTCGGCACGCAACTCGCGTCATCCGGCCTGCCTCAGGGTGATGAGCTGAACATCCTCAATGACATCAAGGACAAGGTTCCGGCTGACGTCTTCACGACGCCTTATACCAATCCTGTCGGCGGTGATCAGCAGAAGTCTCGAGACAATCTGCGCAAGGCGCTCGATCTGTTCAAGCAGGCGGGATACACGCTGAAGGGCAATCAGATGGTCAACGGGCAGACGGGCAAGCCGCTTTCCATCGAAATCCTGCTCGGCAGCCCCTTCGTGGAGAAATGGGTTCTGCCCTACACGCAGAGCCTCAAGAAGATCGGCATCAACGCCACCGTACGCACGGTCGATTCATCACAATACATCAATCGCGTCCGAAGCTTCGATTATGACATGATCTGGACCGTCTGGGCTCAGACATTGAATCCGGGAAATGAGCAGATTGACTTCTGGGGCTCGGCCTCTGTCAATCGCCTTGGCTCGCGCAATTATGCCGGCATTTCCGATCCCGGCATCGATGCCCTTATCAATAAGGTCATCTTCGCCAAGGACATCGCCGAAAAGGACGCGACCGCCAAGGCGCTGGACCGCGTATTGCTCGCTCATCACTATGTGGTTCCGCTGTTCTATACGACCAGCTTCCATATCGCCTACTGGGACAAATTCGAACATCCGGCTCAGTTGCCTGAATATTCCATAGGCTTTCCCGACGTCTGGTGGTCGAAAAGTGCCGGAAAGTGAGCCTCTCTTGCAATGATGAGCCCGCTGGGCTCCAAATGCTCGAGCTGATTCGGATAGTTTCAAGCTGAAATGACTGCGCCGGTTGTCATCCGGCGGAAGGGAATGTGAATTGATCGACGGATGGATTGAGACGAAGCGGAATATACCCTTCTTTGAGGGAGCGGCGGACTGATGGGCGCCTACATTCTGAGACGTCTCTTGCTGATGATCCCGACCATCGTCGGCATCATGGCGATTTCCTTCACCATCGTGCAGTTCGCGCCGGGCGGCCCCGTCGAGCAGGTCATCGCACAGCTGACGGGCCAGGCCGACAATGCCACCGGACGCCTGTCCGGCGGCACCGATATGCTGGCCCAGCAGGCCTTCGATGACAGCAGCTCGAAATATCGCGGCGCGCAGGGGCTCGACCCTGAGCTGATCGCCAAGCTCGACAAGCAGTTCGGTTTCGACAAGCCGCCGCTCGAGCGCTTCGGCCAGATGATGTGGAACTATATCCGCTTCGATTTCGGCGAGAGCTTCTTCCGCAACACCACGGTCCTCGACCTTATCGGGCAAAAGCTGCCGGTGTCGATTTCGCTCGGCATCTGGATCCTGATCTTCTCCTATGCGATCTCGATCCCGCTCGGGATCCGCAAGGCGGTGCAGGACGGATCGACCTTTGACGTCTGGACCTCGGGCGTCATCATCATCGGCTATGCCGTTCCGAGCTTCCTTTTCGGCATCATGCTGATCGTGCTGTTTGCCGGCGGCTCCTTCTTCGACTGGTTCCCCTTGCGCGGCCTCGTCTCGGATAATTTCGCCGATCTCAACTGGTGGCAGAAGATCCTCGACTACGCCTGGCATCTGGTGCTGCCGTTGATCTCGCTGTCGCTTGCTGCCTTCGCCACCACGACGCTGCTCACCAAGAATTCCTTCATCGAGGAAATCAAGAAGCAATATGTCATCACCGCCCGCGCCAAGGGCTTGAGTGAACGGCGCGTGCTCTATGGTCATGTCTTCCGCAACGCCATGCTCATCGTCATCGCCGGCTTTCCCGGCGCCTTCATTTCCGCCTTCTTCACCGGCTCGCTGCTGATCGAGAACATCTTCTCGCTCGATGGCCTTGGCCGTCTCAGCTATCTCTCGGTCGTCCAGCGAGATTATCCGGTGGTGTTTGCGACGCTCTTCATCTTTTCGCTGCTCGGCCTCGTGGTCAGCCTCGTTTCCGACCTGATCTACACCTGGATCGATCCGCGCATCGACTTCGAGCGGAGGGATGTCTGATGGACGCCGCCAATCATCCCACGGCGCCGATCACGGTGAAGCCGCCGCGCAAGGGGCTGTTCTCGCCGACCAATGTGCGCCGATGGCAGAATTTCAAGGCGAACCGCCGCGGATACTGGTCGCTCTGGATCTTCGCGGTCCTGTTCGTCCTCACCCTCGGCGCCGAGTTCATCGCCAACGACCGGCCGATCCTCGTCTCCTATAAGGGCGAGATTCTGACGCCGATTTTCGTCGATTATCCCGAGGACAAGTTCGGCGGCTTTCTGGCACAGACGGATTACCGTGCCCAGGATATTCAGGACGAGATCAACGCCAATGGCTGGATGATCTGGCCGCCGATCCATTATTCCTATCAGACGGCCAATTCCAATCTCCCGCAGGGAAAGTCGGCGCCGACACCGCCATTCTGGGCGATGAGCAAGGAAGAGCGGTGCTCGGGCTATGCCGCTGGCGCTGCCGATCGCAATTGCAACTGGAGCAACCTCAACTGGCTCGGCACAGATGATCAGGCGCGCGATGTGCTGGCCCGGTTGATCTACGGCTTCCGCATATCGGTGCTGTTCGGCCTGGTGCTCACCATCTGCTCGGCGGTCGTCGGCGTCTGTGCCGGTGCCGTGCAGGGCTATTTCGGCGGATGGACAGACCTGTTGATGCAGCGCTTCATCGAGATCTGGTCGTCGATGCCGGTGCTCTATATCCTGCTGATCATCGCTTCCGTTCTGCCGCCCGGCTTCTTCATCCTTCTCGGCATATTGCTGCTGTTCTCCTGGGTGGGCCTGGTCGGCGTCGTACGTGCCGAATTCCTGCGGGCACGCAATTTCGAATATGTCCGCGCTGCTCGCGCCCTTGGCGTCGACAACCGCACCATCATGTATAGGCACCTGCTGCCGAATGCGATGGTCGCGACGCTGACCTTCGTTCCCTTCATCCTGTCAGGCTCGATCTCCACTTTGACTTCGCTCGATTTTCTGGGCTTTGGCATGCCACCCGGTTCGCCGTCGCTGGGTGAGATGATCGCCCAGGGCAAATCCAACCTGCAGGCTCCCTGGCTCGGGCTGTCGGCCTTCTTCACCATGTCGATCATGCTGTCGCTGCTGATTTTCATCGGCGAGGCCGTGCGTGACGCCTTCGATCCAAGGAAGACGTTCCGATGAGCGAAAATTCCACACCCTTGCTCTCTGTCCGCAATCTGTCGGTCGCCTTTCATCAAGGCGGGCAAACCTCGATCGCGGTCGATAACATCTCCTTTGATATCAGAAAGGGCGAGGTTCTGGCGCTGGTCGGCGAATCCGGCTCAGGCAAGTCGGTCTCGGCCAATTCGATCCTGAAGCTGCTGCCCTATCCCTCCGCCAGCCACCCCTCGGGCGAGATCCTGTTCAAGGGCAAGGATTTGCTGAAGGCATCGGATAACGAGCTGCGCGCCGTGCGGGGCAACGACATCACCATGATCTTCCAGGAGCCGATGACCTCGCTCAATCCGCTCCACTCGATCGAGCGGCAGATCAGCGAAATCTTGGCTCTGCATCAGGGCATGAGCGGCCACGCCGCCCGCAGTCGCACGCTGGAACTCTTGAACCAGGTTGGCATCCGCGAGCCGGAAAAACGCCTCAAGGCCTATCCGCACGAGCTATCCGGCGGCCAGCGCCAGCGCGTGATGATCGCCATGGCGCTTGCCAACCGCCCGGAATTGCTGATCGCCGACGAGCCGACGACGGCGCTCGACGTGACGGTGCAGGCGCAGATCCTCGAGCTATTGCGCGATCTCAAGGGCGTGCACGGCATGTCGATGCTGTTCATCACCCATGATCTCGGCATCGTCCGCAAGTTCGCTGACCGCGTCTGCGTGATGACCAAGGGCCACATCGTCGAGACCGGTGCGGTGGAGGATGTCTTCACCAATCCACAGCACGAATATACGCGCCATCTGCTCGCCGCCGAGCCGCGCGGCGAACCGCCGGCCAGCGACGCCGAAAAGCCCGTGGTCATGGAAGGCAGCGATATCCGCGTCTGGTTCCCCATCAAGGCCGGCTTCATGCGCAAGGTCGTCGACCATGTGAAGGCCGTCGACGGCATCGATCTGAAACTCAGGGCCGGCCAGACGCTCGGTGTCGTCGGCGAATCCGGTTCCGGCAAGACCACGCTCGGCCTGGCACTCGCCCGGCTCATTTCCTCGCGAGGCCGCATCGCCTTCGTCGGCAAGGATATAGCCGGCTATTCGTTCCGCGAGATGCGGCCGCTGCGCAACCAGCTGCAGGTGGTCTTTCAGGACCCTTACGGCTCGCTCAGCCCGCGCATGTCGGTTGGCGAGATCATCGCCGAAGGGCTCAAGGTTCACGAGCGCTCGCTTTCTGCCGATGAGCGCGACAAGCGCGTCTGCTGGGCGCTGGAGGAAGTCGGTCTCGATCCGTCCACCCGCTGGCGCTTCCCGCACGAGTTCTCCGGTGGCCAGCGTCAGCGCATCGCCATTGCCCGCGCCATGGTGCTGAAGCCGCGCTTCGTCATGCTCGACGAGCCGACTTCGGCGCTCGACATGAGCGTACAGGCGCAGGTGGTCGACCTTCTGCGCGACCTGCAGAAAAAGCACGATCTCGCCTACCTCTTCATCAGCCACGACCTGAGGGTGGTCAAAGCGCTCGCCAACGAGCTGATCGTCATGCGCTTCGGCAAGGTCGTGGAGCAGGGTGCCTCGGCCGATATTTTCCGCGCGCCGAAAGAGGATTATACCAAGGCGCTTCTCGCCGCCGCCTTCAACATCGAAGCCGTGCCCACCGCCACCATCCAGCAATGAAGACCATCGCCATGTCGGCCAAAAGCCCCGTTCTCGTCGATCTCAAATTCAGTCCGGCGACGGTCGCCAAGGCGCTCGAAGCAGCCTTTGCCGATCGCGGCAGCATCAATCTGGCCGACCCCTCCAGCAAGGGTGCAGATCTCAGCCATGTCGACTACGCGCTTCTGTGGAAGCCCGATGCCGACCTCTTCAAGCGGGCGCCCAATCTGAAGGTCATCTTTTCCGGCGGCGCCGGCGTCGATTCGATGATGTCCATTGCCGGCCTGCCCGATATACCGATGGTCCGTTTCGTCGACCGCAGCCTGACGACGCGCATGAGCGAATGGGTCGTCATGCAATGCCTGATGCATCTGCGCGATGTTCAGGGGCACCTCAGGAACCAGCGCCAGCACGTCTGGGCCCAGCAACAAGGTCCCGAAGCAGCCGATGTCACCGTCGGCGTCATGGGTCTCGGCGTTCTCGGCTGCGATGCCGCCGCCAAGCTCAAGGTCATGGGTTTCAACGTCATCGGCTGGTCGCGCAGCAAGAAAGAGATCGACGGCATGCAAACCTTCGATGCCGGCGAGCTGGATGCGTTTCTTGCGCAAACCGATATTCTTGTGGGCTTGTTGCCGCTGACGCCGGAAACCACAGGGATCTACAACGCCTCGCTCTTTTCCAGGCTTCGCCGCGATGGCGCTCTTTCCAAGCCGGTCTTCATCAATGCCGGGCGGGGCAAGAGCCAGGTCCAGGCAGACATCGTATCGGCGATCCGCACCGGCGTCCTCGGCGGTGCCTCGCTCGATGTCTTCGACGTCGAGCCTTTGGCGAAGGGCGATCCGCTCTGGGACCTCGAAAATGTCATCATCACGCCGCATGATTCCGCGGTATCCGAGGAAAAGGCGCTGATGCGCCATGTCGAGGAACAGATTGCCCGCTTCGAGCGCGGCGAGCCGCTGCAGCACCTTGTGGATCGCAGCCGGGGTTACTGAACTTGCATGAGATGGCGGCAATCGGGACTTTTTGTTCCGGTTGTTGCCGCCATACGCGACCCGTTAAGTCTGGTATCAAATTTCTTTCAGTGACTGGACTTTCGCTCAACATTTTTTGATAACAGGGCACTGTAGGCACTATATATGCGTGCCGGACTGCCAGCCGGTGAGAAGCATGACGTCCGCAGGGCAGGAGACGGGGCAGGAACGACATGACCAAGACGGATATCGCCACCCGCGTCTATAACCATACCTGGAAGCTCGATCCGATCATCCGTAGCCTGATCGATACGGATTTCTATAAGCTTTTGATGCTCCAGATGATCTGGAAGCTCTATCCCGATGTCGACGCCACTTTTTCGCTGATCAATCGCACCAAGAGCGTCCGTCTTGCCGAGGTGATCGACGAGAGGGAGTTGCGCGAACAGCTCGATCACGCCCGCACGCTGCGGCTCTCCAAGAAGGAGATGATCTGGCTGGCCGGTAACAGCTTTTATGGCCGCGCCCAGATTTTCGAACCGGAATTCCTCACCTGGTTGTCGAATTTCCAGCTGCCGGAATACGAACTGTCGAAGCGCGACGGTCAGTATATTCTCGACTTCCACGGCTCGTGGAAAGAAACGACGATGTGGGAAATCCCCGCGCTCGCCATCATCAACGAGCTGCGCTCGCGCACGGCGCTGAAGGCGCTCGGTCCTTTCACGCTCGATGTGCTCTATGCCCGCGCCAAGGCGAAGATGTGGGAAAAGGTGGACCGCCTCAAAGAACTGCCGGGCTTGCGCATCTCCGATTTTGGCACCCGCCGCCGCCATAGCTTCCTCTGGCAGCGCTGGTGCGTCGAGGCGCTGAAGGAAGGCGTGCCGCACGCTTTCACCGGCACGAGCAACGTGCTGCTCGCCATGGACTCGGATCTGGAGGCCGTGGGCACCAACGCGCACGAACTTCCGATGGTCGCCGCCGCGCTTGCCAAGAACAACGAGGAACTCGGCAAGGCGCCCTATAAGGTGTTGCGCGACTGGAACCGTCTCTATGGCGGCAATCTTCTTGTCGTTCTGCCCGATGCTTTCGGTACGGCGTCGTTCCTGCGCAACGCCCCGGAATGGGTGGCCGACTGGACCGGCTTCCGACCCGACAGTGCCCCTCCGATCGAAGGCGGCGAAAAGATCATCGACTGGTGGAAGAAGATGGGCCGCGATCCCCGCCAAAAGCTGCTGATCTTCTCCGATGGTCTCGATGTCGAAGCGATCATCGATACCTACAAGCATTTCGACGGCCGCGTTCGCATGAGCTTCGGCTGGGGCACGAACCTTACCAATGATTTCGCCGGCTGTGCGCCGGTCGAGCTCAAGGGGCTCAACCCGATTTCGATCGTCTGCAAGGTCATTGAGGCCAATGGCCGCCCGGCTGTCAAGCTCTCGGACAATCCACAAAAGGCGACGGGGGAGCCGGCGGAAGTCGAGCGTTATTTGAAGTTCTTCGGCGCAGAGGATCGCGTCGATCAGGAAGTGCTGGTTTAAGCGGTTTTCCGTCGGGAATGCGTAAAAGCAAAGAGATGGAGCGCTTTCGCGATTCGAAGAAAAGCTAAAGTGTTCTAATGGTGGATGGGGGCCTCTATCCGGGCCACGCGCTTGAACAGCGTCCAGCGGCCATTCTCCCAGCGATACTGATCCGGCGAAATAACGTAGGGCACGTCGCTGAGATCGGCGCTGATCAGCTCCAGAAGCTGCAGGCCCTGAATGTCGTTCTCATGGGTGAAGAAGACCTTGTCGCGTGACAGGAACGCCGCGATCGGCGCGGCACCACCGGACTGTTCCTGCACCTGGGCCCAGAAATTCGGCAGGAAGGCGACGCTGGATTCGAATTGGCCGTCGACCTCGACATATTGAAACTGGCTGCGCTTGGCGATCTGCAATCCGGTCTTGGACAGGAATTTCTGCAGGTTGCCCTGCGCCACTTCGGCCAGTTCACGCGCGTCGATGCCCCATTCATCCAGCGCCGTCGACATGACATAGCTGACCGTAGTCTCGCCATTGACGACGAAGAGCTTGATCAGGCCTTCCGCCTCGTCGAGGTAGACGAAATGCGGCGGATCGGGTTCGTCCTTGACGGCATGCATCATCTGTTGCCGCGCTACATCGACGAAATCGCGCGCCTTCAGCACCGGGAGGATCTGGGCGAGTTCCTCGCTGCCGGCCATGGCTTCGGTCATGTTGAGATAGTTGAGCAACGCCTCCGCCCGGGCTTGCCCTTGCTTTTCGCGCAGCGCCAGTAACGCGTTGCTCAAAAATTTCGTCATGGTATCGCCGTTGCGGCTATGCAGTGTCAGGCTGCCGGCGCCGGCATCGTAGTCGATGCTGATCAGGTCGCCGAAAAACGGCAGCCGTTCCTGCAGATAGGCCGCAAAGCGGGCTTCGTTGTGCAAGGCTTCGTCCGGAATATTCAGGTCGAGCATCTTCACTGGTGTGATGTTCGAGGCCTCGGGTATCGGCGGCCCCTCTTCAGCGCGCGCCTTCGCTTGTCTGCCTCTACCGAAGAGCCTTTTCAGGAAATTGAACACGAGCGTCCCCGAGCATCGAACGGCATTGTCGCGGAAACTAGCGCGACAATGCCTCCAGGGCAATGGCATCAGGCGATGATCACGCCGCCCGCGTAAGTGCCTGCTTGCTCGCATGAAAAAGGCGTATAGTCTGCAAAAACGGGCCGGCGGTCCGATTGCGGGAAGGGTGACGTGTATGAAGGATGTCGGGGCTGGCAGGCAGCTGATGGGGATGCTGTTTTTATGTTTCTTTGTGCTGGCCGCGCCGCTCACTGTGCTCGCGCAAAATACGACGGCGACCCAGCAGACGGCGCCACCACCCGAAAAGGTTCGCGAACTCATCCAGCTGATGAACGAACCGGACGTGAAGCAATGGCTCACCTCGCAGCTGAACACCCAGCCCGCCGTTGTCAGTGATCCCGCACCGGCCGACAACGATCAGATGTCCGTTCTATCGGGCATGCTCGGCCACACCCGGCATCATCTGGAGATAGTCTCCGGCGCGGGGATGACCTTGCCCTATGAGGTGATGGCCGCCTCCGAAAAGCTTGGCCGTGAGGGCCGGGCGGTCGGTCTCCTGCGTATCATCATCCAGGTCGTGATCCTGTTTTTCCTGGGATTGGTCGCGGAGTTGGCGGTCGCGCGCTTCATCAATACCAAGCACATGCAACGCACCGAAAGGGCTGCCGGCACCGAGACCGAGCTGCAGGCCGCGCGGTTCCAGTTTCTGGGCGGCGTCGTGCCTGCCATCATCCATGCTCTGGTGACGCTGATTCCGCTGCTCGCTTTCGACTGGCCGCCGGCCATCGAGAGCTTCGCCATCGCCTGTGTCATTGCGCTGGTGTCCATCAGACTGGCGATCTCGATCGGCAAGCTGCTGATGGAGCTGATCGCCATGCGCCGCGCGACCGATGTTCTGGACGAGGATGGCGGTACTGCCCGCATCGCTGAACGCAGGCGCGTGGCAACCTATTGGTATCGGCGCTGCACTCTGTTTGCCGTCTATTTCGCCTGCGGTTGGGCCGTCATGCAGGCCGTCACCTCGCTCGAATTTTCAGCCGGTGCCCGGGATCTCATCGGCTATACCCTTGGTATCGGCCTGTTCCTGATCGCAGTCGCCGCTGTATGGTCGAGGCCCGTTGCGCCTGAAAGGCGCGGAATGAAGACCGTTTCCTGGTTGCTGACGATCTTCTTTGCGGCGCTCTGGGGCCTGTGGGTGGCCGGTTTCGACGGTCTTCTGTGGCTCGGCATCTATGCGGTCCTGCTGCCACGCGCACTCTCGGTTTCGACTCGGGCGATCGAGGCTCTGCATGATGCGGCCGACGGCTTCTTCGGCGCCGGCAAGGTGGCGACCGTGCTTCTTGATCGCGGCGTGCGGGCATTGATCATCACTTTCGCGGCGCTCTGGCTCGGCCGGATGCTGGGGGTCGAGGCCCACGCGATGATGAGCGGCAGCGAATCGATCATCGGCCGTATCGCACGCGGTCTTCTTGGCGGCATCGTCATCCTGTTGATTGCAGATTTGGTCTGGCAACTTGCGAAGACCTATATCGACGCGAAACTGATGGAATCGCTACCTGCTGTCAGCGATTCCGAGGAGATGAAGGCGAGCCGCGCCCGGCTTCAGACACTGCTGCCGATCTTCCGCAATATTCTTGCGGTGGTGATCGGCATCATCGCCATCATGATGGTGCTGTCTGGGCTCGGCGTGCAGATTGGACCCTTGATCGCCGGTGCCGGCGTCGTCGGTGTCGCCGTCGGCTTCGGCGCGCAGACCATCGTCAAGGATGTCATCAGCGGCGTCTTCTATCTCTGGGATGATGCCTTCCGTGTCGGCGAATACATCGAAAGCGGCCACTATAAGGGCGTGGTGGAATCGTTCAGCCTGCGCTCGGTCAAGCTGCGCCACCAGCGCGGCCCGCTGGCGACCATACCTTTCGGCTCGCTCGGCGCGGTCAACAACATGAACCGCGACTGGGCGATCGACAAGATCATCGTCAAGGTCACCTACGATACCGATCTGGTGAAGCTGAAGAAGATCGTCAAGGATATCGGCCAGCGCCTGCTTGAAGATCCCGAACTGGCGCCGAGCATCATCCAGACGCTGAAGATGAAGGGCGTCGAGCAGTTTGGCGATTTCGCCATCGAGATCAGGCTGGCGCTCACCGCCAAGCCCAACGAGCTGTCGGTCATTCGCCGCAATTCGCTGGCCCTGATCAAGCAGGCTTTCGATGAAAACGGCATTCAGTTCGCCTTCCCGACCGTGCAGGTGGCCAGCGACAAGGACGCATCCGCTGCCGCCGCCCGGCAGCTCATCGAGATGCGGGCCGCAAACGTCGAGGGCGCGCAGCAGGCGGGTTAGAGCATTTCCAGGAAAAGTGCACAGCGGTTTTCCGTCCGGAAATGCGATAACAACAAGATAGAGCGTTTTCGCGGTTCGAAGAAAATCGAAAATGCTCTATCGAGCGGGATATGCCGCGGCGGCCAATCCCCTGAGTTTTCGTTGTCGCGTAGGCTATTGCTTTGGCGGTGCGGTGCTGCCGCGCACGACGAGTGCGACGCCGATCATCTCGCGTTCGCTGGGTATGGCATCGTCCAGTACCGCTCTTACCGCGCGCTCTGCGATCCGGGCAAAGGGCTGCGCCATCGTCGTCAGGCCCGGCTCCACCATGCCGCCTTCCGGCACGCCATCGAAGCCGACGAGGGAGACGTCTCCTGGAACTGAAAGCCCGCGCGCCTGCAGCCAGCTCATGGTCAATAGGGCGATATAATCGGACATTGCGAGGATGGCAGTCGGCGGCTCAGGCGTGGAAAACAGGTATTCCAGACCGGCCTCGACACTCGCCTTCTGGTTATCCGTCTCGTAGACCGGAACATCCTCGCGCCGGATGCCGAAGGTCTCGAGCGCCAGCCAATAGCCGGTGACGCGATCGCGCGAGGTCGAATAGACAGCACGCTCGATCTCGCCAATACCGACCGGCCCGACATGATCGTAGGAAAATTCCGTCGCAAGCACGGCGAAACGCCGGTGACCCAATTCCGCCAGATGCCTGGCGGCTGTTGCAGCCCCGCCGGCATTATCGACGCTGACCGATGGGACCGATGGATCGTCGTCATTCAATGCCAGGGCGATGAAGGGCAATTGCCGCTCGCGCGTCAGCTGCACCAGCTTTTCGCCACCCTCGACGCAGAGCAGGATGAAGCCGTCGACGAGGGCGCTCTTGATGGTCCAGTCGAGCTTCTGCCGATCCTTGGCCGAAACCAGCGCAAGCCCGGTGCCGCTGGCATCGCAGACCTGAGCGATGGCGGCCAGGAGGGCTCTCGCCCACGGATCGTCGAAGAAATAGGCGAGCGGTTCCGCAGCCGCGACCCCGATCGCATTGACCTTGCCCGCCCGCAGCAACCGCCCCGTCAGGCTCGGGCCGGCATAGCCGAGCTGTTTGGCGGTCTCGAGCACATGCTCGCGCACCTCCTCGCGGACCACATCGGGCCGGCTGAAAACATTCGATGCGGTCCCCTGCGATACCCCTGCCGCCTTGGCGACATCCGCGAGCCTGATCGTGCCCTTGGCCAATAGCCTCTCCATTTCCGTTGCCACGCAGTTTAGCAGGAATTTGTATCGGTTCAATTCCGCTTGACACTGGAATTATTGAGTGTAGGTTTGAACCGATTCAATCAACAAGCTCGAATCGTAATTGAATCGATTCAAAAGGTAGTGCCAATGTCAACCAATCACTTCTTCAGGGATCTCTATTTCGATCGTTGGGGTGATCCAGAAAACCCGAATGCCGTTGAGCCGTGCAGCACTGCGGATAAGGATCGGGTCGCCACGCACGGTATCCTTGGCCGTCTCCGCCACCTCTTCCGTCGCAGTCGGAAACGTCCGTCCGCATGGTCCTTTACGATCCCGAGCGAAACGTCCTTGACCGAAAGTCGTGCCGATGTCGGTCATCGCAATCCATTCGATGCCGCCCAGCCCAAATTCCTCGCCATAGCGAAGGCGCTGTCACGGAATTGCTAGGATCTGCCTCGGCTAGCGGTCTCAGAAATTTTCCTTGTAGGGGCGCAGATCGAGCTCCTGGGTCCAGGCTGAAGGATGCTGGCGGTGGATATGCCAGTAGCTTTCGGCGATGGCGTCGATGTTCAGCAAGCCGCTGGCATCCATATCGGGTCGCCGCGCGCGCAGCCGCTCGCCATCAATGCCGCCATCGATAATGGTATGGGCGACATGCAGTCCGAGTGGTCCGAACTCCCGCGCCATGCTCTGGCTGATCATTCTCAAGCCTGCCTTGGCGGCGGCGAATTGGGCATAGCCCGCCTTGCCGCGCAGGCTGGCGGAAGCGCCGGTGAAGATCACGGTGCCGCGGCCGAGCGGCGTGAGATGACGAGCCGCCTCGCGCCCGACGAGAAAACCGCCGAAACAGCAGATGCGCCAGAATTCCTCGAACTGGGCGGCCGTCAGATCGCGAAAGCCGATGGGGCGGTTGATGCCGGCGTTGAAGACGATGAAATCGGGTGCGGCTATGCCATCCCGAGCCGTAAAGGCGTGCTCGAACAGCCGTACGACAGCCGCTTCGTCGGTCGCATCCGTTTCTATGGCTTCGGCACTGCCGCCGGATGCCCTGATGGCTCCTGCGACCTGATCGATCTTGGCCGGTGTCCGTCCGGCGATGACGACATGGTAGCCCTTGCCGGCGAGGAGCCGGCACAGCGCGGCGCCCAGTCCCTGTTCTGCCCCCACCCCAACGATAATGGCGCTTGGCATACTCATTCGGCGGCCTCCCTGGCATCGAGTGTCGGATAGTCGGTATATCCCTCGGCGCCGCCGCCATAGAAGGTCGGGCGATGATAGGGGTTGAGCGGAGCGCCGCGACGGATACGCTCCGGCAGGTCGGGATTGGCGATGAAGAGCCGTCCGAAGGCGATGGCATCGGCGTGGCCTGCGGCAAGCGCCGCTTGAGCACTCTCGGGCCGGAAGTTTCCAGCCGCGATCAATGTGCCCGACCAGGCAGGACGAAACAGTTCCGCCGCCGATGGCACGTTCTTGTGGTCGACCTCGGCGAAGCCGGCACCACTGGCGCGCGGTTCGATCAGATGCAGATAGGCGAGATGCAGTCGATCCAGCTCGCGAATGACATGGCCGTAAAGGCGCAAAGGGTCGTCCTCACCGCTGTCATTGGCAATGCCGAAGGGCGAAAGACGGACGCCGACGCGGTTCGAGCCCCAGACCTTGGAAACCGCCTCGACGACTTCGAGCAGCAGTCGCGTGCGGTTGTCGATCGAGCCGCCATACTGGTCGGTACGCTGGTTGGTGCGCGCCTGCAGGAACTGCTCGATCAGGTAGCCGTTGGCGCCGTGGATTTCGACACCGTCGAATCCCGCCTGCTTCGCATTGGCGGCTGCTTGCGCATAAATGTCGATCAACAGCGGCATGAGATCGATGTCGATCGCCTGTGGCGTCTCGAAGGGCACGCGCTCGAACGAGGCGGTGAAGGCCTGCCCCTTGGCGGCAATGGCGGAAGGGGCAATCGGCAGAGCGCCATCCGGGTGGTGCGATGAGTGAGAGATGCGGCCGACATGCCAGAGCTGGAGGAAAATCTTGCCGCCCCTACAATGGACCCCATCGGTTACGGCCTTCCAGCCGGCGATCTGTTCGGCGGTGTAAATGCCCGGCGTTGCCGGCATGCCCTGTCCGATGGGCGAAACCTGCGATCCCTCGGAAATGATCAGCCCGCCCTCGCTGGCACGCTGCGCATAATATTCGGCGTTCAAAGCCGAAGGCACATTGCCGGGCTGGCTTGCCCGCATGCGGGTCACCGGCGCCATGACGATGCGGTGCGATAGTTCGAGGGGACCAACGGCAAGCGGTGAAAACAAAGAAGCTGTCATGAAATTCTCCTGCCTGGAGCTGATTTTGCTCCCCGGGGCGGAAGGGCCTGTCAGTGGCGAATCGGTCACCGGAGTGTCGAATAAGATGATGCTCATCATTTATTCCAACAATCGGACGTGCGCAACTGAATCTCGTATCAGGCCGAAATCCGAGCGAGGAAGGCGAATAAGGCCGCGTTGAATTGCGCCGGCCGCTGCAATGGCGCGAAGTGGCTGACGCCGGGGAGAAGAACGAGTTCCGCGCCCGGAATATGCCGCGCAAGATAGTCGGCATGTTCGCGTTTAATGAACTCGTCATGCTCGCTGTGAACGATGGCCACGGGTACATGGATCTCGGCCAGATCGTCCGTGCTATAGTTCGGCTCCGTTTGTTGCATCAGGCTGACGGCTTGAACAAAAGCATCGAACGCATCAGGCGTCGGCGACAAAGCGGCGTAATCCTTGGTGTGACGAGAGAAGCAACGCTCGACGATCGGCGTGAGCACAAATTCCTTGGTGCCGCTCGGGTCCATGTTGCAGGCAAAGAAGAAGACCCCTGAAATGCGCTCTGGATGGGTTCTTCCAAGGATCATGCCCGTGCAGGCACCATCGCTCCACCCGGCGATGGCGGCTTTTGCGATCCCCAGCCGATCCATCACGGCCAGAACGTCGGACGCCATCAGCTCGTAAGAATAGGGCCGCGCATCGCGCGTGCTGCGACCATGGCCGCGGCTGTCGATGACAATGACGCGATGGCCGGCGTCAATCAGCGCCGGCACCTGATAGCCCCAGTTACCGCTGTTTCCCAAGCCTCCATGCAGAAGGATCACCGGTGCGCCGCTGCCATAGGACGCGTACCATATGCTGATACCGTCATGGTCGACGTGGCCGCTCGCCTCCGTGTCCGGCAGGGGTGCTGCCCCCTCCGCCTCGAATCGATCGAGATCGTCGTCCTGAATTTCCATGTTGACCTCCCAACGAACTGTCTCCCCCAGACAGCCACGCGGGCGAGCCTATTCGATCAGCCATTGCTTATTCAATAAGGAGTTTTGGTCAGCGCGCCGCCAGATGCTCGAAAAGATCCAGGGCCGGCGGCGGCAACTCTTCCAACGAGCGTGTGCAGACCGACAGCTGGCGTGTAGCCCAGCCGTCTGTGAGGCGCAATGCGACAATCCCTGCGGATCGGCCGCACCGCCGCGCCGCCGTTTCGGGCACGATGCCGAGGCCTATACCCTGGGCGGCCATCTGGCAGATGCTCTCGAAGGTCCGCATCCGCACGCGCATCTTCAGCCGCGTGCCGAGCCGGGCAGCCTGCGCGTCGATATGATCCTGCAGCGCGCCGCTCGCGAGCCCGACAAAATGCTCGTGCAGGATCTCGGCAAAAGCGATCTTCTTTTCCGCCGCAGGCGCATGGTCACGCGGCATGACCACGACAAGCCGGTCGATGGCGAAGGGCCGCAGCACCAGGCCCGACGTGTTGACGGCATCCGAGAGAATGCCGATCTCCGCCAGCCCGGACGAAACGGCCCTGGCGATCTCGATGCTCTGGCGCTCCCTGAGTTCGATATCGACACGCGGATGCGCAGCCATCCAATCTCCAAGCCGCTGCGGCAGGAATTCGGCAATGGAGGCGGTGTTGGCGACAAGCCGGATGGTCGCCCGCAGGCCACTTGCATGTTCGCCAAGCTCGCCGCGCATCTGCGCCAGTTGCCGCTGGATCAGCCTGGCATGATGCGCCAGCGCCTCACCGGCCGGTGTCGGTGTCACACCGCGTCGCCCGCGCTCCAGAAGCTGCACGCCGCCATTGGCCTCCATGTCGCGCAACCGTTCGCTGGCGGCCGGCAGCGAAAGTCCGACATCGGCGGCCCCATGCGTGATGCTCCCGGCATCGACGACGGAGAGGAAGAGGCGAAGGTCGGTCAGATCGAAGCGCATGAAAGGAGAGTATCTCATCTCCAGCCTTCGGCATAGCCGAAGCCTGGCTTCGCTTCATCCGCATTGTCCCCGGCTCCGGATTTGCTAGGGAAGGGCATGATGGATCATTCGATACCGCTCATTGCCGCGATCTTCGCCACCTTCTTTGCCGCCGGCATCGTCAAGGGCGTGACCGGCATGGGGCTGCCGACGGTAGCGATGGGCGTGCTGGGCGCATTGATCTCGCCGCTGACGGCAGCCAGCCTGCTGATCGTCCCGTCCTTCGTGACCAATGTCTGGCAGTTGCTGGCGGGTCCGAGTTTTGGCAAGCTTGCGCAGCGGTTCTGGCTACTGGTGCTGGCGGTCGTCATCGGCACCTTTGTCGGCTCGTCGTTGCTCACCAGCGGCAATTCGCTGTTGACGACGGGTGCCCTGGGTGCCGCGCTCGCGCTCTATGCCGCCCATGCGCTGCTCGCCCGCCAGCTCCGCGTGCCGCCGAAGCTGGAGCCGATGCTTTCACCGGTCATCGGCCTCGTGACCGGCCTGTTGACAGGTGCCACAGGCGTCTTCGTCGTGCCTGCAGTGCCCTATCTACAGGCGCTCGGCCTCGAAAAGGACGATCTGGTGCAGGCGCTCGGCCTCTCCTTTACCGTTTCCACGGTGGCGCTGGCCGGCGCGCTGGCATGGCATGGCGCCTTCCGCATCGACAATCTCGCACTGTCGGCCCTTGTGATCGTCCCGGCGCTGGCGGGCATGTGGGCCGGGCAGGTCATCCGCAACCGCGTCAGTCCCGCGACCTTCCGGCGCTGGTTTCTGGTCTGCCTTCTTCTTCTCGGCGTGGAAATGGTCGTGAAGGCCTTTTTGTAAGGTCTTCATCATTGTCAGACTGCCGATGGCCCGCCTCGAAGTGATGCCGAAGGCTTTGAACTCTCATCACGCGGCCGCCATATGGTGTGCAGCTTCAGAACACTAGGTAGGCGTATCGATGGAAGAAAAGCAGGAAGCGACCAACGATCTCATCAAGACGGCCGATGCCCTGCTCGTCGTCGATGTGCAGAATGCCTTCGTGGAAGGCCCGGCCGCGGTTCCCGGCCATGCGACGTTGACGTCAATGGTGGAACTCCTGCTGGAGAAGGCCCGATCCGCCTGGGCACCGGTGATATTTCTGCAGAACGATGGTCCAGTAGGCGCACCGGACGAGCCGCTTCAGGCCGGATGGAAACTCTATTTCCCACCACGATCCGGCGAACTCGTCATCAGAAAGACCAATGACGATGGCTTCGACGGCACCGATCTCGACGCCATTCTGACCTCGTTCGGCGTGCGTGACCTGGTGATATCAGGCATGCTCTCGGAGATGTGTGTTGCCGCGACGGCGCGCGCGGCCCTGCAGCGTGGTTATGGTGTGCTGCTGCCGCATGATGCGCATGCGACGTACGATGTCCCGGCGGGACCAGGGTCCGAAGCTGTTCCGGCGACTATGGCGGCACGAGCGGCTGAATGGTCGCTTGGCGATGAGGTGCGCATCTGTGCTTCGGCGCGTGAGGTCCGTTTCGCGGAGCGTAACCGAAAATAGTTTTGCTCTTGAATGTCGCTTCGAATCGTAATAATTGAAGTTACATGAAAAGAGACAGCCGCCTTTCCTCCGTCCTTCACGCCCTGCTCCACATGGCCGAGCAGGGCGGCCCCGTCACATCCGAAACCCTGGCGCAATGCATGAACACCAATCCGGTGGTCGTGCGCCGCACCATGGGGCTTTTGCGCGAGGTTGGCATCGTTCATTCGGCCAAGGGGCATACCGGCGGCTGGACGATTGCCAGTGATCTCGGCACGGTAACCCTGCGCCAGTTGCACGAGGCGCTCGGCGAGCCTGCGGTCTTCGCCATCGGCAATCGCAACGAAACGCCCGAATGTCTGGTCGAACAAGCGGTCAATTCCGTGCTCGACGATGCCTTTGCCGAGGCCGAGCATTGCTGCTCAAGCGTTTTGAAACCGTCACCCTCGCCGATCTCGCCGCCGACTTCGCGCGGCGTCATGCGGATTGGCGTGAAACAAGGAAATTATCATGACCCATGACGTCATCGTCATCGGGGGCAGCTACGCCGGAATGGCAGCCGCCCTCCAGCTTCTCCGTGCCCGGCGCAAGGTGCTGGTGATCGATGCCGGCCAGCGCCGCAATCGTTTCGCCGCGGAATCACACGGCTTTCTCGGGCAGGATGGCGTCGACCCCGCCGAGATCGCCAGCAAGGCGCGCGAACAGCTTCTGGCCTATCCGACATTGACCTGGGTCGAGGGGCTCGCCGAGCGGGCCGAGGGAGAAAAGGACGCCTTTGCCGTCACGACAGCCGATGGTGTTCGCCATGACGGCCGGCGTCTTCTCTTTGCGACCGGCGTATCCGACGCATTGCCCGCCATCGAGGGCCTCGGCGAGCGCTGGGGCAAGAGCGTGTTCCACTGCCCCTATTGCCACGGCTATGAGCTCGATCTGGGCCGCATCGGCTGTATCGCCACCGGGCCGATCTCGGTGCATCAGGCGCAGTTGCTGCCGGAATGGGGAGAGGTGACCCTCTTCCTCAATGGGTCCTTCACTCCAGATGCCGAGCAGCGCGCCGATCTCGAAGCGCGTGGTGTTACTATCGAGGAAACATTGGTCACAAGGCTGGAAGGCAAGGCCGACATACGTCTTGCCGATGGCCGCCTTCTCCCCTTCGCGGGCCTCTTCACCGCATCGCGCGTTTCACCCGCGACCCCGATCGCCGAACATCTCGGCTGCACCATCGAGGAAACGCCCTTCGGCACGCAGATCCAGACCGACGCCATGAAGGAAACCACCATCCCCGGCGCCTTTGCCTGCGGCGATGCCGCCCGCATCCCGCACTCGGTAACGCTCGCCGTCGGCGATGGCGCCTGGGCCGGGGCGCAGTTGCACCGATCGCTGGTGTTCTGATGGTAACTGCAGGAGTTGGTTCGCCGGCGAAAGATATTGTCTAGGGCGTCAGGCAGGCCTGAATGGCGCTTCCGAGCCTGTCGACGATCACCTCATCTCCCGCCGACTCTATGCTCGAAGAGCCGAGCCCGGCGCGCAGCACGGCAAAACCCATCACATAGGCTGTGACGAGTGCAGCCCGAGCTTCAGCGGCCGGCCCCGTCATGCGTTCTGAGAGCGGCTTGATGAAGCTGGCATGCAGCGCGGACGAAAGGATTGACGCCGCCGTCGGGCTGCCGACCGATCGCAGCAGGAAGGCGAACTCGTCGAAATCCTCTGCAGTGTGATGCGTGATCGGCGCCATCAGATGGCGCGCGACGCGCTCGCCCATGCCCTCAATCGATCCTTCAAAGACCGGTTCCAGCCCGAATGCGCCATCGGCAATCATCGTGAACAGCGCTTCCTTGGAACCGAATAGTCTCGGCACCATTGCGGGATCGACGCCTGCGGCCGCAGCGATCTCGCGCACCCCCACCGCATCATATCCGGCCCGTGTGAAGGCTGTGCGCGCCGCCGCAAGAATGCGCCCCCGGCTTTCCGCCGCCGAAAGGCGAGGTGCTCGGCCTCCATTATCAACATTTGTTGACATTTTCTTTGCTCGCCTCTATCTGAATTATCAACGAGTGTTGATAACAGTGGTCGACCGATGACTCCAGAGACTTTCACGCATCTCCCCAGCAAGATCATCCTGGTGACGGGTGCCAGCAGCGGCATCGGTCATGCCACCGCGCTACGGCTCGCCGATGCCGGCGCACATGTCGTCGCAACGGGCAGGGACGAAGGCCGATTGGCGGCGCTTGCCGACGACCTTGGCTCTCGTGGCGACTGCATCCAGGCCGATATTGGCCGGCCGGATGATATCATCCGCCTCATGAGCGAGATCACGTCACGCCATGGCCACCTTGATGGTCTGGTGATTAACGCCGGTCTGTCGAATGCACCTGAGATCGGCGACCTCGATATCGGCAGCTATGATCGCTTGATGGATGTGAATGTTCGCGGCGCCGTCTTTACGTTTGTTCATGCTTTGCCGCTTTTGGCGGAAGGCGCCTCGGTGGTCTTCGTCGGCTCGGTTGCGGGGCGCAAGGGCCAGCCCGGCGATGCGCTCTATGCAGGAAGCAAGGGCTTCATACGCGCCTTCGCCCGCAATCTCGGGACGTCACCCGACATCATGGCGCGGCGCATCCGCGTCAATGTCGTCTCTCCGGGGCCGATCGAAACGCCGTTGACCGAAGCTGCGACCGCTATTCCCGAAATCCGCAGCTATGTCGAGAAGATGATCCCGATGGGACGCTGGGGACGGGTGGAGGAAGTCGCCGAAGCGATTGCCTTCCTGCTCTCACCCGCCGCTAGCTTCACGACCGGCGCCGAAATCACCGTCGATGGCGGTATGGCGCATGTCTAGACGGCAGATTACCCAAGAGAGCAAGCGGCATCCTATTTGTCTTCGGGCACCTTCAGAATAACCGTTTCATCCGGGCCGATGGACCGGCCGTCCTGTGCCTTGATGTCAAGGCGGACAGGCTGTCGGCTCGCCCGATCCACCAGCAGCGAATGCTCTTCCGCCGGTGCAAAGAGATGGCGTTCGCCAAACTGGCGAAGCGCCACCATCACGGGGAAGAGGTCTTTTCCCATCGCGGTCAGGCGATATTCCATGCGCGTGCCGCCTTCGCTTGTCGGAACGAGCTCCAGAATGCCGCTCGACACCAGCGTCCGCAGCCGCTCCGTCAGAATGTTCTTGGCGATGCCGAGGCTCTTTTGAAACTCGCCGAAGCGCGTCAGCCCGTCGAAAGCATCGCGTACGATGAGCAGCGACCACCAATCGCCGATCACGTCCAATGAGCGCGCGCTCGGGCAATAATCGCCTTTGAGACTCTTTCGCGCCACCATTTGCCTAGCTCTCTCCATCATTTGCTTGCGAGATCGGTTGCATTATTAAACCAATAATGTTAGTCGATCGATGGTTTTATTATTAAACTAAAAGCACGGGAGTTTGCAATGACCATCAGGCAAAACGTGCCGCCGGCAGGCGGCGCGAACGATATCGCGCGTCTCGATTCTGAGCAGCCCTTCGCCGAAAGCAGTTCGCCGTTAACGCGCGCCACCATCCTCCTGTTTGCCGTGGCCAGTGGCCTGGCGGTGGCCAACGCCTATTTCGCCCATCCGCTTCTCGATGTCATGGCCGATGATCTTGGCCTCTCGCGCACAGTCGCGGGGCTTATCGTCGGCGCGACGCAGCTCGGCTATGGATTGGGCCTGATCCTGCTGGTGCCGCTCGGCGATCTGGTTGACCGGCGCAAGCTCATCATCATCCAATCGCTGCTGACGGCCCTCGCACTGGTGTCTGTCAGCCTTTCCACCGATGCGACAATGCTGCTTGCCTCGATGGCTGCCGTGGGCTTCCTGGCCGTGGTGACGCAGGCGCTGGTCGCCTATGCGGCGAGCCTCGCCCACCCTTCGGAGCGAGGTCACATCGTTGGCATGGTCACGAGCGGCATCGTGCTCGGCATCCTGTTGGCGCGAAGCGTCGCCGGAACGCTGACGGATATCTCCGGCTGGCGGACTGTCTATATCGTCTCGGCGCTGCTGACCTTGGTGATCGCGCTGTTGTTGTGGCGGGCACTGCCCCGCCAGCAGAGGCCGCAATCGGGCCTTTCCTATGTCGGCCTCATCCGCTCTCTTGCGACGCTGCTCGTAGAGGAGCCCATCCTGCGCATCCGTGCCGTCATCGCCATGCTGATCTTCGCCAACATCACGACCTTGCTGGCGCCGCTGGTCCTGCCATTGACGGCAGCACCCTACTTCATGTCGCACACAGAGGTTGGCCTGTTCGGCCTTGCCGGAGCGGCCGGCGCGCTCGGTGCCATCAGGGCAGGGCGCTGGGCCGACCGCGGCCATGGGCAGAGAATAACGGGGATAGCGCTTGCGCTGATGTTGTTTGCCTGGCTACCGATCTCGATGCTGGATCAGTCGATCCTGTGGCTCATCGTCGGCGTCCTCGTCATCGATTTCGGCCTGCAGGCGACGCACGTCACCAATCAGGGCATGATCTATCGCGTCAGGCCGGACGCGCAGAGCCGGCTTACTGCCGCCTATATGGTGTTCTACTCCATCGGCAGCGCTATCGGTTCCTCGACATCGACGATCATCTACGCGCATGCAGGCTGGACCGGCGTCTGCGTCTCCGGCGCCGCCATCAGCCTGGCAACGCTTCTCTTCTGGGCTCTGACCCTGCGGGCGACACCCGCTATAGCGACGCAGAAGATCGGTTAGCGTGATGCCTAGCTGCCGTCGAGCTCACACTCATCTTGATGACATCAGCCCGGCAGGATTGTCGGTAGCTTTTCCTCCAGCAGAGACAGCATCGCCCTGATCCGTGGCGGAACGGGCCTGATGGCTGGATAGAGGGCGTGAAGATCGAAACCCGGCACGATGTATCCGGGGAGCAATCGCTGCAATCGACCGCTGGCCAAATCTTTGGCGCAGACCGGTTCCTGCAAGACGCCGATGCCTGCTCCATCCAGCAGCATGGCATGCAAGGGCCGCCAATGGCTGGTGCTGACAACGTTATCGATGGCGGCAAGTTCGGTTTGCTGATCGGGACCGACCAATGGAAGCCGCCCATTGTTGAACAGGCCGCTGACTCGCAGAAAAGGATGGTCGGCGAGTTCGTCGGGGCTTGCCGGCGCTCCGTGCCGCTCGATGTAGCTCGGTGCCGCCACCAGCACGCGGCTGACATGGCCGAACTTTTTCGCAATGAAGCTGCCCTCGCCAAGATCGCCGAGGCGCAGCGAGATATCGACGCCTTCGGTAACGGGGTCGACGATCCGGTCGTTGAGGATCAGTTCGATTTTCAACAAGGGATGAAGCTCGCGCATCTGGCGCAGGATCGACGGCAGGATGACTTCGCCCACACCATGAGGCGCGGCGATCCGCAGCATGCCGCGCAATGATTGGTCGCCATTGACCACAGTCAGAGCGTCGGCCGCGCTTTCGAGAACCTGCTTGCTGCGCTCGTAGAAGGCCGCGCCGACATCGGTGACGGACAGTTTGCGGGTGTTTCGCAGGAGCAGCCGCGCGCCGATATATTGCTCCAGCCGATCAATACGCTCGCTGACAGCGGGCTGACCCATGCCGAGATCGCGCGCGGCCGCCGACATGCTGCCACGCTCCACCACCCTGACATAGACGCGCATTGCCACCAGCAGATCCATGGAATCAATATATCGGCTCAACCGATAAATGAAAATGGACGATGCCGCCTACCGGCCGCGCCGCCTATCGCCGAAACAAGGGATATGACGTCAACGAAATCCACCAGAGGTAGGGCGATGAGCGACATCAGGCTATACATGTTTCAATCGGGCACGCAGAGGTGCAAGGTCCACAATATCAGGATGGGGGAGGGTAACGGTGTCGACTATGAGATACCCGTGCCGTGGTTTCTTCTCACCCATCCCAAGGGCCATGTGGTGATCGACGGCGGGCTTGCCGCCGAAGGCCTGGCCGATCCCCGCGGCTATTGGGGCGATGCCGTCGACAACTACAAGCCCGTCATGGTCGAGTCTCAGGGATGCGTGGCGCAATTGGCTGGCATTGGCATTGCGCCCGAAGACATTCGCTTGGTCGTGCTGTCCCATCTCCATTCCGACCATACGGGTGCCATCGGCCGCTTCCCCAACGCGACGCACATCGTCCAGCGTCGGGAGTATGAATACGCCTTTACGCCCGACTGGTTTGCCGCCAGCGCCTATGTCCGCCGCGATTTCGATCGTCCCGAGTTGAAATGGCAATTTCTGGAGGGCGCTGCGACGGATGGTTATGACCTTTACGGCGACGGCACGCTGCACATGCTGTTCACGCCGGGTCATAGCGTCGGCCACCAGTCCTTTCTGGTAAACCTGCCGAAATCAGGCGCAATCCTGCTGGCCGCCGATGCCGCCTACACGCTGGATCACTGGAACGAAAAGGCTCTGCCCGGCTTCCTCGCTTCGGCCGTGGACACCGTGCGGTCGGTTCAAAAACTGCGCGCCGTGGCCGAACAGGTTGGAGCGATGATCGTTACCGGGCATGATCCGGAAGCCTGGCCCCGCTTCAGGCAGGCTCCCGGTTACTACGATTGAGGCTCCCGTTTCTCGGAGCCGTGGCAAAGACCCCGTGCTTCTCAAGAGCACGTGGGTCCTTGCTGTTATCGATGCGTCTTTATCTAGGCCTGGCCGTCATAAAACTCCGCCCTATGCTGGCGAACCCATTCCTCGATACCCGTTGGCTGGAAATCCTCCAGGCTGGGTTGCGGCTTGAACGCCCCTGACAATATCGCATCCGCTTCCTCCCGATGCGCTGCGAAGAAGCGGAACTTGGATGCGACGCGGCGTCCGGTTCCCGGCCCCATCGCGGCATCGACATCCCGCTCGAATTCATCGAGTTGCTGGTGACGATAAATGACACTGCGCCCGAGCCCCGCGCCGATCCTCAACGCCAGTTCATCGCCACCAACGCTTTCCGGCCCGGCGATACGGTGATCGCCGGCATCGACGCCACGCTCCAGCAGGGTCACGGCCGCCCGGGCACAATCATCCGTCGATGTCCATGCGATCCGCTGGGACGCGGCAATGGGCGGCGCGAATATTCCATGCTCGACAATGTCAGCTCGCGCCGAAGGCTTCAGGAGATTGTCGAGATACATGGTCGGTCTCACGATGACGAAGGGCAGGCCTGAGCGGCGGGCCACGTCCTCGATCATCGCATTTGCGACGAAGCTCGGCTCCGTGCAGGGCACGGGACGGCTGGCGCTTGCGAGCTTCAGGATGATGGAAGTGAGACCGCTGGCGAGCGATGCCGATACAGCATTCTCAGCCTGAATGCGCATGTCTTCCAGCGATCCGATCGGGATCTGGAGTACGGCATGGGCAATGCCCGCGCTGGCGGCGTGAAGCGATGCAGGATCACGAAGATCGCCTTCCGCAAGCTCGACGCCGAGCGCCGCCAGTGCCGGAGCCCGCGTCCGGTCCCGGACAAGCGCCCTGACCTTGAAGCCGCGTTGACGTGCGGCACGAACGACGGCGCCGCCCTGCACGCCGCCAGCGAGATAGACGAGGATGGGCTGAGATTTATCGACTGCGAACATAAAATGACTCCTTCGAATGCGGTCTGCCGAAGGAGCATCGTCGGATGGCCACCGGGCAGACCCAGAACGCGCCAAGGCGCCGGGACTGTCGGGGGATCTCACGCAGGGCGTGGGAAGAGAGCTTCTCCATTTGGGAGAAGGGCCTGGGCCTACCGAGACCAAGCCAGCCATTTTCGACAGGGAGAATTTAGAGCGGAGTTAGTGCTGGCGTCAATCGAAAGATGGGCCATGTGCCGGCGCGGAAGTGCCTTCGTTACCTCTTGCGGGCCACGATGTAGGGCCGGTTGTCGTTGCCCTTCGTCGCGTGATTTTCCGTGGCGATGATATCGAAGCCCGCGGCAGATATTTGCTTGCTGAGTTCCGATGCCCGAAAGACGCCGGCGTAGGGCGCCTTTCCGATTACCCGCATCGCGGGCAACAGGGCGAGCCGGATGAGCGGGTTCATCTCACCGACGCAGGGTGTCTTTGAGATGAACAGGCCATCGGCCGCGAGCAGGCCATGGATGTGGCGCAGCGTGCCCGGGAGATCGCGGACCAGATGCAGATAATTGAATCCCAGAACGGCATTAAATGGCACCGGGCCGGGCGTCACGGCTTCCGCTGTCGTGGTGCGGAATCTGAGGTTCGCCATGGGATTGGCGATCCGACGCTCCCTGGCAATGGCAATCATCTGCGCGGAAATATCCGTCGCAAGATAGTCTTGAACATCGCCCGCAAGCCTGAGCGCCGTCGTTCCGGTTCCGCAGCCCAGTTCCAATATCCTGTCGCCTGAGTTCAACAGCGCGCGGGTGCTCTCCAGCGTGCGCTCATACCCTGCCTGATCCGCGATCGCACCCTTGGCGTAGTTGCTTGAAGCCCGGTCCCAGAAACGGGCGTCGCTTTCTATGATCATGCAGGTCACTTTCCCCGTTTATGCTTGCCGGCAGCCCTATATGCTCGCCGAGTTAATTGTTCCCCCAGCTGGGTCTGGGACTATCAGGATTTCAGGGCGTGCCAAACTCCTTCGGCGGCGACGGGCGCCGACGGCGAGATTGACAATAGCGAGCTGATCCGCTCGGCATCCTCAGGCGTTGCAGGGTTATAGACGACCATGCTGAGGTCCGTTCGGCCGTCGACGGAAAAGGCCGAATATTCGAAAGAGAGCGGGCCGAGAACCGGGTGGTGGATATGCTTGACGGCTTCGGTATGGGTGGCGGGAACATCGTTGTCCCGCCACATGGCCCGGAACTCCGGGCTGAGCCGGCACATTTCGGCAACGAAAGGCTCGATCTGGGTGACGGCGCCTGCGCGGGCGGCGTCGATGCGGAATGCACCCAGGGTGAAACGGGCCACGCTTTCCCAATCATATTGCGCGGCACGGGCGCGAGGATCGAGAAAGATGAAGCGCAGGATATTGCGCTCGCCCGGCGGCAGGGATTCGTAATCCACCAGCATCACTCGCGACGCCTGGTTCCAGGCGACGACATCCCAGGTGGCGGTTCTGATGAGAGCGGGACATGGCTCGAGGGCATCGAGCACGCGCTGCAGCCGCGGTGTCACGCCATCATTCTTGCGGTAGTGTGCCTCGGGCGGACGGCCAAGGCCGAGGAAGAACAGATGTTCCCGCTCGACCTCCGTCAGCATCAGCGCGCGGGCGATGCGGTCGAGCACGTCGGCAGACGGCGCACCGCCACGCCCCTGCTCAAGCCATGTGTACCATGTCGGGCTGATATTGGCGCGCTGCGCCACTTCCTCGCGCCGTAGCCCCGGCGTCCGGCGCCGCTCTGAGGCGAAGCCGAGGGCGGAGGGATCAAGCTTGCTGCGACGGTCCCTGAGATAGGTCCCGAGCGGATTTTCCGTGTCGAGGAGATCGGCCATCCTGTTAGTTCTTTTACTATGATAAAGTCACTACTTTACCAGAATAAACGATTGGCAGAGATTTGTCTCCAGCAAATAAGGAGACTGTGTCAATGCGTGTGTTTGTTACTGGAGCCACCGGAAATATCGGCTCTTATGTTGTGAAGGAATTGATCGCGTCAGGCCATCAGGTGCTTGGCCTCAGCCGCTCGAAAGAAAAAGCGGTAGCGCTTGCTGCTGCCGGTGCGGAGGTTCTTCAAGGAACGATCGAGGATGCCGAAATCCTGAAAAGCGGCGCGTCGCAAGCGGACGGCGTCATCCATCTTGCTTTCAACCACGACTTCTCGAATTTCGTGGCCAACTGCGAAGACGATCGCCGCGTCATCGCAACGCTTGCCTCGGCGCTTGCCGGTACGGCCAAGCCGCTTGTCATCACCTCGGGAACACCCATCGCCAACACGGTGCCGGGCGAACCCGCCCGGGAAGACAATGCCATCGCCGGCTCCGACCAGCATCCCCGCGCGGCTTCGGAGGAAGCGGCAATCCTCGCCAGCGAAATCGGCGTCAACGTCTCCGTCGTGCGCCTTCCGCAAGTGCATGATCCGCTCTCGCAGGGGCTTATCACCCCCTTGATCGAGATCTTCAGGCAGAAGGGCGTGTGCGCCTATGTCGGAGAGGGGATCGAACGCTGGCCGGCCGCGCATTTCTCCGACGTCGCGCGCCTTTATCGCCTTGTCGTCGAGCGTGCCGAACCGAATGCCCGGTACCACGCGGTTGCCGAGGAAGGCGTGGCGATGCGCGATATTGCCGAGGCCATCGGCCGCCGCCTGAACCTGCCGGTCAAATCCATCAGCAAGGAAGAGACGCAGGACTATTTCGGCTGGCTCTCGCTGTTTGCCGGACGCGACATGCACGCCTCCAGCGCCAAGACGCGGCAAAAGCTCGGCTGGGAACCCACCGGCCCGAAACTGCTCGAGGATCTCGCGCAGTTGCCGGTCTCCGCGGCATGAAGCCCGGTTTAAAAGTCTGATCCGCTGGCGGATTGGAATTTCAGATAGCGCTTAATCGAGGGCTCGGTCGACATTGTTGGCCGGGCCTTTTGGTTGCTGTGACCGGGCGGCTGGCTCAGTCTTCAGGATCACCCTGGCCGCTTGATGAGAGATCTCGAAAGCAAGCAATTGCGGCTATATCTGAATGCGCGGAAGAAAGGTCGTCATCACGTTCCGCACGATACCGTCACTGACGTCTCCGGTACGAGCGGGATATAGATGGCGGACAAGGTGGGATTCGAACCCACGGTACGCTTTCACGCACACACGCGTTCCAGGCGTGCGCCTTAAACCACTCGGCCACCTGTCCATCTGCACTTTCGCATCCGATAAAGGAGCTATTGTGGGAACGGCGCGATATATACCGATGAATTTTCTGGGATCAACCCGAATCTGACAGTTTTTTGACTTCTGGACAAAAAACTACGCGCTTGCCCTCCATTGCGTTTGTTTCATTCTCAACTTATCTACAATGAAGGACGGAAAAATAGTGCAACCGGCCAAGCGTGCATGGCCGAGGATAGTTGAGTATCCGGAGGAGTTTATGCGTTTCCTGTTGCGTTTTGCCAGTCTCGTCGCGCTGGTGGTTGCGGTCATCGCCGGGACCATCGATTCCATACAGTCGGTTGCTGCCTCGGCAATAGTATTGACCCCGATGGGCGACGCATGGAGTGACGTCAGCCCATCATCGCTTGCCACGGTCCGCTCCGCGATCGCCTATTATGTTCACCCTCGCTTCTATGACATGGCGATACAATGGCTGCTTTTTCAGCCGGCTTTCGCCGTGTTCCTGGTGATCTCGCTGCTGCTGTGGATGATCGCTTACAAACGACCGCCGCTGATCGGTCGGTTCAGCGCCTGACGCGTCGTAAAGCGCCTCCGGGAGCTATGCTGTTCGGGGAGTTCGGGCTTCCGGAAAAGGCGCTCGCGGACAGGTCTGGCTGTGGACCGCAAGGAAGTAAAAACCGCCTCAATGACTATTAAAATCGCAGTTTGAAAGCAAAATTGTTTAAAAAACGGCTACTTTGAGCGGGTTTTCAGCAATTCCCACAAAATTTTACCAACTGAAAAATTTCTCGTGAATTTTTCATGCAGCCATGCAAGGATGCTCGCTAGCTTGGCCTCGGGGGAGGCCGGCGGTTCCGCAGACATGCCCGGTCAACGGGCTTGCGGGAGGACCCAACAAAGATAGCAACAACAGGGCTGCGACTCATGAAAAAATCCCTTCTGACCCTTTTCGCCTTGGCCGCCATGTCGGCGACGGCGCTTGCGGCCGATATCAAGCCCGCGATCGTCTACGGAACCGGCGGCAAGTTCGACAAGTCGTTCAACGAATCTGCCTATAACGGCGCTGAAAAGTTCAAGAAGGAAACCGGCATCGCTTATCGCGATTTCGAGCCGACCGGCGACACCCAGGGTGAACAGGCGCTGCGCAACTTCGCCAGCAAGGGCTTCAATCCGGTCATCGCCGTCTCCTTCGCCTGGACCTCGGCTCTCCAGAAGGTTGCTGCCGAATATCCGAAGACCGAATTCGTGCTGATCGACGACAGCCTTGATCTGCCGAACGTCCGCTCCGTCAAGTTCAAGGAAAACGAAGGCTCCTACCTCGCAGGCGTCATGGCTGCTCTGTCCTCGAAGTCCGGCAAGGTCGGCTTCGTCGGCGGCATGGACATTCCGCTGATCCGCAAGTTCGAATGTGGTTACGAGCAGGGCGCCCGCGCCACCAATCCGAAGATCGA
Source organism: Rhizobium sp. P44RR-XXIV (assembly GCF_001999485.2). Lineage (NCBI taxonomy): Bacteria > Pseudomonadati > Pseudomonadota > Alphaproteobacteria > Hyphomicrobiales > Rhizobiaceae > Rhizobium > Rhizobium sp. P44RR-XXIV. The sequence continues at coordinate 620,273 of NZ_MPVZ02000025.1, read as the reverse complement.
AGTCTTCCAGAACATGACCGGCACGACCGGCGCTGCCTGGAACGACCCGGTTCGCGGCGGCGAGCTCACCAAGAACCAGATCGACCAGGGCGCCGACGTTGTTTACGCGGCTGCCGGCGCGACCGGCCTTGGCGTGCTGCAGACGGCTGCCGACAACAAGAAGCTTTCGATCGGCGTTGACAGCAACCAGAACTACCTGCATCCGGGCTCGGTTCTGACCTCGGTCGTCAAGCGCGTCGACCTTGCCGTCTACAATGCCTTCTCCGATGCCAAGAACGGCAAGTTCACGCCCGGCACCCAGGAGCTCGGCCTGAAGGAAGACGGCGTCACCGTTGCTATCGACGACAATAACAAGCCACTCGTCACCGCGGCTATCCAGGCTGCTGTCGATAAGGCTCGTGCCGATATCGTCGCCGGTACCGTCAAGGTCCACGACTATACGGTCGACAACGCCTGCCCGAAGAGCTGATATGAAACAAGGGCGTATGACGGATCAAAACGTCATACGCCCTTTTCTTATCCTGAATCCGGTTTCGGGAGCCTATTATTGTGAGCCAGACCTCTGCCATTGAGCTCGTGGGCATCGACAAGAAGTTCGGTGCTGTCCACGCCAACAAAGATATCAACCTGACCGTCGCCAAAGGTTCGATCCACGGGATCATCGGCGAGAACGGTGCCGGGAAATCGACGCTGATGTCGATCATCTACGGATTCTATCAGGCCGACAGCGGCGAGATCCGCGTCAACGGCAATGCCATCACCATCCGCGACAGCCAGGCGGCGATATCAGCCGGCATCGGCATGGTGCATCAGCACTTCATGCTGGTCGAGAATTTTACCGTCCTTGAAAACGTGATGCTGGGTGCCGAAGGTGGCGCGCTGCTCGCCAAGGGCGTTGCCGCCGCTCGCGCCGAACTTAGCCGGCTGGAAAAGGATTACGGCCTGGACGTCGATCCGGATGCGGTGATCGAAGAGCTTCCCGTTGGCCAGCAGCAGCGCGTCGAGATCCTGAAGGCGATGTATCGCGGCGCCGAGATCCTCATCCTCGATGAGCCCACCGGCGTTCTGACACCGGCCGAGGCCGACAATCTGTTCCGCATTCTTCGGGTGCTGCGCGACCAGGGCAAGACGATCCTGCTCATTACCCACAAGCTGCGCGAAATCATGGCGATCACCGATACGGTGTCGGTCATGCGCCGCGGCGAGATGGTCGCCACCCGCAAGACGGCGGAAACCACGGTGGAAGAACTGGCCGAGCTGATGGTCGGCCGTCGTGTGCTGCTGCGCGTCGAGAAGGGCGCCCCCAATCCCGGCGATGTCCTGCTTTCGGTGCGCAACCTCACCGTCAAGGACGGTCGTGGCGTCACCATGGTCGACAATGTCTCCTTCGATGTCCGAGCCGGCGAGATTGTAGGCATCGCCGGCGTTGCCGGAAACGGTCAATCCGAGCTGCTGGAGGCCATTGCCGGCATCCGCAAGCCGGCCTCGGGCGAAATCCTCCTGCATGGCAAGCCGATCGGCAACGCCGATCCCGCGGTGCTTCGCGACCTTGGCCTTGCCCATATTCCGGAAGATCGCCACCACATGGGCCTCGTCCTCAAATTCGAGGAATATGAAAATTCCATGCTCGGCTATCACCGCGACCGCAAATACGGGCGCGGCGGCATGCTCGATCTCGACGCCATGCGCAAGGACGCGATCGAGAAGATCGAGAAATACGATATTCGCCCCCCGAATGCGCGGCTGAAGACCGCCAACTTCTCCGGCGGCAACCAGCAGAAGATCGTCGTCGCCCGCGAAATCGAGCGCGATCCGAAGGCTCTCCTCATTGGACAGCCGACACGCGGCGTTGATATCGGTGCGATCGAGTTTATCCATCGCCGTATCATCGAGATGCGCGATGCCGGCAAGGCGATCCTGCTGGTCTCAGTGGAACTGGATGAAATCCGCGCATTGTCGGACCGCATCCTTGTCATGTTCGCCGGCCATGTGGTCGGGGAAAAGTCGGCCGAGGCCGGTGAACAAACGCTCGGCCTGATGATGGCCGGCATTGCCGCGTGAGGCCTTGATGAGTACCGCTTCCGTTCCGCTTCCAAATTGGATCAACTACGGCCTGATCCCCATCCTCAACCTGATCGTTGCTTTCCTGATCTCAGGCCTTGTAGTCTGGTTCATCGGCGAGAGCCCGCTTGATGCGCTGGTCCTGCTATTGCAGGGCGCTCTCGGCAGCGGTGAGGGCATCGGCTTTACCCTTTACTATGCCACGAGCTTCATCTTCACCGGCCTTTCGGTCGCTGTCGCCATCCATGCCGGCCTGTTCAATATCGGCTCGGAAGGCCAGGCCTATGTCGGCGGCCTTGGCTGTGCTCTGGTCGCTCTGACCCTGGACAGATATGTGCCCTGGTATGTGACGATGCCCTTCGCGGTGATCGGCGCAGCCATCTTCGGTGCGCTCTGGGCGCTCATTCCCGCCTGGCTTCAGGCCAAGCGCGGCAGCCATGTCGTCATCACCACAATCATGTTCAACTTCATCGCCTCGGCGATGATGAACTTCATCCTGGTGCATGTGCTGATCGTGCAGGGCAAGATGGCGCCGGAAACCCGCACCTTCCTCGAGGGTGGTCAGCTGCCGAAGCTCGACTGGCTGATGGCCATATTCGGCTCCACCATCGGTGCCGCACCCTTGAACGTGTCATTCCTGATTGCTCTGGTCATGTGCGTGCTGGTCTGGGTGCTCGTCTGGCGCACCAAGCTCGGCTACGAGATGCGCACGCTCGGCCTCAGCCCGACGGCCGCCGTCTATGCCGGTATTCCCTATGCCCGTACGGTTATCATCGCCATGCTGATCTCCGGTGGTCTCGCCGGCATGATGGCGCTTAATCCGGTCATGGGCTCGTCGGCCCGCCTGCAGGTCGAATTCGTGCTAGGTGCCGGGTTCGTCGGTATCGCCGTCTCGCTGATGGGCCGGAACCATCCTTTCGGCATTATTTTGGCGGCGATCCTGTTCGGCATCCTCTACCAGGGTGGCGACGCGCTATCCTTCGATATGCCGAACATCACGCGTGACATGATCGTGGTCATCCAGGGTCTCGTCATCCTGTTCGCGGGCGCTCTGGAATATATGTTCCGGCCGGCGCTCGTGCGTATCTATCAAACATTCGCCAGGACGTGAGGATCACATGACTGACTATTATGATCTTCTCATCAGCATACTTGGCTCGACCATTCGCCTGTCGATTCCGCTGATCTTTACCGCATTGGCGGGCCTGTTTTCCGAGCGTGCCGGCATTTTCGACATCGGTCTCGAAGGCAAGATGCTGGCATCAGCCTTTGCGGCAGCCTGTGTCGCCTCGATCAGCGGCTCGCCATGGGCCGGGCTTGGCGCAGGCGTCTTCGTGTCGGTTTCCGTCGGTCTGCTGCACGGCTTTGCCTCGATCACCAATCGCGGCAACCAGATCGTCTCGGGCGTCGCCATCAACTTCCTGATGGCCGGCTTGACCATCGTTCTCGGCCAGGCCTGGTTCGGGCAGGGTGGTCGCACGCCGACGCTGCCGGCCGCCTCGCGCTTTTCCGCCATCACCCTGCCGGGCGCCGATGCCATTCGTGACGTACCCTTCATCGGGCCGCTCTATGCCAATGTCATTTCCGGCAATAATATCCTGACCTATCTGGCCTTCCTCGCCGTGCCGATTTCCTGGTGGATCCTCTATCGCACCCGGTTCGGCCTGCGGCTGCGTGCCGTCGGTGAAAATCCCGGCGCCGTCGATACAGCCGGCATTTCGGTCGAGTGGCTGCGATACAGGTCGTTGATCGTCGCCGGCGTTCTCTGTGGCTTTTCCGGCACCTATCTCTCCATCGCCCAGTCGGCCGCCTTCATCAACAATATGTCGGCCGGCAAGGGCTATATCGCTCTTGCCGCGCTGATCTTCGCCAAATGGAAGCCGGTGCCGATCATGTTCACCTGCCTCCTGTTCGGTTTCCTCGATGCCTTCGCCAATTTCATGCAGGGCAAGACGATTCCGGGCATTGGCGAGGCGCCGGTACAGATTTTCCAGGCGCTGCCCTATATTCTGACCTGTATCCTGCTCGCAGGCTTCATCGGCGTCGCCAAGCCTCCGAAGGCCGGTGGCGTGCCCTATACCAAGGAGCGCTAGTCCATGTCGCACGATCTGTTCGAAGCCGCGCGCGGAGCGATGGCTTTCGCTCATGCGCCCTATTCGAAATTCCCCGTCGGCGCGGCGATCCGCGCCGAGGACGGCAAGATCTATGCCGGCGCCAATATCGAGAACCTGTCCTTCCCACAGGGCTGGTGCGCCGAACCCACGGCGATCAGCCATATGATCATGGGCGGCGCCAAGAAGATCGTCGAAATGGCCGTCATCGCCGAAAAGCTGCCGCTCTGCCCGCCCTGCGGCGGCTGCCGGCAGAAGATCGCCGAATTTGCCAGCAAGGAAACGCGGATCTATCTTTGCGACGAAACCGGCGTGAGGAAGACCATGACCATGGACGAGCTGCTGCCCTTCAGCTTTGAAACCGAGATACTCGGATGAGTGCCGCCATCGATATGCTCGGGGAGAAGCTCGGCGAGCTGAAGCCGCGCTATGGCATCATCCTCGGCTCCGGCCTTGGTTCGCTAGTCGATCAGGTGAGCGATGCCCTGCGCATCCCCTATGCCGAACTGCCGGGCTTTCCCGTCAGCGCAGTCTCGGGCCATGCCGGCACGCTGGTTGCAGGCAAGCTTGGCGATGTCCCGGTGGTCATGCTGTCGGGCCGCGTGCATTATTACGAAAAGGGCGACGCCAACGCCATGCGCGTGCCGATCGAGACCCTGAAGGCGCTCGGCGTCGATACGCTGATCCTGACCAATTCGGCCGGATCGCTGCGCGAGGAGATGCCGCCGGGATCGGTGATGCAGATCACCGACCACATCAACTATTCCGGCATGAACCCGCTGATCGGCGAGGAAAGCGACAGGCGCTTCGTCGGGATGACCAGCGCCTATGATAGTGATCTGATCATGCGCATGCGCAAGGCGGCGGAAAAGGCCGAGATCAAGCTGTCACACGGCGTCTATATGTGGTTCTCCGGACCGAGCTTCGAAACGCCGGCGGAAATCCGCATGGCGCGTATTCTGGGTGCCGATGCCGTGGGCATGTCGACCGTGCCGGAAGTCATTCTGGCGCGTCTTTTCGGCCTGAGGGTTGCCGCTGCCTCTGTCGTCACTAACTATGGTGCTGGCATGACCGGCGGTGAACTCTCGCATGACGAGACCAAGGACATGGCTCCGGTCGGTGGCGCGCGTCTTGCCGCCATCCTGAAAGAAATGATTGCGGACGGAGGAGATTCCCCATGACGAGCCATTCCCTCAGAGAAACGGCGGCCGTTGCGCTTTCCCTGCTTGATCTCACCAATCTCAAGGATGATTGCACGCCCGCGCAGATCGAGACGCTTTGCGCCCGCGCCCAGTCGCCCTATGGCAATACCGCCGCCATCTGCATCTGGCCGCGTTTCGTCGCCCAGGCGCGCGGCATTCTCGGCACAGGCCATGCGGTCAAGATCGCGACCGTGGTGAATTTTCCGGCTGGCGACATGGAAGTCGCCGATGTTGCTGCCGAAGCCCGCGAGGCCATTGCCGATGGCGCCGACGAGATCGACCTCGTCATTCCCTATCGCGCGCTTCTGGCCGGCAATGAACAGGCCGTCACCGATATGGTCACCGCCGTCAAGGCCGAGTGCAAGGGACCGGTCATCCTGAAGACGATCCTTGAAACCGGTGAGCTGAAAGATGTTGCGCTGATCCAGCGCGCCTCCGAGCTTGCCATCGACGCCGGCTCGGATTTCATCAAGACCTCCACGGGTAAGGTTGCCGTCAACGCGACGCTTGAAACGGCTGACATCATGCTGCGGGCAATCCGCGCCAGCGGCCGCAAGGTCGGTTTCAAGCCGGCCGGCGGTATCGGTTCGGTCGCCGATGCGGCGCTGTATCTCAGCCTCGCCGAAACCATCATGACGCCGGATTGGGCCATGCCCTCGACCTTCCGTTTCGGCGCATCGAGCCTGCTCGACGATATCCTCAGCGTATTGGCCGGCGGAGAGTCAAAGACGGCTTCGTCAGGCTATTGATCCGATGATCCCACAGGAAATCATCCGGTTGAAGCGGAACGGCGGCACTTTGTCGGCCGCCGACATCGAAGGCTTCGTCGGTGCATTGGCGCGCGGCGAATTGGCGGAAAGCCAGATCGGCGCATTTGCAATGGCCGTATGGTTTCGCGGCATGACGCGGGAAGAGACGGTGGCCCTGACGCTCGCCATGGCGCGCTCGGGCGATACGCTCTCCTGGTCCGGCATCGGCAGGCCGATCGCCGACAAGCATTCGACGGGCGGCGTCGGCGACAATGTCTCGCTGATGCTCGCCCCCGTCGCCGCGGCTTGCGGCCTCGCAGTCCCCATGATCTCCGGTCGTGGCCTCGGCCATACCGGCGGCACGCTCGACAAGCTGGAATCCATTCCCGGCTATGGAATTACCCCGGATGCCGCCCGCTTCCGCAAGGTGGTTGACGAGGTCGGCTGTGCCATCATCGGCCAGACCAGCGCGCTCGCACCCGCTGACGGCAAGCTTTACGCGGTGCGGGATGTTACCGCGACCGTCGATTCCGCACCCTTGATCACCGCTTCGATCCTGTCGAAGAAACTGGCGGCTGGGCTGGAAACCCTGGTACTCGACGTCAAGATCGGCAGCGGCGCCTTCATGACCTCGCAGGAAGAGGCGGAGACCCTGGCGCGCTCGCTGGTGGAGGTCGCCAACGATGCCGGCGTGAAAACCTCGGCACTGATCACCGACATGAACCAACCCCTCGCTGATGCGGCCGGTAATGTCGTCGAGCTAAGCAATTGCCTGGATTTCCTGAAGGGCAAGAAGGCGGGCACACGGCTGGAAACGGTCGTGTTGGCCTTTGCCGTCGAGATGCTTGTTCAGGCCGGCATCGCCGCGAGCAAGGCCGAGGCGGAGGGCAAGGCACGCGACGCCATTTCCTCCGGCAAGGCAGCCGAGGTGTTTGGCCGCATGGTGCATGGTCTCGGCGGTCCGGCCGACCTCCTCGAAAACCCTGATCGATATCTGGCGGCTGCACCCGTGCAAAAGCCGGTTCTAGCCTCTTCTGACGGCTGGCTCGGCGCCTGCGACGCCCGTGCGATCGGCATGAGTGTCATCGATCTCGGCGGCGGCCGCCGTCGTCCGCAGGACAAGATCGACCATCGTGTCGGTTTCAGCGATATCCTGCCGCTCGGCAGGAAGGTCAGCAAGGGCGATCGTATCGCGACTGTTCATGCGACGGACGAGGCGAGCGCGGAAAAGGCCGTAGCCGACCTGGCGGCTAACTATAGCCTCGTCGAAGCCGCGCCCGCTCTGCCGCCCGTCATCGTCACGCGGATCTGACACGCAGCTATTGCGTCAGGCGCATCGTGTCGTTCTGGACGCTGTAGGACTTCAATCTCTTCAGGAAGCTCATGCCGATCAAGGTCGACGTGACCAAGGCATTGTCTTTCGCCACCACAGCCTCGACATCGCGGACCCGTATATTGCCGATCTCCAGGCGATCGAGCTTGACGAGGGCGACCTTGGAGGCGCCATTCGCGGTTTGGATCGTGTAGCGATAGTCGAGATCGACACTACTGAAGCCAAGGCCGCGCGCTGTGCTTTCGTTGATGGCGACATAGGTCGCGCCCGTATCGATCATTCCATGCACAGACCGGCCGTTGATGGTGAAGTCGCCCTGATAGTGGCCGCCCGCATTGGCACGCAGCAGAACGCTGCCATAGGAAACAGGAGCTTCAATCTTTTCCGGCGCAAGGGAAACCGCCTCTACCGGTGCCGGCTTCTGAGTGGCTTTGTCGTATTCGTTCACGAGCATCGGCACCTGGGTAGCCCCAACGGCAATAACACCGGCAACGACAAGAAGACGAACGAGCATCGGCAAGGCCCCTCCTGCGGGCATCACCATGTGTAAGCCAGATTTGCTGAAATGCCGCTAAGGCAATCAATAAAAAGCCCGGCAGTTGAAGACTGCCGGGCCTTGAAGAAAAGTATAGTGCAGAGTTTACTTCGTGCCGTACATGCGATCACCAGCATCGCCAAGGCCGGGCACGATATAGCCCAACTCGTTGAGATGGCTGTCGATCGCCGCGGTGAAGACCGGCACATCCGGATGCGCTGCACGGAAATTGGCAAGGCCTTCCGGAGCAGCCAGCAGGCATAGGAAGCGGATATTGTGAGCGCCGCGCTCCTTCAGCTTGTCGATGGCGGCGATCGAGGAATTGCCGGTTGCCAGCATCGGATCGACGACGATGATCAGGCGTTCGGAAACATCCTCCGGCGCCTTGAAGTAATATTCGACCGGCTGCAGCGTCTCATGATCGCGATAGACGCCGATATGTGAGACGCGCGCCGAAGGCACGAGATCGAGCATGCCTTCGAGCAGGCCGTTGCCGGCGCGAAGGATCGAGGCAAAGACCAGCTTCTTGCCTTCGAGGATCGGCGCATCCATCGGCTGGAGCGGCGTTTCGATGGTCTCGATCGTTAGCTCCAGATCGCGCGTCACTTCGTAGCAGAGCAACGTGGAAATCTCGCGCAGCAGCCGGCGAAAGCTCCCTGTCGACGTCTCCTTCTTGCGCATGATTGTGAGCTTGTGTTGCACAAGCGGGTGATCGATGACAGTGACGCCGTCCATGGGTTCAGCCTTCCAATAATTCCGTGATATGAGATGTTTCTTTCACGGAAATCGCCTCTGGTGCAAGAAAATAGGCCGTTTTCGGAAATGTCATCCCCAGTCTGCGGCCGAATTCAAGCCTCTACAGTCTCGCCAGCAATGCAGCGCGTGTCGCCTCGTCCACAAAGGCCGCCCCGATCGCCGTGCGCGTCATCGCGTTGATCTCGTCGTCGCTAAAGCCGAAGGCTGACGATGCCAGCTCGTATTCGCGCTTCAGCGATGTGTGGAAGAAGGGCGGGTCGTCGGAATTGATCGTCACTTTTACGCCCGCATCGCGCAGCTTGCGCAGCGGATGCGACTGGAAATCCGGGAAGACGTTGAGCGCGATGTTGGAGCCGGGGCACACTTCCAGCACGGTGCCGAGATCGACAAGGCGCTTGACGAGGTCGGCGTCCTCGATGGCGCGCACGCCATGGCCGATACGCGCCGGGCGCACCAGCTCAACGGCATCGGCGACCGAGAAGGCGCCGCAGACTTCGCCGGCATGGATGGTAATGCCGAGACCGGCCTCGCGGGCGATATCGAAGGCGCGGGCATAGTCGGCAACGCGGCCCATGCGTTCCTCGCCGGCCATGTTGAAGCCCGTTATCAGCGGATTGTCGCTTTTGGCTGCATATTCGGCCGCCGTCACCACACGATCCGGGCCGAAATGGCGTTCGCCGGTGACGATGAGCCGCGCCTCGATGCCGGTCTTTGCCTTGGCGGCACGGATGCCGGCGGAAACGCCAGCCATATAGGCGTCGGCACCAAGGCCGATGCGGTCGCCGTGGTCGGGCGAAACGATCAGCTCGCTATAGATCGTGCCGATGCCGGCAAGTTCTTCCAGATAGGTTTCCGTCAGCAGCGCATAGTCTTCCTCGGTGCGGTAGACCTCGGAAACCTTGTCGTAGCAGACGAGGAATTCGGCGAAGTCCTTCCAGAGATAGACGCCGTCCTTGAGGAAAGCGCTGGTATCGACGTTATACTTCTGCGCCTGTGCAAGCGTCAGCGCCGGCGGAGCCGCGCCTTCCAGATGGCAATGCAGCTCCACCTTCTTCAAATGCGATGTCAAAGGAAACTCCTCCCATGCGGCCCTGCCGCAATTCCCAGATGTTGTGCGACCGTCTCGCCGATATCGGCATAGGTCTGGCGGACGCCGATTGAGCGCGGGCGGATGCCCGGTCCATAGGCCATGATCGGCACGCGTTCGCGCGTGTGATCCGTGCCGCGCCATGTCGGGTCACAGCCGTGATCGGCGGTGAGGATGACGAGATCGCCAGCCTTCAGCTTTTTGTACATCTCGGGCAGCCGGGCATCGAAAGCTTCGAGCGCCGCGGCATAGCCCGGCACATCGCGGCGATGGCCGTAGAGCATGTCGAAATCGACGAAATTGGTGAAGACGAGATCGCCGTCCTGGGCCTCGTCCATGGCCTTCAGCGTGGCATCCATCAGCGCCATGTTGCCATTGGCCTTGATGACCCTCGAAACGCCCTGATGGGCGAAGATATCGCCGATCTTGCCCACGGCATGGACCTTGCGCTCCGCTTTGACGAGCCGGTCGAGCAGGGTGGGCTCTGGCGGCAACACCGAGAAGTCACGGCGATTGCCGGTCCGCTCGAAGGTCGCCACAGTCTCGCCGATGAAGGGACGGGCGATGACGCGGCCGATATTGTAGGGATCGAGAAGGGTACGCACGATCTTGCTCAGTTCTATCAGTCGATCGAGCCCGAAATGCTGCTCATGGGCAGCGATCTGAAAAACGGAATCGGACGAGGTGTAGCAGATGGGCTTGCCGCTGCGGATATGCTCTTCGCCGAGCCTCGCGATGATATCCGTGCCGGAGGCATGACAATTGCCGAGAATGCCGGGCAGGTCGGCTGCCTCGCAGATGGCCTTCACCAGCTCCGGCGCGAAGGCGTCGCCCTCGGTTGGAAAGTAACCCCAATCGAACGTAACCGGCGTTCCGGCAATCTCCCAATGGCCTGATGGCGTGTCCTTGCCGCGTGAAACCTCGCTGGCGCAGCCATAGAGGCCGTAAAGCCTTTCCGGTTGCGGCATTCCAGCTGGATAATTCCCAGTCGCCGTCTTGGCGATCTCCAGCAACCCGAAGGCAGACATGTTCGGCAAAGCCAGCGGCCCCTGGCGCAGGCCCTCGCGATCGGCTGCCCCTGCGGCGCAGAACTCGGCGATATGGCCGAGCGTATCGGCACCCTCGTCACCATAGCTTGCCGCATCCGGGCCGCCACCGACGCCAAAAGAGTCCAGAACGAAAAGAAAGGCGCGCGCCATAGATCACCCGATAAAGATCACCGCACCCTGCAGGTTCTGCCCAGTGCTTTGGACGTCACCCATATAACGGAGGCATCGACTTGGCAATTTTCCGTTTGAAGCCGCCGCGTACCATTGGCCGCGGCGCCGAGGGGGGTCAGCAATCGCTACAGCTGATCGAGCTACCGACGCGCTGGCGATAGTAATATTGCCGGCTGATCGTGATCTGGTTGGTGCCGTTTGGCAGGAAATTGGTTCCGAAACTGATGAGCTGATACGGTAGGGCAAGCTCGCTGCGTATGAGGAAGGTGCTTGCCTGGTTCATATTGTTCGGGACGGTGAGGGCGGTACCGGGCGAATAGGGTCTTGTCCCATCTTGCGCCCAGGACCATGCAACGGTGGCGTTGCCACCGGCGTCGACAGCGATTCCGGTGATCTTCAACGTCAGGCCGGTAGTGGCGTAGGGCGCAAAGATGGCGCCCACGACAGAGGGCATCGTCGCGAGGTCTGATTTGACAACGCTTGACCGCTGCGAGAGGATATCCGCAATCGATCCGGCCGAGCGGCTGGCGCGTTTGGAAACGTTGAGACCGACGGTAAGCTCGAACGCACCGAGATAGAGCATCAACAGCACGGGGAAGAGAATGGCGAATTCGATCGCGCCGACGCCCCGCTGATCCCGAGCAAAGCGCCGCAGGATGCCGAAGGGCGCGCCTTCTTTATCAACCCTGGATTGCTCGCTCATGGATAGTTCTCATTCTGGAAAGCCGCTGTGGCAACGATGAGATAGGTCGTCGGCATCGAGCCATCGGAAGGCCTGATGTTGCTGAGATAGGGGCGCAGCAAATCGGTGATGATCTGCCAACGGTAGTAGGCGCGCACCATATTCAAGGTTTTTGCGCCGCCGGGCGTGAAAGTGAACCCCGTTGTGTTGAGATCGGAGTAGGGGTCCGTTGACGATTGGCGCGGAATGGTTGTCGGCATGGAGGCGAAGGTCGAATAGCTTTCGACATCGACATAGAGGCTGGCGGGTGTCGCCACTTCCGTCGACGAACAAGTGATCAACACCGAGATCTCATTGCAGAATGCCTGGCGAAACTGCTGCTGAGTCGTGTTGGCCGCGGTCATTTGCCCGGTTCTGATCTGGCGCGACAGGGTGTCGACCGCATTGGAAACGACTTGCTCGGCCGTAAAGGCGACGAAGGTTTCGATAATTGCAAAGACGATCAGGAAATAGGGAATCGCAAGCAATGCGAATTCGATGGCGGCAGTGCCATCGCGAGACCGGACGAATTCGCGCAAGCCTCCGCGGGCGCGTCGCCGCGCTGAACTATTGCTCCCGGAAATATTGTCGTCTGGTATCATCGAACATCCGCGGCGATTACACGCGGACGAAACTAGAGATGCTTTCTTGATAATCCGTTTCGCTTCTCTCTTTATATTTAAAGGAAGTCGAGATTATTAAGAAGAAGATAGTACTTATATATTACTTTAGAATATTTGCGATAATAAATAAAGCTATTGCCCGGTCGGCGCGGCCGCTGCGGCATTGTTCTGTTGCTGCGCATGCTGCTCGCAATTGGGCGCGCATGACAATACGGCGCGATCCGTCTGGCGGAAGACGCGGACCGTATTGCCTTCATCGATCGAAACCAGGATTTGTTCGTCAACGATAGCGTTGCCGTCCGCATCGAGCAGGATGATATTCGTTGTTCCGAAGTTGCGGCCGGTCAAGACGATGGTTTTCGGGTCCGCCACGGTCGCGTCAGCGACCTGGGAGTTCCCGACGATGACTTTGGCGACTGGGCGGTCAAGCTTCAATACGCGCGCGTGATCCATATAGACGCGCAGCATGCTTTCTCCGGCAGCGCGCGAGAGCTGCGGCGTCATGCCGGCCAGAGCGACGATACCGATAAGAAATGCGGTTTTGCCGCCGATTGGCATGGTTGAGCCCCTTGAAGCATATGACGAAAGGATTTGCCGGACAGAATGAGAAAGAATGGTGAATGAACGATTAAGACAAGCTCTGGCCGTTCGAATATGATGCAAATGTCCCATCTTTGGCTTCGGCTTCGGATTTTCTACACCAAGCATGCATTACTTTGGTGCAAGTCGCATATCGTACTAATATTCATACATCTAATAGTTTCTTTTTAGCTGAAGATTTTCTTTAAAAATAGATGGGAAGACATAAGCTCGCCATTAACTATTCTTTTTGAGCTTCGATATTTACAGCCTATTAACCCACTTCCTTAAAGCGATGGAAACGGCACGAGGCTACCGTGCAACTCATCCGATCAACGGCAACAGTTGGCGGACGTGCTGTCAACAAAGTGGAGTTAAATTTATGTCCAAGCTTTTTTCGCGCTTCCTGAAGGACGAATCCGGCGCGACTGCAATCGAATACGGTCTGATCGCAGCTCTCATCTCGGTCGCCATCATCACTGGCGCAACCACCCTGGGCTCTACGCTCAGCTCGACCTTCACGAACATCGCTACCCAGATGAATAAGTCTGGCAACGGTGTAGGTACTAAGTAAAGTATTGCCGCAGAGGCATAATATTTTCGGGAGCCGTTCAGTAAAATGAGCGGTTCCCGGTATTTATGTTTAGCAGGGTAAAAGCATGCTTGAAGCTGCTGCGTTATTTATATTTCCGCTCTGCATGTCGATCGCGGCGATCTCCGATCTGCTGACGATGACGATCCCAAATCGCGTTTCCCTGGCGCTCGCTGTGTCATTCCTGGTATTGGCGCCCATCTTCGGATTAACGCTTCCCGAAATCGGTATGCATTTTGCCGGTGCCGGCATCGTCTTTCTTGCCTGTTTTGCATTCTTCGCGCTGAACGTCATGGGTGGTGGCGATGCAAAGCTGCTGGCGGCCGCCACGCTCTGGTTCGGCTTCGACACATCGCTTCTGGAATTCCTGATCTATGTCGCGTTTATCGGCGGCGTGCTGACGGTGCTGATCGTTCTGCTTCGGTCACAGTCCAACATCATCTTGGCTATGGGCCTTCCCCTGCCGAATTCATTGGTGATCGCCAAGAAAATCCCTTACGGCGTTGCGATCGCCATTGGAGGCATGCTCGCCTTTCCCTCGTCGCCGCTCCTGATCGCGGCGACACGCGGAATGATCTGAGCAGAAAGACGGCCAGTTTAACTCAAATCATTGTATATGATTTTTCTAATACATATCAAGTATTGATGGTTAAGTAATAATAAATGTAACCTACCGTTAACCATAATTACACCAATTGCGGAGCATTCTACGGGGCGAAGAATCCTATTCCCCAAGGAATGACCATGAAACCCGCTCGCATAATGATACTCGCAGTAGCGGCCGTCGCGGCAGGTCTGGCCGGCATGCTGGCGATGCGTCTGGCCGGCAAGCGCGATATCGTACCGCAACAGATTGCGGCGGTTGTGGAAAAGGAAGCGACGGTCAATGTTCTCGTCGCAAGCGCCAATCTGCCCGTCGGCTCGCGGTTGAACGAGCAGATGGTCCATTGGATGGCATGGCCGGAAGGCGGCGTCGTCAAGGGCCTGATCACCGAAAACCAAAGACCTGAGGCACTGAAGGATCTGAACGGCGCGGTCGTCCGCCTGCCGATTTTTGAAGGCGAACCGATTCGCGAGGAAAAGGTCGCTGATTCCAGCAGCGGCATCCTCTCTTCATTGTTGCCATCCGGTAAGCGTGCCGTCGCGACCGAGATTTCCGTCTCCACCGGCGCCGGCGGCTTCATCCTGCCGAACGACCGGGTCGATGTCATCATGGTTCGCAAGGGTTCCCAGCAGCAGCTCGTCACCGAGACTGTGCTCAGCAATGTGCGCGTTCTGGCCGTTGATCAGCAGATCGAGGAAAAACAGGACGGCGGCAAGGCTGTGGTCGGCGCCACCGCTACGCTTGAATTGACACCGGACCAGACGAAAGTCCTGGCCGTCGCGCACCAGATGGCGGATCGGCTGACACTGGCATTGCGCTCCGTAGCCGACGCGCAACAGCCCGATACGACGGCGGCCGACTATCTCCTGGCCGGCGACAATGGTGGTGGACTTGTACAGGTCATCAAGTCGGGGACGATCGTGACCGATGGCCCTGCAGGGCCGAAAGCACAATGAGAAGGGGCCGGATGATGTTCAAGATAAGCAGGAAAGCCAGCCTCCCCCTCGCTGCAGCTCTATCCTTCTCGGTCGCCTTTGCGGGATTGCCCCTGGCGAACATCCCTCTTTTCCTGCGCATGCAGGCGGCGTTTGCGGCCGGTTCCGACAGCATCGTCACCATCGCAGGTTTCGGCACGAAGCGCACTTTGAAGCTCGGCCTCAACAAGGCTCTCGTGGTCGATCTTCCGGCCGATGCCCATGATATCCTTGTGTCAGACCCGAAGATGGCGGATGCCGTAACGCGCACGTCGCGCCGCATCTATTTGTTCGGCAAGACGGTTGGCCAGACCAACATCTTCATCTTTGGCGCAGACGGCAAGGAGATCGTCAGCCTCGATCTTCAGATCGAGCGCGACATTGCCGGCCTGCAAGCCAACCTAAAGCGCTTCATCGTGGACTCCGACATCAATGTCGAGATTGTTTCGGACAATATCGTACTGACTGGTACGGTGCGCACGCCGCAGGACGCGACACGGGCAACGCAGCTCGCCGAGGCCTTTCTCAAGGGCGGCGAGGCGACGACCCGAATGGCTACGGCATCGGGCTCCAACGCCAACAATGGTGTTGCTCTCTTTGCCGAAGATCGACAGACCTCCCAGATCGTCAACATGCTGCAGATTGAAGGCGAGGATCAGGTAACGCTCAAGGTGACCGTTGCTGAAATCAAGCGCAGCGTGCTGAAACAGATCGGCTTCGACAATCTCGTCCGCAACTCCTCCGGTGGACAACTGGTTGCCCAGCTCGGCAGTCCCGGCGCGGATGGGACTGCGGCGGCCGGCGGAGGTGGTCTTGCCAGCCTGTTCAAAACAGCCGTTGGCAAGTACAATATCAGTACTTATCTCAATGCCCTCGAGCAGGCTGGTGCTGTCCGTACGCTGGCCGAGCCGACGTTGACGGCGATCTCCGGCCAAGCCGCGACCTTCAATTCGGGCGGCCAGACGCTATACGCTGTCACGAATAAGGACGGGACCGTCACGGTCACACCCTTCACCTACGGTATCAGTCTGGCCTTCACGCCTGTCGTGCTGTCAGCCGGACGAATCGCCCTGCATGTGCAGACCCAGGTTTCCAATCCGGTTGGCACGGCCAATGCCGGCACGGCGACCTACAACCAACGCGCCGCCGATACATCGGTTGAATTGCCGTCTGGTGGATCGATCGCTCTGGCCGGTCTTCTCAGCGATAGCATCCAGCAGACTACCAACGGCACGCCGGGTGCCTCGAAAATACCTATCCTTGGCGCGCTGTTCCGCCAGAAAAGTTTCCAGCGTGACGAAAGCGAGCTGGTGATCATCGCAACACCCTATCTGGTGCGCCCTGTTGCCCGCAGCCAGCTTGCCCGCCCCGACGACAATTACTCGCCGAGCAACGATATCAGCGGCTTCTTCATGAATCGTGTCAACAAGATCTACGGCCGCAAGGACGGGCCGCCGGTCGCCGATGCCGATTTCCACGGCACTGTCGGCTTCATCTACAAGTGAGGGGACACCGACCATGAAGCGCGCCTTTTCAACAGGACTGACGAGGGATCAAAAGATGGCCAGCCTCAAACGCAGTACGCCTCGCCTTGGCAATCCTCGCTTCTCCAGGCTCGCCCTCATCGCACCGGCCCTGTTTCTCACGGCCGCTGCCATAAGCGGCTGTGCCGACTCGCGCGATCGCATGACGACCAGCGCCATCAATGATGATTATCGCCAGCGCCATCCAATCGTACTGACAGAGAAGGCGCAAAATCTCGACATACCGGTTGCCTCCAGCGATCGTCGTCTGACCACGGGAATGCGCGATACCATTCGCGGCTTCGTGCAGGAATATCGCGGTCGTGCGAGCGGCACGGTCGAAATCCTGCTGCCACGGGGGTCGATGAATTCGCAGGCAGCCTCGGCGCTGCGTCCGCAAATCCGAAAAGAACTGCTGGGGAGCGGAATACCGTCGGCCCGTATCGTCGAAACCTATTATCCCGCCGGCGATGCTGGTGACGCTGCGCCGATCCGTTTGCGCTTCACTGCCACGACGGCTACCACAAACGCCTGTGGCCAATGGCCTGACGACCTCGCCGACAACGCATTTGACAACCAGAATTACTATAATTTTGGCTGCGCGAGCCAGCATAATCTCGCAGCACAGGTTGCCAACCCAACGGATCTGATATCGCCGCGTGCCGCATCGCCGATCGATACGGATCAGCGCGGCAAGGTCATCGACAATTACCGCAACGGCACGGTCGCGACCAGCACCGCCACCATCGGCGGCTTCGGGGGGACCAGCCAATGAGCATGAGAATTAGCCGTCGGCGGAATAGGACGAAATCATGAACGCCATCGACTACGATATCGGACCAACTGCTGCGGAAGAGGCCGAAGCCCCACGCTCCGGCAATCTCGACAACATGCGGCCGCTGCCGCGCATTTCGGTGCACGCTTTCTGCGAAAGCGAACAACTGCAGCGGGTGATGGACCAGTGCGCCAATGACAGGCGCATGTCAAAAGTCAGCCTGCGGATCACCAGCGGCAGCACGGCAGCCGCCGCGAACATGTTCGCGTCGACGCCGACGCCGAACCTGATCATTCTCGAGACGCGCGCCAATGCGCGCAATCTGCTGGCAGAGCTTGCGCCGCTTGCCGCGGTCTGCGATCCGAGCACCAAGGTAATCATCGTCGGTTATCACAATGACATCAGCCTTTACCGCGAGCTCATCCGCAACGGCATTTCCGAATACATCGTGCAGCCGATGGACATGGCCGACCTCATGACGGCGATGGCGGGGATTTTCATCGATCCCGATGCCGAGCCGCTCGGCCGCAGCATCGCCTTCATCGGCGCCAAGGGCGGCGTGGGCGCATCCACCATCGCCCATAATTGTGCCTTCGGGATATCGAGCCTGTTCTCGACCGAGACCATTCTTGCCGATCTCGACCTGCCTTACGGTACTGCAAACATCGATTTCGATCAGGATCCCGCCCAGGGTATCGCCGAAGCCGTCTTTTCGCCGGAGCGTCTGGACGAGGTTTTCCTTGATCGACTGCTGACCAAATGCTCGCAGCATCTATCGCTGCTGGCGGCGCCTTCCATGCTGGATCGCGCTTATGATTTCGATGGGCCGGCATTCCTGCCGGTGCTCGATGTTCTTCAGCGCAGCGCGCCGGTCGCGGTCCTCGATGTCCCCCATGTCTGGACGGAATGGACACGCTCGGTGCTTGCGGCGGTCGATGAGGTCGTCATTTGCGCGGCACCCGATCTCGCCAACCTGCGCAACGCCAAGAACCTGGTCGATGCATTGCGCAAACTGCGTCCCAACGACAAGGCGCCACACCTCGTTCTCAATCAGGTGGGCATGCCGAAGCGCCCCGAGATCAACCCATCGGAATTCTGCGCGCCGCTCGAGATCGATCCGATTGCCATCATCCCCTTCGACATCAATCTGTTCGGCAATGCCGCCAATAGCGGCCAGATGATCTCGGAGACGGATCCGAAGTCGCCGGTTACCGAAATCTTTTCGCAGATATCGCACATCGTTACCGGGCGCGTCGCTTTGAAGAAGACGAGAAAGGGCGGTCTGCTTGGCCTGTTGAAACGGAAGTAGTCGTTTGATTTAGCATGGATTTTTGAAAGGCATCCCTTTCCTGAAAATCATGCTGCAGCATTAGAATTGGATTGAAGGCATGTTTGGCAAGCGCGGAAATGAAGGTCCAGCAAAGAGCGGTGGCGTTGTGCCGCAGCCGGCGCGTGCGCCCGCCGCAGCTGGTACGCCCGCTGCCCCTGCCGTGCTGATAGAGCCGTCTCGCGATCAATCGCAGCAGCGTCAACAGGTGGTTCCGCCGCCGATGCAGACGCCCAGCCGACGCCGGTCGGCACGCACCGAAGAATATTACGACACCAAATCGCAGGTCTTTGCCGCGCTGATCGATACGATCGACCTGTCGCAGCTTTCCAAGCTCGGCAACGAAGCCGCACGCGAGGAAATCCGCGATATCGTCAACGATATCATCACGATCAAAAGCTTTGCGATGTCGATTTCCGAGCAGGAGGAACTGCTCGAGGATATCTGCAACGACGTGCTCGGCTATGGTCCGCTGGAGCCGCTTTTGGCCCGCGACGACATTTCCGACATCATGGTCAACGGAGCCGGCCAGACCTTCATCGAAGTCGCCGGCAAGACCGTCGAATCTGAAATCCGCTTCCGCGACAATGCGCAGCTTCTCTCCATCTGCCAGCGCATCGTCAGCCAGGTCGGCCGCCGCGTCGATGAATCGAGCCCGATCTGCGACGCCCGCCTGCCTGACGGCTCGCGCGTCAACGTCATCGCCCCACCGCTATCGCTCGACGGTCCGGCGCTGACCATTCGTAAATTCAAGAAGGACAAGCTGACGCTCGACCAGATCGTCCGCTTCGGTGCCATCACGCCCGAGGGTGCGACGCTTCTGCAGATCATCGGGCGCGTGCGCTGTAACGTCGTCATTTCCGGCGGTACCGGCTCGGGCAAGACGACGCTTCTGAACTGCCTGACCAACTATATCGACCGTGATGAACGCGTCATCACCTGCGAAGACACCGCGGAACTGCAGTTGCAGCAGCCACATGTCGTGCGTCTCGAAACGCGTCCGCCGAATATTGAAGGCGAGGGCGAGATCACGATGCGCGATCTCGTCAAGAACTGCCTGCGTATGCGCCCTGAACGCATCATCGTCGGCGAAGTACGCGGACCTGAGGTCTTCGACCTGCTGCAGGCAATGAACACGGGCCACGACGGCTCCATGGGGACGATCCACGCCAATACGCCACGCGAATGCCTGAGCCGTATCGAATCGATGATTGCCATGGGCGGTTTCAGCCTGCCGGCCAAGACCGTGCGCGAGATCATTTCCACCTCCGTCGACGTGATCGTTCAGGCTGCGCGTCTGCGTGACGGTTCGCGCCGCATCACGCAGATCACGGAAGTGATCGGCATGGAAGGCGATGTCATCATCACGCAAGACCTGATGCGCTACGAAATCGATGGTGAAGACGCGAACGGCCGCATCATCGGCCGGCACGTCTCGACCGGCATCGGCAAGCCGCATTTCTGGGATCGTGCCCGTTATTATAACGAGGAGAGGCGCCTGGCCGCCGCCCTCGACGAGATGGAACAGAAGGCGAAATAGGAATCCCGATGTTCGGCGTTGACCCCGTAGTACTACTGATCGTCCTGCTTTCAGCCGTTTCCGCGGGTGCGATCTGCTATGGCGTCCTCTATTCGCGCATCGAGACGCAGAAGAAGGCCGAGAGCCGCGTCAACCGGGTCAAGCAGGCTGAAACCGACCGCATGAAGGTCAAGGCGACGCGTGACCGTGTTCAGGAATTGTCCAAGCGGCGGAAATCGGTTCAGGACACGCTCAAGGATCTGGAAAAACGCCAGTCGGAAAACACGAAGAAGAAGCAGTCGCTGAAAGCGCGCCTGCCTCAGACAGGCCTGTCGTTGACGCCGTCCCGCTTCTATCTTTTCAGCGTGCTGTTCGGCCTGTTCGTCATGTTCGTTCTTTTCATTCTCGGCGCGCCGCTCCTCGTCATTCTGGGATTGCCTTTTGCTGCGATTTTCGGGCTGCCGCGGTGGGTCGTGAGTATCCTCATCAAGCGCCGGCAAAACAAATTTCTCGAAGAGCTCCCCAATGCGCTGGATCTCATCACGCGCTCCATTCGCTCCGGTCTGCCGCTCAATGACGCGATCCGCCTGGTTGCGGCCGAGGCGCGGGAGCCTGTCAAGACAGAGTTCCGCCGGGTGGTCGAGGCACAACAGGTCGGCCTCAGCATGGCGGATGCCTGCGGGCGCATGGGCACCCATATGCCGTTGCAAGAGGTAAACTTCTTCGCAATCGTCATCGCCATTCAGGCCCAGGCAGGCGGCAACCTGTCGGAAGCCTTGGGCAACCTTTCGCGCGTCCTGCGCGAGCGCAAGAAGATGAAGGCGAAGGTCAAGGCGCTGTCGATGGAAGCAAAGGCGTCCGCCGTCATCATCGGCACTCTGCCCTTCGTTGTCATGGTGCTCGTCTATCTGACATCGCCGCAATACATGCTGGTTCTGTTCACGGATCCGCGCGGTCACCTGATCATGATCGGCGCCGGCATCTGGATGTCGCTTGGCGTCTACATCATGCGCAACATGGTCAATTTCGAGATCTGAGCGGAGGGAGCCGCATCGCTAATGTCTGATCTGGCTGCCACGTTGACCAATCCGGAAACTCTCCTCGCCGTTGTCGTGGCGATCGCGGTTTTCGCCACCTTCTATACGATTGCCATGCCGATGCTGGAGCGCGGCGATCTCAGCAAACGACTGAAGGCCGTATCGACCGAACGCGAGCAGATCCGCGCGCGCGAGCGGGCGCGGCTGACCGCCGAAGGCGGCAAGGCAACGCTGCGCAACCAGAACAATCGCAACGTCCGGCAGATCGTCGAGCGCTTCAATCTGCGCAATGCACTCGTTGACGCCAACACCGTCAATCGCCTGCGGGCTGCCGGCTTGCGTTCGGAAAACGCGCTGAACATGTTTCTGCTGGCGCGGTTCCTTTTGCCGTTTCTGTTTTTTGCGGCTGCCATCTTCATCGTTTTCGGTCTTGGCTATTTCGCCTCAAGGCCGTTGCCGATCCGCATTCTCGGCGTCATCGTCATGGGCTATCTCGGCTTTTACGCACCGAATATCTATATTTCCAATCTAGTGACGAAGCGCCAGAAGTCGATTAAGCGCGCCTGGCCAGATGCGCTCGACCTGATGCTGATCTGCGTGGAATCGGGCATATCGATCGAAGCTGGCATGCGCCGCGTGGCGGACGAGATGGCAGAAGAATCGCCCGCACTCGCCGAGGAAATGGTACTGACCACGGCGGAGCTTTCCTTCTTGCAGGATCGCCGAACCGCCTTCGATAATCTTGCCGCGCGTACGCAGATCGAGATTGTCAAATCGGTGACGCAGGCTCTCATTCAGGCCGAGCGCTACGGCACTCCGCTGTCGCAGGCTCTGCGCGTCATGGCCCAGGAAGGCCGAGACGAGCGCATGAACGAGGCGGAAAAGAAGGCGGCCGCGCTGCCGCCGAAACTGACGGTGCCGATGATCATCTTCTTCCTGCCGGTCCTGATGGCCGTCATTCTCGGCCCGGCTATCCTCAAGGCCATGGACAAGTTCTGACCAGCAAGCTTGCCGCCAAGGCGGGAGCGTGATTAACCTTCGATCCGAAGTTCCTGCAGCCTAAGCGGATGGCGCTCCTGAATGTGTTCGGAGGCTGGCGTCTGCGCCGGGCGGATTTGCAGGCCTGTTGGAGGTGCCGCATGTCATCCATAGCCATATTTTTCAGTGTTATCGCCGCTGTTTTCATCGGGGCCGTCAGCCCCGGTCCGAGTTTCGTGCTCGTGTCCCGCATTGCCGTCTCCCGCTCACGCAAGGCCGGTCTTGCCGCCGCCTTCGGCATGGGAACCGGCAGCGTCATCTTCGCGACCCTGGCCCTGTTCGGTTTGAGCGCGCTTTTGATGAAGGTCGAGTGGCTGTACCTTGCCCTGAAAGTGGCTGGCGGGCTCTATCTGATTTATGTCGGCATTCGCATCTGGCGTCACGCGGCCGATGATCTTCCGATCGATGCCCCTGCCACACCGGCGGCTGCAGGCATCATGCGCAATTTCCTGTTTGCACTTGGGACCCAGCTCAGCAATCCGAAGACGGCCATATTCTATGGCAGTATCTTCGCGGCACTTCTTCCGGCCGCTCCTGCTCCCTGGCTCCTGCTGACGGTTCCGCCAGCAGTCTTCCTGGTTGAAGTGGGCTGGTACACCGTCGTGACCTTGGCCTTTTCGTCCAACCGCCCACGTGCGCTTTATATCGGATCGAAGCTATGGATCGATAGAGTATCCGGCGCCATCATCGGTGCGCTCGGAGCGCGGCTGGTGATGGATGGCCTGCCTCGGCATATCTGGCGTTGAGTATTTGAGGAGCGGTCGCGCAGCCTCAAAAACGCGCGCCGCTCACTTTGCCGAATAGTTCTACTGAACGGCTTTTTTGGTATCGCCACTGGCGGCGAGCTTCTGCCAGGAGTTCTGCTGCGCCAACATGGAGCGCAGATAGGCGACGTTGGCATTTGCCTGCTGCGGTGTCAGCTCCTGCCGGGCGATCTGCTCGGCTTCGGCAAAGCGGCCCTGCAGACCGACAACCAGTGCCAGGTTCTGTCGCACGCGGCTATCGGCGCCGGGTTGGCCGACGGCCGAGCGAAGGTAGTTTTCGGCATTCTTGAGATCGCCTGTCAGCACATAGGACATGCCGAGGTTGGAAAGGATCGTCGGCTCGTTGGGTGCCAGCACCAGCGCGTCACGGTATTTGCCGCGCGCATCGGCAGAGCGGCCGAGCTGATCGAGGATTGCACCCTGTGCGGAGACGAGGCGCCAATCCGGGCGATCCGGTGTCTGGGCGCGATCGATGGTCGAGAGCGCCTCTTCCAACTGGCCGGCCGCTGCCTGCGCCTTGCCGTAAGCTGCCAGCACACCGCGGTCGCTCGGATTGGTGATCGCAACCTGTTGCATGACGGCGAGCGCCTGATCGTTGCGGCCGCTCATTCGCAGGGCGTTGGCGTAGTTGACGCCGGCGTTGCGATCCTTCGGATTGGCGTCATAGGCCTTGCCGAGGCTCGCGGTTGCCTGTGCCAGGTCGCTGCTGTTCATGGTGTCGAGGGCGGTCTTCGGCGCCGTCGGGATCGAGCCCGTCGTCATCTTGTCTTTCCCGGTTGTCGAGCAGCCAGCAAGCGCAAGCGCCAGAAGTGCTGCGGAAGCGCCCCGGAAAAGGAAGGTTCTAAGCAAAGACGTGGTTGAACCGGCGAACATGACGCTTATCCCTGAATCCCTAAATCTTGCGTCCGGCCTAGAATCGGAACAGGGAAAGGTTCGACGCAATGTTCGCTCCAGCAATAATCTGTTAACCCTAACAGATGGTTAACTCTCGATTCCCTGAAGTCATCGTCAAAGGATAGTCATGGCCCCCTATCAGTTCATCGAGCGCGCGACGCCCTTCAATTCGAAGGGTGGCGCAACGCTGCCGATCTTTGCCGTCACGCCGGCGCATATAGAAACCGGCACCATCGACCCCATCGCGCTCGATTGGGCCCGCAAGGCCGGCTACAAGGCGGATAGCGGCTCACTGCTCCTGATACCGACCGCCGAAGGCCACCTCGGCGGTGCATTGTTCGGCCTCGGCTCCAATCCGTCCGAGCAGCCCTTCCTGACGGGCAAGCTGGCGCGCAGCCTGCCGGCGGGCGATTGGCATATCGAAACGGCACCGTTAACGGCGAACCGGCTTTCGCTCGGTTTCGGTCTCGGCAGCTATCGTTTCGATCGCTACAAGTCGGAAAAGGCGGCGGCACCGACGCTGATGATCCCGCGTGATGCCGATGCCGCCGATATCAAGCGCCAGCTTGCCGGTGTCTTTCTCGCCCGTGATCTCATCAATACGCCGACCAACGACATGGGGCCGGAACAGCTGGAAGCCGCCTTCCGGGCGCTTGCCGAGCATTATAAGGCCGAGATGTCCGTCATCATCGGCGACGATCTGCTGAAGGAGAATTTTCCGCTCGTACACACCGTCGGACGCGCCAGCGCCGATGCGCCGCGCCTCCTGGAAATGCGCTGGGGCAAGAAGGGCCATCGCCGCATTACGTTGGTCGGCAAGGGCGTATGCTTCGACACAGGCGGCCTCGACATCAAGCCGGCATCCTCGATGCTCCTGATGAAGAAGGACATGGGTGGCGCGGCCAATGTCATGGGCCTGGCGCTGATGATCATGGATGCCAAGCTCAAGGTCGACCTGCGCGTCATCATTCCCGTCGTCGAAAACTCGATTTCGGCCAATGCCTTCCGTCCCGGCGATATCTACAAAAGCCGCAAGGGCCTGACGGTACAGATCGACAATACCGATGCAGAGGGACGGCTGATCCTTGCCGATGCGCTCGCCTACGCCGACGAGGATGCGCCTGATCTGATGATCGACATGGCAACCCTGACCGGTGCCGCCCGCGTCGCGCTTGGCCCCGACCTGCCGCCCTTCTTTACCGATGATAACGATCTCGCCCGCGATCTCACGGAAGCGAGCCTGGAAACGGACGATCCGCTGTGGCGCATGCCGCTCTACATGGGCTACGACAAGGATATCCGCACTAAATTCGCCGATATCACCAATGCGCCCTCCGGCGGCATGGCCGGCTCGATCACCGCCGCCTTGTTCCTCAAGCGCTTCGTGACGAAAACGCCGAGCTGGGCGCATTTCGACATCTACGGCTGGGCGCAGAGCGAACGCCCCCACTCGCCCGGCGGCGGCGAGGCACAGGCGATCCGGGCGTTGTATCAGCATATCAGGCAGAGTGTGCGGTAGGGCCGATCAGGTTCTGAGCTTGCCGAGACTCTGATACCCCCCTCTGTCACTGTCGTGACATCTCCCCCACAAGGGGGGAGATCGTTGGGAGCATGCGGGTCGTCACTCGCAAGACAATAAACTGCAATCCCAACGGATTCGATGTTTGCTTGAGGTAAGGCGTTTCCGCGAGCTAGCAATCTCCCCCCTTGTGGGGGAGATGTCATGAAGTGACAGAGGGGGGTGCGCTCACCACGCACTGCGCAGTCACGTCTAACTAGGGATAATGTGGAAATTCACCCCTTGAATCCGCCACGATCTTGGCCGAGACTGGAACGGTAGCGTAACGATTTCGGGGTTGCCCTTGCCGCTAGATCTCTCTGCCTCGCAGGCTCTCGGCCTCTGGCATGGCGTGACGCTCGCTCAGGTGCGCCGCGAGGATCATGATTTGACGCTGCGGCAGACGGCGATCCTGCTGCAAATCTATCTCGTGCCGCCGCCGCATACGGTGCGCGGACTTGCCGCGACGCTCGGCGTCACCAAGCCTGTCATCACGCGTGCGCTTGACACGATGGGCGAGATGGGGCTGGTCGACCGGGTGCGCGACGATCGCGATCGCCGCAATGTCATCATCAAGCGCACCGTCACCGGCGCGCTCTATCTGGAAAAACTCGGCGATCTCGTTATCGAGCACGGCCGCAAACTATGAATTCGGGAACTCGTCATGACGCTCGACCGCCGCCTCAACGCTTTCAGACCTGATCTCGCCGAGGCCTCCCTCAAAGGCAAGGTCGAAGCCGAACGCTTCGTCGAAGGCAGCAAGGCGCAGATCGCAATACCCGTTGTTGCGCTGCGCCCGAAGCCTGATCTCGCCGCCGGTATCGATACCGAGCTGCTGATGGGCGAGGAGGTGACGGTTTTCGAGCGCAGCAACGGCTGGTGCTGGGTCAAGTCGCTGTCGGATGGTTATGTCGGCTATCTTCCCGAGAGTGCGATCAAGGAAGGCGCGGCAGCGGCGACCCACATCGTTATCCCGCAACGCACCTTCCTCTATCCCGAGCCGGAACTGCGCAAGCCGCATGCTGCCATCCTCTCGATGGGGAGCCGCATCCGCGTAACCGGCACTGCCGAGGCGCGGGGCAATCATTACGTCGTCCTGGAGGACGGCACCGCCATCTTCGCCAAGCATGTGCAGCCGATCGGTCATGATGACGGCGGCGATTACGTCGACGTCGCCCTGCGCTTTCTCGAGACGCCCTATCTCTGGGGCGGCCGCTCCGGTCTCGGCATCGATTGTTCGGGGTTGGTGCAATTGGCACTGGCGATGACCGGCCGTACCGCGCCGCGCGATACCGATATGCAGGCCGCCGGTCTCGGCGAGCCGATCGCCCGCGAGGAGCTGAAGCGCGGCGATTTCGTCTTCTGGAAGGGCCATGTCGCTATCATGGAAGACCCGGAGACCATCATCCATGCCAATGGCCATACGATGACCGTTGCGCGCGAGAATTTCGCTGCCGCCGTCGAGCGCATCGGCTGGCTCTACGAACAGCCAAATGGCTACCGCCGCTTCGTCGACTGATCGTCGCTGGGAACAGTCTTTTCGCTCGTTCGTTATTCCTTCTGATCGATAGGTCCTATCGAGAGGAGGAAGACACATGCCCGTTACGGCCATGGAAAAGACAGTCAGGGATATCCTGCGAGACAGCCATATCCGCAAGAGCCGCAAGATCTACAGGTTGCGCGAATTGCAAAGTGAGGCGCGTGGCATACAGCGCGCCGGCAGCGAAAGTTCGATGAGCGCTGATGATGGTCTTCAGGACGATTTGCGTGTCATCGAAAAGGCCTTGCACGATCTTGATGCCGACATCGAGCAGAAGGGCGCCGCAACGCTGTAATGCTCCGGCACCTATATTCATCTTGCAAAAGCTCTACTGCGTACGCGGCCGGGCAATCCAGATGCCTGCGACGATGACGATCCCGCCGAGCGCCTGTATCAGCGTGACGTTTTCACCGAACAGCATCCAGGCGAAGAGTGCTGCAGCGATCGTTTCCAGGAAAATGACGAGTGATGAGAAGACGGTCGGCAGGCGCCCGAGTGCTATCGATAGCATGCCTTGACCGCCGGCATGGCTGATAAGGCCAAGCGCCAGCAGAACACACCATCCGGATACCGACTGCGGCAAGATCCGCGGCTCGAAGAAGATGGCGACCAGAAACAGGATCGCCGAGGTGATGATGCTGAGCTCGAAGGTCACACGGGCGGCATTCGTCTTGCCTCGCGCCGCGCCGACCGCCAGGAAATAAAGTCCGAAGAAGGCGCCGGTAACGATGGCCAGGCCATCGCCGACTGCGCGGCTCGGATTGAACGCAAGGCTCTGCACGACAAGCGCCGTGCCGCCGGCCAGGCAAACGAGAAGCCCGACGAGTGTGGCTTTGCTGACCCTTTGCCGCAGCAGCAGCCAGCCGAAGATCACGACCCAGAGCGGCGCCATGGTTGCAAAGAAGGTCGCGTTGGCGATGGTGGTCCTCAGGATGGCGAGATGCCAGAAAAGCAGATCTCCCGTAAACGCAATGCCGGCAAGGATGGTGGCCATTGTGAAGCTGGCACGGGGCGCATCAGCCTCCGAAGTCTCGGCATAGCGCATCCAGACCCAGAGGATCGGCAGGGCCAGGAAGACGCGCCAGAATGCGCTGGCGAAAGGCCCGACATCGGCAAGGCGTACTAGGCTTGGAGAAATGCTCATCGCCAGCGCCGCAAGCAGCATCGCCACCAGCCCGAGAGCAAAGCCTTTCGCGTCATGAGGCGCCGCCTTGCCGGCGGCAAGGTGGTTTGCATCCGGCCTTTCGCCAAGATCTGGAGTGCGCGTATCGTAATTGGCGTCTGGCCGTGACATTCTGTTGCCTTTGTAAGTCAGGTGATTTGTGGCGCAAACCTAGTACACACGCGAAGAGGATTTGGCTCCATTTTGCCAGCTTTCTTGCAATTTTGTTTCTTCTTTGCGGTAAGGATGTTTTGAAATGCGCAAATCCGCCGATCTTGATGATTTCGATCTGGCGATTCTCGATATTCTGCAAAGGGACAATACCGTTCCGCAGCGCACGATTGGTGAGCAGATCAACCTGTCGGCGCCGGCCGTGCAGCGCCGCATCAAGCGCATGCAGGCTGATGGTGTTATCCAGGCGAATATCGCGGTCGTTGATCCGGTAGCCGTGGCATTGCCGATCACCATCATCGTAGAAGTGCAGATTGCCGACGAGCGCTATGATCTAATAAACGCGATAAAACGCAGCTTCCTCGATGCACCGGAAGTGCAGCAATGTTATCAGGTGACCGGTGAGGCGGATTTCGTTCTGATCGTGATGGTGGCCAGCATGTCAGACTATCAGGCGCTCTGCCGCCGTCTTTTCCACGACAATCCGAATGTCACGAAGTTCAAATCGTTGGTCTCGATGGATCGTGTGAAGATCGGCCTTTCCCTGCCGCTCATGCAGGATTAGCCGGCTTTCCGTCCGTCGCGCCTATCCCGGCTTCTTCGGCCAGTTGGTAACGCCGCCGGTCCAGTCCTCATAGGCCTTGGACAGACGAAGCACGAGCATGTCGCCGAAGCGCGGGCCGACGATCTGCAGGCCGATCGGCATGCCGGAACGAGAGAAGCCGCAATTGATCGAAGAGGCCGGCTGCTCCGACATGTTCCAGGGAACGGTGAAGGCGATGTGCTCGAAGGGCAAGGCGGGGTCGTTGGTAGGCGAGGCCCATTCGGCCGGATAGGAAACGATCGGGTTGGTCGGCGAAAGTACTGCATGCACCTGGGTGAAGAGCCTGCCGCAGCTCTTGCGCATCTCGATCGTCTGGTTGAAGCCGCGCACAGCCTCGACGCCGCTGACATCGGCGCCGCTCTTCGCCCATGTATGGATGTAGGGGAGGATCGCATTGCGGCGTTCTTCACTGAGACCGACGATGTCGCCCCAAAAGCGCGCGCGCCAGAAGACGTCGAGGCCATCAAGCATCTGCCGCGTCAGCACTGGTGCGACATCGATGATGATGGCACCTGCTTCCTCGAAGCGCCTCGCGGCAGCAACCACCGCATCGCGCACCTCCTCGTCGACGGGCAGGCCGCAGCCGGCATCCAGCATCAGGCCGATCTTCATGCCACGCACGTCGATGTCGAGATCCATCCAGTCGATGTTAGCAGGCGGCAGGCCGGTGCCGTCGCGCCAGTCGGGCCGCGACAGTGTCGCCATCGAGAAGGCGGCATCCTCGACCGTGCGCGTCATCGGCCCGGCGCAGCGCCCGACATAATAGGGATCGACCGGGATGCGGCCATGGCTCGGCTTGAAGCCGAAAATTCCGGTCCAGCCGGCGGGCAAGCGCACCGAGCCGCCGATATCTGTGCCGATATGCAGAGGTCCATAACCAGCGGCGGCCGCCGCCGACGCGCCGGCGCTGGAGCCGCCCGGATTTTGACTTGGGTCCCATGGATTGCGGCTGAGCTTGTCAAAGACTCGAAAGTCCTGACGATAGCATGCCGTAATCAGGGCAGGTGGTCTTGGCAAAGATCACCGCGCCGTCCTCGCGCATGCGCGCGGCGATCGGCGCGTCCTCGCTGGCGGGAACGAGCTCGACGGCGGCCGTGCCGAGGGGCACCGGCTGGCCCCTGGTGGCGATCAGCTCCTTCAAGGTAACAGGAATCCCATCCAGGGCTCCAAGCGGTGCGCCCTTTGCCCAGCGCTCGGTTGAAGCGGCCGCCTGCTTGCGCGCATCCTCGGGATCATAAGCATAAAGCGCCGATATGTTCGGCTCCCATGCATCGATATGCTGTTCGAGCGCCAGCCAGTATTCGCTGGGCGACAGGCTCTTGTCGGAGAATTTGCGCTTGAGTTCACGGATGGAAAGATCGGTCGGTTCGGTCATGTTTCATACTCTTCATATCTTGATCAGCGCGCCGTCTCGCGGGGGTCGAGAAGGTCACGCAGGCCGTCGCCGAGCAGGTTGAAGCCGAGGACGGAGAGCGCAATGGCAAGACCCGGGAGGAGGGCGAGCCATGGCGCGGCATGGAAATAGGTCTGGGCATCGGCGAGCATCCGCCCCCAGGTCGGCTCCGGCGGTGGCACGCTGAGGCCCAGGAACGCGAGCCCGGCCTCCGTCAGGATCGCCAGGCCAAGCTGGATCGTCGCCTGCACGATGATGCCGCTGATGATGTTCGGCAGCACATGGCGCATCGTGATGGAAAGCTGCGTATTGCCGATGGCGCGCGCCGCCAGCACATAGTCGCGGCTCCAGGCCTGCAGCGCTGAGCCGAGGGAGACGCGGGCGAACACGGGCACCATGAAAACGGCGATCGCCAGAATTGCGGTCATCCGCCCCGTTCCGAGAAAGGCCCCGAGGATCATCGCCGAGAGGATGGGCGGCAGTGCGAAGACCACATCGCAGGCACGCATGACCAGTGCTTCGAAAATGCCGCGCTGCGCCGCCGCCGTAACGCCGACGATCGTTCCGAGCGTACCGCCAATCGCGACCGCCAGGACCGAGATCGACAGCGAATTCCAGCAGCCGACCATCAGCATCGACAGCACATCGTGGCCGAGTTGATCCGTGCCGAGAAGCCCGAAGCCGAAAGGCGGCTGCAGCTTGTGAAGGATCTGCATCTTGGCCGGCGGCACCGGCGTCCAGAACAGCGAGAGAGTGGCGATGCCGACAAGGGCGAGGATGATGATTGCCCCGACGATCAGATTGGCACGGCGAAACCCACGAAAGCGGGAGGGGCGGGCGGCGGCGCTTTCGATGATGCTCATCGGGCACCTCCCGCGCGAAGCCGGGGATCGATGACGAGATAGGAGAGATCCACCAGAAAGTTCACGACGATGACAAGGCCGGCAAAGAACAGCACGACATCCTGCAGCACGATGATGTCGCGCTGGCTGAGCGCCTGATAGGCGAGACGGCCGAGGCCGGGCAGGGTGAAGACGTTTTCGATCAGCACCGCGCCGGCGACCAGAAAGGTGAATTGAAGGCCGAGAATGGTCAGCACCGGCACCAGAGCATTCGGCACCACATGCCCCCAGAGCACTTGGCTTCGAGAGAGACCCTTGGCAAGCGCCGTGCGGGCAAAATCCTCATGCAGCGTGTCGAGCACGGCCGAGCGCGTGACCCGCGTCAGCACCGCCGCCTGCGGCAGCGCAAGGGCGACGGCTGGCAATACCAGCGATTTCATCGCCGGCCAGAGCCCATTGCCCCAGCCGGGAAAGCCGCCGGCCGGCATCCAGCCGAGCGAGGTCGCAAACAGCAGCACTAGCAGCAACCCGACCCAGAAGCCGGGCACTGCAATGCCCATCTGCGAAAACAGCGTGGCGATGATATCGAAGACGCCGCCACGCCTGGCGGCTGCGGCAACGCCAAGGGGAACGGCGATGACGACGGAAAGCATGACGGCAAGGGCGGCAAGCGGCAGGGTGACAGCGAGCCGCTCGGCAATCAGGCCCGCGACGGGGACGCCATAGGTATATGACTTGCCAAGATCGCCTGTTAGAGCGCCGGCAAGCCATTGGCCGTAGCGGACGATCAGTGGCTGATCGAGGCCCATGTCGTGCCTTAGCACCGCAAGCGTTTCCGGCGTTGCCGACGTACCCAGCGTGATGGCAGCGGGATCGCCCGGCAACAGCGCCATGACCACGAAGACCAGCAGCGAAACGGCGATCAGCGTCAGGACAAGCCCGAAAATACGACGGATGAGGAGTGCGATCATAGCATATCCATGGCCGATCATGCCCCAGCATCGAAATGGGTGGCATCGAAATGGTTGGCAGCGGGCGAAACTCTCCGCCCGGCCGCCCTGCAGGCGAAAGCGGTCAATCTTCCCAGGATACGTTGGTCAGCACGTTCGAGGGGATGGGCTCGTTTTCCCAGAGACCTTTCAGCTTCTTGTCCCAGACGCCGAGCTTCGGCATGACGAAGAGGAAGAGCGCAGGCACATCCTCCGCAAGAATGGTCTGTGCCTCACCGTAAAGCTTGTTCTGTTCGGCCGGATCGGCGGTGAGCTGGATCTTCTTCATCAACTCGTTGAAGGCCGGGTTCTTGTAATTGAAGTAATAGGGATCGCGCGAATAGATATCGATATCCAGCGGTTCGGCATGGGCAACGATGGTCATGTCGTAGTTGCGGCCGCTGAAGACGTCCTGCACCCATTTAGCCGGAAATTCCGTCGGCTCGATATTCATCGTCACACCGATATCGGCAAACATCGCCTGCATCACCTGGGCGCTGCGCGGAGCATAGGCCATCTGCGGCGTCTTGATGGTGAAGGTAAAGCCATTTGGATAGCCGGCTTCGGCAAGCAGCGCCTTGGCCTTGGCGGCATCATAGGGCAGTGTGCCAGTCAGGTCCTTGTAGCCGGGGTCGTTCGGCGTGTAGTGGCTGCCGATCGCTGTGCCGAAGCCAGACCAGGCGCCTTCGATGATGGTCTTGCGATCGAGCGCCATCATCAACGCCTGGCGAACGCGCTTGTCGTCGAAGGGCTTGCGCGTGTTGTTCATGCCGGCCACGACCTTGAGCTCGGTATTGCCGACCTTGGTCATCAGCCTGGCATCGCCGTCGAAGGAGCTCATCAGCTCGGGCGCGGCGAACTCCGGAAACGCATCGAGATCGCCGGCCTTCAGCGCGGCGGCTTCCGCCTGTGGGTCGGAAATGAAGCGGAAGGTGACCTTCTCGAGCTTCACGTCGACGGACTTGTTCCAGTAGTCCGGGTTCTTGACGAGGTCGACATGATCACCCTTCGCCCAGGCGGAAAACTTGAACGGGCCGGTACCGATAGGCGTCATCTTGTCGTTGGCGGAGGATTTCGGCCCGACCATGACAGAGGAAGGCCAGCCGAGCCAGTAGAGCAGGCTGCCGGTCGGTGAGGAAAGATGCAGCACCAGCGTTTCGGAATCCGGCGTATCGATCGAGGCGATGGTCGCGAAGAAGCGCTTCTGCGGGTTGACGGAATCCTTGCCACGGGCGCGATCGAGCGCGAATTTCGCCGCTGCCGAATCGAAGGCCTCGCCATCATGGAATTTGACGCCGGTCTGCAGCTTGAATGTATAGGTCAGGCCATCGGGAGATATCTCCCAGCTCTTTGCGAGCTGCGGCACGATCTTGCCGCTTTCGTCGATGGCAACCAGCCCCTCGAAGATATTCTGCCAGGTGACCTGACCGATGGCGACGGGCGCGGCGATCGTCGGATCAAGCCCGGTCGGCTCGACGCTCATGCCGAGATTGAGCGTCGTCTTGGCGGCTTCAGCGGGTGTCAGGCCAAGCATCAGCAGCCCGACGGAAAATGCGGTGCCATAGGCGAGGCGGCGCGCGAAATCGCCGAGGCTCGGGCGTAAAAACGTGGTCATTTCAGTTCCCTTGCTTTTGCCCGCTAGTCCGGCTTCTCTCCGGCCTGCGGTCTTTTCCAGGATAGTGTCATCTCGCAAGCGCACACACAATTCCGAAAATGTGTGCTCGGTGTAGCCGATATCGCTACACCGGATTTCCTTAATTATGAGGGTTCGATCAACCTTGCTTCCCCTTGGCGGTGAGTTGCTGGCGCATGAAGCGCTCGATGAAATCAAGCAGTTTGCCCGCCGCAAAGGATAGCTGGCGATCGGGCGCGACGCAGAGGTCGATCGGCGTTTTAACCCCCTTGCCATCAGCGACCGGCAAGGCGACAAGCTGGCCCGCCGCGATCTCTCTTTGAACAGTCAGCGCCGGTAGCATGGTGATCGCCGCACCGCGCAGCACCAGCTCCTTCTGCATTTCCAGCGACCCTGTCTCGAACACCGGATCGAGCGCCAATCCCTCACGCGCGAATAGCGCGTCGAAGGCCTGCCTCGCACCGAAGGAACGGTCGGGAACAGCAAGCGCGTGCATAGCGATTTCGGCGAGCGCGACCTCCTTGCCGTCCGCGAGCGGATGGGAGGCCGCAACGATCACGTCGTAGATCAGTTCGGCGCGCAGCCGCACCTTGGTTCCCGAAAGCGGCGGCGCAAACAGCGTCACCGCCATATCTGCCTCGGCACTGTTGACCGCTTCGATGGCGCCGCGGGCGCTGGTGATGGTCACCTCGAAGCGAAGCCTTGGATAGCGCAGGCTGAATTCGGCAAGCGCCGGCGCCAGGATATTGGCGACGGCAGCACCATTGGTATAGATGCTGACGCGGCCACGCTGCAGGCCCTTCAGGTCCTCGATCAGCTGATGCACATGCTCCAATTCGCGCAGCGTCCGGCCGGCGCGGGCGGCCAGAAGTTCGCCGGCCGCTGTCAGCTTGACGCCGCGGGCGCTGCGCTCGACGAGCTGCGTACCGAAGTGGTGTTCGAGATTCTCTATCTGCCTGCTGATGGCCGTTGGCGCCACATTCAGGTTTTCGGCGGCCTGGCGCATCGAATTGGTGCGCACCAGCTCATCGAAATAGATCAGCGCCCGGAGCTGCATGCGCGAAATCTCCGGTTAGGCGGCAGGCTTGGCGAAGCGATCCCGCCATGCCGGCTGCGTACCCTCGATCGGCAGCGCCGTTGCCTCATAGACACCGCGGGCAATCGCGCGCGCCATGACGATGGTGGCGAGATGGCAGAGCTCCATGAAGCCGGGCATGTCGTCGCGAGCGTGCTTGCCGGTGGATGCGGCGAAGATCGTATCGCCGTCGAGCGGCAGATGCGCCGGCAAAAGTGCGCGGGCAAATCCGTCATGGGCGCAGATGGAGAGGCGGTGCGCCTCCGCCTTGGTCAGCTGCGCGTCGGTGACGACAGCGCCGATGGTGGTGGCGGTGATATTGGTGCCCTTCAGCCGCAGCCGTGTATCGATGGCTTTTGGCATGCCGAGCCCGCCGAATTCGCCGCTCTCCTCGAAGGGTGCCGCCCAGAAATGCTGGCTGTCGCCGATGGTGGCCGAGCCGAGCGCATTGACGGCGACGATGGCGGCGATCCGGCATCCCTTGCTGCTGACGGCGCTGGCCGAACCGAGGCCGCCCTTGACCGTTGCTGTCGTGGCGCCCGTGCCGGCGCCGACGGTGCCGAGCGCAAACGGCCCTTTGGTGGCCGCCTTGAAGGCGGCATAGCCCATGTCGCGATAGGGCGAATGCAGGCCCCAGTCCTTGTTGCCGCCATTGATGAGATCGAAGAGGATCGCCTGCGGTACGATCGGCACCAGCGCGTTACCGACCTGCAGTCCTCTGCCGATATCCCGAAGGCCCGCCTGCACACCGCCGGCTGCATCGAGCCCGTAGGCGGAGCCGCCGGAGAGAACAAGGCCATCAACCGTGCCGACAGTCATTGCCGGATCGAGCAGGGCTGTGTCGCGCCCGCCCGGCGCGCCACCGAGCACGGTGCAGGAGGCGACCGCCGGCTCGTCGAAGATAATGGCGGTGACGCCGGAACCGAGCGCGAGGTCGGTGGAATGACCGACAGCGACGCCTTCGATATCGGTCAGGAGATTGAGAAGGTCAGCCAATGAAAAATCCTATCGCCATGGCAGCGCGGGTTGCCATGGCGATAGGACCGCAAAGAGGGGGAAAAGACAAGGTGGGTATGGGGTTGGTTGGCCCTATGGGGGCCGACCCTCGTGGTTCGAGGGCCCTTCGGGCCACCTCACCATGAAGGCGGAGCGGACCCGATCTGAAGCGCTATAAAGCCTGATTTCGAACGCGAAAGCAGGTAGGCCCGGTTGCTTCTATCGAAAAGACTAGCCCTCATCCTGAGCTTGTCGAAGGGCGAGGGCGGCTGATTGGAATGCAGTGATTGGAATGCAAAAGCGGCGGCTAAGCCGATCCATCAAACGTGGATCGGCTTAGCCTGTTGGCGAGAGAGGAGATCACGGATTGCGAGTCTCACTTCGTCTGCGTTTCTGAAATGCTGCTCGTCCAGATCGTGGACGTGATATTTTACAGCGATGAACTTGAGCCGATCCTGATCGGGAACGACAATGCCGACGGGAACGCCAGCGTATTCGATAACTTGCTTCTTCATAAATAGACTCCCTCCGCACCGCTATCGGTGCAGATATGGCGAATTGACTGTTTGAATCCGATTAGGGGACGAACGTCACATTCGACAGCGCGGGCTGGAGAGCGCGCCCGAGCGGTCATGGCCAAGCACGGACCAGCCAAGGGTCGAAGCGATGATCTTAAAATTCTGCATGTCACGTCCCTGGTTGGTGTTGTACTTGTTAAGCTCCGAAAAGGAGCCGGTGAACGAGTGCGTCATTGTCTATTATATTAGTAGACAATAACAATTTTATCTCCGGAAACATATTCCTAAAGATGTCAAAATGTCGACGATCGGTAAAATAAAATTCCGTATCTGGCTAATTGCAAGGAAGGAGGCACTTATATCCGTGCCATCTTCCTCTGCCGGAACGGCTTACCGATCACCGACAAGCAAATAGGAATTGCCGGGAGATTCGACAATCCCCCGGCGGCATTAAAATTCACTCGCCGCTAAATTACCCCAATGGTTAAAGGCCTCATCTGATCGATCAAAATCCGTCTTCGAGCACCTTTTCCAGGGCTTTCACGAAGAAGTCCGCACTATCGGCCGAAAGGCAGAGCGGCGGCTTGATCTTCAACACATTCAGGTGATCGCCGGTCGGCTGCATGATGACCCCAAGATCGAGCAGGCGCTCGCAGATCGCAGCCGTTTCTTCGGTGGCAGGCGTCAGCGCTTCCCGGTCGCGAACGAACTCCACGCCGAGGTAAAGACCGATGCCGTGCACGGCGCCAATCAGCGGGAAGCGATCCATCAGCGCGATCAGCCCGGCTTTCAGCTGGTCGCCGACGACGCGGGCGTTTTCCTGCAGATTTTCGTCCTTGAGAATGTCGAGAACGGTAAGACCGACAGCGCAGCTCACCGGGCTGCCGCCGGAGGAGGAGAAGAAATAGCCCTCCCTTTCCAACGATTCGGCGATTTCGCGGCGGGTGATGACGGCGCCGAGCGGATGGCCGTTGCCCATGCCCTTGGCGATGGTGATGATATCAGGCACGACACCCTGCGTCTCGAAGCCCCAGAAGTGCTCGCCGAGCCGGCCATAGCCCACCTGCACCTCGTCGGCGATGCAGAGGCCGCCGCGCTGCCTGACGGCTTCGTAAGCGCCAGCCAAATAGCCATGGGGCAGGGCGATGCCGCCGGCATTGCCGTAGACCGGCTCCGCAATAAAGCCGGCAAGGCCTTCGCCCTTTTCGTCGATGGCCTGCAATTTCTCGGCGACATCGACAATATAATCCGAGGCCGTATCGGGGCCGCGAAACGCGCCGCGATAGGTATTGGGCGAAATGACCGGATACACCCAGTCGGGCCGTGTCGTCAGCGCCTGCGGGTTGTCGGCAATCGAGGTCGAGACGGCATCGCTTGCGACGGTCCAGCCGTGATAGGCCTCGAGCAGGCAAAGCATGTTCTTCTTGCCGGTATGCGCCCAGGCAAGACGGATGGCGAGATCATTGGCCTCCGAGCCGCTATTGACGAGGAAGACGCTGTCGAGCCCTTCCGGCGCCAGCATCGCCAGCCGCTCGGAAAATTCCGCGACGGCGGCGTAATGAAAGCGGGAGTTGGTATTGAGCAGCGACCATTGGCGAGCGACGGCAGCCGTCAGGCGCGGATGGGCGTGGCCGAGCGTCGTGACGTTGTTGACCATGTCGAGGTAGCAACGGCCCTGCGTGTCGAACAGGAATTCGCGCCAGCCGCGTTCGATCTGCGGCGGGAATTCGTAATAATGCTTCTGCGGCTTGGCGAAACGGGCGTTGCGCAGGGAAAGCAGTGAAGCGGCATCCGGCCTCGGCGCTTCGCAGGCTGCATTGAGGAGGGCGGCAGGCGAGGGGCAAATGGCCGACCAGCCATCCGCCTGGTCCGCTGTCGCAAAGAGCGGCGGTTCCAGTGTCGGCACACGGCACAGCTGCACGCGCAATCCGCCAATGGCCGATCCTTCGCTGCCGATCGTGCCAAGCGTCGCGCCCTGCTCGATGGTCGCGCCGTCCTCGAGGTCGGTTTCAATGCCGTCGAGATGCAGGCTCACCTCTTCGCCGGCAAGGACGAGATGTTGTCCTTGACGTTGGAAAAGGCCCGGGAAGGGGGCCGCGACGGTCGCGCCGGCTGGCAGGCAAACGTCGCTGTGCAAGGCGAAATTCTGTGGTTGCGCCGTGCTGAGCGGCGTGGCCAGCGACAGGCGGAATTCGCCGTAGCGGGTTGCCGCCGCGCCGGAGGCTATGGCCGCCTGTGCCAGCAGCCGCCAGTCCATGTCGGGCTTTTGCCAGTTGCCGTCGACAAAATCGGCACTGGTGACGGAAAGGTCGACGGCGACGATCTCCTGCGCATCGATATCAGGCAGCAGAGCCGACCAGCCGTCCGTCGAGATCGGGGCGACGTCGAAGCCGATTGCCCGCAGGATCGCGGCTTCCATCACATCCGGCTGCGCTTCGGTCGCGACAACGAAAATCTCGCGCTCGAAATCGAGATTGCCGCGCACATACTCATTATCCGGATCGATGGCGAGCTGCTGTTCGGTGCTGGCGGCCAGGATGACCGCGCGCGCCACGATCAGCGGCCACAGCGCCTTCGCCTCCGCCTCCTCCAGCGGATAGATCGCGTGATATGCCCTGATGGCCGGAAGGATATGGAACGGGTTGCCGTCGGCGTGATGCAGCAGCGAAGCGCAGGTGACTGCGAGATCGCCCACCAGCCAACCCTGAATGATGTCGCCGAAATCGATCACCCCATCCGGCACCGGCTGCCCGTGGGCGTCAGGGTGGCTGACGACGTTGTCGTCGGTAACGTCGTGATGCACGGGCTGCACGCGCAGCGCTGTTGCCAGCGGCTGGATACGTTTGACCGCGGCCACCATTGCCTTGGCGATGCGGTCGCGCGCCTCGTGATCCGTAATCGCCGA
This sequence comes from Rhizobium sp. P44RR-XXIV, assembly GCF_001999485.2. Taxonomy (NCBI): domain Bacteria; kingdom Pseudomonadati; phylum Pseudomonadota; class Alphaproteobacteria; order Hyphomicrobiales; family Rhizobiaceae; genus Rhizobium; species Rhizobium sp. P44RR-XXIV. Next base: position 580,863 of record NZ_MPVZ02000025.1, on the reverse strand, counting down.
CAGAAGCTGCACGGCAACGGGTCCGGCGCGGCGCAGGTCCCATTGCAGATTTCGGTGCAGGCCGGGATGGTCGAAATCGGCAAGATCGCGTGCGAGCCGGGCGGAAAGCACGCCGAGTCCGGCCGTCGAAGCAGCCGGCAGATGCTTGCGCTGCGTCAGCGTCTGCCCGGGAAGGAATCCGAGCAGCCGGACGAGGTAATCCTGTTCGCGCACGGTAATGGCGAGAATGTCACGGCCATCCTGAGATGGCACGATATCGGGCACGCGCGGCGCATCCGGCTTGGCATGGAGATGGCGGATGGCCGCATTCTGCGCCTCCAGCTCGACCTCTTCGTATTCGGCCCGGCATATCTTCAGCACATAGGCCTTGTCGCCGGCGTCGATACGGTAGTTGCGATCCTGCTGGCTGCCGAGTTCGCTCAATGCCCCGCTCAGGCCGTAATGCGTCTGCAAGATTTCGGCTGCCTCTTCCGGCGTGATGTCCGGTCTTGGCAATTGCATACGATTTGCGAGCGTGGCGTCGGCCATGGCATCCCCCGGATGGTTGATTTGCGTCGACACTAAACCATTCCATCCTAAAGAAAATCACCCAAAACAGATAGGGTCGTCGAGCATTTAGGAAGAAGATAGGCCGCAGATCATGTCCGGCTAGGGATCGTCCCCTATTCGACCTCGATGGAATAGCTGCAACCGGCCAGCGTCTTGCCGGGATGGCTGTCATCCGTCGAGACATTGAGGGTGATGAGTGTGTGGAGCACGGTATCGGAATTTTCGAGCTGCTCCTTGCTCGACAGGATTTCTTTTGCACCGAGGAACTTGTTCGGCTTGTCGACCGCTGCCGTCACTCCGAGTGTCTTGGCAAGCGGATGCGGATCAGGCTCGTCGAGCACGGCCAAGGGTCCGGAGGAGGCGAAGGCAATCCTGCTCGTCTGCCGCCCGAAGACGCTCACCGGCGCAGCCAGCTGGAATTCGCGCAGGAAGGGGTTTTCCGACGGCAGTTCGGTCAAGCCGAACTGCTTCATGGCCGTGACACTTTCAGGCCCGGTCAGCCACATCCCGAAATTATTGTAACTCGGCACGTCGTAGGTCGTGCATTCGATCAGCTTGGCAAGATCGATCTTCGATGGGTCCTGTTCCGCAGTGGCGGCATGCGCCGTCGCCGTATTCATAAGAAACGCCGCCAGCAGCAGCGTTCCCTTGCGATGGAATGACATGTCTTTTCCTTATTCCCGGCCGATTCGATACCGGCGGTATCAAATCGTGCTTCGACGCAAAAGAAAAAGGGAATTGGCGGCAATAGTTAGGCCGCGCCTCAGCCCATCCGCTCGGAAGCATATGAGCCCGGGCTTGCCGGGAAGACGACGGTGCGGTTGCCGTTGATGAAATTGCGGTGATGGATATGCGCATGGATGGCGCGCGCCAGCACCTGGCTCTCGACGTCACGGCCGATCGAGACGTAATCATCGGCCGACTGCGCATGCGTGATGCGCGCCGTGTCCTGCTCGATGATCGGGCCTTCGTCGAGATCGGCGGTGACGTAATGTGCCGTCGCCCCGATCAGCTTCACGCCGCGCTCATAGGCCTGCTTGTAAGGATTGGCGCCCTTGAAGGACGGCAGGAAGGAATGGTGGATGTTGATGATGCGGCCCGACATCTTCTGGCACATGGAATCCGACAGGATCTGCATGTAGCGGGCAAGCACGATCAGCTCGGTGCCGGTCTGCTCGACCACGTCCATGATCCGCGCTTCCGCCTCCGGCTTGTTGGCCTTGGTCACCGGAATATGGTGGAAGGGGATGTCGTGGTTGACCACGACCTTCTGATAGTCGAAATGGTTGGAGATGACGCCGACGATATCGATCGGCAGCGCGCCGATCTTCCAGCGGTAGAGCAGGTCGTTCAGGCAATGGCCGAAGCGCGAGACCATCAGCAGCACCTTCATGCGCTTCTTGGCATCGTGGAACTCTGAAGCCATGTCGAACTTGGTGGCGATCGGCTTGAAGCCTTCGACCAGCGCTGGTTCACCGATGCCCTCCTCGGAGATGAAGGAGACGCGCATGAAGAACATGCCGGTGTCGAGATCGTCGAACTGGCTGGAATCGACGATGTTGCAGCCCTGCTCGGCCAGATAGTTCGATATCGCCGCAACGATCCCGCGTGTCGACTTGCACGCAACTGTCAGTACATAGCTCTTCATGTCTCTTCTCTCTTACGCCGAGGATGCCGCCCACTTAAAGGAAATCGCAAGGGTGGGAAATACCTTCCGCCCCGTCAGCTTTCGACGCTAATTTAGGCAGGATGGTGGGAAAAAAGCCGTTCCCATTGCGCCTTCGGGCGGCGCATCCCCGCCTCAGCTGCTGGTGGCAAGCGAGAGCTTTTGCGGCTGTTTTGCCTGGGTGCCCTCGTTGAATTTCAGGAAGCCGACGAGAAGCCAGACCAGGCCTGCCGTCTTCATCGAGAAGATGGCGGTGGAACCGATCATGAGATTCAGGAACAGGAAAAGGGAAAGGGCATGGCCGAGGCGCCGCTGATTGACGGTCTCGCCCCCCGGATAGAGCGAGGCGTAAAGCCAGAACAGGATGAGGCCGAAGATGGTGGCTCCATATATGATGTACACATAGCCGCTGTCGAAGAATATGCCGACCTGATCGAGCTGCAGGCCGATGGTGCTCTGCAGGTCCATGCCAAGGAAGGCCTTTACCGTCCCGTTGATGCGCCCCACGAAATTATCGCCCGTAACCGTCGGCTTGAGCGAATGGATGACGAAGCCGACGACGATGATCACGGGCATCGTCAGGAGGTCGAGTATCTTCGGGAGCCAGGGATAGATGAAATAACCGGCGACGCAGATGAGGCTGAAGATCAGCATCGTGCGCGTGTCGTTTGTCAGCAGGATCAGCACGACGGTCGACAGAAACAGCAGCCTGTCGAGCAGCCGCAGCCGGCCGGAAAAGCTGATCAGATAAAGGACCATCACGCCGCAGAAATTTGCAAGCGAGACCTGTTCCAGGAAAACGGAGGACGAGCGGTGGTCTATCAGGCCGAAGGAGAACCGGCCCTCGAAGCCCAATGCGCCGCGGAAGAGGCCGATATCGCTGTAGGTGGCCGGCGGCACGCCGCGCGTATTCTGAAAATATTCGGCCGGATGAAACAGCGCCACATATTCCTTCACCGACACGATCTCGCAGATGAGCACGGCCAGCACGGCAATGCAGGCAATCTTGAAAGCCAGCTTGAGCGTGCGCTCGTTGCAGAGCCTGCCCATGATGGAAAACGAGAAGATGATCATCACGTTGCGAAGGTGATCGATATAGGCCTGCTTGTTGATGGCAATGACGAAGACCGTGAGTATGATCGTCAGCACGAGATATAGGAGCGGCGCGATATCCTCCTCGTAGATCCCCTTCGTCAGAATATAGGTGAAACTGACCGCCTGGAGCACGATTTCGCTCATCACGACGGCGTTTGGCGTCAATGGTGTGATGTTGTGATTGATGAAGGCGAGGATGCTATTATACAGGACCGCGAGCAGCGAAACGGCAAGAATGACGAAATTGATGGGCTGCTTTTCGCCTGAACTTTGCATGAACTATCCGAGGTCGTGGGATCTCTGGCCTTGGCCAGCATATCAGGCCGATGATTCGCGGCAAAGAGTCGAGCCAGCGTCCCTTACTTCGGTTTGATCAGCGCACATGACGGCGCGAGGGTTGCCTTTTTGCTCAATCCCTCCACCAGCACTTTCAGTTGCGGCTTGTCGCGGCCATTGTGCGGCTGAATATTGAGCGGCTCCTCCGGCGGCCACCAATCGCCGGCCGCCCAGTAACTCCAGCCGAGCCAGACATCGCTATTGGTGTTCAGGACGTCGAGCACCTGTTTGAGGCCGTCTAGGCAGCCGTCATTGGCAGCAACGCCGAATTCGCCGAGGAAGCCGCGCTTTCCATTCTTGCGCAGCCAGTCCGTGACATCGTTCAAGCCTCTTTTGGCATTGTCGGTGCCATCGCAGACCGGATGCGTGCCGGAGCTGTCCGAATCCAGATATTGATGGAATTCGAAGGCGTAGAAGTCGAGCGGATCCGTGACGCCGAGCATGACTGTCGCATTCGCGCCGCCGCCAAGGACATCGGCGGACCAGCTATGCGCGCCAGTCCAGTTGGTGCCGGGTACGAGGATGAGATTGCGCGCGCCGACGGTGCGAATGCCGCGGATGGCGGTATTGGCGAGTTCCAGCCAGTCCGGCGCCTTGATGTCGTGCGGCTCGTTCATGAGGCCGAAGGCGACGCCCTTTTGGTTGGAGAATTCGACGGCAAGCCGCGCCCAGAAGTCGCCGAAGGCCAACTCGGTTGCCGGCGGTTGCTTGAGCTGGACCTTGTCGTAATAGCCGTAATTGTGGGGGTCGAGCACGACGACCATGCCATGTTTCTGAATAAGGGCGACGGCGTCCTTGAGCCTCTGGAGTTCGTCGCCGTTGAAGGGGTGGCCGAGCACCGGCTGCAGCCGCTCCCAGCGGAAGGGCAGCCGCACGACGTTCATGCCCTTGCCCGCAAAATAGCGCACGGTTTCTTCCGAGGGGTAGGTGTAGTTGACGTTGGCCACGCCGTCTCGCTCGCCATATTCCGCGCCGGAGAGATTGACGCCACGATAGCAAAGCTGCGCCGCTGCAAAGCTGCTATCTGCCATTGTGGTGGAAGCGAGCAAGACTGCCGCAGCCGTCAGGCGCAGCAGAGCCTTCGTCATCGATGCGGTCATTGCACGCTCCTGCCTCCCATGCGGATCTGTCCCTTTCATAGAGGCGATGATGTTGAACAATGGTGAAGGCAGAGGGTCTGCCGGCCCCCGCACTGCGATTTCCTTGGAGCGTCCTTAATGGTCCGTTAGCCAAACATTTCTAAAGTCGAGGCATCTGCGAGGCGGAAACCGCCTGCGGAGCACTGAAAGCCTGACATGAGCTCAATGGAACGAAGCAAAAGATCGGACCAGCTTCCGAGTTGGCGCGACACCGAGCCGTCAGATACACGGCGCGATGGCCTGCGCCTGCGCAGTCCGATCTTGCGCCCGCGGGATTTTGTCGTGGCGCCGGAGCCGGCTGCAGCCGCCGAACAGCCCGAAGCGCCAGGGCCTGCTGATTTCGCATCCGAAAAGCGACCAAGCAAAATTGATGTTGAGGTGGCCTCGCACGCCCCTGTCGAGCCGGCTGCGGTCACTGCCGCCCCCACTGCCCGTGTCGAGCCCAGCGCTGTCGCTCCGCTGCAGATCATTGCCCAATCGGTCGTCCTGCCGTCGGCAGATTCGCCGTTGCTCGATCTGCGCTCCGCGATCCATTCTATTTGGGCGAAGAAATTTGTCGTTCTCGCCCTGGCGGCAATCTGTGGCGTGGCTGGCGCCGCCATTATTCCGCTCATCCCCCAGAAGTTCACGGCCGAGACCAGCCTTTACTTCGATCCCAGACCGAACGGCGGCGAATCCTCCCAGCAGGCTCCGACGCCGCCGGAGCTGATCACGACGATGATCGACAGCCAGACCCAGATCCTGTCTTCGGGCAAGGTGCTTGGCCGTGTCGTCGATACCCTCAAGCTCGACCAGGATCCGCATTTTTCTGGCGGCGCCACCGGCGAGGCAGCAAAATACATAGCGACGGCGGCTCTTGCGAAGGCCGTGCAGATCGCCCGCGAGTCGAGCACCTATGTCGTGACCGCGAAGGTGACGACGGGCGATCCGCAAAAATCAGCCGCGATCGCCAACCAGCTGTTTTCCTCCTTTATCGAAGAAGAAAGCGGGGCCGTCGCCAAGAGCTTCAAGTCAAGCAACAGCGCACTGGACAGCAGGCTGGACGACCTGCGCCAGCAGGTGCTTTCGGCCGAGAAGGCGGTAGAAGCTTATCGCGCCGACAATGACATGGTGGCCGTCGAAGGCAATCTGATCTCCGACAAGCGTCTGACGGCGCTGAACGACATGCTGGTGACTGCCCAGCAACGCACGATCGAAGCCAAGGCTCGGGCGGACGCCGCCGGCAAGCTGAGCTTCGAGGATGTGGTTGCCAACAATCCCAACAACCCCAACGCCAGCAGCGGATCGACGGCGCTGAGCAGCCTGCGTCAGCAATATGCGACACTTGCCGCCAATGTCGGCAGTCTGCAGAGCCAACTCGGTGCCCGTCATCCACGCCTGCTTGCGGCCAAATCCTCGCTGGACAGCCTTGCCGCAGAAATCCGCAGCGAATTGCAGCGCCAGATGACGTCGGCGCGCGCGACTATGCGCAGGCGCAGGGAGCTGAGCAGGATATCGCCAAGGAACTGGCGGTGCAGAAGGCATCGCAGGTCAATACCTCAAGCAAGCTGGTCGGCCTGAACGAGCTTCAGCGCAAGGCCACCGCAGCCCGTGATATCTACGAGTCGCTGCTGAAGCGTTCCGGCCAGACAAGCGATGCGCAGGATCTGTCGCAGAGCAATATCCGCGTGATTTCGGAAGCCGAGCCGCCGTTGAAAGCTGACGGCCCCGGCCGAAAGGTGATGATGGTGGCGGGCTTGATCGCCGGTGCGCTTTTCGGTGCTGGCCTTGGAATGGCCTTTGCCATTCTCCTCGGTCTGTTCCGTCATCCGGTCCTGCGCAGCTATCTTGGCAATTGATCCCTTCCCATCTTTCTGCGTGAGCCGCCTCTCCAACATCGAGGATGCAATTGTGTGCCGGCTGTTCTACATGTAAATCGGCGCTGGAATGAATTGGAATCCGCCAATGAAAGTACGATGCAATTATCATGCGTCATGCGGTGCATTGTGAGACGATCTATGCGAGAGAAGCGGCGCATCGCTTTGATGACCGGCGCCAGGGAGAGCTGACCGATGGTGCCCTCCGATAAGCTCGTTTTGCCCTTTTTGGCATTGCCGCGCTCAACCAAGCGAGCGCTCGCCCTGCTCGTCGATGCCAGCCTCTGCGTATTGACGGTCTGGTTCGCCTATTGTCTGCGCCTCGATGACTGGGTGATCCTGGAAGGCGTCGAATGGCTGCCGGCCGTTGTCTCGCTTCTCGTTGCCATACCCATCTTCATCGTGCTGGGCCTTTACCGCGCGATTTTCCGCTATGCGGGTCTGTCGGCTTTCGTGACAGTGCTTAAGGCGGTGGCCATCTACGGGCTCGCCTTCATGACTATTTTTACCGCGATCAGCGTGCCGGGCGTGCCGCGCACGGTCGGCATTTTGCAGCCCTTGCTGTTGCTGATCTGCATCGGCTTGTCGCGGATATGGACGCGCTATTGGCTCGGCAATGCCTATCAGCGGCTGCTCAACCGCAGCCAGCTCGCCAAGGTGCTGATCTACGGCGCGGGTGCATCGGGCCGCCAGCTTGCCGGCGCGTTAGCCAACAGCGCCGAGCTGAATGTCGTCGGCTATCTGGACGACGACCGCAATCTGCATAGCAGTATCATGGGCGGTCTGCCGATCTATGATCCTGCCGATCTTCCTGCTCTCACCGTGTCCGGCGATATCAAGGGCGTACTGCTTGCCCTACCGAACGCCACGCGGCAGCGGCGCAATGAAATCCTTGAGGATATGCGCAAGGCGCGCGTCACGGTGCGCACCATGCCGGACCTGACGGCACTCGCCCAGGGGCGCGTCGCGGTCTCCGATCTGCGCGAACTTGATATCGAGGATCTGCTCGGCCGCAACGTCATCGCGCCCGACCGGGCATTGATCGAGAAAAACATCCGCGGCAAGGTGGTCATGGTGACCGGCGCCGGCGGTTCGATCGGCAGCGAACTTTGCCGCCAGATCATGAAAAACGGCCCATCCGCCCTGCTCTTGGCGGAACAGAATGAATTCGGGCTTTACGCCATTCACGGCGAACTCGAAAAACTGGCTGCCTCCGCAGGATATGCCGATATCCGCATCATACCCTTTCTCGCCTCCGTCCGAGATGCGCGGCGTATCGGTCAGATCATGGCGGCATGGCATCCAAAGACCGTCTATCATGCGGCCGCTTACAAGCATGTGCCGCTTGTCGAGTACAATCCCGTCGAAGGTGTGCGCAACAATGTCCTTGGAACCCAGATAACGGCCGAGGCGGCACGCGACCATGGCGTCGAGGATTTCGTGCTGATCAGCACCGACAAAGCCGTGCGCCCGACCAATATCATGGGCGCCAGCAAGCGGCTGGCGGAAATGGTGCTGCAGGCCATGAACGCCGACCGCAAGCCTGGTGTCGCCAGCACCAATTTTGCGATGGTCCGTTTCGGCAACGTTCTTGGTTCCTCCGGCTCCGTCGTGCCTCTCTTCCGCCAGCAGATCCGCGATGGCGGCCCGATCACGCTGACGCATCCGGATATCACCCGCTATTTCATGACCATCCCCGAGGCGTCGCAGCTTGTCATCCAGGCCGGCGCCATGTCGGCTGGCGGCGACGTGTTTCTGCTCGACATGGGTGAGCCGGTGCGCATTGCCGATCTCGCCCGGCGGATGGTGGAGCTTTCCGGCCTGACGGTGCGCGATGAGGATGAGCCGGATGGTGATATTGAGCTTGAGATCACCGGGCTGAGGCCGGGCGAGAAGCTCTATGAGGAGTTGCTGATCGGCGACAACCCACAGCAGACAAGCCATCCCCGCATCATGCATGCCAAGGAGGACTTCCTGCTGTGGCCGGAGCTTTCGCAGCGGCTCGTCGCGCTCGAGGCCGCGTTGGACGAAAACGACATACCACTGGCACGAACTCTGCTGGAGAAACTCGTATCCGGCTATGCGCCGAGCAGCGAAGTCGTCGATCTGGTCTATCGTGAGCGCGAGGCGGATCTGACCGTTGCCCAGCCAAATCTCGATAATGTCGCGCCGCTATAACGCGGCCGCAAAAAAGCGCTTCCCGCTTTCCACCGGGACTGTAGACATCGGCCACATAGGCTGATGAGAGCTTCCGTTAGGTACTAGCGGCTCAGGATCCCGTCAGGGAACTACCATCCGTGGCTTAATACGAATGGCATACCGCCAACGTCGCAGCTGATCGCATGTGCGGAACCAGTGCGCCGTCATCCGCAACAGGGAGTGCCGCTTTACGGCGCGGTAATCCGTGCGCTTGCCGATCGTCGTATCGGCGCGATGCGGGCTGAAATCGGCAAGATTTTCAAGCGTCGCGAATGTCTCGACACCGGTTGACCAGCCGCGTTCGAGAGCGACGTCATATGGAAGAAGCATCGGCTTCAGCGTCACCAGCAGCTTCTTGGCAGCCTTGCGGTTGACGATATAACAGGCGGCAGACCCCTGCGGGCCGTGCAGGCAGCGGCCGATTACGTCGTTTTCGGCTGTCTCGCAGATCTGCTTGAAACCCACCAGGCGATGATTGACCAGCTTGACGAGGCGGGCGCCGTCGACGCTATCCATCGTCGCAATCGCACGCGGGATCAGCTTCTCGTTCAACTCGATATCATCTTCCATGATGATGGCCATCTTGTCGCCGCTGGCAACGAATTGCTCAAGCGCGAGGAGATGGCTGCGATAACAGCCATATTCGCCGGCCAGGAGCTTGCGGCCATTGTGATAGATGAACGACTTGGGATGAAAGTCGAGGCGATCCTCCTCGGCGATCGCTCGGCCGTCAACAGCCGGTATTCGCGTGATATCCAGATCGTATTCCACGGCCTGGCCACACAAACGTTCCCAGCGATCGCGCGACTGATCCAGATTGATGACGTAGATGCGCAACTGCTGAGCGGCATCAGCAACAGTCAGCGGATCAGTGATAGGGGCGGTACGATCAATCTGTTCGAGAATGACTGTTACTCCTGCAAACAGAAATCGTGGCGACAGCAGTTAAGGCAATGGTTTTGCCATTATATAACATGCTTACGAATTGTCGCAAATTCGGAATGCGCGTCAATGTTGTATTTCCGGATAAAAGCATTTTATTTGGTGTAACGTTGTGTGAACGCCCGCATCTTGGCCAAGAAACAGGCCTCGCGCCGTGATTTTGACGGGTGCCCTGTTGGCGACGGACCTGCACTTTACTATATCTGCAACATGCGGCGCGTGGTCGTTGCGCTCGCATGGTTGAAGGAGCGTAGCAATTCATGTGGACCAAATCAAAAATCGCCATTGCCGCTCTGTTCCTTGGCTGCCTCATGCCTGTTGCCGCGATGGCCGATAACCCGCTTGTACCCAAGCCATATGTCGCGCCTGTCTATCCCTACAAGAACCTGCCGGGGGTAACCGCGCCAAAAATGGCAGCTGACGAAAAATTCCAGTGCAGCACCACGACCTTATATCCGGATGACTTCTACAGAGGCTACTTCTATCGCGGTCTGCCCCGCCTGGGATATGTGTGTGACCAGAACGGTGTGATTTCCAGCAGCACCAGAAAACCCAATTATCAATATTGGCAATACAACGGCCCAGACAGATAATGCCGGCCATCCTGCCAAAATAAATGGCAACGCGATCAAAACGGGCGCAGCTTCAGACTTGAAGGCTGCGCATTTTTAAGCGATGATCTGAAAATAAATTTCATGTTTTCGAGTAAATGCGCGAACGTCGTTGACGAATGCGAAAATTTGCCCCAAGCTTACGAAAATAAATTACGTAATGGGAACTGAAAAGTATGCGAGTTGGAATCATTGGGCTGGGATTCCGCCTGGGATATCTGGGCTATGTGTTCAAGGCGATCGATGAAAGCTTCGAGATCGCCGGCTATGTGGATCCGGCGCCGGCAGGCCTGCCTGGTTTGCTCGAACAGGGCATTTCCGTTGGAAAGGCCTATGGCACTCCTCAAGAGCTGATCGCCAACGAAAAGATCGACCTCTTGATGATCGGTTCGCCGAACCACATGCATCTCGATCATATCCGCATCGGCCTTGAGGCTGGCCTCAAGATTTTCTGTGAAAAGCCGATCGTCACGACGATCAAAGACAGCATCGAGCTTGCAAAGCTGATGGCAAAGTACGGGCATGAGCGGCTGAATGTCGGCTTGGTCCTGCGCTATTCGCCCATGTATCGCGATCTTTTGGCCGCACAGGCCGAAGGAAAGCTCGGCAAGGTCGTCTCCATTGAAGCATCCGAGCATATCGAACCCTACCACGGCGCCTTCTTCATGCGTGACTGGCGCCGCTACGAGCATTATTCCGGCAGCTTCATGCTGGAGAAATGCTGCCACGACCTCGACCTTTATAATGGCGTGGTCGGCGCGCGTCCGGAGCGGGTGGCGAGCTTCGGCGGCCGCAAGAGCTTCATCCCGGAAAACGACCCGGCACGGGAAGGCATCAACGATCTCGAACTTTTCCATCGCAAGCCGAGCGGCTGGATGGGATCGGACAAGGTGTTCGACAGCGATGGCGACATCATCGACTACCAGGTTGCGATCATCGAATATGCCAATGGCGTCGGCATGAACTTCCACACCAATCTCAACGTGCCGGACCAGTTCCGCCGTTTCGCCATCATGGGCTCGCGCGGCATGGCCGAAGGCGATTTCATTCGCGGTTATTTCAATGTTCACGAGGTGCTGAGCGGCAAGAAGGTGATCGAGAACACCTACGCGGCCACCACGCTTTCGCAGCACTACGGTGCCGATGAGCAGATGGCCGCCGACATCATCGCGAACGTCAAAACCGGCCTGCATCTGCCGGTTCGACCCAAAATGCGCTTGAAGCGGGCATTCTGGCGCTTTCGATGGACGAGGCACGCATGAAGAGGACTGTCGTCGATCTCCGACCGATCTGGGACGAATTCGACGAAGCGCTTCATTCAAGAGCCGCCTAGGGAGGGCGCGGGATGGGTGTTCAACGCGGCACGGTCATCTTCGCCTGGGTCCTGCTTTTTCCGGCTCTCCTCTACGTCACCGTCATCGTCGCCTATCCGCTGGTCGACACGATAATCCTGTCCTTCACCGATGCGTCGTTGAAGAAGGTGACGAATTGGGTTGGCTTCGAGAATTACGCCAAGATCTTCAACGATACTTTCGCGGGCGTCATCGTCCGCACCTTCATTTGGACCTTCTTCTCCGTGTCGTTGAAGATGATCATCGGCACGCTGGGGGCGGCGCTGCTGAATTCGGCTGTTCCCGGCCGCTCGCTTTTTCGCGTACTCACCATGCCTCCCTGGATCGTGCCGATGGCGATCGGCATCTTCATGTGGGGCTGGATGTACAATGGCCAGTTCGGCATGATTTCCGGCCTGCTGCAACGCTTCGGCATTGTCGACAGCCCCGTGGCGTTCCTGGCCTATGGCAGCTCGGCCTTCTGGGCGACGATCGTCACCGACGTCTGGATCGGTGTCCCGATGGTCACCCTCTACATGCTGGCGGCGATGCAGGCAGTACCTCACGATCTCTATGAAGCCGCCTGGACGGATGGCGCCGGCCGCTTCTATCGCTTCCGCCGCATCACCCTGCCGTTGTTGGTGCCTTCCCTGGTTACCATGTCGATGCTGTCGCTGATCGCCACCTTCAATTCCTTCGATATTATCTGGATCTTGACGCGCGGCGGCCCGAACGGCGAGACGACGACGATGATCATCGACACTTATCGAACGGCAATCGGATCCTATAAATATGGCGAAGGCGCCGCTCGCGCAGTGCTGATCTGCATCTTCCTGTCGCTCTTCTGCCTTGCCTATTTCCGCGTGACCAGCCGCTTTTCCACGGGAGCCAAGCAGCGATGAGCCAGCCTACGATGATCCATCGCTACAAGTGGTACGAGCTCATCGGCATTTATGCCGGGATCCTGCTGTTCCTGACTTTCGTGCTGGCGCCCTTCGTCGAAGGCTTCCTGGTCTCGCTGAAGCCGCTCAGCCAGCTTTTCTCTTCACCCTACCGGTTCATTCCCGAGAACGGCTCCTTTGCAGCCTATCGCACGATGTGGACCAGCGTGCCGGGCTTTGGCTGGTACATCTTCAATTCGTTCCTGATCTCAGGCTCGACCACTATTATCGTCCTGATCCTTGTCGTGCCCGCAGCCTATGCTTTCGCACGTTTCGAGTTCAGAGGCGCCGGCCTGCTGCTCGGCGCTTTCCTGGCGGTCAACATGTTCTCCGGCGCCGTGCTGCTGATCCCGCTGTTCCGGCTCATGCGCTCCTTCGGTGTGCTGAACACCTATTTTGCCATGATCGTGCCGGGTGTCGCTTTCCTTATTCCCACCGGCATCTGGCTGCTGCGTACCTATATGATGCGCATTCCGAAGGAGCTCAATGAGGCGGCCTTTGTTGATGGCGCCAGCCATTTCTATACGCTGCGTCGCGTCATCCTGCCGATCGCCATGCCGGGCATCACCGTCGTCGCCATTACCACTTTCATCGGTTCCTACGCGCAGCAGTTCATCTACGCTCTTACCTTCAATTCGAAGACTGAATACATGCCGCTGCCGGTTGGGCTCTTTGCCTATTTCGGCCGGCAGGAGGTCGTCTGGAACGAACTCATGGCCGCAAGTTTCGTCGGCATCGCGCCGGCCCTGGTCGTGATCTTCTTCCTGCAACGGTATCTCGTCAGCGGTCTGACCGCTGGCGCGGTGAAGCAATAAAACCAATCAACAACCAGAGAAACGGGAGCTTAAACGTGACATTCCATTTCAAGACAGGGCTTCTTGCCCTTGCTTTGCTCGGCTCCACCGCGCTTGGCGCCGTGAACGCCCAGGCCGCCGACAAGGAAATCAGCTGGATCTATTGCGGCGACAGCATCGATCCGATCCATGTGAAGTACATCAAGCAGTGGGAAGACAAGAATCCCGGCTGGGCCGTCAAGCCTGAAGTCGTCGGCTGGGAACAGTGCCAGGACAAGGCAACCACGCTTGCTGCTGCCGGCACGCCGGTCGCCATGGCCTATGTCGGTTCGCGCACGCTCAAGCAGTTCGCTGATAACGATCTGATCGTTCCGATCCCGATGACGGATGACGAGAAGAAGGCCTATTATCCAGGCATCGTCGGTACGGTAACCTTCGATGGGAAGCAGTGGGGAACGCCGATCGCCTTCTCGACCAAGGCGCTTTACTGGAACAAGGATCTCTTCAAGAAGGCGGGCCTCGATCCCGAGAAGCCACCGACCACCTGGGCCGAAGAAATCGCCGACGCCAAGACGATCAAGGAAAAGACGGGCATCCCCGGCTACGGCCTCTCGGCCAAGACCTTCGACAACACCATGCACCAGTTCCTGCATTGGGTTTACACTAATAACGGCAAGGTCATCGATGGCGACAAGATCGTCCTCGACAGCCCCGAAGTGCTGGCAGCTCTCCAGGCCTACAAGGACATCACGCCTTACTCGGTCGAAGGACCGACGGCCTATGAGCAGAACGAAATGCGTGCCATCTTCCTTGATGGCAAGGTCGGCATGATCCAGGCCGGCTCCGGTGCCGCCGCTCGCTTGAAGGAAACGAAGATCAGCTGGGGCGTCGCGCCACTGCCGCTCGGTCCTTCTGCCAAGGGTCAGGGCACGCTGCTCATCACCGACAGCCTTGCTGTCTTCAAGGGCAGCGGTGTCGAGGACAAGGCAGCCGAGTTCGCCAAGTTCATTACGTCTCCGGGTCCGCAGGCGGAATACGAACTCCAGGGCGGCGCCGGTCTCACGCCGCTGCGTCCGTCGCCGTTGGTTGACGAGTTCGTCAAGAAGGACGCGTCCTGGAAGCCGTTCATCGATGGCATCGCCTATGGTGGTCCCGAGCCGCTCTTCAAGGACTACAAGGGCTTCCAGAACGTGATGATCGAGATGGTCCAGTCGGTCGTAACCGGCAAGGCCCAGCCGGCTGATGCCTTGAAGAAGGCAGCTGCCGATCTCGAGCAGTACAAGTAAGATCGCAGATCGCCGGGCCGCGCGCATCACGCGCGGCCTTTCGAGCCCTGCCCGCCTAGTAGCGGCGCGCGCGGAGACAGAGTTTGGGAAAGCTTCACCTTAATCAGGTCAAGAAATTTTATGGTCATTTCGAAGTCATCAAGGGCGTCGAGCTTGACGTTAACGACGGTGAATTCATTGTCTTCGTCGGCCCGTCCGGTTGCGGCAAGTCGACCCTGCTGCGGATGATTGCCGGCCTTGACGAGGTGACCAGCGGCGACATCATGATCGATGGCGGTCGTGTGAACGATCTGGCGCCCGTCAAGCGCGGTATCGCCATGGTCTTCCAGTCCTATGCCCTCTATCCGCATATGTCCGTCTTCGAGAACATCGCTTTTCCGCTGCGGGTGGAAAAGATGCCGGAGGACAAGCTGAAGGCCAAGGTCGAGAATGCCGCCCGCATCCTGCATCTGGAGCAGCGGCTGCATCAGAAGCCGGGCAATTTGTCCGGTGGTCAGCGCCAGCGCGTCGCCATCGGCCGCGCCATCGTGCGCGAACCGAAGATATTCCTCTTCGACGAGCCGCTGTCCAACCTCGATGCCGCTCTGCGCGCCGATATGCGCATCGAGCTGGCAAGACTGCATCGCCAACTGCAGGCGACCATGATCTACGTGACCCACGACCAGGTAGAGGCCATGACCATGGCCGACCGGATCGTCGTTCTCAATGCCGGCGAGATATCGCAGGTCGGCGCACCGCTGGAGCTTTACCATAAGCCAGCGAATACGTTCGTTGCCCGCTTCATCGGCAACCCCAAGATGAACTTCCTGCCCGTGACCTGCACTGGTGTCAGCGATGCGGGCGTGGAAATTGAGTATAAGGGCCAAAAAGCGCTTCTGCCGGTGACGCCGCGCCAGGATGCGGTCGGTAAGGCCCTGACGTTGGGCATCCGGCCGGAGCATGTGCTGCTCGGTGGTGGCGATCTGACATTGACCATCGTGCCCACCGTCGTCGAGCATTTGGGCGCACAGACGGTTGCCTACGCTTCCGCCGAGGGGGTCGACGAGAATTTCTGCGCAACACTGCCCGGCAGCGTAGCGATCCGCCTGGAGGCGCCGCTGAAGACCGGCATGCGTATCGCCGATTGCCACCTGTTCGATGAAAGCGGCATCGCTTTCGAGCGCAGGGTGGAACTCACGGACATCGACATGGAGTTGCTGAGCTCGGTCGCCTCTTGAGGGGCGGCTACTTGCAAGACCGGACCGCGTATGAAGGCCGGTCCGGCTTTGAGATGCGACAAACAAAAACGGCGGCCCGAAGGTCGCCGTTTTTGTTTTAAACAATGTTTTCGCGCCTACCAGACCAGCCCGCGGGCTGCCACATCCTCGACGCGTGTCACGACGCCGTCTCGATGGAAGACCATCTGGTCGAAAAGGTTCGATACGACACAGGTGTGATTGGGGATGATGCGGATCTTGTCGCCGATCTGCGGGCGCGGACCGGTGCAGTTCGAGAGGTCGATCACCCCATGCTCTTCCGAAAGACCCTTGATGATGGCTTCCGGATAGTCGACCACATGGCCGAAATCGGCAAAGCCGAGGAGATCGGAGGTGAGCGCCTTCGAGCCGGCGTCGATGACGGCGCGGTCTTCGGTTGGCCTGGAGACAACGGTGGCGAGGATATGCATCGCGCAATCCTCCTCGCGGCAATGACCGGCGCGCACCATGGATCTGTCGTTATAGATATAGGTGCCGGCCCGATGCTCGGTGGCCGCCGTCACGAGGTGCGCCTCGAACAGGCTTGGTGTGCCGCCATTGCTGACGACAGGGCATGGGATGCCCTCGTTCTTCAGCAGTGCAACGGAGTCGGCCAGGAACGCCTGCGTCCCCTCGGCATTATTGGGCTTCGGATAGCTCATCAAGCCCCCGAAGGTGAGGCCGGGCTTGCCGGCGATATGCTTGCCGAGGGCGGCGGCTTGCTCGGGCGATTGCACGCCGCAGCGCGCGCCGCCGGTGTCGCATTCCACCAGCACGGTCAGCGGCTTGCGTTCGGCGAACCAGGCAGAGAGACCGTCGACGGTAACGGTGCTGTCGGCCACGACCTTCAGGCCGGAAATGCGATCGTTCAGCGCCGAGAGGCGAACAAGCTTTTCAGGGCCGAGAATGTTGAAGGTGATCAGGATATCTTCGAAGCCGGCATCGGCAAATGCTTCCGCCTCGGTGATCTTCTGGCAGTTGATACCCTTGGCGCCGGCGGCGACCTGGGCGCGCGCGACGGCTGGGATCTTGTGCGTCTTGATATGCGGACGGAAATTCAGGCCGTGCGCGTCCATGTAAGACTGCACGCGGGCGATATTCGCAGCCAGCCGTTCTTCGTCGATGATCGGGCGCGGGGTCGAGAGCCCCTCGATCCGATCGCCGGATTTGGGGCTGATTTCCGAGGCGATGTCGTGTGTCATATCAGGCGCCTTTGCGTTCTGTCGCGTGCGGATCGGCCACCATGGGCCAGATGTCTTTCGGTGCGCGGCGATAGGGGGTGCGGGCTGGATTGTTCGGATAGGGTGTTCCGGCCGAGCAATAAAGGATCTCCGACGCGATCTTGGAGAAGGATGCGTAGAAGTGATTGGTCGATTTGATGACCAGGATCTTCTTCTGTGTCGGATCGATGCCCATGACGGAGAACAGGCTCGGGTCGAAGCTCTGCGCGCGCGTCGAGTTCAGGATGATGTCGATACCCTTGTACTGGATATAGGCCGCATCGCCGAAGGGGGCGTAGCTCTCACCGAAACGCATCTCGGCATTGGCGACCAGACGGATGATCTTGACGTGGCCGTCGATGGGATTGCCGGTGCCCGGCGCCGATTTGGCACCGAAGCGCAGTGGGATTTCAGCGCCTTCGCCGGCGGCCATGCAGATCTGCACCGCCATCGGATCCCAGATCGTGCCGATCGCCGTATCGGTGGCGCCACGGTCGAGCAGTTCCTGCAGGATAACGGTGGCGTCTCCCGAAGTGCCGCCGCCGGGATTGTCCCAGAGATCGGCGATGACGATCGGGCCTGATGTGGCGGCCATGGCCTGGCTGACAGCCTCTTTCTCGTCGATTTGCGGCATGATGAACGTGCCGCGCTTGGAGAAGAGTTCCAGGCCGAGATCGCGGGCGATTGCAGAACCCTTATCCGGCTTATTATTGGTGACGACGAGCAGCTTGGTGCCCATCTCGGGGACGTCACCGGCCATGAAGCCATGGATGACGGAGATCGACAGGATGTCTGTGTCGCTCTCTTCCATCGCCATGATCTTGTCGACGAAGGAGCGCATCGGGTCACGCGAGGTCGGGAAAACGTCGATCATGCGGCAATCGAATACCGACATGACAGGCTTCACGCGGCCTTCCAGCGTATCGACGGCGATGCGCCAGAGGTCTTCCGCCCGATCGACGAAATCCGTGTGTGGGAATTCCTTGAAATAGACGAAGAATTCGGCCGCTGCGAGACGCTTCTTCGTCAGATGGCTATGCGGGTCGAGCTCGGCGCAGACCAGAATGTCGGGTCCGACGATCTCGCGTACGCGCGACAGGAAATCACCTTCGGTATCTTCATAACCGTCGGCGACCATGGCGCCATGCAGGCCCAGCACGACGGCATCCACCGGCATGGCCGCGCGCAGCTGATCCAGGATCTCGTCGCGCAGGTCCTCATAGGTCCGGCGATTTACCAGACCGGCCGGATCGGCCCAGGTGGCGGTGCCTTCGATCAGCTCCCAGCCTTTTTGGGCTGTGACGCGTCGTCCGACGGTAATTGGAGCGGAACAAAGCGTCGGCGTTTCCGGATGCGTGCCCGGAGGCGCATAGAGAGACGCTTCGAAAGCGCGCCGGTCGATACAGATGGGGGAAAAGGTGTTCGTCTCGGTCGCGAAAGCCGCGGTGAATATGCGCAATGCTGTCGCCTCTATTCCATGGGGTTCGGCAGGTAACCGGTGAAGCCGCTGATCTTCCAGCGTCCCTCATGCAGGCGGCAATAATAAAGCGTCTGCCATTTCATGGTGTCGACACTGCCATCCGACTTCTTCAGGCTGCCGTCGAATTTCTTGCGCACCAGCGCCATGTCGCCTTCGATCTCGATATCCTCGAGCGTCGTGGTGGTGAAAATCGCGGTGCGCGTATCCTCTGCAAAGGACTGTGTGGCGAAGTCGCGCGCCTGGCGCAGCCATTCGTCGCGATAGGCGGTAAGGCTCGGAAAGGCGAGGCGCCATTTGTCAGGGCTCACTTCACGGCGGCCGTCAATGCCGATAAAGCCCTCTTCGACGAAATCGCCTGCTACCATGGACCAGTCGGCTGCCAGAAATGCATCGATGTCGCGAGGGACGAGCATTTCCCAAATCGCGTGTCTGGGAGCGTCGCTTGCAGGAAAAGGATTCTTGAATGGATCACGCATTGTATCCGCCGTCATTTAAATTCTTTTCATAATTCTCGATTTTCACTGGCCAAATTCTGCTTTCTATGGTCATTTGTCAACGCATCAAGAAAATAATTTGCAGGAATCATATGATGTTCGTCGCTCAGTATGGTTCCCGTCAGATGGGCGCGAACGGCGAGCCGCGCCCCCTCGCACACTCGTAGGTAGGCCTCGATAACGAGCTGCGAGATTGAGATGGCTTGCGTCACTTACTAAGTGTCGGACGTTTAGAACCCAGCGACAGAATAAAGGGGGAGCTGATGGATATCTTCACGACCATGCAGGACGAGAGGGGACGGCTTTCTCAATCGGAAGTCCGCATCGCCGACATCGTCCTCAATGATTTCGAATTCGCCGTCAACGCTTCCATCATCGAGCTGGCCGGCAAGGCGGATGTCTCGCCGCCGACGGTCACGCGCTTCTGCCGCCGCCTCGGCTGCGAGAGCTTTTCTGATTTCAAGGTGCAGCTGGCGCGCACGGCCTATGTCGGCATGCGCTATCTGAAACCCGAGCCGAAGAGCATAGCGCCGGCCGATGTCGCCCAGGACATTATTACCAAGGCGCAGAACGCGCTGTTCCTGCTGCATCGCGGTCTGGACGTTGGAGCCATCGAACGGGCGGCTGATCGGCTGGCTGGCGCTGAGATGATCTACGCCTTCGGCTCCGGCGGCAATTCCTCGATGATCGCCAGCGAGATTCAGAATCGCCTGTTCCGGTTCGGCCTGCGCATCACCGCGAGTTCCGACCACAGCATGCAGCTGATGATGGCCGCGGCGGCTAAGCCCGCGGATGTATTGATCGGCTCCTCTTTTTCCGGCCGTAATGCCGAACTTGTGCGCGCCTTCACGCTGGCGCGTGACGCAAAGGTGCCGACCATTGCTTTGACGCAGAGCGACAGTCCGGTTGCTCATGTCGCCGATATCACCGTGCCGATCGACCTGCCGGAAGGTGACAATATCTATAGGCCGACGTCGACCCGCATCGCATATCTTGCCGTGGTCGATATTCTCGCCAGTCTCGTCGCCTACCGCTTGCGGCCGCAGGCCACGGTGATCTTGCGCCGTATCAAACAGCAACTCGTCACCCATCGCGACGGCGACGACCGCCAGCTTCTCGGGGACTAGGGCAATTTCAGCAACAGTGCGCAGCGGTTTCCGTCCGGAATTGCGCAGGGAACAACGACAATCAGAGGAAAACACATGAGCAAATCGGTTGCCATCGTCACCGGGGCCGCAGGCGATATCGGCCGCGCCATCGCAAAGCGCCTTGCGGATGACCATGATGTCATCCTGCTCGTCGATATCGACGAGGCCGCCGCGCAAAAGGCGGCGCAGGATCTGGGGCCTGCCGAGCGCTTTGTCGCAATCAAGGCCGACATCACCAACGAAACCGATACCGCCGCAATGGCGAAGGCGGTGTCGAGCCTGGGAACGGTTCGGACGCTGGTCAACAATGCCGGCGCCGCCCGTGCGGTCAGCCTTCACGATACCACGCCGGAAATCTGGCGCGCCGACAATGCGCTTAATCTGGAGGCGGCTTTCCTGTGTTTCCGCGCGGTCGAGGATATGCTGAAGGCATCGAAGGGGTCGCTGATCAACATCGCCTCCGTCAATGGCTTGGCCGTTTTCGGCCATCCGGCCTATAGCGCCGCCAAGGCCGGGCTTCTGCATTTCACTCGGCTGGTGGCCGTCGAATACGGCAAGTTTGGCATCCGCGCCAATGCGGTCGCGCCGGGAACGGTGCGCACCCAGGCTTGGGAAGTGCGCGCCGCCGCAAACCCCAATGTCTTCGAGGAAGCAAAGCGCTGGTATGCGCTGCGCCGTGTCGTCGATCCCGTCGATGTCGCCAATGCGGTGTCCTTCCTGGCAAGCCCGCTTGCCGGCGCCATCACCGGCGTCTGCCTGCCGGTTGATTGCGGTCTCACGGCAGGCCAGGCCGAGCTCGCCCACACCTTCTCACAATCCGAGCACTACTAAAGCGCGTCGCCAAGAGGGACCATAGATGCAGCCGGCTTCCTTTCATCTTGAAAACACCTGGTCTCCCGAGGGCGGAAAGCATGGTCGCCTGACCCTGACGCTTTTCAATTTCTCGGATGCGCCTCTTACGAATTTTCGCCTTGCCTATACGACGCTGACGCGCGTCGTCGATCCAGAGGCCTGCGACAATGCCGTCTTCGTTCGCCGCAACGCCAATTTCCATGAGTTTGCTCCGCCGGCCGGTCTCTCCGTAGGTCCCGGTGAGAGCTGGACGTTCAGTGTCTCCGCCCTTCACCGCATTGCGCGGCACTGCACCGACGGCGCCAAATCCGCCTATGTGACGCTTTCGGATGGCAGTCACGTCACGGTTTTCACCTCCGACCTGTTGCTCGAAGGCCGGGTCAGCGAACCGCCGCCGATGCTGCTGCCGGAGGGCAGGCCGGAGCTTCCCTTCGCCATCCAGCCATGGCCGGCTGCTGTCGATGTGAAGCCGGGCGACGGCTTTCCGGTCGCGCTCTATCCGGCCAAGGGCTCGGACGCTGCAAGCGTGAAGGCGGTCGCCACGGCGCAGGCGCTCTTCCGCCGGCTGTTTCCCTCCAGCCATGTTCCCTTCAGCCTCATCGCCGCGCCGCAGGGCAGGGCGCTGCGTTTCGTCGAGCGGCCGGCCCTTGCGGCTGAAGCCTATGAGCTTGCCTTCTCCGCGGACGAAATCGTGCTTGCCTTTTCGGCCGCGCCGCCGGCCGCCTCTATGGCTTGACGACGCTCGGTCAGCTTCTGGATGGCGCACGCCGCGAGCCTGGCAAGTTCCGCTTCCCGGTTTCGGGCGTGATCGCAGATCAGCCGCGCTACGGCTGGCGCGGCTGCCATCTTGACGTCTCCAGGCAATTTACGCCCAAAGCCGACGTGCTGCGCCTCCTCGACATTCTGGCCTTGCTGAAGCTCAATATCTTCCATTGGCACCTGACGGATGACGAGGCATGGCGGCTGGAGATCCGCGCCTATCCGCAGCTGACCACGACAGGCGTATTGCGTGGACCGGACGAGCTGTTGCTGCCGCAGCTCGGCAACACCGCCGAACCTGTGGGAGGCTTCTATTCGCAGGATGACGTTCGCGAGATCGTGGCCCATGCCGCGGCACTCGGCATCGAGGTCGTGCCGGAGATCGATATTCCCGGCCATAGTACCGCGACGCTCGTTGCGTTGCCTGAGCTGACGGACGGGCAGGAGGCGCCCGATAGCTATCATTCTGTTCAGGGCTATCCGAACAATGCGCTGAACCCGGCCATTGAGCAGACCTATGAATTTCTCGGCAAGGTCTTCGACGAAATGGTCGAGCTCTTCCCCTCACAGTATCTCCATATCGGTGGTGACGAGGTTGCCAACGGTTCCTGGCTCGCTTCGCCGCTGGCGCGCAAGCTTATGGAGAAGGAAGGCCTATCGGGCACCTTCGCGCTGCAATCCTATTTCCTGAAGCGCATCAAGGCCATGCTCACCGAACGAGGCCGCAAGCTCGCCGGCTGGAACGAAGTCGCCCATGGCGGCGGCGTCAATCCCGACAGCACGCTGCTGATGGCCTGGGAAAAGCCAGAGGTCGGCATCGAGCTGGCGCGCGAAGGCTACGAGGTCGTCATGACGCCGGGCCAGGCCTATTATCTCGACATGGTGCAGGCCGATGCTTGGCAGGAGCCGGGCGCGAGCTGGGCGGGCACGGTGCCACCGGCCCATACCTATGCTTACGAGGCGGAGGGCGATTTCCCGGATGAGCTGAAACATCTGATGAAGGGCGTGCAGGCCTGTATCTGGCAGGAGAACTTCATCTC
The DNA here is from genome assembly GCF_001999485.2 of Rhizobium sp. P44RR-XXIV. Taxonomy (NCBI): domain Bacteria; kingdom Pseudomonadati; phylum Pseudomonadota; class Alphaproteobacteria; order Hyphomicrobiales; family Rhizobiaceae; genus Rhizobium; species Rhizobium sp. P44RR-XXIV. The sequence continues at coordinate 557,890 of NZ_MPVZ02000025.1, read as the reverse complement.
GCGGGACTATTTCAATCGTCTGGTCTTCCCGCGCCTGCCTGCAATTGCCGAAGCGGCCTGGACGCCGAAGGCCCAGAAGGATTGGCTGCGCTTTGCCGCCATCGTCCCGCTGAGCCCGAAGCTCTAGCTCACGCTGCAAGAGCACCGTGCCAGAGACTGCCGAAGGAAGCTTCGGCGGTCTTTTTCATGTTTGGAATGAAGTGCGCAAGCGAAAGTGGGCAAAGCCAAACCGCGTCAGCTTCTGCGCGGAACCTATCCGGCGCGCGCCGTCGTCATATCGGTCGGGAATACTCCAACCCAGGCCAGGACGGCCATGGCTGTGATGACGAGCAGATACCACATGCTCAGATAGTCTCCGACCAATCTCCTGTTCAGCGCGGCAAAGAGCAGAGCGACGCTGAAGGCCAGCCAGAGGAGGTTGCAGATATGGTCCATTTTATCGTTCCCTTATTTTATGTGCCTCCTCCCTGCGTCAAAGGTTAATCAGATGACAGGCCAAGAGGTAGCGCTCTAGCGGGATGGAGGGTTGCGCAAAATGGGAGACGAAAAGCGGAGATTCAGGAAAATGCAGGCACATGGCTATCCCACGCAGGTGCGCCACATTCGGTCGATCTCGCGAAGATCCTAAGAAAATCTTAACGAGATACCATCCGTCCAGGAACCTCCACGGCTGGTCCACGTTATCCAATCAACTGAGGCGAGGAGCTGGGTACATGGACTACTACACGACGATGGCCGCATGCGCCGGCACCGGATCATTCCTGATCGCAGCACTGATGGCGCTATACGGTTAAGGAGGCCAGCTATGGAATATGGTGATTGGAGCAGCCCCGTCATAGTCGATCTCGACGGGATCGGCCACTACGCGATAATCACGAACGCGCTCGATGCAGCCAACTGCATGAGCGAGGAATGGCCTGTTCGCGGCGGAGCGGTGGTGAATGACGCGGTGCTGGTATGCCTCGATGCGCTCCTGGGCAAGGTTTCTGCGGAAGAATCGCGAGACGCCTTCCTTGAAGCTGCGAGAGAGGCCGGGCTTTACGTGAAGCCGGACTCCGAGCGCTTTCACTAGGCCCATCCTGCTTCAGGCCGGCAAGATGCTCAGTTCGGATAGATAATCCAGAAAATCACGCCAACGATGACGATGAACGCAAGGATGGAACCCACCATCCTGCCCAGTCCCTCGTTGACGTTGCCGTTGCCAACAATCAGGTCGTACCAGTCGCGTTTGTGGTTCATCAAACATCCCTCAGAGTTCACCCTCTATTAGGTCGCCGTTTTCTCCACAGTCAACGGTTTAAAAGCAGCTTGGAAATCTCGGCCATTACCTCAGCTGACAGTGAGCTTGCCACGCCGTCGGGCGCTGCTGTCTGGAAGATTTGGGGCCCCTTCTCGGGTATCCGCCTGCGATATCGTCAAGTCGGGATTTTTTGTCATTTCCGCCAATTTCAAGACAAGTCCCATCGTACACATCCGGTGAACCGAATGTGTTCCAAAGGAACTCGTTAGTCTTGAAATTATTGAGAAATCTAAGTTTCTCAAAATGGAATGGTGCCCAGAAGAGGACTCGAACCTCCACACCCTTTCGGGTACCAGCACCTGAAGCTGGCGCGTCTACCAATTCCGCCATCTGGGCGACGGTCAGGCATGTAAGGGGGTGGCCGTCCGGTGTCAACAGGGTTTTTGAAGTTTTCGTGTCAATCGTGAAAAAAGCCGTTGAAGCCCGGGTCAGACCCGGGCCGCAGCCCATGCGCGGATGAGGTCAAGCCCCTGTTCCAGCAAGGCCTTTGCCTCGCTTTCGCTCTCTGCTTCCACGTAGCAGCGCATTTCCGGCGCATTGCCGGACGGGCGGAAATGAATGATTCGGCCATCCACAAGCGTAACCCGCAGCCCGTCTATGTCGCTCTTGGATGCCACACCGGCGATGGGGGCAAGGAAATCCGCGAGATTGGCGTCAGAAGCGCGTAGAGAGGCCATCAGCGCGGCGCTGGTTTCGACTGGAAAGTTCTCCAGGCGGCCGGCGGCGGCAAACGGCAGGCGATAGCTGCCGGCAACGGCCGACAGCGGCTTTTTCGCCTGCGCGGCTGCGTAGAGCGTCGCAAGGATCGGTAGGAAGCTGTCGCGGGTCGGCAGGGCATCAAAAGACTTGCCCTCGACGGTGAAGCGGCTGGCGGTCAACGTGCCGCCATTGGCCTCGAAGCCCATCACCTTGTTTTTGCCTGCGGCAATCGCCTCGTCCATGCCGGCGATCACATAGGGCGAGCCGACGCGGGTGCGAGTGACCGCGTAGGAGCCGGCGGCCTCGATGCCGGAATTGGAAGTGACCGGCGTCACCACGACATCCGCGCCGAGGAAGTTTGCCGCGATGAGGCCAAGCAGATCGCCGCGCAGCGGCTCGCCGGTTTCATCCGCAACGAGCGGCCGGTCGCCATCGCCGTCAGCCGAGACGATAGCGTCCAGCCCGTGTTCAGGTGCCCAGCCCTTGAGCAGGCGGATGGTTTCGGTGGAGACCGCTTCGGTGTCGACCGGAATGAAGCTCTCGGAGCGGCCGAGCGGCACGACGCGGGCGCCGTAATGGGCGAGCACCTGGTCGAAGAGATCGCGCGCGACGGTGCTGTGCTGATAGACGCCGATGGTCAGTCCGGCGAGGCTGCCGGCGGGGAGCAGGGCATTGTTGCGCTCCAGGAACAACGCCTCTGTCTGCGCTGTGCGATTTTCCGCCGTCTCGGGCGTTTCGTCGAGAAGCCTGTCGAGGATCGCGGTTGCCTCCGCGCTGATCGCCATTTCGTCCTGCTTGTCGATCTCGCCATCCGGCCGGTAGAATTTGATGCCGTTGCGATCGGCTGGAATATGCGAGCCGGTGATCATCAGCGAGGCGGCTTTCAGCTGCAGCCCGTAAAGTGCGAGCGCCGGCGTCGGCAGCGTGCCGCAATCGATCGGTGTCAGGCCTGCCCGCTTCAGGGCGCCGATGCAGGTCGCAGAGATCGCCGGGCTCGATTCGCGAAAGTCCCGGCCGACGAGAATGAGGTCGCCGCGCTTGGCATGGCCGCTCTTCAGCAGATGGTTGGCGAAGGCTGTGGCATAGAGGGCGGACGCCCGCCCTACGAGGTCAACGGACAGGCCGCGAAGGCCGCTGGTGCCGAATTTCAAGCTGCTCACAGGCAATCTCCTTGGAACGATGGTGCTTTTATGGAGCAAGCAGCCCGAGGGATCAACTCATCGTGGGTCGAGGCTTTCCCGTTGCAGTAGCACTGGTTTTACCGCTGCCATCGCCCCAAATAGAGAGTGAAGCGTTGCGGCAGGCACATTCATTAGCGGCGTTTCGCATAGGAGTTTGTCATGGCTGTTTTGGACAGAATCGCGCTTGGCTGCGCTTTGGGCTTTGCTCTGCTGGCGCAGACGGGCCTGGCCGTCGCGGCATCGAACCCTCCGAGGATGGGCATTCCGCCGAGTACCACGAATTCCGTCATCTGCGATTCCCGCGGCTGCTTCGGTTTCGGACAGAGACAGTTCTATACTCGGCCTGGCCAGCCGCTTCCGATCACGCCGCCCTATACGGGAGGGGTGAAACGCTATGACGCCCCGCGCGTCCAGATGCCCCCGCGCGAAACCTATTCGCCGCCGCCGCGGGTCACCTATCCGTCGCCGGCGCAGCGGCTCAGGCAGCATCAGACATGGTGCGCCGAGCGCTACCGCACCTACAATCCCGGCACCAACAGCTACACGACGATCAACCGCGGCAACCAGGCTTGCCGTTCGCCTTTCGACTGATCATCGGGTGGCGCTCAGCTCTCCAGTGACGCCCGGTCCGTATGGCCGAGATCGCGCTCGGGATCGATGACATCGCGCACCCGCTGCTTCAGTTCCTTGGGGCCGGGGAAGCCGCCGTCACGCTTGCGCTCCCACAGAAGCTCGCCATCGATGCGGATTTCGAAGACGCCGCCGGTGCCGGGGATCAGCGCCACTTCGCCCAGGCTGTCGGTAAAGGTCTGCAGCAGCTCCTGCGCCATCCACCCGGAGCGCAGCAGCCAGTTGCATTGCGTGCAATAGAGAATGGTGATCCGCGGCTTGTCGCTCATCGTCTTGATCCTTCGCTGTTTGCTGACATCTAGGCATAGCTTTGGGCAGCTGCAAGCCAAAGCAATTCCAGGAAAAGCGCAAACTGGTTTGGAAAGCTTAACCGCTCTGGCTCTTGCCTGACTGGCTGCCTCGTGTTCATCTCAGCCGATAACACGGTTTGGGAATCATCGGCATGCGCGTTGCAATCATCGAGAACATGAAGAACACCCCGCTTGGCGCTCTGGGCATCGCGCTGGAGGAGGCGGGAGCAAGGATCGAATGGTTCCACGCCTGGGATGGCGAGGCGCTTCCCAAGGACACATCAGCCTATGATGCGCTCGTCGTGCTCGGCGGCGAGCAGAATGCACGTGCGGATGAAACCCATCCCTACCTGCCGGAATTAGCGGGCCTGATGCGTCGTTTCGAGGGTGAGGACAAGTCCGTGCTCGGCATCTGCCTCGGCAGCCAGATCCTTGCGCGAGCCTACGAGGCGGACAATCTGATCGGAACCGCCCATGAATTCGGCTGGAAGACGGTCGGCCTTACCGAGGAGGGCAGGGTGGACCCGCTGCTGACCGGCGTCGGCGATCAGTTTACCATCTTCGAATGGCATGGCGACACGTTCACGCTGCCGGCCGGCGCTGTGCGCCTGGCCACCAACGGCGTCACGCCGAACCAGGCTTTCCGCATCGGCCGCGCCACCTACGGTACGCAGTTCCATTTCGAGGCCAACGCCGCCGTGGTCGAGCGCTGGCGCGGCGAATTCAAGGAAACCATCGAGCGCAAGGAGCCGGGCTGGCTGGAGAACTATCCGGAGCTTGTCGCCAAACACGCAGCAGCCGCGGAGACTGCGGGGCTCGCCATAGCGCGTGCCTGGGTTCAGACCATCGGCGCGCGGCAGGCACTTCCTCAAGCTGCGGAAGCTTGAGAAGCTGACTTGGCGGAAAGCGGGCGCGGGCATCGGCGCCAATATCATCGAAGACGGGAGGAGACAAGATCATGACGACGCTGGAATTACCCCGCGAAGGCGGCTGCCGTTGCGGGCAGGTGCGGCTGAAGATCAGCGCCAAGCCCTTGCTGACCATGGCCTGCCATTGCACCGGCTGCCAGCGCATGACGGGCAGCGCCTATTCCTTGAGCGCCGCGATCCCCTCGGACGGTTTCGAGGTAACGCAGGGCGAGCCTGTGATCGGTGGCCTGCATGGCGACACCATTCATCACTATTTCTGCCCGCATTGCATGAGCTGGATGTTCACTAAGCTCGACGGCGTCGACTGGTTCGTCAACATGCGCGCCACCATGCTCGATGACGCCAAATGGTTCACGCCCTTTATCGAGACCTGGACGAGCGAAAAGCTGCCCTGGGTGACGACGCCGGCCCAGCACAGCTATGCCGCGCTGCCGGCGATGGAAGAATATGAGGGCTTGATCAGGGAGTATATGGGGCAGGCGTGAGGCAGAGCCTCACTCATCCCCCATCTTCAACGCGGCGATAAATGCTTCCTGCGGGATTTCGACCTTGCCGAACTGCCGCATGCGCTTCTTGCCTTCCTTCTGCTTGTCCAGCAGCTTGCGCTTGCGGGTGGCGTCGCCGCCGTAGCACTTGGCGGTCACGTCCTTGCGCAGCGCCTTCACCGTCTCGCGGGCGATGATGCGTCCGCCGATGGCGGCCTGGATCGGGATCTGGAACATGTGCTGCGGGATCAGGTCCTTCAGCTTTTCGCACATGACGCGGCCGCGCTTTTCAGCGGCGGAGCGGTGTACGAGCATGGAGAGCGCGTCGACCGGCTCGGCATTGACGAGGATCGACATCTTGACGAGATCGCTCTCGCGATAGTCGGTCAGGCTGTAGTCGAAGGAGGCATAGCCCTTGGAGATCGACTTCAGGCGGTCATAGAAGTCGAAGACGACTTCGTTGAGCGGCAGGTCGTAGGTGATCATGGCGCGGTTGCCGACATAGGTCAGCTCGGTCTGGATGCCGCGGCGGTCCTGGCAGAGCTTCAGGATCGAGCCGAGATAATCGTCCGGCGTCAGGATCGTCGCCTTGATCCATGGTTCGCGGAATTCGGAAATCTTGACGACGTCAGGCATGTCGGCCGGATTGTGCAGTTCGATCTCGGTGCCGTCGGTCATGGTCAGCTGATAGACGACGGAAGGTGCCGTCGCGATCAGGTCGAGATTGAATTCGCGTTCCAGGCGCTCCTGGATGATTTCCAGATGCAGCAGGCCGAGGAAGCCGCAGCGAAAGCCGAAGCCGAGGGCGGCCGAGGATTCCATCTCGAAGGAGAAGCTGGCGTCGTTGAGGCGCAGCTTGCCCATGGCCGAGCGCAGGTCTTCGAATTCGGCCGCGTCGACCGGGAACAGACCGCAGAACACCACAGGCTGCGCCGGCTTGAAGCCGGGCAGGGCCGAGGCGGTCGGCCGCTTGTCTTCGGTAATCGTATCGCCGACGCGCGTGTCGGCCACTTCCTTGATCGAGGCGGTGATGAAGCCGATCTCGCCGGGGCCGAGGCTTTCGACGGTCAGCATCTTCGGCGTGAGCACGCCGACGCGCTCGACCTGGTATTTCACGTCGGTACCCATCATGCGGATGGTCTGGCCCTTGGTCATGACGCCATCGATGATGCGCACGAGAACCATGACGCCGAGATAGGTATCGTACCAGCTGTCGACCAGCAGCGCCTTCAAGGGCGCCTTTTCGCCGCCCGGGCTCTTCGGCGCGGGCAGCTTGTTGACGATGGCCTCGAGAACATCGGGGATGCCAAGACCGGTCTTGGCCGAAATCAGCACGGCCTCTGAGGCATCGATGCCGATGACTTCCTCGATCTGGGCCTTGATCCGGTCCGGTTCGGCCGCCGGCAGGTCGATCTTGTTGAGGACGGTGACGAGCTCGTGATTGTTGTCGATCGCCTGATAGACGTTGGCGAGCGTCTGCGCTTCCACGCCCTGGGAGGCGTCGACAACAAGCAGCGATCCCTCGCAGGCCGACAGCGAGCGCGAGACTTCATAGGCGAAGTCGACGTGGCCGGGCGTGTCGATCAGGTTGAGGATATAGGTCTCGCCATTGTTGGCCTTGTAGTGCAGGCGCACCGTTTGGGCCTTGATGGTAATGCCGCGCTCGCGCTCGATTTCCATATTGTCGAGCACCTGCTCCGACATCTCGCGTTCGGCAAGACCGCCCGTCGTCTGGATCAGACGATCGGCCAGTGTCGATTTGCCGTGGTCGATGTGGGCCACGATCGAGAAGTTGCGGATATGCGAAAGCGGAGTGGTGGAATTAGTGCTCATGCGCGCCATATAGCAGCGCCGCCCCGCGCCGCAAAGCGGAAAAGCGGGGTTTTGATGGCTATCTTCACGTTATGTTAGCCCTTTCCAGATCGATGCCGGTGGGTATCACAACAGGCTTGATTCCATCATGCGGTCGTGTATTTCTTAGATAGTGGAATCGTATGCGAGAGATACGGCGATGTCGGACGATGATCTGGAACTGGCGATTGGGGCGCGCATCAAGCAGCTGCGCATCGATCGCGGCCTGACGCTGGATGAGTTGGCGAATGCATCCGCCGTCAGCCGCGCCATGATCTCGCGCATCGAGCGGGCCGAGGCGAGCCCGACGGCATCCCTGCTGTCGCGCCTCTGCGCCGCGCTCGGCCTATCGCTCTCCGCCTTCTTTGCCGAGGAAGACAAGGACGTATCGCCCTTGGCCCGGCGCGATCAGCAGGCGGTCTGGCGCGATCCGGAGACCGGCTATGTCAGACGCGCCGTCTCGCCGCCGGGAACCGGCTCGAAGGTCGATGTCGTCGAAGTCGTCTTCCCGGCCGGCGCGCGCGTCATCTTCCCGCCGAACACCGCAAGTCTCGGCATGACCCAGCACGTCTGGCTGTTCGAGGGCGAAATGGAGGTGACACACCGCGATGTCACGCACCGCCTGATTTCAGGCGATTGCCTTTTCATGGGCGTTGGCGACGGCCATGCCTTCCACAATCCCGGCGAGGGATCGGCGCGCTATTGCGTCATCCTCGATCGCGGCCGCTGATAATCATCAAGGACCTTTTCCATGCCTGACATTCGCCTTTTATCCGTCGCTGACGCCCGTACCGTCCTTGCCGATCTCTGCGAAGTGCTTGCCGATTGCGTCAATGGCGGCGCCTCGGTCGGCTTCATGCAGCCATATGGATTGGCTGACGCTTTGTCCTATTGGCAGTCTGTGGCCGAGAGCGTCGAGAGCGGCGCGACCCTGCTTCTCGTCGCCGAGATCGAAGGCAAGGTGGTGGGCACTGTGCAGGTCGGCGCCGCGCAGATGCCGAACCAGCCGCATCGCGGCGATCTGAAAAAACTGCTGGTGCATCGCTCTGCCCGCGGCAAGGGTCTCGCCCGCCTGTTGATGGAGGCGGCGGAGCGTGAAGCATCCCGCGTCGGCAAGAGCCTGCTGGTGCTCGATACGGCGACGGGCAGCGAAGCCGAAGCGATCTATCCGCGCCTCGGCTGGCAGCGCGCCGGCGTCATCCCGGATTATGCGATGTGGCCGGCGGGCGGCCTTTGCGATACGACCATTTTCTACAAGCGCATTGCGGTCTGAGAAGGCGATTCAAGCCGAAAATGCAGCAATGGCATCCCGCAATGTCGAGTCGGGTGTCCACTGCATTGCCTTCCAGCCGAATTGCCGGGCCGCCTCGATATTGGCTTCGATATCATCGATGAAGCCGATCTCGCTGGCGTCAATGCCGACGCGCTCGGTCGCCAACTGGAAGAATTCTGCTGCTGGCTTCTGATGACCAAGAGCGGCGGAATAGAAAATGCCGTCGAAGCGCGCGGAAAGCCCTAGCTGATCCATCAGATAAGCGGCGCGCAGATGCTCCTGGTTGGTGGCGAGGAACATTCGCGTTCCGTTTGCCTTCAGCGCGGCTAGCTCGTCCAGCAATGTTTGGTCGAGGCGGGAATCGTTTTCGAACCAGTAGTCGATCAGCGTTCTAGCGCTGAGATGGGGAGCGATTGTGCCGAGAACTTCCGTTAGCTTCGGCTCCAGTGCCTCGCGGCCGGTGACGATATCCCGCCAGCAAGTTTTGAAGAAAGCTTCCCGCAGTATGTCCAGCCGCAGTCCGAGATCGCGCTCGAGATAGGTGAAGAGCGGCAGGCCATCGCTCGGCCGGCCATGGACCAACACGCCGTCGACATCGACCATCAGGATTTTCATGCCGGCTGCCTCCGCTTCGTTAAACACGACGGGAAGGTGCTGTTGTTCGCGGTTGCATTCAAGGCCGCGTCTCACCCTTTTTTCTTGGTGACGATGCATGTAAGCCTTTGCGTCAACATAAGTTAGAGGCGATGGAGGAGGAGACGATGCGGGTTATTTATTCCGAGGATCATAAGCTCAGGGACGCCAAGACCGAGCTGCATGACGGCCAGCTCGTCACGCCCTTCGAAGCGCCGTTTCGCGCCGAATGGATCCTTGCCGCCGTCAAGGAGGCCGGCTTTGGTGATGTGGTCGCGCCCGATGCCCATGGGCTGGAGACTGCGCGCAAGGTGCATGATCCGGCCTATCTCGATTTTCTCGGTGTGGTCTGGGATCGCTGGATTGCGGCCGGCTATACGGGCGAGGCAATCTCCAATTCATTTCCTGTCAGGCGCACCAGCCAGCGCATCCCGGAAAACATCGTTGGCCTGATCGGCCATTATGCCAATGCCGCCGACACCTCGATCACCAAAGGATCCTATGAGGCGGCAATCGCCTCGATGCGCTGCGCTTTGACGGGTGCCGATTGGCTCCATGCGGGTAATCGCTTCGCCTTCGCGCTCTGCCGCCCGCCCGGCCATCACGCCGGCATCGATCTCTTCGGCGGCTATTGCTTCATCAACAATGCCGGCGTCGCGGCGCAACGTCTGCGCGACCGAGGTGCGGCGAAAGTGGCGGTGCTCGACGTCGATTTCCATCACGGCAACGGCACGCAGGATATATTCTATAAGCGTGGCGACGTCTTCACCGCCTCGCTCCACGGCGACCCCATCCACGCCTTTCCTTACTTTCTCGGGCACGCCGACGAAGAGGGCGAGGGTGATGGGCTCGGCACGAACCGCAATTATCCGATGCCGCGCGGCACGCCCTGGGAGGTCTGGTCGGCGGCGCTGGACGACGCGCTTTCCCGCATCAGGGCTTTCGGCGCGGAGGCGATCGTGCTCTCGCTCGGCGTCGATACCTTCGAACGCGATCCGATTTCCTTCTTCAGGCTGGCGTCGGATGATTTCATCCGCATGGGCGAGCGCATCGCCACCGCCGGCTTGCCGGTTCTCGTCTGCATGGAGGGCGGTTATGGCGTGCCGGAGATCGGCTTGAATGTCGCCAATGTGCTGAAGGGCCTCGAAGCCTGACGAATTCTCGCATCAAGACATCTGATCGCAGGATGAAAAGTTTGAATTTGCCAGTGCCGGGCATGGCTTCTAAAAACCACGCCTTATGGGAGAGGTCATGAATCAGAAGATCATCGAAGGTGGCACGGATGGCGGCGCGGCGCTGATGCCGCATCCGGACGTGGCGCCGTCTTCCGGCGGTATCGCCGCCGGCGTGTTCATGTGCATCCTGTCCATGTCGTCAATCCAGTTCGGCTCGGCATTGTCGTCTCCGATCATCAACGCCTATGGGCCGGCCGGCGCCACATGGCTGCGGCTCGTCTTTGCCTCGGCAGCGCTGGCGATCATCGTTCGGCCGAAGATCCTGAGCTACAGCCGCTCGCAATGGCTCGGCGTGCTGGCGCTCGGCACCGTATCGGCGCTGATGACGACGTCCTTCTTTTCGGCGATTGCTCGCATTCCCCTGGGGCTTGCCGTCGCCATCGAATTTCTAGGGCCTCTGCTGGTCGCAACCCTCGGCTTTGGGCTGAGCCGCCAGCTTCTTTGGCCGATCTTTGCTGCCATCGGTGTCCTGCTCTTGGCCTATGACGGCGAGGAATGGGTGGGCAATCTGCCGGGTATCCTCTTTGCCATCGGTGCCGGCGCGGGATGGGCCTGCTATATCCTGCTGACGAAGAGGGTCGGCAATGCCTTCCAGGGTCTTGAAGGGCTCTCCATGTCGTTGCTGGTTGCAGCCGTCGTCTCGACGCCCTTCGGCTTTGTCTCCGCCGCCCCGCATCTGACGGGTTTCGGTCTTCTCGAAATAGCTGGCCTGGCGCTCCTCGTTCCCCTTCTTCCCTACGTGCTCGAAATGGTGGCACTGCGGCGCATGCCGACCTCGTCCTTCGGCATTCTCATGAGTCTCGAACCTGCCATCGGCGCCTTTGCCGGCTTTATCATCCTGTCACAGCCGATGACGCCGTCGCAGATGTTCGGCACCGCACTTGTGGTGGCTGCGAGTATCGGGGCAACCATTTTCGCGACAAAAGGCTGATTGGCGGCGGGTTGGTCTGCCGTCGCGTCAGTGGGTTTTGCGTTTATGGGGCGTGCGCGCATCCCCCTCCACGAATTCACGCCCAACTGATCACCCGCCCTTAGCGCGCCGCATTTTCCAATGCACACTTGGGGTCAATCATATCCTCCGCGGAGCCGCGGGCTTTGTTTGCGCCCATTATTCTCGCCAAAATATAGAAGCCGTGCTGCCCGTCTGGCATTGTGGTGCCGAAGACGCCAACAACAACGTTTTCCATATTCGAGCGGGCTCCCTCGATACCATCCGCGACAAGCTTCAGCGGGTTCAAATTCGAGAGGTCATCGGCCGCCTGGAATGTTGCCCACCAACCGGCCTTGGTCCTCAATTTTGTGAACCGACCGTTTTTGATATCCGCCGCATGGGTCTTCAAGAGGGTACGAAAGCGCGGCGTCTCGCATCCCATGTGGATGTGAAGCCGATCTTGCGTGCGCCAATTGGCGGCGTTTATCGCTAGTGCGAAATTCCGTGAGGAATCCTTCCAGGCGTCCAATCCCAGTCCGTCGGATCGCTCTCTCCATGCGTCGTCGAAATAGTTCGGTGCGTCCGCCGCCAGAAGACCAGGATCTTCGATGCCGGGCACATCTGCGAGCGGGGCAAGAATGGTTCGCTCCTTGTCGGTCGGCTCGCGAAGAACGACGTAGGAAGACAATCGGTCCTTTGCCCGGACTATTTTAAGGCACGGATACGGCGATCCCGTGAGGGTAGAGTTCACCTCGCAGGCCTTGACGACCAGCCCCAGTGCTGAGCGGCTGGCAAAGGAGCTCATGATGACGACGGCGATACCGAGGGAAATGGAGAGAACGATAAGCCGATGCTTCATGCGCGATTTCGATTTCCTGCTGAAGAGCCAATCATTCCCGAAGACCTGTCTCTGATGAACACCTTACCTATCGGCACACTGATATTTCCAGAAATCCTGTCTGGCAAAACAGAAAATGTTGAAGCTGCAGCAACGTAAATGGAACGCCTATAGCGCAAAGTTGCCCTAAAGATGTCACCTTGACCAGCGGCATCATCGAGCAATGTGTTTGCTTATGCCCCGCTTTAAACGGGCTTGCCTGCCGGGTCATCCAGCGCAGGATTATAGAAGAGCGAGAGCGTCAGGCTCCTGGCGATGCGTTCGGCGGTTGCCATGAACCAGTCCTTCGCCTGCTGCGAGGGCGCGATATCGTCCAGCGTCTGCGAAAACAACGTCAGCCATTCCGGAAAGAGATCGGCAGCGATGCCCTCGACGCCGAGATGTGCCTGCACCGGCTTGCCGCCATAGGCGCCATTCTTGAAGGCGACCGACGACCAGAAGCGTTTCATCTTTTCCATATGGTCGGGCCAGCGCCCGGCAAGGCGCCCATCGAATACCTGGCCTAAACGCGGATGCGCCTGGATACGTCCATAAAACGTGTCGACCAGCCTGTCGATGAAAGCAGCATCGATCCCCATGCGCGCCATCTCGGCCTCGGCCTTTTCACGGATGCCCGCGAGATGGGCGGCCCGGCCCTGGATGTCGTTTTCCATATCAAGCTCCCGCCGGTGGTATCCGGCGTATTGTCGTGACCGGCCTTCTTACCGGCCTATCTATGCAATTTCACGGCATATCCAAGACGTCATGCAGGCGTTGCGGCAATCTGTCAAAGTCGCATCGCGAATTTTCGCATCCCTTGGTCCCCGTCACGCACGTTCTGAGGCTCGATTTTCAATCGAGATATCGTCTCGGTGCTTGACCAGGATGGCGGCTCACTTTAGAATTAGAATAATTCTAAAGATAAGAGGCTATCTCCCATGCTGCTGGGTTTCTTCCGTTCGCCGAAACGCTCTTTCACCTCCTTGTCCGAGCAGGAGATTCTTGCCGTCGCCATCGCCGCGGAAGAGGACGATTCGCGTATCTATCTCGCCTATGCCGATAGTCTACGCGCCAATTATCCCGAGTCCGCCAAAGTCTTCGAAGATATGGCCGAGGTCGAGGATACCCATCGCAAGACGCTGATCGACATGCATCGCCGACGGTTCGGCGAACGCATTCCGCTGATCCGGCGCGAACATGTCAGCGGCTTCTATGAGCGCAAGCCGGACTGGCTGCGCAAGAACCTGTCTCTCGAAGCTATGCGCGATGAAGCCGAGGCGATGGAGCAGCAGGCCTATAATTTCTATGTCGAGGCAGCCAAGCAGGTTTCCGATGCCTCGACGCGGCAGCTTCTCGGCGACCTGGCGCTGGCCGAGCAGGGGCATGAAGATGTCGCCCGGATGCTCGGAGACAAGCACACGCCGGAGACTGTCAAACATGAGGAGGACGCAAAGGCGCATCGCCAGTTCGTGTTGACCTATGTGCAGCCAGGGCTCGCCGGCCTGATGGATGGCTCGGTCTCCACTCTGGCGCCGATCTTTGCCGCCGCCTTCGCCACGCAGCAGACCTGGCAGACCTTCCTTGTCGGCCTCTCGGCTTCGGTCGGTGCTGGTATATCGATGGGTTTCACCGAAGCCGCGCATGACGATGGCAAGATTTCCGGACGCGGCTCGCCGATCAAGCGTGGTCTTGCCTGCGGGATCATGACCGCGCTTGGCGGCCTCGGCCACGCGCTGCCCTACCTCATTCCGCAGTTCTGGACCGCAACGATCATCGCCGCCATCGTCGTCTTCTTCGAGCTCTGGGCCATCGCCTTCATCCAGAACAAATATATGGAAACGCCGTTCCTGCGCGCGGCCTTCCAGGTCGTGGTCGGCGGCTCTCTGGTGCTGGCGGCAGGTATATTGATTGGAAATGCCTGAGGCGGCGGCGCCGTCTCGCCTGAACCAGCTCAATAAAAAAGGCCGGCTCATTCGCCGGCCTTTTGCATCTGTTCGAGTGTCGAGTGGTTATTTGACCGAGCCGACCAGAACGTCGTTGCCATTCTCGATGGTCACCCAGCGGCCGGCGTTGAAGCTCGCCTGGCGCTTCAGGTAGGAGTAGGGGGTCTTGGACCAGAGCTTGATCTCGTCCTCGAGGTTGTCGAGAACATAGTCGCCCTGCTTGGTGCGCAGCGTCAGCACGGCATGGCCCTCGCCATCGGGCTTGCGCACGACCGTCATCAGCAGATTGGAAGCGGAAATGCCGCTCTGCATCAGCATCCTGCGCTTCAGCAGCGCAAAATCCTCGCAGTCGCCGGCGGTCTTCGGATATTCCCAGTATTCTTCCTGGCCGTAGACTTCCATGTCCGTTGCCGGCCGGATGGTCTTGTTGACGCGCAGGTTGATCTGGTTGACCAGCGCCCAGGCGGCGGCATTCATGTCGACGGGACCGATATTGCGGGTCGGGCCGCATTCGTCGGTGTGCCGCTGGCAGAAATCATAGTGCCCGATAGGCTGGGAAGTGACGTTCCCGACCGTCATCGACGCTGTCTGTTGGGACGCCGGCATCGCCGACGACGACATCGCAATTATAGCAGCGAAAGCAACCAAAAGGCCCTTAATACGCACGCCCACTATTCCTTGTATCGTCCCTACATTTATTAACAAATTGTTAATGTAGGGGGGCGTGCGAAGTCAATCGTTACTTAAGTGTTAACGGCGGAACCGCCCTCTATGGTTAATTTCGGCACAATCAAAGGGCTAGTTGCCATATTCCTGTGCCTCCTGCGGTAAGGAAAGCGTAGGCGGACGCTGCGCGGCAAAAACGCTGCTCAGCGATCGGTCCCTGATGTATCTGTTTGTTTTTACGTGAGATTATGCAGCGCCAGCGTTTCTGCAACGCTCAACATGCGCTCAATATCCTGCGGTCGCGACAGGCGATGATCGCCATCGCGCACAAGTGTTAACACCACGTCGTCGGCGGGCAGATGCTCGACCAGTTTTAACGAATGGGCAAAGGGCACGTCGGCATCCTCCATGCCCTGCAGGATGTGCACCGGGCAGCCGGTTTCGACGATGCCGGTGAGCACGCGATTGGCGCGGCCGTCCTCGATGAGAGCGCGGGTGAAGATGTTCGGCTCGGCACTGTATTCCGAAGGCTCTTCGAAATAGCCACGCTCCTCCAGCGACCGTCGCTCCGTATCCGAAAGATTGGGCTCGATGAGATCGATGGTGAAATCGGGTGCCGGCGCGATGAGCACGAGACCCGCAATGGCGGGCGTCTTCTTGCGCTTGCGCAGTTCCTGGATGGTCCTGAGCGCGATCCAGCCGCCCATCGATGAGCCGACGAGGACGATCCGTTTGGGTTTGGTATGGTCGATGACGGCAAGCGTCTCTTCCAGCCAGCGCGATATCGTGCCGTCGGTGAACTCGCCGCCGGATTGGCCGTGGCCGGAATAGTCGAAGCGGATGCAGCCGAGGCCAAGCCGTTCGGCAAGCGCATCGAGCTCGACCGCCTTGGTGCCGCTCATGTCGGATCGATAGCCGGATAGCCATACGAAGCTGACATTCTTTGCGCCCTTGCCGGCGGCACGTTCGCTGATGGCAATCTGGCGCTGGCTTTCGCCTTTGCCGACGGACAGGAAGGTGGGCTGGGGGGCCGTGGCTGTTTCGGACATCAAGAAACTCCCGGAATTTTTTGCCTTATAGAACAGATTCGCGCGCGCGTGGCCCTAAAAATCCGCAGCTTGCTGTCAGGGGTTTCGGCGCTATTTGGCAGCGATACTGTGTCCTTCGCGCATCTCGCGCGGCCGCGACACTATATTGACACGCGGGAGGTGATTTTTTCCTGATGTCATGCTATTGACTTCAACACAGCTTTTACGACATTTCCGTCAGTTGCGCCGACGGGAGCGATAGGCTGCATCTAATCCGAAACAATTCGTGGAGAATACGACCATTCGCAGACCCTTTAAAACCGATGCGCCCGTAAAGGACGGGCCACGTTCCAACAGGGAAATCCGCATTCCCAAAGTACAGCTTATCGGAGCTGACGGCGCGAATCTGGGCATCGTCGCGACGGACCAGGCCTTGAGAATGGCAGAGGAGGCCGGTCTCGATCTGGTTGAGATTTCCCCCAATGCTGAGCCGCCTGTATGTAAGATTCTCGACCTCGGCAAGCTGAAGTATTCTAACCAGAAGAAGGCAGCCGAAGCGCGCAAGAAGCAGAAGATCGTCGAAGTCAAAGAAATCAAGATGCGTCCGAACATCGATACCCATGACTATGAGGTGAAGATGAAGGCGATCGGCCGTTTCTTCGAGGAAGGCGACAAGGTGAAGGTGACCTTGAAGTTCCGTGGCCGCGAAATGGCCCACCAGGAACTCGGTATGAAGCTTCTTCAGCAGGTCAAGGAAGACACACTCGAGATCGCCAAGGTGGAAGCCGAGCCCAAGCTCGAAGGCCGCCAGATGATGATGGTGCTTGCGCCGAAGTGAGGCGCAGGTTGCAGTAATAGAGGCCGGAGCCGTCCCTTGGGCGGCTTTTTCCTTTTAAGCCGCTGGTTTGACGCTGTCATCGATCTGCAAAGATTCACGCGTCCGGCCCGTTGCACTCTGAGGCAACTGCGGTTATAAGCGCGCGTCCGAACTGACCGGCAGGGCATGCCGTGGCAGTTCAGAATGCTGGCGGGACGGTTCGTCGCCGTATCCGCCGTTCAACAACAAACGCTCCGGCACCTTGTCGCAGCCCGGCCCAGCCGGATCTGTGGGAAGGGCTTTTTAGCAAAGCACGCCAGGAAGCATCGAAGGAGTAGCAAAATGCCCAAGATGAAGACGAAGTCCTCAGCCAAGAAGCGGTTCAAGATCACCGCGACCGGCAAGGTCAAGGCCGCCGCTGCTGGCAAGCGCCACGGCATGATCAAGCGTAGCAACAAGTTCATTCGCGACGCCCGCGGCACCATGGTTCTCGCAGAACCGGATGGCCGTAAGGTAATCAAGAACTACTTGCCGAACGGTCTCTAAGACTATTCGTAACGCTATAGACTAAGGAGATCATGAAATGGCACGCGTAAAAAGAGGCGTTACCGCCCACGCCAAGCATAAGAAGGTTCTGAAGCAGGCTCGTGGCTTCTACGGCCGCCGCAAGAACACCATCCGGACCGCCAAGGCTGCTGTCGATCGTTCCAAGCAGTACGCTTATCGCGACCGCAAGGTTAACAAGCGCAATTTCCGCGCTCTCTGGATCCAGCGTATCAACGCTGCCGTCCGCGAACACGGCCTGACCTACGGCCGCTTCATTGACGGCCTCACCAAGGCTGGCATCGAAGTTGACCGCAAGGTTCTCTCCGACATGGCAATCCATGAGACGGAAGCTTTCGGTGCGCTCGTTGCAGCATCGAAGAAGGCTCTTGAGTATCTCAAGGAAGCCGGCACGACGAACGAGTTCGAAGCTGCCGTTGGCTAAGGCCGACTTTTAGACAGATTTTTGTCACATTTGTGAAACCCGCGCTTGTGTAACCGGCGCGGGTTTTATATTTTTCGGGCCATAAACAGTTGTGACGATCACCTTAGGGACTCTCGCCACCGAGGGTGGGTGAAATTATTGAACGGCCAGACTAAGGAACTAAGCTCCATACCAAACCTCACCGGCAAGGATATCCAGGCTTTGCTGACAGTGCTGGTGAATGGGTCCAGCCGGGTTGAGCGTGTTCCTCTTTCGTCGCGTCTTGTCTGGATCAAACGATTTGGGACTGAGAAAACGCGGTTCTGGCGCTACTTGCAGGCCGCTTTGTCGTGCGTCATCCCCTTAGATTTTCTTCGCCCCTGTGCATGCCTCACACCGCAGGAGATGGCGGAACGCGAGATCAGGCGCATAGCCATGTTTGCAGAGCAGGGCATTGCGGTTCCGAAAGTTCTCTATGCCTCGAACAGTGCCATCATGCTCGCGGATGCCGGCATCACGGTGCAGGGACGTCTCGGGCAGCTGAAAGAAAGCGACCCCGTCGCTCATGACGATCTCATGGTTGCTTGCGCCACCGAGCTTGGCCGGCTTCACGCTAGCGGCCTTTGCCACGGCCGCCCCTATCCACGTGATATGTTCTTCTCCGGCAGGCGGCTCGGCTTCATGGATTTCGAGGAGGACCCGCAAACGGTGATGCCGCTTGAGGTTGCTCAGGCGCGCGACATCTGGCTTCTGTTTCTCCAGATCGCCACCGGTGCCCGCCTCGGCATGGAGACACAGAACCGGGCCTATGAGGCCTGGTCGGAACAGGCGCCAGCGGCCGCTCGTGTCGAGCTTCAGCGCATGATTCGCTTTCTTGGTGGTTTTTTGTTCCTTGCCCGGTTGATTGGCCGCGTGCACATGGGTAGTGATCTGCGACGCTTCATCGTTGCGACCAGCTTTCTGATGCATGCGTTTACCACTTATTCGGTGGACTGAGCGGCGCAATAGCCTACGGTCCGCAAGGCAGGACCAGATGACGGAACTCGTAACACTTGAAACCCAACTCATGGCCGACGTGGCCGCGGCAACCGACGAGCAATCGATCGAGGCCGTGAGGGTCGCCGCGCTCGGCAAGAAGGGCTCGGTTTCGGAACTGTTGAAGACGCTGGGCTCGATGTCGCCGGAAGAGCGGCAGACACGCGGTGCTGCGATCAACGCTTTGAAGAATTCCGTCACCGACGCGATCAACGAACGCAAGGGCGCGCTGCGTGATGCGGCGATCGATGCGAAGCTGAAGGCGGAGACGGTCGACGTCAGCCTGCCGGTCCGCTCCTCGCCGGCCGAGCGTGGCCGCATTCATCCGATCAGCCAGATCGTCGATGAGATCACCGCCATCTTCGGCGACATGGGCTTCTCGATCGCCGAAGGTCCTGATGTCGAGACCGACTACTATAACTTCACGGCGCTGAACTTCCCCGAGGGGCACCCGGCGCGCGAGATGCACGACACCTTCTTCTTCCAGCCGGATGAAAAGGGTGAGCGCAAGGTGCTGCGTACGCACACCTCGCCGGTGCAGATCCGCACCATGGAAGCGCAAAAGCCGCCGATCCGCATCATCATCCCCGGCAAGACCTACCGCCAGGATAGCGACGCCACGCATTCGCCGATGTTCCATCAGGTCGAAGGTCTCGTCATCGACAAGACGGCGAACGTTGCCAATATCCGCTGGGTGCTGGAAGAGTTCTGCAAGGCCTTCTTCGAGGTCGACAACGTGACGATGCGCTTCCGCCCGTCGTTCTTCCCGTTCACGGAGCCCTCTTTCGAGGTCGATATCCAGTGCGACCGTTCCGGCCCGATCGTCAAGTTCGGCGAAGGCACCGACTGGATGGAGATCCTCGGCTGCGGCATGGTGCATCCGAACGTGCTGCGCCATGGCGGACTCGATCCGGATGAATATCAGGGCTTTGCCTGGGGCATGGGCCTCGACCGTATCGCCATGCTGAAATACGGCATGCCGGACCTGCGTGACTTCTTCAATGCCGACGTCCGCTGGATGAACCATTACGGCTTCCGCCCGCTCGACATGCCGACTTTGTTCGGCGGCCTGAGCGCGTAAGCAAGGATTGATCAGATGAAATTCACACTCTCATGGCTGAAAGAGCATCTTGATACCGATGCCACGCTCGACGAGATCTGCACACGCCTGACCCAGATCGGTCTGGAAGTAGAGGATGTCGACGACAAGGCGGCGTTCAAGCCCTTCGTCATCGCCAAGGTTCTGTCAGCCGAAAAGCACCCGCAGGCCGATCGCCTGAAGGTGTTGATGGTCGATATCGGCAGCGGTGCGCCCGTTCAGGTCGTCTGTGGGGCGCCGAATGCACGCGCTGGCCTCGTTGGCGCCTTTGCGGCTCCCGGCACCTATGTTCCCGGCATCGACGTGACATTGGCCATCGGCAACATCCGTGGCGTCGAAAGCCGCGGCATGATGTGCTCGGAAAAGGAACTGGAAATTTCCGACAGCCACGACGGCATCATCGACCTGCCCGAAGATGCGCCTGTTGGCACCAGCTTTGCCGCCTATGCCGGCCTTGACGATGCGGTGATCGAGATCAACCTGACGCCGAACCGTCCGGATTGCACCAGCGTCTTTGGCATAGCCCGCGATCTCGCCGCCTCCGGCCTCGGCACGCTGAAATCGCCCGCGGCGCCGTCCTTCGCCGTCGAAGCGAGACGACGACCGAACTCAAGATCGATCTGGATGACACGCGCCTTTGCCCCGGCTTCGCGCTCCGCCTCGTGCGCGGCGTCAAGAATGGCCCGAGCCCGAAATGGATGCAGCAGCGTCTGCTCGCCATCGGTCTCCGTCCGATCAGCGCGCTGGTCGATATTACCAACTACATGACCTTCGATCAGGGCCGGCCGATGCACGTCTTCGATGCCGCCAAGGTCAAGGGCAATCTGGTCGTGCGCCGCGCCCGGGACGGCGAAACCGTGCTGGCGCTGGACGAGCGCGAATACAAGCTCAGCCCCAGCAATGTCGTCATTTCCGACGATAATGGCGTCGAGTCGATCGGCGGCATCATGGGCGGCGAACATTCCGGCTGCGACGAGAACACCACGGATGTGCTGATCGAGTCGGCGCTCTGGGACCCGATGAACATCGCCAAGAGCGGCCGCGGCCTCGGCATCATCACCGATGCGCGCTATCGCTTCGAGCGCGGCGTCGATCCGGAATACATGGTTCCGGGCCTTGAGCGCACCACCGAACTGGTGCTTGCCTGCTGCGGTGGCACCGCCGCTAAAGCGAGGGTCGAAGGCTACAAAGGCTACGAAGCCAAGGTCGTCGATTTCCCGCTGTCGGAAGTCAAGCGCCTGACCGGCCTCGAAGTCTCGGCCGATGAGAGCAAGTCCATCCTGACGAAGCTCGGCTTCTCGGTTTCCGGTTCGGGCGAGCGCATTTCGGTCGCCGTTCCCTCCTGGCGTCCGGATGTCGACGGCAAGGCCGATCTCGTCGAAGAAATCATGCGTATCCACGGCGTCGACAACATCAAGCCGCAGCCGCTGGCCAGCCACGCTGCCGTCAACGGCAAGATCCTGACGACGCTGCAGATCCGCACCCGCACCGCCAAGCGCGCGCTCGCATCGCGCGGCATGCTGGAAGCCGTCACCTGGTCCTTCATCGCCGAAGATCAGGCCAAGCTCTTCGGCGGCGGCTCCAACGCCCTGAAGCTTGCCAACCCGATCGCGGCCGATATGTCGGACATGCGTCCGTCGCTGCTGCCGGGCCTGCTGTCCGCAGCGCAGCGCAATGCCGACAAGGGCTATGGCGACGTCGCGATCTTCGAAGTGTCCGGCACCTATGAGAACGATACGCCCGAAGGCCAGCGTCGCGTCGCAGGCGGTATCCGCCGTGGTACGGCAACGCTCGCCGGCGCCGGCCGCATGTGGTCGAACGCTGCCAAGGGCGGTGGCAAGCCGGTTGACGTTTTCGATGCCAAGGCGATGCGCTCGCCGTCATCGAGGCCTGCGGCCTGCCGATGACCAATATCCAGATCGAGCAGGGTGGCCCCGCCTGGTATCACCCGGGCCGGTCCGGCACCATCAAGATGGGGCCGAAGGTCGTGCTCGGCTATTTCGGCGAATTCCATCCGAAGACGCTGGAAGCGCTCGACGTGTCGGGCGCTCTCGCCGGCTTCGAAGTCTATGTCGACGCCATGCCCGAGCCGAAGAAGAAGGCAACCCGCACCAAGCCGGCGCTGGAGCTTTCTCCCTTCCAGGCCGTCAAGCGTGACTTCGCCTTCGTGGTCGACAAGTCGGTGGAAGCCGGTGCAGTCATCCGCGCTGCCGTCGGTGCCGACCGCAAGCTGGTGACCGGCGTCAACGTCTTCGACATCTTCGAAGGCGCATCGCTCGGCGAGGGCAAGAAGTCGATCGCCATCGAAGTGCAGATCCAGCCGGCCGAGCGCACGCTGACGGACGAGGATTTCGAGGCACTGACGCAGAAGATCGTCGCCAATGTGACGAAGTCGACGGGTGGGGTGCTGCGCGGTTAATCTGCTGCTGCTGAGTTCGCGGAGGGGGCGTCACCCCCCTCTGTCACTGTCGTGACATCTTCCCCACATGGGGGGAGATCGTTGGGAGTTCGACGCACGCCTTCGTTAAAGCAGAAGCTTCGATTTCAACAGATGCGATATCAGCTTGGGGCAAGATAATGCCGCGAGTTACCAATCTCCCCCCATGTGGGGGAGATGTCCCGGAAGGGACAGAGGGGGGTATCAGAGGCTCGGCATAGACGGAGCAGCCTCGAAACACATCACCGATGCAGATGATAGACCTTGTTCACCACACTCCACCGCCCATCGATCTTCACCAGCGATAGATAGTCCGAAAAGCGCATCCCTGCGAATTCGTCGACGACCTTCACGCTAGCCGCATCGCCTTCGATGTCGATCAGCTCGATGTCCATCAGCGGTATGGTGCCGGGCGGAGCGCTGCCTTCCTCGACGATTGCCGAGATGAATTCATCCCGTGTCATCCATTCGACTGCGCCCTGATAATTGCCGATGATTTGGGCTCGTGGATGGAAAGCCTTTCGCAGCGCGGGCTCATTCGCGAATGCCATGCCATCGACATAGAGGTGAACAACCGCGCGGATTGCCTGCTCTTCCGACATCTCGCCATTCCTCATTTGAGTCATGCCTAAGATAGCATGGACGCTGCCGGCTGACAAAAAGGCGATGGCATGATCGCGATGATTTGACGCCTCTACTCGACGAAAACCCGTACGCTGGCGGCGCGTCCGGCCGCATCGATGACGGTGAGCGTCGAATATCCCGCACCGTCAGGCGTCCATTGATTGGTGCGGCGGCGAGACAGATCCGGCAGCGGCTTGCCATTGGCGAGCCAACGGAACGGAGCGCGTCCTCCCTGCAGCTTCAGCGCCAGCGGTGTGATCTGGCTCGCACCGCCGCTGGCGCCGAGATCGACGCGCGCCCCTTCCGGCGGATAGACGATCTGCGGCGCAGGCTCCCGGTTCGAAGCCGCCAGCAGCCCTGCGGCGGTCACGGAGAAGCGCCGCTGGCTGATCGGCAGCTCGGTCGCGGAAATGCGCACCGCACCCATGGGAGGCGGCGGGAATGGCGTGATCGCCACGCCCGATTTGGCAAAGGCTTCGAACAGGATGGGTGCTGCCGAAACATAGCCCGCCAGTCCCGGCACGGCGCCATTGTCAGGACGGCCGACCCAGACGCCGAGCACGTGTGCGCCGTCATAGCCGATCGACCATGCATCGCGATTGCCGTAGCTCGTGCCGGTCTTGTAGGCGATGCCGAGCTGCTTGCTGCCGCGCGGCGCGATAATATCGGAGAGAATGTCAGTGATGTTCCAGGCCGCGACCGGCTCCATCAACGGCTCGCTGTCGATCGGACCCGGTTGGTCCTGAACCCCGTCACCGATCCGCATCGGCTTGCCGCGATTGGCAAGCCCGGCATAGAGCTGCACGAGATCCTTCAGCGTAATGCCGACACCGCCAAGGCCGATGGCAAGGCCTGGGGCTTCGTTCGGCGGCAGCATCGGCTTCACCTCGGCGCGACGGAAGCGCACCAGCAGCCGCGTCGGACCCACGGCGTCGAGCAGGCGGACGGCTGGTACGTTGAGCGACAGCTGCAGCGCCTGGCGCACGCTGACATCGCCCTGATAGCTCATGTCGAAATTGCGCGGACGGTAGCCATAGAAATCGGCCGGGCGATCCTCGATGATCGTCTCCTGCGCCACGTAGCCTTGCTCGAAAGCGAGACCATAGATGAAGGGTTTCAGCGTCGAGCCGGGGGAGCGCAGTATGCGGGTCATGTCGATCCAGCCCGAGCGGCCGGAATCGAAGTAATTGGCCGAACCGACCTCGCCGATGATCTCGCCGGTCTTGGCATCAGCCATCACCATGGCGACGGATACCTTCGGCCCAAGCCGCTTTGCGGCGGCATCGGCGACCGCTTCCAGCCCTTGCTGAACACTGCGGCGCAACGTGGTTCGATGCTGGATGACGCCCGGTTGTTTCTTCAGCGCCAGTTCGGCCAGATGGGCCGCATAAGCGGGCAGTTGCCGCCGACCGGCCGGTATGGGCGTCAGCGCGGCGCGTTCGGCTTCCCCCTCGCCAATGATGGCAGCAACGGCGGCGCGTTCCAGCACACGGTGGCGGGCGGCCTGAGCGGTTGCGAAGTTGCGGTCGGGCCGCCGCTTTTCCGGCAGCTGGGGGAGCGCCACCAGCAAGGCTGACTGCGCCACGGTGAGGTGTCGCGGCTCCTTGCCGAAATAGGCAAGACTTGCGGCCCGAACACCCTCCAGATTGCCGCCATAGGGCGCATGCGTCAGGTAGAGATCGAGGATCTGTTCCTTGCTCAGCCGACGTTCAATCTGGATGGCGCGGACGACCTGCAGAAGCTTCGCCGTCATCGACCGCTGGCTGCGCGGCTCGATCAGGCGGGCCACCTGCATGGAAAGCGTCGAGCCGCCGGAGACGATGCGGCCGTGGGTGACGAGCTGGAGGAAGGCGCGGCCGATCGCCATCGGGTCAACGCCGTGGTGATCGTAGAAGCGACGGTCTTCATAGGCGACCAGCATACGCAGATATTGCGGGTCGACGTCGGAAACCTCGGTCTTCAGCCGCCAGCGTCCCTCTGGCGTGGCGAAGGCGCGCAGCAAATCGCCATTGGCGTCGAGCACTTCGGCGGAGACCACGCGGGCATTGTCCAGCGGCGGCGGATAGGCGCGGTCCGCGGCCTCAAGGCCGAAGACCAGCGCCACCGCCGTCAAGGCCGTGGCTCCAAAGCCAATCGCAATCTTCCATCGCGTCTTCATGACGGCTCTTACTTCTGTGCAGCTAGCACCTCCATGCGGCCCATCGCCGTACGGGCCGAGAACTGCGGCCGGTACATGTCCTCGACGCTGGCAGCAGGATGATCGTAGACGCCGGGTGTGACGGCGCGCACGACATAGGCGAAGGTCAGGTCACGGTCGGCACCGGCCGCCTGGTCGAAGGCCGAGACGAAACGATCGCTGCGGAACTCGACATGAGCCGGTTGAATGTCGCTGAGAAAGTCGAAGTTCGACAGTTGAGCGCTGTTGACGATGCTCGGATTGTCGATTTCGAAGCCGGCTGGCAGCAGATCGGTCACGAGAAGGCGCTGCGGCCAGTCATTGTCTTCGGTCACATGCAGCACGACGACGTAACGTTCGTTCTGCTGCGCCTGGGTGACGTTCGCCTCTTCGCCGTCGAGCGTGTAGTACTTGCGCTCGATCTTGAAGCCGTTACCGCCGGCCGGCAGCGGAGCGACGGGAGCCGCGACCGTGGTCACGGCCGCAGACAGCGGCTGGCGCGTCGTGTTGGTGACGGTCAGCGGATGGCCTGTCAGGGCATCGCCGGTCATCTGGGCCATGTAGGTGCCGGTGTGGGCGGCGCCGTTAACGTCGAGCGTCAACCCGTCATCGCCGTTCTGGAGCGCGCGGGCTGCCAGCAGCATCCAGGTCTGTTCCTGCGTGCTGGTATATTTCTTCGTCTGCCAATCCTTGGCGACGACACCAGCCAGATCCGGAATGATCGGCGGAACCGGACGGCTTTCGGCGGCAAGCGCCAGCACCGCAGCGCCGTCTCGCAGCGACGAACCATAGTCGGAGCGGACGAAACTGACCTTCGTGGCCACCGCCTTCTGCGACATCTGCAGCGCATCGATGAAGATGTTGCGCGAGCGCTGTGCGTCCCCGTAGAGCGCCAGCGCCGCAGCCAGATGCGCCTTGGAGAGCGGCGTCTGGAAGTCGTTCAGCATCGTGTCGGCGTAGTAGCGCAGATCGCTGATAGACGCCTTCTTGTTGCGCGCCAGCACATAGAGCGCATAGGCGATCTCGTTGCCATTGTCCTTGACGTTGGTATTGGCGCTCAGCGAGTTCTGGAGGTTTTCCAGCGCCTGCACCATCGCCTGATCCGGCACGCTATACTTCTGCTCGCGGGCGCGGGTGAGGAAGTCGGTCACGTAGGAGTCCAGCCAGAGATCGCCGGAGCCGGGAGCCCAGAGGCCGAAGCTGCCGGTCGAGGACTGGTAGGACAGTTCGCGATAGATGGCGTCCTGAACGCGCTTGCGAATTTCGGCATCATCGGCAAGGCCGTTCTTGACCGCCATGTCGCTGAAATAGAGGAGCGGCAGCGCGCCGCTCGCGGTCTGTTCGGCGCAACCATAGGGATAGCGGCTGAGGCTCATCAGCAGGCCCGGCACGTCGAAGGCGCTGGATCGGCTGACATTGACGCTGACCGAGGCGCCGGGCAGCACGCTGTCGGCGAGAAGATCGGCATTGACGGTCAGGCTCTTGCCGGGGGCAAGCGCGATGACACGCTGTTCGGTGACCGGCAGCTGCGCCGGGCGAACGGGGATATCGACCGATTGATCGAGCGATAGTCCCGAGGCGTTCGACAGCTTGATCGCAACCGTGCCGGCACCAGGCTGTCCGCCCGTCAGCGGCAGGGTGATGTTGTATTTGCCGCCGGCCTGCAGCTTGATCGTCTGTTGCGTGGCGCTTGCATCCACAGTCACGGCGCTATTGCCGGTGACCGCAAGCGTATAGTCGCCGGCGGGGGCATCGGTGTTGGCGACGTCGAGCCGCAGATTGGCCTTGTCTCCAGGTGCGAGGAATTTCGGCAGGCTCGCGGTAACGACGACCGGATCGCGGATGATCACATCCTGGGTCGCGTGCCCGACGCCAGCCTTCGACCATGCTACCGCCATAAGCCGCGCCGTGCCGTTGAACTGCGGGATGTCGAAGCTGACATTGGCCTTGCCGCTGGCATCCAGCTTGACCGGACCGGAGAAGAAGGCAACCAGCTTTTCCGTCGGCGGGCTTGCCTGCAAGGCTGCCTGCCCGCCGTCACCGCCGGTGCGCAGCTTGCCGGTCGCGCCGAGTGAGCCGTCGATCAGGCGACCGTAGATGTCGCGGATTTCAAGCCCGAGCTGGCGCTGGCCATAATACCAGTCATCCGGTGCCGGCGGCTGGTAGCGCGTCAGGTTGAGGATGCCGACATCGACCGCAGCAACCGTGACATAGGCGTCTTCATTGGCGCCTGCGCCGGAAACCTGTACGGCAACGCTCAAAGGCTGACGGGGCAGGGTCTTGGCCGGCGCGTCAAGCTTGATCTGCAGCTTGCGGTCGCCGGGATCGACGGCGCCCATTTGATGCCGATGGCGCGCATCGGCATGCGGCTTTCCTGGGCATCGCCGGGCCGGAACAGGGTGGCAGTCAGATAGGTACCTGCACCCCAATCGGCTGTGACGGGAATGTCGACCTCGCCGCCGGTGGCGCCGATATCGGCATTGGTCACCGAGATCAGCGTCTCGGCACCGGCCGTCACCATCAACTGGCCGGCATAGCGCGAGGTCACCTTCAGCTTGGCGGTATCGCCGATCTTGTAGCTCTGCTTGTCGAGTGCGATTTCAAGCGCATCAGGCGTTTCCGTGGAGGTGGAAGCGACATACCAGCCGGCGTTGAATTCGACGCTCGATTCCGGGCCGCTCGCATCGGCGCTCGAAACTTCCAGCCGGTAGCGGCCCCAGGTGACGGGCACGGAAATCGTTCCGCCATCGGTCGTGGCGTTGACCGTGCCGACAGCCACCTGCTTGGTGGACATGATCGGCTCATATTTCCAGCCATTGCCGGAGCGATACCATTGATAGTCGCGCTGGACGCTGAGCAGCTTCCATGTCAGGCCTTGCATGGCCTGCTTCTGGCCATTGGCGTCGACGCCGATAACATGGAAGTTGCCGACGGAGTTTTCGCCGAGATCGCCGTCGAATTGCGGTTTGATGCCGATGCGCGGGCCATCCGATTTGACCGGCAGCGTCAGCGAGCGCTCGACGGCGCGGCCGCCTGCCTCCTGCATGCGCACGGTGATGTTGGCGTTCAGAAGCTGCGTGGTCGAAGGAATATCGTTGATGGTGACGTCGAAGGTGGTCTTGCCGTTTTCGTCGAGCGCCTGCAGGTCTTCCAGCGGCACCTGTGTGCTCTCCGCCTTGCTGTCACCGCTGCTGCTATCGTCGCCGTCATTATTGTCCTTGCCGGCGCCCTCGTCGGCGAGGCCGAACTGATAGCCCTTGTAGGCATCGCTTTGCCGGGTTGGCTTCAGCGTCACTTCGCCCGCAAGGCTAAGGCCCGCTGCCGGCGCGCCATAGAGATAGCGCCCGTCGACATTGACAGGTGTCGGCTGGCCGACTTCGATCTCCTTGGCGTCGCTCTTCATGTCGAATTCGATGCGGTCGGGCACGAAGTCGTCGACGAGGAAGGTCTGCGAGCCGATGGAGGCGCCCTTCGGGTCGGTGTAGATATTCATCGTCCAGGTGCCGCGCATCGAGGTCTGCTGCAGCGGCATGTCGACAGTGTAGCCGCCGAGCTTGCCGCCATCGGTGACGATGCGGCGGTCCTCGACGCCATCGGGGCGCAGGAAGACGAAGGTGAGCGGCAGGTTTTCGACCGCCGTTGAGCTGACGTCGCGGGCAAGCGCCGAAGCATGCACCGTCTCGCCGGCGCGGTAGATGCCGCGCTCGGTCCAGGTCAGCAGGTCGATCGCGCCGGGCGCGGTCCGGCCGGCAACGCCGCGGTCGGAAAGATCGAAGCCGGCGCGCGTCATGTCGAGGAAGACATAATCCTGGTCGCCGTTCTGAGCGGTGATGACCGCCGGCGTCATGCCCGCCGTGCCGCGCATCAGGCCGGCGCTGAAGACTGCGCGGCCATTGTCGTCGGTCTTCGCGGTGCCTAGGACTTCATTGTTCTTGGCAAGCAGCTGCAGCTGCACGCCGGCGAGCGGCTTGGCGCTGGCGAGCGAGCGGGCAAAGACATTGAGCCCGTCCGTGCCGGCATAGGTGGTGACGCCGATATCCGACACCACGAACCATTGCGTTGCCTGCGGATCCCATTCCTGGCCGCCGCTATTGGGGGCAACGGCCGTCAGCACATAGACGCCCGGCTTGCGCTTCGGCAGCGCTTCATCGACCGGGAAGCTGGTCGCGACGTCCTTGTTGAGCTCCTGCTGGATATCGATCGAGCCCTGCCAGACCAGTTCACCATTGGTGTCCTGGATCGTCTGGGCGCTGTAGCTGTCCATCTGCGTCAGGAACTGTGAGTTGTTGAGGAGCTGCGCAATGTTGCGATCGCCGATGCGATAGAGCTTGAGATTGGCCGTGGTCGCATTGACCGAGACGATCGGAATGCCGCGCCGCGCCGTGGAGGGCAGCACGAAATTGTCTCCGGTGAAGCGCAGCGACGCCGTGCGGTCCTTGACGTAGACGTCGACATTGACCTGCGCGGGAAGGTTTTCACCGACCGAGGAGGGGAGACCGGCGCGCAGTGAAACGCGGTAGTGCTGGCCGAACTCCAGGCCTTCGACGCAGATCTGGTTGTCCTTGGCATCGACGCCCTTCGGTGCTGCGCCATTGACGGTGACGAAAGGCGTATAGTCGACGCCGCTCTTCACCAGCTTTTCGGAGAACTGCACGCAGGCGCGCGGTGAGGCATTGTCGTTGTCGAGCGTGTTGCCGGAGACGCGGAAGCCCTGGCGGGCACGCAGATCGTCATAGGCGGCCTGGACTGCGGCTGAACTGACGAGATTGAGGCTTGCCTTGTAGGCGTTGAGCGCCGGGCGATAGTTCTGCGCGTTCTTCAGCGCTTCAGCGAGAACGGCAAGCGCGTCGGCGCGGCTGTTCGTGGTGCGGGTCAGCTGGTAGCCGTTGAGCGCAGCATAGGCGGCCTTGGTGCCAACGGCGGTGTCGTTGGTAACCGTGTTGGCGGCCCGCGCCATTTCGATCCACAGATCGCCGTTGTCGGGGCTGAGCGACAGGGCGCCCTGGAATGCGTTCAAGGCATTCTCGACATTCCCGGACGTCAATTCGATGCGACCGAGGGCTATCAGGCTTTCGACGCCTTGGCCCTTCAACTCGTCGCCGAGCGTCAGCGTGCTTTTCGCATCGCGCGCGCTTTGAACGAAGTCATCGGACAGGAAGGGGAGGGCTGGTGCCGCGCCGATATCGGGCTCGTTGGCCGCCGCAGTCTCGACGATCTTGCCGGCGATGGCGCCCGGGAAACTGTTGAGCTGGTTGAAGTCGGACTTCATGAAGCACCACTTCACCTTGGGATTGTAGGTGAAGGCCTTGCACGACTTGTCGCCGATGCAGGAGGCGGAGCACTGGTCCAGCGTCACATTCTGCTCGGTGCGCAGGTCGAAGCCGAAGTAATCGCCGTCCTTGGTGGTGACCACCTGACGCTTGACATCCGCGGCCGCCGAAGGGCTCAGGGATGCGAAAGTGGCGAGAAGAAAAGCGGAGAAGCCGATAAACGCGCGCTTAGACATAAGTCCTCCCAACGCTGCCCGTTTTGATTGGCGGCAATCTTCAAATTTCAGGCCCGTTTGTCAACCGAGCGTCGAGCTCTGGCATGCGCTTTGCGCCCATGACGATTTGTCTAAAAACTTGAAAGAGCCTGTAAATCAGGCGATTCGCATGTTCTTGCGGTCGCTGGTGAGGCTTCACTTTTATTTTCAACCCCAAAATGACACCGGCCGTGATGGCCGGTGTCTCTGTCTGGGAAGGAGAGATGGTCAATTCGTCATATATTCGTCATGGCGAGAGACGCATCGCTGTAGCGCTTGCCGGCGACGCTTTCGAGCGGGATGATCGCGCCAAGCTCTTCCACCTCGCGCGGTGAAAGCACGATATCGGCGGCGGCCGCGTTCTGCTCGATATGGTGCAGTTTGCGGGCGCCGGGGATCGGGACGATGTCGTCGCCCTGGTAGAGCACCCATGCGAGCGCCAGTTGTGCCGCCGTGACGCCCTTTTCTTTGGCAAGCGTTTCGAGCCTGGCGACCAGCGCCGCATTGGCGTCGAAATTATCGCCCTGGAAGCGTGGCAGGTTGCGGCGGAAATCGTCGTCGGCCAAGTCGTCCACCTTGCGGATCGCGCCCGTCAGGAAGCCGCGGCCGAGCGGGCTATAAGGTACGAAGCCGATGCCGAGTTCGCGGCAGGTGGCGAGCACCTCTTCCTCCGGATCGCGGCTCCAGAGTGAATATTCGCTCTGCACGGCAGCGATCGGATGCACCGCATGGGCGCGGCGGATGGTTGCGGCACTGGCTTCCGAGAGACCCAGCGCCCGCACCTTGCCCTCTTTCACCAGCTCCGCCATGGCACCGACCGTATCTTCGATCGGCACGTTCGGATCGACGCGATGCTGGTAGAAGAGGTCGATGACATCGGTGTTAAGCCGCTTCAGGGAGGCCTCGGCGACGTCCCTGACATGCTCCGGACGGCTGTCGACGCCGATCATGGCGGCAAGACCGGTTTTTGTGTGGTCGAGCTTGAAACCGAACTTCGTGGCGATGACCACGCGGTCGCGAACAGGCTTCAATGCCTGACCAAGCAGCTCCTCATTGGTGAAGGGGCCGTAGGTTTCGGCGGTGTCGAAAAAAGTGACGCCGAGCTCGACGGCACGATGAAGCGCTTTGACGGATTCGTTGTCGTCAGTCGCTCCATAGGCGAAGCTCATGCCCATGCAGCCGAGCCCGACGGCGGAAACGGTGAGATCCTTGCCAAGCTTGCGGGTTTTCATAATCGCGTTCCTTTTGAACCTTGTTGGATCGGTGGCGGGCCCAAGGCCGGCCGACAGGTTCAAACTAGGTCTCGGCATAATGAATGAAAATCCATGCAAATTCTCACAACCTGTTCTATAATTTAGATCAATGAACAGGACCCAGCTCTCTCAATTGGCGGTGTTTGCCGCCGTCGCCGCCCATCGCAGCTTTCGTGCCGCCGGCAAGGAATTGTCGATCGCGCCGTCGGCGGTCAGCCATGCCGTCTCCAGCCTCGAGGCAAGCCTCGGCGTGCGGCTGCTGGCGCGCACCACCCGCAGCGTGCTTCCGACGGAGGAGGGCGAGGCGCTGCTCCAGCGGCTGGCGCCGGCGCTGGAAGAGATCGATATCGCGCTGGAAGATACGCTTGCCACCCGCGGTCGCCCGGCCGGCACTCTGCGCATCACCGCCCCGCGCTTTGCCTCGGACCTGCTGATGGCGCCACGGCTCGGCGATTTCCTCAACACCTATCCGGACATTACGCTGGAGATCGCCAACGAGGACGGCTTCAGCGATATCGTCAAGGAGGGCTTCGATGCCGGCATCCGGCTGGAGGAGAGCATCGAGGGCGATATGATCGCGGTAAAGGTCTCGCCTGATATACGCACCGTGATAGCCGGCTCTCCGGCCTATTTCGCGAAAAATCCGAAGCCGCTCCATCCGCGCGATCTCGTGCATCACCGCTGCATCAAGCGGCGCTTCACCGATGGCTCGATTTATCGATGGGAGTTCGAGAAGGACGGCCGCGAGCTGATCGTCGCCATCGATGGTCCCTTGATCGTCATCGAGGATAGGCTTGCGGTTCTGGCGGCACTGAACGGTGCGGGCCTGTCCTATCTGTTCGACATCCGCGTCAAGCAGGAACTGGAGGACGGCAGCCTGATCCGCGTGCTGGAGGATTGGTGCCCACCCTATCCGGGCTTCTGCATCTATTATCCGAGCCGCCGCCAGATGCGCCCGGCACTGCGAGCCTTCATCGATTTCTTCAAATATACCGGGCCATGACGAGAGGGCGTCGTCGCCGATCCGGCCAATGATCGGCACTGCTGACAGAAATCGGGTGGCTTCCATGCGATATCTGGTCTGCACTGGTCGGATGGACGGAAGAAGGAGTTGAGACGATGAGAAAACCGGGGTCGATGAAGGGCTTGGAGGAGCTCGGCCGCGTCAGGCTGTCGAAGAATTTCTTCTTCCGCGATTTCCTGCATTCGGAAATTGCTGATTTCTATCGCATTCCCAATATTCCCGAAGACCCCGATCTGGCGATCGAGTCGGGCCGAAGACTGTGCGAGGAATTGCTGGAACCATTGGAGGCGACCTTTGGCCGGCTACATATCCGTTCAGGCTACCGCTCGCCCGAGGTGAATGCCTTCGGCAACAAGAACGGGCTGAATTGCTCGACCAATCCTCATACCGCCGCCCATCACATCTGGGACATGCGCGATCTCGACGGCTGCATGGGTGCCGCCGTCTGCATCGTCGTGCCCTGGCTGATCGACCATCAGACCCAGGAGGGCGATTGGCGGAAGCTCGCCTGGTGGATCCATGATCACCTGCCTTACGCTTCGCTGTGCTTCTTTCCGAAACTATGGGCCTTCAACATCCAGTGGCACGAGCGGCCGATGCGGAGCATCCAGAGCTTTGTCAACCCGCGCGGCATGCTCACCAAGCGTGGCATGGCGAACTGGGAGGGCGATCATTCCGCTCTCTATGAGGGGTTTCCGAAGCTCAGATATTGACGCGGTAGCGGATATGTCCGTCGCTCTTGACATAGGTGTCATAGAGCTTGCGGGCGGTCGCATTGGTTTCGTCCGTATGCCAGTAGAGGCGCGCCCAGCCGTTTTTCTTGCAGAGCTCGACGAGATCGTCCAGCAGCGCCCGGCCGACGCCGTGGCCCCTGGCGCTTTCGTCGACGAACAGGTCTTCCAGATAGCAGTCCGGCGCGCGCGTCCATGTGCCTTCATGTGTCAGGCAGAGCGTGAAGCCTTTCACCTCGCCGTCGACTTCGGCGACCCGCATGAAGATGGTCGACGCCGGATCGAAGACCCGGCGCCAGGTCGCATCGGTGATGTCAGGCGCGATACTGACGCCGTAAAAGGCCAGATATCCGTCCCAGAGCTTGCGCCAGCGCGCTTCGTCTTCGGGTCTGGCATCTCGGATCGTCACGGTCATCGGCCTGCCTCGGTTTATTCGCCGGCTTTGTCGAGCAGGCGCATGGCTTCATCGGAAAGCGAAAGCTTCGCCGAGTTGATTATCGCGTCGAGTTGGCCAAGGCTAGTGGCGCTGGCGATCGGTGCGGTGACGCCGCGCTTGCGCAGCAGCCAGGCGAGCG
The DNA here is from genome assembly GCF_001999485.2 of Rhizobium sp. P44RR-XXIV. Lineage (NCBI taxonomy): Bacteria > Pseudomonadati > Pseudomonadota > Alphaproteobacteria > Hyphomicrobiales > Rhizobiaceae > Rhizobium > Rhizobium sp. P44RR-XXIV. The sequence goes on along the minus strand of NZ_MPVZ02000025.1, from coordinate 523,677 downwards.
CGACCTCGGCAGGCTTCGAGCCGGTTTCGGCCGAAACCGTATCGAGTGCCGCGAGAATGCGCAGACCCTTGTCGTCGAGATAGGCCGAGACCCGGTTTTCGCGAGCGCGGCCTTCCGTATCCGCCTTGGTGCGGTATTTGCCGGTCAGAAAGCCGGCCGCGAGGCTGAAATAGGTGATGACACCGATATCTTCTTTGACACAGAGATCCGCCAGCGGGCCTTCGAAGCTGGCGCGCGCATAGAGATTATATTCCGGCTGAAGCACGTCGTAGCGCGGCAGGCCGGCCTTGGCGGCGGCATCGAGTGATGCCTGCAATTGCGTCGCGTCCAGGTTAGAGCAGCCGACATGGTGGATCTTGCCCTGTTCCTTCAGCTTGGCATAGGCGGCAAGCGATTCCTCATGCGGTGTCTCGGGATCCGGCCAGTGCGACAGATAGAGATCGATATGATCGGTCTGCAGCCGCCTGAGCGAGGCTTCGACGGCTTCGAGGATGTAGTTTGCCTTCAGCCCCTTCTTGCCAGGGCCCATCTCCGAACCGACCTTGGTGATGATGATGGCCTTGTCGCGGGCGATGCGGCCCTGCTTCAGCCATTTGCCGATGATCTCCTCGGAATCGCCGCCCTTATTGCCGGGAACCCAGCTCGAATAGACATCGGCCGTGTCGATCGTGTTGAAGCCGGCGTCGAAGAAGGCGTCGAGCAATGCGTAGGAAGTCTTCTCATCGGCCGTCCAGCCGAAGACATTGCCGCCGAAAACGATAGGGGCGACCAAAAGATCGGTTCGTCCAAGCTTGCGCAGGTCCATGATATCTCTCCAAATCAATTGAGCGGGAAGCCGGCGTCAGAGGCGCCGGACGGAAGGGACAAGGCAGGCTAGCGCTACGGCCAGCGAAACTCCACTAACGATTTCTTTATTCCGGCGTCGTGCGCCGATAGTGGCTTGGCGGCAGCGTATTGTATTTCGACCAGACGCGCCGCATGTGCCTTGGAGAAGCGAAGCCGGATTTTTCCGCCACGCGCTCCATGTCGAGCCGCGAATTGGCGAGCACATCCCGCGCCAACGTCACGCGCATCAGATTGACATAGGCCGTCACCGACAGGTCCGCATGTTCCTGGAACAGGCGTGAAATATGCCGTGCGCTCATGGCGCCAATGCCGGCAAGCTCGGCGAGCGACCAGCTGTGAGCGGGATCGGCCATGATCGCATCCTGAACGCGGTGGATGGCGGGATGCACATGGTTTCGGCCGCTGAGCCAAGGCGAAAGCTGCGGCTCGGCACCGGTGCGCCGCATGTAGACGACCATATGGCGAGCAATAGTCAAAGCTGTCATCGGCGAGGTCAGTTTGGAGGCGAGGTGCAACATCAGGTCGGTGCCGGTGGTGATGCCGGCGCTGGAATAGCGTTCCCGATCTTCGACATAGAGCCGGTTGTCGAGCACGCGCGCAGTCGGGGCATGGTGCCGGACCTCGTCGAGGCAGGCGGAGTGAGTAGTGCAGGCATAGCCGTCCATCAGACCGGCACGGGCCGCGATCACCGCGCCGGAGCAGATGGTGACGAGGGTGATGCCCGGGCGGATGACGCCCGCCAGCCAGCGCGCCAGCGTGTCGGTTTCGGGCTCGACGTCCTCGGCATCGTCAGGCGGCGTGACGCTGCCGGATATGATGACATAGGCACCGTCTGGAATGTGATCCGGCAGAGGGGCGAGATTGGTGAGCGTCAACCCGACCGAGGTCGTTTGCGACGGCTGGGCAGCGATGAAGCGATAATCGAACAGGACATCGTCCTGTTCGATATTGGCGCGGCGCAGCACCTCCACCGGCCCGGCCACATCCATCAGCAGCGTATAGGGCGGCAGAAGGACGTAGACGGGAATGATCCGGCGTTGGAGGTGCCTGTCGTTATGGCTCATGCAGCACTCCGGATCGGGGCACCGGCAAGCGCTTCCTCGACCGTCGCGATGCGGGCGAAACGGCCTGACAGCACCAGCTCGCTGCGCTTCTTGATATCGTCGACGCTGAAGACCGTGCCCGAAGCATGCGTCATCGGGAAGGTCAGCGTCGCCTCGGTCACATAGTCGACTTCGTAGCCAAGATCGGATGCATGTCGCGTCGTCGTCTCGCAGCATTGCTCCGTGCGAATGCCCGAGACGATCACCTTGCGGATGCCGTTCGCCACCAGCCAGACATCCAGCCCGGAGCCGACGAGGGCCGAATGGCGAGCTTTGTGGAATACCGCATCGGCCTCCAGGGAGATTTCATCGAGCTTGCGCACGTAGCCGCTCTCCAGGCTGAAATGCGGATCGTCGTCGACATGGAATATCTGGACAACGGGGATGCCCTTGGCCTTGGCACCATCGATCAGCGCCTGTAGGCGGTTGGTGAAGGTAGGCAGGTCGTCTGCCCGCCAGTAGGGACGCTGGCGAAACGATTCCTGGGCATCGATGACGAGCAGCGCAGTGTCGGCATGGGACATTTTCGTATCTCCTGTGATTGAAGGATAGCCGAAACTAAGCGCCAGTCAAAAGGTACGAAAGCCACCTATCAGACAGAAAGAGGACAGATCCGGACATGCCTTGAGGCCATTTGGCTCGATGTCCTTGAGCAATCATTGCCTCAAACCGTTGCGCCGTCTGCACCGGCCGAATAAGGTTGCAGTCGATTTCGTCTGGAGCGGAATGGCCTCGTTTCGCTCTCCATCCACCGTATTGACAAGGGATCCCGCTGGAAGGCCGTGTCGCGACCATCGCTGTGCGGCCGTTCGCCTCGGGACAATGCTTCGGGAGAAAGATCATGTTGCGTTTCGGAATTCTATCGACGGCAAAAATCGGCCGCGACCTGGTGGTGCCGGCCATTCAGGACGCGGAAAATTGCGTCGTCACGGCAATCGCCAGCCGTGATCTCGATCGTGCCCGCCAGATGGCCGACCGCTTCTCCGTGCCGCACGCCTTCGGTTCCTACGAGGAAATGCTCGCCTCCGATACCATCGATGCCGTCTACATTCCGCTGCCAACTTCGCAGCATGTCGAGTGGACGATCAAGGCCGCCGATGCCGGCAAGCATGTGCTTTGCGAAAAGCCGATCGCGCTCAAGGCAGATGAAATCGACAGCCTGATTGCAGCCCGCGACCGCAACAAGGTGCTGGTGACCGAGGCTTACATGGTCACCTATGCGCCGGTGTGGCGGAAGGTCCGTTCGCTGCTCGCCGATGGCGCCATCGGTCGCCTGCGCCATATCCAGGGAGCCTTCACCTATTTCAACCGCGATGCCGGCAACATGCGCAATATCCCGTCGCTCGGCGGCGGTGGTCTGCCCGATATCGGCGTCTACCCGACCATCAGCACCCGTTTCGTCACCGGCCGCGAGCCGCTGCGCATCCAGGCGGTGACCGAGCGCGATCCGGAATTCGGCACCGACATCTATTCCAGCGTCAAAGCCGATTTCGGCGATTTTGAAATGACTTTCTACATCTCGACGCAGATGGCCAATCGCCAGGTCATGGTCTTCCACGGCACGGAAGGCTTCATCGAGGTAAAGTCGCCCTTTAACGCCGATCGATATGGCGCAGAGGAACTGGAACTGACCAATCGCGGCCATTCGGAATCGACGATTTTCCGTTTCCCCGACAGTCGCCAGTACAAGCGCGAAGCGGAAGCCTTTGCTTCGGCCGCGCTGGGTGAAGGTGCGGAGATCGTGCCGCTGGAAAGCTCGAAGCTCAATCAGAAGGTCATCGACGCCATCTATCGCGCCAGCGAGAAGGATGGTTGGGAAACCGTCTGAGCGAAGGTCTCAGGGATTTTGCCGGTGGCGGAAGACGAAGCGCGAATAGCCGAAAAAGCTGAACGCCGTCGCCGCCGCCGAGCCGAGCGTCAGCGCAATGATCGGCCGCAACGACGGCTCGGTCATCAGTAGCGAGCTGAACAGGGCATAGTTCAGCACCGCAGACGTCAGACCGACGGAACCATAGCGGAAACCTTCGGCCGCCAGCGAACGGTCGGAGCGACCGAAGGTGAATTTGCGGTTGAGGATCCATGTGGCGAGCAATGCGCTGGGTATCGAGAGTGCCCGTCCGATAAACGGACCAACGGGTGTATACCAAAGCAGCAGATGCAACACGCCGGCATCGACCACGAAGCCGACACTACCAGCGAGCAGGAAGCGAAAGAGCTTCTTCATGCAGCCTTGGGCCTTTTCTTGCGGCTGCTTGCCGGCTTTTCGATTTCCACCATGGAGATTGTCCGCCTGTCGCCGATTTCGCCGGATGCCGGCTTTGTCAGACTCATATAGTGAATGCGCAGCTGCTCCGCACGGGCGCGGGCGACGGAATCCAGGATCAAGCCGGCCGTGAACAGCATGAAGGAAATCATCATCAGTGCCATGGAGAGCACCCAGGTCGGCATGCGCAATACGAGACCGGTTTCGAAATATTCGATGAGAACCGGGATTGAGAAGCCGATGCTGAGCTCCATGGAGATGGCGCCCAGAATGCCGAAGAAGGCGAAGGGTCTGGTTTCCTTCATCAGCATCGCGAACATCCAGAGGATCTTCCAGCCGTCGCGGAAGGTGGAGAGTTTCGAATGCGAGCCTTCCGGCCGTCGGCCGTAATCGAGCTCCAGCTCGCTGACGGGCAGCTTCAGCCGGGAGGCATGGACGGACATTTCCGTCTCGATCTCAAACCCGCCGGACACCGCCGGGAAGCTCTTGACGAAGCGGCGCGAGAAGGCGCGATAGCCGGAGAAGATGTCGGTAAAATCCGCACCGAAGATGGTGCGATAGAGCCAGTTGAAGATGCGGTTGCCGAAGGCATGGCCCTGGCGTCCGGCGTCGTTTTGAACATTGCGGCGCGTGCCGACCACCATGTCGGAGCCTTCGGTCAGCAGCGTGCGGATCAGCTCTTCTGCATCATCGGGCGCATAGGTGCCATCGCCGTCGGCCATGAGGTAGATGTCGGCATCGATGTCGGCGAACATGCGTCGCACGACATGCCCCTTGCCCTGGCGACGTTCACGCACCACGGTCGCGCCGGCAAGCATGGCATGCAGCGCCGTGCCGTCGGTGGAATTATTGTCGTACACATAGATGCTGGCATGCGGGAGCGCCTGACGAAAGCCGCGAACGACATCGCCGATCGTGGCCGCTTCATTATAGCAGGGCAGAAGAACAGCGATGTTCAGCTTCTCATTCCACATGGTCTTGGCCGGTTCCTACGCGTGATATCAAGTCGAGGCCTGATGGACGATCCGGACGAGAGCTTATCCCGTTGGCTGTTAATAAGACGCTATGCTTGCGAAGAAAAAATGGCGTGATGTCGCCCCTGCGAAAAACATTATCGTGAAGAATATCGCCACCGGCATCAGCTTTACTTTTTTTTGATGGGCAGGCGTTAGCGTGCTCCCCAAACATCCTTCGAATACAGGATTTATCTATATGGTGGAGACGCTGGCGATGTCGTCTGAAGCAGTTCCGGCGGCAAGGAAAGCGTCGTCACGCTGGTCGCATCCCATCCTTGTGCCGCTGATCTACGGCATTCTCCTCATCGTCGCGCAGCTCGTCATTCATCGTCATCTTACTGATTATGTCGGCCCCGACAATGATGACGCCATGCGTCTGGTTGAAGTACGGGACTTCCTTGCCGGCCAGGGCTGGTTCGACATGATGCAGTATCGCCTCGGCCTTGATGGCGGGACGCTGATGCATTGGTCGCGCTTCATCGATCTGCCGATCGCGGGCCTCATTGTCTTCTTTCGGATGTTCTTCTCGCCGGAAGGCGCCGAGGCCGCAGCGCTGACTGTGTGGCCATTGATGCTTATCCTGCCGCTGATGTTTTTCATGAGCCTGACGGGCCGTCGTATTGCCGGCGTTGAAGGCATGCATTTTTCACTCATCCTGACGACGTTTTTCATCCTGTTCTCGCCACGTTTCGTGCCGGGATCCATCGATCACGACAACGTCCAGCTCGGCCTTGTCGCCCTTACCGTCGCCATGCTAGCCGATGAAAACTACAGGCCCCGCAGCTTCGCCATTGCTGCCGTCGCCCTTGCCATCCAGCTCGGCATCGGTGCGGAGACGACGCCCTTCGTGGCTGTCGCCTGCATGGCGGTGGCCTGTTTATGGGCTTGGGATGGTGAAGCATTTGCGCCGGCCGCAAAAGCCTTCGCGCTGACGATGACGCTTGCCGTCGGCGGCGCATTCTTCTCGCTCGTGCCGCCGCGCCTCTATTCGATGGTCACCTGCGACAATCTCTCGCTTGGCTTCTATAGTATTGTTAGCGTCGGCTGCGTGGGCCTCCTCCTGGCCGCCCTTTTCGCCAGCCATCTGTCCCGGATTGGACGCATGATGGCACTGGCGGCCATCGGCGCGGCGGTCTTCGCCACGGTAGTGGCAATCGCGCCGCAATGCCTGCGCAACCCGCTTGCCGATCTCGATCCGATGCTGGTGGATCTTTGGCTCAGCAAGGTGACGGAGGCGCAGTCGATCTTTTCGGTCTTCCGCACACAGCCTGACACCTTCACCGCATTCTATGTGACAGGTTTTCTTGCGATGATTGTCTGTACGTTCCGTATGCTGCGTGGCGACAGGGTTCGCTTGCATGCGGTGCTGATGGCCTTGATTGCCGTCAACTGGGCGATCACGCTGGTGCAGGTCCGTGGCGCGGAGTTTTCCAATCTGCTGGCCATTCCGCCGTTGGCATTGCTGCTGGCGGAGCTGCGCCGGATATCGGCGGCCGATAGCGAAGATGTGGGAGCAGCCTTCTTCTATGTGGTCACGGCATTGATGTCGGTGCCGGCTGTGTGGGCTGTCGGCGGCGCGCTTGCTCACAAGGGCGTCGTCAACAGCTTCAGCGTCGCCGCTCCGGCCAAGGCAGAAGAGACGGCAGATTGCGCGTCACGAGAAGCGCTGGCGCCGATCGCTGGTCTTCAACCCGGGGTCATAGCCGCCGCATCGAATATGGGAGCGCCGCTCCTGCGCTTCACGCCGCATCGCACCCTCTCCGGCCCCTATCACCGCGATCCGGATGGGATGCTGGCCGAGCTGCATATCGGCCTTGCAAAGCCGGTGGAGGCTGAAGCGCTTCTGCGTGAGGCGCATGTAACGCTTGTCGCCTTCTGCAAGGGCGATCCTCAGGTGGGGCTGTTGTCAGAGCGGAACCCTCAGGGCCTCTACGCCCAGCTCAGCGCCGGCCGCTTGCCGACCTATCTGGAGCCCATTCCCGCATCGACAAAATCGGATGTGGAGTTCTTCTATTTCAAACCGCAGAAATGATTCCCCACCAGCCTCGGGAAAGTGCGCGGCGGTTTCCGTCCGGAATTGTGTTGAGATAGCAATCTGGAGCGTCTGCGCGATCTAGGCGCGGCGGCCGTGTTCCATGCTGTCGGCGGCAACGAGATAGCCGATGAAACCGAGATTGTAGCCGCCCAAGGCGATAAACAAGGTCGCCAGCGGTGGCGGGACGAGGGACAGGACGACGGCTGCCATGAAGGCGATGCTCAACAGCGCCACGCCGAGCATTGCTGATATCGTCGAGCGCTGCAGGCCGGCGGCAATTCCGATGATCGTGGCGGTCACGAATATCATCGATCCATATCCTCTTTACCAAGAACCAGTTTGCACAGGTTTACGCGTGGATGGCTAAGAAAGGCTTTGTCGACAGGGTTAACGTTTGATGAAGCGCTACTGTTCCGCGCGTCCTACGGGACGCGCAAAGGACGCAGCAGCACTTTAAATCTGCGCATAATCCTTTTCTTCCATCGATTCCGATTGAAGGGGCGATGCGCTAGGCTCCGCATTTCCGGCAACATCGGTTAGAAAAAGTCATGAGCAGCTTTTTTGAGAATGATTCGCCGTCGAACCTGACGGAATATTCCGTCTCGGAATTGTCCGGGTCGATCAAGCGCACGGTCGAGACCGCGTTCGACCAGGTGCGTGTGCGCGGCGAAATCTCCGGCTATCGCGGACCGCATTCCTCGGGTCATGCCTATTTCTCGCTGAAGGACGACAGGTCCCGCATCGATGCGGTGATCTGGAAAGGCACATTTTCCAAGCTGAAGTTCCGCCCCGAGGAGGGTATGGAAGTCATCGCGACGGGCAAGGTGACGACCTTCCCCGGCTCCTCGAAATACCAGATCGTCATCGAGACGCTGGAGCCGGCCGGCGCCGGTGCGCTGATGGCGCTCTTGGAGGAGCGCAAGCGCAAGCTTGGTGCCGAAGGTCTTTTCGACCCCGAGCGCAAGCGCCGGCTTCCCTTCATGCCAAAGGTGATCGGCGTGGTGACGTCGCCGACCGGCGCCGTCATCCGCGATATCCTGCACCGTATCTCCGATCGCTTCCCCGTGCATGTGCTGGTCTGGCCGGTAAAGGTGCAGGGCGAGGGCTCCGGTGATGAAGTGGCAAATGCCATTCGCGGTTTCAACGAATTCGCCGCGGATGGCCCGATACCGCGCCCCGATGTGCTGATCGTTGCGCGCGGCGGCGGCAGTCTGGAGGATCTCTGGAGTTTCAACGACGAGGCTGTTGTCCGCGCCGCTGCCGCAAGCGAGATCCCGCTGATCTCCGCCGTCGGCCACGAGACCGACTGGACGCTGATCGACTATGCCGCCGACGTGCGCGCGCCGACGCCGACCGGCGCGGCCGAAATGGCCGTGCCTGTGAAGGCCGAACTGGAAGCGCAGCTCGCCAGTCTCTCCGCCCGTTTGCAGGGCGGCGTCAGTAGGCAGATGGATCAGCGGCGCCAATCGGTGCGGGCTCTGCTGCGGGCTCTGCCTTCCCTCGATCAGATCCTCGCCTTGCCGCGCCGCCGCTTCGATGAGGCCGCCGCAGGCCTCGGCCGTGGCCTGGAGCTGAATACTTTGAATAAGCGCCGTTCCTTCGAGCGCATGGCCTCGCAGCTGCGGCCGGATATCCTGTCGAACCGCATCGCCGAGCGCCGCCAGCAACTCAATGAGCGCATGACCCGCGCCGAACGCACCATCGAGCGCCTGATCGACCGCTCCCGCGCCCGCATCGACCGCGCGGACGCCGTCTTTGCCACGCTGCCATCCCGCCTGGAGGCGCAGACCGGTCGTGCGCGTGACCGCCTCGGCAATCTCACCCGCCAGGCCGATACGGCAATTCGTCATCAGCTGGCCCGCGCCCGCAGCGAGCTTGTCGCGCAGGAGAGGATCCTGCAGTCGCTCTCCTACAAGAATGTGCTGAAGCGCGGCTATGCCGTGGTGCGTGATGAGGATGACCGGCCGGTTTCTCTTGCTGCCGCGCTTACGACAGGTGCGGCCATCTCGATCGAATTTGCCGACGGCCGCATCGGCGCCGTCACCGGCGAAGAGGGAGCAACACCATCGCCGGCCGGTGGTGCACCGTCGCCGAAAAAGCGCAGCACAAAGCCGGCTGAAGGAGCTGCTCCGCCAAAACAGGGAAGCCTGTTCTGATGCGTATTCTGCTGGTTCTTGTTCATCCGCTGGAAGATAGCTTTGCCGCGTCAGTGGCAAAGCTTGCCGAGGAGACCCTCGCTGCCGGAGGACATCAGGTCGATCTGCTCGATCTCTATCGCGAGGGCTTCGATCCGCGCCTCTCTGAAACCGAGCGGCGCGGCTATTTCGACCAGCCCTATGACACGTCTGATGTCGACGATATCGTCACACGGCTGCGGGCCGCCGAGGGGCTGATACTGGTCTTCCCGCAATGGTGGTTCAATTTCCCGGCCATTCTCAAGGGCTTCTTCGACCGCGCCTTCGCGCCGGGCGTTGCCTTCACGCACGATCCCGCCGGCGGCCGCATCGTGCCGAAGCTGACCAACATCCGCCTGTTCTGGGCGCTGACCACGACCGGCTCGCCCTGGTGGGTCGTGCATCTCTACATGGGTAACCCTGTGCGGCGGCTGCTGAAACGTGGCATCGCCGCCTTCTGTGCCAAGCGGCTCAATTTCCGCATGCTGGCGCTACACGACATGGACCGCGTCACCGATACCGCCCGCAAGGCGCATCTCGCCCGCATCAGGAAAGCTCTGGCGACGATCTGATGTCGCAGTTTCCGGCAAAAAAGATGCCGCGGTAGGTGATACCGCGGCACGATCGCATTCGAATATCCGGGCCTCCTCAGGCCCACTCGCCCTTGCGCAAAACAGGCACGCGCGATCCATCCGGCTTGATGCCGTCGACATCGACCTTGTCGGAGCCGATCATCCAGTCGATATGGATCAGGCTGGAGTTGCCGCCCTGCGCCTTGATCTGTTCCTGGGAAAGCGACGCTCCGTCGAGGAAGCACTTCGAATAGCACTGGCCGAGCGCGATGTGGCAGGAGGCGTTTTCGTCGAACAGCGTGTTGTAGAACAGGATGCCGCTTGCCGAGATCGGTGAGGAATGCGGCACCAGCGCCACTTCGCCAAGCCGGCGCGCGCCTTCGTCGGTGTCGAGCACCTTGTTCAGCACTTCCTCGCCACGCGTCGCCTTGGCCTCGACGATCCGGCCGCCTTCGAAGCGCACCTGGATATTGTCGATCAGCGTGCCCTGATGCGAGAGCGGCTTGGTCGACGACACATGGCCTTCGACGCGCAGCGCATGCGGCGTGGTGAACACTTCTTCCGTCGGAATGTTCGGATTGCAGGTGATGCCATTCTTGGCCGTCGAGGCACCGCCATGCCATTCATGGCCATCGGCAAGACCAACCTTCAGGTCGGTGCCCGGACCCTGGAAATGAAGGGTGGCGAAGCGCTGGCCATTCATCCATGTCGAGCGCTTGCGCAGATTGGCATTGTGCTCGGCCCATGCTGCGATCGGATCTTCAACATCGACGCGCGAGGCGGAGAAGATCGCCTTGGCGAGCTTGGCGACGGCGATCGCTTCCGGATCGTTCGGGAATACCAGCTTCGCCCAGGAGGGGTTCGGATAGGAGACGATGTTCCAGTTGATGTCGAAATTCGAGATCTTTTCCAGCGCCGGCTTATAGGCGGCTGAATTGGCGCGATTGGCACGGGCTACCTTGGCCGGGTCCTGATTGGAGAGCAGCATCGGGTTGTCGCCGGCGATCGCAAGCCGCGCGGTGTTGTTGGAGAAAGCCTTGGCCATGCCCTCGTAAAGCCAGTTGGCGGCACGGTCGAAGCTTGCATCATGACCATATTCGTAGCGGGCAAGCGTCGTCTCTTCATCGGCATAAAAGGTCGATACGAGACCGGCGCCGGCCTTGTAGGCCTCGCGCGTGATCAAGCGCACCAGCGGCATCGCCGCGACCGGCGCGGTGATCAGCAGGTCCTGACCAGACTGCAGCTGCAACCCGACCTTGACGGCTACCTCCGCAAGCTTCTCCAGCTTGGCGTGATCGACGGGATGATGGTTCTGGGAGGCTGATGTCATGGTGGGACCTGCGTGCTTGATATCGGACGATGGTCTGAAGACTTAGACCGCTTTGCGGCGAAATTGAAGGCGGTTTGTCAGTTTGCGTGGCCGATCAGGCAATCAGCGAAGCCGCCTTTGCTTTCAAGGCGGTCAATGCGTCTTGCGGGCTGAGCCGCACCTGCAGACCGCGCTGGCCGCCGTTGATATAGACATAGGCTTCGGTCATCGCCTGCGCTTCGATGGCTGTGGGAACAAGCTTTTTCTGGCCAAAGGGGCTGATGCCTCCGACATGGTAACCCGTCAGGCGCTCGGCATCGGCAGGCTTCATCATGCTTGCCGATTTACCGCCGAAGGCCGCGGCCAGCTTCTTCATACTGACTTCGTGGTCGGAGGGAACGATGACACAGACCGGCTTGCCGTCGACCTCCGCCATCAAGGTCTTGAGCACCCGATGCGGCTCTTCTCCAAGCGCTTCCGCCGCCTGCATGCCGACACGCTCCGCATTTGGATCGTAGTCATAGGCATGGACGGTGAAGGCGACTTTCGCCTGGGTCAGAACTTGCGTGGCACGGGTTGTTTTTGACATGGGCGTGTCTCTAGGCGACCTTGCCGAATGCAGCCGCGTAAATATCGGGCTTGAACCCAACGAGCAACTTGCCGTCCGCTTCCAGCACCGGGCGCTTGATCATCGAAGGTTGCGCCAGCATCAGCGCAATGGCCTTGTCTTTCGATAGGTCTGTGCGGTCTGCTTCCGGCAGGGCCTTGAAGGTCGTGCCGGCGCGGTTGAGCACGATCTCCCAGCCGGCTTCCGTCGTCCAGCGTTCCAGATGGTCGCTGTCGATGCCAACGGCCTTGTAGTCGTGGAAATCGTAGGCGATGCCGTGGCTTTCGAGCCAGGTGCGCGCCTTCTTCATCGTGTCGCAGTTCTTGATGCCGTAAATGGTGATCGTCATGGCGAATCCGTCTCTTGCTGTTGGTTAGCGGCATAGCACGCAAGTAAAGTCGGATAAAAGCCGGGCAGGGGGCGAAGCGGTTCGCTGCCGGTTGCGACAACGGCCGATTTTCCTATAAATATGCAGAATACATATTTATAGCGGCGGAACAGGGCATGGCGGCGGATAAGGAAATATTGCGGCTGGAAAACCTCTTCGGCGCCATGAGCCTGGCTCTCGTAGATAAGATGGAAAAGGCCTTTGCCGACGAAACCGGCCATGGGCCGAGTGCGATTGCCGCCATCATCCAGATCGGCACCGAGCCGGGCCTGACGATCGAGACGTTGCGCAGGCTGATCGCGCTCTCCCATTCCGCGACCGTCCGCCTTGTCGACCAGCTCGTAGCATCCGGTCTCGTGTTGAGAGCCGGCGGCGTCGAAGGCGACAAGCGCGCCCGATCACTGCAATTGACCGAGAACGGGCAGGCACTTTTCGACAAAAGCCTCGCCGCTCGACGGGCCGTCATTCACCGTGCCTTCAAGGTTCTTGGAGCCGAAGAGACCGAGCAGCTTGGCCGCCTGGTGGAAAAACTGCTGCCGTCCCTGGTCGATCTCGGTGACGATCAGGATGTCGTCTGTCGCGTCTGTGACCAGGGCGTTTGCGATCAGGACCGATGCCCCATCGCCTTCATGGCATAGCGGCCGAACGAGCGGCCTTGACATCCAGGTAATATTTATGCAGACTGCATACATATATATTGGGGTACGCTTTCAGCCATTGCCGTCGCCACTGTGAACATCGCCTGCATCATTTCGATCGGAGGCATGATCGTGTCAGGAAAACGCACAATCTTTCCCATAACGGCCCGCGCCGGCCGCGCGGCGATGGCCGTCGCTCTGGATCAAATTCGTTGCTTCGGTGCGCTTCTAAGGGACGCGGCCGCCATCGCCTTCACGATGCGATGCAAGGTGATCGACGGCCGCTAGGGAAGGGCTAGTCTTCCAGCGTGCCGGGCTTGCGGGTGGCGGCACTTGGCCGGTCGCAGGCGATCTTCATCAGGTCGCCGCGTCGGCGCACCAGCCGGTCCGAGACGCGGGTGACGATGAGGCCGGCTTGCGGCGCAAGGACATCGATGGTGCCATCCGGCATTCCGGGCGCAGTGATGATCGTCGCCAGCAGATCACCTTCCTCGACGCGTTCGCCGATATTGCGATGAAAGAGCACCGTGCCTGTCTGCGGCGCGCGGATCATCTCGATATTGTCGAGCGGCACCGCCGGTCCGGTGAAGGCCGAGAGATTGACGCTTTCGTCGCGCACGGCGCCTCGGGCGGCGAGGAACTGCCACAAACCCTCGGCATCCCGCTTTGCCATGTCGGGATAGACATCGCGTGTCCCACGCAGCTCGACCGTCACCGACAGTTTTCCCGGCAACGGCACTTTCTTCTCACCCGGCACTTCGTATTTCCAGGCAAAACTCACGGCCTCTTCGAAGGCCGAGCTTTCGCCATCCGACAGCAGCACGGCTTCCATATTCAAGGCCGCCGCGAGGTCGGCGGCCTCGGGCCAGAAAGCCTCATCGATATAGGCATATTGCAGGGATTCGTCGTCGCAATGCAGGTCGATCACCAGATCCGCACCGAGCGCCATGTGAATCAGCTTGCGCTTAAGCCGGTCGACGGCGGGATAGCGTTCCAGATTTTCGATCAGCAGATCGCGGTCGCGCAGCGAGATCAGCGGGAAATCGCGGTTGAAGTTGGTGCGCGAACCCAGATCAAAACGACCCTGCATCTCACCGAAATGCGATTGCGCCGCGCCGATCGGGTTGGCATGCGGTACGACAACGATGTCACTCAGGATCGTGCCTTCCGTTTCCGCCTGCCGCAGCCGCTCGCAGAGGAAATGCGCAAGCGCCGTCCCCGGCAGCTCGCCGGCATGGAGCGCGGCCTGGATGTAGATCTTTGGCGCATCGGGCTTGTTGCCGGAAAAATGCAACACCGGCAGCCGCCAGGCGATCCCCGGAGTATCGCCCTCGATGACAATTTCGATAATGTCCATGTTGGCGCTTCCTCCTCATTGTTATGATTGCCGACCCTACCAAGCGGCAGCCGCATCCTGCAACCATTGCTGCCATCGGCGATGCTGATGGCTTTGGAGAGGTGTCATGGGTTGCTGTGTTTGCGCAAGCCGAGGCTGAGGACAAGGCTGAGCAACACGGCGGCGACCCCGACGAAGAAGGGAGCGGCGTAGCCGAGATGATCGGCAAAGAGGCCGGCGATTGGCCCTGTCGTGCCAAGCGAGATATCGAGGAAGATGGAATAGAGGCCGAGCGCCACGCCGCGGTTCTGCGGTGGAATGCGGATCATCGCCTCGTTGCCTAGTGCCGGAAAGACCGGTGCGAAACCGGCACCGGCAAGGGCTGCGCCGATGATGGCGACGGTCGGCGAGGGTGCGAATGCGATTGCTGCGAGGCCGATGATTTCAACGACAAGCGAGATGCGCGTAAGCGGCAGACCGCCAAACTTGGCAACGGCTTGAGCAAGACCAAGCCGGACGCCCATGAAGGCGAGGCCGAAGGCGCTGAGTGCAAAGGGGGCGCCCTCCCAACCGCGACTGTGGAAGAACAGCGCGATGAAGGTCATGACCACGCCGAAGCCACTGGAAGCAAGCGCCAGCGCCACGCCGAACGGCGCCACGCGGCTCAGCACCTGGCCAGTACCGATGCCCTTTTCCTTGACGCCAGCGACCGGCGGCCGCGTTTGCGCCAGCATCAGCCCGGCAATGGCGAGCCCGACGGTAAATATGCCGATGGCGAAGAAGCCATATTGCCCCTGCAGCCAGGCGCCGAAAGGAGCTGCCAGCGCGATGCCGCCATAGGTGGCGATGCCGTTCCAGGAAATAATGCGCACGGTTTCGCGCGACCCCATCAGGCCGATCGCCCAGGTGATGGCTGCGGTGCTGACCCAGCTTTCGCCGATACCGAGCGCCAGGCGTCCGGCAAGCAGGAGGGCAAGACTGGCCGCCGGAACATGGACCGTGAATGCGGAGGCGAGTGTCAGGATGCCGGAGAGGCCATAGGCGAGGAAGCCGAGCAGGACAGAACGGCGCGGCCCGTATTGATCGCACAGCCGACCCACCTGCGCGCGACTGACGATGGTCGCCACATATTGCGTGCTGATGGCAATGCCGGCCCAGACGACGCCGAAGCCGAGGCCGCTATCGACATAGGTCGGAAGCACCGCAAGCGGCAGGCCGATGGCCAGATAGCCGAAGAATGTCAGCGCAACAATGGAGAGGAGGCCGAGGGTAGAATTGGACCGTATGGTCTGGGAGGCAGTGTTCACGGGATATCGCCTGCGGGCACCGGGAAGCGCGGTGTCCATGCTGTTTGCCACGAAGGCTCGGGGGTTCGTATCGGATCAAATGGCGGCGATAGCCGAATGGCCGCGCGTCGTCATGGCAAACGAATATCAGGCAAAAGCCAGCAAGGTCAACGAATTGCTGCCTTGCAGCAAAAACCATTGACGGCATGGGATGAATATGCGTGTAACCGAAAATTCTGTCGTTCGAACGGGGCCGGCGGCCGGCCCCGTTCGGATGAGGCTTACATCGTCAATATGACGCTGGCTGTCGTCCGCCCGGCCTCGAGGTCGGCATGTGCCCGTGCGGCGTCCTTCAGCTCGTATTCGGCGCCAATCGGGTTGATCAGCCCAGCCTGCAGATATCCCATCAGGGCCTGGGTGCCCTGGCGATAGAGCTCGGGATCATTGGCATAGGTCAATACGCTGGGACGAGACAGGCCGATCGCGCGCGGCGCGGTCAGTTCCTCTATCTGGATTGGCGGGATGGGCCCGGCCGCCTGGCCGAGGCTCGCAACCATTCCGAAGGGGCGTACGGCGGCAAGCGTTTGCGACAGCATGGTGCCGCCGATCCCGTCGATGGCGAGATGGACGCCGCGGCGATCTGCGATCTGACGGGCCTCTTCCACCCAATCCTCCGATGTGTGCAGAAGCACGGTATCGGCGCCGGCCTCATAGGCAAATCCGGCCTTGGCTTCCGAACCCACGGTGGCGATGACATTGGCGCCGAGCCGCTTGGCAAGGCGGGTGACGAGTTGGCCGACGCCGCCGGCTGCCGCATGCACCAGTACCCATTCGCCGGCTTTCAGCGGATAGACCTTCTGCAGCACCATATGGGCGGTGAGCCCGCGCAGCATCGAGCTGCCCGCCACCCGTTCACTGACGCCATCGGGCAGCTTCACCAGCCGCTGCGCCGATAGCGTGCGCATCTCGGCATAGCTGCCAAGCGGATGGCCGATATAGGCGACGCGGTCGCCCACCTTCAGCTCTCCAACATCGGGGCCGATCGCGTCGACGACACCTGCACCCTCGAAGCCGAGGACACTCTGGCCGGGCGGCAAGGGATAGAGCCCGGAGCGAACATAGATATCGACGAAATTGACGCCTGAAATGCTTTGGCGAATTCTTGCCTGGCCGGGGCCTGGCTCTGTCACGGGGAGATCAACGGCTTTCATGGCCTCGGGTCCTCCGGGGCCGGTGATGGCAATCGCTAGGGGCATCAAGAAGTCTCCTTTCCGGAGATCTTTGACCACAAAGTTCCGCCTGAATAAATTCGGTATGAGCTCACCGTATCTGTGCAATAATGCACAGATGATCGACTGGCAGGACTTGCATCATTTCGCCGCCCTGGCGCGGACAGGCTCGCTCTCGGCGGCAGCGCGTGAACTCGGCGTGGATCACGCAACCGTCGGCCGCCGTATTGCCGCGCTGGAACGCTCGCTGGACCTGCGCCTGATCGACCGGCGGCCGCGCACTTCGCCGCTGACGGCGGATGGCCGCGCCATTGCCGAACTGGTGGCGGGCATGGAAGACGATATCGAAGCGATCCGGCGTTATTCGAAAAGCGCTGTCGCCGGGCTTTCCGCCGCCGTGAAGATCAGCGCGCCACCGTCGATCGCCGCCCATCTTCTGGCTCCCAAAGCGGTCGCCTTTCGGGACGAGCATCCGGATATCACCCTGACTATCGCGGGCGTTACGCGCCGCGCCGCCCTCAATTACGGAGAAGCCGATATCGCTGTGCGCATGACCCGGCCGGAAGAGAGCGATCTACTCGTCCGGCGTATCGGCGTCATGCGTTTCGGCCTCTATGCCATCCCGGCTGTGGCGCAAATGCCGGAGGAGGAATGGTCTTTCATCGGCTACGACGCGGCCATGGAGCATCTGACGCAGCAGACTTGGCTTCGAAGCCTGCTGGAGGGGCGTCCGATCGTGTTTCGTGCCACGGATGTTTTCGGCCAGCTCGAGGCGGCCCGTGCGGGCCTCGGCGTCGTCGCGCTTCCTGCCTTTCTGGGGGATGCCGAGGCGGGGTTGACCCGTCTGCCGGTGGCTGTTCCCTCACCGACGCGCGATCTCTGGCTCGTGACCTATCCGGATCTGCGTCGCTCGCTGGCTGTCCGCGCCGTCATGGATTTCGTCACCGATGTCATCGGCAAAAGCTGTCCCTTGCGTGATGACGCGGAGGCGACGACCTGAGGCCCGGTTTCTCCAGGCCATATTTTCTTGTTGCAGCTTGGCGGCGAATCTCTATCCATAAATGGATGAGCCATCCTTTTGGGTGATCGATGACGAAGCTGGGCAGTTGGTTCGTGGTGGACAAGGCGGATCTGGTCGCCGGCATATCGGTTGCCGGCCTGATGCTGCCGGAAGCCGTTGCTTACGCCGGCATCGCCGGCTTGCCGCCGCACCGCGCCATCCTTGCGGGCATTGCCGGATGCTTGATCTACGCCATATTCGGCCGCAGCCGCTTCGCCATCGTCTCGCCGACATCCTCGTCCGCCGCGATTCTTGCCGCAACGCTGGCGGTCGTGCCAGGTGACGCCACGGTCAAGGCCGGACTGGCCACCGTCGCCGTTGCGCTCGCCGGCGTTTTGTTTGTGGTTGCCGCCGTGCTGCGCCTTGGCGGCATCACCGGCTTCATCTCGCGGCCGGTGCTGCGGGGCTTTGCGCTGGGTCTGGCGATCACCATCATCCTGCATCAGCTACCTATCTTGGTAGGCGTGCCCGCGCAGGGCTCGAATATCCTCACCTATGCGGCATCGCTGTTCGGTGCGGTTCTGCAGTGGAACCCGATCAGCGTTGCGGTCGGCGTCGTCGCGCTTGTGGCATTGCTGCTGCTCAAGAGGCTGCCGGGCGTTCCCGCTGCCTTCCTCGTGCTCGTTGCCGGCATTCTCGCCTCCTACCTTTTCGGCCTCGAGGCACATGGCGTCAAGCTGGTGGGATCGATCGAGATCCTGCCGCAATGGCCGTCGCTGCCGGATGCCGGCTGGGCCGCCTATTCGCGGCTGGTGCAGTTTACCGTGCCTCTCGTGCTTATTCTCTTTGCCGAATCCTGGGGTACCATGCGGGCACTGGCGTTGCGCTATGGCGAGACGCTGGAAGTCAACCGCGAGCTCGGCGCGCTCGGTGCCGCCAATATCGCCAGCGCCCTTGTTCAGGGCATGCCTGTCGGCGCCGGCTTTTCGGCAGGCTTCGCCAGCGAGGCGGCAGGTGCCAAGACGCGGGCGACCACCGTCTTTGCCGCCATCGGCCTTGCGATCCTGATTGCCTGCGCAAGTCCGCTGGTGGCGCTGCTGCCCGAGCCGGTGCTGGCCGCAGTCGTCATTGCTGCCTTGACGCATGCGCTCGATCCAGCCCGATCCTGCATTTGCGGCGGCTGCACCGCGATTTTTACGTCGCGCTCGGTGCTGCGGCAGGGGTGTTGGCTTTCGGCGTGCTGAACGGCATGCTGCTGGCGATCGCGCTATCGCTCGCTGCCATGATGCATCGATTGGCCTCGCCCTATGTCGCCCGTCTCGGCCGCCTCGGCAGCAGTCACAACTTCGTCGATGTCGTCAGACATGGTGATGCATCCGAAATACCGGGCATCGCCATCTGGCGGCCCGGCGAAACGCTGTTCTTCGGCAATGCCGACACGATCTTCAGCGAGATATTGTCGGGCAGCCGCGGTGAGGCGGGGCTGCGGGCCGCTATTCTCAGCCTCGAAGAAAGTTCCGATATCGACAGCACGGCGATGGACGCCTTGATGGAGTTTGACGGCGCCATGCAACGCGCCGGCATCCGCGTGCAATTCGCCCGCGTCCATGATCGCGTTCGCGATCTCATGGCCGTGGCTGGCGTCACCGATCTCGACAGCCGCTGCAGCTTCAGTGTCGATGAT
Source organism: Rhizobium sp. P44RR-XXIV (assembly GCF_001999485.2). Taxonomy (NCBI): domain Bacteria; kingdom Pseudomonadati; phylum Pseudomonadota; class Alphaproteobacteria; order Hyphomicrobiales; family Rhizobiaceae; genus Rhizobium; species Rhizobium sp. P44RR-XXIV. The sequence goes on along the minus strand of NZ_MPVZ02000025.1, from coordinate 504,191 downwards.
GCTGTGGCGGTGGTTATGGCATCCACAGGAAACGCCGAAATCTCTCCAAAAGCCTAGACGCCAGACCTAGAATAGTGACCAATGCCACACATGGCCGTGTTCGCCCTCTCCCTGGAAGCTGTTCACCAGCGTAAACGTCTTAACGGTCCACACTATCGGCTTTTCCAGCATCACTTCTGGCAGGGCACGCCGACAATAAAACAGTGTCATGTGTGGCGCAAAGTTGTCGGGGACGTCACTGTCGAAGCCCAAGCTTTGCATAGCAGTTGCCAGTTCCTGGCGTAATATTTTTAGGCCAATATTTCCCTGCCTGCACCAAAGCACGTATTGGCGGTTGTTGCCGTTGCCGAAGGTGGCGACGCGATCGAATATCAGCTCAAATGATGGCAAGTGGATCGTAGATGCTGCCTGCATCGCGGCGAAAATGGCCTCTTCGCGAGAGCGTGAAGCGATGTCGATCGGATAGATGGTCGCGTGATAAAGATCGTGCTGTCTCGGCTCACGCGACAATCCGTTTCGTCGACTTTGGTCCCACGTCAATCTAGCCGTTAAGTTAGCGATTTCAGGGTCCGGAAGCGCCGCAAAATAGAGGGCCTGCCCACGCCTCGGCACCATTTTAGTTCTCCGTACTCCTGGCGGTTCGCCAAGATCGAACGAGAATTGGCCACTAGTATGCATAGCGCTATTCAAAGCCAGTTAGCTTTGCCTCTCATCAATTTGGGATCGTCCATACTCTAGCGCTGACGGCATTCGACATCAAGAACAAATAGAGAACATTTGCCGAGCTGCAGCACATTCTTCGCCACAGCATTTCTCGATTGAAAAATGCGATCGAATAAAACGCCCGCCTGACCTGTTCGCCGTCTGCCAGGGGTGTTTTCGCCTTTTTCAAAGGAAGGGTCTCACATGTTGACGAAAGCCATCTTCTCGATTGCCTTGCTCGCTCTCATCGGCCTCGGCGTTTCAGCTTGCTCCACGTCGGATCAGCATGGGTCCGGTGGTGGCATGACGCTGAATTCGCCTCCGACCGGCGGTGGATATTGATCCACTGAACTGCGAACTGGATTTGGGGCGCCGCCCTGCCAGCGGCGGCGTCTCACTCAATAGCTAAAGCAGTGGTAATTCCGCTCCGGCGCAAGAATCGGGTTGAATTCCCCGCCCTGCGGTACGATTTTCATGGCAAGTGGAAACACGGAGCTTCGGTCATGAACGAGACAAGGCAAGACTATCTGATCTTCGAAACCGCGGGCGGTTTTTGCGGTATCGCCTGGAGCGATCTCGGTGTCATACGCTTCCAGCTGCCGACGAAGGATGCCGGCGCAACCGAGCGGCTGCTTCTGCGCCGCGTACCGAATGCGCATCCCGGCACGCCGATGCCTGAGGTTGCCGAGGTCGTTGCCAAGGTGAAGCGGTATTTTGTGGGCGAAGAAATCGATTTTTCCCGCGTCAGGCTCGATCTTGGCGAACAGGATGAATTCTTCAAGCAGATCTATGATGCCGCGCGGCAGATCGGCTGGGGCCACACCACGACCTATGGCACGCTCGCCAAGCAGCTTGGCGCCGGGCCGGAGGCCGCCCGCGATGTCGGCCAGGCCATGGCAAAGAACCCGGTCGCACTAATCATCCCCTGTCATCGCGTTCTGGCGGCAGGCGGCAAGATCGGCGGCTTTTCAGCGCCCGGCGGCTCCAACGCCAAGGCCCATATGCTGGAGCTGGAGGGCGTTCAATTGGCGCCGCCAAAGCCGGTGCAGCAGTCGCTGGGATTCTAGGCGGCAGTATTGCGCCGGACGTGTCCCGTCAGTCCTTCGCCAGCCGGCGGGCGCGGGAAAACAGCAGCGTTTCCTTGTCGTTGAGGCGCACCGGTTTCGGGTCTCCGTAGCCGGCCTTTTCGGCGACGCGGATCGACGCCGTGTTATCGGGCGAGATCAGACAGACGCTGTGTTCAAAGCGTGGCTGCTCGTCGAGCCAGGCGGTGGCCGCCGTCAGGGCTTCCGTGGCAAGTCCCTTGCCATGCGCCCATGCCGAGAAGGCCCATCCAGCCTCCGGAATGCTCTTGATGGATGGTTCCATGATGCGATGGAAATCGGCAAAGCCGAGATCGCCGACATAACGGCCGGATGATTTCTCGCGGACCGCCCAATATCCATGCCCCAGAAGCGGCCAGAGGCCGTGGTAGGAGAGCATTCGCATCCAGGATTCCCGTGAGGTCGATACCAGATTGCCGAAGATGTGCTTTACGACAAGCGGGTCGCTCCACATGGCCGCAAGCGGTTCGAAGTCGTCAAGCGTATGACCCGTCAGGAACAAGCGCTCGGTTTCGAGTGTTGGCGGAGATGTGGCTGGCTTCATGCGGGCGGCTCTTTCGGGTTAGCTCGGGGAGTTTTGCTGCAGGCGTTCGGCAAGAGCATCCAGGTCCGGCAGGAACCAGACTTCGCGCCCCTTGTTGGCTTCATAGACGAAATCCCGCAAGGCATTGCTGCCGGTGACCCATCGGGAGATATCGCCGATGACGACGAGCTGAGAGCGGTAGTTGACGAATTTCTGGATAATGCCGCCGGCAATGCGGGTGGAGAGCTGGAAGAAATCCTCGTTCAGCCGCGATACCGGAACGACCACGAGGGTGGCCTCGGCGTCCCATGCCGCGCTGATCCAGTCGTTCACGTCTCTTTCGCTTGTGAGAAGCGTGCCGCTGTCGTCGCCGATAATGGCCTTGCGGCCGGAGAAGTCCTTGACTGTAAACATGCTATTCGACTTTGCCTGCTGTTATAAAGATCAGCTCTCGCCATCATCCCGTGTGTGGAGGGGCGATAGCTATCATCTAGGCGCCCATAGCCTAGAGCCTAGATTTAAGGCCTTGGCGCGGATTAGGTGTTGTCGATCGGGGCCGATCTGCCCGAAACTAGGCGCGATCGCCAGGCTCCGATGATGTCGGAAGCCCCTTGCCGGACAGTCGCAATACCGCAGCGACCAGGGTATCAGGATCTGCGCCCGGATCGAACTGACCGTCGATCATCAGCAGCGACAGGCCGTGGGTCAAGGACCACAGGAACAGCGCCGCCGTGCTGACTTCGCTGGCTGGCACACGCTTTGACAGGCCGGTCTTCAGGACCTCGTAAGCGTCGGAGCGCAGCGCACGAACCCTCTCATCGGCTGCGAAAGCGCCCCTGAAGCCCTCACCGAACATCAAGCGGTAAAGTCCCGGATTGTCGCGGGCAAAGCCAACATAGGCCATGCCTGCCGGTCCTAGCTGCCCCTTCGCATTGCTGGGAGCGGCCTGCAGGCGCTCCGCCAGCTCGGCAAATCCGCGCTCGGCAAGCGCCACCGCGATGTCGTCCAATCCGGAAAAATGGTGATAGGCGGCTGGCGCGGAGACGCCAACCCGGCGGGCTATTTCCCGAATGCTGAGTGCAGCCGGGCCCCCTTCTTCCAGCAGGGCGCGTCCGGCTTCAAGGAGGGCATTTCGTAAATCTCCATGGTGATAGCGCGCCGGCGCGCCGGCCTCTGCTGTCGTCAATGCATTTTTCTCCTATCTTTACGTCGTTAAGATTATCGGCTAATTCTCGTCCAACCGCAATCCTGCCGCTACGGAGTTCCGGCGATGACCCATATTCCGGCCTATGTCTATTGCCTGTTTCTGCTGCTGATATGGATGGGCGTCTCGCGATGCCTGCCGCGTACGGTCCGGATCGAACGTCTCGCCATAATGCCCATCATCATGGTCGTTCTCGGTATCCGCGGCTTCGAAGGCCTTTTCTCGCAGCCGACCCTGCTCGACCTGCTTCTGGCGGCGGTGGGCCTGGGCATTGGCATGGCAGTCGGCTGGCGCCACGTTAGTGCCTGGAAGATTGGAGTCGACAGGACGAAGGGCGCGCTCTCCCTTCCTGGCGATATCATGATGCTTGTCATCATCCTCGCGACTTTCGCGTTTGAATTTCTGTTGCATGCCGCGGCAGAGATGCATGCGGCCTGGTTTTCGGCGCCGGCCGCCCCGCCGCTTGCCGCGGCGATCTGGGCCGGCTTTATCGGCATGACGCTCGGCCGGAACCTGCACCTGCTGTCACGCTACATGAGTGTGCCTGAGCGGTCTGCCGATCAATTGGGCTAGGGGTCCGTCCGTCATCGCCTACCGGCCGAGTCTGTCGATCACGAGGTCCATCAGTGCGCGCAGGCGCGGCATGCGGCGCATGTCGCGATGATAACCGATCCATGTATCGCGGCCGGGCGGCGGTTCGCCAAGGTCGACGAGCTCCACGCCAGGCGTGGCATCACCCAATGGACGCGGGAGAACAGCGACGCCGACCCCGGCGGCGCAGAGACGGGCCTGAACCTCTCTGTTGTTGCTTCGGCTGATCACCGAGGCCTTCGGCAACTTTTGCTCAATCCAGGCCACGTCAGGCATGCCGCCGAAGGCGGTGTCCATGAGGACGAGACGGAAGCCTGCGCCATCGCCCGCAACCGGATGTACCTCGTCCTTCCTGATGTAGACCCCATAGGGAATATGCAGCAGCCGGCGTGAGACGACCTCGGGCTCATCGAAAGCCTTGATCCGGAAAACCAGATCGGCTTCCCGCCTTGGCAGGCTGTAAAGGCGGGCATCGGTCAGAAGCTCCACTGCGACCTTGGGATGGAGGCTTGCAAATTCTGTAAGCACGGGCGTCAGCATGGTGACACCGAACCAGTCGGAGCACGAAACCCGCAGCAGCCCGCTGAGTGCTGTTTCGGCACCCGCCAGTTCCCGCCCGATGGCGATCGCTTCCTCTTCCATCCGTTCGGCATGGGCAAGCACGGCCTGTCCCTCGTCGGTCAGCACAAAGCCGTCGCTGGTGCGCTGAAACAGCCTTTGCCCCACAGCATCTTCCAGCGCCCTCAGCCGCCGACCCATAGTCGGCTGGGTTTGCCCCAGCGCGCGGGCCGCCGCGCCAAGCGTGCCCTCCCGCGCTATGGCGAGAAAAATGCGAAGGTCGCTCCACTCCATAGTTTTCGTCCAAACAAAAATGCATGATCAACGAACAATACTTATGATTTCCATGCAGACAAGAGAAGGGCATCCTTGCAACCAAATTAGAAAGGTTGCTCCCATGAAAGCTCTTATTGTCGAACATGCCCAAGGTCCGTTCACGATCAAGGACGTTCCCAAGCCCACGCCAGGACCTGGCGAGGTCCTGGTCAGGATCCACGCAAGCGGCGTGAACCCGCTCGATACGAAAATCTGGGCGGAGGCAGCCGCCCATGCCCGCCATCCCTTGCCAGCTATTCTCGGTATAGATCTGGCCGGCACCGTCGAGGCGGTCGGCTCTGGCGCCGAAGGCTTCTCTATCGGAGACGAAGTCTATGGCATGACCGGCGGCGTGGGTGGAGTGCAGGGATCGCTGGCGGAATATGCTGCCGTCGATGCCAGATTGATCGCCCACAAGCCGGCAAATCTCTCGATGCGAGAGGCGGCCGCACTTCCGCTGGCAGTCATCACCGCCTGGGAAGGCATGGTCGACCGCGTCGATGTCAGGGAAGGCGATACTGCACTGGTGATCGGTGCTGCCGGCGGGGTAGGGCATGTCGCTCTTCAACTCGCCCGCTCGCGGGGAGCCATAACTTACGGCGTCGATCGCGCCAAAGCCGCAGATTATCTGCGATCGATCGGCGCTACGCCGGTCGACCGCGATACCGCTGTCGGGGACTATGTACGCGATCTGACCGGCGGCAAGGGTTTTGATGTCGTCTATGATTGCGTCGGGGCGCTCGACGACGCCTTCCTCGCGGTCCGTCGCTTCGGCCGGGTTACCAGTTCGCTCGGTTGGAGCACGCATTCCCTTGCGCCGCTTTCATTCCGGGCAGCCACCTATAGCGGCGTCTTCACCTTGCTGCCGCTTCTGACCGGTGAGGGTCGCGAGGCGCATGGACGAATTCTTAGTGAAGCGGCAAGACTCGCCGAAGCCGGAAAGCTCATGCCTCGTCTGGATGATCGCCGCTTTTCGTTCGATCAGGCCGGCAATGCCCATGCGTTGGTCCGTGAAGGATCCACGCGCGGAAAGATCGTCGTCGAAATAGTTGCCGACAGTCTCCGCTGAAAGCTGGCTCGCCTATTCAGAAGGCGCTGATACCTGGCCAATTGCCAATTTCATCTCGCGATAATGCTCCGTCAGTCTTGCGAGATCGAAAGCCCTGTTGAGGCCGCTCGGATTGGGAAGCACCCAGACTGAGGCGCCCGCAAATCCATCCGGCTGCATGCCCCATTCGATTTGCGGGCGAAGGCTGATCGCCGCATAGGCGGCCTTGCCCAGAAATGCGAGGTTGGCGGGAGCGAGCCTTCCGATCTTCTCCTCCAATATAGGAGCGGCGGTGATGTAGTCGCGCTTGGTAATTTCGCTGGCGCTTTTTGTCGGGCGCGAGACCGCCGATGTCAGGCCCAGGCCATATTGCAGCATCTCGCGCTCTTCTTCCGCCCGCAGTAGGCGAGGGGTAAAACCGGCGAGATGCAGGACCCGCCAGAAGCGGTTGCTCCGGTTCGAGAAGTTATGCCCGTCCCGTTGGGCTGTGAGCGCAGGATTGAGGCCGCAAAAAACCACGGAGAGGTGAGGCGCGAGGATTTCAGCCAGCCCGCTCGCTTGAGCTGCGGCCTTTGCCTGACCATCCATGCCCTCGGCTATGGCATCATCTTGCATATCAAATTCCCTGCGGGAGCGGAGGCGAGGCGTCGTGTTTGTCGCCTCGCCAAGCTAGCCGATAAACCATCGCTCGGCCACGGGCGCCTAGGCTTCACTTGCGGCTGAGGGGCTTTCCCGGCGGTTCCTGGATAGTTTTCTGGCAGTTGGGACAATGCCATAGATCATCGCCGTCACCATCGGCGGAACGACGACTGCCGTGGCTCCAGCCTGTCCCAGGCCCTTCGTCACATGAAACAGAAGCAAGTTCAGCGCGTTGACGAGCATATATCCCCCGGCAATGGCTGTGATCAGAAATCGAGCTTCGAGAAAAAGGGTTGATGAGAAAAAGCGTCTCATAAGACCTCCAAATAACGGGATGTTGCAGAGCAATTTTTATCTAAACGATACGGATCGTTTCGTAAAGCCGCGGCAGGCAAAAAACTGCACTTGCGGGCAGCGGTGCTTGTTCCGTCAGGATTTGAGATGGGTTGGCAGCCCGGCGATCTGCGCCATCGCGGATCGGATCCCGTCTTCGCGATGCAGGTCGCCGGTCAGCAGATGAAACCAGCTGAACCCGACCCAGAGCGGGAGCTTGCCGTCAATGTCTTCGAGGCGAACCTCGCCGCGGGCCGCGGCGGATGTCAGCAGGTGCCTGACGTCGGCGGTACGCTCGGGAAGGAACCTGTCGCGCAAAGCCGCCAGTGCCTCCTTCGTGCCCTGTGCTTCGGCAATCAAGCCTCTCAGAGCGGCCCCTGCGGGATGGGACGCCCAAAATCGCCAAAGGCTGGTCGTGTATTGCTCGAGATCGTCGATCAGGCTTCCCGTATCCGGCACCTGCACGAAGGTCGTTCGCTCGGCGGTATAGATCGCAATGAACAGGTCGGCCTTCGTCGGATACCATCGATAGATCGTCGTTTTCCCCGCGCCTGCCCGGCGTGCGACTTCATCGACGGAAAATCCGGCATAACCTTTCTCGCCGATGAGTTCCTTGGCGGCCGCAAGCACGGCCGCCTCAGTTTCCGGGCTACGGCGCGATCCGATGGATGTTCGCTTTTTCGCGGCAAGGGGCGTTGTGCTCATTCATCAGGCCTAGCTCAACTCGATGCCGTCGATCAACAGCGAAACGACCCAATGTCTCCGAACCTGCATATCGGGCGACCCGAGTCGAGGCCAGCGGCCTATGCCATCATCGGCGCTCCGAACCAGGTGGTTAGCGCGTCTGTGAGCCCTAACTGGGTTAGCTCTCCCACCCAAGCCACATGTCCGTCGGGCCGGATCAACACGGCCGAGGGGGCGGCAACCGTTCCGATCGCCGGAAGCTCCCATGGACCAACATATTGGGCGTCGACCAATTGGACCCTATCTGCCCATGGTGCGATGTCCAAGCTGCCGGGCTCACCAAGATTGAGCAGTACTGGCCGAGCACTGTGCAGCAGGGAGAAGACCCTGAGCGGGCCTTCGGTCGTGATCAGGTCGAGATCGGGCATACGGCGCCCAAGCAGCGGGTTTCCCGCGCCAAGATCGTAGTGGATGTCCAGGCCGGACATGACGGCGGCATATTGTCTGCGTGGCTCGTCCATGTGGAGTAACTCCGCAACAGTGTCACGCAGGGCCTTTGCGCGTTCATCGGGGCGGCGAAGCGCGACGGAGGCCATAGTGTTGCGCAGCACGCGGGCAGCAACCGGATGACGCTCGGCATGATAGCTATCCAGAAGGCTCTCCGGCGAAGTCCCCTTGACCACCTGCGCCAGCTTCCATCCCAAATTCACTGCATCCTGCACTCCGGTATTGAGACCCTGCCCCCCATCCGGAGCATGCACATGTGCGGCGTCGCCGGCGAGCAGTACGCGGCCGCTACGGTAGGATGCCGCCTGGCGCGTCGTATCGGTGAATCTGGAAATCCAGATGGGATTGTGGGCACCGTAGTCGGTGCCGTACACGGCGATAAGAGCTTCGCTTAGATCACGTAGCGTAGGTTCGCTCGAAGCGCCCACCTGCGGCTCGGTCACCATCACCCCTACTGGCCCCTCATCCTTAAAGATGACCTTGCCGTCGCGGACCTCATATTCGAGCCTGCCAAGGGAGTGCAGGCCGAGGGCATCGTGGCGGATGCCCAACTCCGGTTCCTCGGTCATCTCGACTTCGGCGATGAGATTGCTGACGGTTGGATCCCAGCCCGGGAATTCGATGCCGGCTGCTTTTCGGATAAGGCTGCGTCCTCCGTCGCATCCGACGAGATATTGCGCCCGCAACGACTTGCCGTCGGCCAGCCGGATATCGACGCCCGTATCGTATTGCGTGAAGCCGGTGACTTCACTACCGTAGTGAATTGGCACCGCCAACTCGCCGACCCAATCTGCCAATATGCGTTCAATATGTTTCTGCCACAGCCCAAGCCCGTAATTATGTCGTGTGGGAAAATCGCTGATATCGAGGCGCACGGAGGCGAAGCTCGCGACCTGGGCTACCTGCCCCTCTGAGAGAAACCGATCCGCAATCCCACGCTGATCGAGGACTTCGATGGTGCGTGAATGCAGACCACCCGCGCGCGATCCGACAAGCTCCCGATTGGGACGCCGCTCGACAATCACAACGTCCACACCAGCCAACGCCAATTCCCCCGCCAGCATCAGTCCCGTAGGTCCGCCTCCGGCAATCACCACTGCATGTTCCGTCGTGGATATACCCATCTCCGCACTCCCTTTTTTGGCCGAGGCCAAGGCTTATACGGGAGATGCTGGGTCTTGACGCAAGCCCCTTGTGCGCCACATATGTAGACTAGAGGGAGACGTATTCGTTTCTTTTTGCGGTCAGCAGATGACCGCCGGCCTGATCGGAAGGCGCGTTTCCTCATTTCCACTCATTTATTTGAATGTCTTCTAACACATTGTTTTTAGCGTGCTTTGGAACCAATAGCGCGCAAGATCGTTCATCTGTAACTTTCATACGACGGTGACGTCGTGCCCGGCCGGCTGGGTAAGCGGCGCTCTTGAGGAATAGCTCATCATGAAGATTTCGTCCGGATTTCGCTCAGTCGCGGTTGCCGCCATCGCCACTGCAGGAATTAGCTTTGCCAGCGTCGCGCATGCTGAAAGCGGCACGATCCGTTTTTCCGTCTATAAGGCCGCCTTCTTCGTCGGCGGCTCCGGAGGCGAGGGCACGCTGACCTTCCGCGGTCACCGCTATCCCGTGTCGATCGGCGGTATCTCGGGCGGTCTCGCCTTCGGTGCCTCCAAGACCTATTTCCAGGGTACCGTGCGCAACATTCGCCGCGCTCAGGATGTATCGGGGATTTACGGTGCAGCCGGTGGCGGTGGCGCGGTCGGCAAGGGAGCTCAGATGATTGTCATGACCAATGACAAGGGCGCTCAGCTCGAGTTGACGGGCCGCCAGGTCGGTCTGCAGGTCAATGCCGATATCAGCGGTCTGAGCATCAAGGTTAAGTAAGGGCGTCACTCCAGTCGCCAATTCCCCGGATGAGCCCGATTTGCTGAATTCGGCAAATCGGGCGCTTCTGGGAAAGTCGCGTTTAGGGATGCTGCTCGCCCTTTATTCCCACTCGATCGTGCCGGGCGGCTTCGAGGTCACGTCGTAGACCACGCGGTTGATGCCGCGGACTTCGTTGATGATGCGGGTCGCGGCGCGGCCGAGAAATTCCATGTCGTAGTGATAGAAATCCGCCGTCATGCCGTCGACCGATGTCACGGCGCGCAGCGCGCAGACGAATTCGTAGGTACGGCCATCGCCCATGACGCCGACGGTCTGGACTGGCAGCAGCACGGCGAAAGCCTGCCAGATGGCGTCGTAGAGGCCGGCCTTACGGATCTCGTCGAGATAGATGGCGTCGGCTTCGCGCAGGATCTCCAGCTTTTCGCGGGTGATGCCGCCCGGGCAGCGGATGGCAAGACCCGGACCCGGGAAGGGATGACGGCCGATGAAGCTGTCGGGCAGGCCGAGCTCCTTGCCGAGCGCGCGCACTTCGTCCTTGAAGAGTTCACGCAGCGGCTCGACGAGCTGCATGTTCATGCGCTCCGGCAGGCCGCCGACATTGTGGTGCGACTTGATGGTGACCGAAGGGCCGCCGGTGAAGGAAACGCTCTCGATCACGTCGGGATAGAGCGTACCTTGACCGAGGAAATCGGCGCCGCCAAGCTTCTTGGCTTCCTCTTCGAAGGTCTCGATGAACAGACGGCCGATGATCTTGCGCTTGGTCTCGGGGTCGCTCACGCCTTCCAGTTCGCCGATGAAACGGTCGGAAGCGTCGACATGCAGCAGATGCAGATTGTAGTGCTCGCTGAACATGGCGACGACATTGGCCGCCTCGTCCTTGCGCATCAGGCCGTGGTCGACGAGGATGCAGGTCAGCTGATCGCCGACCGCTTCGTGGATCAACAGGGCTGCGACGGAGGAGTCGACGCCGCCTGACAGAGCGCAGATGACGCGCTTGTCACCGACCTGATCGCGGATCGCCTGGACCGCCTTGGCGCGATAGGCCGACATCGACCAGTCGCCCTTGATCCCTGCAATATTGTGGATGAAGTTGCCGATCAACTTGGCGCCATCGGGCGTGTGCACGACTTCCGGATGGAACTGCACACCGTAATATTTACGCTTCTCGTCGGCGATGAAGGCGTAAGGCGCGTTCGAGGAGGTGGCGACGACTTCGAAGCCATCAGGCAGCGCGGTGACGCGGTCGCCATGGCTCATCCAGACCTGATGGCGCGAGCCGGAGGACCAGAGGCCCTCGAACAGCGCGCAATCCTTGTTGACGTCGAGGAAGGCGCGGCCGAATTCGCGGTGATGTCCGCTCTCCACCTTGCCGCCGAGCTGCATGCACATGGTCTGCTGGCCGTAGCAGATGCCGAATACGGGGATACCGCTGTCGAAGATGATCTGCGGCGCTCGCGGCGAGCCTTCATCCACGGTCGAGGCCGGGCTACCGGAGAGGATCACGGCCTTCGGCTGCAGCCGCTTGAAACCGGCGTCTGCGGATTGGAAGGGGACGATTTCGCAATAGACGCCCGCTTCGCGCACACGCCGTGCGATGAGCTGCGTCACCTGGCTGCCAAAATCGACGATGAGAACGGTGTCTGGATGTGCTGTCTGGGTCATGGCGAGCCTTTAATGAAAAGCGCTTTCGCTGGCAATCGGGCAAATCACGCCGGAGCCGATTTTATTGTCCCGATTGTCCTCACATAGGGCGGTTTTGATCCGTTAAAACCAGAATACGCCATCTTCCAGCGCGGTAAACAGCCCGTCGACGGCCTCGGAAAGCTTACGGTCGATCACATGCAGATATTCCGTCCAGTCGGAAATGCGCTGCAATTCGACCTGCCCATCGGAAATCCCACGCAGCCCGATCAGCGGCCGGCCGTAGATCTGGCAGGCGCGCAGCACGGCGAAGGTTTCCATATCGACCATGTCGGTGCCGATACGCTGGTAGGCCTCCGCGCCGGAAACGATATTGCCGCCGGTCGAAAGGCTCGCTTCGGCAATCGCGGGAATGCGCAGTGGCAGTTCGAGCGTGGCCGGCAGGTCGAGGAAGGGCGTGCGCCCCTTCTCGAAGCCGAGCGGCGAGGCATCCATATCGCGGTAGGATACGGAGCTGACCTGATATACTTCGGTTTGCTCCAGCTTGGCGGAGCCGGCCGAGCCGAGCGAAACCACGAGATCGGGCAGGTCGTCATGGGCCTCGAGCTGGGCGAAGGCGCGGGTCAGCGCGATTGCCGCCTCGACAGGGCCGACGCCGGTCATCAGCGGATCGATGCGCGAGCGCAGGAAGGGGCCATATTCGGCCTCGGCCGCCATCACGAACAGGATCGACTTGCCCGAGACGCGCTTCAATTCGAATTTCATCCGCTAATTCCCTCTCTGCCCCGGATGACCATCATCGTTCCGGTCATCGAGGCAATCAGCTTGGCCGGTCCGTCGCCGATCGCATAGCCGCGGCCGTCGGCGACAATGATCGTCGTGCCGGGCTTGGTGACATCGCCGCGAAACAGGAAGCGTTCGCCGCGTCCCGGCGACATCAGGTTGATCTTGAATTCGATTGTCAAAATAGATGCGGAGGGATCAATGACGCTGTAGGCAGCAAATCCACAGGCCGAATCCAGCGCGGCGGCGATGATACCGGCATGCAGAATGCCGTGCTGCTGTGTCAGCTTCACGTCGAAGGGCAGCTCAATCTCGACGGCACCATGTTCGACGCGTGTCAGTTCCGCGCCGATGGTCGCCATCGCTGCCTGCCGCTCGAAGCTTGTTCTGATGCGGGCCCGAAAGTCGCCGCTGTCTGCCTCTGTCATGCCGTTCCCCTTCGCGGGTGCGAAATTGGCATGGAGAGGCGGTTTGGACAAGGGTCAAGACTTGGAAAAGAAGTGCCTTCGTGGCGTCCATCGCTGACGTCGAATTTCCTCCGTCGCCGGGGCATGCTATCCGGAACAGGAAAACTTGCTGCAAGGAGCATCGATGACCACGATTCTGCAATCGGTGGCGGCATACGAGAGCTGGATGAAGGCGCAGCTCGGCAGTGATCTGGTCGAGGCGGGTCTGGCGAAAAAGCACAAGCTGATGAAGAGGGACAGCTTCTCCTTCCTGCGCGGAACCTATTGGCGCTGGGCCGAAACCATCCTCGGTATTTGCCCTACTCTCGCCAACGCGCCGCAGGTACTGGCAATCGGCGACACGCATCTGGAAAATTTCGGCACCTGGCGCGATGAAGAGGGTCGGCTGGTCTGGGGCGCCAATGATTTCGACGAGGCGGCCGTCATGCCTTATGCCCTCGATCTCGTGCGGCTGGCGACGAGCGCAATGCTGGCGAGAGGCAGTGTCAGTCCGACACCGCGCGCCATCGCCGCTGCTATCCTTGCGGGCTATCGCCGCGGCTTGCAGCAACCATCGTCAGTCATTCTGGAGCGTGACTACAAATGGCTGCGCAATGAGGTGCTGCTGTCGAATGCCGAGCGCAAGGCCTTCTGGGAGAAGTATCGCAGCCTGCCGTCGGCGAAAGATCCTGTGCCGGAACCCTATCTGAAGGCGCTGCGCCGGGCGTTGCCGGATCCGATGACGACATTCGAAGCCAAGCCGCGCACGGCCGGCACCGGCAGTCTCGGCCGTCCGCGCTTCGTCGCCTATGTCGAATGGCGCGGCGGCCCGGTCCTGCGCGAGGTCAAGGCGCTGCTGCAGTCGGGCTGGTCGCTCAAGCATAATCCGTCGGACGAGGCTATTCATACCGGTGTTATCGCAGCCGGGCGGGCGCGCTCGCCCGACCCACGCTATCAGGTGAGCGGAAAATTGCTGGTCCGCCGTCTGTCGCCCAACAGCCGCAAGATCGAAGTCGGTGGCGACGCCGAGATGCTGCTGTCGACTGAGATGCTGGATCTCATGGGCTTCGAGATCGCCAACTGCCACGCGGGCGATGCCTCGCGCATATCGGCTATTCTCGCCGATCTCGATACGCGAGGGGCGGATTGGTTGCGGACAGCGGCCAAGGCAGCCGCTGTCGCCGTAAATGCGGAGCAGGCTGAGTTCGCCAGGAAAGGCTAGCTCAGCGGTAGCCCATCGGCCTAGTGCCCGGCGGCTTCGAGGATCAGACGGGCGATCGTATCGGGGTAGGAGATCAGCGCGAGGTGGCTCGCCTTCACCTCGATGGTCTTGGCACCCATGCGCTTGGCCATGAAACGCTCGAGGTCGGGATTGATCGTCCGGTCTTCGGTGGAAACCGCATACCAGCTCGGCTTTGAATGCCATGCGGCCTGGGTCGTCTTGCCAGCGAGGAGTTCCTTGTGGAACGGCTCCTGTACGGCATAGAGAACCTTGGCCTTGGCTTCGGGCAGATCGCCGGCAAAGTCGCGCAGGAAGGCTTCCTCGCTCAGGCGGCCCTCATCGCCGTCAAAGACGATGCCGGCCGATGCCGGCGGCGTCGGATAAGTCTTGGCGAGCGCCGTGTAATCTTCGCCTGCATCCGGCGCGCGGGCCGCAACATAAACCAGCGAAGAGACCTTCGGGTGTATACCTGCCTCGGTGACGATCATGCCCGAGAATGAATGACCGACGAGCACGGTCGGGCCATCCTGGCGATCGAGAACGCGCTGGGCCGAGGCGACGGCGTCCGGCAGCGTGGTCAGTGGGTTCTGCACTGCAGTACAGTTCAGCCCCTTGGCCTGCAGTCGCGCGATGACCTCCGACCAGCAGGAACCATCAGCAAAAAGCCCATGCACCAGCACAACGTTGCGCGCCTTTTGCGGTGCGGAGACGGCCGCGCCGGTGCCAGCGGCGCTAGTGGCGGCCATGCCGCGGGTGGAAACGAGGGAAGCGGCGGCACCGGCGACAAGTGCGGCCGAGAAATTCCGTCTGGTTATCATCATGGTCCTGATCCTTTGCGTGGGAGGGGCGAAATCGACGGCAAAGGGCCTTCCGGCCGAGATGCTGGGCGACTGGTCTCTCGGGATGTCATCGTGGTGGGAAGCTCATTCCGTCCGAAGCCTCCGGGTGAAATGGGCTCTGCTTGCATTCTGATTTGGCGCTCCGGCCACTCTTTGTATGCAGAAGATGGTCGAATGAATGTTTTTGTATTCTCGTCGTTGATAATGGTCAATGATTGGATGCGTAACAGTTGCGTGATGACATTTTTGCATGCAAGATGCGTCAATGGTGGCGCTACCGCATACAAGGTAGTGCCAAAATGCCTTGGGGTGGAAAATGACGAATGAACTCGAAGATGCCGCCGACGACCGCGAATTGCTGTCGGACCGTATCCGCAATGCCCTGGCGGATGAGATCGCGGCCGGACGTCTGGAGGCGGGCGCCGCCCTCGACGAGCAGCATCTTGCCGATCGTTTCGGTGCTTCCCGCACGCCGGTTCGTGAAGCGCTGCGGCAATTGGCGGTGAGCGGTCTGGTCGAGGTGCGGCCACGGCGCGGGGTCGTCGTTGCCCGCATGACGCCGGAACGCATCATGGAGATGTTCGAAACGGTGGCGGAGATCGAGGCCTTGTGCGTGCGGCTCGCCACCTATCGCATGACGCCCCTGGAGCGCAGCCATCTGATCGAGCTGCACGATGCCTCCGAGGCGATCGCGAAGAAGGGTGACTTCGATGCCTATGATGCGTTCAACCGCGCCTTCCACGAGGCGATCTATCGTGCGACGCATAACGGCTTTCTGGCCGAACAGGCGATTGCCATTCACAGCCGCCTGACCGCCTTCCGCCGGGCTCAGTTACGTCAGGACGAGCGCCTCGATCGTTCGCGCGCAGAGCACGAGGCCATCATGCAGGCGATTGCCGAAGGCGATGGCGAGCTGGCATCGCGGCGCATGCGAGCGCATATGCTCAACGCGGCGACGGCGCTCCGCCGCTTCATAGAGGCCAGCAAGCCGGTCTGAGCCGGGATCCAATCAACCTCGGGCGATGCGGACGATATGCTGATCCCAGGCGACGTCGCTATGCTCACCCAGGAAGTCGCCCTGATAGGAGGATACGGCGAAGCCATGGCTGGCTGGCGCGATGCCGGCCGCATCGGGCACGCTTTCAACCTTCAGCACCTTGCCGGTTCTGGCATCCAGCGTCACTGATGTCCCCTCGACCGGCGACGTCACGCCCACGAGGTTTTCGGCACGGTTGACGGCGATGGCACCGACATAGTTGCCGAGCGCGCGGGTCGTGTCATCGGGCAGGGAGACGAAGGTCAGATCCTCGCCCCTGGCGAAATGGCCGACGAGCGGCGGCAGATCGTTGCGATGGCCTTCATACTGACAGGCAAACCAGACCCGGCCGCTCGCGTCGATATCGACATGCCGCGTCGAAACCTGCGCATATTGCGCCGGCAGGACATGTTTCTCGATCAGCCGGCCGCTTGCCGCATCGATCAGCGTCAGCGAGGGTTCCATATGGTCGAGATTGAGCTTGGTGCGTCCGAAATCCGGATGCGTTTCGATACCGCCATTGGCGACGATCAGGTACTTGGCGTCATCAGAAACGGTCATGTCATGTGGCCCGACGCCATAGGTCTCATATTCGCCGATGCGGGCAAAGCGGTTGCGCGCATCATAGAGCCCGATGATGCCGCGATTGTCGTCGAAGTCGTTCTCGCTGGCGTAGAGCAGCCTGCCATCCGGCGAAAACGTGCCGTGCCCGTAAAAATGCCGACCTTCTCTAGCGCTGATGACGATCGGTTCGGCCTTATTCCAGGGATCGAAGATCATCGCATAGGTGCCCGGTCGACGCGCGAAGGCGACGGTCTTGCCCGTCGCCTTCGAAAAGGCCATGCCATGAGCGCGAGCGGGCAGGGCCACTTGATCGACGATCCGGCCCCGTTCCGTCACCGTCGCTACGGCAAAGGAGCCGTCGGCGGCGCGAATGCCCGAGGCATAAACGGCATCGGCGCGCTCGAGAGCCATCAAGGCGCCGGGCTTAAGCGCCGCGAGGAAGGTCAGCCCCGCAGCCTTGACGAAAGCTCTCC
Organism: Rhizobium sp. P44RR-XXIV; assembly: GCF_001999485.2. Classification (NCBI taxonomy): domain Bacteria; kingdom Pseudomonadati; phylum Pseudomonadota; class Alphaproteobacteria; order Hyphomicrobiales; family Rhizobiaceae; genus Rhizobium; species Rhizobium sp. P44RR-XXIV. Next base: position 487,096 of record NZ_MPVZ02000025.1, on the reverse strand, counting down.
GGTCGATCAGCCCGCTGCGCATCGTGGTCAGTCCCCGTCGGCGAAGGAGAAGCCGGCGGAAAGGCCGATGGCGCCGCCATATTCGTCGCTGAAGGCGGTGGTGAGATCGCGGCTGACGGCGAGCAGCTTATCGATCTTGGCGCGTTCCGCATCGTTGCCGAGGGCCGTCTCGATGTTGGAATTGATCGTCGGTGCGGTCGTCGCAAGCTCGTTCAGCAATCCGTCGATCTTGGCGGCGGCGTCACGCTTGTTCGCCGGCAGCAGGCTTGCCATGTCGGCTTTTTCCCAAAGGGTCTTGAGGCCTTCGATGTTGCCGGTGAACGAGGTCCAGGTGTTGCCGGAGCGCCAGTAGATCGCCATCTTCGGCCGCGCCGACGCAGGGTCGCCCTTGTAGAAGGTCTCCAGCCGCTGATCGCGGACATTGGCCGCGCCATGCACGAGGATGCCGAGCAGCGCCGTGACGGCTTCCTTGTTGTCCATGAAATCATCGCTGGACTTGCCCGGATATTTCCAGGATTTCTGCACGCCATCGGGTGCATCCCATTCGTCGGCGATTTCCTTGGCGGTGTTCTCGATATTGCCGGCGACGGCCGCGCCATAACGGCAGCGGAAGCCCTGCTTCTGGGTGGCAAGAACGTCCGAGCCGGTGCCGTAAAGCACATATTCCAGCGCCATCATGCTCATCAGCGCCACGCTCTTGCCGGCGACGGCCTCGACCGTCGTGTCCTTTTCGTCGGCCTTGGCGATCAGCGCCTGCACTTGCTTGAGGCCGACGCCCTTGCGGTCCGGGTAGAACAGGATGTGCTCGAAGCGGTTCTTGTCGATGATCGGGCCGGTATCGACGATTTCGATGCGCGACCAGCTCTTCACCGTGTCGCCGAAAGCGGATTGGGCGCCGGTAAGCGTTGTGGCGGAGGGATCGGCGCAAAGCGCCTTCATCGCCACGGTCAGCTTCGAGGCGGACTCGTGCATGGCGCGGTAGCCCGGACGAATGACGTCGTCCACCGCCTTCTGCAGGGTTGCCGGCACCGCGGCTTCGTTCAAGCCGGCGCCGTTGGTCGTCGCGTCCTGTGCATGGACGGGCAACGCCGCGACGGTGAGGAGAAGGCTGGCTGCGAGACGTTTCCAGTGGCGCATCAAAGTGACTCCAGAAAGTTGATGAGGGCTTGCCGATCGTCCTGCGAAAGGTCGGCGAATGCGTTGCGGGCTTTTTCCGCCTCTCCTCCATGCCAGAGGATGGCTTCGGTCAATGTGCGGGCGCGACCGTCATGCAGATAGGCCTGCCGGCCGCTTACGGTTTGTGTGAGGCCTATACCCCAGAGCGGTGGCGTGCGCCAATCGCTGCCGGACGCGACGCCCACCTGCTGGCCGTCGGAAAGGCCTTCACCCATATCGTGCAGCAGGAAATCGGAATAGGGCCAGATCAGCTGGAAGGCTTGCGGAGAGCCCTTGCCGTCGCCGCCCTTGATGTCGTCGCGGGTGACGAATTTCGGCGTGTGACATGAGGCGCAGCCGGAGCGATAGAACATCTCCTTGCCGTGCAGCACATCGGGAAAGCTTGCCTTGCGGCGGGCGGGCACAGCGAGGTTTTCGGAGTAGAAGGTGACGAGCGGCAGGATCGGATCCGGCGCCTCGGTATCGCCCAGGCGCTTCTGCACGCCATTCGGCATGGCAAGGCATTGCGGTTCCTTCACCGTACAGTCGCCATAGGGGTTCGGCCGGTCCGGCGTGGAAATGCCGATATCGACCGAGAAGGCATCCGCCACCTGGTCACGCACGCTTGCGTTCTGGGCCTTCCAGCCGAAGCGGCCGAGCGCGATCTTACCCGTGCGGTGATCACGGACGATCGCGGGCTTACCGCGAATGCCGGTGCCGTTCTTGCCGTCCGGATCGGCATTGGCGAGAATGTCCGCCTCTGGAATGGCCTCGATCAGGCCGAGGCCGATCATCGGCGGCGCGATGCGGGGCGAGAATGTGGTGGTCGCGTCGCGCGGCCCATAGGCGAGATCGGTCACGCCGTAATGCGGCTTGCGCAGCATCACGGTCTCGCCGCCGTCAAGCGTCACGGTTTGCTCGCTATAGCTCACCGTCACCTTGCCTTCGGCGGCAAGGCCCGGCACGGCGAGGTCCTGCAGCTGTTTGCCATAGGTCGAATCGGGGAAGTTGAGCGCGCTGAAATCTTTGGCTGCCTGCTCCTCCTCCGGCGTGGCGGCGGGCCGAGCCAGACGCAGCACCATCGAGGTTGCGGCGGCTCCATCGGCGTCCGGCGGATGACCGCGGCCGTCGCGGATGTGGCAGCTCTGGCAGGAGCGGGCATTGAACAGTGGCCCCAGCCCGTCGGAGGCCTGCGTTGAGGAGGGCGCCGAAACCCAGAGCTTGCGGAAGAGGGCGTTGCCGAGATGAAAATCCTGCCCTTGCTCTTGGCTCAAATTGGCCGAGGGTTGCGAGAAGATATCGCGATTGACGGGATCGATCGACGTCGAGGCACCGCCCTGCATCGCTTCATAGGCTTCGGCCTTGAGGAAATTGGTGGTCGCGCGGGTCACGTCGTGCACCCGCTTCAGCTGTTCGGCGGAAAGATCGGTGCGAACGGTCGGAAAATCGAGAATGGCCGCCGCCGCCAAAGTGATGGAGAAAACCAAAAAACCCGCAGCTAGGGCGGGCAGCAGGGCGCGGTTGGCCGGGATGCTTGTCATGGGTGTTGGGGCGACAGCGCCTTTTAGCGCTGCCGCCATTCCCTATTACTTCTTGGTGAAGACAGCGTTCGGGTTGTCCAGGCTGTCCGAACCTTCGAGCTTGATCGTGCCGAGATCCAGAGAAGCGATGACGCGCTGGATGCTCTTCGTCTGGTCGAGCAGGCCGTCGATAGCCTTCTGAACAGTCGCGTTGCCTTCCTTATTGCCTTCGCCGATCATCTGGTCGTACTTCTCGACCGTCTCGCCGCGATGCACCAGCGCCTTCATGGCTGCAAGCGTCGTGTCAAGCTTGCCTTCCATTTCCTTGTCGAGCGCCGGATCCTTGGCCTTCACCAGATCATGCAGGGACGGGCCCTTCAGCTTGGTGCCGTCGACGCGGGTATAGTTGCCGGTATAGGCAGCCGCGATGCCGATGGCGTCGCCATTGTGCTCGTTGTAGGTGTTGTCAGAGAAGCAATCCTGCTCTTCTTCGGGATCGTGCAGCAGCAGGCCGAGCTTCATGCGCTCGCCGGCAAGTTCGCCGTAAGAGAGGGAACCCATGCCGGTGAGGATGGCGGTGAGACCAGCCTTCGGATCGGCTTCGACGTGTTTGGTGGCTTCGCCTTCCGGCGCCCATTTGTCGGTCATATCCTTGAGATCGGCAACAAGCAGCGTCGAAGCAGATTTCAGATATTCGGCACGGCGGTCGCAATTGCCATGCGTGCAATTCTTGAGGTCATAGTCGGTTGCGGGGCGTTCGCCGGCGCCCGGTCCGGTGCCATGCAGGTCCTGGCCCCAGAGCAGGAATTCGATGGCATGGTAGCCGGTCGCGACATTGGCTTCGACACCGCCAGCCTGATGCAGCGTGCCGGAGAGGAATTCCGGCGTCAGATGCGAAGCGTCGACATCCTTGCCGTTGATCTTGATCGTCTTGTTGGCGATGACATTGGCGACATAGAGCGCGTTCTCATCGCTTTCCGTGCCATAGGAAGCGTCGACATAGTCGATCAGGCCTTCATCCAGCGGCCAGGAATTTACCTTGCCTTCCCAATCGTCGACGATCGAGTTGCCGAAGCGATAGGCTTCCGTCTGAGCATAGGGAACGCGAGCCTTGATCCAAGCCGCGCGGGCTGCCTTCAGCGTCTTGTCGGTCGGGTCGGCAAGCAGGGCGTTGATTGCCTTGTCGAGCGTCTGCGCCGTCGTCAGGGAGTCCTGATATTTGGCATGTGCCACTTCGGCGTAATGCTTGAGGACGGCAGCTGGCTCGGGAGCGGCTGCAAGGGCGGGCAGGCCGGATGCGGCAGTCGTAGCAAAAGCGACCGCAAGCACAGCACCAAAATTGATCTTCAGTTTCATGTTCCTCTCCTGATGACGGCGGGGGCACCGTCAGAAACCTATGCTTTTGTGTCATGTAGGAAAATTAAACTTGTGTCAAACGCTCTAGTTTAGAATAATTTTAAGGCAGAAAATTATTGGTTCCGACTGGATGAATGGAATGGATTTGCTTGAAAAAGCGGCAGATACAGGTCAAAAAACAGGCAACTAGTTTCAGTCGGGCCTCGAAGAACCTTCATGCGTCGCCATTTCAAGCATTTCATTCACCGTCATGAGCCGAAGGGCCATTGGCACGGGCACCTGAAGTCGGGTGTCGGTGCCGTGACCGGCATGACCGCCGTCGGTGCCCTGGCGATCGCAACTGGCATTCCCCTTTTGATTGCGCCTTTCGGTGCGACGGCCGTGCTGATCTTCGGCCAGCCGAAGAGCCCGCTGGCGCAGCCGGCCAATGTGCTCGGCGGCTATCTGCTGGCTGCCTTGATCGGCAGTCTTGCCATGGCGCTTCTGCCGGGTCTCTGGTGGGCTGCGGCGGTCGCCGTCGGCCTTGCCATCGCGGCGATGCTCATTTTAAGGGTGACGCATCCGCCAGCCGGCGCCGTGCCGCTGGTGGCATTGGGGTCGCATCTGTCGGCATGGATGCTGCTCACGGTGGTCGGCCTCGGCGGCCTGCTGCTCATCGCCATTGCCGTGCTGCATCATCTCATCCCGCCCCGGCAGCAATATCCGCTGCGGGCAGACTGATTTCATTTTAGATTTTGCGCTGCAGGCGGCAAAAGAAGAAGCCGTCCGTATCCGTGGAGGCGGGTGTCAGCGTAATGGTCTTGCTATCGGACGAGAGCGGCCGCGGCGTGTCCTTGCCGAACAGCTTTTCCCAGGAGCTCAGCGCTTCCACCACCTCGAAGCTCGGATTTTGAGCTGCGAAACGGTTGACCTGCGCCTCGTTCTCTTCAGGCAGGACCGAGCAGGTGACATAGAACAGCGAGCCGCCGGGCCGGACGAATTCGCCGGCCTGCGCCAATGCTTCCTGCTGCTGGCTGGTGCGCTCGTCGAGGTTCTTCTGCGTCAGCCGCCATTTCGTATCAGGTCTGCGGCGCCAGGTGCCTGTGCCGGTGCAGGGCGCATCGACCAGCACCTTGTCGAACTTGCCGCGTAGCGCAAGCAAGGCATTGCGTTCGTCATGGACCTGCACGTTACGGGTGCCGGCCCGCTTCAGCCGCTCGATGATCGGCGCCAGCCGCCGCCGGTCGCTATCATAGGCGTGAACCTGACCCTTATTGTGCATGGCAGCCGACATGGCGAGGGTCTTACCGCCGCCGCCGGCGCAATAGTCGAGCACCTGATCGCCTTCTTCGGGCAGAACGAGATCGGCAACGATCTGCGAGCCCTCGTCCTGCACTTCGAACCAACCCTTCTGGAAGGAAAGTTCGGCCGTGACGTTCGGCAGGCGGGACGCGCCTTCACCGGCGGGAATGCGGATGCCGAAACGGGCAATCTTCGATGCCTGTGCTCCGGCGCGATCGAGCGCCTTCACCACCTTGGCACGGTCGGCCTTCAGCGCGTTGGCGCGAAGATCGAGCGTCGGGCGTTCGGAAAGGGCTTGCGCCTCGGAAAGCCAGTCATCACCGAAGGCAAGCTGGAAGGAAGGTTCAACCCATTCGGGGATATCGCCCTGAATATGCCGGGGCGCGTCTTCGAGCTTGCGGGCGGCAAAGGCGGTCAATGCCTCGGCGCTCGGAGCCTCGGGGGCGAATTTATCGCCATCGAGTTCGGCCGCCAGCGCTTCCGGTGTCAGGCCCCATTGGCGAAAGAGAACTGCATGAGCAAGCGCCGAAGGGCTGTCGTCGCCCATCAGCCAGGCATGCGATAGCCGCATGCGCAGCGCGTCATAGACGATGTTGCCGATCGCGGCGCGGTCGCCGGAGCCGGCAAAACGATGGGCAAGACCCCAATCCTTCAGGGCGTCGGCCACCGGTCGCTTGCGCGCTTCGATATCGGCAAGAACCTCGATGGCACCCTGCAATCGGCCGCCCAGACGCATTCACACTCTCCTGCTTGCGCACCGTCCCAAACTCGACTGAGTATACCGGGAAACGTCACGCTCTACCAAAATCGCTGACACCTCATCAATCCGCACGAATAATGCACATGGCGGCGGATTATTAAGACGTCCCAACCGCGTGGTAGCCGCGATTGACGGAGAGAGCAAGCGTTGTGCCGAAATGCCCTATGCTTCCGGCCAGGTCGATCGATTACTTCGAAGCGACGACCTCGTAGCAGACGCTGGCGGTGCCGGAGGCAACCATGCCGATATCCTGCGCAGCGGCGCGGGAGAGATCGAGGACGCGGCCGCGAATGAACGGACCACGGTCGTTGATGCGAACGACGACGCTACGACCATTGTGCTTGTTGATGACCCGCAGACGCGTGCCGAAAGCAAGCGAGCGATGAGCGGCAGTAAGGTTCTTGGAACTCATACGTTCCCCGGAAGCAGTTCGGGAGCTTCCCCCGTACCATGAAGCGCCTCCACATCCAGTCGAGGCTATTGCCTGAGTCGAAAGAAGAGCAAAGGAGGCGGATATAGTTGCGGCGATTGCCAAAGAACGTTTGAATTTCGTCAAACCGAGTTTTCCCTCAAGCTATTGAACTTGCGCCTTGGTAGGCGGCGGGGGCTTAAATCCGGCCAAAAATGGCGAAAAAGTGCCTTTTTCGATCACGGAATGTTACAGTCTGTAACATTTGCGGATCGCATCAAATACTGTGACTATTCAGTGGATTTGCTGAGTTACGGAAAAAACCTAATAAAATCAGTTAAAAATGGAACGATTATTCTCACGGGCGTGCTGCAGTGCAACAGATCACGAAATTAGGAAAAATAATTTTGCTGCTTTGCCATAATCGCTGCCCCATTTGAGCCAATTTAGAGGTCGTTAACCTTAAATGCGGAGAAAATTGAACTATGGTAGCCGGCCAAGTAGGAATTTTCATGCGATTTAACTTGGTTGCAAAACCAAATTTCAACCCCGCCACCGCCCCGAAGACCAAAGTTCGGCAAGCGACATGCGGTATTCGGGGTAGCGAAACGCAAAGCCGAGCGCGCGCAGTTTCGCATTCGAGACCCGCTTGTTCTCGCCATAGAAGGAGCGTGCCATCGGGGTCAGCTCGGCCGTCTCGAAAGGCTGTTCGGGCGGCGGTTCTATGCCCATCAACCGGGCGGCCTCGGCGACCACATCCTGCGGCGGTGCGGGCTCATCGTCGGTGACATTATATATGCCGCCAAGCTTGCGATCTGAGAGGAAGCGCGCACAGCTGCCGATATCCTCGACGCGGATGCGGTTGAAAACCTGGTTTGCCTTGATGAGACGCCGTGCCGTACCCTTGTCGAGATTGCTGAAAGCGTTGCGGCCAGGGCCATAGATGCCGGAGAGTCTCAGCACGGCAACGGGCAGGTTCAGCCTGATGCCGACGCGCAGCCAGCCATCCTCGGCTTCGACACGCTCGACGGACCGCGCCGCGATCGGATGCAATGACGTCTCTTCGTTGATCCAGGCGCCCTTATGGTCGCCATAGACGCCAACCGTCGAGAGATAGCAGACCCATTCCAGCTTCGGCATCAATGCGCGCAGATTGAGTTGCGCCAGCCGCAGCAGCGGGTCACCAATCTTGCCGGGTGAGATCGATTGCACCAGATGCGTTGCGGATGTCATCGCCTCAGCTAGAGCCGGGTCGAGCGTTTCGCCGTCGAAAACGAAGGCCTCGATGCCGTCCTTTTCCAACAATGCCGCCTTGTCTGCGGAGCGGGTCGTGCCGGTGACGCGAATGCCGGGGCCGGCGAAAGCCTTGGCAATGGCCGTTCCCGAATAGCCGCAGCCGAAAATCATCACATGCATCACGCAACTCCCGCCATTTTCCATTCCGCGCGAACCTCTTCGTCCGGCTCGTCATCTCTTTCTGCCGCAAATATCAGGAACTCGCCAGCCGTCATCAGTCGCGACAGCGCCCAGACGGCCATGCCACGCACGGTGGGCGAGGGGTCTTTTGCCAGATGTTGGCAGGCGCCGATCAGGCTGGATTCGCCCGAATTTCCGGCGGCGATCAGTACATTGCGGATAAAGCGATCACGACCGATACGCTTCACCGGCGAGCCGCTGAAGAACGTGCGAAAAGCGGCGTCGTCCAATGTGAGCAGAAAGGCGATCGACGGCTCCTTCAGGTCTTCGCGCGCGACCAGCTTCATCTCCGAGGCGACGCTTGCGAACTTGTTCCAGGGACACGCGGCAAGACAGTCGTCGCAGCCATAGATGCGGTTGCCGATCATCGGGCGGATCTGCGGATCGATCGGCCCCTTATGCTCGATGGTGAGATAGGAAATGCAGCGACGGGCGTCGAGCTGATAGGGCGCTGGGAAGGCGGCGGTTGGGCAGGCGTCGAGACAGGCGCGGCAGGAGCCGCAATGGTCGGGCTCGGGTTGGTCCGGCTCAAGGTCGGCAGTGGTGAACATAGAGCCGAGAAACAACCAGGAGCCGAAGCTGCGGTTGACGAGATTGGTGTGCTTGCCCTGCCAGCCGAGACCGGCCGCACCGGCCAACGGCTTTTCCATAACCGGTGCGGTATCGACGAAGACCTTGACGTCCTCTTTCGAGCGCGCCGCAAAGCGCGTAGCGATCTCTTTCAGCCGCCCCTTGATGACATCATGATAGTCGCGGTTCCGGGCATAGACCGAGATTGCCGCCTTGTCCTTCTTCTCCAGGATGCCGCGCGGATCCTCGTCGGGACCATAATTGAGACCGAAGACGACGATGGAGCGGGTCTCGCTCCAGAGAACACGCGGGTCACCGCGCCGCTCTCGCGTCTCCTCCATCCAGTTCATGGTGCCGTGGTGGCCCTGCTCCAGAAACTGGCCGAGCCTGACTGCGGCTTCGGGAATGGCGTCCGGCCGCGTGATGCGACAGAGATCAAAGCCTTGAGCGTGTGCCTCTTCACGCAGAAAGACCGTTAGCGCGCTTCGTCGCTTGTCGGCTTTCTCCGCTTGGCGATCATCGGGCATATCCAGCCCTCGTTAGAGCATTTCCAGGAAAAGTGCGTAGCGGTTTTCCGTTCGGAATGCGTAAAAACAAAGAGATAGAGCGCTTTCGCGATTCGGTGAAAGCGAAAATGCTCTAGAAATCCAGGTCGGCGTAATGCGAAACCGGAGTGACCCCGCGCACGCGCTCCGCCAGGATCGGCCGGAAGGACGGGCGAGACTTCAGCCGCTGGTACCATTCCTTGGCGACCGGAGATTCCGTCCAGTCGATTTCGCCGAGATAGTCGAGCACGGAAATCGAGGCAGCCGCGGCGAGGTCGGCATAGCTCAGCCGTTCGCCGGCAAGCCATTGCCGGGAGCCGGCGAGCCAGGACAGATACTTCATGTGCTGGCGGATATTGCCGCGCGCCATGCGCATCACCTTGGAATCGGGTGCGCCGCCGCCCTGCTCCGCAGTCATCTGCAGCTTGAAGACGCGCTCGCGCGTCAGCGGCCGCGTTACGTCCTGCTCCATCTTCTGCATGAACCATTCCGTCAGCCGGCGAATTTCGGCGCGTTGGAACGGGTCTTCGGCTAGCAGCCGGCGATCCCGCTTCAGGACCCCGTGCGTCTCGTCGAGATATTCGGAAATGACAGACGCGCCACAGAGAGCCCGCATGCTGTCATCGACATAGACGGGCAGGGTTCCAGCTGGGTTGAGCGCCAGGAAATCGCGGCGCTTCTCCCATGTCTGCTCCTCTATCAGCTCCGTCTGATAGCCATATTCGGTCAGGATCAGACGAACGAACCGTGATGAAGATGACATTGGGTGGTGATACAGCGTCGGCATTGATACTCAGGTGTTTCCAATTGGTGCTACGGCGTTTTTCGGGTCGCGGTCGCGCGGCCCTAGTCATTTGTCATGGGTTGAAGCTATAGGAGCTTGGCCTAGTTTGCACAAGCGAATCGGGCCGCCCTGCCGTTTGACAAAGGACACGATATGGCTGAACAAATTATTATCGCGCTGGTTTTGGGTCTTGTGGAGGGGCTTACGGAGTTCATTCCCGTCTCCTCCACCGGTCATTTGATATTGCTCGGACATTTTCTCGGCTTCAAGGAAGCCGCCACTTTCGACGTTCTCATCCAGCTCGGTGCGATTCTCGCCATCCTGCTTGTCTATTTCAACCGGCTCGTTCAGATCGCCAAGGCGCTGCCGGTGAGCGTCAAGGCCCGCCATTTCGTGTTGGCCGTCCTTTTCGGCTTCCTGCCGGCCGCGGTCATCGGTGCGCTTGCGCATGACTTCATCAAGACCGTGCTGTTTGATTCACCAAAGGTGGTCTGCATTTCGCTGATCCTCGGTGGCATCGTTCTGCTCGTCGTCGACAAGATTCAGTTCAAGCCCAAATATACCAGTGCCTATGAGTTTTCCTGGCCGATGGCAGTGAAGATCGGCTTCTTCCAGTGCCTGGCGATGATCCCGGGAACGTCGCGTTCCGGCTCCACCATCGTCGGTGCGCTGCTGCTCGGGGCAGACAAGCGCTCGGCCGCCGAGTTTTCCTTTTTCCTCGCCATGCCCACCATGGCTGGCGCTTTTGCACTGGATCTCTGGAAGAGCCGGCATGATCTCAGCATGGACCAGGGCCTGCTGATCGTCATCGGTTTCGTCACCGCCTTCATCTCGGCGCTGCTCGTCGTCCGGGTATTGCTGGATTTCGTTTCGCGCCGCGGATATGCCCCCTTCGCATGGTGGCGCATTGCCGTCGGCACTGTCGGTCTGATCGCACTCTACTTCGGCTGAGACCGATCGTCCGACGACGCAATCCCAGATACAATGAAGGCCGGTGAAAACCGGCCTTTTTCATGCTCGATCAGTTCGAGGAAGAAGCGTTGATAGAGCCCGTCGTGCAAGGGTCGACGCCGTAGGTCGGCGCACATTCGCCCTTTACCGAGGCGATGCTGCCGCGGGCCATGAAAGAGCCTGCGAGAATCACCAGTGCCGCGCACGCAAACAAAAGCGCGATAGACTTGCCCATCGAAGAATGCCTTTCCGCAGAAGTGTGAAGCGCGCCACGAACCGGTTCATTGTCCAAGCTTGTGACGCGCGGCTTTGTTAGTCAGTGAAATGAGCAATAGCAATAAATGTTCATCTTAAATTTGACGTTAATGCTACTATTTCCAGACTGCGTCTTTTAGGCAACGTTGAGCTGTGAACGAAGGAGCCTTGCCCGCGTCTCGAAGTCTATTTTTGTGCTCCACAGGCAACAAAAAGCGCCGCTCGGGGAGGCCCGGCGGCGCTTGTATTTCACTGACGCGGCGAATCGTTAGGCGGCTTTGCCGGAACCGGTGAACTGGCCCTGCGGGCGATAGCGCACCAGATAGGATGGCAGCACGGAGACGAGGAGCGTCGGCAGCAGGCCGATACCCTTCAGCGTGCGCCCATCCGCCTCGGCCTGCTTGGAAACGACGTTGTCGCTCTTCAGGAGCGTCACCTGGTCGGAAGTGATCGGCGGCGTGATAAGCGGCACGAGCGAAGCAAGCGAGCCGATAAGCGAGGCGACGCCGAATGGGATGGAAACGAGCGGCTTCTTCCGGTTGATGACGGAGAGCGTGGTCTCGAGACATTCGCGGAAGGAAAGCACTTCCGGGCCGCCGAGTTCGTAGGTCGTGCCGGCCTTCAACTTGCCGTCGACGCCGCGTGCAACTGCCTCTGCGGTATCTTCGACATAGACGGGCTGGAATTTCGTCTTGCCGCCGCCGATCAGTGGCAGGAAGGGAGCCGTGCGCGACATGTCGGCGAACTTGTTGAAGAAGCCGTCTTCCGGCCCGAAGACGATCGAAGGCCGCAGGATCACGACATCAGGCTTGATCGACAGAATGGCAGCCTCGGCGCGGGCCTTGGTGCGGGCATAGGCCGAAGGCGAATTGGCATCGGCGCCGAGAGCGGAAACATGCGTCAGCGAAGCGCCGACGCCACGAGCGGCCTCGGCAATAGCCTTGGCGCCAAATTCCTGCACGGCGTCGAAGGTGTTGCGGCCGCTTTCGGCGAGGATGCCGACGCAATTGACGACATGCTGTGCGCCTTCGACGGCACGGTCGATCGAGTTGCGGTAACGCACATTGGCCTGGACGATGGAAATCTGGCCGAGATTGCCGGCAGGCACCAGGAAACCGGCAAGATCAGGGCGGCGCACGGCGACACGAATGCGATATCCGCGCTTGGCAAGCGCACGCACGACATGCCGCCCGATGAAGCCTGATCCTCCGAACACGGTAACGAGCGGCGGGAGGTTGGACAGGGTCATGGCAGGCTCCTCGAAAGGCTTTGGATTGGGCTTATCTTGTTTCGTCTTAGCCGATCCGAACGCCGAGGTGAAGTGCTATCACGCTGCATCGCAGCGTCGCATTTCGAAGGGATCAGATCCCCTCGACGACGACCATTTCGGCATCCGCTACTTCGTGGCGGATTTTGGCGGCCGCTGGTATTCCGGCGAATTGTAGCAATCGACAGCGTGTTGCAGCGACGGAAATTCGATGACGACATTGCGGCCTCGGGCCTGCCCCTCAAGCGGGGTGAATGCACCGCCGCGAGCAAGAAAGTTCGCGCCGTATTTCTCGAAGGCCGGCTTGGCGGTGGCAATGTAATCCTTGTAGCGCTCGAGGTCGCGAACATCGACGCGCGCAATCCAGTATCCCTTTGGCATATCTGCCTCCCTGTTTCCTGCAATGATCTACAGTGCGGCGGCGATCTCGGCGAGGATGGCGCGTGCCGCCTCCTTCGGGTCGCTTGCCTTGACGATCGGCCTGGCGACGACGAGATGGCTCGAACCGGCCTTGATGGCATCGGTCGGTGTCATCACGCGCTTCTGGTCGCCCTTGTCGCTGCCGGCAGGCCGGATGCCGGGGGTCACCAGCGCCATGTCAGGCCCGATGATCTTGCGGACTGCGGAGGATTCCTCCGCCGAGCAGACGATGCCGCCCATGCCGGCGAGATGCGCCTGTTCGGCGCGGCGCAGCACCAGCGTATGCGGATCGTATTCATAGCCGGCGGAGATCAGGTCCTCTTCGTCCATCGAGGTCAGCACGGTGACGCCGAGCAGGCAGAGATCCGATCCCTTGGCCGCGGCGACCGCCGCCTTCATCGCCTTCGGATAGGCGTGCAGCGTCAGCATCGACATGCCCATCTTGACGATGTTCTCGACGCCGGAGGCGACCGTGTTGTCGATGTCGAGCAGCTTCATGTCGAGGAAGATCTTCTTGCCATCAGCGGCAAGGTCGCGGGCAAATTCCAGGCCGCCGGCAAAGGCGAGCTGATAGCCGATCTTGTAATAAAGGATATCGTCGCCGAGGGCGCCGACCACTTTTTCGGCCTCCTGAAGGTTTGGAACATCCAGTCCAACGATCAAGCGGTCGCGTGCGGTCATATCAAGCCCATCCCATCCAGTCTTCCATGGGTGTCCAGTCGCATGAGACGGCGCGCTTCGCAAGATCGAAACAGAAAAGATTGCCGCCGCCGGGCGGCTGATCGCCTTGGCGCGCGATCGGTTTTCCCTCCAGGTGGCATTTCAGCAGCGTGCCGACGCCGCCATGCCCGACGAAGGCGATCGGCATTTTCGGATCGTGCCGCGAAAGAACGGCCTCGACATTGGAGACGATCCTTGTTTGCGCGTCGATGGCGCGTTCCCAGCCCTTGAAGCTCTCATTCGGGTGCGCAAAGAACCAGTCCGCCGCCTTCTCGAATTCCGGCGGAGCCAGGAAGCCGGTGGCGCTGCGGTCGTTTTCGTGCGTGGCCTCGACGATTTCGACCGTCGCACCGCTCGCTGCCGCGAGAATTTCCGCTGTTTCTATCGCCTTGCGCTCGCCGCTGGAGACGATCAGGCCAAGCGTCTGCGCCCATGGATGGGTTGCCGCCAGTCGCGCTCTTGCCGCGCCAATTTCTGAAAGTCCCCATTGCGGCACCGGAACATCCGGGTCGATGCGCACCTGCGGGTGCGTGATATAAAGAGCGTACATGGATTGATTGCCTCAGCCGCGGCTATAGACCCAGAGCTGGGCCGGCGGAATATTGCGGACGATGAAGTCGAAGTGGCGGATATGGTAGCGATCCGGCCGCGCGATGATCGGCGACACCGGCCCGTAGGAGATCTGTATCACGGGCCGGCCGGCCGGCATGCGGTCCAACAGGCTTTCCAGCAGCGCCACGCGCGCCTTCATCGGGAAATTGAGGAGAGGGATGCCGGACACGACGGAATCGAAAGTTTGGCCGCGTAGCACGCCGAGCGTCGTGTCGAGATCGAAGGCGTCACCATTGATGAAGTGGACGCCGGGATAGAGCTTGCCGAGGTGATTATAGAAATCGGTGGAATATTCGATGGCGACGAGGTTCTGCGGCTCTACGCCGCGCGCAAGGATCGCCTTGGTGATCGCGCCTGTGCCCGGTCCGAGCTCCAGTACGGGCAAGCCGGATTGGATGTCGATGACGCTCGCCATCTTGCGGGCCGTGATCGACGACGTCGGGGCGATCGAGCCGACAGTCTTCGGCCCTTGCATCATGCCCTTGAAGAAACGGATTTCCTCGTCGAATTTCTTGCCCAGCCGTTCCTTGAGACGCAGCGCCATGCTCTCCCCCACCAGTATGTTTCGGTTACGACTTACATATCGCTCACAGCGAATCTTGCAATGCGATGGCGCAATAACAAGAGAAAATGTCGCAATCCACAAAGGACAAAAGAAAAGCGCCCTTTGCGTCGGAGAAACGCATGAAAGGGCGCTTTGGTTTCTTTAGACGCGCATCGGCATCAGAACATAAAGCGCATCGTCGCCTGCCGTGTCGCGAATGAGCGTCGGCGAGCCGGCATCGGCAAGCAGGAATATGGCGGATTCACCCGAAAGCTGCGCGGTGATGTCGAGCAGGTATTTGGCATTGAAGCCGATTTCCATCGCATCCATCTCGTAGCCGACAGCCACTTCTTCGGTGGCACTTCCCGAATCCGGGTTGTTGACCGTCAGCAGCAGCTGGCCGTCCGAAAGCGCCAGCTTCACCGCGCGGCCACGTTCCGAGGAAATGGTCGACACACGGTCGACGGCCTGGGCGAAGGACTGGCAATCGACCCGCATTTCCTTGTCGTTATTTGTGGGTATGACGCGCTGATAGTCGGGGAAGGTGCCGTCGATCAGCTTCGACGTCATGACGATGGAGCCGATCGTCAGGCGGATCTTCGCATCGGAAACCTCGACGGTGACGATCGTATCCGGCGAATCCACCAGCTTCTGCAGCTCGCCAACCGTCTTGCGCGGGATGATGATGCCGGGCATGCCTTCGGAGCCCGAGGGCGCCGTGACATCGGCGCGGGCAAGGCGGTGGCCATCGGTTGCAACGGCCCGAAGTTTCAGGTCGCCGTCGCTTTCGATCGTGTGGAAGAAGATGCCGTTGAGGTAATAGCGCGTCTCCTCGGTGGAGATTGCAAACTGCGTGCGGTCGATCAGCATCTTCAGATCCGCAGCCTTCAGCTTGAAGGAGTGGCTGAAGCTGCCGGCGGTCAGATCGGGAAAATCCGATTCCGGCAGGCATTGCAGCGAGAATTTAGAGCGGCCAGAAGCAACAGTCATCGAGCTGCCATCGGGATTGGTGGCCAGAAGCACTTCCGACCCGTCCGAGAGCTTGCGCACGATGTCGTAGAGCAGATGCGCGGGAACGGTGGTGGCGCCGGCCTGCTCGACATTGGCGGGCGTTGCCTCGGTGATTTCGAGATCGAGGTCGGTCGCCTTCATGTCGAGGCTCGTGCCATCGGCTTTCAGCAACACGTTCGACAGGATCGGGATCGTGTTGCGACGCTCGACCACGCGATGGACGTGGTTCAGCGACTTCAGGAGGTTCGACCGCTCAATTGTAATACGCATGGATGCTACCGCTTTCGACCGTGACTTGCCGGGCAGCCCGAGGCGCCCGAGCGACATGTTTTCGGACGAGGCCCGAAAGATTGGACAGGCAACTTGGCAGACTTCTCCATCCGAATGCAAGAGGCATGGACCAATTGCCAAGCGCCAATTCGACATTTCGTCGACAATGCTCCACAGGAATTGCACCGCTCTTGTCGTCAGCCCGCGCCTCGCCCATAAAGGCTGTGAATCCGAAGCGAATTCAGGACAGGCATGAACGAAGACCAATCAGGCGGCGGGACACGCAGTTTCCGCCTGCACAACAGCAACATTCCGGCCCGTCCCCTCGAACCGGCGCTCTATCTCGTGGCCACCCCCATCGGCAATCTCGGCGATATCACGCTGAGGGCATTGGAGACATTGGCAGGCGCCGACGTTCTGGCCTGCGAGGACACCCGCGTTACCCGCGTCCTGCTTGATCGCTATGGTATCCAGAACAGGCCCTATGCCTATCATGAGTACAATGCCGATGAGGCCGGCCCCCGTCTGCTGCAGGCGCTGGAGGGCGGCCGTTCGGTGGCGCTGGTCTCCGATGCCGGCACGCCGTTGGTCTCCGACCCCGGCTATCGGCTGGCGGTGCAGGCGATCGAGGCTGGCTACAAGGTCGTTCCCATTCCCGGCGCTTCGGCGCCGCTTGCCGCCCTCGTCGGCTCTGGCCTTCCCAACGACGCCTTCTTCTTTGCCGGTTTCCTGCCGGCCAAGGACAAGGGCAAGCGGGACCGGCTGGCGGAACTTGCCGGCATTCCGGCGACCCTCATTTTCTTTGAATCGCCGCATCGCATCGCCGCTACGCTTGCCTCCGCCGCCGATGTGCTCGGAGCCGAACGCCCTGCCGCCGTCTGCCGGGAGCTCACCAAGACCTTCGAGGAATTCCGCCGCGGCACGCTCGCCGAACTCGCCGCCTTTTATAGGGAGGTCGATAACGTCAAGGGTGAGATTGTCTGGCTCGTCGGGCCGCCGGCCGAAAGCGTGACAGCCGAAGCTGATATCGACGCCATTCTTGCCGACCTCGCGGGCACGATGCCGACGGCAAAGGCCGCAGCGGAAGCCGCTCGCCTGACCGGCCTGCCACGCAAGGAGCTTTATCAGCGACTGCTCGACATGAAGGAACGCCATGGCTGAGACAGGCGAGAGGCTGAAGCGGCAGAAGGCGTGGCGACGTGGCCATGTGGCCGAATATCTGGCCGCCGCCTTCCTGCTGCTCAAGGGCTATCGCATCCTGGCCATCCGCCACCGCACCAAGCTCGGTGAGATCGATATCGTTGCCCGCAAGGGGGATCTTGCCGTCTTCGTCGAGGTCAAATCGAGGCGGGGGGCGCAAGAGGCGATCGATGCGGTTTCCTTTGCTTCGCAGAAGCGCATCCGCGCCGCCAGCGACCTGTGGCTGGCGCGGCAACCGGATTTTGCCCGTCTGTCGCAGCGCTACGATATCGTCGCCATGCTGCCCGGGCGTTGGCCGCAGCATTTTCCGGATGCGTTTTGAGGCCGGCGTTACAGAAACGTCACAAAATCAGCCTATTGCCGGGCCGATATGCGCTCGCAATCCCCCCGGCGCTTCCCATCTCGTTTCGACAGGCTTCATCATGATCCGCAGCACCGTTTCCGCCTCCACCGTTCCCTCGCAGGAGGAGCGCAAGAGCTTTATCTCGCTGGAGAAATCTCCTGCCGTTCATGCCTCTATCCTGGCATCGCTTGCCTGCATGAACACGGTGCGGGTCGGTGGTGCTGAAGCCAAGGCCGCGGCCCTGTCCTTCCCCTTCACCGTTGCGGCCTGGAACCTCGAGCGCTGCCTGTTCCCTGAGGAGACTGCGGCAAAGCTGCGGGCAACAGGAGCGCCGCTGGTCCTGCTTTCCGAGATGGATGATGGCATGGCCCGCACCGAGCAACGTGATCCCACGGCCGTCGTCGCCGGCGAACTCGGCATGAACTATGCCTATGGCGTCGAGTTCCTGGAACTGAGCCTCGGCTCGGAAATCGAGCGTTCCTACTGCCGCGACGATTTCAACGAGAAGGGCTTTCACGGCAACGCCCTGATGGCCTTGGTCGCCTTGAAGGATGCTTTCCTGTTCCGTCTTCCCGGCGAAGCCGTGTGGTTCAATGACAGCAACGAGCAGCCGCGTATCGGCGATCGCTGCGCTGTCGGCGCTATCGTCGAAACCGAAGCCGGGCCTTTCGTTGCCGTGTCGGTCCATCTCGAAAGTGTCGCAACTGCTGCATACCGCGAGCGGCAGACGGCGGCGCTGATCGATGCCGTCGAAGCCTTTGCGCTCGGCCTTCCGATCCTGATCGGCGGCGATCTCAACACCGGCAATCACACCGGCGGCGATTTCTCGACCGACACGCTGTTTGCCATGGCGGAAAGCCGTGGCTTCGAATGCCATGGCGGCCCGCTCGATCAGACGAGCACACGCCCGAGCCTGATCACTCGCTTCCCCGATCGCGCCATGAAGCTCGATTGGTTTCTGAGCCGTGGTCTGAAAATCAGCGAAAGCCACCTTGTTTCCTCCCTCAATGAAGAGGGCAAGCCGCTGTCCGATCACGACATGATTGTTTGCACAATCGAAGGTTTCTCGGCCTGATCGCTGCAACCGTTAAAATGCGAAGTTTTTCCTGAACCTCGCCGTTACCTCTTTCATGCGAAGAAGTCTTAGACGCGCATGGAATTGGGGGATTGCATGGTCTTGAAATTGATGTTGGCGAGCATGGCGGCCTTTGCCGCGCGTGCGGTGCCTGTTGTCGTGGCGATGCCGCCATCGAAGAATTTCGTCGCCGATGCCGCGGGCGCGATGGAAATGAAGCCATCGCCGATCGAGCCGTCGTGGATACTGGCGGGTGAACCTGTGGCCCGCATCGCCGAGCATTCTCGCGGACAGGATGACGCCGCGCTGACGGCGCTGTGGGATTGCACAGCAGGCGAGTTCCGCTGGTATTTCGGCTGGGACGAAACGGTAATGATCCTCGAAGGCGAGGTGCATATCACCACGGAAGATGGCGTCGAACGCACGCTGACCGCAGGAGATGTCGCCTATTTCGCAGGCGGCACCTGGGCGACATGGCGCATCGATCGCTATCTGCGCAAGGTCGCCTTTTTGCGCAAGCCGTTCCCGAAGCCTTTGACCATGGCCTATCGCCTGCGTGATCTCGTCAGGCAGGGCGGCGGCACCCAGGGTCTCGCCGCCTGAGTGCGGCGAGCTTTGCCTGAAGCCCTTGAATAGCCGTTGCGTTTGAAGGCGGGCCGACCTACATCTGTCGGCGAATTCGAGCGAGGGCTGACTATGGCGAAGATTAAGAATGTCGCGGTCCAGATGGACCATGTCCGGGGCATCAACATTGCGGGCGACTCGACCTTCGCCATGAGCCTCGAGGCCCAGAACCGCGGCTACAAACTCTTTCACTACACGCCCGAGCGGCTGAGCATGCGCGACGGCGAGGTCTATGCCTCCGTCGAGCCGATGATCCTGCGCGATGTCAAGGGTGACCACTTCGAGCTCGGCGAGCCCGAGCGTGTCGACCTTTCGACCATGGATGTGGTGTTGCTGCGCCAGGATCCCCCCTTCGACATGGCCTATATCACCTCGACACATCTCTTGGAGCGCATCCATCCGAAGACTCTCGTTGTCAACGATCCGGCCTGGGTGCGCAACTCGCCGGAAAAGATCTTCGTCACCGAATTCGCCGATCTGATGCCGAAGACGCTGATCACCCGCGATGCCGGCGAGATCCGCCGCTTTCGCGAGGAGATGGGCGATATCATTCTGAAGCCGCTCTATGGCAATGGCGGCGCCGGCGTCTTCCATTCGACGCGTGACGACCGCAACCTCTCGTCTCTGCTGGAAATGTTCGGCCAGCTCTTCCGCGAGCCCTTCATCGCCCAGCAATACCTGCCTGACGTGCGCAAGGGCGACAAGCGCATCATCCTCGTCGATGGCCAGGCTGTTGGCGCGATCAACCGCGTGCCGGCCGAGCATGATGCCCGCTCCAACATGCATGTCGGCGGCCGCGCCGAAGCCACCGAGCTGACGGCGCGCGAGCAGGAAATCTGCGCCCGCATCGGCCCGGCTCTGAAGGCCCGCGGCTTCCTTCTCGTCGGCATTGATGTCATCGGCGACTACATGACCGAGATCAACGTCACGTCGCCGACCGGCATCCGCGAAGTGAAGCGCTTCGGCGGTGCCGACATCGCCAGCCTGCTCTGGGATGCGATCGAATCCAAGCGGGCGTGATGGCTGTTTTCGCCGGGGATCGGTGAGAGGTCGTTTGCTCTCGCCGCAACACGAATTATATCGCTATGCCCATGCGGCGGCAGGTCAGGATCACCGCTGACTGCTCGGTCGAGCTGTCATCCGCGATGACGATCGGCACGAAGCCGAAAAGCGGCTTCACGTTGACCATCATGCCGACGTAAGGCCGCTTGTTTACCACGCCGCCATAGCCACCCATGGCGGTGATCGTGCCGCAGACGCTGACATGGCCCTTGCTGTTCTTGGAAGCCGCCATAGGCCCGAAAAGCAGAAGGCCCTCGTAAGGAAGCTGCTCGCGCAAACCCTTTTCCACCGCAGCCGTTTCCTTGGCGCTCAACGAATAGGGAATGCCCTTTTCCAGATTATCCCCGCCATCGATGGACTGGCAGCCGCCGAGAAGGACGGCCATCAGAAGGGATAGCGATATCGCAAGTCTCATAATTTTCCCCCAATTGTAAAAACCGCCCCTTTGTTCTTTTATTGTTCTTGTTTCATTTCATTTTTTCTGCCACGTTGCAACCCATGGTCTGCGGTGAAGAATTAATAGCGGCAAGCGAGTTGGGCGAGGGCAAGGCATGGTGGCGCGCGTCAGTACGGTTGCGTTTCAGGGTATCGAAGGCGTGCCCGTCGAAGTTCAGGTGATGATCGCGCCCGGCAAGGTGCTGATGCACATCGTCGGCCTGCCGGACAAGGCCGTCGCTGAAAGTCGAGAGCGGGTGCAGGCGGCACTTCACGCTTCCGGCCTCGCCCTGCCGCCGAAGAAAGTCACGGTCAATCTCGCACCGGCGGACCTGCCGAAGGAAGGCAGCCATTTCGATCTTGCGATCGCGCTTGGCCTGATGGCGGCGCTCGGCGCCATCCCGGCTGACGCCTTGTCTTCCTACACCGTTATCGGCGAACTCAATCTCGACGGCACGATTGCACCCGTTGCGGGCGCCCTACCGGCTGCCATCGCCGCCAATGCCATGGGCAAGGGGCTGATTTGCCCGTTCGAGAGCGGGCCGGAAGCCGCCTGGGCGGGCAAGGAAATCGATATTCTCGCGCCACGCAGCCTGATCGCTCTCGCCAACCATTTTCGCGGCACCCAGGTGTTGTCACGCCCGGAGCCAGCAGTGCGGGCCACCGCCGCCAACCTGCCAGACCTTGCCGATATCAAGGGGCAAGAGAGTGCCAAGCGGGCATTGGAAGTGGCAGCGGCTGGCGGCCATAATCTGCTCTTCGTCGGGCCGCCCGGTTCCGGCAAGTCGATGCTGGCCTCGCGCCTGCCGTCGATATTGCCGCCGCTATCGACATCGGAGCTGCTCGAAGTATCGATGATCCACTCCGTTGCCGGCCAGCTTTCGGGCGGCAAGCTCTCCGATCGACGGCCCTACCGTGCGCCGCACCACTCCGCCACCATGGCGGCGCTCGTTGGCGGCGGTCTGCGTGCCCGGCCCGGCGAGGTCTCGCTTGCCCATCACGGCATTCTATTTCTTGACGAACTGCCGGAGTTTTCGCCGCAGGCGCTGGATGCGCTGCGCCAGCCGCTGGAAACCGGCGAATGCGTCATCGCCCGCGCGAACCACAGGGTTTCCTACCCCGCCGGCATCCAGTTGATCGCGGCGATGAATCCCTGCCGATGCGGCATGGCCGGCGAGCCGGGGCATACCTGCGCCCGAGGCCCGCGTTGTGTCAGCGATTATCAGGGGCGCATTTCCGGCCCGCTGCTCGATCGCATCGATATCCGCATCGACGTACCGGCCGTTTCCGCCGCCGATCTTATCCGGCCGGCAGCGGCGGAAAGGAGCGCCGATGTGGCACTGCGTGTCGCCCGCGCCCGGGAGCGGCAGCGCGAGCGTTTCGAAACGGCCGGCATGAAGGGCATTCTCACCAATGCCCGCTGCTCAACCTCGATGATCGAAACCATCGCCGAGCCGGATGCTGCCGGCCTGCAATTGTTGCGGGATGCGGCGGAGAAGATGAAGTTCTCGGCCCGTGGCTATCACCGCATCCTCAAGGTGGCGCGCACGCTCGCCGATCTCGACGACAAGCCGACCGTCGGGCGCATCCATCTGGCGGAAGCCATCTCCTATCGCATCGCCGGTGAGCGGTTGACCGCGGCTGCCTGATCTCATGGTGCGGCTGAAGGCGCTCGATTTGGACGCCCGCCACCGAATGCGATAGGACCGTCTGCATCGCTGATCGAATTGGAAGATGTCGTCTCCGCATGAATGCAGAACTGTCCATTGATCCAGGAACCGGGGCCATTTGCATCGGTGACGCTGTTCGATTCACGGCATCCCAGGATAAATCGAGCGTACTAGCGCTCGCCTCTCAGTGGGTCGGTGGATCGCGCGATCTACAGAATGGTTACGAATGGCTGCAGCTGCATGGCCTGTCCTTCGGACAACAACCGGCCGACATCGCGTTATGCTTTCATGATGGCAGGCTGATGAGTGCCCATTGGGGCGTTTCCTTGCCGGGCGCGACGCTGGAAGAGGGCTGGCCGACCCAGCAGGCAATCAACCAGGAGATCAAATTCGTGCGCAAGGTTTTGGTTGCCATGTTCCAGACCGAGTTGACGGATGGCGGGCTTGTGTTTCCATGGGGCACCGTCTGGAGCAGGTTCGACCTGAAAGGCTTCAGTGCCAGCCACGGCGTGCGCTACCATGAGGCTATCGCTTTACCCGAATGAAACAGGGGTGCCGCAGCACCCCTTTCTCAATCAAAATTATGGTTGGCTGTTTCAGCCGCCCAGACCTTCGAACAGCGCCGTCGACAGGTAGCGTTCGGCGAAGGAGGGGATGATGACGACAATGGTCTTGCCTTCGTTTTCCGGGCGCTGGCCCACCTTGATGGCTGCCGTCAGCGCCGCACCGGAAGAGATGCCGACGGGCACGCCTTCGAGCTTCGCCACGAGCCGGGCCTGCTGGAAAGCCTCGTCATTGGAGACGGTGATCACCTCGTCATAGACATGGGTGTCGAGGATCTTCGGCGCGAAGCCGGCGCCGATGCCCTGGATCTTGTGCGGGCCGGGATTGCCGCCGGAAAGAACCGGGGAATCCGTCGGCTCGACGGCGATGACCTTCACGTCGGGCTTGCGGGCCTTCAGCACCTGGCCGACGCCGGTGATCGTGCCTCCCGTTCCGATGCCGGAGACGAAGATATCGACCTTGCCCTCGGTGTCGTTCCAGATTTCCTCAGCCGTCGTCTTGCGATGGATTTCCGGGTTGGCCGGGTTCTCGAACTGCTGCGGGATGATGGCATCCGGCAGCGTCGAGGCCAGTTCCTCGGCCTTGGCGATCGCGCCCTTCATGCCCTTCGGCCCTTCGGTCAGCACCAGTTCGGCGCCGAGCAGCGCCAGCATCTTGCGGCGCTCGATCGACATGGTCTCCGGCATGGTGAGGATCAGCTTGTAACCCTTGGCGGCGGCGGCAAAGGCAAGCGCGATGCCGGTATTGCCGGAGGTCGGCTCGATCAGCACCGTTCTGCCCGGAGCGATCTTGCCCTGAGCTTCCAGGCTCTCGATCATGGCAACGCCGATACGGTCCTTCACGGAGGCAATCGGATTGAAGAATTCGAGCTTTGCCAGGAGGTTGGCCTTGACGCCCTTTTCCTTTGCCAGCTTGTCGAGACGCACGAGCGGCGTGTCGCCGATGGTCTCGGTGATCGAGGCATAGACGCGGCCGCGGCCTGGTTTGCGGGTGTCGGACATGGGTTCTCTCCCTACATTGGAATTATGGAGTGACAATAGGATCAAATGCTTGCGGAAACCAGAGTGCGTGCGTCCTCACCGCTTGCTGCGCGTGAGAAAAGAATCTCTCAACCAGCTTCTTCAGAGAAGATTTTTTCAGGCTGCGCGGGCGGCGATGAAGGCTGCCGTGCCCGCGAGGATGCTGGCGGCGACCCGGTTCAAGATCTGCAGGGCTCGCGGTTTCTTCAGGAAGGTGCGGGCTCGCGAGGCAAGCAGCATATAGGGGACGAGAACGACCAGCAGCACGACGAAAGTTGCCGCCAGCAACATCGCATATTCGCGCAGGCCGATGCTGCCGATATCGATCAGCGTCGGCACCAGCGCGACGTAGAAGAGCATGGTCTTCGGATTGCCGAGCGTCACCAGCAGGCCCGAGAGAAAAGACATGCCGGCGCTATTGGATTTCTTTGCCGCGATATCCGCAGCCAGCAAACCGGCCGTCCATAGTTTCCAGGCGATATAGCCGAGATAGAGCGCACCGGCGATCTTGATGACGATGAACACCTCGGTGAAGGTCTGCGCCACAAAGGCAAGGCCGAGGATGACGGCCGTCAGGTAGATCGTGTCACCGAGCACCAGGCCGAGGCCCATGAAAAAGGTCTCGCGAAAGCCGGAGCCAAGCGCACGCGCCACGATCGCCGTAATGCCAGGGCCGGGAATTGCCGCAGCAATGAAGAGAGCGCCGCAATAGGCGAGCAGGGATGCAAGCGTCATGGCAATTTCCTCCTCAGATGGTGTTTGCTCTAACGCACCACCTTTGCGTTTTCAAGCGATTGCGCTGGCGCTGCGAACAGATTACCAAGGGGTTAACGGCGCGTCGAAACTGCTTTGCCTAAGGATATCATGTCTTCTGCATTGCTACTGATCGATCTTCAAAATTCCATCCTGACCGGCCTTGGCGCTCCGGGTCGGCAGCCGGCCATCGATGCCGCGCTGGAAGCGGTTGTCGCCAAGCTGGCGGGCTTGAAACACAGGGCACGCGCTGCCGGCATTCCGGCCTTCATCGTCCAGCACGACGGTAATCCGGGCCATCGGCTGGTGAAACGCAGCGAAGGCTGGCAGCTGCGCCGGGAAATCGCGCCCGAGGCCGGTGATGTCGTGGTGCACAAGACGAGCTGCGATTCTTTCTTCGAAACCGATCTTGAGGCGAAGCTGCGTACCCGCGGCATAACCCGTCTTTTCATCGGCGGCTGCATGACGCAATTCTGCGTCGATACGACGGCACGCCGCGCCGTTTCGCTCGGTTTCGACGTCTCGCTGATCTCGGATGGGCACACCACGGCGGATATGGGCAAGTTGGCTTTCGAAGAGATTGTCTCCCATCACAATATGCTGCTTGACGGTTTCGACGCCGGGCAGCATGAAATCAGGCTGATCGCATCCACCGAAATTCTTTTCTGACGCCTTCCCGCCCGGAGTTCCCCGATGCCGCACGTGACCAGCATGATCGCCTTTGCCTTGATTGCGCTCGGCATGGTGCTGACGCCCGGGCCGAACATGATCTATCTGGTATCGCGATCGATCTCGCAGGGGCCGGCGGCCGGGTTGATCTCGCTCGGCGGCGTCGCTTGCGGCTTTATCTTCTACATGCTGTCAGCCGCGCTCGGCATCACCGCCTTCGTCCTTGCCGTGCCCTTCGCTTATGATGCGCTGCGACTGGCGGGTGCGGCCTATCTCGGCTGGCTTGCCTGGAATGCGCTGAAGCCCGGCGGCCGCTCCGCCTTTCAGGTGCGCGAGCTGCCGAAAGACAGCACGCGCCGGCTTTTCTCCATGGGGCTGGTGACCAGCCTGCTGAACCCGAAGGTCGCAGTGCTTTATCTTTCGCTGCTGCCGCAGTTCATCGATCCCGCCGCCGGCAGCGTCTTTACGCAATCGCTCTTTCTCGGCTTCGCGCAGATCATCATCAGCGTGACGTTCAATGCCATGTTCGCGCTAAGTGCCGGCTGGATCGCGATGTTTCTCACCCGGCGCCCATCCTTCGCGCTGGTGCAGCGATGGCTGATGGGTACCGTGTTGGCAGGGCTTGCCGTCCGCATGGCGTTTGAGGCGCAACGCTGATGCGAAACGTGGTGCAAACCGTCACCGCCGGCCTTTTGGCACTCGCCTCGTTCGCAAGCGTCGCGCCACTCGCTTCGGCGGCGGAGACTGGCACGCAAACAATCGTCTTCATGCGCCATGGTGAAAAGCCGGAAGCAGGCCTCGGTCAGCTGAGTTGCCAGGGCCTCAACCGGTCGCTGGCCCTGCCGCCGGTGCTGACAAAGCTCTTTGGCAAGCCCTCGGCGATCTTTGCCCCGGACCCTTCCAAGCGGAAAGAAGATTCCGGCGTTTCCTACGATTACATCCGGCCACTCGCCACCATCGAGCCGACGGCCATCGCGCTGGACCTGCCTGTCGATACCAGCTTCGGCTATGAGGATATCGATGGCCTGAAGGCCGCGCTGGAAAAGCACGACTATGCCGGCAAGCTGATCTTCGTTGCGTGGGAGCACAAGCAGATCGTCGATCTCGTCCGGCAATTGATGAGCGAGAATGGCGGCGACGCCAAGGCGGTGCCGAAGTGGCACGGCAAGGATTTCGACAGCCTCTATGTCCTGCATCTCGGCGCAGATGCGGCCAAGCCGAGTGCGCGTTTCGAGAAGCTGGCGGAAGGTCTCGACGGCCAGCCGGAAACCTGCCCGCAACCCGCCAAATAATCTCAGAAGACCGGCCGCATGAAGCTGCGCTCATAGCTGACGATGCAGCGCGTTTCCTCGCCATAGGCAAGGGCGGCTTGGCATTCCGCGTCCTCGGGTATTTTCAGCCGATACTCCTCATAGGCGGCGAGGCTCGGAAAGCTGAATAGCGCGAGCGCGATGTTGCTGGCGCCTTCATGCGGCATGAAATAGCCGTGATGCGTGCCGCCAAGCCGGTTGACCAGCGGGATCCAGAGCTTTGCGTAATGCTCGAACTGGGCAAGCTTATAGGGATCGATGACGTAGCGCAGATAGCAGGTGATCATTCGGCTGTTCCCTTTGAAAGATCACTGCTTTTAGGACGGGGCAGGGGGATCGTCCAGCCGAGATTCATGCCCGCTGCCGCCCCCAGAATGACGATGGCACCGATGATTTGCGCGACGCCGAGCACATGGCCGAAGGCAAAGCGATCGACGACGATGGCGGCGATCGGATAGATGAAGGAGAGCGCGCCCGTGAGATGCGTCGGCAGCCTCTGGATCGCTCCATAGAGCAGCACATACATCAGGCCGGTATGGACGATGCCCATGGTAATGAGAATGGACCAGCCGCCGGCATCATGCGGAGCGGCGGAGAAATCGGTAAACGGGATGAGCATCAGGACGCCGGTCGAGACCTGGATGAGCGCGATGAGATGCGGCGGCGTGCCCTTCAGCCACTTCGCGGCGATGGCGGCCAGTGCGTAGAAGAAGGCAGCGCTGAGCGAAAGCAAAATGCCGATCGCATAGCTTGCCGCCCCGCCCGTTTCCGTCGGCTTGCCCTCGACGATGACGACCATGCCGGCAAAGGCGAGGCCGAGCCAGAAGAGCTTGGTAAGCGTGATCTTTTCACCCAGGAACAGCGCGCCGAGCCCGAGCAGCATGAAGGGCTGTGTGTTGTAGACGGTCGTGGCGATCGAGATCGAGGCATGCGAGTAAGCAGCGAAAAGCAGCAGCCAGTTGAGGACGATGGCAACCCCGCCGGCAACGGCGATGGAGAATGTCTTCACGGTCAGTATGCCGGGGCGCAGCAGGCCCATGACGGCGCAGACGCCAAGAAGCGTCATCGCGCCGAAGAGGCAGCGCCAGAACACTACGCCGGTCACCGGCTGCCCCGACATCAGAACGAACCAGCCGATCGTCCCCGAAATCAGCATCGCCGCCGTCATTTCCATCGTACCGCGTCGTATCTCGCTCATTGCCCGTGCTCCCGTATGTGGCACCAGATGATATTGCGGCGAGATTATCAGTGATATAGGTTTAATAAGGCGATGTAGAGTTTCCTCCTAATTAAATGAGGTGATGGAATGGGCGTGCCTAATGCGGCGATTGGCTTGGATGAGACGGACCAGCGGATGCTCGAAGCGCTGGCGCGCAATGCCCGGATATCGCTGAAGGAGCTGGCGGAGGCGGCCGGCCTGTCGTCACCCAGCGCCGCAGAACGACTGCGTCGACTGGAGGAGCGCGGCGTCATCTCGGCCTTCACCGTGGATATCGCACCGGAGGCCATCGGCTATCCCCTGCAGGCGATCGTTCGCATCCGGCCTTTGCCCGGCCAGTTGCACGTCGTCGAGCGCATCATTCAGGAAACACCGGAATTCATCGAATGCGACAAGGTCACCGGCGATGATTGTTTCATCGGTCGTCTGGTGGTGCGTTCGATGGGTGAGCTTGATGGCATATTGGACAAGATCACCGAGCGAGCCGAAACGAATACGTCGATGATCAAGGCGACACCGGTCAAGCGCCGGCTGCCACCGCTTTCGCGCTAGAGCAATTCCAGCAAAAGTGCGGAGCGGTTTTGCGTCCGGAATTGCGTGAAAACAAAGAGATAGAGCATTTCCGTCACTTCGATTAAAACGGAAATGCTCTAGAACTCGGCCATGGGTGACAGCAAGATCGGCCCGGCAATATCGTCTGCAGCCGTGCCGCGCGCCAGCAGCATCGTGTAGCCCTCATAGGGCTCCAGCGATACCTCGCAATCCAGACGATCCGGAGAGAAGCAGATCTCGATACGATCGGGTTCGAGGTCAAGCGCGGACAGGATTGCGGCGAGGGATGGCATGGTCGTTCCCACGACGTCGAGAAGCCAGAAAGTCGCGCCATCAAAGGTCCATGCAATCACCGTGTCATCGCCGAGTGCCGTCAGGCGGATTGCAGTATTGAAGCCGGCATTCAGCAGAAACATCTCCGTCTGCCTGGCGACGGCAAAGCGAGCGGAGACCGGCTGCCGGCTTTGCAGGAGCGTCTTGATCAGACGCACATCATCACGCGCTTCCAGGTAGAGCTGCCGGGCAGTCTGCCCGGATTGCTGGGGCTTCGGCGTCTGCGCAATGAAGACATGCTGTGGCAGGGCTCGAAAACCGTAACGCTCATAAAGCGCCGGCTTGTCGGTGAGCAGGAGATCGAGCTCGTAGCCCGCAGCCTTCGTTCGTGCAAAGGTGCGCTGCATGAGGTCGCGATAAAGCCCGCGCCCGCGCCATTCGGGCCGAACTGCTCCGGACTGATATCCGGCCGCCTTCACAGACCGGCCATTGATGATCATCGGCATCGAGAAGGCGCTGAAATTGGCGACACAACGGCCATCGGCGTCGAAATAGCCTGATGGCATGCTGCTGGGATCGGGGCCGCCGAATGAAGCCTGCAGGTTGATGTCGATGGAAAACGTGTCCTGCAGCAGATCGACGAGAGCGTTCCAGGCGGAAGGATCGGCGAAATAGTCCTGGCGGAGCGTCAGGCCATGCTGTTGGGCAAGATCGCTCATCACACGCCGGTGGAGCCGAAGCCGCCGGCGCCGCGCGCGGTCTCGCTGACTTCGGTGATCTCGGCGACCCGCACCTGCGTGACCGGAGCGATGATCATCTGGGCGATGCGCATGCCGCGGGTGATCTCGAACGGCTCGTCGCCGAGGTTGATCAACAGCACCTTTACTTCGCCGCGATAATCGCAATCGACCGTGCCGGGTGAGTTCAGGCAGGTGATGCCGTTTTTGAACGCGAGGCCGGAGCGCGGCCGGATCTGCGCCTCATACCCCTCTGGGATCTCGAAGATGAAGCCGGTGGGAACGAGGGCGCGTTTGCCGGGCGCGAGCGTCAGCGGTGCCCCATCCTCGACGCCGGCGCGCAGGTCCATGCCGGCGGCGCCCTTGGTCTCATAGGCGGGCAGTTCCAGGCCTTCGCCGTTCGGCAAGCGGATGAGGTTCAGGGTCGGGCTGATATCTGTGTGAATGGTCATGCGGCATTAGTTTGCGCTCGGATGCCCAAGGTCAATTGCAATCCCGGCCTTGAGTCGCTAGATACGGCCGCAATTCACAGGATTTACACGCATGGCCGAAAGTCTCGCCGAGGCGGTCTCCCGCCGCCGCACATTCGCTATTATCGCTCACCCGGACGCGGGCAAGACGACGCTCACCGAAAAGCTGCTGCTGTTCGGCGGCGCCATCCAGCTCGCCGGTGAAGTCAAGGCCAAGAAGGATCGCATGCAGACGCGGTCCGACTGGATGAAGATCGAGCGCGAGCGCGGCATCTCGGTCGTCACCTCGGTCATGACCTTCGAATATGAAGGCAATGTCTTCAACATTCTCGACACGCCCGGTCACGAAGACTTCGCCGACGACACCTATCGCACGCTGACGGCCGTCGACGCCGCGGTCATGGTCATCGATGCCGCCAAGGGTATCGAGCCGCGGACGCTGAAGCTGTTCGAAGTCTGCCGCATGCGCGATATCCCGATCATCACCTTCATCAACAAGATGGACCGCGAAAGCCGCGATCCTTTCGAGATTCTCGATGAGGTCGAAGAGAAGCTGGCGCTCGACACTGCGCCGATCACCTGGCCGATCGGCCGCTCGAAGACCTTCTGCGGTTCCTATCACCTGGCATCCAACACTGTTCGCGGCTCCGATACCGAAGTGGCCGCGACTCCCGTCAACGGCCCACAGGCCGTGGCCGACAGGCTGCCGGAAAACGAACGCCAAGCCTTCATCGATGAGACGGAACTGGCGATCGAAGCCTGCCGCCCTTTCGACCAGGAGTCGTTCCTTGAAGGCCATATGACGCCAGTCTTTTTCGGCTCGGCCCTGCGCAATTTCGGCGTTCGCGATCTCATCAACGCGCTGGGCGAATTCGCGCCGCCGCCACGCGATCAGGTGGCCGATATCAGGACCGTTCACGCCACCGACGACAAGATGACGGCCTTCGTCTTCAAGATCCAGGCGAATATGGACCCGAACCATCGCGACCGCATCGCCTTTGCCCGTATCTGCTCCGGCAAATTGGAGCGTGGCATGAAGGCGCGCCTGTCGCGCACCGGCAAGCAGCTGGGCCTCACCGCACCGCAGTTCTTCTTCGCCTCGCAACGCCAGCTTGCCGACACCGCCTATGCCGGCGATGTCGTCGGCATTCCGAACCACGGGACGCTGCGCATCGGCGATACGCTGACGGAAGGTGAATCGCTCGTCTTCCAGGGCGTGCCGAACTTCTCGCCGGAAATCCTGCGCCGCGTGCGTCTTGAGGATGCCATGAAGGCGAAGAAGCTGAAGGAAGCGCTGCAGCAGATGGCCGAAGAGGGTGTCGTGCAGCTGTTCTCGCCCGAGGACGGCTCCCCCGCCATCGTCGGCGTTGTCGGCGCGCTGCAGCTCGACGTCTTGAAGGAGCGGCTGATGGCCGAATACGGCCTGCCGGTTTCCTTCGAAATGTCGCGCTTCTCCGTCTGCCGCTGGGTGTCCGCCGATCAGCCTGCCGACCTCGAAAAATTCGTCACCGCGCGTCGTGGCGATATCGCCCGCGATCTCGACGGCGACCCGGTTTTCCTCGCTCAGGACGGCTTCTCGCTGCGCTACGAGGCGGAACGTTACCCGGCTATCAAGATGGTCGCCATCAAGGAATATCATGCCGTCAAGGCGGCGTGATATCAGCGACCATTCTCTGTCGCTGCCTCTCTATTGAGCGGTGTTCATCAGTTCGGCGTAGTGAACCTCCGTGGTTTCATCCAGTGGAAACATGCATTCGATCCGCAATTCCTGGGTCGTTATCATCTGCGCGGTACCGACCGTCGTCACCAGTGAGAAAAATCTCAAGTGCTGCCCGTCCTTTGCGAACGACAGCGGGATGACGGGTGTGTTTTCGGCCGTTGCCGATGTCTTCCATTCCGCATCCACATCCGGGTAGGCAAGCAAGCTATCGATCAGTTCTTTGGTCCGTGCGTCGATGGCGCGGCCGACGGACTCCCGAAGGACGCGCCCGAGAAGGCTCTTTGCCGTCAGATCCCAATCGGGAATGAAGGGCCGCATGCCCGAAGGATCGAACATGAGATGCAGCAGATTGCGCGGTGCCGGACGTGCGGCCATATCGATGAAATGACCGAAGAAGCGCGGGGTCGCATCATTGGTCATCAAGACATTCCAGTAGCGGTCCATCACGACGGCCGGGAACGGCTCGTGCTGGCGAAGCATGCGCTTGAGCGCGTTCGTCACGCCTTGCATCTCGCGATCATCGAAGCTTGCCTCCGAATAGATCGGTGCATAGCCGGCGGCAAGCAGCAGGCTGTTGCGCTCCCGGAACGGCACATCCAACGCTTCGGCGAGACGCATAACATTCTGGCGACCGGGAGTGCTCCTGCCGCTCTCGATGAAGCTGATCTGACGCTGCGAAATGCCGGTGTCGAGGGAAAGATCGAGCTGGCTCTTGCCGCGTGTGCCCCGCCATGCACGCAGCTGCGGGCCGAGTTCGTTTGGCATTCTTGGATCTGTGCGGGAAGAAACCATGATGCGGATGCCTCGCTTCGTTCGTCTCATCGTGGTGGGGTGGGTTCAACCACCCCGCCAGCATGGATTGCCGTCAGAACGCGACGGGTCCGACTGATCCGTACCAATGACGCACTTTGGCGGGATCGACCTCGTCCATGTAGAAAAAGTGCGTCATGACCGGCTTGACCACCGCCTGTGTTCGATCGTCGGGCGTCATGGTGACTGTTCCACGGAACACTTTGAGCGATCCGCCATCCCAATATTCGGTAACATCATGCAACGCGGTGAATCCGGTGTCGATGAAGGCGCGCAGGTTTTCGCGAATGGTCTCGCGGCCTTTCCAGTCGGCAATGCCGAGATTGCATGTTGCGTCTTCCGCGAAGCAATTGAAGCCGTCGCCAAAGGTCTTGTCGTCAATTTCCCGCCAGAAGGTCAGCAGCCATTGGGGAGCGTCTGTTTTCGTAAATGACATCGTCGTCATGGGTTTCTCCTGAGCCTGCCGTTGGAACCGGGGGTCGCGGCCGCGACATTGTTCCGGGCCAAGGCTCCGTCTGTTGAAGGGCTTTGAAATGCTCTTCCTGCAAGAAGACGGACGTTGGATACCGCGAGACAAACATCTCCTCAATTACACGCGATGTAATGAAAGCCTTTCCATCATGGCGGAGATTGGGTGTGAGACAAGCAGACCGGCCGGATTGCACGCCGCTTGAAGCAGGACGTCAGCTCACCATCAAGGCGTCGTGATTGTCGACCGCATGTTTCATTCTGGAATAGTGCCTTCGAGATGTTCCATCCAATATAGCGCTATGCCATAGTGCCGCCCCGGGGATCTATTCGATCATAGCGGGCGGCTTTTATGATGAAATTTCTTGCGGTTCTTGCTCTGGCGTTTGTCGGGCTGCTTCCTGTCTCCGCGCAGGCACGGATTATCACCGATGCGGCCGGACGCACGGTCTCGGTGCCGGACAAGATCAACCGCATCGTCGTTGCCGGACCGCCGGCCGCCGTGCTGGTCTATGTTCTGGCGCCGGAAAAGCTGGCCGGCTGGGTGCACGCGCCTGATGATGCCGCCAAAGCCTATCTCATGCCTTCGGTCCAGGCGCTTCCCACCGTCGGTCGTCTGACAGGCAAGGGCGGCACGATCAGCGCGCAGGCCGTGATGGATGCCAAGCCGGATATCATTCTCGATGCCGGCACGGTCGACCCCACCTACAAGGCGCTGGCCGATAAGGTGCAGGTGGAGACCGGCATTCCCTATGTTCTGATCGACGGCAGCTTTGCCCGCACTGCCGATACGCTGCGTGACGTCGGGGCGCTCATCGGCGTTGGCGATCGCGCCAACAAGCTGGCCGACTACGCCGATTCGACGGTCAAGGACCTGAACGACAAGCTGGCGACGCTTCCCAATGATCCGCGGCCGCGCGTCTATTATGGTCGCGGCGCCGATGGTTTGGAAACCGGGCTTTCCGGCTCGATCAACCTCGAAATTCTTGATGTCGTGGGCACCATGAACGTCGCAGCCGCCGCCGGAAAAGGCGGATTGACCAAGGTGACGCCGCAACAGGTTGCCGGCTGGAATCCGGATATCATCATCGCCGATGATGAAAAATTCGCCGCATTGGCGAAGAGCGATCCGCAATGGGCTGCTATCAAGGCCGTCAAGGACGGCAAGGTCTTCGTGCCGCCGTCGCTACCTTTCGGCTGGTTCGATTCGCCGCCCGGCGTCAACCGGCTTCTCGGCGTGCGCTGGCTGGAAAAGCTGCTCTACCCGAAGCTCTTCAGGAGTAATTTCACCGATGACGTGAAGGCCTTCTACAAGCTGTTCTATCAGGTCGACCTGACGGACGATCAAGTGGCAACCCTGCTGAAGGGCTTGAAGTAGCCGGCATCGAAAGAGGAAGACGTTCATGGTGCGTGAGAACGAGATTCGCGAAAACGAGGTGGTCGTCGAGCCGCCTGCGGCCTCGGATGCCGGCCTCACCTTCATCGGTCGCATTTCCACGCCCTGGACATCCCGTATGGAAACGCCGCGCCAGGGGCGGCATGACGGGCCGATCTGCCGGATCGAAATCTTCGAGCCCTGGGTGCTGGCGCTGACGGGAGTGGAGGCTTTCGAGCGCCTGGAGATTCTTTATTGGCTGGATAGATCGCGTCGGGATCTCGTGCTGCAGAGCCCCGCGCGCAATGGCAAGGTGCACGGCACCTTCTCGCTGCGGTCGCCGGTGCGGCCCAACCCCATCGGCACGTCCATCGTCAAGCTGGAGGCTGTGGAAGGCGCCGTCCTGCTGGTGCGCGGTCTCGATTGCCTGGATGGAACGCCGTTGCTCGACTTGAAGCCGGACAGGACGCTGTTCAAACCGATCGCGCCGCCACAGCCTGGCGATTTCCAGACGGGTGACGGCGAGACGGCGCATTACTGCCAGAAGGCATAGGCATGATCCCGAAAAGTGCGAAGCGGCTTTCGGATAAGATCATGCCTGCTTTGGTTGTCAGTCGACGGCAACCATGACGTCGGATGCCTTGATGACGGCATAGGCCGAAGCGCCGACCGTCAGGCCAAGCTCGTCAACCGCTTCGTTGGTGATCGAGGACGTAACGATCGAGCCGTTGCCGATGTCGATGCGGACATGCGCTGTCGTCGCACCCTTGGTAACTTCGACGACCTTGCCCTTGAGGCGGTTTCTTGCGCTGATTTTCATGGATGTTTCTCCCTATTTGCGACGCGACAATATCGTCTCGACGGGCGGCGGGCTACCCCGAAACCCTATTCGCCGCGCGGAAAGCGCTGGTTTTCCTCCAGCACATTGAGATCCATGTGGTTGCGCATGTATCGCTCCGAGGCCTTCTGCAGCGGCTGATAATCCCAGGGATAATAGGCGCCGTTGCGCAGCGCCGCATAGACGACCCAGCGCCGCGCTTGGCTTTCGCGCACGGCAGCGTCGAAGCTTGCGAGGTTCCAGCGCTCCATGGCCTGCGCGCTCAACCGGTTCAGTGTTTCGGCGTAGGCGGGGTCGCCGGCGAGATTTTTGAGCTCCTTCGGATCCGCGTCGAGATCGAAGAGCATCGGCGGGTCCCTGTCGCAAAGCGTCAGCTTATAGCGACCGTCACGGAGACCAACGAGCGGGGCTTCGGACCCTTCGGCGGCATATTCCATCGGCACCGGGCTGCGGCTTCCCGTTCCGTGGGCGAGGGGAGCCAGATCCTCGCCGTCGGTCCAGCGGCGCAATGAGGTGATATCGAGCCCGGCCAGGCCCGCCAGCGTCGGTGTAACGTCGAGCGTCGACACCGGCTGGTCGATCCGCTTCGGCTGCCAGCCGGGGGCCGATATTATCAGCGGCACGCGGGCAGACCCCTCGAAGAAGTTCATCTTGAACCAGAGGCCGCGCTCGCCGAGCATGTCGCCATGATCGGAAACGAAGAGGATGACGGTGTTGTCGGCCATGCGGCCACGCTCGAGCGTTTCGAGGATCTCGCCGATCTTCTCGTCGACATAGGAGATATTGGCGAAATAGCCGCGCCGCGCCCGGCGTATCTGCTCCGGCGTGATGTCGAAGGCGGTATGATCGCACGCCGTCATCAGTCGCTGGGAGTGCTGATCCTGCTGGTCGAAGGGGATCTCACCGACCTCCGGATCGAGCGCCGGGCAATCCTCATAGAGATCCCAGAAGCGGCGGCGCGCGACATAGGGGTCGTGCGGATGGGTGAAGCTGATCGTCAGGCACCACGGCCGCCCGTCGTGCCCACGCGAGAGATCGAAGAGCTTGCGGTTCGCGTGGTAGGCGACCTCGTCGTCATATTCCATCTGGTTGGTGATCTCGGCAACGCCGGCACCGGTCACCGAGCCGAGATTGTGGTACCACCAGTCGATGCGCTCACCGGGCTTGGTGTAGTCGGGCGTCCAGCCGAAGTCGGCGGGATAGATATCGGTCGTCAGCCGCTCCTCAAAGCCGTGCATCTGGTCCGGGCCGACGAAATGCATCTTGCCCGACAACGCCGTCTGATAGCCGGCGGCGCGCAGATGATGGGCGAAGGTCGGAATATCAGAGCAGAATTCGGCGGCATTGTCGTAGACGCGGGTGCGGCTCGGCAGCTGCCCCGACATGAAGGAGGCTCGCGCCGGCGCGCAGAGTGGGCTTGCCGTGTAGCTGTTGGCAAAGCGCACGGAGCGTTTCGCCAAAGCTTTCAGGACCGGCGCATGCAGAAACTCGGCGGGCCCATCGGGAAAGAGCGTCCCGTTGAACTGATCGACCATGAGAATGAGAATATTCGGACGCGACATTCGGGTATTTCCTTGAAGATCAGAGGCCGATGGCGGCTTTGACGGCATCGAGACCGGGTTTGCCATCGATAGTGGTGACGCCGGTAAGCCAGGGCGTCAAGGCATCCGGGTGCGCCTTCAGCCAGGTGGTCGCCGCATCCTTGGCGCTCTCGCCGCCGAGGATCGAGCCCATCAGGGAATTCTCCATGCCGATATCGAAGGTCAGATTGTGGAAGAGCTTGGCGGCATTCGGGCATTGCGCCGCCCAACCGGTGCGCGCCAGCGTATAGACCTCGGCACCACCGTAGTTCGCACCGAAATAGGCATCGCCGCCCGCGAGATAGGCGATCCTGAACCGCTCGTTCATCGGATGTGGCGCCCAGGCGAGGAACACGATCGCCTGCTTGTCCTTGGAGGCGCGCTCTACCTGTGACAGCATGGCCTGCTCGCTCGATTCCACCAGCTCCCAGCCTTTCAGGCCGAAGTCGTTGGCATCGATCATCTTCTGGATATTGGCATTGGCGGGTGCGCCGGGCTCGATGCCGTAGATCTTGTGGTCGAAATCCCCGGCATGCTTCTGCAGGTCGGAGAAGTCCTTGATGCCCTTGTCGGCGACATAGGTCGGCACTGCCAGGGTGAATTTCGCGCCTTCGAGGTTGCGGTTCAGCACCTCGACAGCCTTCGCCTTGTTGAGGTCGTCAACGAAGGCCTTTTGCGCCGGCATCCAATTGCCGAGGAAGACATCGATCTCGCGGGTTTTCATCGCCTGATAGCCGATCGGCACGGAAAGGGTCTTGATATCGGGCTCGTAGCCGAGAGCGGTCAGCAGCACGCCGGTCACGCCGTTGGTCGAGGTAATGTCTGTCCAGCCCGGGTCGGACATATGGATCGTGCGGCAGCTGTCGCCGTCGGCGCGGGCGATGCCGGCAAAGGAAAGGATGGAGAGAAGGGCGCCGGCGGCGAGCCGACCCATTGCAGACATGCGCATGACGGTGTTTCCCTCTTGTTATTGGATTATTTTATTGAACATCACTAGAGTTCACGCTGTGAAGCAGGCATTTTTCAATAGATGCCAAAAGGAAATTTTATGGCTGAACGTTTGGTGGATCTTGGCTGGCTGCGTATTTTTGTAGAGGTCGGGCGCTCCGGTAGCCTCTCTTCCGCAGCTTTGGCGCTTGGGTTGACGCAGCCCGCCGTCAGCTATCAGATCCGCCGCATCGAAGAGCAGATGGGCGTTTCCCTGTTCCACCGCCAGCATCGCGGCGTCAAGCTTTCGCCTGAGGGGCGGCGCCTGTTCGAGATGGTTGAAAAAGCAGTTGGCGGCGTCGATACGCTGGTGCGCAGCTTTCGTGCCGAGGCGGAGCGGCCGTCCGTCCGGCTGAGAACGGACTATGCCTTCTCCGCTCTCTGGCTGATCCCCCGCATGCATGCCTTCCGGCTGCTCCATCCGGAGGTAGATATCCAGATCGTCGCGACGCAACGGCTGGATCGCGGTGCGCCTGATAATGGCGACATCGCCGTTTTCTTCGGATCGCGAAATGAATTCGGCCCGGGAGCGTCGCTGCTATTGCCGGAAAAGGTCGTGCCGATCTGCACCCGTGGCTTTGCCGAGCGTCACGGCCCGTTCACCGATCCCTCGCAATTGGCGCGCGCCACCCTCGTACATCTCGATTCAGAGATGCCATCGCCATGGTTCGATTGGGAAAGCTATCTCGCAGCATTCGGCATTGCCCATGACAACGCTGCCGGCCGTGGCGACCTGCGCTTCAATACCTACTCATTGGTCGTGCAGGCAGCGCTCAGTGAGCAGGGTGTGGCGATCGGCTGGATGGGCCTCGTCGATTCGTTACTCGCAGCCCGCACATTGGTGACGGCCGGTCCGATGCTGGAAGCACCGGAGCGCGGCTATTGGCTTCTGCCGCCGGCAGCGCCGAGTCCGCATGCGGAGCGGCTGGCGGAGTGGCTGCTGGCAGAAGCGGCTGCGGCTAAGCAGCCATCGCTTCCTCTGCCGTGAGATCAGCCAGGAAAGTCTCGCACCAGTGCAGGACATCGTGCTCCAGCAGATAATCCATCATGCCGCGCCAGCGTTCCTGCCGCTCCTGTAGCGGCATGTTGACGGCGCGCGCCAGGGCATTGGCGGTGCCGTCGACGTCATAGGGGTTGACCAGCAAGGCACCGTGCAGCTTGCGCGCCGCGCCGGCAAATTGCGACAGCACCAGCACACCGGGATTGTCCGGGTCCTGTGCGGCGACATATTCCTTGGCGACAAGGTTCATGCCATCACGCAGCGGCGTCACCAGTCCGACCTTGGCGAGCCTGTAGAGACCGGCCAGGATCGGGCGGCTGATCGAGCGGTTGATATAGCGGATCGGCACCCAGTCGACCGTGCCGATGGCGCCGTTGACCCGGCCGGCCTGTTCGGCCACGGCGTGCTGCATCGCCTCGTATTCCGGCACTTCCGAGCGCGATTTCGGAGTGATCTGCAGATAGGTGACGTTGCGTTGGTGCGCGGGGTTGTTGGTGATGAACCGCTCGAAGGCATCGATGCGCTGCGTGATGCCCTTGGAGTAGTCGAGCCTGTCGACGCCAAGGATCAGGTCGCGGCCCTCGATGCTCTTTCGCGCCTTTTGCACCATGCTGTGCGACGCGGCCCTGCGGGCGAAGGAGGCGAAGCCTGCCGTTTCGATGCCGATGGAATAGGCGCCGCCACGGAAGTCGTGGCCGTGGGCGCTGAAATGGCCAGGGCTTTTCTCGATACCCATGCCCTCGCGCTTCAGGCAGCCCGCGAAGTTTTCGAGGTCATGATCAGTCTGGAAGCCGAGCAGGTCGTAGGAGGTGAGGCCGCGCATGATCTCTTCATGCACCGGCATGGCCTGCACCACGTCGGCCGGCGGCCAGGGAATATGCAGGAAGAAACCGATGCGGTTCTTCAATCCCATCTGCCTGAGCTCGGCTGCCAGCGGGATGAGGTGATAGTCATGAACCCAGATGACGTCATCGGGCTCGATCAATGGCGCCAGCCTGTGGGCAAAGAAGCGGTTGACGCGGAAATAGCCGGTCATTTCCTTGCGGGCATATTCGGCAAGATCAAGCCTGTAATGGCAGATCGGCCAGAGCACGCGGTTGGCGAAGCCCTGGTAATATTCCTCGACATCGGTCTGGGTCAGATCGGTCAGGGCATAGGTGATATTGCCGTCCTGCGTCATCTCCAGAGGCTCCGGTTCGGCCTCTCCGCTCGATTTACCGGACCAGCCCATCCAGATGCCGCCGCGCTCGGCAAGGGCTGCCTGCAGCGCTACCGCAAGGCCGCCTGCAGCCGCAGCGCCCTTGTGATCAGGCACGGAAACACGGTTGGAAACGATGATAAGACGACTCACTGATTATTCCTTTCAAGAGGGCTGGGAGGGCGCCGCAATGATCGGTGGATCATTTGACGAGCGTTGCCAGCACGTCCCTTAAACGCGCGGGTGAGCCAATGGATGCACGAGCCAATGTTTTTCCGTTGCCATCGCTGATGCGCACGGATTGACCGCCGAGGCGATTGGCGGCGGCAAACATCGTCTCATCCGTCACGTCGTCGCCGATGGTCACGGGACGGCGGCCCTCGAAAGGCGCTTCGGTAAGGAATGCCTCGACAGCGCTTCCTTTGTTGGCGTGGGCAGGGCAGATCTCGACCACCATCTTGCCCCGCTGCAGGCTCCAGTCCGGCCCGGCTTCATTGAGGTAGCGTTGCATGGCCTCGACAATGTCAGCCTCGCTGCCGGGTGTTTGCCGGTAGTGGATGGTGACGGCCGCACCCTTGTCTTCGACAATGGCGCCCGGCCAGGCCAGGGCCTCACGGGCGATAGTCTGCTTCATCTCCTGGAAGGCAGGCGGGATATGCGTGCGCCGCAGCCGACCCGCCGCGTCGCGCCGTTCTGCGCCATGCAGACCAGCTACCGGAAAGCGGAAGGGTGCAAACAGCGGATCGACGAATTCGAT
The DNA here is from genome assembly GCF_001999485.2 of Rhizobium sp. P44RR-XXIV. Classification (NCBI taxonomy): domain Bacteria; kingdom Pseudomonadati; phylum Pseudomonadota; class Alphaproteobacteria; order Hyphomicrobiales; family Rhizobiaceae; genus Rhizobium; species Rhizobium sp. P44RR-XXIV. The sequence continues at coordinate 446,482 of NZ_MPVZ02000025.1, read as the reverse complement.
CGACCGTCCCGTCACCAGCGCCAAGGCGCCACCGAGCTGGCGTGAAAGCGCATGGAGGGTCGCGGGAAGATCGTCGGGCACGACGATCGCCTCGGGCGTTTCGGCAAGATCGAGCAGGGTTCCGTCGATGTCGAGGAACAGGGCCCAATCGTGAGGATAAAGTGAGAGTGCGGTGAGGGCCGGCTCTTTCAGCGGCCTCGGTGTGGCTTCGCCCTGTTCGGGCTGTTCCTGAGAAGACATGCCGTCTTAGCTAAGGCGCTATTCTCATACGGCAAGGAAAAAAGCGAAATCATCATAAGTCAAAGCCAGCAGCGATCTGCTGAAATCGAGGTCCAGGAATGCAAAAGGGGCCGCGCTAGCGACCCCCCATGAGCTTTGGCCCGTAACTGGCCTGAAGCGCTGAGCGCTTCGGGAAGGTGTTGATCAGTGTGAGGGCTGCCTCACAACGTTCACGACCATTTCCATGCCATATACCAAGACCGAAATCCCACTAGACATTGGATCACCTTCCTTTCGTTACGTTTCAGACAAGCTAAACGTAGCTCAAATTTGAGCCGATGCAAGGGGTTCGTTGTTATGGAACTTCATTCTTCTTGTCGCAGCGAAATCTCCCGCATCGCCGCGTCGGCTGCCAGAGCCCGCCGCATCGGGCTTCACGAAGAAAATGTTGCGATGCGAAACGTGATCGGACGAAGCGTCAAATATCTGTCATCTTCGCCGTGAGGGCATGAAAAATTAAGAGTTTGTTACCCATTCCGCATCAACAATCGTCCAAGATTTGCCATTCTCCCGCGGGACAGGAAAACAACGGGAATCGGAGTTAGAGACGCATGTGTCGCTGGGCAGCCTATCGTGGAGACCCCCTCTATCTGGAGGAGCTGGTATCTTCGCCTGCCCACTCCCTGATCGAACAATCCCATTGCGCCACGCGCGCCAAGACGGCGACCAACGGTGATGGCTTTGGCATCGCCTGGTACGGCGACCGGCCGGAGCCGGGCCGCTATCGCGATATCCTGCCGGCCTGGTCCGATTGCAACCTCAAAAGCCTGGCACGGCAGATCCGCTCGCCGCTCTTCCTCGCCCATGTCCGCGCTGCCACCGGCGGCGGCACGCGGCGCGACAACTGCCATCCTTTCGTTCTCGAGAACTGGTCGTTCCAGCACAATGGCCAGATTTCCAACTTCGAGCGTCTGCGCCGTCCGATGGAAGCCATGCTCGATGACCGGCTGTTCCACGCCCGCAGCGGCACGACCGATTCCGAGCTCTTGTTCCTGCTGGCAATGCAATTCGGTCTGGTGAGTGATCCGGTCGCGGCGATCGCCGAGACCATCGGCTTTGTTGAAGGGCTGTCGATCGATCTGACCGGTTCGGCGCTGGTGCGCTTCACGGCCGCCTTCTCCGACGGCAAGTCGCTTCATGCGATACGCTATGCGACAGACCGCAAGGCGCCGACACTCTACGCATCGCCTGTTGGCTCAGGATATTGCCTGGTGTCGGAACCGCTGAACGATGATATCGACGCCTGGCGGGAAATTCCCGATGGCAGTGCCGTGCTGATTGACGATACCGGCGTGCATGTCACGCCCTTCCAGCCGCAGGAGCGCAGGGCCGACAAGCCCCGGATCGCAGCCGCTATCCCTGCTTGAACTGCTCTGATATCAATGCTGCCAGCCTGACAGCCACTTCGTCCTTGTCGAGATCGGGCCATTGTTCGACGCTGTCGTGACGGATGATCTTCACACGATTATGCGTGCCGCCCATGATACCGGTCGCGGGTGAGACGTCATTGGCGACGATCATATCGGCACCCTTGCGCTCCAGCTTCGCCTTTGCATTGCTCTCGACATCCTGCGTCTCGGCGGCAAAGCCGATGACAAGCTTCGGCCGTTGTGTGTGATGGCCGACCGTCTTCAGGATGTCGGGATTTTCGGTGAGTGCGAGCGTCGGGATGGATTCGCCCGGGTGCTTCTTGATCTTCTGGTCGGAGGCGGACGCCACCTTCCAGTCGGCAACGGCGGCCACCATCACGGCGATATCGGCCGGAAGAGCCGCCAGCACGGCATCGCGCATCTCATCGGCGCGTTCGACATGGATCACAAGCATGCCCGCCGGATCGGGAATGGTGACAGGGCCCGAGACCAGCGTGACGTCGGCGCCAAGGGCGGCGAGTGCTGCGGCTATGGCATGACCCTGACGTCCGGATGAGCGGTTGGCGATGTAGCGCACAGGGTCGATGGGCTCATGCGTCGGGCCTGAGGTGACGATGACTTTTTTGCCGGCAAGCGGCTTGGCGCCGTCATCCAGCCGCATCTCGGCGGCAGCGATGATATCGAGCGGTTCGGCCATGCGTCCCGCGCCCGCTTCGCCACTCTCAGCCATTTCGCCCTTCATCGGACCGATGAAGGCGATGCCGTCGCCGCGCAGCGTCTCGACGTTGCGCTTCGTTGCGGCATGAGCCCACATCTTCGGGTTCATGGCAGGTGCTGCCAGCACGGGCCTGTCGGTTGCGAGCAATATGGTCGAGGCAAGATCGTCCGCCAGCCCGTTTGCCATCTTGGCGAGCAGATCGGCCGTCGCCGGCGCGATCAGCACGAGGTCGCAGTCGCGCGCCAGCCTGATATGGCCGACATCCTGCTCGTCCTGGCGGGAAAACAGATCGGTGAAGACGTGATCGGCGGCCAAGGCACCAACTGCGAGTGGCGTGATGAACTCCTGGGCGCCCGCCGTCATCACGGGGCGCACGCTTGCCCCACGCTCGCGCAGCCGGCGGATGAGGTCGAGGCTCTTATAGGCCGCGATGCCGCCGGAGATGATGAGAAGGATGCGCTTTCCTGCGAGAACCATGGTTCAACCCGTCGCCTGTTCTTTTGGCAATTAGCCTAAGCCTTTGGCGGATAATAGGCAATCGCAGCGTGCGACTACGGGCACCCACGGGTCGGCGATCACATCGACATCAACTACTTGTCACTTGCTGTAGCTCTTCGGCTCGACAACACTGAACACGTTAACGATCGAAGGAGCAACGCCTTGAGACTGATGAAAATCGCAATGATCGCCCTGCCAATCATGGCCGCCGCCGCGCCGGCATTTGCCGAACGCGCCTATTCGCCGCAAGAGCAGAAGAACAAGGAGATCGTCCTGGATTTTTACCAGAAGGCGCTGAACGACAAGGACTTCGAAGCCGCCTCCAAATATCTCGGCAAATATATCCAGCACAATCCGATGGCCGCTGATGGTCCGGAAGGTCTGCGCGGCTTCCTCGATTACCTGAAGAAGAACTATCCGCAGTCGAAGAGCGAGATCAAACGCGTCATGGTCGACGGCGACTTTGTGATCCTGCGCGTCCACGCCATTCGCCAGCCGGGCGACCGGGGCAGTGCCATCGTCGACATTTTCCGCGTCGAGGACAACAAGATCCAGGAACATTGGGACTCGGTGCAGCCGATCCCCGAGACATCAAAGAACAACAATACGATGTTCTGAGTGAAAGGGCCGCAAGAGATCCAGCTCTTGCGGCCCGTTCTTACTCATTCAAAGCAGGCCGGCGACGATAATCGCGCCGTGAAAAGGCGCCGTCAGGTCCGCGTGATCGACAGACCGCCGTCGACGAGCGAAGCCGTACCGCTGACGAAGCTTGCGTCATCGGAGGCGAGATAGAGGACCGATCGCGCAATCTCTTCCGGACCGGCGACGCGCTTCAGCGCATGCAGGTTGGTTATAAAGGCCTGCTTTTCGGCCGTGTCGTTCATGTCGCGATACATGTCGGTATCGACGGCACCCGGCAGCACGGCATTGACGCGCACGTTCTGCGGACCGAATTCGGCGGCAAGTGTCTGCGTCAGGCCGATCAGGCCGGACTTGCTGGTGGCATAGGCCGCAACGCCCGGGAAGCTGACGGTATGGCCGACAAAGGTCGAGGTGAAGATCACCGAGCCGCCGCCGTGCTTTACCATTTCGCCAATCTGGTGCTTGGCGGCCAGGAACGATGCGGTGAGGTTGATCGCAAGTGCATCGGCAAAACCTGCCTCGGAAACCTCTGTACTGGGGCCCGATTCACCGAGCGTGCCGGCATTGTTGAAGGCAATATCGAGTTTGCCGTAGCGCTCGACCGCAAGGGCAACCAGCGCCTTGTGGTAGTCTTCCGAGCGCACATCGCCGGCCAATGCGGCGGCATCACCGCCTGCGGCTTTGATGTCGGCAACAAGGTTTTCCAGTTCCGCGCTGCGGCGCGCGCCGACGATAACCTTGGCGCCCTCTGCGGCGAAGAGCTTTGCAGTGGTGCGACCGATGCCGGAGCTGGCGCCGGTGACGATTGCGACTTTTCCATTCAAGCGGTTCATTGTTCCATCTCCTATATGAAGACCTGTCTTTGGGTCTGTACGATACACGGAAGATGGCCTTTTCCAATCGTTCGGATTAGTCTTCAAATCATGGAATTCGAATTCGGAATCACCGAACGATGCTAAAAATAGATGGAATTGTTACTTTCGTTGCCGTTGCCGAGGCGGGATCGATCAGCGAGGCGGCGCGACGTCTGCGTCTGTCGAAATCCGTCGTCAGCGAGCGCCTCTCGGAAATGGAGAAGGCACTAGGCGCAACCTTGCTTCACCGCACGACCCGCAAACTGACTCTCACTGAAGATGGGACCGCCTTTCTGGAGCGCGCGACCCGCATCGCACAGGAGGTGCGCGAGGCCGCCGCCGATCTCGCCGAACGGCGCGGCACTTTGATGGGACCGTTGCGCATTGCCGCCCCTGTCACTTTCGGCCGCAGGCATCTCGGTCCGGCTCTCTATCCGTTTCTATCCGATCATCCCGACATAGAGCTGACGCTTGATCTCGATGATCGCCGCGTCGATCCGTCATCGGATGGTTATGACGCGATCATCCGCCACGGCCTGATCGCAGACTCGCGGCTGGTCGCGTGGAAGCTTGCAAGCAGCCGCCGTCTCCTCGTGGCGTCGCCCGATTACCTGAGCCGCCATGGCAGGCCCGCCTCGCTATCAGACCTCGAGAACCATCGCGGTATTTTCTATACCAATCGCGGCGTGGCTGACTGGCGATTCCAGGGCGCGGACGGGGCTGTCGTCATCAGGGGGAGGCTGGCGCTGGGGGTCAACAATGGCGACGTCCTTCACGATGCGGCCATTGCCGGGCTCGGAATTGCTTTGTTGCCGACCTTCATCGTCGGACCCTCCGTCGGGGAAGGGCGGCTTGTCGAGATCGATATCGGCCATCGGCCCGAGCCGGAGTTCATCTTCATGGCCCATCCGGAGGGACGCAATCCCTCGGCGAAACTCAGGGCCATAGCTGAGCATCTGAAGAAGGCATTCGGCGATCCGCCCTATTGGGACCGGGGCTAGTTACGCTATCAGGCTCATGAGATTGGCAACGATGGGCGATCGCTGTGCCTTGAGGCTGGCAAGACCGAGACGTGCCACGATCGGCGGCCCATCGATCGGCCGATAGGCGACGCCGTCGAGCTTGATCTGCGCGATCGACGCGGGAACGATGGAAACCCCGAGATTGGCGGCAACGAGGTTGACGATCGACGGGATCTGCGGAGCCTCCTGCGTCACCACAAGCTCGAAACCCGCCTCGCGGCAGGCCGCGACGATATCGTCATAGAGACTGAGGCCGACCATGCGCGGAAAGAGGATAAAGGGCTCGCCGGCAAGCGCTGCAATCGGCACCCGATCTCGCGCCGCAAGGGGATGGCGGGCGGGCAGTGCAATCATCATCGGCTCGTCGGCAAAGCGCTTCAGCCGCACGTCGCGCGTATCTTCCAGGCCGGGTCGGATGAAAGCGGCATCGATCTCGCCGCGTACTAGCCGCTCCATCAGTGCATTGGTGTTCATCTCCGTCAGAGACAACAGCACGCCGGGCCAGTGATCGCGAAACTCTCGGATGGTCGCCGTGACGATACTGTTGAAGGCGGAGGAGGCGGTGAAGCCGAGCGAAAGACGGCCAATCTCGCCGCGATTGGCGCGCTGGGCCGCGAGCTTCGCTTTTTCCGCCGCATCGACAGCCGTCTTCGCCTCGGCCAGAAAGGCTTCGCCCGCGACGGTCAGTTCGGCGCCGTGGGGCACGCGGTGAAACAACTGCACGCCAACCTCGTTTTCCAGATCCTTGATCTGCTGGCTGAGCGGCGGCTGGCCGATGCCGAGATTGGCGGCGGCGCGGGTGAAATTTCCTTCCGCCGCGAGCGCCAGAAAGTAGCGGATATGACGCAGTTCCACGATATCTCCAAAACCTATTGAGATCGCCTGTTCCATATATTGGACTAATGAAGCGCTATTGAATAGATTCTGGGGGTAAGAAAGATTGGATGCCCCATGTTCCGCCCCGCCAACAGGCAAAAGACCACCGCCTCCGAAGTCCCGTCGCGTCCGGAATTGAAGCTTGTCAAAAGCGAGCCGCTGGCCGAGCCGCGCCAGTTCCTGACGCGTGGCACGCCCGCCTTCCGCCGCGCGACCATCGCCCTGTTCCTCTCCGGCTTCGCCACCTTCTCGCTGCTCTATTGCGTCCAGCCACTGATGCCGATCTTCTCGCAAGATTTCGGTGTCACGCCCGCCGCAAGCTCGCTGTCGCTGTCGCTTTCGACCGGTTTCCTGGCCTTTGCGATTTTCGGGGCAGCTGCCGTTTCCGAAAGCCTCGGGCGCCGCAGCCTGATGTTCATTTCGCTGCTGGGTGCGGCTCTTTGTACGCTTGTCTGCGCGGTATCGCCCAACTGGCATGTACTGCTGATTTTCCGCGCGCTCGAAGGCTTCCTTCTGGGCGGCGTGCCCGCCGTCGCCATGACCTATCTGGCCGAGGAAATCGAGCCGCGCGGTCTTGGCGGCGCCATGGGTCTCTATATCGCCGGCAACGCTTTTGGCGGTATGGCCGGTCGCGTTGTGACGGGTACGATCGCAGAATTCTTCAGCTGGCGGCCAGCGCTGGCAGCTGTCGGCATTCTCGGCTTGATCGCCGCCACCGGCTTTCTCTATCTGCTGCCGCCATCGCGCAATTTCACGCCGCGCAAAGGTTTCGATATTGCCTTTCATGTGAAGGCCTGGAGCGGGCATTTCAGCAATCCGGCACTGCCGCTGCTGTTCGCCATCGGCTTCCTGGTCATGGGCTCCTTCGTCACGGTCTATAATTATGCCGGATTTCGCCTCGTCGTCGCGCCGTATAATCTCAGCCAGACCGAGCTTGGCCTGATCTTCACCGCCTATCTATTCGGCATCGTTGCCTCTTGGGCCGCAGGTCTGCTTGGCGATCGCATCGGTCACTTCGTCGTGCTGCCGGCTGGTGTGTTGATTGCCGCTCTTGGCGCTGTCGTCACGCTCTCGACGTCGCTGCCGCTGATCATCCTTGGCATCATTCTGGTGACAATCGGCTTCTTCGTCACCCATTCCGTCGCCAGTGCCCTTGTGGGACGGCTTGCCCATGGCGCCAAGGGTCATGCTTCGTCGCTCTATCTGCTGGCATATTACCTGGGTTCCAGTATTGCCGGCTCGCTCGGCGGCTATTTCTGGCTTGCCGACGGCTGGAATGCCGTGGTTGCCTTCATCCTCATCATGCTGGCCATCTGCCTTGTCAGCGCCCTTGCGATCGCAAGGTTGGCTCGCCGCTAAGGCCGGAGATTGAAAATGATCCGCATCGACCATCTCGATCACCTCGTGCTGACGGTCGCAAGCATCGAGCAGAGCTGCGATTTCTACGCTCGGGTCCTTGGCATGGGCGTCGAAACCTTCGGCGAGGGCCGTAAGGCGCTGACATTCGGCAACCAAAAGATCAACCTGCATCGCGCGGGCCACGAATTCGAACCGAAGGCCAAGCGGCCGACGCCGGGCTCCGGCGATCTCTGCTTCATCAGCAAGACGCCGATCGAGGACATCATCGCTCATCTGCAGGTGGAAGCTATTGCGATCGAGGAAGGGCCGGTTCGTCGCACCGGTGCGACCGGCCCCATTCTCTCGGTCTATTTCCGCGATCCCGATCACAACCTGATCGAAGTCTCCAACGCCATCTCCTGAGATTGTGCGCCACTAGGTGCTTCTTGACATACTCCGCTTACGCGTATATTAAACCAATAGGTTAATTAACTTCTTGGTTTATGATCCTCATGGATACGTTGAGCATGACCCTCTCAGCCCTTGCTGACCCGACCCGCCGGGCAATTCTGGCGCGGCTTTCGAGCGGTGAGGCCTCGGTTTCCGAGCTGGCGGAGCCGTTCGATATGTCCTTGGTCGCCGTGTCCAAGCATCTGAAGGTGCTGGAGAAGGCCGGTCTGATCTCGAAAGGCAGGGAAGCGCAATGGCGTCCCTGCCGGCTGGAGCCCAAGCCGCTGAGGCAGGTGGATGACTGGCTGGAAACCTATCGCCAGTTCTGGAACGACAATCTCGATCGCCTGGAAGCCTACGCAGCTCTATTGCAAAAGGGAGGAGCCGATGACAGCAACAAATGATGGCGGTGACCTGCGCCCGCAGCGCGAGATCGTGCTGACCCGCGACATAGCCGCGCCGCGCGCATTGCTGTTTCGCCTCTGGACGGAGCCGGAGCATCTGATGCGCTGGTGGGGGCCGCAGACCACGACCGCCTCTTCCGTCTCCGTGGATTTGCGCGAAGGCGGCGCCTGGCGGCACTGCATTCTTACGGCAGAGGGTCGGGAATATTGGAGCCACGGACGCTATCTGGAGATCATTCCACCGGAACGCCTCGTATTCACCTTCGCCTGGGAAAACCGGGAGGGCAAGCCCGAGCATCCGATGCAGGTCACCGTGGAATTTCGTGAGCTTGGCGAGAAGACACGCCTCGTCTTCCGCAAGGCCCAACTGCCCGATGATACCGAACTGAAGCTGCAGACCGGCGGCTGGGAGCAGGCTCTCGACAAATACGTCGCTTACGCAGAAGCCACCTCAAGGGAAGGATGAGAGTGATGAAGAAGACCTATCACGGAAGCTGCCATTGCGGCGCCGTCAGCTACAAAGCCGATCTCGACCTGCAGGGCGGCACGTTCAAATGCAATTGCTCGATCTGCAAGAAGAAGCGGAATTGGTTGGCTGTCGCCACACCCGCCGATTTTCACCTGACCTCAGGTGAGGAGAGCATCGGCGAATATCAGTTCGGCCAACGCGTCCTGCATCACCTCTTCTGCAAGAACTGCGGCATCAGCTCCTTCAACTGGGGTGAAAATCCAGCGCTTGGCGGCAAGTTCTATGCGATCAGCATCAGCTGCCTGGACGATGCCAGCGACCAGGAACTGGCCTCGCTCCCCGTGGGGTACTTCGATGGCCGCGACGACCATTTTGACAGGGCGCCCGAGGAAACGCGCTATCTTTAACGTAGGACTTAGCCCTTGGTGGCCAGCCAGATGACATGACGCGCGCCGCTCTTGCCATTGGCGCGCGTATGGACCACTTCGGCGGCAAAGCCGCTCTCGCGCAGGCGCCTCGTGAAGCGCTCGTCCGGTCCGGAAGACCAGACCGCCAGGATGCCGCCTGAGCGCAGCGCGCCATGGGCAGCCTTCAGCCCCTGATAGTCGTATAGGCCGTCATTGGCCTCCGACGTGATGCCATCCGGGCCGTTGTCGACATCGAGCAGGATGGCGTCGTAACTCGCCTTGCTCGCGCGGATGAGCGGGCGGACGTCGCCCTCATGAATGGCGACGCGGGGATCGTCAAGGCAGCTGTCGAAGACCGTTGCCATCGGCCCGCGTGCCCATGCAACGACGGCCGGGACCAGTTCCGCGACAGTGACCTTGGCATCCGTGCCGAGTTCGCCGAGTGCCGCCCGCAGGGTAAATCCCATGCCGAGGCCGCCGATCAGCAGATGCGGCGCCTTGCGGCCCTTGATTTTCTCGCAGGAGAGCGTGGCAAGCGCGCGTTCAGAGCCGCTCAGGCGACTGTTCATCAGCTCGTTGGTACCAAGCATGATGGAAAATTCCTGGCCGCGCTGCTTTAGCCGCAGCTCGCCGCCGCCGGGGATTTTCGCAGTGTCGAGCAAGGTCCAGGGGATCACGGGCAACTCTCACGCTTGTTGGAATCGCCCGGGACCATAGTCTTTCAATGTCGGCAAGAACAGATGCCGCTATCCCAGCCGGATATAGGGCACATCCTTTTTCGCAACTTCATCAAGCGCTTCCTCATAGCCGGCATCGGCATAACGCATGACGCCGAGCGCCGTGTCGTTGGTCAGCGCGTGATCGAGTCGCTCATCAGCGGCTTGCGTGCCGTCGGCGACGACGGTTACGCCGCAGCTTGTCATGTAGCCGGCATAGCCGCCGCCGCCGGAATGGACGACGACGAGATCGGCCATGGACGAGCAGAGCATCATGGCGTCGATCAGCGGCCAGTCGGCAATCGCGTCGGAGCCGTCCTTCATGCCCTCGGTCATGATGTTCGGATGCGCCATGGCGCCGGCATCGAGATGATCGCGCGAGAAGGCGATCGGGCCCTTCAGCTCACCGCTTGCCACAAGCTCGTTGACGCGGCGGGCAAGTGTGGTGCGCTCGCCATGGCCGAGCCAGGCGATACGCGCCGGCAGGCCTTCGAAGGGCACATGCTCGCGGGCAAGGCGGATCCAGTTGGTGACGATCTTGTTGTCCGGGAACATTTCCAGCAGCAGGTCGTCGATGCGGGCGATGTCGCTTTCCTCGCCGGAGAGCGCCATCCAGCGGAAGGGGCCGATGGCGCGGCAGAAGAGCGGGCGCAGATAGGCTTCGGTGAAGATCGGAATGTCGAAGGCATTCGTCACACCGCCTTCCTTCGCTTGCGTGCGGATCAGGTTGCCGTTGTCGAAGACTTCGGAGCCCTTTTTCTGGAAGTCCAGCATGGCCTTCACATGTTCGACGATCGAGGCGCGGCTTGCCGCCATCAACTGGCCCTGGCCATCGTCGCGCAGGTCTTTGACTTGGGTGAGGCTCATGCCCTTCGGCACGTAACCATAGACGAGATCGTGGGCCGAGGTCTGGTCCGTGACGATATCGGGCACGATGCCGCGCCGGGCGATCTCGGGATAGATCTCTGCAGCATTGCCGACGAGGCCGACGGAAAGCGCCCGTTTCTCCTTGACCGCGGCGTCGATCATCGCCAGCGCGGAGTCGAGATCCGGCGCGATCTCCTGCAGATAGCCGATTTCCTGGCGCTTTCTGGCGCGCTCTGCATCGATATCGACGCAGAGGATCGCGGCACCCGCCATGCGGCCGGCGAGTGGCTGCGCGCCGCCCATGCCGCCAAGACCGGCGGTCAGAACGAAACGGCCGAAGAGGTCACCGCCGAAGCGGCGCTCGGCAATGCGCATGAAGATTTCATAGGTGCCCTGGATGACGCCCTGGCTGCCGATATATTGCCAGGCACCTGCCGTCAGGCCACCCCAGCAGATCAGACCCTTGCGCTGCAGCTCGTAGAACACCTCGGCCTTCGCCCACTGCCCGACGATGTTGCAGTTCGCCATGATGACCAGCGGCGCCTTGTCATGCGTGCGGATGAGGCCGATTGGCTTGCCGGATTGAATGAGCAGCGTCTGGTTTTCGTCCATCTCGGTCAGCGCCTTGACGATGCCCTTGTGTGCCGCCCAATTGCGCGCAGCTTTGCCAAGTGCGGCGTAGACGATAAGATTGTCCGGGTCTTCGCCGACCGAGAGCACGTTTTCAAGCAGGCGCAGCAGGGCTTCCTGCCGCCAGCCCTTGGCGCGCAGCTCCGGGCCGCCCGGTATAGGGAATTTCGGATGACGTGGATTGGCTTTCGGCATGGATTTCCCTTCCCTGTTTTCTTTGTTGTTTCGGTGGCCCGGCTATTTCGGCGGCAGGCCTTCGACGAAGTCCAGCGCGGCCAGAAGCAGCCGCTTGCGCAGCATGTCGTTGCCATAGGCTTCCGGCCCGGCACGCAGCCACCCCTTCATCTCGCGGCCGCCCATCAACATGGTTTTGACGTCATGCTGCTCCAGCGCCCAACTATCATTGCCCTTGCCGAGACGGATCAGCATCCCGTCGACACGGGCACCGCAGAATAGGTGGCCGTTGAGCAGAAAGGCCCAGCCGCCGAACATCGCTTTCTCGCTAAGCCCGGGGCGTTCCCCGAGCTCTTCTCTCAGCAGTTCTTCGAGACCGGCGTCGCGGGCCATTCAAGCCTCCTGCGCTCCTCAGCCCTTCTTGCCGGCGAGCGCGTATTTGGCGATCTCGATCCCCATGGCCTTTTCGACGGAAGGATAGACCGTGGGGTCGAGCACGCTGGCGGATAGCGGAATGATGTCCATCGGCACATGCAGGATGAAGACGTTCATGCCTTCGTGCAGCTGGCCGACGCTCAAGGGCTCGCCTTCCGGCGACAGCGTCGTGATGACGGAGGGGAAGGTTGCGAGACGCTTGCCGCCGATATCCTCAACGGCCATGTATTCGTTCATTACGTGCATGATGACGGCCTTGTCGCCGCTGCCGACCGTAACGGTGCCGATATCGAAGGCTTCCTTCGTGTAGAAGACTTCCTTCTTGGTGATGGTGCCTTCGGCCAGGATATGGCCGCCGGTCGTCTTGCAGATGGCGTCGATGACGGCGCTGCCGCCCTTCTTTTCCGCCTCGATGATCGCTTCGCCGAGCGAAAGCGCCATGGAGATGCCGCCGAGGGCTGCATGTGTGCGGACGTAAGAGGCGCGCAAAGGATTGCGACAGGAGGCAATGAAGCCGCCGGACTGATCGGATGCCGCGCGCAGGATCGGCGAAATCTTCGCCGTCGCACCCTTCACGACCAGCTCGATATAGCGGTTCTCGGCGCGGTTGCCGCCGACGGCGGTCTGGATCATCTGTTCAGGCGAACCGGCCATGCCGATCGAGCCCATATCACCGGTCGGATGGGCGCGGATATCGCCGACGGCATCCACGACCTTCGTTCCGAGGATGGCTGAAGGAAGCCAGCCGTTCAACGTCGAGGACTTGCCGTTCTGGCCGATGATCAGGCCGGAAAGCTTCTCGCCAAGCTCGTCCTGTAACAGCTGCGCGGCCTTGACGTAATCGATGCCCTGCATTTCCCAGGGAGTCGTGGAGGCCGGCGCGCCGATGGCGGCGGCCGTCGCGATCCAGTCGTTGTCGTTGAGCTCGTCGATCGACACCAGCTCGGGCTTGCCGACATTTACGGCTGCATAGCCGAGCATGCGGCCGTGATCGGCCCAACCGCCGCCGCCGGCGGCATAAACCGAGCCACCCTTGACGGCCGCTTCCACATCCTTGGCAACGAGTACGCGTCCCATTGGCTACTCCCGGTTCTGTTTGAGGTTCTTGTCCATGTCGCGCACCGCTTCGAAGAGCACGGCGGCACCCATGGCGATATCGTCATTCTCGGCCCATTCCTCGGCGCAATGGCTGCGGCCTTCCTTGCAGGGCACGAAGATCATGGCAGCTGGCGCGACCTTGGCGATCCAGGCCGTGTCGTGGCCGGCGCCGGAGGCCATACGACGATGCTTGGCACCAACGGTCTCGCAGGCGCGCTCGAGCGTTTCGAGCAGCACGGGAGCGCCCGGCGTCGGCATATTGTCGGAGACGCGCAGCGGCGGGTTGATCGTCACGCCATAATCGGCGGCGATGGTTTTCACCTCGCCGTCGATCCAAGCGAGGAAATCTTCCATGTCGCTGCGGATTTCGGCGCGTCCGTCGATCAGCAGCACGACCTTCGAGGGCACGACGTTGGCGGCATTCGGCTCGATGCGAAATTCGCCGACGGTTGCGGCGAAATGGCCCGGCGTCTTCGCCTGCTCAGCCGCCCTCTGCCGGATATCCAGCACGAGCTGCGAGGCTGCCACCAGTGCATCCGCGCGGCGATCCATCGGCGTTGTGCCGGCATGGTCGGCACGGCCTTCCACCGTGATCTCGATGCGGGTGATGCCGGCGATCGCGGTGACGATGCCGATATCCTTGTTCTCGGCTTCCAGCACCGGGCCCTGCTCGATATGCAGCTCCAGGAAGCCGGCGAGATCCGGGCGCTTCTGGGAGAGCAGCACGGAGGGATCACCGCCGACTTCGGCAATGCCCTGCGACAGCGTGCGGTCGCGCTCATGCGGGAGAGCCAGGCCTCGGGGATCTGCCCGGTCATGCCGCGGCTGCCGATGCAGGAGACGCCGAAGATGCTGACTTCTTCAGCCAGGAAATCGACGATCTCCAGATCATGGTCGAGTTCGATGCCGCGATCCTTCAAGGAGTGGGCGACTTCGAGCGCTGCAATGGTGCCGGCGATGCCGTCGAAGCGGCCGCCATCGGGAACGGTGTCGGAATGCGAGCCGACAAGGATCGTGCCGAGGCCGGGTTTCGCGCCGGCGCGACGGCCGATCAGATTGCCGGCGGCATCCATGCGCGTCGTGAGGCCGGCGGCCTTCATCCGCGCCTCGATATAGGCGCGGCCTTCCAGAAAGAGCGGCGAGAAGGCGCGGCGCGTCCAGGGATGGCCGGGCTCGGTAATGCCGGCCAGCGCATCGATATCCTCAGCGATACGGTCGGGGTTGACGGGCAGGTTGTGGCGCTTGGCGTCGGTCATCAGGCAGCATCTCCGGCAATGATTTGGCGAGGCAAGGGGCGCACGAAGCTGCCTGAGCCGGGCTCGGCCAGCACCTTCTGTCCCTCGGTGATCTGCTTGCCTCTAAGGTAGGCGGCCGACACAGTCCAGGGCAGGCGGATGCCATTATAGGGGCTCCAGCCGACGACATTGTTGCCGCTTGCGGCTGCGTCATAAACCATTTCGCGCGGCTCCAGCACGACGATATCAGCGTCCTTGCCGGGCGTCAGCGCGCCCTTGATGTGATCAAGACGGAAATGCTTAGCCGGATTCTCCGCCATCAGCTTTGCGGCCCAGGTGAGCGGCACACCGCGTTCGAGAGCCCCCTTGACGAAGAGCGGCACCATGACCTCCAGACCCGGCACGCCGGAAGCGTTTGCCAGCATGTCCGGATTGGTCTTGCGGTTTTCCGACCAACTGACATGGTCGGTCGAGACCAGCCAGACATTGCCTTCCGCCACCTTGCGCCACAAGGTTTCCACTTCGGCGCGCGGGCGGATCGGCGGATTGATTTTCGCCTTGCCGCCCAGACGCCGCACATCGTTTTCCTCGTCGAGCGTCAGATAGTGAATGCAGCATTCGACGGTTGCCTCGAAGCCGTCGCGGCGATAGGCGCGGGCAATATCGTAGCCGCGGCCGAGCGAGCAATGCACGACATGCGCCGGGCAGCCGGTATCCGCACCCGTCTCGAAGATCGTGTGCATGGCAAGCAGCTCGGTGATTGGCGGACGCGAGAGGCCGTGAGCGCGATAGTCGGTGACACCGCTTGCCTTCACCTGCTCCATGTAGGTGCGGACCGCCTCGTCATCCTCGTTGTGGACACCGGCCGTCAGCCCCGTCGGCGCAATCGCGGCAAAGCAGGCGTCGAGCAAGGCAGGCGGGATGCGTGGGAAGCGCTTGGGGTCGGTGCCGAAGGTCGAGAATTTGAAGGCGGCGACACCGGCCTCGACCATTTCGGCGATGCGCGCCGGGCCTTCTTCCGGGTCGATCGTGCCATAGAGGGCGAAATCGACGCGCGCCTGCGGAGAGGCGTGGTCGATCTTTTTCTTCAGGGATTCAGCCGAGCAGACGAGATTGCCTTCGTCATAGGGCATGTCGACGATGGTGGTGACGCCGCCGGCAGCCGCCGAGCGCGTCGACCAGATGAAGTCTTCCTGATCCTTCTGGGAGAGGGAGTGGGTTTGCGCGTCGATTGCGCCAGGCAGGATCAGCGCCTTGCCGAGCAGATGCCGCTCGCGCGCCGCTGGCGGCACGCCGATGCCGACTTCCGCGATCTTGCCATCGCGCACGGCGACATAACCCGCTTCCACGATGCGTTCAGGCAAAACCACGGTGCCCTGCAGAACAAGATCGAAATCGGCCATGTGCATTCTCTCCGCCGGTCGGTTGGTTCAAGTCTGTTGGTTCAGATGGCGACTGTGTCGCGATAAAGCCGCTCCTCGACACGCTCCAGCGAGCCGAGCGCGAAGAAATCATCATAGGCAAGGATCGGCTTGTGGGCGATCATTTCCGAAATGAAGGCCTCGGAAGCGAGTTCCTCTTCGATGGCCTCGACCTCGGCCGAAAGCGGGCGGTCGACCACATAGAAATCCGCATGCTTGCGCACGACGTCATAGAGCATGCGCGCCACGCCTTCCGGCTTGTCGCCGAGAATATCCATTGCCTGGGCTGAAAGCAGCGCCTCCAGAGCCGCCAGGCGCTTCAGCGCCCGCATCTGCCGCTCGAAGCGCTCGATGACCAGCGGCAGGAAGGCGGCCTCGTCTTCCATGCCGCCCGCGACGACAAGCGACTGCGCCGAGACCGGATTGGACATGGAGAGCACGCGCGAGAAGATCTCGCCCGCCAGCTTGATGATCGGCCCGAAGCCGGTGGCGATCTTGCCCTCTGGCACCAGATTAACCGGCAGGCCGCGCCGCTGGCCGTTGCCGAGCAGGACGCAGCGATTGAACGAGTTGCGGGCCGCGTGGGCCATGCAGATGACGGCAGCTTCCAGCAGAATGGTGACGTCGAGCGGCAGAGAGCCGCCTGATGTCATCACGCGTCCCTCGACGATGACGGGGTTGTCGTCGGAGCGGCCGGTTGCGGCCAAGATCTTGTGACCGGCCGTCAGCAGATTTTCGATGACGGCGCCGAAGACCTGTCCGATCATGCGCAGGCTCAGCGGGTCCTGCACATGGGTCGCGACCGGCCAGGGCCATTCGTCCGAGGCATTGCAAAGCCAAGCGCCGATCAGCGCTTCGCGGGCGGTGCCGACATGGCGCACCGCGATCCACGGATCGCGTGAGGCCCCCAGAGCGCCGGCAGCCATCATGGCAGTGGCAAGCAGCACGCGGATCGAGGAAGCGGCGTTACGGGTGGTCTCGGCTGCAGCGGCGAAGCTCACGGCATTGACGCTGAGCGAAGCTAGGCTGTCGCGCGGCAGCATCTTCACGGGAGCGATGCCGGCTGCATCGAAGGCATCGGCCGCCTGCATGCGGCGGCCGCGATAAACGGCTTCACCGACGCCGGTGAGGACCGCGCCGATCTGACCCATCAGACCGATATCGGCGCAGCCAATCGAGCCGGTGCGCCGGACCACGGGAGTGACATCGGCACGTAGCAGCTGCAGATAGGCGTCGATCAGCTCCTGCGAGCATCCGACTTGCCCCGTCAGAGCGGTGTTGACGCGGATCGCCATGGCATTGCGAACGACCGACATCGAAAAGGGGGCGCCCGTGCCGAAATGGTGGGCGCGCACCAGGCCGAGATTGAAGGCGTCGAGATCTTCCGGCGACCACTCGACATCCTTCATGGCCCCGACGCCGGTCGTGGAACCATAGACCGGCATGCCGGACTGGATGGTGCTTTCGAGGACGCCGCGCGCCAGGCGCACCCGCGCCATGCCGCTTTCCGATGCCGAAGGAAGCGCGACGCCTGCGCCGATCCGAACCAGATCGCTGAACCCCAAGGGCTGCCCGGTGAGTTCAATGCCGGCTCTCTGACGCTCCATTGTCGTTATTCTCCTTTTTCGCAAGGCTATGCGAGCCTCATCGCCAATGGGATATCCCAAATAGCGAACACCTCAATCGACGTGCATGGAAAAACACACGCAAGGCATGCTGTGGCACCAGCAAATACGCATTATAGCTGAAAACAGGTGCTGTATTGACCAATAGGTTTATCCGACTTTTCATCCCGCACCCAGTCATGCGCCGACCACTGGTGCCATCGCGGTCACATCATCTATGTGCTTGAGGGAGAATTGATCTCGGAACTGAAGGACGGCCGCGTCTCGATCCTGACGAAGGGTATGGGCTATCAGGTATCCGATTTCGGCGATGCCGCGCATCGCTCGTCGACAAAGACAGGCGCCAAGCTGTTCATCGTCGACCAGCGCCTCCGCATAGAAGTTTTAGCGATTTGGTTTGACGCACAGGCTTGCTTTCGAGCTGCTGTCCGCCGAGGCCGGTTGCGACCCCTCGCGGAGTTTCTTTAGTCCTCGGCGATGGAGCGAATGGCCCGCGCGGGATTTCCGCCGACGAGGGTATTCTCGGGAACGTCCTTGGTAACGACCGAACCCGCTGCGACGACCGAATTCTCGCCTATCGTGACGCCACCGACAACGATCGCACCGGTTGCGATCCATACGCCTTTCTCGATCACAATGGGTTTTCCGATTGTGGCGGCTCGCCGCTGCGAAGGTTCAAGAGGATGGCCCGCTGTGATGAGGCTGACGTTTGGCCCGATCATGACATCGTCGGCGATGTCGAGGCCGCCAAGGTCATAGAAAGTGCAGTTCTGATTTACGAAGACATTGTGCCCAACGCGGATTTCGTTCCCACCGGCGGTAAAAAATGGAGGAATCAGCAAAAAGCTTTCATCCACCTTTTTACCGATAAGTTCGCTGAACAGGATGCGGACTTCATCCATGTCGTTGAACGTCAAACGATTGAGTTTGGCGGTAATGGCCATCGCGCGTTTGACGTTCGCCAGCATTGCCGCCGATTCCGGCGTCCGGCCGTAAATTATCTTGGTGCGGTCGTCGTTTGGCATTCGCTATCTTCCTCAGACCACGGTGAGCTTGAGTTTCGCCGTACGATGGCGGCGATGTAGAGATTCATGAGCCTAGCCACAAAGTGGCGAGACCGGAATCCAACTTATGCCAAAACTCGACGGGCGCCAGACGCTTCAACTATGGAATGAGGAGCTCGATAATTAGCTCAAGCAAAGGCGCCTTAAGCGCCTGGCGCTCGAAACAGATCAGCTCAGATGCCAGGCGATATAGATAAGCGCCAATGCGATGACCCACAGCGCAAGGCGGCCGGAGCGGCTGTGCTTGGCCTCGGCCTTGCCGATCGCCTCGGCAGTCTGCACGTCGAAGCGCAGGCCGTTTTCGCTCATATGCAGCAATTCATGATGGAATTTCTCGGTCTTGGTGGCGATCTCAGGAATAGCCTCTGCCAGCTTCACGGCCGCCTTCAAGCCGTCCTTGAGGTCAGCTACGATGCGCTTGGGGCCGAGATTGTTGCGGATCCACTCGCCGACGACAGGTTCCGATGCCTTCCACATGTTGAAGCGCGGATTGAGCATGCGCGACACGCCCTCGACCACGACCATGGTCTTCTGCAGCATGACCAGCTCCGGCCGCGTCTCCATGTCGAAGAGCTCGGTGACCTCGAAGAGCAGCGTCAGCAGCTTGCCCATGGAGATCGTCTCGGCCGGCTGGCCATGGATCGGCTCGCCGATGGCGCGGATCGCCTGGGCAAAACTCTCGGTATTATGGTGAGCGGGTACATAGCCGGCTTCGAAATGCACCTCGGCGACGCGCAGATAGTCCCGCGTGATGAAGCCGTAGAGGATTTCGGCAAGGAAGCGCCGCTCCTTCTTTCCAAGGCGGCCGACAATACCCATGTCGACGGCGACGATCATGCCGGCGGCGTCAACGAAGAGATTGCCGGGATGCATGTCGGCATGGAAGAAGCCGTCGCGCAGCGTATGGCGAAGGAAGGACTGGATCAGCGTGTCGGCGAGCGTATCGAGATCGTGGCCGGCCGCCTTCAATCCCTCGACGTCTGACATCTTGACGCCGTCGATCCACTCCATGGTGATGACGTCGCGGCCCGTGCGCTCCCAATCGACCTTGGGAACGCGGAAGCCGGGATCTTTTTCGGTATTCTCGGCGATCTCGGAAAGAGCGGCTGCTTCCAGCCGCAGATCCATCTCGACCTTGGTGGTCTGCTCGAGCGTCCGCGTCACTTCGACCGGCCTTAGGCGCCGGCTGGAGGGGAGGAAACGTTCCTGCAGGCCAGCGACGAGATACATCGCCTTGATATCGTTGACGAAGCGCTGGCGGACACCGGGCCGGACGACCTTGACGGCCACGCGCCTGCGGCCTTCGGCGGTCTCGATTTCAGCCGGATGTACCTGCGCTATCGAGGCGGCGGCGATCGGCTCGCCAAAGCTGACATAGAGATTGTCGATCCGCCGGCCGAGCGAGGATTCGATTGCGGCAGTCGCCGTCGCCTGCGGGAAGAAGGCCATACGATCCTGCAGCTGCGACAGGTCGTTTGCCATGTCGACGCCGACGACGTCAGGCCGCGTCGCCAGGAACTGGCCGATCTTCACGTAGGAAGGTCCGAGCCGCTCGACGGCTTTTGCGAGCCGGTCGCTGCGGGCCTGGCTCTTGGCGCGCTTGCGGGCAAACATGCCGACAAAGGATTTGGCGAGGCTCACGGATGGCGGCAGGCCTTCCGATGGAAGCGAAATGACGACGCCTTCGCGCACGAGGACCCAGCCGACCCTGAGCAGGCCGAAATATGCGTTGAAGGAACTCATAGCGTCTCAAGGTCTCGGGGATGGGAGGCCGTCAGTCGCGCCGCGTCGCTGGACATCATGCTTCAGAGCTTCCAGCCGGAGTGTACTGCAGCGATGCCGCCGGTATAGTTGGTGAAGCTCACGCGTGAGAAACCAGCCCCGCGGATCATCGTCGCGAAGTCCTCCTGGTTCGGGAACTTGCGGATCGATTCCACCAGATACTGGTAGGGCTCGGCATCGCCGGTGATGGCCTTGCCGAATTTCGGGATGGCGTTGAAGGACCAGGCATCATAGACGCGGTCCAGTAGCGGCAGGTCGACTGCGGAAAATTCAAGCACGAGCAACCGGCCGCCGCGCTTCAGCACCCGATGGGCTTCCTTCAGTGCCACGTCGATATGCGGCACGTTGCGGATGCCGAAGGCGATCGTGTAGGCGTCGAACGAATTGGGCTCGAAGGGCAATTCTTCGGCATTCGCCTCGACGAAGGTCAGGTTGTCGGAGAGCTTCTTCTTTTCCGCGCGCTCAGCCCCAACGGCGAGCATCGAGCCGTTGATGTCGAGCACGGTCGCATGCGCCAGACGGTTGGAGGCCTCGACGATGCGGAAGGCGATATCGCCCGTACCGCCGGCAACGTCGAGTGTCTTGTAGGTCGCATCCTTGCGCGGATTGAGCGCCGATATCATCGCGTCTTTCCAGGCGCGGTGCATGCCCATGGACATGACGTCGTTCATGACGTCGTAGCGCTTGGCGACCTTGTGGAACACCTCGTTGACGAGGCCCTGCTTTTCGCCATCGGCTACTTCGCGGAAACCATAGGATGTTTCCATGCCGCCATCGGCGGAGGTGCGGCTGTCTGCCATCGGCTCAACTCCGTTACATAATTCAGTCGCGGACCATGGCGAAATCGCGTTTGCCACGCTATCTCATCAGCCAGATCACCATCCGCAACGCCTTGGGCTATAGCCCAGATCATAAGCGGTTGAAACATAAAGATGGATAGCCATGCCGGAATTACCAGAGGTCGAAACCGTCAGACGCGGGCTGGCGCCTTCCATGGAGGGCGCGGTTCTGCAGGCGCTGGAGCTGCGGCGCAACGATCTGCGCTTTCCGTTCCCCGCCGATTTCGCGCAGGCCGTGTCAGGCCGCGGCATCACGTCGCTGTCGCGCCGCGCCAAGTACCTGCTGATCGACCTGGAGGACGGGATGACGATCGTCTCGCATCTCGGCATGTCCGGCTCCTTCCGGGTCGAGGCTGATGTAGTGGCCGATGCGCCCGGCAACTTCCATCACCCACGCTCCAAGGACGAGAAGCACGACCACGTCGTCTTCCATCTGGCGGGTGCAAACGGTGGCGCACGCGTGATCTATAATGATCCGCGACGCTTCGGTTTCATGGATATCGTCAGGCGGTCGGATATTGGGAGCCACCCCTTCTTCCGCGATCTCGGTCCGGAGCCGACGGGCAATGAACTGGGCGCTGATTATCTGGCCGCGCGCTTTGCCGGCAAGGCGCAGCCGTTGAAGAGCGCCTTGCTCGACCAGAAGAACATTGCCGGCCTTGGCAATATATATGTCTGCGAGGCACTGTGGCGGTCTCATCTGTCACCCTTGCGCGCCGCCGGTTCGCTGGTCACCGACACCGGCGGGCCAACCGGGGAATTGCTGACGCTGGTCGCTGCCATACGCGATGTCATTGCCGATGCGATCGCTGCCGGTGGCTCGTCCCTGCGCGATCATATCCAGACGGATGGGTCGCTTGGCTATTTCCAGCATTCATTTTCCGTCTACGATCGTGAAGCCCAGCCTTGCAGTACGCCCGGTTGCAGCGGTACGGTCGGTCGCATTGTTCAGGCGGGGCGCTCCTCTTTCTATTGCGCCACCTGCCAAAGCTGATTGCCAAAGCTGATTGAAGGGAGAGAGACATGGCCTACGAAACCCTCATCGTCGAAACGCATGGGGCCGTTGGCCTCGTCCGGCTCAATCGACCGCAGGCGCTGAACGCGCTGAACTCCACCGTATTGTCCGAGCTGAAGCAGGCCTATGCCGCCTTCCATCAGGATGATGCGATCGGCGCGATCGTGCTCACCGGCTCGGAAAAGGCTTTCGCGGCCGGCGCCGATATCAAGGAAATGCAGCCGCTCGATTTCATCGATGTCTACAAGAACGATCTGATGAGCGGTTGGGACGAGGTCGCCAAGGTGCGCAAGCCCGTTATCGCGGCGGTCAGCGGTTTCGCGCTTGGCGGCGGCTGCGAGCTCGCCATGATGTGCGATTTCATTATTGCCTCCGAGACGGCGAAGTTCGGCCAGCCGGAGATCACCCTCGGCGTCATCCCCGGCATGGGCGGCTCGCAGCGGCTTACCCGCGCCGTCGGCAAGGCGAAGGCGATGGATCTGATTCTGACCGGCCGCATGATGGATGCCGCAGAAGCGGAACGTGCGGGCTTGGTGGCGCGTGTCGTACCGGCCGACAAGCTGCTGGACGAGGCACTGGCCGCTGCCGCCAAGATCGCGTCGCTGTCGCGTCCCTCGGTGCTCATGGCCAAGGAAGCGGTCAACCGCGCGCTGGAAACCACGCTTGAAGAGGGCTTGCGTTTCGAACGCCGCTTGTTCCACAGCCTGTTCGGCACGGAAGATCAGAGGGAAGGCATGGCTGCCTTCATGGAAAAACGTAAGCCTGCGTTCAAGAACCGGTGAGCGCAGGAATCCGGAATTACGAGCCTTCGGCAAGAATCCGCGTTGACGCCGGGGCTCATTCCGGTTATATGCCCGCCACAGTTTGGAAAGCCGCTCTGGTTTTCCGCAATTGCTCCCGCATTGCTGGATGAAGTGGCCGCAGGGCCCGCGCTGCAACGATGGAGTTATGTTCGAATTCTAAGAGAGGCATACATGGCCAATACTACCTCGGCGAAAAAAGCGACCCGCAAGATCGTACGCCGCACCGAAGTCAACAAGGCTCGTCGCTCGCGCGTTCGCACTTTCGTCCGCCAGGTCGAAGAAGCCATCGCATCGGGTGATGCAGATCTCGCAAAGGCAGCTTTCCTTGCCGCCCAGCCGGAACTGGCTCGCGCAGCCACCAAGGGCGTGCTTCACGCCAACACGGCTTCCCGCAAGGTTTCGCGTCTTGCCAAGCGTGTGAAGGCCCTTTCGGCCCCGACCGCATAACTTTCTATTAACGACTCGATCGTTAGACTTGAAGCCCGGCCCTTGCGCCGGGCTTTTTGGATTCTGACAAAAAAATGCCGTATTGCCAAAATCGAGTGCCTGATCATGTCATTGACGTGACAGAAATATACATTTGAAAACAAAGGCTTGCAGCAGGATATCCCAGCGCCGTGTGATCTGCATGACGCGTTGCCGGCTCACAAGTGAGTCAAGGGAATTTTTATTTTATTTGTTTTGAAAGGCGTGAGAATCGCGCTGAACGTGAATCTCTTTGATTCAACAGCGATTCTTTTTTGAAGGGCTTGTGACAGTCAAATATGGCTTCCGGAGTCAATGGCCGGCTCTTAATTTTGTGTAAAATTCATCGTTGATATCTGCCTCCGATCCTGCCTAAATGCTTTTCAACAAGGGGCGCGGATCTCACCTTAAACGGCTTCGGCGAACACCGTCACTAGCGGCGGCGTGGGTGGTTTTGTCTCTTGTGACGGAGCAGTTCAGCTCCGTTTTTTCAAACAGTTGACGAGTTAAAGCCGGAAGCGGCAACGCTTGCGGAACGAGGAAGCTTGTCTGTCCTTTGCAGCCTAAGTCAATGACGCGGCTGTGGGGAGGGGAGAAAAATTGACAGTCGTTGGAGCAGCCGGTCGGAAGACGAGGGCCGACTGATGCTCCGGTTACAGACGCCGAGACGAAGATCGCTTTAAAGAGCAGTTTTCGCCACAGTGTTCCTGTAAGGCCCATTGGCGGGGCTCGGCTGATGAACCGGTATGCGGCGCAGCTTGGGACAACGAGCGCGATAGTCATGCCATGGCGAAGACCTAGGGGCGGCGGTGCAACGCTGGTTCGCCCCATAAAGAGACTGTGGAAGGCGGCATTACATGCAGATACATACGAGGACGACGGGTGCGTTGGAAAATGGGGACAATGCGCAGGCGTTCGGTGCTGTTTGCCTAGAAGCGGCGGGGGAAAAAGGAGACGTGGCGCAAAACGTTTTGTTCGAGCGCGTCAGCGCGCGCTTGAAAGCTCAGGTCGGTCCTGATGTTTATGCCAGCTGGTTCGCGCGGCTCAAGCTGCATTCGGTATCCAAGAGCGTTGTGCGTCTTACCGTTCCGACGACCTTTCTGAAGTCGTGGATCAACAATCGCTATCTCGATCTCATCACCGGCCTGTTCCAGGCGGAAGATGCCGAGATCCTGAAGGTCGAGATTCTGGTGCGCAGCGCGACCCGTCCTGGCGTAAAGCCGTCGGTTGACGAACAGGCTGTCGTGCCGGATCAGGCTGCCGTGGCGCCGATCCGCCGTTCCGTTGCACAGCCAGCAGGCCATGCAGCTGCTCAGGCTGTCAGTGCGGCCGCTGCTGCCCGCCCGGCTTCGGCAGGTACGCCCTTGTTCGGCTCGCCGCTCGACTCCCGCTTTACCTTCGACACTTATGTCGAGGGCAGCTCGAACCGGGTGAGCCTTGCCGCCGCCAAGACCATTGCGGAAGCCGGTTCCGGCGCGGTGCGCTTCAATCCGCTCTTCGTTCACTCGACGGTCGGTCTCGGCAAGACACATCTGCTGCAGGCGATCGCCAATGCAGCCGTACAGAACCCGCGCAACCTGCGCGTCGTCTATCTGACCGCTGAATATTTCATGTGGCGCTTTGCCACTGCCATTCGCGACAATGACGCGCTGACGCTGAAGGATTCGCTGCGCAATATCGACCTTCTGATCATCGACGACATGCAGTTCCTGCAGGGCAAGATGATCCAGCACGAATTCTGCCATCTGCTCAACATGCTGCTCGACAGCGCCAAGCAGGTTGTCGTCGCCGCCGACCGTGCACCCTGGGAGCTGGAATCGCTCGATCCGCGCGTTCGCTCGCGTCTTCAGGGCGGCGTTGCTATCGAGGTCGAGGCACCGGATTACGAGATGCGTCTCGAAATCCTCAAGCGTCGGCTGGAAGCCGCCCGTCTGGAAGATCCGTCGCTGGAAATTCCGGCCGAACTTCTCTCGCACGTCGCCCGTAATGTCACGGCAAGCGGCCGCGAGCTGGAAGGCGCTTTCAATCAGCTGATCTTCCGCCGGTCTTTCGAGCCGAACCTGACGGTCGAGCGTGTCGACGAGCTGCTTGCACATCTGGTCGGCTCCGGCGAACCGCGCCGTGTCCGCATCGAGGACATCCAGCGCATCGTCGCACGCCACTACAATGTCTCGCGCCAGGAGCTGGTCTCCAACCGCCGCACCCGCGTCATCGTCAAGCCGCGCCAGATCGCCATGTATCTGTCGAAGACTTTGACGCCGCGCTCCTTCCCGGAGATCGGTCGCCGCTTTGGCGGTCGCGATCACACGACGGTGCTGCATGCTGTGCGCAAGATCGAGGAACTGATCTCCGGCGATAGCAAGCTGTCGCATGAGATCGAGCTGCTGAAGCGCCTCATCAACGAATAGGCGGCGGACAATATCCGCTCATCATTTCACGGCCGGCGTCATCGCCGGCGTTTTCGTTGACGCCTTGTTCGGCTTGATGCGGATGCTCAAGCGAGCCAGCGGCCGTCCATGCCGTGCTGAAGGCGACGTCAGCCTATGTCGGCGGCGTTGCCTGCGAGATTTCGGAAAATAGCCACGCGCGCAGCGCCGCAATCGCCGGCCGTTCGAGGGCGCCCGGCAGATAGACGAGGTGATAGGCGAATGCGCTGGCAAATCCTATCGGGAAGGGAGCGACCAGCGTGCCCTCCGCCAGCTCCTGTTCGACGAAGGAACGGCGCATGAGTGCGATGCCGAGCCCGGCCTGCATGGCTTGATAAGCCCCGGTACCGTCAGTGAAGACCGGCCCGCGCGTGGCGTCGACGCGGCTTGCACCCGCAGCCTGCAGCCAAAGTTCCCAGTCGCGCCGATAGACATCGTGGATCAGGGTGATCTCCGCCAGACTGTCGACGAGGGGCGAGGGGCCGAGTGACGCCGCCATTGCCGGCGTACAGACGGGCACATACTCGTCGTCGAGCAATCGCTCGCTTGCCAGACCCTCATAGCCGCCAAGGCCGTGGCGAATGGCGACATCTATTCCATCCCGCTGGAAATCCATGATGCGGTGAGAAGCGCTGATGCGCAGATCGATCTCGGGATGCGCCTGCTCGAAGCGGCGCAGCCTCGGCACCAGCCAATGGGTGGCAAAGCCGGCGGTGCAGGTAACCGTCAATACGCTGTCATTCGCGCGCATGGTCAGCGCCGCAGTCGCCTCGCGGATGAGGCGAAAGGCCGTCCGCATCGTTGCGAAATATTCGGCGCCGTCCGACGTCAATGCGAGGCTGCGTGTCCGGCGCTCGAAGAGCCGCACGCCGAGCGCGCTTTCGAGGTCGCGAACCTGCAGGCTGATGGCGCCGGGCGTCACATGCAGCTCGTTTGCAGCCAGCGTCATGCTAAGATGACGGGCCGATGCTTCGAAAGCCCTGAGGGCCGAAAGAGACGGCAACTGATCCATAATGATTGAGTTAAGCTAAACCATAAAATGAGAAAGAGTCGTTTGTCAGAAAGCGGATATTGAGAGATTATCCTAGTAATTCTGGTGTTTGGCAAGCAAGCGAAAATAGGCGCCTGACAAGCTGAACTCAATCATTCGAAAGTGGGGGTCGATCGTCATGCAGCAGAAATCCATGGGTGCGCTCGAGTGGGGCATGTTGGTGGCGCTATCATTGCTTTGGGGTGGCTCCTTCCTGTTCAACGGCATTCTGGTGCGGGAGTTGCCGCCCTTCACCATCGTCACGGCGCGTGTGGCGCTTGCTGCCATTGCTCTTCATGTCATCGTGCGCATGACCGGACATTCCATGCCGCGCGATCGCCAGGCCTGGCTTGCCTTCTTCGGCATGGGCTTCCTCAACAACGTCATTCCCTTCCTGCTGATCGTCTGGGGCCAGACGCATATTGCCAGCGGCCTCGCCTCGATCCTCAACGCAACCACACCGCTTTTCGGCGTCGTGGTCGCGCATTTTCTGACCGCGGACGAGAAGATGACCGGTAATCGCCTGATCGGCGTCATCGTCGGATTTGCCGGCGTGGCTCTGATGATCGGCCCGTCGGTGCTCGCAAGCCTGGGCGGCTCGAATGCACTGGCGCAGCTCGCCGTGCTAGCCGCTGCCTTCACCTATTCGCTTGCTGGTATATTCGGCCGCAGGTTTCGCCGCATGGGCTTGGCGCCGATCATTCCCGCTGCCGGCCAGGTCACCGCCTCGACCGTGCTGCTATTGCCGATCGCGCTCTTTGTCGATCGTCCGTGGACGCTGGCAATACCCTCGAGCGAAACCTGGCTCGCGCTTGCCGGCCTTGCCATCCTCTCGACTGCGATTGCCTATGTGCTGTTCTTCCGCATTCTGGCAACCGCAGGCGCCACCAATCTGATGCTGGTAACGTTCCTCATCCCCGTCAGCGCCATTCTGTTGGGCGCGCTTATTCTCGGTGAGGACCTGCAGATGAAGCATTTCATCGGCATGGCGATGATCGCGGTCGGCCTTGCGGCAATCGATGGGCGTTTGCTTACCCTCCCCTCGAGGGGGAGGGTCGGCACATAGTGCCGAGGCGGGGTGATCCGAGTAAACACTGAAGCCTCGATCGGCTCTTGAGGATTACCCCCACCCGCCGCTTCGCGGCGACCTCCCCCCTCAAGGGGGAGGTGACTAACAGGCGAGATCGGCGACGACAGAGTCGAGAACCAGCATTCCCGACGGCGTGCAGCGCAGGCGGGAATTGCCGATCCGCTCGATGAAACCGTGTTCCAGTAAAAACGCCTCGCGCTGCGGATCGGGATCGCGTCCCGAAAGCTCCTGCCAGCGCACGAGATCGATGCCTTCCTTCAGACGCAAGCCCATCAGCAGCAATTCGTCGGCCTGCTCGTCGAACCCCAGCATTTCCTGATCGACCATACCGTGGCCGTCACGCTCGACCATCTCAAGCCAGCTCTCCGGCTTGCGCTCGGTCGCTGTTGCAAGCTTTTGCGGTCCGTGAGTCAGCCGGCCATGGGCACCGGGCCCGATACCGGCATAGTCGCCATAGCGCCAATAGGTGAGATTGTGCCGGCTCTCGGCGCCCGGACGGGCATGGTTGGAGACCTCATACGCCGGCATGCCCTCGCGCTCGGTAATCTCCTGCGTCGCCTCATAGAGCAGCGCCGATTGATCGCCATCGGGCACGATCAGTTTGCCGGCCTTGTGGAGACCATAGAAGGGCGTGCCTTCCTCGATCGTCAACTGGTAGAGCGAGAGGTGATCGACGGCATAGGAGATCGCCTCCTTCAGCTCGCGTTCCCATTCCTCGACGGTCTGGTTCGGACGGGCATAGATGAGATCGAAGGACATGCGCGGGAAGATCTCGCGCGCCAGCTTGATCGCCTTCAGCGCATCGGCGACGTCGTGCAGGCGGCCGAGGAATTTCAGGTCGCGGTCGTTCAGCGCCTGCACGCCCATCGACACGCGATTGACGCCAGCCGCGCGATAGCCGCGAAACCGTTCGGCCTCGACGCTCGACGGATTTGCCTCCATGGTGATCTCGATGCCGTCAGGCATGTGCCAGGTCCGGGCGATGCCGTCGAGAATGGCGCCGACAGTCTCCGGCTTCATCAGCGAGGGTGTGCCGCCGCCGAGGAAGACGCTGGTCACCGTCTTCGGGCCGCTGATCATCCGTATCGACGCCATTTCCTTCAGAAAGGCGGCAGCGAAACGCTCCTGATCAACTGGCTGATGGCGGACATGGCTGTTGAAATCGCAATAGGGACACTTGGCCGCGCAAAACGGCCAATGCACATACACGCCGAAACCGGGCTCGCCGGTATCCGGTAGCAATTGCGCGCCGCGCATCAGCTGTTGCGAATCCATGATATCCACGAAGTAAGCTTACGCCTCCAGGCAGGTTTCGACAAAGACCTTGAAGGCCCGGGCGCGATGCGAGAGTGCCTGCGGATCGCCAGGCTTCCAGCCATGCTTCTCCTCGGCGCTCATTTCACCAAAAGTGGTGTCGTACCCTTCCGGCTGGAAGATCGGATCGTAGCCGAAGCCCTGGGTGCCGCGCGGTGGCCAGGCGACCGTGCCTTCGACCTCGCCGCGGAAAAGCTCGGTATGTCCGTCAGGCCATGCCAGGCAAAGTACGCTGACGAAGCGCGCCGTGCGGCTTTCCGGCGACGTAGCGCCGGCTTTCTCAAGAGCGGTCTCGACCTTCTGCATCGCCATCGCGAAATCGCGGGTGCCGTCAGCCGTTTCGGCCCAGTTGGCCGTGTAGACGCCCGGATCGCCGCCGAGTGCATCGATCACCAGACCGGAATCGTCAGACAATGCCGGCAGGCCGGAGGCATGTGCGGAGGCGAGCGCCTTGATCGCAGCGTTTTCCTCGAATGTTGTGCCGGTCTCGTCCGGCTCGATGAAGTTGAGGTCGGCAGCCGATTTGGCGGTGAAGCCGAAGGGGCCGATCAAGTCCTCGATTTCGCGGATCTTGCCGGCATTGTGGCTGGCGACGACGATGGTTTTGGTATCGAGCTTACGCATGTCCTGTTCCGTCATAGGCCCCAGATGCGGGGTTCTGCGCATTCCAGGCTGTTGCCGGCCGGATCGCGGAAATAGATCGAGCGGCCGCCGTTCGGCCAGTGAAAATCGGTTTCTATGGCAATGCCGGCAGCTTTCAGCCTCTGCGCCATTGCCTCGATGTCGTCACCGCCGACACGGAAGCACACATGACCATGGCCCGTCGTCCCATGCGAAGGCACGGGAAGGGCGTCCGGTTCCGCTGGCTTCATCGTCTCGGCCGGATTGAAGATCAGCAGCACGCCTGATCCGCAGCGGTAGAAGATATGGCGGTTGCCGCCGCGCGAGATCTTCTGCAAACCGAGAATGCCGCCGTAAAAAGCTTCGGCGGCATCGAGATCATCGGCATAGAGAGCCGTTTCCAGGATGCTTTCGAGGGCCGTGTCTGCCATTGCAAGATGTCCCTAGGCGATTGCCTGCTTCTGCAGATCCACCAGTTCGGCAATACCATTCTTGGCAAGGCCCAGGAGCGTGGCGAATTCCTCTTCGCTGAAAGGCGCACCCTCGGCGGTTCCTTGGATTTCAACGATGCCGCCCTTGCCCGTCATGACGAAATTGGCGTCGGTTTCAGCCGAAGAATCCTCGAGATAGTCGAGGTCGATGACCGGCTGGCTGGCGAAGATTCCGCAGGAAATGGCCGCGATATGATCCTTCAGCACTCGATCCACCTTGACCATGTTGCGGCTTTCCATCCACTTCAGGCAGTCGTAGAGCGCGATCCAGCCGCCTGTGATCGAGGCCGTGCGCGTGCCGCCGTCGGCCTGGATGACGTCGCAGTCGACGGTAATCTGGCGTTCGCCGAGCTCCTTCAGATCGACGACCGCGCGCAGCGAGCGGCCGATGAGGCGCTGGATTTCCTGCGTGCGGCCGCCCTGCTTGCCGGCAGCGGCCTCGCGCTTCATACGCTCGCCGGTGGCGCGCGGCAGCATGCCGTATTCGGCGGTGACCCAGCCCTTGCCGCTGTTGCGCAGCCATGGCGGCGTCTTGTCCTCAAGGCTTGCCGTGCAGAGCACATGCGTATCGCCGAACTTGACCAGGCAGGAGCCTTCGGCATGCTTGGAAAAATTGCGCTCGAACGACACTTTGCGCATCTGGTCGGTTTTTCTGCCTGAAGGCCGCATTCCACTCTCCTGAAAGTTTGTCGACCGCTTCTACGACCCGTAGGCGGCTTTTGCAAAGGAAAAGCAGGTCGAAAGGCCCGGCGGCGACGGCAGCAGCATTTTTCCCTTTCGCCATTGCTAACTGAATGATTATATTTTGGCCAAGGCTCAACGAAATGGATTAGACAGCGAAATGGTATTCACGACATCGTCGGTTTCGGATGTCATTGCTGCACTGGACGAACGATCCAAGGAAGTTTTCCGCCGTATCGTCGAGGGCTATCTTGAGAATGGCGAGCCGCTTGGATCGCGCAACCTCTCCCGCCTGCTGCCGATGTCCCTGTCGCCGGCCTCCGTGCGCAATGTCATGAGCGATCTGGAAGAGCTGGGGCTTATCTATTCGCCGCATATCAGCGCCGGCCGGCTGCCGACCCAGGTCGGGCTGCGTTTCTTCGTCGATGCCTTCATGCAGGTCGGCGATCTCTCGGCCGAGGATCGTGCCACCATCGACCGCCAGGTCCGCGGCAGCAATCGCGATCAGCCGATGGAATCTGTTATGACCGAGGCGAGCCGTATGCTCTCCGGCATTTCACGCGGCGCCGGGCTGGTGATTACCTCGAAGAACGACCCGGTGCTGAAGCACGTCGAATTCATCCGTCTGGAGCCGACCAAGGCGCTCGCCGTGCTCGTGGGCGAGCATGATCAGGTGGAAAACCGCATCATCGAACTGCCGGCCGGCGTCACCTCCTCACAGTTGACGGAGGCGGCGAATTTCCTCAATGCCCATATGACGGGTCAGACCCTGCCGGATCTGCGCCGTCAATTGCAGACGTTGAAGGAGAGCGTGCGTCACGAGCTTGATACGCTGTCGCGGGAGCTGGTCGAGCGCGGGATCGCCGTCTGGTCTGGTGGCGAGGACGAAGGCAAGCCGACGCAGCTCATCGTCCGCGGCCACGCCAATCTCCTGTCCGAAATCGCCGGCGCCGAGGATCTGGATCGGCTGCGCCTGCTCTTCGACGATCTCGAAAAGAAGGACAGCCTGATCGAGATACTCAATCTGGCCGAAAGCGGGCCGGGCGTGCGCATCTTCATCGGCTCGGAAAACAAGCTCTTTTCACTCTCCGGCTCGTCGCTGATCGTGGCGCCTTATCGCGACGACGACGATCGCATCGTCGGTGCTGTCGGCGTCATCGGCCCGACGCGGCTGAACTACGCCCGTATCGTGCCGATGGTCGATTATACGGCCCAGCTGATTTCAAGGCTGTCACGCTCAGGCATCTGACGCACGCGCCTAATCTGGAAGCAACGTTCCAGATCCGCCCATCT
This sequence comes from Rhizobium sp. P44RR-XXIV, assembly GCF_001999485.2. NCBI lineage: Bacteria > Pseudomonadati > Pseudomonadota > Alphaproteobacteria > Hyphomicrobiales > Rhizobiaceae > Rhizobium > Rhizobium sp. P44RR-XXIV. Next base: position 414,040 of record NZ_MPVZ02000025.1, on the reverse strand, counting down.
CGGCCGGAAAATCCTTCTGCTTCGGCAGTCCGTCCCGCAGATGCAGCACCGTCGTTTCATAATTGACGTGCAATGCCGGCTGAAAGTCGAGGGCGGGAAGGGTGGCCGCGTACACGTCGGTCACGCCCCACAAGGGATGCTCCGTCAGCAGATGGCCGCCACAGACAGTGCACCATTTGCGCACGCTCTTCTCGGTCTTCTGATAGCTGCCGATATGATCGGCACCCTTGGTGATGTGAACGGCTTCCGGTGGCCAGAGCGAAAAGGCGTTAACCGGCCCCGCCGACCACTCCCGACACGAGTCGCAATGGCAATAGCCCATCGCCATCGGTTCGCCGTCGACCGCGATCTCCACTGCGCCGCAAAAACATTTTCCTGAAAGGGATTTGCCACTAGACATGGATCTCACCTCGCATTGTGCTGAGATGAACCTCATCATATCACCACGAGAGAGCTCTGGATAGGCAAGGTTCCGATCGGAGTCTTTGATCGACGGGCTTTCTGATGCCGCGGCAATATCGGGAATTGGCTGTTCTTCTCGACAAAGCCTTGATTTTTTCCGGGTAAACCTCGATATCGGGCACATCCAAAAGACAAAGCAATTCGGAGACCGTCATGACCGACGAAACAACGAAAACCGGACCTGACGCCACGGCGGCCGACGCTGCTGCGGATTTCGCTCAAGAAGCAGCGGAAACCGTGGATGCGACGGAACCGTCTCAGCCCGACCCGGTTGAGCTGCTGAAGGCCGAAAACGGCGAACTGCGTGATCGCTATCTTCGCCTCGCCGCCGATATGGACAATCTTCGCCGGCGTACCGAGCGCGAGATAAAGGACGCAAAGTCCTACTCCGTGGCAAGCTTCGCCCGCGATATGCTGGCGGTGGCGGATAATCTGCGCCGTACGCTGGATGCCATTCCGGCCGAGGCCCGTGCCGGCGGTGATGCCGGCCTGACGACCCTGATTGAAGGTGTCGAGATGACCGAGCGTTCCATGCTCTCCGCCCTGGAGCGTCATGGCGTGCGCCAGATCGAGCCGGTCGGACAGAAGTTCGACCCCAATTTCCATCAGGCGATGTTCGAAGTGCCGAACCCAGAAGTGCCGAATAATACGGTGGTGCAGGTGGTGCAGGCTGGCTTCGTCATCGGCGAGCGCGTTCTGCGCCCGGCCATGGTCGGTGTCGCCAAGGGCGGCCCGAAGATCGTCGAAAATGCCGAGGGCGCCAATAGCCCGCTCGACGAAAAAGACGCCTGATCCACACACGGAAACAAAAAATAAGAGCCGGATGATTTCAGATCATCCGGCTCTTATTTTTGCCTTGGTCCGATGCGATCCAAACCGTCAGAGCATGACGCCGAAAAGTGTAAGCGGTTTTCGGGCGACATCCGGCTCTAGGCGGCGTTGGATGCCTGTTCCTCATTGAGGAATGAGTAGATTGCCGATGCGGAATCGGTAGCGCGCAGCTTGGCGACCAGGTCCTGGTCACGGAGCACGCGGGCAATACGAGACAGCGCCTTCAGATGATCAGCGCCTGCGCCTTCGGGCGCGAGCAGCAGGAAGACGAGATCGACGGGTTGATCGTCCAGAGCCTCAAAATCAACGGGCGCCTCGAGGCGCGCGAAAATGCCGGCGATGGACTTGATGCTGGCGAGCTTGCCGTGCGGGATGGCGATGCCGTTGCCGACGCCGGTGGAACCCAGGCGTTCGCGCTGCAGCACGACATCAAAAATCTCGCGTTCGGGAAGTCCGGTCAGTTTCGAGGCTTTGGCCGCCAGTTCCTGAAGCAATTGTTTTTTGGAATTTGCCCTCAAGGCGGGGATGATCGCATCTTGGTGTAGCAAATCTGCCAATGCCATTCTCTTTATCCTTCGTGTCGCCGAGAGCCGGTAACGGGAAAAAGCGGCGGCCGGGTGCTGTTACGCGCCGCCGCCGCTTATCTTCTATTCTCAGCTTTTGATATTGGCCGCGTCGATCCAGCCAATGTTACCGTCCTGGCGGCGGTAGACGATGTTCAAATGTTCCTTGCCGGGGCTGCGGAAGAGCAGCAACGGTTCATCGGTCATATCAAGCGCCATCACGGCGGTCGCTACCGACATGGTCTTCAATTGCTTCGTGCTTTCAGCAACGATCACCGGCGCAAAATCGGCGGCAATTTCCTCGTCGTCATCCGGCACGCCATCCATGACGGTATAGGCAACTTCCGCCTGACCGTTGATGTGGTTGCCGGCCTGATGATCCTTAAGCTTGCGTTTGTAGCGTCGCAGGCGTTTCTCGATGCGTGCAGATGCTGCGTCGAACGCCAGCTGCGGATCCATGGCTTCACCGGCAGCATGCAACACGACACCACTGTCGAGGTGAAGCTTGCAATCGGCCGCAAAGCGAGAGCTGGATTTCTGCACCGTTACCTGACCCGAATACCCCCCGTCGAAGTATTTCGTCACGGCCATACCGATCTGGTCCTCGATCCGCTGCCGGAACGAGTCACCAATTTCCATATGTTTACCGGAGACACGCACACTCATGGAGTTTCCCTTCTTGTAGTGGTTATTGCGCGTATCAGTTTACGCCAAGCCTCAAGCTCATCCAAGCACTTCACGCGGTCAAAGACAAATTGCGTATTTCGACCGCCTTCGGGATGATGGGGATAAGTTTCATGGTCGTGCTGTCCTGCAGCGATTGCGGCGGGCTTCTAGCCCCACCACATGGGAAAGTCAACTGCATCTTAACGGACTGTTAGGAGATCCGCACCCTGTGGTTGAAGATCGACAATCGTCAGAAACTGGCGACTTTTGCCAAGGCCCGCTTCTCTCGGCGTCGTTGCACGGACGATGGGATGTTCATGGCTTCCCGGTATTTTGCAACCGTGCGGCGAGCCAGCTCGATGCCGCCGCTTTTGAGCGTATCGACGATATCGTCGTCTGACAGAACCGCATCCGGGCTTTCGTTCGATATCAGCAGGCGGATCTTGTGGCGCACGGCTTCGGCCGAATGACCGTCGCCACCCTCGACAGCGCTGATCGAGACGGTAAAGAAATATTTGAGCTCGAACATTCCGCGCGGCGTCAGCATGTATTTGTTCGAGGTGACGCGGCTGACGGTCGATTCGTGCATCTTGATCGCGTCGGCCACGGTCTTCAGATTGAGTGGCCGCAGATGATCGACGCCATGGATCAGGAAGGCATCCTGCTGCCGCACGATCTCGCTTGCCACCTTCATGATGGTCTTGGCGCGCTGGTCCAGGCTGCGGGTCAGCCAGTTGGCGTTCTGAAGGCATTCCGACAGAAAAGCGTGGTCCTGGCTGGTTTTGGTGACGGAAGCGAAATAGGACTGGCTCACCAGCACCCGAGGAAGAGCATCGGGATTGAGCTCCACCAGCCAGCTACCGTCAGTGGAGGGGCGCACGACGATATCAGGCATGATCGCTTCGGACACGCTGGTCTCAAAGCAGCTGCCGGGCTTTGGGTTCAGCTGGCGGATTTCCGCCATCATGTCGAGCAGGTCTTCCTCATCGACGCCGCAGAGCCGCTTCAGCGATGCGAAATCGCGCCGCCCCAGAAGTTCCAGATTCTGGATCAGCCGCTCCATGGCCGGATCGAACCGATCCTTTTGCCGAAGCTGGATTTCCAGGCATTCGCTGAGGGAGCGGGCGAAGATGCCAGGGGGATCCAGCAGCTGCAAGGTAGCCAGCACGCGCTCCACATCCCCGATCGCCGAGCCAAGGCGCTCCACCGTCTCATTCAGGTCGGCACGGAGATAGCCGGCTTCATCGAGTTGGTCGACGAGGTGCTGTGCGATCAGCCGATCACCCATGGCGGGAAACGAAAATGGGATCTGTTCGTTCAGATGGTCGCGCAGCGATACCTGGCCGGCGACGAAATCGTCCAGATCAAAACTCTCGCCCGCTTCTCCGCCAGGCATGGATTTCCATTGACTTAGCAGCTCAGGCGCGTCGGCCCGCTGCGGGCTCCCGTCGTCGGGGAAGACATCGCTGAAATTGGTGTCGAGCTCGTTGTTCAGCCTGTCGGCATTGCCGGTATTTTCGTTCTCGTACCAGTCGCTCGCAAGGTCGCTGCTGTCGAAAGTCTCGTCGTGGCTATCGCCTACGGCCTCGAAGGAATCGTCCTTCGTCTCGCGATCGCCATGACTGCCCATATCTTCGTCATTTGACGCAAATTCCAGCAGCGGGTTTTTCTCGACTTCCTGGCCGATGAATTGTGTCAGTTCGAAATGCGTCATCTGCAGCAACTGGATGGATTGCATCAGTTGCGGTGTCATCACCAGGCTTTGGCTTTGGCGCAGGAAAAGATTGGCCGATAGTGCCATGGCGGACGCGAGACTCCCCTTGAACTCCTCGGGAATTCGCGTTTTCCGTCACTAAAATCTTCGCGAAATTCCAACTGGCCCAAAAATTGCTTTTTTATAAGATTTGGTCAAGTGGAACTGTGAAGCAAAGGTAAATTTCGGCCGCGCGGCAGTTTTATATAATATTAAAGCGCGAGCGGATCGAATTTCAGCCTATCAAAGGCTGAAATTGTCACCGAGATAGAGTTTCCGAACTTCCGGATTGCTGACGATATCGTTGGCTCTGCCATGGGTGAGCACTTCGCCGGCATGAATGATATAGGCGCGGTCGATCAGGCCAAGCGTTTCACGGACATTGTGGTCGGTGATCAAGACACCGATGCCGCGCGCCGTCAGATGGTGGACGAGGTTCTGAATGTCGGCGACCGAGATCGGATCGACACCGGCAAAAGGCTCGTCGAGCAACATGAAGGTCGGATCGGTCGCCAATGCGCGGGCGATTTCAAGGCGTCGCCGCTCGCCGCCCGAAAGAGCGATCGCGGGCACGGTGCGCAGATTGCGAATGTGGAATTCCTCCAGCAATTCGTCGATCTTGTGCTCCCGCTTTGCCTTGTCCTTTTCGTGAACCTCCAGCACGGCGCGGATGTTCTGTTCCACCGTCAGGCCACGAAAGATCGAGGCTTCCTGCGGCAGATAGCCGACACCGAGCCGCGCGCGACGGTACATCGGCATCGAGGTGACATTGTTGCCGTCGATCTCGATCGTGCCTTCGTCCACGGGCACCAGCCCGGTGATCATATAGAAACAGGTCGTCTTGCCGGCGCCGTTCGGTCCCAGCAGACCCACTGCTTCGCCACGCCGTACGACCAGCGAAACGCCGTTCACGACACGGCGTCTACCGTAGGTTTTGGTGAGGCCGCGCGCAATCAGGGTGCCCTGATAGCGCGCTTTATCCGCGGCCGGCGCACCGGATGTCGCAGAAGATGGCCCGGGCATACCGGGTAAGGTGGTGGTGGTCGATGTGGTCACGAGGGGGGCCAGTATCAGTTCTTGTTCTGTTGTTGCTGCACTTGCTGCGACTTCGGATCGAGCTGGATCTGGACGCGGCCCCCACAGGCATCCAGCTGTGCTTCACCCGTCGCCATATGCACGGTGAGCTGGCAACCCGTGAAAACATTCGGTCCGTCCGTCAGCACAACCTTCTTGCCCTTGAGGATGGCGAGCTGGTTTGCCATGTCGAAGGAACCGTCTTCGGCGGTCGCCGTCTGCGTGCCAGAAACGAGGTAGACCTTATCGGTGACCAGAATGTGGTCGATGTTCGCATCGCCGGAGACCAGAGATTCGTTCTGTTCCTTGGCGACCTTGGCGACGGGATTGTCCGCCGGCTTGGGCGCGTTGGCATCGGCCGGCTGCTTCTTCTTGTAGAAGACAGTCATCTTTCCAGCCTGCATCGTCGTGGTTCCCTGAACCACCTTGACGTTGCCGGTGAATACGGCCTGGCTCTCCGCATCATGGATTTCCAGCTTGTCGCTTTCGATCTGGATCGGCTGATCCTTCGAAATGGCGAGACCGGGCATCTTGCTTGTCGTTGCCTGCGCACCGGCTTCGGCGGCTGCAAAGAGAGCAAGCGCGCCGATGGCGCAGAAAAGGCCGGCTCTGCGCCGGCGGGAGTTGAAAATTGAATGTGTCCAATCGTTTATCATGAACCGCCCGGCTTCTTTTCGCTAGCTGAATTGTTGAGTGCGGACGGTTCGATATGCACCTGAACCTGCCCGTCGAGTTCGATTACGCTCCCCTTATCCGTCATCTTGAGCGAACGCGCAACAACCGACATGCCACCTCGAAAGATTGAAACCTGATCTTGGCTCGACAGGTCGCCCTTCTTGACGTCGAGGAACGCCGTCCTGAATTCGGCGCGCAAGCCATTGTCCATCACGATGGTGAAAGGTTCGGTCAGCTTCAGCGTATCGGCCTGTCGGTCGAAGTCCGCGCTTTGAGCGGTAACATGTGCGATCACGTCCGTATTGACGGGCATGGATGCCTTGATGGTCTTGAGCGTGATCATATTGGGGTTCTTGATATCCTGCAGCGCCTTTTCGGCGAGCAGGGAGTAATTGATGCCGTCCTTGTTGCGGCCGGCGATGGCCGGGCGCTCCATCACGACCTTGCCGTCCTCGATCTTGGCGCCTTCGATCTGGATCTCGGCCGGCAGATAGGCGCGGATCACCGAGACGCCAATGAAGATCAGCGAAATGATTATCGCGATCAGCGGCAGCAGCACCCTCAGTCTTCTCACGCGCGTCGAGTGGAAGATCGCGTCCTTATAGTGGCTTCGTTCCGGCAAAGCGCGGACGGTCTCGCCGGGGGTCTCGATCGTATTCAGCATGCAACAGGTCCGTCTTTTCTGATCCGGAGAACCGCATTGACGTTATGCGAGGCTGTGTCAAAAAGCCCATCGGATCGTTTCGCATTATTGCACTTGCTTGCCAATATGGATTTTTTTCTGCAACCAAGCAAATTTGGCGGAGAAATATGCCATAAGCCGGTTTCATCCGATCGGGCGATGCCCTATCTCATGAGCCAGCAGAGCGACGTGCCGCTGACGACATCGAAAACGGGAACAGCTTTTCTCTGAGGATTGTGCCTGTTTCAAGGTGTCATATATCCGGTTCGTATCGCATTCAGTTTGTTGCAGGGAGAAATAAGGCGTGATGGACAGTTCTGCAATCGCGGATCGGCGACAATTACGCCGCAGGCTTGGTTTCTGGCGCATTGTTGCCGTTTTGCTCCTCGTGGCCCTTGGTTTTGCGCTCTATCGCTTCATCGCCGGGGACTTGCCGGATGCGCGAGGACCACAGGTCGCTCGCGTTACGATCTCCGGGCTCATTCAGGATGATCCAGAGCTTCTGGAGCGATTGAAGAAGATCCGCGACAACGACCAGGTCAAGGCGCTGATTGTCTCGATCTCGTCGACCGGCGGAACGACCTATGGCGGCGAGCGCATCTTCAAGGCGATCCGTGCCGTCGCCGCCAAGAAGCCTGTCGTCTCCGATATCCGCACCGTTGCCGCCTCGGCCGGCTACATGATTGCCGCCGCCGGTGATGATATCGTCGCCGGTGACACCTCGATCACCGGCTCGATCGGCGTCATCTTCCAGTATCCGCAGGTCAAGGATCTGCTCGACAAGGTCGGCGTTTCCCTCGACGAGATCAAGTCGGCGCCGTTGAAGGCCGAGCCTTCGCCGTTCCATCCGGCCAGCGAAGACGCCAAGAACATGATCCGCAACATGGTCATGGACAGCTATGGCTGGTTCGTCGATCTCGTCGCGGATCGCCGCAAATTGCCGCGCGAAGACGTGTTGAAGCTCGCCGACGGCAGCATCTTCACAGGCCGCCAGGCGCTTCAGAACAAGCTGATCGACACGCTTGGCGGTGAAGACGAGATCCGCACCTATCTCGAAACGCGCAAGGTCAGCAAGGACCTGCCGATCGTCGATTGGAAGCCGGAAGACAAAAGCTCGTCCTTCTTCTGGCCAAGTGCTGCGGCCTGGTTGCTAAATGGCCTTGGTTATGGTGATTTTCTGAAGGCAGATGGCTTTCAGAAAGTCATGACAGAGAAGTTGTTTCTTGACGGCCTGCTTTCTGTTTGGCAGGGTGCTGCCAACTGATAAATCAATGATTTAAGGGGGTAGCCGTGATCAAGTCGGAATTGGTGCAGATTGTTGCCGCCCGCAACCCGCATCTCTATCACCGCGACGTCGAAAATATCGTCAACGCAGTCCTCGATGAGATCACCGATGCCCTCGCCGCCGGAAACCGGGTTGAACTTCGCGGCTTCGGTGCCTTCTCCGTGAAGAACCGTCCCTCCCGCTCCGGTCGCAACCCGCGCACGGGCGATACGGTATTTGTCGAGGAAAAGTGGGTTCCCTTCTTCAAGACCGGCAAGGAGCTGCGCGAGCGGCTTAATCCAGGCGCCGGCGACGAGGAAGACGACAACTGATCGTCTGGCTTCGGCCGAACTTTCCCGGGATGGCCCTTCGGACATGATTGTGCCGCGACGCGGTGGCACTTGAACTCGGCCGCGTCTTTTCTATTCTGCGGCTTAAGGCGGTGCGTGTGCGATCTACACGGCTACGCCCGGATAAAGGAGCTGCGCAATGGCCAAGAAGATCGTCAACCTGCTGATATTGCTGCCGCTCGGCATCATTTTTATCGTATTCTGCGTTGCCAACAGACAGTCGGTGACACTTGCGCTCAATCCATTCCGGCCGGACGATCAGGTGTTGTCGCTGCATGCGCCGCTTTTCGTCCTGCTGTTCGTGGCGCTGATCGTCGGCATGCTCGTCGGCGGCGCGGTGACCTGGTTCAGCCAGGGAAAGCATCGCAAGCGCGCCCGCAGCCAGTCGCTCGAGGCGGTGCGCTGGCAGGCGGAGGCCGATAAGCACCGCACGCGCGCCGAGCAGATTGCCGGGCAGCTTCCGTCAAAGTGACTGGATGCCGCGAAGCCGCATTTCCTTGTAGTCGCCTTCCGGCGAAGCTCCGTCGCCGATGATTTCGAAGCCGAGCGCCTGATAAAAAGCCATGGCATGCGTGTTTTTGACCAGGCATTTCAATCGATATCGGCGTTTCGGCCAATCCGGCAGGGCGGCAAGCAGGGCTTTGCCGGCACCGCGGCCCTGAAATGCCGGGAGAATATAGAGCATATGGATGAAGTCGTCCGCGTCCCATAGCGCCGCGAAGCCTGCGATCACACCATGCAGGTCCTCGCAAACCAGCAGGCGCTCGCCCGCCGAATGAACGGCGAAATCCTCAAGGTTGAAATGGCTGGGATCGACCCAGAGGAACGTCTGCCGGCGAACGCTCAGATAAATCTCGGCAAGAAGCGGCATATCCTGCTCGCGTGCCGGACGGATGGTCCAAGTCTCGGGTATCGTTGTCATGACTCGATTATATGGGCGCCAAATGTGATCGTGGCAATCAGGCTTTGGCTTGGCCGTTGATCGCTGCAGTGAGATCGGAAAAGAACTGCTGTGTAATCTTCTTGGCGCTGGAATCGACCAGCCACGAGCCAAGCTGCGCGATCTTGCCGCCGACCTGCGCATTGGCTTCATATTGCAGGATGGTCTCGTTGCCGTCTTCCTTAAGGACGACGTCTGCACCACCCTTGGCAAAGCCGGCAATCCCACCCTTTCCCTCGGCATAGATCGTGTAGCTTATCGGAGGGTTGATATTGGAGAGCGTCACATCGCCGTTGAAGGACGTCGAGAAGGGGCCGATCTTCAGCTTCACGGTCGCGGTCAGTTCCGTCGAGGAGACCCATTCGAGGCTCTCACAGCCGCGAATGCACTGCTTGAGCATATCGGGGTTGTTCAGAGCCGCCCAGACTGCGTCCCTGGGTGCCGCGATCCGCTGTTCGCCGGTCATGTCCATACGCAATCCTTCCAATGCGACATTATGAACATGGATCATCGCAGATCGGAAAGCGCTTTGCCAAGTGGCGGCCAGATGCTATTTGCACGCTCATATCAATTTTGAGACAAGCATGGTGAAACATAGGGAAAACCGGCCCGGCCAGAAAGCAGCGGGCGGTCTCGGGGCAAAACCCCGGCGTGACATGCCCGGCAAGCCGCCGGCAAAGCCCGCGCATGCCTTGCGGCCTGCCAAACCTTCGCGCGATCACGGCGAGCGGGTAACCGAGCCGCGTGTTGCCGCACCGGCGGCCGCCGCGCCCGAACGTCCGCTGATCGCCCGAACCGGCGAGCGGTCGGCAGAGCGCGTGCCAGTCATTCTCGAGTCGCTGGGCGCCGGGGATTTTCACCTTATCGACACTGGCAACGGTCTTAAGCTTGAGCAATACGGCCCTTATCGCATCGTGCGCCCCGAGGCGCAGGCGCTGTGGCCGCCATCGCTCGCCGCCCATCTGTGGGACAATGCCGATGCCATCTTCACCGGCGATACGGACGAGGACGGCATGGGCCGCTGGCGCTTTCCGCGCGAGGCGCTCGGCGAAACCTGGCCGCTGCAATTGCTCGGCGTCGATTTTCTCGGTCGCTTTACCGCGTTCCGCCATGTCGGCGTCTTTCCCGAGCAGATCGTCCATTGGGCGTGGATGAAGGGACAGGTCGAGGCGGCGAAACGGCCGCTGAAGGTGCTGAACCTCTTCGGCTATACCGGCGTGGCGTCGCTCGTCGCTGCCGCCGCCGGCGCGGAAGTGACCCATGTCGACGCCTCCAAGAAGGCGATCGGCTGGGCGCGTGAAAACCAGGCCCTGGGCCGCATGGAAAAGCTGCCGATCCGCTGGATCTGCGAGGATGCGATGAAGTTCATCCTGCGCGAAGAGCGCCGCGGCAGCAAATATGACATCATTCTCACCGACCCGCCGAAATTCGGCCGTGGCCCGAATGGCGAGGTCTGGCATCTTTTCGAACATCTGCCTTCCATGCTCGATATCTGCCGAGAGATCCTGTCGCCGAAGGCGCTTGGACTGGTGCTGACGGCCTATTCGATCCGCGCCAGCTTCTATTCGATCCATGAATTGATGCGCGAGACCATGCGCGGGGCCGGCGGTGTCGTCGAATCCGGCGAGCTGGTCATCCGCGAGGCCGGCCTTGATGGCCGCACGCCGGGCAAGGCGCTTTCCACCTCTCTCTTCAGCCGCTGGGTGCCGAAATGAATCAGGATTTCCGTAACGACGGCCCGCGCAGGGTCGGGCAGGTCAAGGAGGTCACCTCGCTTGCCAATCCGATCGTCAAGGACATCAAGGCGCTGACAGTCAAGAAATCGCGCGAGGAGAGCGGTGCTTTCCTGGCCGAAGGCCTGAAGCTGGTCATCGATGCCCTCGAGCTCGGTTGGACCATCCGCACGCTGGTCTACGCAAAGTCCGCGAAAGGCAAGCCTCTCGTCGAACAGGTGGCGGCAAAGACCGTGGCATCCGGCGGGCTGGTGCTGGAAGCGAGCGAAAAGGTCATTGCGTCGATCACCCGTCGCGACAATCCGCAGATGGTGGTCGGTGTCTTCGATCAGCGCTGGCGGCAGCTGAGGGACGTCAAGCCGCAAGTTGGCGAGACCTGGGTGGCGCTCGACCGCGTGCGCGATCCCGGCAACCTCGGCACCATCATCCGCACCGCCGATGCGGCCGGTGCCTCCGGTGTCATCCTCGTCGGCGAAACGACCGATCCGTTTTCGCTGGAAACCGTGCGCGCCACCATGGGCTCGGTCTTCGCGATGCCCGTCGTCAAGGCGACGCCTGAGGAGTTTCTGGCATGGAAGAAGAAGGCCGATGTCTCGGTCGTCGCCACCCATCTGGCCGGCGCGGTCGACTACCGGACCATCGATTACAAGAAGAAGCCCGTCGTCATTCTGATGGGCAACGAGCAATCCGGCCTGCCGGATGTCCTGGCGAAAGAGGCCGATGCGCTTGCCCGCATTCCGCAGGCCGGCCGTGCCGACAGTCTCAATCTGGCGGTTGCGACGGCGGTCATGCTGTTCGAAGCCCGCCGCCATATCCTGACCCTTAGCGAGAGCCGATGACCGAAAGCGAGACCAATCCACAGCCGCCTGTAAAGCCGGCGCTGTTTTCCCGGCCTTTGCCGATCCTGATCTTCATCGTCATCGCCGTCATCCTTGACCAGATCGTCAAGATCACGGTCGATCACTGGCTGCCGCTGCAGGAAATGGTTCCGGTCATTCCGATGCTGGCGCTCTATCGCACCTATAATCTCGGTGTTGCCTTCTCGATGCTGTCAGGCATGGACGGCTGGTTCATTGTCGGCATGCGGCTTGTGATCGTCGCCTTCGTGCTCTGGCTTTGGCGGCATACGCCCAATCATCGCTGGCTCGCCCATCTCGGCTTTGCCCTGATCATCGCCGGCGCTCTTGGAAACCTGATCGACCGCTTCCTCTACGGCCATGTGATCGACTATATCCTGTTCCATACGGAAACCTGGTCTTTCGCGGTGTTCAACCTGGCCGATAGTTTCATTACAGTCGGCGCGGCCTGCGTGATTCTCGACGAGCTTCTGATGCCGAAAAAGGCGAAAGCTTAAAATTCTAGCGAATCCCTGAAGGCATCGGGAACGTTGCCCATGCTAGCCAGATTGCATGAGCACGCTGGCAAATCTGCAGGAAAAGCTTGCCGCTGACATTACGCGCGGCCAAACCGGATCGATCGAAGGGCTGACCGGGAACGGGCCGCCCTTTGCCGAGCCGACCGAGACGCTGCAGGAAGCGGAGCGGCGCCTGACACCGTCGGCGCGTTGGCTGCAACGCCATTGGCTGAACGGCGGCGGTCTGATTGTCGGTATCATCTTGCTCGCGATCGGCTTTGCCGGAGGCCCGCTGACCCTGGCCGGCGTTCTGGCCCTCGTGGCGATTACCCTGATCGCTATCAGCGTCTTCAATATGTGGAAAGACGCGCACAAACCTGCCGCTGTCGCCGCCGATCTCAGCGAGAGCGAACATGACCGTCTTTGGGAGCGTAAGGAAAGCAACAGTCTGCTCGCCACCATTCATGATGCGCTCGGCGATATCACGGTCACCCGCAGCATCGATCGGCGGATTCTGGACGCCAACGCCACCTTCCGCAAGCTGACGGGCAAATCCAATCCCGAAGGTCTGACGCTGGAGGAGACCGGCCTGGTCTTCCGCGCCGTTACCGACGCAAAGCATCAGGATGCCGAGATATCGACGCCCGAGGGTCGTCGCATCTTTGCCTGGCATGATGTCATATTTCGCGATCCGTCGACGGGACAGTTGTGCATACAGAGTGTGGCGCGCGATGTGACGGAAGAACGCCAGACGACCCGCCTTCGCGAGGATGCGAGGCTGAAGGCCGAATATAACAGCGCCGCCAAGTCGCGGTTGCTGGCGACCGTCAGTCATGAAATCCGCACGCCCCTCTCGGGCATTCTGGGCATGAACCATCTGCTTGCCCAGACGCCGTTGACGCTGGAGCAGGCCAATTACCTGACGGGCATCCGCCAGTCGGGTCATGCGCTGGTGCAACTGGTCGAAGATCTGCTCGACTTTTCCACCATCGAGGTCGGTCGTTTCCAATTGCATCCCCGCAAGGAAGCTTTCCGGCCATTGCTGGAAGGCGTCGTCGAGATGCTTGCCCATCGCGCCCATGAAAAGGGCATCGAAATCGCCGCGACCGTTGCCGCCGATGTACCCGAGGCGATGGAGTTCGATCCGGCCCGACTGCGCCAGGTCTTGTTCAATGTCCTCGGCAATGCGGTGAAGTTCACCCAGACGGGCGGTGTGCTCGTGCGTGCCAGCCTGCAAGGGCGTAATCTCGCAATCTCGGTGCAGGATAGCGGCCCGGGTATGACGGAGGAGGAGCAGGCTCGTATTTTCGGAGAGTTCGAGCAGGCTGGCACCATCGTCGAGAGAAGCTCCGGCACCGGGCTCGGGCTTGCCATTTCGGCTCGTATCCTGCGCGAATTCGGCGGCGGACTGAATGTCGCCAGCGAACGCGGCAAAGGCAGCGAATTCACCGTCAGCTTCCCCATCGGGTTGGTTGCCGAAGAGGACGGAAACCTCAGGCGCGATGCCGTGCTCAAGGGGGCGCACGTCCTGCTGCTTGCCCCGGAGGGCGCGGCAAGCACCGCCATCGCGCAGACCATTCGCACGCTCGGCGGCCATTGCCGCCTGATCGGCGCCGACGATATCGATGTGCTGAAGCGGTCCTCTTCGACGCAGGAAGGCGGTGCCTGGACCGATCTCATCGTCGATCATCGCATGGCGCCCCTATATTTCAGGGAGGGCAACGAGCTCGCGATGCCGGCGCTGCGCAAGATTTTCCTCGTTAATCCCGAGGAGCGCAACACCCATCCGCTCGATCTCTTCGATGCCTGGCTCATTCGGCCGTTGCGCGAGCAATCGTTGATCGATGTGTTGAGCGGCCGCATGCGCGGCATGGAAAAGCGCGATGCCTTGATCGAAGCCGTGTCCGAGATCGGCATAACCACGCCTGAGGCTGAAGATCCCGCCCTCGAAATCCTGCTCGGCGAGGATGATCCGGTCAACGCCATGCTCATTCGCGCCATGCTTGCCAAGGCAGGCCACAGGGTCTGCCTGGTCGAGGATTTCGATGGTCTGCGTGCCCGCACGGAAAATGCCGAGCCGCGGCCTGATGTTATCGTCACCGACTTCAATATGCCCGGCGGCGCCGGTGCGGCCGTGCTGGCGCAGCTGCGCGCCCAGGAGCGCCGGCATGGGTTGCCCGCATTGCCGATCATCGTGCTGACGGCCGACAGCCGCGATGCGATCCGCCGCCAGGCCTTGCTTGCCGGCGCCGATGCCGTCATCGTCAAGCCCGTCGACCCCCAGCGATTGGTAACGACGGTGCAAAGCCTGTCGAAGCTGAGCTTCGAACGCGCCTAGCCGGCTATTTCGTTTTCGAAGGAAGATTGCGGCCCGGATTCATCAATGCCCGATAGCAGGCATTGATGGTGCTCAACCACAGGCAATCGGTGCTGTTAAGTTGGGGACTGTGCGTTCATTCGAAAATTGCAACGGGCACGCTTCTTGCTTTTAGGAATGCTGCATGTCACTTTCCTGTCGCATGAATTTGGTTTATGGCGCTATATCGGCCCGCAGGGGGAGAATCGCCATGTCCATCGAAATTTTGAATCGCGAAGCTCAGGGCGAAATGGTTCAGTCTTCAAAGGCAACGGTTGCGCCGGTTGCCAGCGATGTGCTTGGACGCATCGGAAATCTAGAAACTCGCCTTGCCCGTACGGCGAGCGAGATCGATGCCGCTCAGGCTGTCCGCTATCGTGTTTTCGTCGAGGAGATGAAAGCGCAATTGCCGGCTGACGCCATGCGTCGTCAGCGCGATATCGACGGCTGGGATGCCATCTGCGACCATCTGCTCGTCCTTGACCGGTCGCTCGAAGGCGATCCGGAGGACCAGATCGTCGGCACCTATCGCCTGCTGCGGCAGGAAGTGGCCATGGCCAATGGCGGTTTCTATTCTTCCTCGGAATTCGATCTGGATGCGCTGCTTGCCCGTCATCCCGACAAGCGTTTCATGGAGCTTGGCCGTTCCTGCGTGCTGCCGGAATACCGCAACAAGCGCACGGTCGAGCTTCTGTGGCAGGGCAATTGGGCCTATGCGCTGAAGCACGGCATGGGCGCGATGATCGGTTGCGCCTCTTTCCCGGGCGTCCTTCCGGAACAGCATGCGCTGGCTCTGTCCTTCCTCTATCACAATGTCCTTGCCAAGGATGAGTGGACCGTCGGCGCCTTGCCGTCGCTTGCTCGCAACATGGACCTGATGCCGGTCGAAGCCGTCAATCCGAAGAAGGCGTTGATGGCGCTGCCGCCGCTGATCAAGGGCTATCTGCGCCTCGGCGCCATGGTCGGTTCGACAGCCGTCGTCGATCAGGCTTTCAACACGACCGATGTCCTCATCGTTCTGCCGATCGCCAGCATCTCCGACCGCTACGTCAATTATTACGGCGCGGACGCGGGTCGCTTCGCCAGCTGACGGATCTCAAGGGATCGCGAAAATATCCATCGCATCCGTGATACCTCGAAGCGCGACATGGTGAGATTGCGGGGTGAGGCCGCGCGTTGTCATCAGCTCGGCGGCGCGCGGATTGTCGAGCACTGAGCTGGTTGCGAATATCTCGCGTGATGTGGCGAGGTGCTGGACGCGGGATGCGATATTGACCGTTTGTCCGAAATAGTCCTGCCGTTCGTTCAGACTGACCGCGATGCACGGTCCCTCGTGGATGCCGATTTTCAGAAGAAGATCGTCGCTGCCGCGCTCTTTGTTGAGGCTGAGCATGGCCTCGCGCATCCGCATCGCCGCGACCAATGCCCGATCCGGCGTCGGGAAGGTGGCCATGACGGCATCGCCGATGGTCTTGACGACTGCGCCGGCTTCTGCCGCCACGATCTCATGCAGGATGCCGAAATGGGTCCTGACCAGATCGAAGGCAGCGAGATCACCGACCCTTTCGTACAGCTCCGTCGAGCCGCGCAGATCGGTGAAGAGAAAAGTGAGGCTGGTAATCTTCAGCCGCTGGTCGATATCGATCGTGTCCGTGCGATAGATGTCGCGGAACGTCTGGTTGGAGAGCAGACGCTTGGCGGTCAGGAACGGTCGGCGTTGGCCGAGCAGGGTGTGGAGAGCCTCGTTGGCCACGCAGATCGATGGCAGCACGCGAAGATCCGTGTGATTCTCCATCATAATCCGCAGTGGGCCTGGTCGCATTTCGATCGCCTCGCTGTGTCGGTGCATGCGGTCGAAAACAAGCGAGAGAGTTTGCCTTTCCTTCGATGGTTCTCCCTTCACATCGAGGAATTGCGCGGCGTGCGTAACGGGCTCGAAGATGATGGTAAACTCCGCCGGCAACTGAAGCGATATGACGGCCTTCTCGCCGGGCGGCAGTTCCAGGGATTCCAGGACGAATTGATCGACCTTCTCTTCATAGCCCTCATCGGGAAGGTCGATACCCGAGCCCCAGTAGATCTGGCGGAAATATTCGAGAGGCGGCAGTTCATGCGGATTGTGAGCCTCGATGTGGCGTACGCGCGGACTGACGGTGAAAGTGACTTCGACCATCTCGTCGAGCGTTGGCTCGTAGCCGGCAGCGCAAAGCGTACAATTGTAGGTGTCGCTTTGCACTGTTTTCAGCGATGTATTGGCATCCAATACCCCGCCGCAACCTGGGCAGAGAACATTCCACGACATCTCGAACAGGCCGAGGCGCGAGCCATGCAGGAAGGTGTTGATGACCTGCTCTTCGTCGAAGCCTCGATCGGCCGCGAAGGCAAGAACATTCACGCGGTTGAGATTGCGGTCGGGTGCCTCAACAACGAGCCGCTCGATAGCATCGACAATATCCGACTGCGCTGAATGGCGCAGTATTCCGAACAGGACCTGAGCTTCACCCATTCTTACAGTCTACACCGAATTGATACGGCAGCCCATAACCTTTGTTGGTCATAGGCTCCGCAATCTGGTCGGCCTAGAGGCTAGGATCCCGCGCCGTAGGCAGCGATTGCGGCCATGTTGACGATATCGGAATCCTTCGCGCCCATCGAGGTGATCTGCACCGGCTTGTCGAGCCCGACGAGCAGCGGTCCGATCACGGTGGAGCCACCGAGTTCCTGCAGCATCTTGGTGGAGATCGCGGCCGAATGGAAGGCCGGCATGACAAGTACGTTTGCCGGTCCGGAGAGGCGCGAGAACGGATAGAGGCTCTCCAGGATCTTGCGGTTCAACGCCACGTCGGCTGCCATTTCCCCGTCGAATTCGAAATTCACATAGCGCTTGTCGAGGATGTTTACGGCCTCGCGCACCCGCTCGGAACGCTCGCCCGAGGGGTGGCCGAAGGTGGAATAGGCAAGCATGGCGACACGCGGCTCATAACCCATGCGTCGCGCGAACCCCGCTGCTTCCTCAGCGATATCGGCCAGCTCCTCGGCCGTCGGCATGTCGTGCACGGCTGTATCGGCGACGAAGACGGTGCGGCCGCGGGCGAGCACGATCGATACGCCGATGACCCGGTGCCCCGGTTTGGCGTCGATGCAGCGGCGCACGTCGCCGAGTGCCGTCGAATAGTTGCGTGTCACGCCCGTCACCATGCCATCGGCATCGCCCAGTGCCACCATGCAGGCAGCAAAGTGATTGCGGTCGTTGTGGATCAGGCGCGTCACGTCGCGGTGCAGGTAGCCCTGGCGCTGCAGGCGGGCATAGAGATAGTCGATATAGGCATCGACCCGCTTGGAAATGCGGGCGTTGACGATTTCGAGGCCGGGACGATTGAGGTCGATGCCGGCGCGTTCGGCGGTGGATTGGATCAGATCCTCGCGGCCGAGCAGGACGGCGGTGCCGAGACCCTGATTGGCGTAGGAGAGGGCGGCGCGCATGACCTGTTCTTCTTCGGCCTCGGCAAAGACGATGCGCTTCTGGTGCCGGCGCACGCGTTCATAAAGCTGCGACAGCGTCGAGGCGATCGGATCGCGGCGTGCGGAGAGCTCGCGGGCATAGGCGTCCATGTCGGGCATGTCGCGGCGGGCGACGCCGCTTTCAATCGCCGCCTTGGCGACTGCTACCGGGATTGCCGAGATCAGACGCGGATCGAACGGCACGGGAATGATATATTGTGCGCCGAAGCGCGGCCTTGCGCCTTGGTAAGCGGCGACAACGTCGTCGGGAACATCCTCGCGCGCCAGGCTCGCCAGCGCCCTGACGGCGGCGATCTTCATCTCGTCGTTGATGGTGGTGGCGCGCACATCGAGCGCACCGCGGAAGATATAGGGAAAGCCGAGAACGTTATTGACCTGGTTCGGATAGTCCGAGCGGCCGGTCGCCATGATGGCATCGTCGCGGATGCGGGCGACTTCTTCCGGCGTAATTTCCGGATCGGGATTGGCCATGGCGAAAATGATCGGCTTGTCCGCCATCGAGCGGATCATGTCTTCCGAGAAGGCGTCCTTCTGCGACAGGCCGAACACGACGTCAGCCCCCTTCATCGCCTCTTCCAGCGTCCGCTTGTCGGTCTTGACCGCATGCGCCGATTTCCACTGGTTCATGCCCTCGCTGCGGCCCTGATAGATCACGCCCTTCGTGTCGCAGAGAATGATGTTTTCCGGGTTGAAGCCCATGGCCTTGATCAGCTCGATACAGGCGATCGCGGCAGCACCCGCACCGTTGCAGACGAGCTTGGTGGTCTTGAGGTCGCGGCCGGTCAATTCCAGCGCGTTGATCAGGCCGGCCGCGGCGATGATGGCGGTGCCGTGCTGGTCGTCATGGAAGACCGGGATATCCATCAGCTCGCGTAGCCGCTGTTCGATGATAAAGCAGTCCGGCGCCTTGATATCCTCGAGATTGATGCCGCCGAAGGAGGGGCCGAGATAGCGCACGCAATTGATGAATTCATCGACATTCTCGGTGTCGATTTCGAGATCGATCGAATCGACGTCGGCGAAGCGCTTGAAGAGGACAGCCTTGCCTTCCATGACCGGCTTGGAGGCGAGCGCTCCCAGATTGCCGAGGCCGAGAATGGCCGTGCCGTTGGAGATGACGGCGACCATGTTGCCGCGTGCGGTATAATCATAGGCAGTGGCCGGATCGGCGGCGATCGCCTTCACGGGAACGGCCACGCCGGGCGAATAGGCAAGGGAAAGATCGCGTTGCGTCGCCATCGGCTTGGTGGGGTTGATCTCAAGCTTGCCGGGGCGGCCCTGCTTGTGAAAGTCCAGTGCCTCCTGATCGGTGATCCCGGTTCCCGGACGCGACTTGCTCTTGCTGTCAGCCATTTTTCCTCCAAACCTCCTGTGGGCGACCGGTCCCTCTTGCCCGATAGCTGTTGTCTTCTATACCGGCGCGCGGATAGGGTGACACCTCATTTTTTGGAAAAACTGCACCTCCGTGAACGAACGTAAAACCCACAGCGTCGATGCTTTCTCGGCCGCCGAGCTTGCCTCGGAGGAAAGTCGCGCATCCGCGACTCCGATGATGGAGCAATATATCGAGATCAAGGCGAACAATCCCGGTTCGCTCCTGTTTTACCGCATGGGCGATTTCTACGAATTGTTCTTCGAGGACGCCATCGATGCGTCGCGCGCGCTCGGCATCACGCTGACGAAGCGCGGCCAGCACATGAGCCAGGATATCCCGATGTGCGGGGTGCCGGTTCATGCCGCTGACGACTATCTGCAGAAGCTGATTTCACGGGGCTTTCGCGTCGCCGTCTGCGAGCAGGTGGAAGATCCGGCCGAGGCGAAGAAGCGTGGCGGCAAGTCGGTGGTTCGGCGCGATGTCGTGCGTCTGGTGACGCCGGGTACGATCACCGAGGAAAAGCTGCTCTCGCCCTCGGAATCTAACTATCTGATGGCGCTGACGCGCATTCGCGGCGGTGCCGAGCCGCAGCTGGCGCTCGCCTGGATCGATATTTCGACGGGCGTATTCCGGCTGGCGGAGACCGAGGCTTCGCGGCTGCTTGCCGATATCCTGCGCATCGATCCGCGCGAGCTGATCCTGCCGGATACGATGTTCCACGATCCAGAGCTGAAGCCGGTCTTCGACATTCTCGGCCGCACCGCCGTTCCGCAGCCTGCCGTGCTATTCGACAGCGCCAGCGCCGAAGGCCGCATCACGCGCTATTTCGGCGTATCGACGCTCGATGGGTTCGGCACGTTCAGCCGCGCCGAGCTCGCCGCTGCGGCAGCGGCTATCGCCTATGTCGAAAAGACCCAGCTTGCCGAACGGCCGCCGCTCGGACTGCCGGAGCGGGAAAGCGGTGCATCGACGCTGTTCATCGATCCCGCCACTCGCGCCAATCTGGAACTGGTACGCACGCTTTCCGGCGATCGCAACGGCTCGCTGCTGAAGGCGATCGATCGTACGGTTACCGGCGGTGGCGCCCGGCTTCTCGCCGAGCGGCTGATGTCGCCGCTCACCGATCCCCAGCGGATCAACGAGCGACTGGATTCGATCGGCTTTCTTGTGGAGGAGCCTTCGCTGAGCGGCGATCTGCGCTCGGCGTTGAAGCATGTGCCCGATATGCCGCGCGCCCTGTCGCGCCTGGCGCTCGATCGTGGTGGTCCGCGCGATCTCTGGGCCATCCGCCAGGGTCTCGGTGCCGCCGGCGATGTCGCCCGCATGCTCGGCTCGGCCCTCCTGCCTGAGGAATTGAAGGCTGCATCGGCAGGGCTCAGCGGCTTGCCCGCCGATCTCGAAGCACTGCTCGCCGCCATGCTCGCCGACGAACTGCCGCTGCTGAAGCGCGACGGCGGTTTTCTGAGGGAAGGGGCGAATGGCGAGCTGGACGAGGTGCGGGCGCTGCGTGACCAGTCACGCCGGGTCATCGCCGGCCTGCAGCTGCAATATGCCGAGGAAACCGGCATCAAGTCGCTGAAGATCAAGCACAACAATGTGCTTGGCTATTTCATCGAAGTCACGGCCGGCAATGCCGGTCCGATGACCGATACGTCCGAGGCCAAGGCGCGCTTCATTCATCGCCAGACCATGGCGAATGCCATGCGGTTCACCACGACCGAACTTGCCGATCTCGAAAGCCGCATCGCCAACGCCGCCGACAAGGCGCTCGCCATCGAGCTGAAAGCTTTCGACGAGATGGTCGCGGCCGTCGTCGCCAATGCAGAAGCGATCAAGGCCGGCGCTCGTGCGCTGTCGGTGATCGATGTCGCGGCCGGCCTTGCGCTGCTGGCCGAGGAGCAGGCCTATTGCCGCCCGCTTGTCGACGCGAGCCGCATGTTCGCCATCGAGGGCGGCCGCCATCCGGTCGTCGAGCAGGCATTGCGCCGTCAGGCCGGTGGACCCTTCGTCGCCAATAATTGCGACCTTTCGCCGACATCGGACGGCAAGGATGGCGCCATCTGGCTTTTGACCGGCCCGAACATGGGCGGTAAATCGACCTTCCTGCGCCAGAACGCGCTCATCGCCATTCTCGCGCAGATGGGTGCCTTCGTGCCCGCCGCTTCGGCCCATATCGGCATTGTCGACCGGCTGTTCTCGCGCGTCGGCGCATCCGACGATCTGGCGCGTGGCCGATCCACTTTCATGGTCGAAATGGTCGAGACGGCGGCGATCCTCAATCAGGCGACCGAGCGCTCGCTGGTCATTCTCGACGAGATCGGCCGTGGCACCGCCACGTTCGACGGCCTGTCGATCGCATGGGCCGCCGTCGAGCATCTGCACGAGGCCAATCGTTGCCGCGGTCTCTTCGCCACGCATTTCCATGAGCTGACGGTCTTGTCGGAAAAGCTCGGGCGGCTCTCCAATGCGACGATGCGCGTCAAGGAATGGGATGGTGACGTCATCTTCCTGCACGAGGTCGGGCCGGGGGCTGCCGATCGCTCCTATGGCATTCAGGTGGCAAGGCTTGCCGGCCTGCCGGCATCGGTGGTGGCGCGAGCCCGCGACGTTCTGACGCGGCTCGAGGATGCGGACCGTAAGAATCCGGCAAGCCAGCTCATCGATGATCTGCCGCTCTTCCAGGTCGCGGTTCGCCGCGAGGAGGCCGTCGGCCGGCGCGAGCCGTCCAAGGTCGAAGAGAGGTTGAAGACGCTCGACCTCGACGACCTTACGCCGCGCGGCGCCCTCGATGTGCTCTACGAGCTGAAGAAAACTGTGACCAAGGCCGGCTGACCGAAAGCGATTTCCAGGGACATTAGGATGCATATCGAAAATCTTCTCTCCGAGGTCCGCGTATTGGCCGATCGCTTTTCTCCCATCGCCGCTCGCGGCAAGATCTGCGGCGAGGGCGAGCCGCCGGATTGCGAGTCCGATCGCGGTCTTCTGAACATCGCTCTGTCCTGCAGCCGCATTTCCGACATCTGTTCGAAGATCGCCAAGGCCGGCTATTGGGAATGCGAGCGCGAAATGGTCATGCAGATTGGTGCCCAGTCGCGAAACATACTACATAGCTTGAACGAGCTTAGACGGGCGCTGGATATGCCGAGGCCCTAAAACTGCCGGTTTCTGCATCGATTGCCGTCACGCTTCGTCAACCTTGACCCGATAGAAATCCTGAGATCATGGATTCGGCTCAGGCTGGATTATGGGAATTTCGGTGCAGATTGCCTGTGTCAATCGCCGGGCAAAGAGGCTATAGCGCATGCAGACGAAAAGACAGGCGCGCCGCCAGTGGCCCGTGGTCAACGAACAGGAATCCGGTCGGCAGAGCATGGAAATGCATGACATCGATTTTCCGGCTATTCTCGACGTTCCCTCGCTGAGAGCGGAATGCGAGGCTCTTGCCAAGCGCAATCTGGATAAGAACGAGGAGCGGTCCGCTCTGCTTGCCCTGTTGAAGAAGGCAAGTCAGGAGGGACGAGAAGAGGCGCGCCGCCTGCTGGCCTTCCAGGGCAGTGGGCTCGATTGCGCCCACCGCATTTCCTGGCTGCAGGACCAGATCATCACGGTCATCTACGATTTCACCGTCCAGCACGTTTTTCCGAAGCGTGCCGGTAGCTTCTCCGTCACTGCCGTCGGCGGCTACGGCCGCGATACGCTGGCGCCGGGCTCGGATATCGACCTTCTGTTTCTCTTTCAGCCGAAACCGGACAGCGAAACGCATAAGGCGGTCGAGTTCATTCTCTACATGCTCTGGGACATGGGCTTCAAGGTTGGCCACGCCACGCGCACCGTCGAAGAGTGCATTCGCGAGGCCAAGTCCGACATGACGGTGCGCACCGCCATTCTCGAGACCCGCTATATTTGCGGCAATGCGCCGCTTGCCAAGGAATTGGAGGCGCGCTTCGACAAGGAGATCGTCACCAATACTGGTCCGGAATTCATCGCCGCCAAGCTGGCCGAACGCGACGAGCGCCACCGCAAGGCCGGCGACACCCGCTATCTGGTCGAGCCCAACGTCAAGGAAGGCAAGGGCGGCCTGCGCGATCTGCACACGCTGTTCTGGATCTCGAAATATTACTATCACGTCCGTGACCCCGTCGAGCTGGTGAAGCTTGGCGTGCTCTCGAAGCAGGAATATCGCCTGTTCGAAAAGGCCGAGGACTTCCTCTGGGCCGTGCGCTGCCACATGCACTTCCTGACCGGCAAGGCCGAGGAGCGGCTTTCCTTCGATATCCAGCGCGATATCGCCGCCGCGCTCGGCTATCACGCCCGCCCCGGCCTTTCCGCCGTCGAACGCTTCATGAAGCACTATTTCCTTGTGGCCAAGGATGTCGGCGATCTCACCCGCATCCTCTGCGCAGCACTTGAGGATCAGCAGGCCAAGGCGACGCCGGGGCTTACCGGCGTCATCAGCCGCTTTGCCAATCGCTCGCGCAAGATCCCCGGCACCGTCGAGTTTGTCGAGGATCGCGGCCGCATCGCGCTTGCCAATCCTGATGTCTTCAAGCGCGACCCGGTGAGTCTCATCCGCCTGTTCTTCGTTGCCGACATCAACGGACTGGAATTCCATCCGGATGCATTGAAGCGCGTCACCCGCTCACTCGGCCTGATCGACAACGATCTGCGCGAGAACGAGGAGGCGAACCGTCTTTTCCTCTCCATCCTCACGTCGAAGCGCGATCCGGCGCTGATCCTGCGCCGCATGAACGAGGCCGGTGTGCTTGGCCGCTTCATTCCGGAATTCGGCAAGATCGTCTCGATGATGCAGTTCAACATGTATCACCACTATACGGTGGACGAGCATCTGATCCGCGCCGTCGAGGTGCTGTCGGAGATCGACAAGGGCAAGGCGGAGGATATTCATCCGCTGACTAACAAGCTGATGCCCGGTATCGAGGACCGTGACGCGCTTTATGTTGCCGTGCTCCTGCACGATATCGCCAAGGGCCGCGAGGAGGATCACTCCGAAGCCGGCGCCAAGGTGGCCCGCAAGCTCTGCCCGCGCTTTGGCCTGTCGCCCAAGCAGACCGAGCTGGTGGTGTGGCTGATCGCCGAGCATCTCACAATGTCGATGGTTGCGCAGACGCGTGACCTGACCGACCGCAAGACCATCATCGACTTCGCCGATCGGGTGCAGTCGCTCGACCGCCTGAAGATGCTGCTGATCCTGACCGTCTGCGATATCCGCGCAGTCGGCCCGGGCGTCTGGAACGGCTGGAAGGGCCAGCTGCTGCGCACGCTCTATTATGAAACCGAGCTGCTGCTGGCTGGCGGCTTCTCCGAAGTGTCGCGCAAGGAACGTGCCGAGGCCGCTGCCCACGCGCTCGAACATGCGCTTGCGGACTGGAGCGAGAAGGATCGCGAGGCCTACGTCAAGCTGCACTACCAGCCCTATCTCCTGTCCGTGCCGCTGGAAGACCAGATCCGTCATACCCAGTTCATTCGCCAGACCGACAAGTCGGGCAAGGTGCTGGCGACCATGGTGCGCACCGACAGCTTCCACGCCATCACCGAGATCACCGTGCTCTCGCCCGACCATCCGCGTCTCCTGACCGTGATTGCCGGCGCTTGCGCGGCTGCCGGCGCCAATATCGCCGACGCGCAGATCTTCACGACGGCCGACGGTCGAGCCCTTGACACCATCCACGTCAGCCGCGAATTCGCCGATGATGCCGATGAGCTTCGTCGCGCGGGCACCATCGGCAAGATGATCGAAGACGTGCTGGCCGGCCGCAAGCGGCTGCCGGAAGTGATTGCGACGCGAACGAAGAACCGCCGCAAGAACAAGGCCTTCGTGATCCCGCCATCGGTGATCATTTCCAATAGCCTCTCCAACAAGTTCACGGTCATCGAGGTCGAGTGCCTTGACCGCACCGGTCTGCTGTCGGAAATCACGGCCGTTCTCTCGGATCTCTCGCTCGATATCCAGTCGGCCCGCATCACCACCTTCGGCGAGAAGGTCATCGACACTTTCTATGTCACCGATCTCGTCGGGCAGAAGATCTCCAACGAGAACAAGCGGGCCAATATCACCGCGCGCTTGAAGGCTGTCATGGCGGGCGAGGAGGATGAGATGCGCGAACGCATGCCCTCCGGCATCATCGCGCCTGCCGCCACGCGCTCGGCTGCCGCCGAGAAGTCAGATATCGAAAAGAAGGCCGGTTCTGCCGCATGAGCCTCGTTAAGAAATTCATCACCGTCGGTGGGGCGACGCTTGGCAGCCGCATCTTCGGCTTTGCCCGCGAAACCCTGATGGCCGCAGCGCTTGGCACCGGGCCGATGGCTGACGTGTTCTATGCCGCCTTCCGCTTTCCGAACCTCTTCCGCCGCCTGTTCGCAGAAGGCGCCTTCAACGCGGCCTTCGTGCCGCTCTTTGCCAAGGAGATCGAGGCGAACGGCATCGAGGGCGCGAAGCGCTTCTCCGAGGAAGTGTTCGGCGTTCTCTTTTCCGTTCTGCTGCTGATCACCATCGTCATGGAGCTGGCCATGCCGCTCCTGGTGCGTTGGGTCATCGCGCCCGGCTTCGCCGACGATGCCGAGAAATTCGACCTGACGGTCCGGTTGGCCGCCGTCATGTTCCCCTATCTGATGTCGATGTCGCTGACGGCGATGATGAGCGGCATGCTGAATTCGCTGCATCATTTCTTCGCTGCCGCCGTGGCTCCGATCTTCCTCAACCTGGTGATGATCAGCGCCCTGTTTTACGCAATCTATTACGGCGCCGACCCGCTGACCACTGCTTGGTACCTGTCCTGGTCGGTGCTGGTGGCAGGCGTGCTGCAGCTGGCCGTCGTCTATATCGGCGTGCGCCATGCCGGCATCAATATCGGCCTGCGCTTTCCGCGCTTCACGCCCAATGTCAAACGGCTACTGCTTCTTGCCATCCCGGCGGCCATCACCGGCGGCGTCACCCAGATCAATCTGGTGATCGGCCAGGCGATCGCCTCGGGCAAGGAAGGCGCGATCGCCGCCCTGCAATATGCAGACCGCATCTACCAGCTGCCGCTCGGCGTCGTCGGCGTTGCGGTGGGTATCGTGCTTCTGCCCGAACTGGCCCGCTCGCTGAAGTCAGGCCATATCGAGGAAGCCGCCAATACCCAGAACCGCTCGATCGAATTCGTGCTGTTCCTGACCCTGCCGGCCGCTGTTGCCCTCTGGCTTCTCTCTGACGATATCATCCGCGTGCTTTACGAGCGCGGCGCCTTTAATGCGGAAAATACAAAGCTGGTCGGCTCCATCCTCGCCATCTTCGGCCTTGGCCTGCCGGCTTTCGTGCTGATCAAGGCACTTCAGCCCGGCTTTTATGCCCGCGAAGATACGAAATCGCCGATGCGCTACACGGCCGTCGCCGTCGCCGTCAACTCGGTGCTATCAATCCTGCTTTTCCCGGTGCTGGCCGAACGAGGCATTGCGGTCGCCGAAGCGGTTGCCGGTTGGCTGAACGCCGTACAGCTCTTCGTCACGCTCTATCGTCGGGGACACCTTTCCTGGGAGTGGTCGCTGGCGCGCCGCACTGTGATGCTGCTCATCTCCTCCGCCGTCATGGGCGGCGTCATCGTATATCTGGCTGATCGCTGGGAACCGCTTCTGGGGGGGAGCTCGTCGCTGCTGACCAAAACCGGCGTTCTGGGCTTGCTCATATTGATTGCGATGGTGGTGTATTTCGTTGTCGCCTTCATCATCGGCGGCGTGGATTTGGGCATGATACGCCGCAAATTGAAGCGCAAGCCGGCATAGCCCGTTTCGGACACAGAGATCGTGAGCGGGGAGTAGGGGCAAATTAGAGGGCGGCTTATGCCTCGGCTATGGTACCCCCCTCTGTCACTTTCGTGACATCTCCCCCACAAGGGGGGAGATTGGTAACACGTTACAGCCTCGCGTAATCAGCTAAGGTCGC
The DNA here is from genome assembly GCF_001999485.2 of Rhizobium sp. P44RR-XXIV. Lineage (NCBI taxonomy): Bacteria > Pseudomonadati > Pseudomonadota > Alphaproteobacteria > Hyphomicrobiales > Rhizobiaceae > Rhizobium > Rhizobium sp. P44RR-XXIV. The sequence goes on along the minus strand of NZ_MPVZ02000025.1, from coordinate 386,501 downwards.
ATCTATCGAATCTGAGCCTATTGTTTTTGTAGGATCTGCGGCAAACTCCCAACGATCTCCCCCCTTGTGGGGGAGATGTCACGAAAGTGACAGAGGGGGGTACGCACTCTCCGCATACTCAAAATCTATTTGCTCCCGGAGTCCTCCAATGCCCCAATCCCTCTTCCTCGTCGCCCTCGTCGTTGATGATTATGATCGCGCCAAGTCCTTCTATTGCGACGGCCTGGGTTTCGAGTGCCTGCAGGACGAAGTGCAGCCGGAGGGCAAGCGTTGGGTTGTCATCAAGCCGAAGGGCACGGAAGGGGCGGCGCTGCTGCTCGCTCAAGCCGCCGATGAAAGCCAGCGCGCTGTGATCGGCAACCAGACCGGCGGCCGCGTCGGCTTCTTCCTCAAGACCGATGATTTCGCCCGTGATCATGCCGCGATGCTTGGCAAGGGCGTGCGGTTCCGGGAAGAGCCGCGCCATGAAGTCTATGGCACGGTGGCGGTCTTTGCCGATCCCTACGGCAATACCTGGGATCTGATCCAGCATTCTTCGTGAGCCTCCAAGACATAGCCTCTTGATCCCGGCCTGTCTGCCGTGCATAAGCCGCTCGAAACCAAGGGTCGAGCGCGGCTCTGGAATCAAATAGTGGAGCATGATGTCGTCCGAAAACCGCTCACACTTTTCGGCATCATGCTCTAGGCCCTCCACAAGCCTTTCGAGGACGACATGACCGAATTCAAGCCGCTCGTATTCTCCGGCGTCCAGCCCACCGGCAACCTTCATCTCGGCAATTATCTCGGCGCGATCCGCAAGTTCGTGGCGCTGCAGGCCAACAACGACTGCATCTATTGTGTCGTCGACATGCATGCGCTCACCGCCCAGCTGGTGCATGAGGATATGCCGGGCCAGACGCGGTCGATCACCGCTGCGTTTCTGGCTGCCGGCATCGATCCGGAAAAGCATATCGTCTTCAATCAGTCGGCCGTCCCGGGTCATGCCGAACTTGCCTGGATCTTCAACTGCGTCGCCCGCATCGGCTGGATGAACCGCATGACGCAGTTCAAGGACAAGGCCGGCAAGGACCGCGAGCAGGCCTCCCTTGGCCTTTATGCCTATCCGAGCCTGATGGCCGCCGACATCCTGCTTTATCGCGCCACGCATGTTCCTGTTGGAGACGACCAGAAACAGCATCTGGAACTGACCCGCGACATCGCCATGAAGTTCAATCTGGACTACATGGAGCATATTCGCCGCACGGGCTATGGCATCGACATCACCGTCGGCGACGAGCCGGTGCATGCCTATTTCCCGATGGTCGAACCGCTGATCGATGGCCCCGCGCCGCGCGTCATGTCGCTGCGTGACGGCACAAAGAAAATGTCGAAGTCAGACGCTTCCGACCTGTCGCGCATCAACCTGCTCGACGATGAGGAGAATATCTCGAAGAAGATCCGCAAGGCCAAGACCGATCCGGATGGCTTGCCGAGCGAAGCCGAGGGTCTTGCCGGCCGCCCGGAAGCCGACAATCTGGTCGGCATCTATGCAGCGCTTGCCGACAAGTCCAAGGCGGAAGTTCTGTCCGAATTTGGCGGTCAGCAATTCTCGGTCTTCAAGCCGGCTCTGGTTGATCTTGCCGTGCACGTGCTTTCGCCGATCACCACCGAGATGCGCCGCCTGATGGCCGATCCTGGCCATATCGATAGCGTTCTGCGCGACGGCAGCGCCCGCGCCCGCGCCCGCGCCGACGTGACGATGAAGCAGGTGCGGGATATCGTCGGCTTCATCTACTGATGATCTTGTAGGGCAGGGCTCCCGTCGAAAAACGGGGGCTTGCAAAACGCCGTCTCCGGGTGTTTGAGTCGCCTCATGGTTTCAAAACGTCTCTCACGGCTCGAAGGTCATCGCCGCAAATTCATGGCGGTCATCGACGGCACACCGGAATGCCAGCGCGCCGTCCATTATGCCGGCCGGCGTGCCAAGAATTCCAATGGCGGCCTCGTACTCCTCTATGTGATCCCCGATGGCGACTTCCAGCAATGGCTTGGCGTCGAGGAGATCATGCGGGCGGAGGCACGCGAGGAAGCCGAAGCGGTGACGGCAAAGGCGGCCCAGACCATCCGCGAGACGGTCGGCATTGATGCGGAAATCGTCATTCGCGAGGGCGCGGCGGCCGAGCAGATCAATGCGGTGATCGAAGAGGATCGCGATATTGCGCTTCTCGTTCTCGCTGCCGGTTCTGCCAAAGAGGGCCCGGGTCCCCTGGTTTCGTCGGTCGCCGGGCGAGCGGCAGCTTTCCCGATCCCCGTGACGGTGCTGCCGGATACGTTGACCAACGAAGAAATCGACGCACTCAGCTGATGCGCCAGACGATTTCTTGAGAAACACTCTCTTGAATAAACTGGCCAAAAAGCCTATCTTCTTTTGAAATATTCTAAAGTCGGGACCGGGTTTTGCCCGCCGCATGGAGATCAAGATGTTCATTCAGACCGAAGCGACGCCGAACCCCGCGACCTTGAAGTTCCTGCCGGGCAAGGTGGTGATGGAAACCGGTACGGCCGAGTTCCGCAGCGCCGACGAAGCTGAGGCTTCCCCGCTTGCGGCTCGCCTCTTTGAAATCCCTGGCGTCACCGGCGTTTATTTCGGTTACGATTTCATTTCCGTCTCCAAGGAAGAGCAGGAATGGCAGCATCTGAAGCCCGCCATTCTCGGTTCGATCATGGAACATTTCATGTCGGGCAAGCCCGTCATGGGCTCGGCTTCGGTTCTGTCCGAAGTACAGGATGCCGGCGGCGAATTCTTCGATGAGGGCGACGAGGCGATCGTGCTGACCATCAAGGAACTGCTTGATACGCGCGTGCGCCCGGCCGTTGCCCAGGATGGCGGCGACATCACCTTCCGTGGCTTCCGCGACGGCAAGGTCTACCTCAATATGAAGGGATCCTGCGCCGGTTGCCCGTCTTCGACAGCGACGTTGAAGCACGGCGTGCAGAACCTGCTGCGCCATTTCGTGCCGGAAGTGCAGGAAGTCGAAGCCGTTTAATCCCGACGTTTCGGATAAGTTGACATGATCGTACTGGCGCTCGACACCGCAGGTGTGGATTGCGCTGCCGCAGTGTATGATAGCGGCAGTGATTCTGTGATGGGGGAGGTCACGGAAACGATCGGGCGGGGACATGCCGAGCATTTGATGCACGTGGTCGACGAGGCGCTGGCGAAAGCCGGTACAGCGCTCTCGGCAATCGAACGCGTCGTCGTGACCGTCGGGCCCGGTTCCTTCACCGGCATCCGCATCGGCGTTGCCGCCGCACGCGGTTTCGCACTTTCCCTCAATGTTCCTGCGGTTGGTGTTACGACCCTCGAGGTCATGGCAGCGACTGCACGAGATCAGAATCCTGGCAAGCCGGTTCTGGCCGCCATCGACGCGAAGCGCGAGGAGATCTATCTCCAGGGCTTCGACGCCAATGGCGACCCGCTGGACGAGGCGCGGGCCGTGACGATCGACGAGGCGCGGATAGTTGCCGGCGCTTTCGACGGTATCGTCACCGGAACCGCCGTCGCCCGGTTGAGCGACGCGCCGCCAGCGGAGCGGCCAGACGCATTTCCGATTGCCGTCATCGCCCGGCTGGGCGCTGCCAAACCTGTCAGCGAAAAGCCGAAGCCGCTTTATCTTCGCGGACCCGATGCCAGACCGCAGGCCGGATACGCAGTTGCCAGGCAATAGAAATGCTCGAATCCTATCTCACCTTGAAAGCCGAATACGAAATCATCCCCATGGAGCTGAAGGATTGCGTCGAGGTGGCGCTCCTGCACGGCGAAAGGTTCTCCCGCGTCTGGGACGAAAGTGAATTTCAGGATCTTCTCTCGCAGGAGACGACCTTCGGCTTCGTCGCCCGCCAGACCAATGCGATCCTGAAAAAGGCGCTTCCCGGCTTCGTACTGGCAAGGCATGTGGCGGGTGAGGCCGAAATCCTGACGATCGCCGTCAACGCCAAGCTTGGCCGCTCGGGCCTCGGCTGGCGGTTGATGCAGGCAGCCCTCCGTGAAGCGGGCAATCGCGGCGGCGAAACCATGTTTCTGGAGGTCGATGGCGGCAACCAGCCGGCTCTCGGCCTCTACCGCAAGCTTGGTTTCGAGACGGTCGGTGAGCGCAAGGCCTATTACGTCAACGACAATGGTACCAAGTCGACGGCGCTTGTCATGCGGCGCGTTCTTCGCTAGTCCGTTGTCACAGTCCAATAGACCGAAGACAGCAATCGATGGATGATGCCGTAAAATCCCTTGAGGAGCTTTGCGCCGAGCGTGGCATGCGCATGACCGAACAGCGTCGGGTCATCGCGCGCATTATCGAGACATCGGAGGATCACCCGGATGTCGAGGAGCTCTACCGGCGCTCCGTGCTTGTGGACGCGAAGATCTCGATCTCGACCGTCTATCGCACCGTCAAGCTGTTCGAGGATGCCGGGCTGCTCGCCCGCCACGATTTCCGCGACGGTCGTTCCCGCTACGAAACGGTGCCGGAAGAGCATCATGATCACCTGATTGATCTCAAGAGCGGTGAAGTCATCGAATTTCATTCGCCGGAGATCGAGGCGCTGCAGGAGCGCATTGCCCGCGAACACGGCTTCAAACTCGTCGACCACAGGCTGGAGCTTTACGGCATCCCGCTGAAGAAAGACGAAGGTTGAGGTGAAGGCTGTCGTGCAGGAGCGAATGATTTGATGACCTGGCTGCGCGTCGGCTGTGCCGCCATTGTCATCTGTGTCGTCAGCCTCGTGCTGGTGCCGCTGCAGATCCTTTGCCTGCGCTTCGACTGGAAACTCAGGCGGTATCTGCCGCGCTACTGGCATCGCATCGTCTGCTATTGGCTTGGCGTCCGTATTCATGTCGTCGGTAAGCTCGAGGCTGACAGGCCCTTGATGCTCGCCTCGAACCATTCTTCCTGGCTCGACATTCTCGTGTTGTCGGCGGTTGCCGATGTCGCCTTCATCGCCAAATCCGAGGTGAGGGACTGGCCGATCTTCGGCCTCTTCGCGCAATGGCAGAAGAGCGTCTTCATCGAGCGCCAGCAGAAGCAGAAGACCGGCGACCAGGTGAACGAGATCGCCGAGCGCATGGCCGCCGGCGAAATCATGGTGCTGTTCCCGGAAGGCACGACCTCGGATGGCAATCGCCTGCTCGAGGTCAAGTCCTCTCTGTTCGGTGCCGCCGCTGCCGCACTGCCGAAAACGCCGGATGCCGTCGTGCATGTGCAGCCCGTCGCGGTTGCCTATACCCGCATTCACGGTATCGCCATGGGCCGCTATTATCGCCCGATTGCGGCCTGGCCCGGCGATATCGAACTGGTGCCGCATCTGAAGGATATCGTTGCCTGCGGCGCAATTGATGTCGATGTCTGCTTCGGCGAGGCGCTGGACTACCGGGCCGGCTCCAACCGCAAACAAGTCAGCGCCACCATCGCCCGGCGCATCCGCAATATGCTCGCCAGCCGCCTGCTCGGCCGCGAGATCGCCTGATTTCCAGGTGGTTTCAACTTTTTCATTTTCTCCGCCAGCAAAAGTCACTACATAGCGGCCATGACCAAGGACAGCTTGACCCTCGACGCCCCGGCGACCGCTGCATTGCAGCTCGGTCTCCGCGATGGCTCCAACAGCCGCAAGGTTTTCATCAAGACCTACGGCTGTCAGATGAACGTCTATGACTCCACGCGGATGAGCGATGCGCTTGCCCGCGACGGCTATGAGCCGACCGAAGACATGGAAGAGGCCGATCTCGTCCTGCTGAATACCTGTCATATCCGCGAGAAGGCGGCCGAAAAGGTCTATTCCGCGCTTGGCCGCCTGCGCGACATGAAGAAGCGCAAGGCTGCCGACGGGCGCGAGATGATGATCGGCGTTACCGGTTGCGTCGCGCAGGCCGAAGGTGAGGAAATCCTTCGTCGCGCGCCCGCCGTCGATGTCGTCGTCGGCCCGCAGACCTATCACCGCCTGCCCGACGCGCTTCGCCGCGCCAAGGAAGGCCAGCGCGTCGTCGATACCGAATATGCGATCGAAGACAAGTTTCAGCATCTGCCGATTGCCGAGAAGGCAAAGATCCGCGCCCGCGGCGTCACCGCCTTCTTGACGGTGCAGGAAGGATGCGACAAGTTCTGTACGTTCTGCGTGGTGCCCTATACGCGTGGTTCCGAAGTCTCCCGTCCGGTCGCCCAGATCGTCGAAGAGGCCGAGAAACTTGTGGATGGCGGCGTGCGTGAAATCACGCTGCTCGGCCAGAACGTCAATGCCTGGCATGGCGCGGGGCCTAAGGGCGAAGCCTGGAGCCTCGGTGATCTGCTCTATCGGCTGGCGGAGATACCCGGCCTTGCGCGGCTGCGCTACACGACCAGCCATCCACGCGACATGGACGATCGGCTGATCGACGCGCATCGCGATCTCCGCACGCTGATGCCCTATCTGCACCTGCCTGTTCAGTCCGGTTCGGACCGCATCCTCAAGGCGATGAACCGCCGGCACACGGCTGTCGAATATCTGGCACTGATCGCAAAGATCCGCGCTGCACGGCCGGATATCGCACTCTCTGGCGATTTCATCGTCGGCTTCCCGGGGGAGACAGATCAGGATTTTGAGGATACATTGAGACTGGTCGAGGAGGTGAATTATGCACAGGCCTTCTCGTTCAAATATTCGACGCGTCCGGGCACGCCCGGCGCTGACTTGAAGGACCAGGTGGCCGAAGAGATCAAGGCGGAACGGCTGGAACGATTGCAGGCCCTGCTGTTGAAACAGCAGCATGCGTTTGCCGACACTTGCGTGGGCAAGGTTGTGGATATCCTCCTGGAAAAGCCGGGCCGCATGCCGGGTCAGCTGATTGGACGCTCTCCTTGGCTGCAATCTGTGAATGTTGATGCAAAAGCATCGCAAATCGGTGACATTATTAACGTACGAATCACCGGGACCAGCACCAACAGCCTTTTTGCTGAGCTGCTCTAGGTTCCGGACGGGCAAAAGGAGCCACACCGCTTGAACGGACAGGAATTGGTTTCTTCTTCATCGCGCCAGCCCCGCACCGCGAGCGACGCCAATCACTTCATCCTGACGTTCGAGAACAATCGGTTCGCCAGCGAGCTTTTCGGGCAGTTCGATCAGAACTTGAAGCTGCTTGAAGAGCGTCTCGGCATCGATGCCCGCGCCCGCGGAAACTCCGTCGTCATCACGGGCGATGTGCCGGCCACCAACCAGGCGCGCCGCACGCTCGATTATCTCTATGACAAGCTGCAAAAAGGCGGCAATGTAGAACCTTCCGACGTGGAAGGGGCAATCCGCATGGCGGTTGCCGCCGACGACCAATTGACGCTGCCGACCATGGAGAGAAAAGCCAAGTTGACGATGGCGCAGATTTCGACGCGCAAGAAGACGATCATTGCTCGCACGCCGACGCAAGACGCCTATATGCGGGCGCTGGAGCGCTCCGAGATGGTCTTCGGCGTCGGTCCGGCCGGTACCGGCAAGACCTACCTCGCCGTCGCCCACGCTGCCCAGCTTCTGGAGCGCGGCGCCGTCGAGAAGATCATCCTCTCGCGCCCCGCTGTCGAAGCTGGCGAGCGCCTCGGCTTCCTGCCCGGCGACATGAAGGAGAAGGTCGATCCCTATCTCCGTCCGCTTTATGACGCGCTTTACGACATGATGCCGGGCGACAAGGTCGAACGCGCCATCACCGCAGGCGTCATCGAGATCGCGCCGCTCGCCTTCATGCGCGGCCGCACGCTCGCCAATGCAGCTGTCATCCTCGATGAGGCGCAGAACACAACATCCATGCAGATGAAGATGTTCCTGACCCGTCTCGGCGAAAATTCGCGGATGATCATAACAGGCGATCCGAGCCAGATCGACTTGCCGCGTGGCGTCAAGTCCGGCCTGGTGGAGGCGCTGCAGCTGCTGAACGGCGTTGAGGGCATCACCATCGTCCGCTTCAAGGATACCGATGTCGTCCGTCACCCGCTGGTGGGACGCATCGTCCGGGCTTACGACTCGATGTATCCCGCCCCGGGCGAGGAAAACGACCCGCAGATCTGATCTGCGGTCTCAAAGCTCATGGCGGAACTCGATATACAGATCAGCGTGGAGGAGGGCGATTGGCCCTCCGAAGCCGACTTACAGGCCCTTGCCGAGCGCGTGCTCGGCGAGGCTGCGGCCTATCTCAAGAAACATGAGAAACAGCCCTTTCCGAAAACGGCGCCCGAATTGTCCTTGGTCTTTACCGACGACGCCTCCATCCGCGAGATAAACGCGGAATGGCGCTCGCAGGACAAGGCGACGAATGTGCTGTCCTTCCCCGCCTTTCCGCTGGAGCCGGGTGGCAAGCCCGGCCCGATGCTCGGCGATATCATCATCGCCAGGGAGACGGTGGAGCGCGAGGCAGTCGACCTCGAGAAGAGTTTTGACGACCATTTGACCCATTTGATGGTGCATGGTTTCTTGCATCTCTTCGGCTACGACCATATGAATAATAGCGAAGCCGAAAGAATGGAGGGGCTGGAGACTCGCATTTTGGCTGGTCTTGGCCTATCTGATCCCTACGCGGGACAAGATCCCATTTGACTTGAACCCTGTCTGACCAGGAACAATGAGCGACTTTACGACAAGATCGGCCCCCGAGGCCAAAGACAGCGCCGATGCGGCCTCCTCCGACGAGGTTGGCAGTAGTAGCAACGGCAAGCGATCCCAATCTTCATTCTGGGCGCGCGCTGCGCGCATTCTCCGCCCGGCGCAGGATGCCACGCGGCTGCGCGAGGATCTCGCCGACGCGTTGATGACCAACGCCACCGGCGACGATGCCTTTTCTCCCGACGAACGGGCGATGCTGCACAATATCCTGCGCTTCCGCGAGGTACGCGTCGAGGACGTCATGGTGCCGCGCGCCGATATCGAGGCGGTGGACCAGAATATCACCATCGGCGAGCTGATGATCCTGTTCGAGGAAAGCGGCCGTTCGCGCATGCCCGTCTATGCCGATACGCTGGATGATCCGCGCGGCATGGTGCATATCCGCGACCTCCTGTCCTATGTCGCCAAGCAGGCCCGCAACAAGCGCCGCAGCGGCACCGCCAAGGCTGCAGCAGCCGCGACGGCCGTGGCGACAACTGAGAAGGCGCCGCGCTCCGCCAAGCCGAATTTCGATCTTTCTCGTGTCGATCTGCAAAAGACACTGGCGGAAGCCGGTATCATCCGCAAGATCCTGTTCGTGCCGCCCTCCATGCTGGCCTCCGATCTCCTGCGCCGCATGCAGGTCAACCGCACGCAGATGGCGCTTGTCATCGACGAGTATGGCGGCACGGACGGTCTGGCCTCGCACGAAGACATCGTCGAAATGGTCGTTGGCGATATCGATGACGAGCACGATGACGATGAAGTCATGTTCAAGCGCGTCTCCGAAGACGTCTTCGTTGCCGATGCTCGTGTCGAGCTGGAAGAGATCGCTGCGGCGATCGGTCCGGATTTCGACGTCATGGAGCAGGTGGATGAAGTCGATACGCTTGGTGGCCTGATCTTCTCCGCGCTTGGCCGCATCCCGGTGCGTGGCGAACTCGTGCAGGCGCTGCCGGGCTTCGAGTTTCATATTCTCGATGCTGATCCACGCCGCATCAAGCGGGTGCGCATCACCCGCAAGCGGCATGCTGTCCGTCGACGGCCGTCAAAGGCAGATGGCGATGCCGGTCTATCCGAGCGCGGCCTGCCGTCGCCGGAAGCAATTGCCGAAGAAACTTCGACCGAACGCAACGCTGCCAGCCAATAAACGGCGCTTCAGCGGGACAAATCGCTGCTTTTTTGAAAGACTGCGGCCAGTTGATTCGCAGTTGAACGGAGCGGGCGTATGGAATGGCTTTCGGGCAGGGTGATCCTCGTCTGGGGTTTCAAACGCGCGTTGCTTGCGATTTTGGCGGGTGCGGTCGGTGTACTTGCGCTGCCGCCCTTCGGTTTCTTTGCAGCAATGTTCATTTCCTTCACGCTGCTCGTATGGCTGCTTGATGGTGTTGCCGCCGGTCCCGACAGCGGCTTTCTCGGTCGGCTATGGCCGGCCTTTTTCACCGGCTGGCTGTTTGGCTTCGGTTATTTCGTCGCCGGCCTGTGGTGGCTCGGCCATGCGCTGCTGATCGATGCCGACGAGTTTGCCTGGGCATTGCCGCTGGCGATCCTCGGCCTGCCGGCCTTTCTCGCGGTCTTCTATGGGGTGGCGACCGTCCTTGCCCGGATACTGTGGTCCGACGGCATGGGCCGCATCGCGGCGCTTGCCTTCAGCTTCGGGCTGCTAGAATGGGTGCGGAGCTTCCTCTTCACCGGCTTCCCCTGGAATGCCATCGGCTACGGCGCCATGCCCATACCGCTGATGATGCAGTCGGCGCATCTGATCGGCGTGCTCGGGGTCACCGTGCTCGCCGTCTTCGTCTTTGCGGCGCCGGCCCTGCTCGGCACGCGCCAGGGACGAGTGCCGGGGATCGGTCTTGCGATCATCATCGCTGCCGCCCATGTCGGTTATGGCTATTATGCGCTGAATCTGCCGGCCGCCCCGCCTGTCGAAGGCAAGGCAACGCCCGTCATTCGCATTGTCCAGCCGTCCATCGACCAGGAGACGAAGATGGATACGGCCGCCGACCGCACCGCGATTTTCGACAAGCATCTGGCGCTTTCCGTGCAGCCGCCTGCAAACGGCGGCAAACGCCCTGATATCATCGTCTGGCCTGAAACGGCCGTGCCGTTCATCCTGACCGACAACCGGGATGCGCTCGCCCGCATCGCCGATCAGCTTGATGATGACCAGATCCTGATCACCGGCGCTGTTCGCGTCGAGGACATGGGTCCGGGTGTCGATCCGCGCTATTATAATTCGATCTATGTCATCGATGGCCGGGGCCAGATCATCGGCGCATCCGACAAGACCCATCTCGTGCCCTTCGGCGAATATGTGCCGTTCGAGCATATTCTGAGTTATCTCGGCATCGACAATGTCGTGGAACTGCCGGGCGGATTTTCCGCAGCCACACGGCGGCAGCTGCTGACCATGCCTGACGGCATCAAGTTCTACCCCTTGATTTGCTACGAGATCATTTTCCCGAACGAGATGACCTCGGAGATCCGGCAGGCGGATGCGATCCTGAACGTGACGAATGATGGCTGGTTTGGCGATACGCCAGGTCCCTATCAGCATTTCCTCCAGGCAAGGGTGAGGGCAGTGGAGCAGGGGCTTCCTCTGATTCGCAGCGCCAATACCGGCATCTCCGCCTTCGTCGATCCGCATGGGCGTGTGCTTTCGGGAATTGACTATAATCAGCAGGGGTTTATCGATACTACCTTGAGTGGTGCAACTGTATCGCGTGTCGACGATAAAGCCCGGAAAACATACTTTTGGTTGATTGTCGGCTTAGTCGGCGTGGCCGCTGCCGTTTCACGCATGGGTTTTATTTCGAGGGTGAATTGACCAAAAAACCCTAAAATTGCATAGTGCTCGTTATCCGCCTTTTGAACGTAGACTGGAGGCCTTGGGGGCGTCGGCTGCAACGTGGCGTTATAGGGGGTGGAGAAAGGTACCGGGTGGCAGGTCCTGAACTCAACCTATGTTAGGGTAAAATGATGATTGAGAACAAAAAAAAGCCGAACCCCATCGACATTCATGTCGGTAGCCGCATACGCCTCCGCCGCACCATGCTTGGCATGAGCCAGGAAAAACTCGGCGAAAGTCTTGGAATTACGTTTCAGCAAATCCAGAAATACGAAAAGGGCACCAACCGGGTTGGCGCCAGCCGCCTCCAGAACATCTCCAGCATCCTTAATGTCCCGGTCTCCTTCTTCTTCGAAGATGCCCCGGGTGAGCACACAGCCACAGCGGGGGGCTTGGCCGAAGCATCCAGCTCTAATTACGTCGTCGATTTTCTGTCCTCTTCCGAAGGGCTGCAGCTCAATCGCGCCTTCGTGAAGATCTCCGACGGCAAGGTACGCCGCAAGGTGGTCGAACTGGTCAAGGCGCTCGCCGCCGAGGCGGATGCCGAGTAGACCTTTCGGGGCTCTGCAAAGCCGATGAAGTCGAGAGGCGGTCATTTTGGCCGCCTTTTCTGCATTTACGGCAAAAATTTATCCCTTCGACCGGGATATAAAGATATATTTATGTCCTTGTTCGGCTTGTTTTTCGAGCCGGAGACGAATATCAAAAGCAGAGATTTGTTCTTTGAGGGGAATCCCGAATGCGCGCGAATTATCTGTTTACGAGTGAGTCTGTTGCCGAAGGTCACCCGGATAAAGTTTGTGACCGTATCTCCGATGAAATCGTCGATCTGGTTTACCGCGAAGCCGCAAAGACCGGCGTGAATCCATGGGGCGTGCGCATTGCCTGCGAAACCCTTGCCACCACCAACCGCGTCGTCATCGCTGGTGAAGTCCGCCTGCCGCCGAGCCTGATGAAGAAGGACAAGGACGGCAACGACGTCATCAATCCTTCGAAGTTCAAGGCTGCGGCGCGCCGCGCCATCAAGGACATCGGCTACGAGCAGGACGGCTTCCATTGGAAGAAGGCACGCATCGATGTGCTCCTGCACTCCCAGTCCGCCGACATCGCCCAGGGCGTCGACAACGCTGCCGACCAGCAGGGCGACGAAGGTGCCGGCGACCAGGGCATCATGTTCGGCTACGCCTGCAAGGAAACGCCGGATCTCATGCCGGCGCCGATCTACTATTCGCACAAGATCCTGCAGCTGCTCGCAACCGCCCGCAAGAAGGGTGATGGCGAAGTCGCAAAGCTCGGCCCCGATGCCAAGAGCCAGGTGACCGTTCGTTACGTCGACGGCAAGCCGTCGGAAGCGACCTCGATCGTTCTCTCCACCCAGCACCTCGACGATAGCTGGGATTCGAACAAGGTTCGCGCCGTTGTCGAACCCTATATCCGCGAAGCGCTCGGCGACCTGAAGATTGCTGCCGATTGCAAGTGGTACATCAACCCCACCGGCAAGTTCGTGATCGGCGGCCCGGACGGCGACGCTGGCCTTACCGGCCGCAAGATCATCGTCGACACCTACGGCGGTGCAGCCCCGCATGGCGGCGGTGCCTTCTCGGGCAAGGATACGACCAAGGTCGATCGTTCGGCCGCCTATGCTGCACGCTATCTGGCAAAGAACGTCGTTGCCGCCAGCCTGGCCGACCGTTGCACGATCCAGCTGTCCTACGCCATCGGCGTTGCCCAGCCGCTCTCTGTTTACGTCGACCTGCACGGCACCGGTAAGGGCGTCAGCGAAGATGACGTCGAAGCAGCGATCCGCAAGAGCATGGATCTCTCTCCGACTGGCATCCGCCGTCACCTCGATCTCAACAAGCCGATCTATGCCAAGACTTCGGCATACGGTCACTTCGGCCGTAAGGCTGGCCGCGACGGTTCGTTCTCGTGGGAGCGCACTGATCTGGTCAAGGCTCTCAAGGAAGCAGTGAAGGTCCGGGAAGCCGCATGATCGACGTCGAGCGCCGGTCGCGGGCGACGGAAGCATTCTTCGGCCGGCGCAAGGGTAAGGCCTTGCGCGGCCAGCAGGCTGAAAAGCTCGAAGCATTGCTGCCGCAGCACATTGTCGATCTTGCCGCTCCGGCGCCACAGCCACTGAATGACCTCTTCCAGGTGCCGACCGAGCGTCTGCGCCTGGAAATCGGCTTTGGTGGCGGCGAGCATCTGATTCACAGGGCGCTGGAACAGCCGACCACCGGCTTCATCGGCGTAGAACCCTTCATCAATTCGATGCAGAAGCTGCTCGCGCGGGTCGACGAGACTGGTGCGCGCAATGTCCGCGTCTATAATGATGACGCCACTCAGCTGCTTGACTGGTTGCCGGATGGCTGTCTGGATCAGATCGATCTGCTTTATCCGGATCCCTGGCCGAAGAAGAAGCACTGGAAACGCCGTTTCGTTTCGCAGGTCAATCTCACACGCTTCCACCGCGTGCTGAAGCCGGGCGCGCTGTTCTGCTTTGCGTCCGACATAGACACCTATGTCAACTGGACACTGCAGCATTGCCACGCCCATGGCGGCTTCGAATGGACCGCACGGAATGCAGCTGATTGGCTGATGCCCTACGAGGGATGGCCGAGCACGCGCTACGAGGCAAAGGCCCGGCGCGAAGGGCGCTCTTCGGCCTATCTGACATTCAAGAAAATCTGATTGCTGGTTTCACGGCTTGAGCAGGTGATCGCTGCTTCCGCATCATCCCGTCAGGACCGCCATGCCGGGCGGTCTGGATCATGCGCATGCGCCACGGCTGGGCCGGTCGGCGCGGTCCTTGCAAACGGTGAGCCTCACCGTTGAGCGGCGTCTATGGTCAGTGCAGGCTGACCGTCTTCAGTTCATCTTCGGCGGCGCGATAGAACGTGCTGGAACGGTTGTCCGTCAGCAGTATCGGCGTACCGTCGGCACCGAAAAGCGCCCATAGATCGACGTCCGGGTCGATATCGGGAGCTTCGGGAAAGCAACGGGATACTTCGTTGCAATCCATCTTTCTGATGTAGGCAACCTCGCCGGTGCCGATATTGGCAAGCTCGGATTGCGTCAGGCGGGCGTTAGCTTCTTTCAAAAGCATATTCGTACCTCCAGTATGAGGGACCAACGGCACTAAGCCGTTGTCCTACTGTGAGACCGAAATGTTAATTTTCTTTACCATACGATCCGGTTCGGGCCGAATGAGATCGACCGAGAGCAAGCCATTCTTCAGTGCTGCGCCAAGCACTTGCATACCGTCGGCAAGGACGAAGACGCGCTGGAATTGCCGGGCCGCAATGCCACGATAAAGATAGTCACGCTCGCTCTGTTCAACCTGACGTCCGCGGATCAGCAACTGGTTTTCCTCCGTGCTGACATCGAGCTCGTCCTCGGAGAAACCCGCTACCGCAAGCGTGATGCGCAAACGCTCCGGCTCGCCCGAAAGGCGATCGGCACCCATGCGCTCGATATTGTAGGGAGGATAGCCGTCACTGGTTTTGGAAATCCGCTCTAGCGTCTTTTCCATGGTATCGAAGCCCAGAAGCAGCGGGCTGGCAAAGGGAGTCATCCGGCTCATCGTCTCAAAGTCCTTGGGTAGCAAGCGACTGTTCCGGACCTGATCTTCAGCACCCGGTTGTCCCTAATATGGGAGTACGTGCCCATGAGTGCAAGGCATCATCTCTTCGCATCTGCGAGATCAAAAGCCGCTACGGATGAATCGTTTGTGACAAGGCGAGGCAGTGCTTGACAAAGCCGGACCGAACTCGCGACAAAGCCTCTCGATCTGTCCGGAGGAAAATTACAAACATGACCGAACCTAGAAAAATCATCATCGATACCGACCCTGGTCAGGATGACGCCGCGGCGATCTTTCTCGCTTTCGGCAGCCGCGAAGAGATCGATGTCCTCGGTATCACCACCGTCGCCGGAAACGTGCCGCTGCGGCTGACGAGCCGCAATGCCCGCATCGTCTGCGAGCTTTGCAATCGTCGCGATGTGAAGGTTTTCGCCGGCGCCGACGCGCCGCTCAAGCGCAAGCTGGTGACCGCCGAGCACGTTCACGGCAAGACCGGCCTTGATGGTCCTGCTCTGGCCGAGCCGACCATGGAATTGCAGCCGGGCCATGCGGTCGATTTCATCGTCGAAACGCTGCGCAGCGAGCCT
Source organism: Rhizobium sp. P44RR-XXIV (assembly GCF_001999485.2). NCBI lineage: Bacteria > Pseudomonadati > Pseudomonadota > Alphaproteobacteria > Hyphomicrobiales > Rhizobiaceae > Rhizobium > Rhizobium sp. P44RR-XXIV. Next base: position 370,855 of record NZ_MPVZ02000025.1, on the reverse strand, counting down.
GAGGGAACTGTCACGCTCTGCACGCTCGGCCCGCTGACCAATATCGCGTTGGCCTTCCAGAAAGCACCTGAGATTGCCGGTCGCGTGCGCGAGCTGGTGATGATGGGCGGCGGTTTCTTCGAAGGCGGCAACATCACGCCGGCTGCCGAGTTCAACATCTATGTCGACCCGGAAGCGGCCGATGTCGTCTTCCGCTCCGGCGTGCCAATCGTCATGATGCCGCTCGACGTCACCCACAAGCTGCTGACGCGCAAGGACCGTGTTGCCCGCATCGCTGCTGTCGGCACCCCGCCGGCCAAGGCCATGGTCGAAATGCTGGAGTTCTTCGAGCGCTTCGATATCGAAAAATATGGCTCGGACGGCGGACCATTGCATGATCCGACTGTCATCGCCTATCTCCTCAAGCCCGAGCTATTCAAGGGCCGCGATTGCAATGTCGAGATCGAGGTGACATCGGAGCTGACCGTCGGCATGACGGTGGTGGATTGGTGGCATGTTACCGAGCGCAAGCACAATGCCAAGGTCATGCGCGATGTTGATGCCGACGGTTTCTTCGCGCTGCTGACAGAGCGTTTCGCCCGCATCTGACAGGTGAATACAGAAAAGGGGCCGCCGGAGTGATTCGGCGGCCCCTTTTTCGTTTAAACTGTTAAGCCGGCTCAGAATTCTTCCCAGTCGTCCTGTGCTAGGGCATTGGCACCATGTGTCTGGGGAATAGGCTTGCGTGCCGGTGCTGCCGCAGGTGAGGCAACCCTTCGGGCAGACACAGGCGCCCGCATCTGCTGGGCCGTTGCCCTCAGTGCTCCGGCGTTGTCCTGTACGCTGCGCGTGGTGCGGAAGCGTGCCACCAGGGTCTTCAGGCTCTGTGCTTCTTCAGCAAGCGTGACGCTGGAGGCCGTGGTCTCCTCGACCATCGCGGCATTCTGCTGCGTCACCTGGTCCATCTGGTTCATGGCCGAGTTGATTTCCTTCAAGCCGACCGCCTGCTCGCTTGCGGAGGCGGAGATCTGGCGGATAAGGCCGTTGATCTCCATCACCTGCTGGGCGATTTTGTGCAGCGCGTTGCCGGCGCGGCCGACGAGGTCGACGCCTTCCTTGACCTGACCAGCGGACGTATTGATCAGCGTCTTGATTTCCTTGGCCGCATTGGCCGAGCGCTGAGCCAGTTCGCGCACTTCCTGGGCGACGACGGCAAAGCCCTTGCCGGCATCACCCGCACGGGCAGCTTCGACGCCGGCATTGAGGGCGAGAAGGTTTGTCTGGAAGGCGATCTCATCGATCACGCTGATGATGCGCGAGACTTCCTGGGACGACTGCTCGATGCCATGCATGGAGGCGATGGCCTTCTGGACAATCTCGCCGGAATGCTCGGCATCCTGGGAGGCAGCGTTGACGCTGCTTGCCGCTGTCCGCGCATTTTCAGCACTCGAGTTTACCTGCGCGGTGAGCTCGTTGAGGGCTGCCGCGGTCTCTTCTAGGCTTGCAGCCTGCTGCTCCGTGCGCCGGGCAAGATCCGAGGCGCTGGTGCTAATCTCGCCGGTACCGCTGCCAATGTTGCCGACGCTGGCATTGACGGTTTGGACGGTCTCTTCGAGGCTGATCAGGGCCGCGTTGAAATCCTGCTTGAGCTGCGCGTATTCGCCGGGGAAGTCGTCGGTGATCCGATGGCTGAGATTGCCCTTCGAAAGCTCCGCCAGACTGTGGCCGAGAATGCCGACGATGTGGCGCTGCAGGGTGACGCTGTCGTTTCGCTCGGTCTCGGAGCGGCGGCGTTCGCCTTCGGCGGCCAGGCGCTGATCATTGGCTTCGCCTTCGAGGCGCTTGGTGTCGGCAAGCGCGAAACGGAAGCCTTCCAATGCCTTGGCAACCGAACCGACTTCGTCGGCCCGCGCCTGACCGGAGACCGGTTCTGCGTAGTTGCCGGCGCTGAGGCCGTTGACGCTCGCTACAAGACCCGCAAGCGGCTTCTGCACGAAGCCGCGAACGGCGGCGTAGAGGGCCAGCATGACGGCGATGAGCACCAGGATGCCGGCGACGATCATCGTATAGGTCTGGTCGCGCACAGGCGCTGCGATTGCGCTATGCGGCACGTCGATGAGCACGACCCATGTGGCGTTGAGGCCCGGAACCGCAAAAGGATAGACGACGCGGTCGAATTCTTCGCCACCGTCATCCGAAAGGTTTTTCATGATGCTTGCGGAGGAAGAGGTGAGTGCCGCCTTGATGGTATCGGCGCCAGCACCATTATAGTCCTTCATCAAAAGGGCGGCTGTCGGTGCGACCAGCCACTTGTTGTCCTGGGAAACCAGCAGCACGCGGCCGGAGCCGAACGGCTGCAGTTTCTGCAGCTTCGTGGAAAGCGAGGCGAGAGAGATATCGACGCCCGCGACGCCGATCATCTTGCCACCAGACATCACGGGGTAGGCGATCGAGCTCATGGTCGTGGGAACGTCGGTGCCTTCGGCCATATAGGGCGGAGTGATCGAACCCTTGCCGCTATCGGCGGCGAGCTTCCACCACGGAGCCGTATAATCATTGTTGAAGGTGGAGAATTGGATGCCGCCATCCTTGGTCTTCGACCAATAAGGGGTGAAGGCACCCTTGTCGTTGACGCCCTGGTCCTTGTTGTTGGCAAGCTCCATTGTCTTGCCGTCGAAGGCGCCGAGCTGCTCGCAGAACCAGCTGCCGAAGGCAAATGCGTTTTGTTCGACATTCGCCTTGAGGATGTTGATGATACCCTTGCGGTCGAAAGTGTGGCCCTCGTGGCCACGGCCGATGATGGCGGCCATGGAGCGCGCGGCACTGGCCATCTCGCCGATATTGGCGACAATTTCATTGGAAATGGACTTGGCCTCGGTATTGGCCTGATCCATCGTCAGGGTCTGGACGCGATCGCGGGTCTGGGAAATCAATAGAAAATTGGAAACCAGCAAAACAAGTGCGATCGCTAGCCCCGTGACCAAGATGAGCTTGGCCGCAAGCGACTTCATACGAAAGATGAACATCATTTCCTCGAAAAAGCGATGCGTCGGATAGGCATTATCCAGATGCAAAGTCGGCGCAGGATGGCCCTGTCATGGGGCCGCCGTGAGAATTCCTGCCGCAGCCGCAAGGCCATGCACGCCAGGCCAGAGGAGAATGATATGGAAGCGCAAAAATTTAATTAATTGCGCTTCGAGATGCCTACGATTTGTTGAGTTTAAAGCCGTTCGGCGACTTCGCTGGCAACGGGAATGGACGGCTGCGCGCCCGCCTTGAGGCAGGCGAGCGAACCGGCGACTGCGGCGCGGCGCAGGCTGGCATGAAAATCCAGGCCCTCGTCGAGGCTTGCGGCAAAATAACCGCAGAACGTATCGCCCGCACCGACGGTATCGACAGGCTCGATCACGAGGCCCTTGGCACTGGAAAGCTCGCCGTCGCGGATGGCGATGACGCCGTCACCGCCAAGCGTCACGATCAGCGTCTGACCGGTTTCGCCGTGCAGGCGGACAAGAGCAGTTTCACGTTCGGCGGCCGACATGTTGTCCTGGCCAGCCAGCCTCTCGAATTCGGTCTCGTTGGCGATAACGATATCGGCGAGCCTGCCGAGGCGTTCCGCTTCCGGGATCAGCGGCGCGAGATTGAGCACCGTGCGCACGCCTTTGGCCTTCGCAGCGTTCAATGCCGTCTCGACGGCGTCGACCGGAATTTCGAACTGAAGCATCAGCGTATCGCCGGAGTTCAGCGCCGCGACGGCGGCGGCGGCGTCTTCGGCGGTATTCGTGCCATTGGCGCCGGGAACGACGGCGATCATGTTTTCACCGTCGCCACCCACCAGGATCAGGGCTGTGCCGGTTGGCTGCGAAACGCGGCGGGTGGTGGAAAGGTCGGTGCCGGCAGCATCGAGCAGCTCGAGCGCGGGTGCAGCAAAGCCATCATTGCCCACAGCACCGCTCATGCGCACCGTTGCGCCGGCGCGGCGCGCGGCCAGTGCCTGGTTGGCGCCCTTGCCGCCAGCGGCCGTGGAAAAGCCGTTGCCGGCGACGGTTTCGCCCGGCTTGGGCAGACGGTCTGTCGTGGCGATGAGGTCCATGTTGATGGAGCCGAAAATGGTGATCATGCGGTATCCTGCCCTGCGAGTTGTGCATGATCCCACCCGAAGGCTGCCCTATGTCTTTTGGGATCACGCGCCGATTTCGCGCGACACTGCCCGAAGCGATCAGTCCTCGTCAACTACTCTCAGCTTGAGTTGGCTGGTACGGTTGTCGATCGGCTTCGGTCTGTCCTCCGCACGCCCCTTTGTCGGCTCTTTCGCGGTCTCGAATTCCAGCGCTTCTATCCTCTCGCCACGCCTTGCCAACTTGTCGGCAGAGGTGACGATCATGTCGACATCCTTCTGCGCCATGGCGAAATGTCCCTGGAGCTTGCGCACCCGTTCGTCCAGGCGCGAGAGATCGTCCATCAGATGCGCCACTTCGCTCTGGATGACATGGGCTTGTTCGCGCATGCGCTGATCCTTCAGGATCGCCTGGATGACCTGGATGGACAGCATCAGCAGTGACGGCGAGACGATGACGATGCGCGATCGCTGCGCCTTCTGCACGATCGCTTCGAAATTCTCGTGGATCTCCGCAAAGATCGATTCAGAGGGCACGAACAGGAAGGCTGTGTCCTGCGTCTCGCTCGGTATGAGATACTTCTCTGAGATATCGCGGATATGGAGTTCCAGATCCCGGCGGAATTGCTGTGCAGCGATCTTGGCATGCTCGGGACTGGCCGCGCTGCGAATGACATTCCAGGCTTCGAGCGGAAACTTGGCATCGATAACCAGCGGCGGTGCACCGTTCGGCATCCGAACGGTGCAGTCGGGCCGCGAGCCGTTCGAAAGCGTCGGCTGAAAAGAATAGGCACCCATCGGCAACCCGTCGGCGATGATGGTCTCCATGCGCGCCTGGCCGAAGGCGCCGCGCGTCTGCTTGTTGGAGAGGATGGCCTGCAGGCCGACGACGTCCTTTGCCAGTGATTGGATATTGGTCTGGGCCGTATCGATGACGGCAAGCCGTTCCTGCAGCCGGCGCAGGTTCTCGTGCGTCGAGCGCGTCTGTTCGCCGATCGTCGCGGTGACCCGTTGCGACATGCCGTCCAGGCGCTGGCCGATGGCCTGGTTGAGCTCCGCCTGCCGCGAGCCGAACACCTCGGCCATGGTCGCGAGCCGGCCCTGCATCTCCGCCTGCGCCCGCAAAAGCGTTGCCATGTTGTGCTCTGATTCCAGCATGTCGTCCTCGGATCGTCCGCGACCGCGCATCAGAAGAACGAGGACGGCGATCACGAGCAGGATGACGAGGCCGGTCAGAACCTGGATCGCGGAGATGGCTTGGCCGAAGAGGATGAAGGACATGGAACCGAGTATGCTCGTGGAATTCTTACGGACACCATAACAAAAACATCATGAATAGCTAGATCAAAACGTGAACAGGATTTTTCGGCCGTTTAGTCAGATCCGATGCGTCGTCGGTGAAAAAACACCTCGATACGGTCATCTTGGCGATTCCATCGCGGTAAAAGATGCGTTATGGGAAACGTCATGACGATCAAGCCACTCATCATTTTACCCGATCCGCTGCTCCGCCAGGCTTCCAAGCCGATCGAGCGCATCGATGCCGAAACGCAGCGCCTCGCTGACGATATGCTGGAAACCATGTATGACGCGCCGGGCATTGGCCTTGCCGCCGTCCAGATCGGCGTTGCGCGCCGGATGCTTGTCATCGACGTATCGCGCGAAGGCGAAGAAAAGAAGCCGCTGGTTTTCATCAACCCGGAAATCGTCACCTCTTCGGACGAACGTTCGGTTTACGAGGAAGGCTGCCTGTCCATTCCCGATTACTATGCGGAAGTAGAGCGGCCGGCCCGGGTCACCGTCAAGCATCTCGATCGCGACGGCAAGGAACAGCTGACAGAGGCTGATGGCCTGCTCGCAACCTGCGTGCAGCACGAAATCGACCATCTGAACGGCGTGCTGTTCATCGACTATATCTCCCGCCTGAAGCGCGAGATGGTGATCAAGAAGTTCACCAAGGCCGCCAAGGCGAAGGCTCTCTAATCTCGAGTCATTGAAAGATTGGGCTGCAGCGCCTATGATATCATTGATATCAAATGGAGGCACCGATGAGCGATCTTTTGCTGCGCGGCATCGATGACACGCTGAAGAAGCAATTGCAGGCGAATGCTCATCGGCATGGCCGCAGTCTATCTGAAGAGGCCATTGATCTGTTGCGCCAGTCGCTTGGGCGGCAGCAGAATTCCAACAGTTCCGCAGGGCAGCGGCTGAGAACCATTCTCGGCCGTGAGAAACTGAGCGAAGAAGAGATCGATGCAATCGCCGCCTTCCGGCATGCACCTGATCGCGAGCCGCCGCGGTTTGAGTGATCGTTCCTTGGGATACTTCAGATGATTGTGCTCGACACCAACGTCGTGTCGGAACTTCAAGGGCGGTTGTATACCGATCGGATATTGTCATGGCTCGATGGTTTCGCCGCCGAGACCATTTTCGTGACGACGGTTACGATAGGTGAGATTCGCTTCGGTCTGGAGCTATTGGCCGATGGAAAGCGTAAGGCCGCGTTGATTGCTCAGTTGGAGGCGATAGAGGCCGAATTTTCCGGCCGTGTCCTTGGATTTTCCAGCAGTGCGGCGCATCAGTATGGAATAGTTTCTGCCCTGCGGCACAAAATGGGGCGGCGGATGGAAACGAAGGACGCCATGATCGCTGCCATCTGTCTCGCGCATGGCGCCACATTGGCGACGCGCAATACAAAAGATTTCGAAGGGCTTGATCTCAAGCTCATAAACCCGTTTGAAGACGGCTAACCTGTTGACCCCTGACAACGCGCAGCGTTTTCGGCGCCAGTCACACGAAACCTGATATCTTAGTCGGATGGATCGCATGTCGCTCAACATCATTTTCATGGGAACGCCCGAATTCTCCGTGCCGACATTGCGGTCGCTGATCGATGCGGGCCACAGGGTTCGGGCCGTCTATACGCAGCCGCCGCGCCCCGGTGGGCGGCGGGGGCTGGACCTGCAGAAATCGCCGGTGCATCAGGCGGCCGAATTGCTCGGCCTGCCGGTATTCACGCCTGTGAATTTCAAGGACCCCGACGAGCGCCAGCGGTTTCGCGATTTGGATGCCGATGTTGCCGTGGTCGTCGCTTATGGCCTGCTGCTGCCTGAGGCCATTCTGACCGGCACGCGGCTCGGCTGCTATAACGGACATGCTTCGCTGCTGCCGCGCTGGCGCGGAGCCGCGCCAATCCAGCGGGCGATCATGGCCGGCGACAGCAAGACCGGCATGATGGTGATGAAGATGGACAAGGGCCTCGACACCGGCCCCGTCGCCCTGACACGCGAAGTCGAGATCGGCGGCACCATGACTGCGGGCGAGCTCCACGACAGGCTGATGCTTGTCGGCGCAAAGGCCATGGCCGAGGCGATGAACAAGCTCGAGCATGACGAGCTGCCGCTGACCGCGCAGCCGGCCGACGGCGTGCTTTATGCCGCAAAGATCGACAAGGGCGAAACACGCATCGATTTCAACAAGCCTACGGCCGATGTTCATAATCACATCCGCGGTCTCTCGCCTTTTCCCGGCGCCTGGCTCGAGGCCGAGATTGCCGGTCGGCCGGAGCGCATCAAGGTGCTTGGTTCGGAACTGGCCGAAGGCAGCGGAGTTGCCGGCACTGTGCTGACGGACGATCTCATCATTGCCTGTGCCTTAGGTGCGGTCAGACTGACGAAGCTGCAGAAGGCCGGCGGCAAGCTGCTGGCATCGGCCGATTTCCTGCGCGGCACGCCGATTGCGCCGGGCACCGTGCTTGCTTCGGAGCAGGCCTGATGCCGCGCTACAGAATGACCGTCGAATATGACGGCACGTCCTATGTCGGCTGGCAGCGTCAAACCAATGGCCGCTCCGTACAAGGCGCAATTGAAGGCGCCATCCTGTCGCTGACGGGGGAGACGGTTTCCATCCGTGGGGCGGGACGCACCGATTCCGGCGTCCATGCCATGGGCCAGGTCATGCATGCCGACCTTGCCAGAAAGTGGGAGCCCTTTACCCTGTGCAAGGCGGTGAATGCGCATTTGAGGCTTGCGGGCGAGCGCGTTGCCATTCTTGATGTTGCCGAAGTCGACGCTCGCTTTGATGCTCGTTTTTCGGCCATCCGCCGCCATTACCTCTATCGCATCATCACCCGCCGTGCGCCCCTGGCGTTGGAGGCCGGGCGCGCCTGGTGGGTGCCGAAGGAAATGGATCACGTGGCCATGCATGCCGCCGCGCAGACGCTCGTCGGCCGGCACGATTTCACGACATTCCGCTCGGCGCATTGCCAGGCAAACAGCCCGGTGCGTACGCTCGACCGGCTCGATGTCACGCGCAGCGGCGAGTTGATCGAGATCCGAGCTACAGCACAGAGCTTCCTCCACAATCAGATCCGCTCCTTCGCCGGAACGCTGAAGCTGGCCGGCGAGGGCAAGTGGACGCCCGACGACGTGCGCGCCGCTCTTGAGGCGCGGGACCGCAAGGCATGCGGCCCGGTAGCCCCACCGGACGGACTTTATTTCATGCAGGTCGACTATCCGGATGATGCCGGTTTGCCCGGCGAACCGAAGGAGTGTGCCGATGATGATGACGATCTGTCATGATCCCGCAATCCGGTGAAGTCGTCCGTGGGTAGGATACTGCCGGCTTAGCCCGGTGGATATATGCCAAGGAAGCGCTGCAGGAAATCCGTCAGCAACAGGTTTGGGATGAGCAGCATCAGCGTCAGCGTGCCGACAAAAAGCGGATGCGTGCCGCAAATCATCCTCAGGATGCGCGCCAACGAAAAAATGGTGGCCATGGCCAATGCCAGCGAAAGAATTGCTGCCAAACCCGTTGAGCCGGGGATAAAGACGATCATCGCCAGGACCAGTGCGTTCAGATAGTTCGCCGGCACGAAAAGCCAATTTACGGTAACGACGATTGGCGTAAACTTGTCGCCGAAGCGAAAGATCAGAAGCAGTACGCCGGCGAGAATAGGCGGTATCAGCCAGCTCGCTGCTTCAACCAACGCCAGCCTCATGAAGAACGCCATGCCGGTCGATGTTTCCGGCGGCATGGCGGAGAGATAGGCCTGCTGCAACCATAACCATGAAATGCCGATCGACGGCAGGCTCCAGAAGATGGCCCAGAAGGAGCGCAACATGCCGCGATCCGATATGTCTAGATACTGGAAGCCGCGTGCATCCATCCGGATCAGCAGCCAGAGGCCGGACAGATAGTATTGGACTTCCTTAAATGTCGGCATTCTCGAACCAGCGCTGGATAAAGGTCTGGTAGATCTCGGTCAGCGTTTCGAGATCCGAGAGTGCCACGCGTTCGTCGACCATATGCATGGTTTGGCCGACAAGGCCGAATTCCACGACCGGGCAATAGTCCTTGATGTGGCGGGCATCCGATGTGCCGCCGGTCGTCGAGAGTGCCGGCCTTTGGCCCGTAACGTTTTCGACAGCTGAAGACAGAGAGGCGATCAGCGCATTGTTGCGCGTCAGGAAAACCTGGCTCGGGCGATCGGACCAGGCGATGTCGTATTTGGTCGGCGGGCGTCCCGGGCGCAGAGTCTGGTCGGTTGCAGCGGCATCCAGGCGGGCAATGATTTCGGCTCTCAGCGTGTCGACCGACCAGGTATCGTTGAAGCGGATGTTGAAGGCGGCGGTCGCCTTGGCGGCGATGACGTTGGTGGCGGCATTGCCGACGTCGATGCTCGTGACCTCAAGGTTCGACGGCTGGAAATTATCCGTGCCGACGTCGAAGGGACGCTCGAGCAGCGCTTCGGTCAGCTTGATGATGCTGCGCACGGGGTTGTCGGCGAGGTGCGGATAGGCGGCGTGGCCCTGAACGCCGTGAACGGTAATGAAGCCCGAGATCGAGCCACGCCGGCCGATCTTGATCATGTCGCCGAGGCGGTCGGGGTTGGTCGGCTCGCCGACAAGGGACGCATCCCATTTTTCGCCGCGCTCCGCCGCCCATTGCAGCAGCTTTACCGTGCCGTTGATCGCCGGTCCTTCTTCGTCGCCGGTGATCAGGAAGGAGATCGAGCCGGCAGGCGGCCCATGCTTCTCTATATGGCGGGCCACGGCCGCCGCGAAACAGGCAATGCCGCCCTTCATGTCGACGGCGCCGCGGCCGAACATCTCGCCATCGGCGATGTCGGCGGCAAAGGGCGGATGGCTCCAAGAGGCGGCATCGCCGACCGGCACAACATCCGTATGCCCGGCAAACATCAGATGCGGCTCCTCGGTGCCGAGCCGTGCATAAAGGTTCTCGATGTCGGGTGTTCCCGGCTCACTGGCCGTCATGCGCTCGATCTTGAAGCCGAGCGGCAGCAGCATGTCGGCAAGCGCGGTCAGCGCGCCGCCCTCGGCCGGCGTCACGGAGGCGCAGCGGATCAGGGTTTGCAGGTTGGTGACGGGATTTGTAACGGTCATCGGAGGCAACTTATCCGGCGGGAAATGGCAAAGCGATGGCAAAGGATCGACAACGAGTCGAAAATCTTTGCAGCGATTCCAGCAATCGCACGGGCATGCTCACCCGGCAAGCATGAGAGGAGCGCGATGTGGCCACCACGCTCCCGAATTCAGATTTAGTCGCGCAGCAGTTCGTTGATGCCGGTCTTGGAACGGGTCTGTTCGTCGACGCGCTTGACGATAACGGCGCAATAGAGGCTGGGAGCCGGCTGGCCATTCGCCATCAAATTGCTGTTCGGCAGCGAGCCGGCGACGACGACCGAGTAGGGCGGTACTTCGCCATAGGTGATCTCACCGGTGGCGCGGTCGACGATCTTGGTGGACTTGCCGATGAAAACGCCCATGCCGAGCACGGAGCCCTGGCGAACGATGCAGCCTTCGACGACTTCGGAACGGGCGCCGATGAAGCAATTGTCCTCGATGATGGTCGGGCCGGCCTGCATCGGCTCCAGCACGCCGCCGATGCCGACGCCGCCGGACAGGTGTACATGCTTGCCGATCTGCGCGCAGGAACCGACGGTCGCCCAGGTGTCGACCATGGTGCCTTCGCCGACATAAGCGCCGAGATTGACGAAGGACGGCATCAGGATGGCGTTCGGAGCGATATAGGCGGAATGACGCACGACCGCGTTCGGCACGGCGCGGAAGCCGGCTTCACGGAAACGGTTCTCGCCCCAGCCTTCGAATTTCGAGGGAACCTTGTCCCACCAGGTCGCACCGCCGGAGCCGCCTTCGACGATTTTCATGTCGTTCAGGCGGAAGGAAAGCAGCACGGCTTTCTTGAGCCACTGGTTGACAGTCCAATTGCCGTCCGAACCACGCTCGGCCACGCGGACCTTGCCGCCGTCGAGCAGATTCAGTGCCAGTTCCACGGCGTCGCGAACTTCGCCGCGCGTCGACGTGTTCACATTGTCGCGATTGTCGAAGGCAGCCTCGATGGTCTTTTCGAGAGAGGCGAGATCGGTTGCGCTCATGGGAATTCCTTAAAACGTCAGTGGCTATCGTGGTTTCCGGCAGCGGGTCCGGAGAGGGTCGATTGGTCCTATAGCATGGATGCCGAAAATGGAATGTCTTTTCCGCGCCGATTGAGCTTGGCATCGGGCCGCTGTAGGGACATATGCAAGGGCTTGGCCGTCACTGCCACAAGCAGAGCGGCCGGCATGATCGATTTGAAAGGCAAGATTAAATGAGCAAGGCGAAGAACGGCAAGCTGCGGCGCAAGGATGGGGTATGGGACCCCTTGAAGACGAGTTCGGCGGACAAGAAGCGAGCTGAATCCGTGCCGCGCACACCGCAGTCGATGTCGCCTTCCTACAGGCTTGCCTATGCGGATGAGGATTTTCTCTGCCGTGAGGAGTTGCGGCCGATCCGCCTGCAGCTGGAATTGCTGAAGACCGAAATGTCCCTGACCGAACGCGGCATCAAGTCGACCGTCGTCATGTTCGGCGGTGCGCGTATCCCCGCACCCGGCACCAATGCCTGGGCGGCGCGCAACGACGTGCAGCGCGCCAATCTCGAGGCCGCATCGGTCTATTACGAGGAAGCGCGCAAATTCGCCCGGCTTTGCTCGCGCTATTCGGCGGGCTTCGATTTCCATGAATATGTCGTGGTCACCGGCGGTGGCCCGGGCGTGATGGAAGCGGGCAATCGCGGCGCGTCCGAAGAGGGTGCGCCTTCGATCGGCCTCAACATCGTCCTGCCGCACGAACAGGCACCGAATGTCTACGTTACGCCGGAGCTCAGCTTCAATTTCCACTACTTCGCGATCCGCAAGATGCACTTCATGGTGCGCGCCAAGGCGATCGCCGTGTTTCCCGGAGGCTTCGGCACGCTGGACGAGCTGTTCGAATGCCTGACGCTCATCCAGACCGGCCGTATGGAGCGTCTTCCGTTGATCCTCTTCGGCGAGAAGTTCTGGCGCAGCATCATCAATTTCGACGCGCTTGCCGAATTCGGCACCATTGCGCCCGACGATGTGAACCTGATCAGCTTCGTCGACACCGCAGATGACGCCTGGAAGATCGTTACGGACTTCTACGAGCACGAAAACGGCCACTGAGCGAAGAAAGACCCGCCTCGAAGCGCGAAGGCGGGTCCTTTGATCGGCGGGGAGTGTTGCTTGATTTAGAGCAACGGTCGGCCCGGCATGTCGTCCAGGTTGACCACGCCATCGTGGTTGCGGTCCAGACGATCGAAGAGCTTGTTCATGGCGTCTTCAGCTTCCTTCTTGCTGATCTGGCCGCTCTGGTCGGTATCGGCAAAGCGGAAGATCATGGCGCCGCGCATGAAGCCACCTTCGTGCGCGAAGCGGCCATGCGGACGGTGATGACGATTGCCGTTGTCACCCTTGTTATCGTCATTCTGGGCCTGATCGCCCTTGGACTGATCGGCGGCCGGAGCCTGGCTGTTCTGAGCCTGGTCACCTTGGGCCTGATTAGCCTGCGGCTGGGCATTTTGGGTCTGATCGCCGTCGGCCTTGGCGTGCTCGGCCTTCCACTGCTTGATCTGCGCCTGGCGATAGGTCTTGTATTCGCCGGGGGTTATCTGGCCGTCATGGTTGACGTCGATCTGGTCGAAGATCTTGTCGACGCCGGCCTTGACCTCATCCTTGGTCAGCTTCGTGTCGCCAGGATTGCCGAATTCCTTCAGCATGCGCACGTAAAGGACTTCAGGCGAAAAATGCGGCCTGTGCCAGCGGCCCTGGTGATGACCGTGATGACGGCCGCCCCAATCATTGCCATCGTGAGGAGCGGCAAGTGCGACCTGCGCCACAGCACCCAGAAGAAGGGTTGCGGAAAGCCCGGTCAGAAGAAGTTTTTTCCCGTTCATCGCTTTTCCTTTCGTGTCGAGGAATGGTCAAACGATACGGCTGGCGGCCCAAAACAACCAATTAAACCTCTGTAAGGCGGATGAAACTTTCGTAACCCCATCCTAAGGAATGGTTAAGCCAGGGCCTTGAGGAAGGTCGTGAGATCATCGGTGACGTAGTCGATGTGATCGTCCTCACCGGTTGTCTGCTCCCACCATTCGACAATGGCGGTTTCGAGATTTTGGGGCACCAGAAGCACGGTCTTCATGCCGAGCGCCTTGGGCACGGTGAGGTTGCGCGGCAGGTCCTCGAACATGGCAGCCTTCTTCGTATCCACGCGATTGAGGCTCATGAACTTGTCATAGGTGCTGCCGGCCGGTTTCGGCACGAAATCGGCGGCGACGATATCGAAGATGTCATCGAAATTGTCGAGGATGCCGAGTGCACCGGCAGTCGCCTCGGCATGCTTGACGCTGCCGTTGGTGAAGATGAACTTGCGTCCCGGCAGCGCCTTGATGGCGGCGGCCAGTTCCGGCTGCGGCGTCAGCGCCGAATAGTCGATCGCATGGGCCTTTTCGAGGAACTCATTGGGATCGATGCCGTGATGGATCATCAGCCCCTGCAAGGTTGTGCCGTGCTCGAGGTAATATTGCTTCTGCAGCTTGCGGGCGTCTTCACGCTCCATCTGCAGCAGGGCCGAGACATAGGCCGTCATGTTCTTGTCGATCTGCGCGAAGAGATCGACATGATGCGGATAGAGCGTGTTGTCGAGATCGAACACCCAATCGCGGATGTCGGAGAAGTCCGAAGGCTCGGATAGCGTCTTTGTCTGGCTCATGGCCGCCTTATGACATGCCGCTCGATACAAGGAAAAGGAAATATTCATGCCGCGATATGTGAGCTTCTTCGCAGATATTGTCGCGCGATCTAATGCCGGCTATGATTCTACCATTGATTTCCGGGGTTTTGCTCTATTTGCAAAGTGAGGAAAAGCTTACGTTCTTTGGGGTCGTGAAGAAAATTCGCCCGCCTGGGCTTTTCGGAGGGGATGCGATGAGTGAGGTGGAAAAGGCGCTGGAATTCGCGCGGCTGCACAAGAAGGGTGAGCCGCTCATTCTTTTCAACATTTGGGATGCCGGGTCCGCCAAGGCGGTCACGGAGGGGGGCGCCAAGGCGCTCGCGACCGGAAGTTGGTCCGTTGCCGCGGCCAACGGCTTTGGCGATGGCGAGGCGATACCGCTATCGTTGCTGGCGGTGACGACCCGGCTGATTTCGGTGACGAGCCCGCTGCCGCTCTCCGTGGACTTCGAAGGCGGCTACGCGGTGGAGCCCGAGGCGGTTGCGGCCAATGTCGAGAAGATCATGGATCACGGTGCCATCGGCATCAATTTCGAGGATCAGGTAGTCGGCGGGCATGGCGTCCATCCGATCGAGCTGCAGGCGGCACGCATCCGCGCCATCAGGGAGATGGCTGATCGGCGGGAAATACCCTTGTTCATCAACGCCCGCACCGATCTTTTTCTTCAGGAAAGCGATATGGCACACCATCAGATCCTGCTGGACGAGGCCTATCGCCGCGCCGATGCCTTTGCCGAGGCCGGAGCGAGCGGCTTCTTTGCACCGGGCCTTGTCGAGCCTGAGCTGATCGCCGCGCTCTGCGAACACTCTTCCTTGCCTGTTAACATCATGGTGCGCCCGACAACCCCGGACAACATGACCATGGCCGGCTTGGGCGTCAGCCGCATCAGCTATGGCCCGGCGCCCTACCGCTCGGTCATGGGAATGCTGAAAAGCGAAGCCGAGGGGATTTATCGTCCGTCCTGATCACACGAGCTCGGCTTTGGTCGCCAGCACGCGCGCGATGAAATTCTGCACGACGGCGGAGCGCTCATCGCGGCGTGTCGCGAGCGTCAGCCGCGCCACCGGTCCGTTCCCCGCAATCGGAACATAGGTAACGCCGGGAACCCGGATTTGCGCCACCGCCGATGGCACCACCGAGACGCCGAGTTCCACGGCGATCAGATTGGCGATCGAGGTGATCTGCGGCGCGATCTGGCCCAGGATCGGTTCGAAGCCTGCCTGTCTGCAGGCCGCAATGATCCCGTCGAACAGACTGGGGCCGGCGGTACGCGGAAAGAGCACGAAAGGCTCTTCGGATAGGGACGACAGCGACAGGCTCTCCGCCTCCGCCAGAGGATGACCAGAGGGCAGGGCGATCACCATGGCTTCCTCGCCGAGCGCATGCGAACGGAAAGCCGGCGGATCGGCGTGGCCCGGCCGGATGAAGACGGCGTCCAGTTCCTCGGCGCCAAGCCGCTCCAGCAGCCGCGTCGTATGTGCTTCCTCCAAAGTCAGATCGATTTCCGGATAGGCGCGGCGAAAGCTGCGCACCGATGACGGCACGATGGGGCTGAAAGCCGCCGAGCCAGTAAAGCCGACCCGCAATCGCCCGAGCTCGCCACGCGCCGCTCGCAGTGCCAGCGTCTTTGCCTGTCCGGCCTTCGCCACGATCGCGCGTGCTTCCGGCAGGAAGACTTGCCCCGCCTCCGTCAATTCCACGCCATGCGGCATGCGGCGAAACAGCGGCGCTCCGATTTCGTCCTCGAGATCTCTAATCTGATTGCTGAGCGGTGGTTGGCCGATACCGATGCGGCGCGCGGCACGGGTGAAATTCAGCTCCTCCGCGACGGCGAGAAAATATCTGAGGTGTCGCAGTTCCATCGGTCCATTTCCAATTCGAGGGCGAAATATCTTTAAGATATGAACAAAGCCACTGCAATATATTGGACTGCTGGCCAGGCCGGATCCACTTAGGGGAACGCGGCTGCTCATCGGGTGTGCTGCGCCAACAGCCAGGAGTTTTCCATGAGTTCGAAAGACAGCAAGATTTTTCTCATCACCGGCGTCAGCTCGGGCTTCGGTCGTGCCTTCGCCGAAGCGGCGCTTGGCGCCGGCCACCGTGCCGTCGGCACGGTTCGCAATGCCGAGGGCAAGACGCAATTCGAGGCCATGGAGCCGAGCCGAGCCAGGGCCGTTCTGCTCGATGTGACCGATTTTGCCGCGATCGAGCCCGCCATTACACGTATCGAAGAGGAGGTGGGTGCGATCGATGTCTTGATCAACAATGCCGGCTATGGCCACGAGGGCACTCTGGAGGAATCTCCGCTCGACGAGATGCGGCGCCAGTTCGATGTCAACGTCTTCGGCGCCGTTGCGATGATCAAGGCGGTATTGCCCTTCATGCGTCGCCGCCGCACCGGCCACATCATCAATATCACCTCGATGGGCGGTTTCATTACCATGCCCGGCATCGCCTATTATTGCGGCAGCAAGTTCGCGCTGGAGGGCATCAGCGAGGTGCTGGCGAAAGAGGTAAGGGGTTTCGGCATCCATGTGACGGCGGTCGCGCCCGGCTCGTTCCGCACGGATTGGGCGGGCCGTTCCATGGTGCGCTCCGGCCGCAGCATTTCGGATTACGATCAACTGTTTGATCCGATCCGAAAGGCGCGCGAGGAGAAGAACGGCAATCAGGCCGGCGACCCGCACAAGGCGGCGGCCGCGATACTGGCGCTGGTAGCTTCAGAAAATCCGCCCGCCCATCTCTTGCTCGGGACGGACGCGTTAAACCTCGTGCGCGGAAGAATTGCCGCCTTCAGCGAGGAGATAACCGCCTGGGAAGATCTCACCCGCTCGACCGACTTCGGCTGATGCCATCTGCGACGGCAAAACGCGCCCTTTCCTGCAAAGGAAGGGGCGTTTTTCCTATGGAACGATCAGCGTGCCGGCGCCGTGTTCGGTGAAGATTTCGAGCAGGACCGAGTGCGCCGTCTTGCCGTTGAGGATGACGACGCCCTGAACACCGGCCTTGATGGCGTCGATGCAGGTTTCGACCTTCGGGATCATGCCGCCTGAAATCGTGCCGTCGGCGATCAGCGCATGCGCCTGGGAGACGGACAGTTCCTTGATGAGCTGGCCCTGCTTGTCGAGCACGCCCGGGACATCCGTCAGGAAGAGCAGGCGCGTGGCGCTGAGCGCGCCGGCGATCGCACCGGCAAAGGTGTCGGCGTTGATATTGTAGGTGGCGCCATCACGACCGGGAGCGACCGGAGCGATGACTGGGATCATTTCCGACTTTGCAAGCAGGTCGAGCAGCGTGCGGTCGACTTCGACCACTTCGCCGACAAAGCCGAGATCGAGCACGCGCTCGATGTTGGAATCCGGGTCCTTGATGGTCTTGTGCGCCTTTTCGGCGAAGACCATGTTACCGTCCTTGCCGCAAAGGCCGATCGCCCATTCGCCGGTCTGGTTGATGAGCGCGACGATTTCCTTGTTGATCGAGCCGGCGAGCACCATTTCGACGATCTCGACCGTCTTTTGGTCGGTGACGCGCAGGCCGCCTTCGAATTTCGATTCGATGCCCATCTTCGTCAGCATGGCACCGATCTGCGGGCCACCGCCATGGACGACGATCGGGTTGACGCCCGATTGCTTCAGAAGTGCGATATCCGCCGCGAACGCCTTGCCGAGCTCGACATTGCCCATGGCGTGGCCACCGTATTTTACGACGATGGTCTTGTTTTCGTAGCGCTGCATGTAGGGCAGCGCCTGTGCGAGCAGGCTGGCTTGAAGTTCGCTGTGGGCTTCGGACATGGTGCACCCTTCGAAATTGTTCGCGGCCTTTTATCTCAAGTTTTTGACAGAGGGAATAATGATGTCAGGATTAGTTTGCTCGGCGTCATATTGGAACTGGTGAAATTGATTTCGCTGCCGCGCTTGCCAGCGGAGACTTTTCTCTTAAAGATTGTCGAATGTGCCGCAAGCGGGGAATCGAATGGCGAGCGAGGAGATAGAAACGCTTATCGGCCGCGTCGCCATGCGTGACCAAAAGGCTTTTGCCGCCCTTTATAAGAGCACGAGTCCGAAACTCTACGGCGTCTGCCTGCGTATCATTGCTAACAAGACGGACGCAGAAGAGGTTTTGCAGGAGGTTTTCGTGAAGATCTGGCAGCGAGCCGAGCAATTTGCCGTGTCCGAAGGACCGGCAATGCCTTGGCTGACGGCGATCGCCCGTAACAGATCGATCGATTTCATTCGTGCCCGCAAGCCTGTTGCTGATGAAATCGATGCCGCATATGACCTTGCCGACACCGAACCCGACCCGGAAGAACAAGCAATCGTCAAGGGAGAGGGCAGGCGCATTGACAGGTGCATGGAAGAGTTGGAAGCTGATCGTGCGCGGGCTGTTCGTGGTGCCTATGTCGAGGGCTTGAGCTACCAGGAACTCGCCGATCAACATTCGGTGCCTTTGAATACGATGCGCACCTGGCTGCGCCGAAGCCTGATCAGACTAAGAGAGTGCATGGACCGATGAGTATGCCCGATCAAAGCAAGGGAGGCCGCTCCCGCGACGAAGTCCTGGCCGGAGAATACGTGCTTGGCGTGCTCTCGCTGGAGGATCGGCAGAAGGTCGAGCGGCGCATGCGCAGCGATCGCCAGTTTGCCGCCATCGTCAACCGCTGGGAACAGAACCTCTCTGAATTCAATGAGGAATACGAGAGAGTAACACCTGCCGCTTCGGTGTATCCGAAGATCGAAAAGCGCATTTTCGGGAATTCCGCACTTGGCGCCAATCTCTGGAATTCCCTCACGCTCTGGCGTTACGTCGCGTTTGGGTCGCTGTTTCTGGTCGCGGGCGTCCTGGTCTTTACGATCACCAATGAGGCTGCCTTGCGGCCGGCAGCTGGTAAGCAGCTCAGCGCTTCGCTGGCCGGCCAGAACAGTGCCATCAATCTTTTGGCTAATTATGATGTCGCCAACGGCCGCTTGAAGGTGACACCCGTCGCCGCCGGCAAGCCGGAAGAGAAATCGCTGGAGCTCTGGCTGATTCGTGGTAGCGATCCGGCTGAGGCGCTGGGTATCCTGCCGCAAACCGGCGAGGGCGAAATCACCCTGCCGCCGGAACTTCACGGTAAATTGACCGAGGGCGCCATCATCGCGGTCAGCGTCGAGCCCTTTGGCGGCTCGCTGACCGGCAAACCCACGGGCGAAGTGGTGGCATCGGGCACCATTCATCTTCCCTGACGAAACCTTCCCTCGAAAAACAATCGCGGCTGAAACTCTTTTCCGCACCCACCGTATCTTCTTCTGACCCCGCCTGATCGGGGCAAAAAAGAGGAAGAGGAAAAGTCATGATCAAGTCCGTGATTCGCATCGGTGCTGTGGCTGCAATGGTTTCGGCCGGCGCGAGCCTGGCTTACGCCAAGGACCCGATGGTCGGTGGCGCAGCGATGTATGCAAGCAAGAACATCATCCAGAATGCCGTCAATTCGAAGGACCATACGACCCTCGTTGCGGCCGTGAAGGCAGCAGGCCTTGTCGATACACTCGAAGGCAAGGGCCCGTTCACCGTCTTTGCTCCGACCAATGAAGCCTTCAAGAAGCTGCCGGCCGGGACCGTCGAAAATCTGCTGAAGCCCGAAAACAAGGCAACGCTGACGAAGATCCTGACCTGCCATGTCGTTTCCGGTGACGATATGGCTGCCGCCATCAAGAAAATGTCGATGAGCAATGGCGGCGAATACGACCTGAAGACGGTCGGTGGTTGCGTTATCAAGGCCATGGACAAGGGCGGCAAGCTCACCCTGACCGACGAAGCCGGCGGCACGGCCCACATCACCATCGCCGACGTCAAGCAGTCGAATGGCGTGATTCACGTCGTCGACAAGGTCTTGCTGCCGAAGATGTAATCATCAAAGATAACGTGGTCGCCGCTCCCCTCGCAGAAGCTCGGGGCGGCGACCACATTCGATCGATATGATGTTCAGACGGGAATTCCAACCGTCAGCCTGATCGCCTCGCGCAACTCCTCGAGGCCATCGCCCTTTTCCGAAGAGGTGGAGAGAATGCCGGGATAGGCGGCCGCGCGCTTGCGGGTCTTTTCGGCGGTTTCGGCCAGCAGCCTCGGCAGGCCGGCTTCCTTGATCTTGTCGGTCTTGGTCAGCACGATCTGATAGGAAACAGCGGCCTTGTCGAGCAGGCTGAGCACCTCCTCATCGTTCTTCTTGATGCCGTGACGGCTGTCGATGAGCACATAGACGCGCTTCAGCGTCGTGCGCCCTCGCAGATAATCGAACACCAGCTTTGTCCAGGCGTCGACCTGTTCCTTCGGGGCCTGCGCATAGCCATAGCCGGGCATGTCCACCAGGGCCATAGGCGGCAGATCGCCATTCTCGCCCGAAAAGCCATCAGGAACGAAGTAATTGAGCTCCTGCGTGCGGCCTGGCGTGTTCGACGTCCGTGCCAGGCCCTTATGGCCAACGAGCGCATTGATCAGCGACGATTTCCCGACATTCGAGCGTCCGGCAAAGGCCACTTCCGCCGGTCCTTCCGGCGGCAGGAACTTCATCGCCGGCACGCCGCGGATGAAGATCCACGGACGCCCGAAAAGCGGCTTGTCGTCTTTTATCGTCTGGTCTGCCATGCGCTCGCGGTCTTTTGCTTGAATGAGTGGTCTGGCTTCGGGGTTTTATCCGTGAAAGTCAAGTTTTGATCGCCGGATTGGCGCTGGAGCATCTCTTCCATTTCGAGAGCGACGAGGCAAAATCCGCAATTGCTGCACCGCTTAACCACGCAGATCGTGCTAAAGCTCGGTACCATGAAAACAGTCACCGAACAGAGCTATCGTCGGCGCATAGCACGGGTCATCGAGGCGATCATGGTCGATCCGTCGGCACCGCATTCCGTCGAAAGCCTGGCGGCAGTCGCGCACTTTTCCCCCTTTCATTTTCACAGGCTCTATCGCGCAATGACAGGCGAAAGCGTTGCCGCCACCATACGGCGGGTGCGGCTTGCGCAGGCGGCATATCAGCTGGCCGCAAGCCCCGCTTCGGTTACCGAGACGGCTTTGGAGGCCGGCTATGACAGTTCTCAGAGCTTCGCGCGCGCCTTCCGCAGCCTGACGGGCCTGAGCCCGACCGCTTTCCAACAGCAGCAGCAGGCGATCGCGGCAAACCTGCAATCGGTGACGATTGAAGATCGACCACCGGCGGCGCTATTCGGCTTGCACCACGAAGGCCCGGCCCAGACCATCCCTCATACTTTCCGTCGCCTCGCGCAAAAACTATCGGAATCCGGACTGGCGTGGACCGATCTCGTCCGTGTCGGCGTTGGTTCCGGCGATCCGGAACAGGGTGAGGGGTTCCGGTATTTCGCGGGAGTGGTTCTTCCGGACCATAGCAACGCGACAGAAGGGCTTGAGCGATATGATGTGCCAGGCGGACGCTATGCCAGCTATCGACTCATGGGACCTTACGCCCTGATTTCCTCGACCTTTCAGACGCTCTTCGGCAGCTGGCTGCCGCAGAGCGGTTTCGAACCCGACGACCGCCCGGTCATCGAGCTTTACCTCAATCATCCGGCCAAGGTGATGGAGCATGAAATTGCCACCGATCTGCTAATCCCAATTCGCGGCGCCGACAGCGCCTAAGCGCCCAATCATCTCACATCTCACATCTCAATCTCGAACGAGCGGCTGAGCCTGAGGGGATTCGCCGAACTCTATCTCTTTGTGTTTTTCGATATTCTCTGGAGAAGGAAATGCACCTTATCAAAATTGGCTTTCTCATCGCCCTCGGATTTGTGGCAACAGCGGTTCAGGCGGCGGGTCTGGCGCCGATCGAGGTGCCGGCCAGCGCCGACGATCCTGCCTTGAACGGCTTTGTCTGGTCGCCCTGCGCGACCCAGGCAAACGACCTCCAACTCGGGCCGATCATCGTCCCGGCCGTGCGTGGCTGCGCCATTGCAGGCGAGAAACTGCCACTGGTCGTCATCTCGCATGGCCATGGCGGCGGTTCCCTCAATCATCACGACGTTGCCGAGACGCTTGCGGATAAGGGCTTCCTGGTGGTCGCGCTCAATCATCCCGGCGACAATTTCTCCGATCCCAGCCGGGCCGGCGATATCTCAATCATGTTCCAGCGACCGCAGGACGTGAAGCGCCTTATCGATTTTCTGCTGACAGGGTGGAAAGAGAGAGCCAAGATCGATCCGGACCGCATCGGCTTCTTTGGCTTTTCCCGCGGCGGCTATACCGGTCTGGTGCTTGCCGGCGCCGTTCCGGATTTCCGCGATCCCACCGTTCCATGCCCCGAACCGGCGCCGATCTGCGGCGAAATCCGCCGAAATGAAATACCGGTAACGCCGCTTGCGCGTGACGCGCGCATCAAGGCTTTTGTCCTTGCCGATCCGCTTAGCTTCTTCTCGATGAAGGCGAGCCTGCGGGCCGTCAAAGCCCCCATCCAGCTCTGGAGTTCCGAGCAGGGAGGCGACGGCGTGCTGCCGAAGAGCGTCGCAATGCTTGATGATAATTTGCCGAACAAACCCGACTTTCACATCGTGCCTGGTTCGGCGCATTTCGCCTTCCTGGCGCCATGCCCGCCGGCCTTGGCCAAATCACTGCCGGAGATTTGCTCCGATCAGGCAGGTTTTGACAGGGCTGCGTTCCACAAGTCCTTCGATGACGAGGTTCTGGCGTTCTTCCGTCAGCATCTCAACGCAGGCCATGCGCCATGAGACGCCGACCTCATTGCAATATCAAATACTTCCCGAAAAAGAAAAGCCCCGCCGAAGCGGGGCTTTTTGGTTCATTTCGATGGCGCCGGTTTTCGTTTGAACAGGCCCTTTAGATTGTCGAAGAGCTCCACCTTCACGCCGTGGCGTCTCATGATGATCGACTGCTGGATGACCGAGAGCGTGTTGTTCCAGGCCCAGTAGATGACGAGGCCGGCCGGGAAGCTTGCCAGCATGAACATGAACACCAGCGGCATCCAGGTGAAGATCATCGCCTGGGTCGGATCCGGCGGTGTCGGGTTCATGCGCATCTGCAGGAACATGGTGACGCCCATGATCATCGGCCAGACGCCGAGATGCAGGATGGTGGGAGCCGCGAACGGCAGCAGGCCGAAGAGATTGACGATCGAGGTCGGGTCCGGAGCGGAAAGGTCCTGGATCCAGCCGAAGAACGGCGCATGGCGCATCTCGATGGTGATGTAGATCACCTTGTAGAGCGAGAAGAAGATCGGAATCTGCAAGAGCACCGGCCAGCAGCCCGCGATCGGATTGATCTTCTCTTCCTTGTAGAGCTGCATCGTCGCCTGCTGCAGGCCCATTCGGTCGTCGCCGAATTTCGCCTTCAGCTCTTCCATCTTCGGCTGCATGCGCTTCATGTTCGCCATCGAAGCATATTGCTTGCTGGCGAGCGGGAAGAACAATGCCTTGACCACGATGGTGGTGCAGAGGATGGCGACGCCGAAATTGCCGAAGTAGCGGAAGAAGAAATCCATCAGCTTGAACATCGGCTTGGTGATGAAATAGAACCAGCCCCAGTCGATCAGGCGGTCGAAGCGCGGGATCGAGTAGCTGGTCTCGTAGCGGTCGATGACCGGTACTTCTTTCGCGCCGGCGAAGACGAGGTTCTTCAACTCGATCGACTGGTTGGGAGCAACCGTGATGGCGTCCTGCTTATAGTCGGCCTGATAGCGCGGCGTGCCCTCGCTGAAGTGCGAGAAGCGGGCATCATAGGCCGTCGTCTGCGGCGGCACGATGGTTGCGGCCCAGTACTTGTCCGTCATGCCGAGCCAGCCGCCGGTCGACTTGGCAGGCGTCGTGGCTTCTTTCTCGGTTGCCGCATACTTGGTCTCGATCAGGCCGTCATCGCCGATGACGCCGATGAAGCCTTCGTGCAGAACGTAGGCAGATGGCGTCTCCGGCTTGTTGTAGCGGGTTACGCGGCCATAGCTCGACAGCGAAACCGGTGCCTGGCCGCTGTTAGCGATCTTGTCGCTGATCGTGAACATGTAGCGATCGTCGACGGAAATCGTGCGCGAGAAGGTGATGCCTTTCTCATTGGTATAGGTCAGCGTCACCGGCGTCTTGTCGGTCAGCTTGTCGCCGCTCGAAAGGGTCCAGACGGTCGAAGGGCCGGGGACTGCGCCGGTGGCGTCGCTGCCGACATAGCCGAGCTCGGTAAAGTAACCATCCTTGGTGTCGGCCGGGCTGAACAGCGTGATGATCGGGCTGCTCTTGTCGACGGTCTCGTGATAGGTCTTGAGCCTGAGGTCGTCGAGGCGCGCGCCCTCCAGGTTGATGGAGCCGGCGAGTGCAGGCGTATCGATCGTGATGCGCGAGGAAGCGGTCTTGGCAACCGATTGGTCGCGTGACAGCACCGTCGGCGCGGTCTGGCCGCCTGCCGGTAGCGAACCGTTGACCGCAGCGCCTGCGCCAGC
This sequence comes from Rhizobium sp. P44RR-XXIV, assembly GCF_001999485.2. Lineage (NCBI taxonomy): Bacteria > Pseudomonadati > Pseudomonadota > Alphaproteobacteria > Hyphomicrobiales > Rhizobiaceae > Rhizobium > Rhizobium sp. P44RR-XXIV. Next base: position 346,225 of record NZ_MPVZ02000025.1, on the reverse strand, counting down.
GGCTGCTGGCGTCGTCTGCTGGGCCTGCTGCGACTGCTGCTGCAGCTTGGCGGCCTGTTCGGCCTGGCGCTGCGCTTCAAGGCGCGGGTTCATGTAGAAAAACTGCCAGGCAAGAACAATCAGCACTGACAGTGCAATTGCAATGAAGTAATTGCGTTTGTTTTCCATCATACTTTCCTGGAGCGGTCCGTTTCCGACCGCCGATGTTTCGGCCTGGTTTCGATGCGGCTTACGAGTTCGCTTGCCAATTTTTCGAAAGGTGCGGTCAGCACATCGCGCCGCGCGACAACCACATAGTCGTGTCCGGGCTGCATTGCAAACCCGGCATGAAGCCGCACGGCTTCTTTCAGCCTGCGCCGCATGCGGTTACGCTCCACTGCGTTGCCATGTTTTTTTGTAACGGTAAAACCAACGCGGGGGTCGGCGTCGGTGAGCTTGCGGTCCAGCATCTCTAGGAGGAAGAAGCCGCCTCTGCGCTTCTCACCTTCGCGGACTGCAAGGAACTGCGGCCGGCTTTTCAGCCGCCCGACAGTCTTATTGGGTCGTTCATTCGTCAATTTGCCCGCCATCCTCGACTATCGGGCATTTCGGCCGTTAGGCCGAAAGACGCTTGCGGCCGCGGCTACGGCGAGCGGAAAGAACCGCGCGACCGCCCTTGGTGGCCATACGCGAACGGAAGCCGTGGCGACGCTTGCGAACAAGCTTGGATGGTTGATAGGTACGCTTCATTTATTTAAACACCGCGGAGTGCGGCCCTTCTTGAGCTTTGCCTTAACAGCAAGCAGCGTTGTTGATTATGGCGAACGGACTTGGCCCGCAAATGCAGGCTCCGTGACCGGACGTGCGCGGGCTTATACGGATCAAGGCCCGGAGAGTCAATTATACCGCCGTAAATTCCTTTGAATCAGGGATTTCAGCCGGTCGATCGCCCATTGTTGCAAGCTGATCCATCATTCCGTCTGCTCGATTACCAAGCTAGCAATATAATTCAGTAGTCACTGAAATATAAAGACGAAATAGCTCCGGATAGGTCTGTTTTGATTAAAATTACCGCAATATAACATTAATCAATTTAGCCGATATCTAGGTAAATGCTGGGAAAACCCATCGATTTCTGGGGGATGGGCTCGGCGCCGGAGGTATATTGTGAAAATTCGCGGCAAAATAAATCTGCTTGTATCAGTTATGACTGGCGCGGCGCTCTTGATCGGCGGCACCGCTCTTTATGCTCTGCATCAATATGACCAGAAATTACAGAGTTACGAGCAGACTGCCAGCCGCGCCTATATGGGTGAGCACCTCAATCGCTACGTGACCGCAGTCGTCATGGAAGCGCGCGGTATTTACGCCGCCGCTTCGGCGAAGGATTCCAAGAGCTTCGCCGACGGGCTGATGGGCGATCTTGATGAGATCGACAAGGTACTTGCGGCCTGGGCGCCTCTGGTCCCCGACGACCAAAAGGCGGAATTTTCCAAATTGCAGACCCGCGCCCAAGAGTTTCGTGGCTTCCGCACGGAGACGGCGCGCCTCGGCGTAACGGATGGTCCCGATGCAGCCAGCAAACAGGGCAACAACGAGGCGAACCGCGCCAATCGCAAAGCCTTTCAGGCTGAGATCGATGCCGTCGTCCAGACCGACAAGGCAGAGCTTGCCAGGGCTGAAAGCGAAATCACCACCTTCCACGGCAATGTTCTTTGGGTCGTCCTTGGCATCATGATCGCCGGCATCGGCGCCGGCGTTGGTCTGGGCGCCTATATCGGCACGGTTCATTTGAGCCGCCCGATCCGCAAGGTAACGGACGCCATAAAGCAGGTTGCTGACGGCAAATTCGATATCGACGTGCCGTTTGCCGGTCGTCCTGACGAAATTGGCGAGATGGCTGCGGCTGTCGATGTCTTCAAGGAAAACGGCAAGGCCGTTCGCCGCATGAATGCCGAGGAAACGGCCATGCGCGCCAGAAGCGATGAGCTTCAATCGAGCATGTCGCTGGCCGTTTCAGCTGCGGCCGCCGGCGACTTCAGTCGTCGCATCGATAGGGATTATGGTGACGCCAACCTCAATCGCTTTGCAAGCAATGTGAATGAATTGCTGGTCAGCGTCGATGTCGGCATCGGCGAGGTTCGTCGCGTCATCGCAAGCCTGGCCGATGGCGATCTGACGCAGGCCATGAAGGGCGAATTCCAGGGCGCTTTCGCGGAATTGCAGCAGAACGTCAACGCGACGCTTGCGACGCTCAAGGGCACCATGCGCGAGGTGCGCGAGACGACAAGCTCGATCAACTCCAATACCAACGAGATGCGCCACGCCAGCGACGACCTCTCCAAGCGCACCGAGCAGCAGGCCGCCGCTCTCGAGGAAACCTCGGCGGCGCTTGATGAGATCACCTCCGTCGTCCAGAACTCGACGGAACGGGCGCGCGAGGCGAGTGTCATGGTCAGCGAAGCCAAGGACGATGCCGCGCGCTCCGGCACGGTGGTTCGCAACGCCATCGACGCCATGGGCCGCATCCAACAGGCGTCCGGCGAAATCAGCCAGATCATCGGCGTCATCGACGATATCGCCTTCCAGACCAATCTGCTGGCGCTGAACGCCGGCGTGGAGGCTGCGCGCGCCGGCGAGGCGGGCAAGGGCTTTGCCGTCGTTGCCCAGGAAGTACGCGAGCTCGCCCAGCGCTCCGCCACCGCGGCCAAGGACATCAAGGCGCTGATCGGCAAATCGGGAGATCAGGTGCAGGTCGGCGTCAAGCTGGTGCAAGACACCGGCTCGGCGTTGGCGACCATCGAAGCCCGCGTGCTCAAGATCAACGATCATATCCATTCCATCGCGACGGCGGCGCGCGAACAGGCAACAGGCCTGTCCGAGGTCAACAAGGCCGTCAATCAGATGGACGAGGTCACGCAGCGCAATGCGGCGATGGTCGAGGAGACCTCGGCCGCGACGCATCGTCTGGCGGGCGAAGCCGATGGTCTGGTGCGGCTTGTCTCCCGCTTCAAGGTTGATGGCGGCACCCTGTCCGCACCGGTACCGGCACGCGCCGAAACCCATCGTCCGGCAGCCTCGCCGGCACGCCGGATGATCGACAAGGTTGCTACCGCCTTCGGCGGCAATGCTGCCCGGTCGCCAGCCGCCACGACGCAGAATTGGGAAGAATTCTGATCTCTTCGGCAGGGCGGTGCGGCCTTGCTTGAGTGCCGCCACCACCCTTGCCGAGCCTGTTGCGGTATCAAAGCCGGGAAGCGATTGGAAAAAAGCCCATAATCACCTATTATCTAGTTTCGATACGTCGCCATCAGGTCGCTTAGCGGCGAAGCGGGACAATTGAAATGGATAGTGAGCAGGGCAGGGATACCGCGAAGGCCGGCAAGGCCGAGAAGGGTCGACTGTCCCAGTTTTGCAGGCCTACCGGCATTTTCGGCGGCCTCTCCGGCAAGCTTCTCATCCTCACCGTCGGCTTCATTCTTATCGCCGAAGTGCTGATCTTCGTGCCCTCCGTTGCCAATATGCGGCTGCGCTGGCTGGAAGACCGCCTGAACACGGCCGCCGCTGCCGCAATCGTCATCGACGGCCTGCAGCCGGCGGAGCTACCCCGCGCGCTGCAGAAGGAAACTCTGATGGCCACGGGCACCCGGGCCATCGTTTTGCGCAAGGACGGCACATCTCGCCTGCTGGCGACGGCCGAGATGCCGGCTTCCGTCGACGACATGTACGATCTGAGCGATGTGTCGCAGCTGACGGCCATCAAGGACGCGCTCGATACCCTGCTTTTCGGCGGCAATCGCATCATCCGCGTCTTCGGCCCGGTCGGCGGCGATGCTGGCAGCGGCATCGAGGTGGTGCTGAAGGACACGCGTCTGCGCAATGCGATGCTCGCCTATTCCGGCAGCGTCTTCTTCATGTCGATCCTGATCTCGCTATTCACCGCGACGCTGATCTTCTTTGCGATCAACCGCATGATGATCCGGCCGATCCGCCGCCTCACCGACAGCATGCAGGCCTATTCTGACGACCCGGAGGATCCGGGCCGCGTGCTGGTGCCCGACAAGGGGGGCGATGAGCTGGCCGTGGCCGGCCGCCATCTGGCCTCGATGCAGTCGCAGCTGCAGAAGACGCTGAAACAACAGAAAAATCTGGCCGCCCTCGGCCTCGCCGTGTCGAAGATCAACCACGACATGCGCAACATATTGTCGGCTGCGCAGCTGATGTCAGACAGGCTAGTCGATGTCGACGACCCGATGGTCAAGCGTTTTGCGCCCAAGTTGCTGCGCACCATCGACCGCGCCGTCGGCTATACGACCGAGGTTCTGTCCTACGGCCAGACCTCCGAATCCGCGCCGCGCCGGCGCAAGATTCATCTCGTCGAGCTTATCGGCGAGGTGCGCGATATCCTGGCGATCGATCCCGAAAGCGGCATAGAATTCGTCGAACAACTCAGCCCCGAGCTGGAGGTCGACGCCGACAGCGAGCAACTGTTCCGCGTCATCCACAATCTCTGCCGCAATGCTCATCAGGCGCTGATCGCCTTTGGTGAGATTACGCCGGACAGCATCAGGCGCATTACTGTCTCGGCGCATCGAATCGGCAGCGTCGTCAGCATCACCGTCGATGACACCGGCCCCGGCATGCCGCAGAAAGCCCGCGAAAACCTTTTCACCGCCTTCCGTGGCTCGGCGCGCTCCGGCGGCACAGGCCTTGGCCTGGCGATTGCGAGAGAGTTGGTGCTGGCCCATGGCGGCACCATTGCGCTGGTGGAAAAGCCGGCGGCGGGAACGCAGTTCCGAATCGAAATTCCCGACCGTCCGGTATCCCTTGACGACTACCGCAGCCGGAGCTTTCAAGAAAGTTAAGTATTTTCAGATGCTTGCCGGCATCTTGCACGAAAATTGCGATCTTTTTCACAAATCCACTTGCATTCCCTCAAGGGAGGCTTTAGAGAACCGCCACACCAAACGGTTCCTTCCGTTTCGGCACGCACCCGTAGCTCAGCTGGATAGAGCACCAGACTACGAATCTGGGGGTCAGGAGTTCGAATCTCTTCGGGTGCGCCATTTCTTCCCAAGTTTATTTTGAGTGAGAACGCGGCAGATTGCCGCGCGAAGTGGATGTATCGTTCCGTCCTGAGTGATCTGTAGCCGACACGGAGAACATCCGTGTTCCGCGCCGATGATGAGCACCTCGTCCTCGGGGCGAGACGCTATCGAGCTCCCGCGGTTTGCCGGCTCAAGGCCATCAGCAAGAACCGCAAGGCCAGAGGCTTTCATCTTGTTATCGAGAGCGCTGATGTTGCTGCGTACTCCACCACTGTCGAGCCGCAGTCGCGCTGGTGGTGATTGGCAACCAAGCGCTGCGCGATCATTTCTCCCTTGCTGATCTTCGGCGGGCTGGCTTGTCTACCTTGAATAGAAAGGCTGATGCCAGCCTGTACTCGGTTTTGGCGAAGCCGCCAGTGGCCTGAAATCCTGGCGCGTTTCCACGATATGACGCTACCGGACTGGGGACGACGCTATCTGTATAGAATTGTAGAGACACAGCCAGTTTACTTCACGCACCGCTCAATTGCTTTGGGAGCATCAATGGAGCCAGCTGAGACAGGTCTTTCTACACTTTCTACAACTGAAGAATAACTCTTCTGTCTTTCCGATAACAAGAGAACCGGGGACTGCGCATTGCGAACCATGAATAGCATAGGGGCTATCTATTCGGCATCGCGTGGGCGGGATTTTGATGTCAATGCGCATATGTTAGGGGCGTGCCATGGAGCGTTGGCTGTTGGTTTCCAATTGCAACACGTATGGTCTTGCGCGTTCGTTGCAGTTGTTGAGCAACAGCTTCCATCTTGATTGCGTCGATGTGTGGCAATTCAAGCGGAATACGCAGGACTATGCGGAGAAGATCCCGACCTATGATCGGGTGATTGTAAATCCCGAGGTCGAGCTTAGCGGCTATGATTTCTCGACGGCGCGGAATCTTCAAAGGATTCCGAACCTGGAATTTGACGCCTACCACCCGGATTTCTGTTTTGCCGGAGCAAGGGGGACGCGTATTACCGAGCCGATGGCCGCTAGCCAGTCGATGATCGCGCTCGCGGCCTTTCAGGCGGAGTTGAACGTCGAGCAGACACTGAAGCTGTTTCGCCGCGACGTTTATGAGCGGTGCGGTTTTCTTGCGCGATGGGAGCCCGCGAGAGATAGGCTCATTTCAACATTCGCAACCTTCGGAATCGATTTATCGAATTCTTTCCGGCGCTGGTCACGCGGGGAAATTTTCATGCACAGTTTGGGGCACCCGAAGGCGCAGCCGATTTTCGATATCGCGCGGGCGTTTCTCAAAAATCAGAATGTGGAGATTAACAAGACAGATATTCTGCCGTTTGACACGATGGTGGAGGCAGCCTGCCTACCAGTCTATCCCGAGATCGGAGAGGCGCTCGGCGTCAATGGCTCCTATCTCTTCAAGCTTGCGGGCGAATACAAGCTGATCTCATTGCAGAAATTCATCGAGCGCAGCTTCGAGGTCTATCGGGGATACGATCTGAACGAGATTCAGGTCGAGCCCGGTTTTCGCAGTCGTTTTCAACAGGTCACAAGCGTTGTGGCGGAGATACATGCATGACTAATCCATATGCGGGAATTCAGGATTACCAACTATGGCGGCGGTCTGTCGCACGGGTGGAAACGCACATGTTCGACCCTATCGTCAATCCGAGATTCACGATCGACAAGACGTCAAAAGTCGCAACCGCCGGCAGCTGTTTCGCTCAGCATATTTCGCGGCAAATCCAGCGTATCGGCTTTCATTATTTCATTACCGAAAAGGGAAGCGAGCTTCCCGAAGCGGAGCGCACCAAGCGCAACTTCGGCGTTTTCTCCGCGCGATATGGAAATATCTACACGGCACGGCAACTGCTTCAACTTTTCGAAGAGGTGTTCGAGGGCCGTGTTCCCTTGGAAAAGGCGTGGTTGCGCAAGGACGGCAGGTTTGTCGATCCCTATCGCCCGCAGATCGAGCCGGATGGTTATGAAACAGCCGAGGCCGTTGCCGAGGCGCGCAGGCGCCATCTTGCGGCTGTTCGGTCGGCTTTCGTCGATTCCGACGTTCTGGTTTTCACTCTCGGGCTTACCGAGGCGTGGAGATCAAAGGCGGACGGTTCCATCTTTCCGTTGGCGCCTGGCGTCACCGCTGGTTCTTTCGACCCCGATCAGCACGAGTTCATCAATCTTACCCTCGACAATGTGAACGATGATCTGTCGCTTTTTCTCAAGAAACTGAAAGCAGTGAATCCCCAGGTGAAAGTGCTGCTCACCGTGTCGCCGGTGCCGCTGGTCGCGACTTATGAGAACCGAAGCGTCCTGGTTTCGACAACGTACAGCAAATCCGTGCTGCGCGTGGCAGCCGAGCAGATGCTCTCACGCTTCGGCTGGGTGGACTATTTTCCCTCCTATGAAATCATCACCGGAAGCTATGCGGGCGGCCTCTATTACGAGGACGACTATCGCGAGGTAAATCACCTTGGCGTAGCGCACGTGATGCGATGTTTCGTACGACATTACGTATCCCAGCCGGCCGAGGCATCGGCCAGGAAGGTCGAGATGTTGCCACCTCCCGTCGCCGAGTTTCAGGACGTGGTCTGTGAAGAGCGCGAAATCGAGATGCTGCGCCCCTGATGTGAGGGCAACGGATACCAGTTCGCCGCTCACACAAGATATGCATGGGAGTTTTTCGTGGAATCGTGGTTGGTCATTTCGAACGCACAGACGCACAACCTGGCAAACTCGCTGCGGCTGCTTACCAATGACGTTGAGATCGATGATGTCACCATCTGGCACCTGAAGGCGGATCTCAACAGCTATCAGCAAAAAATTCCGGATTATGACAGGGTGATCATCCATCCCTATATCGAGCAAGCCTATTGTGATTTCTCAACCGCGGCGAAGCTGGACAGAATACCTTCCATAGCGTTTGACGCCTATCATCCGGATGTCTGTTTCACCCTCATGCGGGGTCATATTTTCAACGGTGTCATGGGTGCCTATCATTCGATGATAGGACTGGTAGCCTTCAGAGCGGGGTTGAGTGTTGAGAGAACATGCTCCCTTTTCCGGCGCGATATTTTTGAACGGTGCGGATTTTTGAATCGCTGGGAGGGCGAGCGTCAGCAGTTGATGGACAATTTCGCTCGATACGGGCTGGATATTTCGGCTCCATTCAGATCCTGGGCGCGCCGGGAGAGCTTCATGCACGGCATTGATCACTCAAAAGCGCGTCCCATCCACGACATCGCCCGCACATATCTTCAATCCTGCGGGATGGAGCCCAATCCCACGGATATCGTACCGGCAGATTTGATCATGACGGGTGTGTGTTTTCCGGTCTATCCGGAGATTGCAGAAGCCCTCGGCGTTGAAGGCTCCTATATGTTCAAGCGATATCAGGAGTACAGGCTGATCTCGCTGGAGGATTTCATGGAGCAGAGCTTTGCGGCCTACTCAAAATTCCCTATCGACGAGATCACCGTCGATCCGCGTTTTCACCAACGCTTCGAGCTGGTACGATCCGTGATAGCTGAAGAAAACCAGCACTGACATGCTCGATGCCTATACGGCATCGAGCATGTCGTTTAGACGGCGGCGGCAATCGTCTTCTTGCGAAGAGAGCGGAGCCGTTGTCCTCACTTTCTTGAGGTTGCCTCTCCATGATCCGTCGCCAGCGGCAGTTCCGGCAGGAACAGCAGCGCGACCAGCGCCAATGCCACGATCACCGTTCCCGTTGCGAAGGTCATGGCGATGGCGTGGCGATAGAGGGCGATGGCGGCGGCATGGACTTCGGGGGAGGTATTGGCGAGCTGCTTCAGGCCGGCTTCGGTGAGCGATGACATATGCACGCCATCCAGCAAGCCGCCGGCATTCTGTACGCGATAGGCAAGGATTGCGCCGGAGCCTGTGACGCCGATGAGGCCGCCGAGCGAGCGGAAGAAGGCAAGTGTTGCCGTGCCGACGCCGCGATGAGCGAAGGGCAGGGCATTCTGCACCGCGATCGTCATCGTTGGCATGACGAGCGCCAGCCCCAGGCCAAGCGCGAAGACGGCCGGTTCGATCACCCAGAAGCCCTGGCTGGCGGCAGCGGCCCAGGCAAGCACCGCAAAGGCGATGGTTGCAAGGCTGAGGCCAAAGAGCTGCGCCGGCTTGTAGCGCCCGAAGCGATGCATCAGCACGCGGCCGTTGAGCATCGACGATATGACGACGCCGACCATCAGCGGGCCGGTCAACAGGCCGGAATGCGACGGGCTGACACCCATGACCATCTGGAAGAACAGCGGAAAGAACAGGCTTGCCCCCAGCATGCCCATGAAGGTCAGGGCCAGCACGAGACAGGCGACAACGAACAGCCGGTTGCGGAACAGATCGGGTGGCAGCACCGGTTCCGGTTCCCGCCGGATGTGGAAGACGAACAGAACGCAGAGAACCAGGGCGAGTGCGGACAGGCTGAAAATCTCCGGCGAATTCCAGGCCCATTCATTGCCGCCGAGTGCCAGCACCAGCAGGAAGCTGGTCGTGCAGGCCGTCAGCAAGGCTGCTCCGAGATAGTCGATGCGGCGGCTGTGTGATTGATGCGGTCGCTTGAGGGCGCGGCCGATCATGACGAGGGCGACTGCGCCGATCGGCAGGTTGACGTAGAAGATCCAGTGCCACGACAGGAGATCGGTAATGACGCCGCCGGCAATGGGGCCGATGACGCTGCAGATGGCGAAGACCGCCGCGATCGAACCTTGATTGCGTCCGCGCCTGGCCGGCGGCACGATGTCGCCGATGATGATCTGCGCCAGCGGCATCAATCCGCCGGCGCCGATGCCCTGGATGGCCCGGAAAATGATGAGCTGCGGTAGCGTCTGCGCCATGCCGCTCAGGACCGAGCCGAGAAGAAAGATCAGGATCGCCGCATAGATCATCGGTTTGCGGCCATATTGGTCGCTGAGCTTGCCGTAGAGCGGCATGGTACTGGTGGAAGCGAGCACGTACGCGCTGACGACCCAGGAGAGATGGGTCAAGCCGCCGAGATCGCTGACGATGCGCGGCAGTGCGGTGGCGACGATGCTCTGGTCGATGGCGCCAAGGCCGAGAACGATCATCAGGCCGAGAATGACGGCGCGAATCTCGCGGCGATCGGGCGGATTATCAGCGGCTGACGCCAGTGGGGGAACGGTATTCAGGGGCGCGCCGCTCATTGTCCGATTTCCCCAAGCGGCCCAACCGCGGAGCGGATGGCCGCACGCTCTTCGGGTGATAATTTGGCCAGTTCCGATGCGAGCCAGTCGGTTCGCTTCTGCTTCATGCTGCGCATGATGTCTTGACCTTTCTCGGTCGCTATCAGGCCGTTGCGCCTGCGATCACTGGGGTCGGGTTCCGAACGCATGATGAGGCCGTCCCGCTCCATCACCTTCACATGCCCGGATATCGTCGGACCGCGCAGCTTTTCCATCCGTGCCAGTTCGGCGACACCGATACCCGGTTGGCGCATGATGGCAAAGAGCAGCAGGGCGTGCAGCGGCGAAAGCCCGGGATCGTCGCTTTCGCGCCGCAATTGCCGATACAGGCGATGGAGGGCGGGGCGCAGCGCTTCGGCGAGCGCCTGTGCTTCTTCGAGTGCATGATGAGGGTCGGATTTATCCATTGGTCTCTATCGATATTAGATAGGTAGGCTTCCTATCTATATGTCGAGTCCTTGTACTTGCGCAAGCGGTAATATTGTGAAACATTTTCAATCATTGCGCGTTGTTCATCGGTGTTGCGACTCAAGAGGAGAAGAGCTGTGAAACGACTTCTGACAACGGTAACGGTGACTGCATTAAGTGCATTGATGGCGATTTCATCTTTCGATCCGGCTGCTGCTGGCCCGATCCAGCCGATGGTTCAGCCGGCGACTACGCACACAAGCACCCAGGCTGCCGGTGTGATCGACGTACAGTATCGTCATCACAACCGGCACTATCGCCCGCATCGACCCCATTTCCGCCCACACCACCGTCCGCATTATCGCGGCGGCTACTGGCATGGCCACCGCGGCTATCGCTATGCACGCCCGGGCTATCGCCGCTATCACGACGGCTACTGGTATCCGCTGGCCGCCTTCACGGCCGGTGCGATCATCGGTGGGGCCATTTCTCATCCGCCCCGCGGCAGCGCTCATGTTCGCTGGTGCGCCAGCCGCTACAAGACCTACCGCGCCTCAGACAATACCTATCAGCCGACCAATGGACCGCGCCGTCAGTGCGTGAGTGGCTGACGGGAGATAGGTAAAGCCCTTTCCGCGCTTGCGGAGAGGGCTTTACCTCAAGCCGTTGCGGGGACAGGCATCGTCAATCCCGTCAGCTGCTCCGAAACCTCCCAAAGCTGCCGCCAGATGGCCGGATCGAGCGCATGGGCGGCAATCTTGCCGCGGACTGGTGGGCCTTTGAGTTCGAACAGACCATTTGGGCCATACATGACGCCACCTTCTGCCTTTGGCGACGTGGAGGCATAAAGGGTCGGCAATGCACCGGCCGCAGCTGATTGTGAGAACATCGGCTGCATGATTTTCATCAGAAGTTCGAGAGAGCTGGTCTTGGTGCTACCCATGCGTGGGCCGGCACTCTGCAGGCCGGTGACTGCGTAACCAGGATGGGCAGCAACGCTTTTCAGGCTCCAGTCTCGAGATCGAGCGATGCGATCGAGCTCCAGGCTAAATAGCAGGGTTGCCAGCTTGGACTGGCAATAGGCGCGCCAAGCGCCATAATTCTTTTTCCATTGCAGGTCATCGAAATGGATCTTGCCGCCGCGATGTGCACCGCTGCTGACCGTGACCACGCGCGGAGCGTCGGCGGCGAAGACCTTGGGCAGCAGTCGCATCGTCCAGGCAAAATGCCCGATATAATTGGCTCCCATCTGCATCTCGAAACCGTCTTCCGTTTCGTGCCGATCCGGAATGGCCATGACGCCGGCATTGTTGATGAGAAGATCGATGCGCGGCACGGAAGCCGCGATGCGATCGGCCGTGCGGGCGACGGAATCGAGGCTGGAAAGATCGAGAGGTTCGAAGGCTATATCCGCATCCGGCGTTGCCGAGCGGATATTGGCGAGCGCCTCTGCGCCCTTTCTTTCATTGCGTGAAGCGATGATCACCTTTGCGCCGGCGCCTGCCAGCGCCTTGGCTGCTTCATAGCCGATGCCGCTATTGGCGCCGGTGATAACTGCAGTTCTGCCTGCTTGCGCAGGAATGTCTTTCACGGACCAATCTGGCATTGCGGAACTCCTGTGACGGGATTTGGCATCGCCTATTGTATCTGGTAATTTATTGCACTAAATGCAAGTTTGTAATTGATGAAAATAATTAAAGAGAAAAATAGGTGATTGCGCTGGCATATCAGCGATTCTGGACACTCTGATGGTGTGGCGCGCCTTTGAATTGCCATGCTGCTCGGTCCTGATCGCGCCACGCTTGCTTTCGTAGCCGGAGATTGGATTCGCGGAATGACGACAAAGACATCATGCTCCGATTTTGTGCAGTTTTTCCGCTCCTGGGTAAGCGATCCGATGCGGGTTGCCGCCGTCGCGCCTTCTGGTGAGCGCCTGGCCAGGCTGATGACGCAGGAGATCGATCCGTTTGACGGCCCGGTGTTGGAACTCGGTCCCGGCACCGGTGTGTTCACGCGCGCGCTCCTCGCCCGCGGGATTCCTGAAAGCGCCCTGACCCTCGTCGAATTCGGCGAGGAGTTTGCCGTTCGGCTGCGCGCCCGCTTCCCCCAAGCCCGGGTGGTGCAGATGGATGCGGCGCAGCTCGGGGATTGTGGCCTGTTTGACGGCGCACCTTTCGGTGCCGTCATCAGCGGTCTGCCGCTATTGTCCATGCCGCCTTCCAAAGTCGCGGCGATTGTCGGCGGCGCCTTCGAGACCATGAAACCGGACGGCGCCTTCTATCAGTTCACCTATGGCCCGCGTTGTCCGGTTCCTCGGCCTGTTCTGGAAAGCCTGGGCCTTAGAGGCAAGCGCATTGGCGGCACCGTGCGCAACATCCCGCCCGCAGGCGTCTACAGGATATCACGGCAAAATCCGCTTGAGCTCTCGATTGACGGCTCCAAATATCGTAGCACCGATGCGGGCGCGGGAATCGCCGCATATGCGGCGGAAGCCGGCAAGGCCGATACGGGACGGCCCGAAGCAAGTGCATAACGGGGGAGCAGATGGCGGATTTGCCTGGCGTCGATGTCGCGGTGAGGGAAGGGCGGCGTGAACGGAAGCGCCGCCAGACCCGGGAGCGTATCGAAAACGAGGCCCTGACGCTTTTTCTTGAGCGCGGCTTCGACAATACGACGATCGAAGACATCACCGAGGCCGCCGATGTCTCCAAGCGCAGCTTTTTCGACTATTTTCCCAGCAAGGAAGACGTGGTTGCCGCCTGGCAGGACAGCTTTGCCTCCGAGTTGATCGATGCCGTCGCAGCTCAGCCCCCGGACGCGTCGCTTGTGAACGTCATCGAAGCGGCGATCAACGCGGCTTTGCACGCCGCTATATCGGATCCGCGGCACCTTGCCGTCGCAGTCCTGATCCGTGACACGCCGGCACTTCGGGCCCGCGACCAGCTGAAATATGCCAAGCTCGAAAGAAAACTCGCGGATGCGCTGCATGCCCGTTGTCGCGGTGACCATAAGGAACGGTTCCGCCTGAGTGTGCTTGCGGCTGCCGTTGTCAGCATGCTGCGCATCGGCGGCGAACGCTGGAACGATGCGCCGCAAGAAGGGACTTCGCTGGAAGACTTCGCCCGCAACATGTTCGATGAGCTTTGGGGGGCGCTTGCCGATCTTGGCGTGCACGCGCAGCAATATTTGTCGGACCGCTAGGCTCGATGAGGGCTGGCGATGGCCCCCGGCAATTGCATGCTGAAACGAGCCGCGCCGATCACTGCATTCCGGAAAGAACAGGCCGTCTTGGGGCAGCGCATTGCATATGCTGAACTGCCGACCCATGTACTAAGGCGTCGCGGCCTTATTCCCCTCTTCGCGACCAGCTCAATTTGCTCGACAGGTCTCGGCCGTTCCGTTGCCGGGAACTCTATTCATATTTCAGATCAGCAAAGGGACCATAACCATGTCAGATTTCGACGCAGCCAAGTCCGGCCAATTCAAGATCGGCGGCGATCTCCCCGTTAATCGTCTCGGCTTCGGTGCCATGCGCATCACAGGTGCCGGCATATGGGGTGAGCCCGAGGACCGTGCGGAAGCCGTCCGCACCCTGAAACGCCTGCCGGAACTCGGCATCAACTTCATCGACACGGCCGATTCCTATGGCCCGGACGTGTCCGAACGTCTCATCAAGGAAGCTCTCCACCCCTATGGTCACGGCCTTGTCGTCGCCACCAAGGGCGGGCTTACCCGGACCGGCCCGAATGTCTGGGTACCTTTGGGTCGCCCGGAATATCTCATCCAGCAGGCGCATAAGAGCCTGCGCAATCTCGGCGTCGACCGGATCGACCTCTGGCAGCTTCACCGCATCGATTCCAAGGTGCCGGCGGCCGAGCAATTCGATGCCGTGAAGTCGCTGCTGAGCGACGGCATCATCCGCCATGCGGGCCTGAGCGAAGTCTCGGTTGCCGACATCGAAGCCGCATCGAAGCATTTCAAGGTCGTGACGGTGCAGAACCGCTACAATCTCGTCGATCGCACCAGCGAAGACGTGCTCGATTATTGCGAGAAGCACAATATCGGCTTCATTCCCTGGTTTCCGCTGGCCGCCGGCGATCTTGCCAAGGAAGGCTCGCTTCTCGATACCATCGCCAAGAAGCATGGCGCTGCGCCGAGCCAGATCGCGCTCGCCTGGGTGCTGAAGCGTAGCCCCGTGATGCTGCCCATCCCGGGCACCGGCAAGGTCAAGCATCTCGAAGAGAACACCTCGGCCGTGAACATCGTGCTTTCCGACGAGGAGTTTGCTGCGTTGGATGCCGAGGGCAAGAAGGCGTTCAAGGCGGCGTAAGGTAATCGGGGCTTCAACAAAGTCCTATCGTCCAATCGACAACGGCGAGGCGGCGGAGAAAACATCTCCGCCGCCTCGCGGCGAATCTGGGTGACATTGTACGCCGATGCTTGCGATCACGATGATGTGAATCGCGGATCCCTGCTATCCGGCGACTGTAAATTAGGCGGCGGAATACCGGAATGGCTGGAGATATGCGGCATTTCCGGTGTTTTCGCGTAAAAGCAATGCGCTTGTTGCATTGCTGCATTGCGAAAGCCTGCCTTTTCATGAATGCGCCAGCATTATATCTATTTGTCTCGAAGGAAGCGCACTCCTCCTCCCAGCGCTCCTTCATTGATTGGCAACACTCCTCCTCCCAGTTGCCAATCCGGATCAAGAGCCCGACGCATCCTCCTCCCGCGTCGGGCTCTTTTTTTATTCTCCTTTCTCTCGGCATTTCAGCTTCGATCAACGGCGTTGCGCCTTTGCAATGCCGTTACGAATTAGCATCACTTCATGTGATCAAGAACACCTTTGCCCGCTTGCGCCCAAGGTGGCGATGCGTAGAGTGGCGCGACATTCAGGCGTAGGAAGAGGTTGCATGATGCAGCGTATGGCAGGTTCGGGCCGATGGAGAGGGATGCTTCTCCGGGCTGCCGCCGTCTTCGTGACGCTTTCTCTGGTGGCTTGCGGCCGTCCGATCGGGGTCATGCAGCCGATCAGCGAAAATGTGTCGGGCACATCGAAGGTCGACCTGCTGGTCGCGACAACGCGCTTGCCGGATAAGGATCCGGCGATCCTGTTCTCGGGCGAGCGCGGCCTTGGGCTGAAGGTTGATGCGGTCAGCATCTCGATCCCGCCAGAAGCCAACCGCAAGGTCGGCCAGGTGCAATGGCCGAGCCGTTTGCCCGGCAACCCCCTGAAGAATTTCGTGACGACGGCGGTCAAGCCGCTGGCGACCGAAGCGGACGGGCGAGCCTGGCTGCATACGGAGCTGCCGAAGAACAAGCGGGTGCTGATCTTCGTGCATGGTTTCAACAACCGCTACGAGGATGCGGTCTATCGCTTCGCTCAGATCGTCCACGATTCGCATGCCGACGTCGCGCCCATCGTCTTCACCTGGCCGTCGCGCGCCAGCATCTTCGACTATGCCTATGACAAGGAAAGCACCAACTATTCCCGCGATTCGCTGGAGGAACTGTTGCGCCGCGTCGCTGCCGATCCGTCAGTCGGCGAAATAACCGTCATGGCCCATTCGATGGGCAGCTGGCTTGCCGTCGAATCCTTGAGGCAGATGGCGATACGCAATGGCCGCGTTGCGCCGAAGATCAAGAATGTCATCCTGGCGTCGCCGGATCTTGATGTCGATGTCTTCGGCAGGCAGTTTGCAGCGCTAGGCAAGGACAAGCCGCATTTCACACTGTTCGTCTCGCGCGATGACCGTGCCTTGTCGCTGTCCAGGCGCATTTCCGGTAATATCGATCGCCTGGGCCAGATCGATCCCGCGGCCGAGCCCTATCGCAGCGAGCTGGAAAAACAGGGGATCACCGTACTCGATCTCACCCAGCTCAAGACCGGTGACGGGCTCAATCATGGTAAATTCGCCGAAAGCCCGGAGGTGGTGAAGCTCATCGGCGCTCGGTTGATTGCGGGACAGACGATTACCGATTCCGATGTCGGTATCGGCGATGCCGTCGGCGCGGTTGCCATGGGTGCCGCCCAGACAGTCGGCAGCGTCGCCGGTGCCGCCGTCAGTGCACCGATCGCCATCTTCGACCCGCGCACGCGCCAGAATTACGGCGAACAATGGCGCCGCGTCGGTGCCTCCGCCGGCAACACCTTCGGCTCCGTCGGCGATAGCGTGCAAGCGACTGGCAGCAATGTCGGAGAGGCATTGGGTCAATAAAAGCCGCATGCCCCGACCTGCAACAACCGTCTTCGTTGCTTTTTGAAAACGCAATAGCCAGCTCGCGCGATCTGATATATCAGGGAAGGGCGCCCATTGGGCGACATGGTTTATTGATGATCGA
Source organism: Rhizobium sp. P44RR-XXIV (assembly GCF_001999485.2). NCBI lineage: Bacteria > Pseudomonadati > Pseudomonadota > Alphaproteobacteria > Hyphomicrobiales > Rhizobiaceae > Rhizobium > Rhizobium sp. P44RR-XXIV. The sequence continues at coordinate 329,217 of NZ_MPVZ02000025.1, read as the reverse complement.
TAACGGCATCACGCGGCACGTCTGATTGGAGCAGATGAGATGAGATGGAAGCGCACGATCCAGTTGCTGGACGTTCACTGCGAGGGCGAAATCGGCCGGGTTGCCATTGGCGGCGTGCCGAAGATCCCCGGCAACAGCATTGCCGAGCAACTGCACTGGCTGAACACCGATCCGAAGGGTCAGGAACTCCGTCGTTTCCTCGTGCTGGAGCCGCGCGGTGCACCGATCGGCTCCGTCAACTTGCTGCTGCCGGCCAAGCATCCGGATGCCGATGCCGCCTTCATTATTCTCCAGCCGGACCAGGCGCATGCCAGCTCCGGCTCCAATTCGATCTGCGTGACGACGGCGCTGCTCGAATCCGGCATTGTCGAGATGAAGGAGCCGGAAACGGTTGTCACGCTCGAGACGGCGGCCGGCCTCGTGCGGGCGACGGCGACCTGCCGCGACGGCCGCTGCGAGAAGGTGCGGCTGACCATGGTGCCTTCCTTCGTGCATGAGCTGGATGTCGAGATCGACACGCCGCAATGGGGCAAGATCAAGCTTGATCTTTGCTATGGCGGTATTTTTTATGGGCTCGTCGATGTTGGCCAGATCGGCCTGACGATCGAGAAGGCCAATGCGGCCGCCCTCGTGCAGGCCGGCATGGTCCTCAAGGACGCGATCAACCGCACCAAGTCCGTCGTCCATCCGGAAATCCCGGCGATATCAGGCGTTGCCTATATCATGTTCCGCGATGTCGATGCAGACGGAGCCATCCGCACCTGCACGACCATGTGGCCCGGCCGCGCCGACCGCTCGCCCTGCGGCACAGGCAATTCCGCCAATCTGGCGACGCTGCATGCGCGCGGCAAGGCAAAGGTCGGCGATGTCTTCAAATCCCGCTCGATCATCGGCTCGGAGTTCGAGGTGGGCCTGCAGGCAGTCACCGAAGTCGCAGGCAAGCCGGCCATTATCCCCACCATCATCGGCCGCGGCTTCACCTTTGGCCTCAGCCAGGTGGCGCTCGACCCGTTCGATCCGATGGCGGATGGTTTCGCGATGACGGATGTCTGGGGGCCTTCGGCGGGGGAAATCTAAAGACTATCCCTTCGGATAGATCACGCCCTTGCGCAGAATAATATTCCCGTAGAGCCGCGGCTCGCTGGTCTGTATCAGCGCATGCGCCTGCTTCACCCGGTCGTAAAACTCTGCCGGCAGCAGGGGAACGACCTTCATCTCGGGCACATGCCGGGCGCAGCACTCGATCATTTCGGCATGAACCGGATCGACCGCATCGCGATCCTGGCGCACGGTCGCGCGGAAGATCGCCTGCGGCACGAAATCGTCGATCGGCATCACGCTGAGCACGGCGTCGAGCACGCGGACGACGCCATGGCCGTCGAGACGGATGAGGCGGCGCGCATGTTCTAGGCCCGGATAGTTGCCGTCGACGAGGGCGATCTCGTCGCCATGGCCCATGGCGCGCAAGGTCGCCAGCAGTTCCGGGCTCAACAGCGGGTCAATGCCCTTCAGCATGCTCTATCTCCTTGAAGAGGACGTTCTGGTCGATGAGGTAGCGCGCGAAGATCGGCAAGCTGGCGCCGCCGATGGCCCGCGCCTGCGGTCCCACAGCGCCTTCGATGATTTCGGGCATGACGACGCCTTGCAGATCCAGCTCCGAGGCGGCCTTGATGGTTGCGCGCACCACGCGTTCGCGCACCCAATCGGGGAAGCCGCCATCAATGACGGCGGCGCTGAAATCGATGACCGAGGCGCAAGCAACGATCGCCTGCGCCAGTGCCTTGGCCGTATCCTGTATCCAGATTTCCAGCGGTTCGCCGAAATCGATCCAGTTGTCGGCGGAGTACCAGAGCGGGCGCGGATCGAAACCGTGATCCCTCAACAGGTTTTCAAGCACGAAGATCGAGGCGATTTCCAGGAGCTGGCGGTTTTCGCCGTTGCGTCCGCGCACGGGCAGGGGGCCGAGCGCGCCGGCTGTACCGGTGCGACCGACGAAGATCGACGAATTGAGGACGATGCCGCCGCCGAGGAAGGAACCGATGAAGAAATAGACGAAGTCGGGGTAATGCGAACCGACGCCGAAGACGAGTTCGGCGCCGCAGGCGCTGGTGGCGTCGTTCTGCAGGAAGACCGGATAGCTGACGCGCGATGCGACTTCCGCCTGCAGGTTGAAGCCGCGCCATACGTCCATGGCGCCGGGCGGCGCCCCCACCTGTTCCGCCCAATTCCACAATTCGAACGGCGCGGCGATGCCGATCCCGGCAATTCTCCGCCGCTCCTCGCTGCTCAGTCGCGCTTCAAGCTGCTGGATGCCGGCCGTGATGAAGGCAATGATATCCTGTGGAAGGGGGTAGGGATAAGTTTGATGAAGCTGCATCCTGATGCCGCCGACAAAATCCATCAGCACCAGATCGGCACTGCGTCGACCGATCTTAACGCCGAGCGAGAGCACCGCATCCGGATTGAGTCGCATGGGGATGGACGGCTGGCCGACACGGCCGCGCACCGGCGCATCGCGAGACAATAGCCCGTCCTTCTCCAACGCCCGCATAATGACGGAGACGGTCTGGGCAGAAAGGCCGCTGCGACGGGCGATATCGGCTTTCGACAACGCGCTGTGGCGGCGCACGAGCGACAGCACGAGCCGCTCGTTGTGAGCACGCACACCAAGCTGGTTCGCGCCCCCGCTGGGGTCGAGAATTGCTGGCGTGGTGTGTACGTCCTCCGGGTCATGCACGAGAGACATGGGCCTGCTCCTTCCACCATGGCCATGCCCTATTTTCTACCAGAATGCCATATCCAATTAATAATTCAATCGGATTTATTTATTGACAGACGGAAATCTTTAGGCTCAGATGTGGACCGTCGAGGACGCGCATATGACCTGGGAGGAGGTCTTTCGGAACTAATCTGACAGGCATGGCGCATCTTTAAGCCGGGTTCGGGCCCGGGGCTGCCGGGTGGTCCGGCTTTTTAAACATCGGGAGGATTGAATGAAGAAATCTGTTATTTCCGCAGCTGTTGCTGCTCTGGCACTGGGTGTTGCCTTCGCTGCGCCGGCCAAGGCCGCAGGCGTCTCCGCCTGCCTCATTACCAAAACCGATACCAACCCCTTCTTTGTCAAGATGAAGGAAGGCGCTACCGCCAAGGCCAAGGAACTCGGCGTGACGCTGAAGTCCTATGCCGGCAAGATCGATGGTGACAGCGAAAGCCAGGTCGCCGCCATTGAAAGCTGCATTGCCGATGGCGCGAAGGGCATTCTGATCGCCGCTTCCGACACGAAGGGCATCGTTCCCTCGGTCAAGAAGGCCCGCGACGCCGGTCTGCTCGTCATCGCACTCGACACGCCGCTTGAGCCGGCCGATTCCGCCGATGCCACATTCGCAACCGACAACCTGCTCGCCGGCAAGCTCGTTGGCCAGTGGGCAAAGGAAACACTGGGTGACAAGGTGAAGGACGCCAAGGTCGGCTTCCTCGATCTGACGCCGTCGCAGCCGTCCGTCGACGTTCTGCGCGACCAGGGCTTCATGATCGGCTTCGGCATCGACCCGAAGGACCCGAACAAGATCGGCGACGAAACCGATCCGCGCATCGTTGGCCATGACGTCACCAACGGCAACGAAGAAGGCGGCCGCAAAGCCATGGAAAACCTTCTCCAGAAGGACTCCAGCATCAACGTCATCCACACGATCAACGAACCGGCCGCAGTGGGCGCCTACCAAGCCCTGAAGGCTGTCGGCCTCGAAAAGCAGGTGTTGATCGTCTCCATCGACGGTGGTTGCCCGGGCGTCAAGTCGGTCAAGGAAGGCGTCATCGGCGCGACTGCGCAGCAGTATCCGCTGATGATGGCGTCGCTCGGCGTCGAGGCGATCAAGAAGTTCGCCGATAGCGGTGAAAAGCCGAAGCCGACCGAAGGCAAGTCCTTCTTCGACACCGGCGTTTCCCTGGTGACGGACAAGCCGGTTTCCGGCGTCAAGTCCATCGACACCAAGGAAGGTCTCGGGAAGTGCTGGGGCTAAGCCCATCACGAATGTGATATGATCCCTTGGAGAGCCGCGTCGTGCGCCTGCTGGCGCGGCTCTTTCACAGGGAGCAGACAATCGCAATAATCATGTCGGTCGGGCTCATATCCTGGCCGGCTCCAACAGCCGGCGGTTCCCGCGCGTCCGGCGCGGTGGCGGAGGAACAAAATGTCCGGAGCACAGGAATTCGAACAGGTTCTCGATGGAAGCGACAAGAATGTCGCCTCGTTCGAACATCAGAATGTCTCTCTTATCAAGCGCATGCAGCATTTCCTGCACTCGACGCCGGCGGCCGTGCCGCTGATCGTGCTCGTGCTGGCGATCATCATCTTCGGCGTCACCATCGGCGGGAAGTTCTTCTCGGCCTACACCTTGACGCTGATCCTGCAGCAGATCGCCATCGTCGGCATTCTGGCGTCAGCGCAGACGCTGGTCATCCTGACCGCCGGCATCGATCTGTCGATCGGCGTGATCATGGTGATTGCCTCTGTCGTCATGGGCAACTTCGCCGTTACTTATGGCCTGCCCACACCGGTCGCTGTTATTGCGGGCCTGGTCGCGGGTGGCCTTTGCGGCCTGCTCAACGGTTTCCTCGTCGCCAACATGAAGCTGCCGCCATTCATCGTGACGCTCGGCACCTGGAATATCGTCATGGCGACGAATTTCATCTATTCCGCCAATGAGACCATCCGCGATACCGACGTCGACGAACAGGCGCCGCTGCTGCATCTCTTCGCATTCAGCTTCCGTGTCGGGGGAGCCGTTCTCACCCTCGGCGTTATCGCCATGGTGCTTTTGGTCGTCGGTCTCTGGTACGTCCTTAATCACACAGCATGGGGCCGGCATGTCTATGCCGTCGGCGATGATCCGGAAGCCGCAAAATTGGCTGGTATCCAGACCAGGAAAGTGCTGCTGGCCGTCTATGGCATATCGGGACTGATCGCAGGCTTCGCCGCCTGGGTCTCGATCGGCCGCAACGGCTCGGTCTCCCCATCGTCGGCCGTGACCGATTTCAATCTTCAGGCAATCACCGCAACCGTGATCGGCGGCATCTCGCTCTTCGGCGGCCGCGGCTCGATACTTGGCACGCTCTTCGGCGCGATGATCGTCGGCGTGGTCTCCATGGGTCTCAACATGCTCGGAGCCGATCCGCAGTGGAAGGTGCTTCTGACTGGCGTTCTCATCATCGGCGCCGTCGCGATCGATCAGTGGATCAGAAAGGTATCGGCATGACCCCGACAGGCGAACCCATTCTCACCGCCCGCGGCCTCGTCAAGCGTTATGGACGTGTCACCGCGCTCGATCACGCCGATTTCGATCTCTATCCCGGCGAAATCCTTGCCGTGATCGGCGACAACGGCGCCGGCAAATCCTCGCTGATCAAGGCGATCTCCGGCGCAGTCATCCCCGATGAAGGCGAGATCAAGCTGGACGGGAAAACCGTTCAGTTCCGCTCGCCGATGGAAGCGCGCGAGGCCGGCATCGAGACCGTCTATCAGAACCTCGCTCTGTCGCCGGCACTGTCGATCGCCGACAACATGTTCCTCGGTCGCGAGATCCGCAAACCCGGTGTTCTTGGCTCGGTGTTCCGCATCCTCGACCGACCGGCGATGGAAAAACGTGCCCGCGACAAGCTCACCGAGCTTGGCCTGATGACGATCCAGAACATCAATCAGGCCGTGGAAACGCTCTCAGGCGGCCAGCGCCAGGGTGTTGCCGTGGCACGTGCTGCAGCCTTCGGCTCGAAGGTGGTCATCATGGACGAGCCGACGGCCGCACTCGGCGTCAAGGAAAGCCGCAAGGTCCTGGAACTCATCCTTGATGTCCGCGCCCGTGGCTTGCCGATCGTGCTGATTTCGCACAATATGCCTCACGTCTTCGAGGTGGCGGACCGCATCCATATCCACCGCCTTGGGCGACGCCTGACTGTCATCGATCCCAAGGAATATACCATGTCCGATGCCGTCGCCTTCATGACCGGAGCCAAGGCTCCCCCTGTGGAGACTGTCGCTGCATGACTGTTGCGCTTGAGGACGTTGCCGGCGAAATCGTTGCGCGCGCCGGCAACGCAAAGAGGATCCTGGTGGCGATTGCCGGCCCGCCTGGCGCCGGCAAATCGACACTGGCCGACAACGTCGTCAAGGCGCTCAAGGCCAAGGGCGAAAGCGCCGAAGTCCTGCCGATGGACGGCTTCCACATGGACAATGCAGTCCTGATCGAAAAAGGCCTTCTGAAGCGAAAGGGTGTGCCCGAGAGTTTCGACGTACGCGCCTTTCTCGATATCGTCAGGGCTGTGCGCGCTGCCGATCAGGAAGTGCTCGTGCCGGTCTTCGACCGCTCGCGAGAACTAGCCATTGCATCCGCCCGCGTCGTTTCGCCCGATCATCGCTTCATCGTGGTCGAAGGAAACTACCTGCTGTTCAGCGAAGGAAAATGGGCGGAGCTGGAAGGCATGTTCGACTATTCGATCATGCTTGCGCCGCCGATCGAGGTGCTTGAGGAGCGGCTCTGGGCGCGTTGGAGGGGCTATAATCTCGACGACGAGGAGGCCAGCGCCAAGGTCTATGGCAACGATCTGCCGAACGGCCGGCGTATCCTCGAAAGCCGTCGCCCGGCCGATATCACCATCGACATCGTGCAGGATTGAATCTTACGATCATTTAACCGCCGTCGCGGATTGTTTTGCGGTGGCGGTTGGTGCTATCGAAGCGCGACAGCACGAAGCGTGATCCCGAAAAGTGTGAAGCGGTTTTCGGAAGAGATCATGCTCACATTTCCAGAGGTCGCGCCCATGCAAAAGCTCACCATCCGCCGTCCCGATGACTGGCATCTGCATTTGCGGGATGGGGCCATGATGGAAGGCGTGATCGGCGATACCTCGAGGCATTTTGCCCGCGCCATCATCATGCCCAATCTGGTGCCGCCGGTCGTGACCACCGCGGATGCGACTGCCTATCGCGAGCGCATCTTGAAGGCGCTGCCGGCTGGCGACCGCTTCCAGCCGCTGATGACGCTCTATCTCACCGAGCATACCAGCCCGGAGGATGTCGAAGAGGGAAAGAAGAGCGGCCTCATCACCGCGGTCAAACTTTATCCCGCCGGTGCGACGACCAACTCCCATGGCGGCGTGCGCAATCTCGATAATGCCATGCCGGCGCTGGAGCGCATGGCGAAGATCGGCCTGCCGCTTTGCGTGCATGGCGAGGTGACGACGCCCGAGGTGGATATTTTCGACCGCGAGGCCGTATTCATCGAGACCGTCCTTGATCCCTTGCGCCAGCGCCTGCCGGAGCTGAAGGTGACGATGGAGCATGTGACGACGTCGGATGGCGTCAACTACATCAAGTCGGCCAAGGCCAATCTCGCCGGCTCGATTACGACGCATCATCTGATCATCAACCGTAACGCCATTCTCGTCGGCGGCATCCGGCCGCATTATTACTGCCTGCCGGTTGCCAAGCGCGAAAGCCACCGCCTGGCGCTGCGTGCGGCGGCGGCGAGCGGCGATAGCCGGTTCTTCCTCGGTACGGATTCGGCGCCGCACGTCGATCCGCTGAAGGAATGCGCCTGCGGCTGCGCCGGTATCTACACCTCGATCAATACGATGAGCTGCCTCGCGCATGTTTTCGAGCAAGAGGGCGCATTGGACAGGCTGGAAGCCTTCGCATCGCTGAATGGCCCGGCATGGTACGGGCTGCCGGTTAACGAGGACAGCATCACCTTGGTGCGCCGTTCGGATGCCGTTACATTCCCGGCGAAGATCGAGACCGGGGCCGGCCCGGTCACCGTATTTGACCCGATGTTCCCGCTACATTGGGACGTTGAAGTATAATTTAGTTTTTGTGTATATAAGTATTCCTGAATTTATAAGCAGTATTAAAGATAAGTATTCGTTCTTTGTCGCGATATGGAACGTATATTTTGTTGAAATATATTTTCTTTATTATTTGCCGTAACTAATTTGATACCCTTGAGGGTTAGCGTGTCATTGATCCCCTACGGTAATGATGAGACCGTTGAAAGAGCATGATGCTGGTCGATTACAATTCCCTCCTTCTCGCGCTCGGCGTTTCGGCGTCCTGTCTTGCGGTCACACTGGTGGGGAGCTGGTTTTCGCGCCGGCCTGATACCTTTCTGTTGACGTGCTCCGCCGGTCTGGTGCCGCTTGTTGCCGGCATCTTCATATATGGCGCCTATGTCGACAGACCCCTGCCGATTTTTGCCAATCTGACTTTTGTATTGTTTTTCATCGGCTTCGCCACGATCTGGGTCGCCGGTCATCAATTCCGCACGCGCCGTCTTTCAAAGGCGCGCTTTCTGCTCGGATGCCTGGTCGGCATTGCCGCCTCGGTCGGGCCGATGCTGGCGGGCTATGATGGGCTGGCCTTCATCGGCGACAATCTCGTCATCAGCCTGCTCCTGCTGCTGACGGCGCGCGAGTATTGGCTGAGCCGTCATGAAGCCCCCACGCCGCTCTATGGCATCACCGCGCTCTACACATTGACGGCCGTCTCTTTCGTGCTCTGCGCGGCAGTGCTGATCGTGGACGGCAAGCTTGTGCTGGGCCGCGCGCCGGATAACTGGGCGGAGGATTTCAGCCTTGCCGTCTGTATCGCGGGCATGACCGGGATTGGCGCTCTGTCGCTTGCCCTGCACCAATGGCGGCAGGCGGCATTGCACCGGCAGGAAGCGATTACCGATTCCCTGACGGGGCTGCTCAATCGCCGTGCCCTTTTCGATCTCTACGGTCATCGTACCTTCGGCCCGTCGATGGCGGTCATCGTCTTCGATATCGATCGGTTCAAGGCAATCAACGATCAGCATGGACATGCTGCCGGCGATCTCGTGCTCAGGCTTCTCGGTAAGGAGCTGTCCGTAGGCCTGCGCTCGTCCGATACGGTGGCGCGGCTTGGCGGTGAAGAATTCGCGCTGGTGCTCGACAATACGTTGCCCGGTCGCGCCGAGCAGGTGGCCGAACGGGTGCGAGACGCCTTTGCCGCGCAGGTGGTCAGCATTGACGACAAGGCCCTGGTCTGCACGGTGAGTGCCGGCGTTGCAACCGGCACGGTCAAGGGGATCGGCTTCGATGAGGTTCTTCGTGCCGCCGACAAGGCGCTTTATGTGGCAAAGCGCAACGGCCGCAACCGTGTCGAGGTCGCGGCCTATCTTCACGCAGTCTAGGCAATCATTTCGTTAGACGCGTCGATGCTTTGCGAACCAGTCAGAACAAGGCTCGCACGAAGGCACATGCCGCAAGAAGCGATGCCACGGTGCGCACATGGTTCCAGCGTGTCCAGTCGCTGAGATAGGTCGACCAGAGCTGGGCTCCTTCCGCCGTGTGCCCGTCGACCTTATCCAGCGCGTCGTTCAACGGCACGTTGAACACCATGGTCGAAAGAAGGCTGGCGACGATATAGAGCGCGGCCCCGGCCAGCATCAGCACGCTGATGCCGCCGCGCCAATAGAGAATTGCCATCACGGCAATGAATATCGACAGCGCCGCCGTGAGCAGGAACAGCACGATAAAGGGCGAGCGCACGATCGTCGAGTTGATCGACTGCATGGCGGCGATCCCCTGGTCGGCGGGAAGGCGGGCAAAGGCCTGCATGATGAATGTCGAGAAGGCGAAGTAGACGCCGGCCAGAAGGCCGCTGCTGAGCGCCGCGACGATAAGGGCGATATTGGTGATCGGAAAGGTCATGGCTAGATGCTCCAGATGCCGGTTGATGCGGTTTCGCGGGCATAATCGGAAAAATCCCTTGGTTGCCTTCCAAGGATCTGTCTCACGCCGTCTTCGACACGCGAATTGCGCCCGTCCAGAACTTGCGTGAACAGTTCATGCAGGAGATCGGTCGCCTCCTGCGGCAAGCCGAAAGCGGTCATCTCGGCGATAAAGGCATCAATAGGGACTGTTTCGTAGGTGACAGCCCGGCCGGAAGCGGCCGCGATTTCGGAAACGGCGTCGCGGAACGTCAGAGCACGAGGTCCCGTCAGCTCGTAGGTCTGGTTGCGATGGCGCGAATTGGTGAGAGCCTCGACAGCGGCGTCGGCAAGATCGCCTGCATCAACGAAAGGTTCGACGACATCTCCGGCCGGCAAGGCCAGCTTTCCCTGGAGAAGCCCGTCCAGAAAGGCACCTTCGCTGAAATTCTGGTTGAACCAGCTCGCACGCAAAATGGTGTAGTCGACGCCGACAGCCTTGAGTTCCTTTTCGCTGAGGATAGCGCCGTCTTCGCCGCGGCCGGACAGCAGGACGATATGCCCGATACCAGCCTCGACTGCCGTCTTCGCAAAGGCCGAAATCGCTTCGGCAGCCCACGCGACGGCGAGATCCGGCTGGAACGTGACATAGGCGGCGGAAGCGCCTTCCAGCGCCTGATACCAGGTGCCGCGGTCCTGCCAGTCGAAGCGCGGTGTCGTCGAGCGCGATGCGGCGCGAACATTCATGCCGCGTTCCTTCAGTCGCTCGGCAACCCGGCCGCCGGTTTTTCCTAATCCGCCGATGATGGCGACTGTCGAGATCTGCATATCAAACTCCCCAGGTTCAAAATGTGATAAATTCTCTCATTTGCGAAATGTGATAAACTCTCTTATATTGCTTGTCAACAGTGGCGAGCGAGGAATGAAATGGCGCAGGAACCCGTGGCGAGACGCAGGCGCAGCAAGGATGAGGCGGGCACCCCCCGGCGCATCCCCAGTCAGCAGCGCGGCCGCGAACGGGTCGAGCGCATATTGGCTGTCGCAACGGAGCTGATCGCCAGCAATGGCAGCGATGCGCTGCGCATGGGCGAGATCGTCGAGAAGGCAGACGTGTCCTTCGGCTCGCTCTATCAATATTTCCCCGACAAGACCGCGATCATCCGCGTGCTCGCCGAGCGCTTCAACGAGCAGGGGCGGCAATGTGTCGAGGATGAGCTGTTGGCGATCAAGAGCACCGGCGATCTGCAGGCCGGGCTCGGCCGCATTATCGACGGCTATTACGCCATGTTTCTTGGCGAGCCCGTGATGCGCGATATCTGGCATGCCACCCAGGCGGACAAGCTGCTTCAGCAGGTCGACGCGGAGGACACGGAATGGCATTCGCAGGCCTTCCTCACGGTTCTCGTGCGTCTTTGGCCGGAGCGTGATCGCGTGGAACTCGCAAGGATTGCCCGACTGACCATGCAGCTGGTCGCCGCCGCCGTCCGCTATGCGATTTCGATCGAAAGAGATGAGGGGGATAGAGCGATCGCCCTGTTCAAGGCCATGCTTCCCGCCGATCTCGGTACAATCCGGTAGGCGCATCCGCCACAGCCTGCAGACCTTGCGTCTATCGTGGCGACAGATGCATGCAAAACCTTCTATTCGTCTGGAAACCAGGGCCGCCAACTGCTATTGCCGCTGGAACATTAGCGCTGCGAAGGAGACCCGAATGACCCAGATGACATTTACCGATCGCGCCGTCATGGCGGAGCTGGTGGCCAGGATGCTTTGGGAGATCAAGGCGGTCCATTTCAGCGCCGACAAGCCCTATAAATTTGCCTCCGGAATGGCGAGCCCGGTCTATATCGATTGCCGCAAGCTGATCTCCTATCCGCGCATCCGCTCGACGGTCATGGATTTCGCCGCAAGCATCATCGTCCGCAATGTCGGCTTCGAGCAGTTCGACTGCGTTGCCGGCGGCGAAACGGCGGGTATTCCTTTTGCCGCTTTCCTGGCGGAGCGGCTGAACCTGCCGATGATCTATGTGCGCAAGCAGCCGAAGGGACATGGCCGCAACGCCCAGATCGAAGGTGACATGAAGGACGGCGCCCGCGTGCTCGTCATCGAGGATCTGACGACGGCCGGCGGCAGCATGTTCACCTTCATCGACGCCATCCGCGCCGCTGGCGGCATCGTCGATCATGGCATGGCGCTGTTCTACTACGGCATTTTCCCGGAGGCGGTCGAACGTTTTGCCAACAAGAAGGTCCGCCTGCATCACATCGCCACTTGGCGTGATGTGCTGGCCGTCGCCAAGGAGCAGAAGCTGTTCGACGACAAGACGCTCGAGGAAGTCGAGGCCTTTCTCAACGCCCCGCTCACCTGGTCGGGCTGGAACGGCGGCATTTCGGAGCTGCCCACAAACTGACGCTTTGCTTTTGCCGTGAATTTATCTAATCGATTTATGAACCTGGATACGACAGACGCGCTCTTTGGGAGGCCGGAATGATATTGTGCTGTGGCGAAGCTTTGATCGACATGCTGCCGCGGGAGACGACGCAGGGCGAAAAGGGCTTTGCGCCCTATGCCGGCGGCGCGATCTTCAACACCGCCATAGCGCTCGGCCGCCTCGGCGTGCCCACAGGTTTCTTCACCGGCATTGCCGACGACATGATGGGTGAGATCCTGCGCGACACGTTGTCTGCGTCCAAGGTGGATTATAGCTATTGCGCCATCGCACCGCGTCCGAGCACGATCGCGTTCGTCAAGCTTGTCAATGGCCAGGCGACCTACGCCTTCTACGATGAAGGCTCCGCTGGCCGCATGATCACCGAGGCAGACCTCCCGGCACTCGGCGATGATTGCGAAGCCCTGCATTTCGGCGCGATCAGCCTGATCCCCGATCCCTGCGGCGCTACCTATGAGGCGCTGATGAAGCGCGAATATCAAAGCCGCGTCATCTCGCTCGATCCGAATATCCGCCCCGGCTTCATCAAGGACAAACAGGCGCATATGGGCCGCATCGGTCGCATGGCCGCCATGTCCGACATTCTGAAATTCTCGGACGAGGATCTGGAATGGTTCGGCATTCCTGGCAATCACGATGAGCTGGCTGCGCATTGGCTGAACCAGGGCGCCAAGCTGGTCGTCGTGACGAAGGGTGCCGAGGGTGCGACGGGCTACACCAAGTCGCTGAAAGTCTCGGTGCCGAGCGAACGCGTCACCGTCGTCGATACGGTCGGGGCAGGCGACACCTTCGATGCCGGCATTCTGGCGTCGCTGAAGATGAATGGTCTGCTGACCAAGGCGCAGGTGGCTTCGCTCGATGAGAGGGCGCTGCAGGATGCACTGGCTTTGGGCGCCAAGGCTGCGGCCGTGACGGTATCCCGTGCCGGTGCTAATCCGCCCTGGGCGCATGAGATCGGGCTTTAATCTCTCATCTGTTTTGAAAGTTTGGAGGGGCCGGTACCCCCCTCTGTCACTGTCGTGACATCTCCCCCACATGGGGGGAGATTGGTAGCTCGCGGCACTTCATTACCCCACGCCAATATCGCATCTGCTGAGACTGAATCTATTGTATCTGAGGAAGGTACGGCAGACTCCCACGATCTCCCCCCTTGTGGGGGAGATGTCCCGAAAGGGACAGAGGGGGGTGCGCACTCTCCATGTACTGAAGCGATGAGATCGGGCTCTAGTCTAACCCTCCCCTTGAGGGGGAGGGTCGGCACGCAGTGCCGGGGTGGGGTGATCCTTCGGGCAATGGGAGAGTTCAGTCACCCCCACCCGCCGCTTTGCGGCGACCTCCCCCCTCAAGGGGGAGGTAAATAAGCACTTTACTTCGCGCGGCTTGCCAGCGCAGCCACCAGACCTTGTGTCGAGGAATCGTGGCCTGCAGCGCTTTCCTTGCCTTCGACAACCGGCAGCAGACCGGTTGCCAGTTCCTTGCCGAGCTCGACGCCCCATTGGTCGAAGGAGTTGATGCGGAACAGCACGCCTTCGACGAAGACGCGATGTTCGTAGAGCGCGATCAGACGGCCGAGGGCGAATGGCGTCAGCTTGTCGTAGACGAAGGTGATCGACGGGCGGTTGCCGGTGAAGACGCGGTGCGGCGCGATGAAATCGGCCTTCTTGTCATCCATGCCCTTGGAGGTGAGCTGTTCCTTGGCTTCCTCGAAGGTACGGCCCTTCATCAGCGCTTCCGACTGTGCAAGGCAATTGGCCATCAGCAGCTGATGCTGGTGGCGCAGCTCGGGCTCGAAACCGTTGGCAGCAATCATGAACTCGGCCGGGATGACGCTCGTGCCCTGGTGAATGAGCTGGTAGAAGGCGTGCTGGCCGTTGGTGCCGGGTTCGCCCCAGACCACTGGGCCGGAATTGCCTTCGACCGGCGTGCCGTCGATGGTGACGCCCTTGCCGTTCGATTCCATGTCGAGCTGCTGCAGATAGGCCGGGAAGCGCGACAGGCGCTGGTCATAGGGCAGGATGGCGCGCGTCGTGTAGCCGAGTACGTTGCGGTGGTAGAAGCCGATGAGGCCGAGCAGCATCGGCAGGTTTTCCTTGAACGGCGCCTGACGGAAGTGGTTGTCCATCGCATGCGCGCCGTCGAGGAATTTGCCGAAGTTCTCCGCGCCGACGGCGATCATCAGCGGCAGGCCGATAGCCGACCAGATCGAGTAGCGGCCGCCAACCCAATCCCAGAAACCGAAGACGCGCTGGCCGTCGATGCCGAAGGCGGCAACCTTGTCGAGCGCCGTCGAGACGGCGGCGAAATGATGCTGCACGGCGGCTTCACCGAGCGCGTCGGCGATGAACTTGCGCGCCGTCTGGGCGTTGGTCATCGTTTCGATCGTCGTGAAGGTCTTCGACGCGACGATGAACAGCGTCGTTTCCGGCTTAACGAGCTTCAGGATGTCGGCGATGTGGGCGCTGTCGATGTTGGAAACGAAATGCGAGCGCGGACCGTCATGGAAGGGTGCCAGCGCCAGCGTCGCCATGACCGGGCCGAGATCGGAGCCGCCGATGCCGATATTGATGACATCGGTGATCGCCTTGCCCGTGGAGCCCTTGAGCGCGCCGGAGCGGATGCCGTCGGCAAACTTGCCCATGGCCGCCAGCACGGCGTTGACGTCAGGCATCACATCCTTGCCGTCGACCAGCACGGGCGTGTTGGAGCGGTTGCGAAGTGCTGTGTGGAGCACGGCGCGGTTTTCGGTGAAATTGATGGCAACGCCGGAGAACATTTCCTCGCGCTTGGCAGCGACGCCGCCCTCGGTTGCGAGCTTTTCGAGCAGGCCGAGGATCTGGTCGTTCACCGCCGTCTTGGAATAATCCATCAGCAGATCGTCGAACGAGGCGCTGAAGTGGGAGAAGCGCTTGGGATCGGCAGCAAAGGCGGCGCGAATGTCCGTGGCCTTCGTTGCCGATGTGGTGCTCTTCAGTTGATCGACGAGGGCGTTCATGGGAGGCTCCTTGCGGTTCGCGCCACAAGCCGTCAGACAGGGCAGGGCGCTTTGAGTTCGGTCGCGGAAACTATTCCCTATGTAGGGCGTAAATCAAGTTCACGTATCGTCCAAAACGAAAAAAGGCCGCTCGCGGATCAAGACGAGCGGCCCCCTGAATGACACGGAATTATGTCAGCCGCGCAACTCCTTGCGCAGGATCTTGCCGACATTCGATTTCGGCAGTTCGGTGCGGAATTCGATGAAGCGCGGACGCTTATAGTTGGTGAGGTTGGCGGCGCAATGCGCCTTGATGTCGGCCTCGGTCAAAGCTTGGTCCTTCTTGACGATGAAGAGCTTCACCGCCTCGCCGGAATGCGGGTCCGCAACACCGATTGCCGCCGCCTCGAGAACGCCAGGATGCATCATGGCGACTTCTTCGATCTCGTTCGGATAGACGTTGAAGCCCGAGACCAGGATCATGTCCTTCTTGCGGTCCACGATCTTGGTATAGCCGCGCTCGTCCATGAAGCCCATGTCGCCGCTGCGGAAGAAGCCGTCCGATGTCATCACCCGCGCGGTTTCGGCCGGCTGTTTCCAGTAGCCGGCCATCACCTGCGGCCCGCGAATGCAGATTTCGCCGACCTCGCCAAGCGGCAGCGAATTGCCGTTCTCGTCGCGAATGTCGAAATCCGTGCCTGTTATCGGTAGGCCGATCGTGCCGGAGAATTCGGAACTGTCGAAGCGGTTGGCGCTTGCGACCGGCGAGGTCTCGGAAAGACCGTAACCCTCGGTGATCCAGGCACCCGTCATCTTCTGCCAGCGCTCGGCCACCGGCCGCTGTACGGCCATGCCGCCCGCAAGCGTTGCGGTGTTGGAAAGGTCGAGCTTGGTGAATTCCGGATTGTTCATCAGGGCATTGAATAGCGTGTTGAGGCCCGGGAACATGTCGAACTTGTATTTGCCGAGCTCCTTGATGAAGCCGGGTATATCTCGCGGATTGGCAATCAGCACGTTGTGGCCGCCGAGCGACATGCCCATCAGCGAATTCACCGTCAACGCGAAAATGTGATAGAGCGGCAGGGCGCAGACGAAGGTCAGCTGCTCGGGTCGCGGCTTGTTGATGTAGGCGGATTGCAGCCACAGCAGCAACTGCAGCTGATTGGCGAGCAGGTTTGAATGCGTCAGTATTGCGCCCTTGGCGACGCCGGTCGTGCCGCCTGTATACTGCAGGAAAGCGATGTCGTTCCCGGAAAGTTCGGCGGGCTTCAATGGCAGCCGCGCACCTTCGGCGACCACAGCCTTGAAATTGCGATGGCCGGGAATCGACCAGGCCGGCACCAGTTTCTTCACCTTGCGGACGATGAAATTGACGATATGGCCCTTCACGCCCAGCATGTCGCCAAGAGACGTGACGACGACATGGCGCACATCCGTATGCGCAAGCACCTGCTCCACGGTATGGGCGAAGTTTTCAAGGACGAAGATCGCCTTGGCGCCGCAATCGCGAAGCTGGTGCTCAAGTTCGCGCGGTGTATAGAGCGGATTGACGTTCACGACGACGAGGCCGGCGCGAAGTATGCCGTAGGTGGCGATCGGATTCTGCAGCACGTTCGGCATCATCACGGCGACGCGGTCGCCCTTCTGCAGGCCGAGGCTTTGCAGCCAGGCGGCGATCTTGCGCGTCTGCGTGCCGAGGTCACGATAAGTGATCGATTTGCCCATGCTGGTGAAGGCGGGCCGGTCGGCGTAACGCGCGCAGCTTTCCTCCAACAGCTCGACGAGTGATGCATGCTCCAGCGGCGGCAGTTCCGCCGGTACGATATCCGGATAGGAGCCAAGCCAAATCTTCTTGACCTGCGGTCTATCCGAAGGAGCGGAGACTGAATTCATGCGCACTTCCTCCTCTACGCATCATCACCACGCCCCGCCGTTTGTAGCGGCGGTTATGTAAACTGTCACTGCGCGGCCGAAAAGTCTCCCGCTTTTCACGTCGTCGCAGCTTTCGCTCTCAACTAAATCATTGAAGCTTCGCGAAAGCTACAATAACCTTGACGTAAACGTCAATAACGACTGCATACTCACGTTTTTTTACAGTTTTGAAAAAAATGCTGGAACTTTTTCGACAACGGAGCGTTAATGGGTCCGTGGGCGGAAACCCACCGGAGCATCATCTTGCCTTGAAGAGCAGATCGGACGCTCCAATATTATATGTGACGCGTATCCAAAAGGAGGTGCGCATATGCATAGGGAGATTGCCGATACCTCTGGCCGTGACCTTTACGTCAAGGACATGTCGATGCTGGTTGCCTGCGACCGCGTCGAGGGATCCAAGGTATTCGGTTCTGATGGCAGGCAGATTGGTCATATCGAGCGCCTGATGCTTGAAAAAAGCGATGGACGCATCGCTTTCGTCATTCTGAGTTTCGGTGGCTTTTTCGGTATCGGTCAGGACCACTACCGTTTGCCGTGGGAAAAGCTGCGCTACGACGCCCGCATCGATGCCTATCGCGTCGGCATGACCAAGAACGACATTGAAAAAGCGCGCCGCTTTGCCAGCAAGGACGATCACGACCACAAGGATCATGGCCACAAGAGCCATGATTATTTTGGCGTGCCGCCCTATTGGATGTAAGCGCGCCGGTAGAGCCGGCCTCAAAGCCCCGCCTGAGCGGGGCTTCGGTTTGAGTGGTTTTACTGAAACCGCCCATGTCTTTGCACAACCTCGATCTTGTAGCCATCGGGATCGGCGACGAAGAACAGTAGGGCGAACAGCTTCCCATCGCGATTGAGTTCGACGATCTTGCCGGGATTGAGCCCGAGCGAGGTCATGCGCGCGTGCTCATCCTTCAGTTCTGAGACCGAAACCGCAAGATGGCCATAGGCCTCACCGAGCGCGTAAGCCTCGCTGCGGCCCTGATTTACCGTCAATTCAAGCTCGAAGCCGGTTTCGGCATTGCGGAGATAGACAAGCGTGAAGGTTTCGAAGGCGATGCGGTCGGCAACCTCCAACCCGAACGCCTTTTCGTAGAAGTCGACCGAACGTGCCTCGTCGAGCACGCGGATCATCGAGTGAATCATCTTGGCCATCGGCGCCTCCTTGGATCATCTGAATATGCAGTCCATGCCATCGGCCACGGGTTGATGGCAAGCATGGGAGAGATGATAGCTTAATCTGAGGGCTTCTGAATTTCGGTCAGTCTGCTTACAATCCCGCGCGGTGAGGAAACGGCTGGACCGGCCGAAGCTGATGCGTGTTCGAAGAGGGAGAGCCTATGTATTTTGCCATTCTGGCCTATCACGAAGAGGGAATCGTCAAATCCTGGAGCGAGGAAGAGGACGCGGCACTGATGGCCGATCTGCTTCAGATCAATGATCGTCTCGTCAAGCAAAAGTCGCTCGGGCCGGCTGCCCGCCTTGGTGCGACACAGGGCGCAGTGACCTTGCGCGGCAAGGGCGCGGGCATGGTTGTCGACGGCCCGTTTGCGGAAACCAAGGAGCAACTGCTCGGCTTTTATGTGGTGGATTTCCCGACTCTGGAAGCGGCCGTGGAAATGGCGCGCGATCTGCGCCGCGTCAACCCGACCGCCGTTTATGAAATCAGGCCGATCTCGCTTTATCTCCCGGGAGCATCGCTGGACGCCCTCGAGGAAGACTAGCAAGTTTCAGATGCCGCTGCTTGCGATTCGGTAAGACGACACGTCTGAGCGTCAATGAGGCTGCAGGCCGATCTTGCGGGTTATGGAATGTTCGATCATTTCCATGCCGTCATAGATCAGCACCGCCATAAGGCCGACGATCAGGCCACCTTGCAGGATGAAGGCGGTGTTATCGTTGATCAGCCCGGCGATAATGACTTCGCCAAGGCCCTTGGCTGCGACGGTGGAGCCGATCGTTGCCGTGCCGATATTGATGACGGTGGCGATCTTCAGCCCTTCGATGATCAGCGGCAGGGCGAGCGGCAGCTCGACCCGGAACAGCCGCTGCCAGCCGTTCATGCCCATGCCGTCGGCGGCATCGAGAACGGAGGCCGGCACCTGTTGCAAGCCGGCGACGGTATTTTCGAAGATCGGCAACAGGGCATAGAGAAAGAGCGCGATGAATGTCGGCACCGCACCGAAGCCGGTGGTGGAAATGGCCAGTGCCAGCACCGCGACGGGAGGAAATGTCTGGCCGGCATTGGCGATCGCGCGCGACAGCGGCAGGAAGTCGGCCCCCATAGGGCGGGTAACGAAGATGCCGCCGAGAACGGCCAGTATCCCGCTCGCTGCTATCGAGACGATGATGAGCTCGAGATGGGAGAGGGCCAGGCTCGGCAGGCTGTTCTGCGTATAGATCGGCGACGCGCCGAATTTGGTCAGCGGCGCCAGAACAGGTGTCAGCCATTCCGGGCGGAAGAGCATCACCAGCAGCAGCGCCAGTGCCAGGAGGCGGAAGAGATTGGCGGCAAAAAATCTCATGCTTTGCGACCCAGTTCGATCAGATGCTGGATCGAGATCGAGCCGACGGACACCTTGCGCTCATCCTCGACGGAAGCCTCATCCGCGCCCTGCCAGATGAGCTCGGCCAGGGCATCGCGCAGATTGAGGGTTTGCGGCAGGCTATAGCCGAGGCCGGCCCTCGGAGGCTGCATGCTGTCCTTTAGCGGCAGCAGCGACATCAGCTTCAGCGCGCGGTCGGACGTACCGGTCAATTGCTGAACGAAGGGATCGGCCGGCTCGGTCAGGATTTTTTCGGGCTCGGAACATTGCAGCAATTTGCCGCCGCTCATGACGGCGATCTTGTCACCGAGATGGAAGGCTTCGTCCATGTCGTGGGTGACGAGAATGACCGTCGTGCCGAACTGCTTCTGGATGGCGAGCAGATCGTCCTGCGCCTTGCCGCGGATGACAGGGTCGAGCGCGCCGAAGGGCTCGTCCATCAGCAGCACCTCCGGCTCGGCGGCAAGGGCACGGGCAACACCGACACGCTGCTGCTGGCCACCGGAAAGCTGGCTCGGATATTTGGCGGCAAAGGTGCCGGGGTCGAGGCGGAAGAGATTGAGGAGCTCTTCGACGCGGCCGTCGATCCGTGCCTTGTCCCAGCCGAGAAGCTCGGGCACGGTGGCGATGTTCTGCGCGACGGTGCGGTGCGGGAACAGCCCATGGCCCTGGATGGCGTAGCCGATGCGGCGGCGAAGCTCCGTCGCCTGCACGCTCATGATATCCTCGCCGCCAACGAAGATCTGGCCCTTGGATATCGGTACCAGCCGGTTGATCATCCGCATCAGCGTCGACTTGCCGGAGCCGGAGGTGCCGACGATGACTGTGATCGTGCCCTTCTCCATGCTCATGCTGACGTCGTCGACCACGGTGGCGGCGCCGTAGCGCTTGGTAACGCCATTCAACTCGATCATGTTGGTCATGTGCGTTGTCCCCGAATGCTGTCGATGACCGCATCGAGGATGACGGCCGATGAAAAGGCGAGAATGACAGTCGGCACCGCGCCGAGCAGCACCAGATCATTGGCCGTCTGGCCGATGCCCTGGAAAATGAAGAGGCCGAAACCGCCGCCGCCGATGAGCGCTGCAACTGTTACGAGGCCGATCGCCTGCACCAGCACGATGCGGATGCCGGTTAGGATGACCGGAAAAGCGAGCGGCAGATCGACACCGGTCAGGATCTGCCGGCGTGTCAGGCCCATGCCGGCGGCAGAATCGCGCACGGACGGATCGACACCGGTAAGACCGACGACTGTATTGGCGACGATTGGCAGTAGCGAATAAATGACGAGGGCCACCAGCGCCGGCGCGACGCCGATGCCCTTGATGCCGATATCGGCGGCGAAGGGCACATGGGCGGCGATATAGCCGAGCGGCAGCATCAGAATGCCGAAGAGGGCCAAGCTTGGGATGGTCTGCACCAGGCTCAATGCCCGCAAGACCACGGCACGCAGCCGTGGCTGCCAAAAACAAAAGATGCCGAGCGGCAGGGCAAGCACGATGGCGATGGCAACGGAACCGAGCGACAGGAACACATGGCCGAGCGCCTCGCGCCAGAACTTATCGGCATTGTTGGCGTATTCCTTCATGATCGACAGGTTGTCGAGCAGGCCGGAGCGCAGGATGGCGAAGAGCAGCGCGGCATAGAGCGCCAGTGCGGCGACCCTGAGCCAAGGCGTCAGCCGCAGCTTCACCAGCGCATCCGAGATCATCAGGCCGACAACGGCGAGCAGCACCCAGAAGCAGCCGCCGGGCGTAATGCGTGCCACGGTGCTTCCCGTTGGTGTCGCAGCCGTCGAAACCAATCCGAGCGTGACGATCAGCACGGCGATCGCAAGCGTGGCGATGCCGAGGCGGATGAGTTGGTTATGCAGGAAAAGCGCTGCGAGCGCGGCTGCCACAAGAAGGACAAGCAGGCATATTGCCGAGGGTTGGCCGAGAAGCTGCGTCAGCAATTGCGGCTTGCCAGCGGCGATGCGGTTTGCCTTGACGATGATGAACGGCATCCAGGTGAGAGCCAGCGCGCCCCCAGCCACCAGCACCACTCCGAGACGGTCCAATCTGCGGACTGTTAGCGCATCTTCCATAAGGCAAGCTCCGTCAGCGCATGAGCCCAAAATTCAAGGCGGGTTCGGACAAGATCATGCCCATTCGAGGTCCCGCGCTCCATGGATCGAAATGGAGCCGCGGGAGCAGTGATCAAGCTTACTTCAGGAAGCCATTGTCCTTGAGGTAGGATTCAGCGACAGCCTTGGCCGGCTCGCCGTCCACCTGGATGCGGCCGTTGAGCTTGCGCAGCACATCGGCGGTCAGGCCCTTGAAGATCGGAGCCAGAACTTCTTCGATCTTCGGATTGGCTTTCAGCACGGCTTCGCGGACGATCGGCGTCGGTGCATAGACCGGCTGCACGCTCTTGTCGTCTTCGAGAACCGTCAGTTCAGCAGCCTCGATGGCGCCGTCGGTGCCATAGACCATAGCCGTGTTGGCGCCGTTGGTCTGGTCGGCCGCAGCCTTGATCGTGGCCGCGGTGTCGCCGCCGGAAAGCACGATTTCCTGATCCGGCTTCAGCTTGAAGCTATAGGTCGTCTCGAAGGCGGGAAGTGCTGCCGGGGAGTTGACGAATTCGGAGGAGGCCACAAGCTTGGCCGCGCCGCCGCCGGCAACCCATTTGCCGAAATCGGACATGGTCTTGAGGTTGGCCGGGCCGGCAACATCGCTGCGCACGGCGATCGCCCAGGTGTTGTTGGCGGGCGAAGGCGTCAGCCAGACGATCTTGTTGGCGTCATAATCCAGCTTCTTGGCGAGGTCGTAGCCCTGCTGCAGGTTCTTCCAGGCCGCGTCGTCGGCCTTGTTGAAGAAGAAGCCGGCATTGCCGGTATATTCGGCATAGATGTCGATTTCACCGGCGGTAATTGCCTTGCGCACAACCGGCGTCGTGCCGAGCGCGATGCGATCCTGCGCCTTGATGCCGTTGGCATTGAGTGCGGCCAGGATGATGTTGCCGAGCAGGGTGCCTTCAGTGTCGATCTTGGAGGAGACGACGACGTCGGCGGCGCTGGCACCGCTGGCGAGAAGCGCCGTCAGCGTGGCGGCAAGTGCAAGCTTCTTGAACATGATGTTTCCCTTTGTACCCCGTTAAATCTTTGCCCTGCATGCCCGAGCCGCCTCAGGGCCACTGTCCGGACACGCAGGTTTTCGTGCGGGTCGGCGACCCACAGGCGAATTTGTGGCTGCTTCGGGTTAAGCGCACGCATCGGAAAAATCGATGGCGCTTCGGTTTCCCGCTGCAGTCGCGCGATTATGACGAGCGTACTCGACATTCGCGCGAAATTGGATTTCTTTTTTCGGGGGCAAGTGCGTTTGTTTTTGTTCCCCTTACCCGTTTGACGCTGTTCCGATCTCATTTTGGTGTCTGGATCAGTTAGGCGACGAAAAAACGATAGCGGTCGCCTTAGTTCTTAGGGATATCTTTTTTCGAGAACACGTCATATCGTCCGGATATCATCGGCGCCGCCGCGTCCGCACTAAGGGCGCGCACTCGGCTTGGAAGGAAGAACGGCTTGTATCTCGGCGCATTGTTCATAGCCGACATGGTATTTTCCATCGGCTCGGTAAGGGAGACCGCTCGCCGGCTTTCCTTTTCGGCCTCCACCGTCTCCAGCGCGCTTCGCCGTCTCGAAACGGAGTTGGCACTGAAGCTGGTCGAACGCGCTTCCGGCGAGCTCGCAACGCTCTTGGCCAGCTCGAAGGTGCAGAAGGCGCTGCAGCCGGTTCTTGCCGGCATTCGCCAGCTGTCGCTCCTGGTGAAGGAGCCGCCCCCACCGGATGGATATGACCAATGGGCCGCGCGTCTGTCGCTGAAGATTGCCACCATCGAGCGTTTCCTTGAGGTGGCCGATCAGGGCAGCATCAATCGCGCCGCCCGCCGCCTGCGCTTGGGTCAGCCGCAGCTTTCATTGCAGATCGCCAACCTGGAGGAACTGTTCGGCTGTCGCCTGTTCGAGCGCCAGGCACAGGGATCGGTGCTGACCGAGGCGGGCCAGGAGGTTCACACCATTCTTGCCGGCATCGCCCAGGCATGGGACGAGATGAAGGCGGCGGCGGACGAACGCTTCCAGCGGACCGCCCGTGCCGTGCGCATCGGCTCGATCATTCCCACCGGGTCCGAAAGCTGGGTCGCACGCTCGCTGGCAAGCCTGGTGTCGCGCTGGAACATCGGCGGCAACCGCAACATGCTGTCGCTGATGCTGATGACCGCCGACGATCTGCGCGAGGCGCTCCGATCCGGCCGCATCGATGTCGCCATCGTCGATTCCGTCTTCGGCCTCGATGCCTTCGAGCATATGGAGCTGGTCGCGACGGACATGGTGGCGATCGCCCCGCCCGACAGCAAGGAGGAAACCTTTGCCGCGCTGGTGGAAAATCATCCGCTCTGCGTGCCGAGCCCGCGCACCGGCATCGGCAACGCGGCGACGGCCTTCGGCTATGACAGTCATGATCGGCGGCGGTTTCGCGGTCGCGACATCACCTCGGCCGATTCGCTGCCCGTCATCGTCGACCTTGTCGCCAATCACGGCTACGTCTCGTTTCTCGGCCGCGTCAGCGCCATGCCGATTTCGGACAAGGTGAGAATCGTCGACCCCGATCAGATCCTGCCATTGTCCTATCATATCGCCCACAATAGCCGCAAAGCGTCGATCGAGGCCTGCCGGTTGATCCAGCAGGCAGTCCGCGAGCTGATGGTGGAGGCGGGAGCCTCCCGAAAATATGTCCCCACGCGTGGATAGGCGGAACCATCACGCCATCTTCGCGTTTAGATACGTTACGTTAGTCCGGACGTACGAAAATTTTAAGCCCCCCAAGATCTCGTCCGGCACCCAAGGAGATTGAAATGAAAATTTTGGCAACGGCGCTCGTCGCGCTGGGCATTCTTGCTTTGCCCGCAACCTATGCCGAAGCTCGTGATTATCATCGCTGGCACCATCATGGCCCGGTGATGGTTGAGCATCACCGCCACGATCATGGCTGGGACCGCCATCACGGTTGGGACCATCATCATCGCTGGGACAGGCGGTATCACAGCAAGCCGCATTTCTCGCATAACTGACAACTAACTATCCGACCTGCAAAACGCGCCTTCTGGCGCCGTTTCCTATTGAGCCAGTGGCGGTATCGATCTCTGGGTGGAGCATCTGCCCCTTCGATACCCACGGCCTATTTCAGGCTTGGCGATGAAGCTCGAGCCTCCGGAAAATACGTCGCCATCTCCGGATGTTTTGGAACTATCGGACCGCAACCGCGTTTACCTTATCGGTCCGGACAAGTGCGGATGAATGAGCCGCCTTGGTGTCCGGCATCGAAGGAGGCTGGAAATGAAAATTCTGGCAACAGCGCTCATCGCGCTTGGCGTAATCATTCTACCCGCAACCCATGTCGAAGCGCGCCCACATCACCGCGTGTATCACCATCATACGGTGATCGTCCATCGGCATTACCATCATTACTACCGGCCTTACTACTATCGGCCTTATGGCTACTACCGCCCCTATTATTATGACGATTACTACCAGCCCTTCGTGCCTTTCGCATTCTATGGCTGGGGTAACCACTATCATCGCGGCTGGTATGGCGGCCACAGATGGTATGGCGGCGGGTATGGTCACGGCTGGCGCGGTGGCGGCTGGCACGGCGGTGGCGGTTGGCATGGCGGCGGGGGCTGGCACAGATGGCATAGCCAGCCGCATTTCTCTCATAACTGAGCATGCCACCGATATGCAAAACGGCGCCTTTCGGCGCCGCTTACTTGGCGATTAGCAGCTGTTCGAAGTCACCGGCTCATGCCGGGTTCAGCACATGCACGGCGCGGGCTGCCATAAGGTGTTTCACTTTTTCGCCATAGGCGGCCATATGCGCCGCCGCGGCATGGGCCTTCAAGGCGTCCATGCTTGCCCACTTCTCGACAACGACGAATGTATCAGGCCCGAATGCCGGATCGGCGCCTTCCACATCCACAACAGCCGTATATTCGATGCAGCCATCTTCGGCATGCACGGCCGGAACATTGGCCTGGAAGGCTTCGAGCACTTCGGCCCTCTTGCCGGGCAGAGCGGTGAGGATCGCGAGAACGTGGATCATGATGATGTCCTTGAAACTATAGATAGCACGGGTGAAAAATACAGGATGCCGCCGATTCCGCGACCGGTCTCAACCACTATCACAGAAAGACGAGATTCGAACGACGATTGCCCATAAAGAAGCCAGTACTTTGCTCTCGATCCGCGTCTTTCGTTTCGAATGCCTGACGCAAGCCATGGATGGCAAGAATTCAGCCATACAAGCTTTTCAAAGCAGATCGCTTATCCGGCTTGGGCTGCAGCAACGTCGAAGGTATCCGCCGCACATGAACACCCGCGACTCGAGATTCTACTACAAGGGCGCTCTGCCGCAGACGCAGCTCAGCCTGCATCACACGGAAAACGCCCGATTGCTGCCCGACCGCGGCGAACTTCTTTATCGCTTGCCGCATGGCGGCATCGGTGCGGAAATCGGCGCGGCCTTTGGCGATTTCACCGGCGAGATTCTTGAAAAGAATGTGCCGCGGGAGCTCTATCTGATCGATGCATGGGACACGCCCCGCTATCAGGATGGCCTGACGCAGATCAAGACGAAATTCAGGGATGAGCTGGACAATGGTCGGCTGCATATCATGCAAGGCTATTCAACGGTAAGGCTGGCCGAATTTCCCAACGGCTTCTTCGACTGGGTCTATATCGATACCAATCATAGTTTCGAGACCACCTGGGAAGAGTTGGTGATCAGCCACGCCAAGGTCAAGCAGACCGGACGCATTGCCGGTCACGACTTCTGCACCGGCAACGTCGTCGATGCCGTGCCCTATGGCGTGGTCGAGGCCTGCACCAAGTTCTGCAAGGATTTCCACTGGCAGTTCGAATACCTGACCGTGGAATCCCAGGGACATTTCTCGTTTTCCCTGAAGCGGCTCTGAGCGCATCAGCAGCCGCACGTGCTGATTCCGAAGAGGCTTAGTTGGAGCCAGCAGGCGCGTATGGCTCGCATTTATAGGGTGTCGAGCCGGCCTTGTCGCGAACGACGGCATTGCCTTCCGCATCGAGCTTCAAGGTCCAGGATGTTTGCAGGCCGTTTGAGCCCATGACGCCTCCGGTGAAGGTCACGTCGTCTCCCTGTCGGGTGAACCCGGTGACGCCGCCAAGGTGGCGCTGATAGTCCTTCGGGCGCATGACGACGCCGACCAGGGCCGCTGTTCCGCTGGGAGCCGACAGGCCATAGCCGCCATCGGGTGCGCAAGCGGTCATGTCAGTGATGAACGGCCCGCCGACACAATTGAGGATATGGCCGAACTGCTTCTTGGAATTCAAGTGCACATAGACGGTGTCACTGCCATCACCCTTGCAGAGCAGATGTGTTGGAGCTGCCAACGCCATCCCGGTGGCTGCCAGATAAACGATGGCAGTGATTGTCGTCATGAAATTCATAAAAGCCTCCGACAGCAGTCATCATTGGTTGGCACCGTAGCAAAACTTCACCTGGCCAATGAAGCAACCATGAACACCGAGTTACGGGTGATTAACAACCGCAGCGTGGTGCATTCTGTGTTGGCTTTTTTGAAGAATGGTGCCGCTTGCAGGACTCGAACCTGCGACCCCATCATTACGAATGATGTGCTCTACCACCTGAGCTAAAGCGGCATTCAAGGGGCGTTCAATTTGGCCCCGCGATTTGCATGGCGCTGATACAGTCTATGCGGCCAGATTTCAAGCGTCCAAATCGCCATTTGGTAAAAAAGCGAAAAGTCTGTGGGAGAACAGCCCGTTTTCAGCCTGTTCAAAGCGCCAGCCGCGCCCGCGCCTGGCGATATTCCGCCTCCAGCCGATCGACAAGCGCGGCGACGGGCTGGATGGCTTTGACTGCACCGATACCCTGGCCGGAGCCCCAGATATCCTTCCATGCCTTGACGCCGGTCGTGGCAGCTTCGAAGTCCATTTTGGAAGGGTCGGCTTCCGGGAGCTCGTCGGGATCGAGCCCGGCGGCAACGATGGAGGGCTTCAGATAGTTGCCGTGGATGCCGGTAAAATAGTTGGAATAGACGATATCGGCAGCAGTGCCATCGACGATCGCCTGCTTGTAGGCGTCGACGGCGCGGGCCTCTTGCGTTGCGATGAAGGGCGAGCCGATATAGGCCATGTCGGCGCCGGCTGCCTGGGCCGCCAGAACGGCGCCACCGGTGGCGATGGCCCCAGCGAGCAGCAGCGGGCCGTCGAACCATTCGCGGATTTCCTGGACCAGCGCGAAGGGCGAGAGCTGGCCGGCATGGCCGCCGGCCCCGACGGCAACGGCGATCAGCCCGTCGGCGCCTTTGCGGATCGCCGAATTGGCGTGACGGTTGTTGATGATGTCGTGCAGCACGATGCCGCCATAGGAATGCACGGCCGCATTGACCTCGGGCACGGCGCCGAGCGACGAAATGACGATCGGCACCTTGTATTTCACGCAAAGCATCAGATCGTGTTCCAGCCGCTTGTTTGACGTATGGACGATCTGATTAACCGCAAATGGAGCTGCCGGACGCTCGGGATTTGCGGCATTATAGGCTGCAAGATCCTCGGTGATCATGGCGAGCCACTCGTCGAGCTGGCTTTCAGGGCGCGCGTTCAGGGCAGGAAACGATCCGACGACACCCGCCTTGCACTGTGCCAGCGTCAGCGCCGGATGCGAGATGATGAACAGCGGCGAGGCCACGACCGGCAACCGCAGGCGCTCGGTCAGGATTGAGGGGAGGGCCATGAACATCATCCCTTTCTTTGACGTTTACGAAAACGTCAAAGAATTAGCAGATGTCCACATGGCTGGAAAGAGGCAATAGCGAACTGCGCCCCTGCACAACCTTCGCGAAAGCCATCCCTACCGGACCACCATTCAGCCATCGCAATTGTGTCGTCTTTGACATTTATCCCCGCCCGAGTGCCTGTGGCTTTGGTCGAAGGCTTGCGTATTGACGGACAGGGCGTTACCGAATCCGGTTAACGAATGATAAAGACCTTGGCCGTCTTGTCGGTAGAGTCTGCAGGTATGTTGCGAGTGAGAGTAAAGGACCTGATGTGAGCGGATTAGAAACGGCTATCAGAAGCGCGTTGGACCGGTCCGATCGCGCCAATCCGGAAATCCGGGCTCGTATCTATCAATCGGCACGGCAGGCTCTGGAAGCCGGCCTCCGCAAGCAGGATATTACTGATATCAATGTCGTCTCCGCGCAGCGCCAGCGGCTGGAGGAAACAATCCGCGAGATCGAGGCGCAGGAGCGCACTCGCCCGGCGGAGAACCTATCCGTTTCGCCCGAGCTTGGCGCGCCGCATGTCTCTCCGAGCGCAGCGCGCCCCGTGCCCCAGCAGCCGGTGCAGCGGCAAGAGCCGGTCATGAGCGTGAGCGGCGAAACCCGCGATCCGCCCCTTTCCGCTCCCACCGCCGCTTCCGTGGAATCAGAGGCCTCCGAACCTCCGGCATCGGCGGGTGATTTCGGCGATATGCGTGCAGGCCCGGCCGATCATCTCGGTGCCGATAGCGACATGCGACCGGTAGCGGCAGCCGCACCGGCAAACACCCGATCGATGAATTTCAAACCGGAGCGTGCTGCCGTTCGCCGCAAGCCGCGCAAATTCTTCTCACGCCTGCTGGTCTTTTGCATCCTGCTCGCCTTCCTTGGTGTTGGCGCCTGGTGGATCAAGACCTCGGGCGTGCTGATGTCGGCGGCGCAAAGGGATACGAGCGTCCGCAATCCCCCGGCCCATGTCGATTCGCAGGACTTCAGCGGTGATAATGCCGACGACGACACGGCGGATGACGACAATAGCGGTCCGGTCAATCCGGGGCTGGCGACCATCGATCCGCAGAACAGGTTTTCCGAAGAGTGGATCGAAGTGCTGAAGCCGACCGAAGCCTCGAAGGTTACGACCAGTACGCAGGCGAAGGCTGAGAATGTCTCGGAGAACGAAGGGCCGGCCGTGCGGCTGACCTCGCTTAGCAGCGGCTCTGACGGCAATGCCTCCGTCGAAGTGCCGGTCACCGTGCTGCAGCAGATGGCCGGCAAGCCTTCGACGGTCGCGCTCACATTGCAATCGACCTCCGACGCGCCGACGCAGATTACCGTGGAGTGCGATTTCGGTTCGCTCGGCAGCTGTGGGCGTCACCGCTTCACGGTCAGCCGTCAGAAGACGGATGCGTTGTTCCAGGTTCGTTTCGATCGGTCGCTAGCGCCGACGAGCCCCGGCCGTCTGATCATCAATAGCGATCTGGACGGCAAGGCCCGCGGCGTCAACGTCTACGCCATCCGCGTCCTGCCCGGGCAATAGGCCCGGGCTGCTGCCTTCTATTTCAGAAAGTCCGATCCCGTGCCGAGGATCTTGTCGTCGATTTCGCCGATGGCCTTCTTGTCCTTGCCGTCATAATCGAGCGCCAGCAGGATGTGGCGGATAAGGTTCAGGCGAGCACGACGCTTGTCATTGGCGCGCACGACGGTCCATGGCGCATAATCGGTGTGCGTATCCTTCAGCATGCGATCGCGCTTTTCGCCGTAATCCTTCCACTTCGGCAGGGCGGCGATATCCATGGAGGATAGTTTCCAGACGGCACGCGGATCGTGGCACCGGTCGTGGAAACGCTTCAATTGCATCTCTCTGCCGATATCGAGATAGAATTTGAAGAAGTAGATGCCGTCCTGGACGATGAGCTTTTCCATCTGCGGCGCCTGCTTCAGGAACTGCTCGTATTGTTTCGGCGTGCAGAAGCCCATGACCGGCTCGACGCCGGCGCGGTTGTACCATGAGCGATCGAACAGAACGAATTCGCCGGCCGTCGGAAATTGCGCGACATAACGCTGGAAGTACCATTGTCCCGCTTCGCGGTCCGTCGGCTTGGTCAATGCCACGACGCGTGCGAGGCGAGGGTTCATATGCGCCGATGTTGCGGCAATCGAGCCGCCCTTGCCGGCCGCGTCTCGCCCTTCAAACACTGCCATTACCCGTTTGCCGGTCGCCTGCAGCCAGAACTGCACCTTGATGAGTTCGATCTGCAGCTTTTCCAGCTCTTCCAGATAATCCTCTTCCTTGAGCTTCTTCTTGTAGGGATAGTCGCCCGAGGTCAGTGCCTCGTCGTCGATCCAGCTTGGCAGTACGGGGTCATCGACATCGAACATGCGCTTGGTGCCATGGATGTCCAGCTTCACCGCGCGGCTCTTGGCTTCCTCTCCCATATATCCCCGGCTCCTCGGTTGTTTACGTTCCGTTAATCTCACCGCTTTGACGCGGCAAAAAAAGCTCCTCAGGCAAACTGGGGCTTTTATTCAATAGTTTCAACCCCTTTGCTGTTCGCCTCATTTGCCGGCTATATTTATTGCTGTGAGTTGGCGGCTTCTGTGGATGGAGCCGAATACTTCTGTCATGAATCCCGGCTAATAGGCGGAATCCAGCATTCCATGATGGCAGGCGAAGGGACGGGCGCAGTTGGAAGACGAATGGTCATTTGTCAGGAAATTGGCAGTACGGCTGCGGCAGGAGAGTGCCATCCTGATTTTGGCGACGCTGATCGCCGCACTCGCGCTCATGGAAAACATCAATACCGGCGCCGTGTTCTGGATCTGGGCTATCGTGGTCATCGTCGCGCTGATCCGCCCGCCGCTGGTGGAGCGGATCGTCGTGCCGTCGCAGGCCGAGCGTGAACCGGCCGATTCGGGCGTCCTGCTCAATACCGTCTTCGCAGGCTTGGCCGCGCTCGACATTCCGGTACTGATCATCGACCGCGAGGCATCGGTGCTGGTGCAGAACACCGCCGTCGAAAAGGCCTTCGGCGCCTTTCCGATCGGAGCCCATATTTCGTCGAAGCTGCGCTCCCCCGGCCTGCTCGACATGGTGCGCGAGACGATCGCGACCAACACGCCAAACCAGATCGAGCATTCCGAGCGCCTGCCTTCCGAGCGCGTCTATATCGTGCGCATCGCGCCAGTCGACCTGCCGCCATCCGACGCCGAGCTGGGCTCCTTTTTCCTGCTGTCGTTCCGCGATATTTCGGAGCTTCGGCATATCGATCGCATGCGTTCCGATTTCGTTGCCAATGCCAGCCATGAGCTGCGCACGCCGCTTGCCTCGTTGCGCGGCTTCATCGAAACCATCCAGGGTCCGGCGAAATCGGATATCAAGGCGCAGCAGCGCTTCCTTGGCATCATGTTCGATCAGACCACGCGCATGAGCCGGCTTGTCGACGACCTTCTGTCTCTATCCCGATTGGAGCTGAAATCGCATCTCGCACCGGATCAGAAGGTCGATCTCGTGCCGCTGCTCGGCCATGTACGGGACTCGTTGCTGCCGCTTGCCGGCGATCTCGATGTGACGATCAATCTGAATGTTCCCTCCGGCAAGGTCGAGGTGCTGGGTGACCGGGATGAACTGGTGCAGGTCTTTGAGAATCTCATCGAGAATGCCTGCAAATATGGCCAGGAGGGCAAGTCAGTCGAAGTCTCGCTGCTGAACGAGCCGGGCCAGGCGGTCGAGGTCATCATCTCGGACAAGGGTCCGGGGATACCCGCGGAACATGTGCCGCGCCTGACCGAGCGCTTCTATCGCGTTAACGTTGAGGACAGCCGTTCCAAGAAGGGTACGGGCCTGGGGCTTGCCATCGTCAAGCACATTCTGACGCGCCATCGCGCCAGGCTGATCGTCAAGTCGGAAGTCGGCAAGGGAACGGACTTCACGGTCCGTTTCTGAAAGCCTCTGTGAATCGCCCGTTTTTGGCGTGTTTTATCTCATGTATTTCAAATGGATAGCTTGTCATAATTGTTTCACTCGCCTGACATAAAAGGGCGGTGCTTGGTCAGTAGAAAAGAGATGCTGAAACTGGCGGATGTGGCATTCGTCGCAGCGCTCTTCAAAGCTTGCCAGGGGGATTCATTATGAATGCTTTGAAACTATTCATTCTTGCAATGGTTGCGTCGACCGCTTTTGCTGGTGTCGCCGCGGCTCGCGATCAGATTCAAATCGCTGGCTCGTCTACTGTTTTCCCGTATGCGAAGATCGTTGCAGAAAGCTTCGGCGAGACCTTTACCAATTTCAAGACGCCGGTCGTCGAGTCGGGTGGTTCTGGCGCCGGACTGAAGGAATTCTGCAAGGGCGTCGGCACGGACTCCATCGATGTCGCCAATTCATCGCGCCCGATCAAGGATAGCGAAGTCGAGGCCTGCAAGGCTGCCGGTGTTGCCGATATCCAGCAGGTCAAGATCGGCTATGACGGCATCGTCTTCGCCTTCGACAAGAGCAATCCGGATATCAAGTTCGAACCTGTCGATCTCTACAAGGCGCTCGCCGCCGAGGTGGTGGTTGACGGCAAGCTGGTTGCAAACCCTTACAAGAAGTGGTCGCAGATCAATCCGGCGCTGCCTGATTTCGAAATAGCGGCCTATATCCCGGGCGAGAAGCATGGCACGCGTGAAGTCTTCGAAGAGAAGGTTTTGGCGGCCGGCTGCAAGGCTTCCGGCGCGGCAGACGTCATCAAGGCGACGGTTTCAGATGCCGGCCAACAGGCCAAGAAATGCGTTGCCGTGCGCAAGGATGGCGTTGCCGTCGATATCGACGGCGACTACCCCGAGACGCTGGCTCGCATCGACGCCAACAAGCACGGCATCGGCGTTTTCGGCCTCTACTTCTTCCAGAACAATGCCGACAAGCTGAAAGTCGCGACCGTCAGCGGCATCGTGCCGTCGGGCCAGACGATTGCAGACGGCACCTATCCGGTGTCGCGTCCGCTGTTCTTCTACGTCAAGAAGGCACATCTGGGCGTCATCCCGGGCCTGAAGGAATATGTCGACTTCTTCACGAGCGATCAGATGATCGGACCGGACAGCCCGCTGGCGGAATATGGCCTTGTGCCTGCTCCGGATAGCGAGCGCGACCAGATCCGCAAGGACTTCGCCAACGGGAAGATCATGTAAGTGCATTGAGATTGCGTCGGTGCGGGTTGCATCCGCACCGGCGTTTGCCGGGGAGTGGGAATGAGCGTATCGCTGCTGTTGTTGTGCCTGTCGGTCATCGGCGCCCTTGCCTTCGTGCTTGGGCGTGTGAGGGCGACTGCGCTATCCGACGGCAGATCTTCGTCGATGCATTCCCGGCTTGGCTATCATGGCGCCTATGCCGCGATCTGGGCGGTTCTGCCGGCTTTGGCGCTCGTCTGCGTCTGGCTGATCGTCAGCCCGATCGTCATTGATCGGCTGGTGATCAAGTCGTTTCCGGAGGAGGTGAAGAGCCTCCCGGCGGCAGAGCTCAATCTCAGCTACGGCATGGTGCGCAGCATCGCCCACGGCATGCGCCTTCTCGATGATCAGGAGCTCGCCGCCGTCGACGGTGGCTCGGCCGACCTGCAATTGCTTCTGGCGCAGAAGGGCGTGCCGCTCGCGGTTCGCCCGACGGGCTATATGATCGACGCCGCCAACAAGTATAACGGCATGCGCGAGGTCAGCCGGACAGTGATGTCCGCATCGGCGATCCTGCTGTCATTGCTTTGTGCAATCCATGGTCTGCGCGCCATCGCCTTGCGCTTTCGCGCCCGCAACCGCGTCGAGCAGGTCATTCTCGGCGCCCTGATCGTCGCATCCTCCATCGCGGTGCTGACGACGGTTGGCATTGTCGTTTCGATGCTCTCGGAAGCGGCCCGTTTCTTCAGCATGGTGCCCGCCAGCGAATTCTTTTTCGGCACGGTCTGGGATCCGCGCTTTACCGGTGCCGGCTCACAGACATCGGGCACCTTCGGCCTGATCCCGTTGCTGGCCGGCACGATCTATATCGGCTTGGTCGCTATGCTGTTTGCCGTACCGATCGGATTGTTCGCCGCAATTTACATGGCGGAATATGCATCGACCCGTGTGCGCTCCATTGCCAAACCCATGCTGGAAGTGCTGGCCGGCATTCCCACCATCGTCTACGGCTTTTTTGCCCTCGTCACGGTCGGGCCTTTCCTCAGGGACATCTCGGCCGAGATCAATGGTCTGATGACGGGAAGCTATCGAAGCTTCATTGAGGCGCAGAGCGTGCTGACCGCCGGCTTCGTCATGGGTGTCATGCTGATCCCTTACGTCTCCTCGCTGTCGGACGATATCATCATGGCCGTGCCGCGCTCGCTGCGTGACGGTTCGCTCGGTCTGGGCGCCACGCGATCCGAGACGGTGAAACGCGTCCTGTTGCCGGCGGCACTTCCGGGCATCGTCGGTGCGCTGCTGATGACGGCATCACGGGCGGTTGGCGAAACGATGATCGTCGTGCTGGCGGCAGGCGTTGCCGCCCGCATGCAGCTCGATCCCTTCGAGCCCATGACGACGGTGACAGTGAAGATCGTCAATCAGCTGACCGGCGATCTGGAGTTCACCTCGCCGCAGACCCTGGTCGCCTTCGCGCTCGGCATAACGCTGTTCTGCCTGACCCTCTGCCTGAACGTCTACGCGCTCTACATCGTCCGCCGCTACAGGGAGCAGTACGAATGAGCGGCGTCGTATCCTCCTCGTCACAGACTATTCCGCGTGGACTGGCGCCCGGCGCGCCTGTGCGACGCGATATCGGCATCAGGCGCCGTTATGCCGCCGAACGCCGCTTTCGTGCCTATGGCCTCGCTGCTGTCGTCTTCGGCCTCGTCTTCCTTTTGGCGCTTGTGTCGACCGTGGTTCGAAACGGCTATACGGCCTTCGTGCAGACGTCGATCACCTTGCCGATCGAGTTCACCGAGAAGGTCATCGACCCCACGGGCAAGCGCGCCAGCGACCCGAAGGTGCTGATGGTCGCCAACTATCCGGTCCTGATCCGCGATGCCCTGGTAAAAGCGCTTGATATCGACCCTTCCAACCGTGCGCTCGTGCGCGAGGCAACCGCCATGGTGTCGGATGGCGCCAGGATCGTGCTGCGTGACAAGGTGACCGCCAATCCGTCGATCGTGGGGACGACGCAAAACCTCACCGTCCTCGCGAGCGCCAACATCGATTCCGCCAACAAGGGACAGATCGACCTGACGGTTGATGAGAAGGATCGCAAGGTGTCGGACCGGCAGCTCGGCTGGATGAAGCAGCTGACTGCGAGCGGCGCTCTGCACGAAGCCTTCAACAGCGGCCTGTTTGTGTCGGGCAACTCAAGCCGCCCTGAGGCTGCCGGACTCGGCGTCGCACTGATCGGCTCACTCTATCTGATGCTGACGGTGCTGGTTCTGGCGCTTCCCGTTGGCGTCGCTGCGTCGATCTATCTGGAGGAATTCGCGCCGAAGAACCGGCTGACGGACCTCATTGAGGTCAACATCAACAATCTGGCGGCCGTGCCCTCGATCGTTTACGGATTGCTCGGGCTTTCGGTCTTCATCAACATGATGGGCCTGCCGCGCTCGGCCTCGCTGGTTGGCGGCCTGGTGCTGAGCCTGATGACGTTGCCGATGATCATCATCGCCACACGTTCGGCATTGCGAGCGGTGCCGCCCTCGATCCGCAGCGCAGCGCTTGGCCTCGGTGCCTCGCGCATGCAGATGGTCTTCCATCACGTCCTGCCGCTCGCCATGCCCGGCATATTGACGGGCACCATCCTCGGACTGGCGCATGCACTCGGCGAGACGGCGCCGCTGCTCCTGATCGGCATGGTCGCCTTCGTTGCCAACTACCCGGCATCGCCGCTCGATCCTTCGACGGCGCTGCCGGTGCAAATCTACATGTGGGCGAGTGAAGCCGAACGGGCGTTCGTCGAACGAACCTCCGGGGCGATCATCGTCCTGCTCTTCTTCCTCGTTGCGATGAATATCGGCGTGATCCTGCTGCGCCGCCGCTTCGAACGGCGCTGGTAGGGGAGGGCGATCGAATGAACATGATGACGGAAGCCGCAAGTGAAAGAGCATTGGCCAGGAAGATGACGACGATCCCCTACAAGATGATCGGCCAGGACGTGTCCGTCTTCTACGGCGACAAGCGTGCGCTCTTCGACGTCAACCTGAACATCCGTGCCAATACGGTTACGGCGTTGATCGGTCCTTCGGGCTGCGGCAAATCCACCTTCCTGCGTTGCCTCAATCGCATGAACGATACGATCGAGACCTGCCGCGTCACCGGCAAGATCACGCTCGACGATCAGGATGTCTACGACAACAACATTGATGTTGTGGAGCTGCGCGCGCGGGTCGGCATGGTCTTCCAGAAGCCCAATCCGTTCCCGAAGTCGATCTATGAGAACGTAGCCTATGGCCCTCGCATCCATGGTCTGCATCGCTCGAAAGCTGATCTCGAGCATATCGTCGAAACCAGCCTGCAGAAGGCCGGTCTGTGGGGTGAGGTGAAGGATCGGCTGCATGATGCCGGCACGAGCCTCTCGGGCGGTCAGCAGCAGCGCCTGTGCATCGCCCGTGCCGTCGCGGTCAGCCCGGAGGTCATTCTGATGGACGAGCCCTGTTCGGCGCTCGATCCCATTGCCACCGCCAAGGTCGAGGATCTGATCCACGAGCTGCGCGAAAACTTCACCATCGTCATCGTCACGCATTCCATGCAGCAGGCAGCCCGCGTGTCGCAACGTACCGCAATGTTTCATCTCGGCCATCTGGTCGAGGAGAACGATACCGATAAGATGTTCACCAATCCCGACGATTTCCGCACGCAGGATTACATCATGGGCCGTTTTGGTTGATGATGCCGTGCGCGCGGCTCCTTTCACACAGTTCACCTTGAGGATAGAAAAATGGTCTCCACTCACATTCTCTCTGCCTATGACGAAGACCTGAAGTTCCTGACGCGCCGTATTGCGGAAATGGGCGGCCTGGCCGAGCAAATGGTCAGCGACAGCGTTCGGGCGCTGGTCCAGAGCGACACTGGTCTTGCGCAGAAGGTCATCTCCGACGACGTCATCCTCGATCATGCCGAGCGGGAAGTCGGCGACAAGGCCATCGTCACCATCGCCCGTCGTCAGCCGATGGCTGCCGACCTGCGCGAGATCATGGGTTCGATCCGTATCGCTTCCGATCTGGAGCGCGTCGGCGACCTCGGCAAGAACACCGCCAAGCGCGTCATCGCCGTGCAGGGTACGGGCGTTCCGCGTCGCCTGGCTCGTGGCATCGAGCACCTTTCCGAATTGGCGCTTAGCCAGCTCAAGGAAGTCCTCGACGTCTACGCCACACGCTCGCCGGACAAGGCCGTGTCGATCCGCGAACGCGACGAGGAAATCGACGCGATGTACACCTCGCTCTTCCGCGAGATGCTGACCTACATGATGGAAGATCCGCGCAACATCACCACCTGCACGCATCTTCTCTTCTGCGCCAAGAACATCGAGCGCATCGGCGACCATGCCACCAACATCGCCGAGACGATCTATTACATGGCGACGGGTGCTCAGCCCGAAGGCGAGCGCCCGAAGGACGATACCGCCAATACCGTCGGCGCAGTGACGGAATAATCCGAAAGCGAAGAAAGGAGACCATAGGCGCATGGTTCCGAGAGTTGCTGTTGTAGAAGACGAGGAAGCGCTCAGCGTTCTGCTGCGCTACAATCTCGAGGCCGAAGGCTTCGAGGTCGACACGATCCTCAGAGGCGATGAAGCCGAGTTGCGTCTCCAGGAGCGCATTCCCGATCTTCTGATCCTCGACTGGATGCTCCCCGGTGTATCCGGCATCGAGCTCTGCCGCCGGCTGCGCATGCGGCCGGAGACGGAGCGCCTGCCGATCATCATGCTGACGGCCCGCGGCGAGGAAAGCGAGCGCGTGCGCGGTCTTTCCACTGGCGCGGACGATTACGTCGTCAAGCCGTTCTCGACACCCGAGCTGATGGCTCGCGTCAAGGCGATGCTGCGGCGCGCCCGTCCGGAGGTTCTCTCCACGGTGTTGCGTTGTGGCGATATCGAGCTGGACCGCGAGACGCACCGCGTTCACCGCAAGAGCCGCGAAGTGCGGCTGGGACCGACCGAATTCCGTCTTCTGGAATTCCTGATGTCCTCGCCGGGCCGCGTCTTCTCGCGCTCGCAACTGCTCGACGGCGTGTGGGGGCATGATATCTATGTCGACGAACGCACGGTCGACGTGCATGTCGGTCGCCTGCGCAAGGCGCTCAACTTCTCCAATATGCAGGATGTCATCCGCACCGTTCGCGGCGCGGGCTACTCCATGGAGGCCTGAGCGGGAATACCCGATCAGGCACTCAACATTACAGCGCCACGCGTCTTTCAAGACGCGTTAAGGTCGCTGTAATATCTTAGAATTCTGCATAATTTTCCCTCAAATCGGTTCCGATTTAAGGAATTATGCAGTCGCGGCGGAAACAGAAAACGGGCCCCAAAGGGCCCGTTTCTTTATCTCAGTGATGAAGTGTCTCAGCCGCGCGCTGAGCTGGCCTGCGCCGTTCATGCACCGGCTGGTAGGCCAGGCGCTGATGGTAGGTGCAGTAGGGCGATGAATCCGGGCTCTCGTTGCCGCAGAAGTGGAAATCGTCCTTCAGGGGATCGCCGACCGGCCACTTGCAGGTGCGCTCCGTCAGCTCCGTCAGGCCGAGGCGCCGGGAGATTGGAACGACCACATTGGCAGCCGGGCGATACTGGATCTCGTTGACCGTATCGATCTCGACCTCTTCCTTCAGCATGGTTGCGCCCTGCTGGCGGGTAACCGTGCGGGTTGCGACGCGCGCCTGATAGTTCGAAGCCCGCGGCGCCGTGGCGCTGCGCTTCGGCGTGCGAGCCGCCGCCGTCGTACCGCCAGCCTTCGCTCGGCCGGGAAGGTTCAAGCGATGCACCTTGCCGATAACGGCGTTACGGCTGACGCCACCGAGCTGTGCCGCGATCTGGCTGGCGCTCAACCCTTCGGACCATAGCTTTTTCAGCTTCTCGACGCGTTCGTCTGTCCAATTCATGCCCTGTCTCCGCTGTCGCGTTTCCGATGGCAGAATCCCTCACCATTGCCTCGCATGGGGATCGAGGCACGAAACGCTCTAAAATTGTGGTGACTAGTTCCGCCGCATGCAGTCTAGCAATTGGTTTTTAACCTAGTGTGAGGCAGACTCCGTGACAAGAGTCGCGGGAATCTTGAGGAATCGATTTCGAGGTTTTCCCCAACTTGCTGTCCGGGCGTGGCATTTCTGCAATATGCGGCGCCGAACGTATCCCTTTTGCGCGCAAGCACTTTCTCGCACCTGCTAAAGCGCCAGTTTTGTTGACATCGCGGTGCAAAACAACAATAGTGACCGGGCCGCCGCAAGGCGGCATTTTTGATTTTTTCGGACCCCTTTCGTAAAAACGAAGCGATTGGTCCTTAAAGTTGTGATCGAGGAGATATGGCCATGGCCGAGACCGCGCCGCTTTATGATACCTACATGCGAGCTCCGCTGCGGTTCGAGCGAGGCGAAGGCGTATGGTTGATCACTGAAAGCGGTGAACGCTATCTCGATTTTGCAGCCGGCGTGGCGGTCAATTCGCTCGGTCATGCTCATCCCCATCTTGTCGCCGAGCTGAAGGCGCAGGCTGACAAGGTTTGGCATCTGTCCAACCTCTACGAGGTGCCTGGCCAGGAAAAGCTGTCGAAGCGGCTGACGGAAGCCACTTTCGCCGACAAGGTGTTCTTTACGAATTCGGGTGCCGAAGCGTTGGAATGCGCCATCAAGACGGCGCGGCGTTATCAGTTCGCCAAGGGGCATCCTGAGAAGTTTCATATCATCACCTTCGAAGGTGCCTTCCATGGCCGCACCATCGCGACGATCGCGGCCGGCGGCCAGGAAAAATATATCGAAGGCTTCGGTCCGAAGGCTCCCGGCTTCGATCAGGTACCGTTCGGTGATCTCGATGCCGTGCGCGCAGCCATTACCGAGGCGACGGGCGCTATCCTGATAGAGCCGGTGCAGGGCGAGGGTGGTATCCGCCCGGCGACCAATGAATTCCTGCGTGGTCTCCGCCAGATCTGCGACGAGCACGGCCTGTTGCTGGTTCTCGACGAGGTGCAGTCCGGCGTCGGTCGTACCGGCA
This sequence comes from Rhizobium sp. P44RR-XXIV, assembly GCF_001999485.2. NCBI lineage: Bacteria > Pseudomonadati > Pseudomonadota > Alphaproteobacteria > Hyphomicrobiales > Rhizobiaceae > Rhizobium > Rhizobium sp. P44RR-XXIV. The sequence goes on along the minus strand of NZ_MPVZ02000025.1, from coordinate 288,569 downwards.
AGCTCTTTGCCCACGAATGGGCTGGTATCAAGCCCGATATCATGGCGGTCGCAAAGGGTATCGGCGGCGGCTTTCCGCTCGGCGCATGCCTGGCAACGGCCGAAGCGGCTTCCGGCATGAAGGCCGGCACGCATGGATCGACCTATGGCGGCAATCCGCTGGCTATGGCAGTCGGCAATGCGGTGCTTGATATCGTGCTGGCCGATGGTTTCCTGGAACATGTGCGCGATATCGCACTGGTCTTCCGCCAGGGCCTCGCCTCGCTCAAGGATCGCTTCCCGGATATCATCGAGGATATTCGTGGCGAAGGCCTCATGCTTGGCATCAAGGCGGCTATCCCGCAGGCGGACCTCTTGCAGGCGATCCGCGCCGAACATCTGCTTGGTGTCCCGGCTGGCGATAACGTCATCCGTCTGTTGCCGCCGCTGATCGTCACCGCCGAGGAAGCGCGCGAAGGCCTTGCCCGTATCGAGCGCGCCGCAGAGCGCGCGCGCGCCGTTCGCGTCAAGAAATCAGCTTGAATTCAGCGCCCGCAGTCGGGGCGTTCGTGCCCCACGCGGGCGTTATTGTTTTTTCTGGAGTACAGGTAAGGACATGGCTTCTCCGAAACACTTTCTCGACCTCTCGGCCGTAGCAGCCGCCGATCTGCGCAACATCATCGATGATGCGATCGTGCGAAAGCAGGCACTGAAGGCCGGCACGGCCGACAAGCCGCTCGCCGGCAAGATGCTTGCGATGATCTTCGAGAAGCCTTCCACCCGCACACGCGTATCCTTCGACGTCGGCATGCGCCAGCTCGGCGGCGAGACGCTGTTCCTGTCGGGAACCGAGATGCAGCTCGGCCGCGCCGAGACGATCGGTGACACGGCGAAAGTATTGTCGCGCTACGTCGATGCGATCATGATCCGCACGACCGATCATTCGCGCCTGCTGGAGCTGGCGGAGCATGCGACGGTTCCCGTCATCAATGCGCTGACCGACGATACGCATCCCTGCCAGATCATGGCCGATATCATGACCTTCGAGGAACATCGCGGTCCGATCAAGGGCAAGACCGTTGCCTGGACCGGCGACGGCAACAATGTGCTGCATTCGCTGATCGAAGGCGCCGCGCGTTTCGGCTATCGCATGAACATGGCGGTACCCCTTGGTTCCGAGCCGAAGGATCACTATCTGAACTGGGCCCGCAACGAGGGCGCCGAAATCATGCTCTCGCATGATGCAGACCGTGCGGTCGCCGGCGTCGATTGCGTGGTAACCGATACCTGGGTTTCCATGAATCAGGAACACCGGGCTCGCGGTCACAACGTCTTCCAGCCCTATCAGGTCAACAAGGCTTTGATGGCACAGGCCGGCAAAGACGCGTTGTTCATGCATTGCCTGCCCGCTCACCGTGGGGAGGAAGTGACGGACGAGGTGATCGATGGCCCGCAATCCGTTGTTTTCGATGAGGCGGAAAACCGCCTTCATGCGCAAAAGTCGATTCTTGCTTGGTGCCTGGGCGCAATCTGAGGATAGGAAGCCGCGTTTGAGAGCGCGGGCGCAGTAGGAGTAAGGCAATGGCCGAAAATGCAGCCTCGCTGGGTCAGTTCGATTTTGCCGGTGACGATCACGTTGTGCCCTTCCAGGTCGAAGGGCTCGATGTGCGCGGCCGTGCCGTGCAGCTTGGTCCGTTGTTGGATGCAATCCTTGCCCGGCATGATTATCCGACGCCGGTGGCTCGCCTTTTGGCCGAGGCTATCGTTCTCACGGTTCTGCTCGGCACGTCGCTGAAGTTCGAAGGCAAGTTCACCGTACAGACGAAGGGCGACGGCCCGGTCGACCTGCTGGTCGCCGATTTTTCGACGCCTGAAAATGTCCGCGCCTATGCGCGCTTCAACGAAGAGGCACTGGCAAAGGCTGTTGCCGAAGGCCGCACCGAGCCGGAGCAGCTGCTCGGCAAGGGCGTTCTTGCCTTTACGATCGATCAGGGCCGCTACAGCCAGCCCTATCAAGGCATCGTTGCTCTTGACGGGGCTTCGCTCGAGGACATTGCCGGCACCTATTTCCGCCAGTCGGAGCAAATCCCGACGCGTGTACGCCTTGGTGCTGCAGAGCTCTTCGACCGTGATGAGAACGGCAAGCCGCGTCATCGCTGGCGGGCGGGTGGGCTGATCGCGCAATTCCTGCCCGAGGCACCGGAGCGCATGCGCCTGCCGGATCTGCACGGCGGTGACGGCGACGAGCTCATCGGCAATCATGTCGAGGACGATGCTTGGGCCGAAGCACGCAGCCTCGTGGAGACCATCGACGCCGATGAATTGACGGATCCACTTGTCGGCACCGAACGCCTGCTGTTCCGCCTCTTCCATGAGCGCGGTGTGCGGGTCTATGAGCCGAAGGCGGTTTTTGACCGCTGTTCCTGCTCGCGCGACAAGCTGAAGGGTGTGTTGCAGGGTTTTTCGGCCGAGGAGATCGAGGCCAGCCAGGAGAACGGTGAAATCGCCGTCACCTGCGAATTCTGCTCGACCACCTACCGCTTCGAAGTGGCTGAGGTAAACGCGGCCTGACGGAGCTCAGTTCAGCGTGCGCAGCAGATTGGGCGTATCGAGAGAGAAGGCGGGGATCTTGACATGGAACTGTTCCCCGTCGTCCGTCTCCATCTGGTAATGGCCGAACATCATGCCTGAAGGCGTGTCCAGCGGGCAGCCCGATGAGTATTCATAGGTGTCGCCGGGGTTGAGATGCGGCTGCTCGCCAACGACGCCTGGCCCCGTCACCTCATCCACGATACCGTTCATATCGGTGATGTGCCAGTAGCGCGTCACCAATTTGACGGACATCTTCGAATGATTGGAGATGACGATGCGGTATCCCCAAACATAGCGATCGTCGTCCGGATCGGATTGCTCCTCCAGATAGAATGGCTCTACGACAACTTCTATGTCGCGTGTTAAGGCGCGATACATGCCTGATTACCTTGCCACTGCTCTGAAGCGACGAGCGTTCTTACAAGCGCCACTTACGCTCCAGCATTTTTAAAGTCCGCGGCATATTACCCGCTTTCCATGCTTCCCGCAAAGTGCAGGATATCTAGCGGTATCCTATAACCAGCCCGTTCCGTCAAGGAATGGAATGATGAAAATTCTCATCGGCGATTGTTCCTTGGAGAATTGGAGATATTACGACAGAAAACGAAGACTATCAGGTTGCCGTCAAAAGTATCTCGCCTTACTTGTCCTTTAGTGTTTTCTACCATAGCTCCACTCGCTATGTCTTGGTGAGGTGGAAAGGCTTGGCATCATTTAGGGTGCACTTGAGGTTTGACTGCCATATCTGTCGGGCGCCACTCGAAAACTCTCGGCCATATGAAGCTTGGTCGAGCCTTCAGGTCTGCGAAAAGAACGTCCGCGCGATTTCCCGACGACGGGATTTCGACTATCATTTGATTCTGGCATGGCCCGTGCCTCCCCCCTCCGTCCGGGAAAGTATACTTCATGCGGGGCTGTCGATCATCAAACCGACTGTTTGAGCGCCTGGCATAAGGAGGGGTTGCGGTCACTGCTCGCAATAGGAGGTTTACAATGAGGCTTTCCGCCCCTGTTTATCATTTGAAGCGCAAGGCGCGGCTTTTGTCGCGCCAGCAGAATATCCCCCTGCACGCCGCACTGGATCACATCGCGGCCGGCGAGGGGTTTGGAGGATGGAGCTTGCTTGCGTCCAAGACGCAGGCTGCCGTTTCCCCCGATGATTTCTTCTCGCTGTTGAGCCCGGGCGATCTGGTGCTGGTCGGCGCACGTCCCGGCCAGGGCAAGACGCTGATGAGCCTCAAGCTCGCCGTGGGTGCCATGAAATCGGGCAATCGCAGCGCCTTCTTCACGCTCGAGGATACCGAAAAGGTCGTTCTGGATCGTTTCCGGATCATCGGCGTGGATCAGGCCGAGTTCAGGGAGCTGTTCGAACTCGACAGTTCCGACGCCATCAGTGCCGACTACATTGCAAACAGGCTGGCCTCGGCGCCACGCGGCACGCTGGCAGTCGTCGACTATCTGCAGATACTCGATCAGAAGCGGGAGAAGCCGGAACTGGAGACGCAGGTCCGCGCGCTGAAGACGTTCGCGCGTGAGACGGGCGTAATCATCGTGTTCATCTCGCAAATCGACCGTTCATACGATCCGGCGCTGAAACCATTGCCCGATCTCGATGACGTTCGTCTGCCAAACCCGTTGGATCTGTCGCTTTTCGATAAGATGTTCTTCCTGCACGCCGGCAAGGTTCAATACAAGGCGGCGAGCTGACGACGACCGCATGGCTCCAATAGGAGCATGTCGAGCCGCCCGGAGAATCTCCGGGCGGCTTGAAGGAATAGTATCAGGCGGAAACCTGTTCCAGGGCGCGGGCGAAATCCTCGACCAGATCCTGGCTGTCCTCGATACCGGCGGAGAAGCGAACGGTGCCCGGTGAAATGCCAAGCTCCGCGCGGGCCTCGTCGGTGAGGTTCTTGTGCGTCGTGGTGGCCGGATGGGTGATCAGGCTCTTCGAGTCGCCGAGATTGTTGGAAATCTTCACGATCTCCAATGCATTCTGCAGCTTGAAGGCTGCTTCCTTGCCGCCCTTCAGCTCAAAAGCCACCAGCGTCGAGCCGCCGGTCATCTGCTTGGCGATGATGTCGGCCTGCGGATGGTCCTTGCGGCCGGGATAGATCACGCGAGCGACCTTGTTGCCCTGCTCGGCGAGGAAATCGGCCACCTTGGCAGCGTTCACCGTCTGCTGTGCCACGCGCAGCGGCAAGGTCTCGATGCCTTTCAGCAGCGTCCAGGCGGTGAATGGCGACATGGCCGGACCGGTATGGCGGAAATAGTCCTGCAGGTTCTCGTCGATCCACTGCTTGTCGGAGAGGATGACACCGCCGAGCGAGCGGCCCTGGCCGTCAATATGTTTGGTAGCGGAGTAGACGACGATATGGGCGCCGAGTTCCAGAGGTTTCTGGAAGAGCGGGGTCGCGAAGACGTTGTCGACCACGACCTTGGCACCAATCTGGTTGGCAAGCTTGGCCACCGCAGCGATGTCAACGACTTCGAGCGTCGGATTGGTCGGGCTTTCCAGGAAGAACACCTTGGTGGTGGGGCGGATCGCCTTTTCCCAGTTCTCGACGAAACGACCGTCGACCAGCGTGCATTCGATGCCGTATTTCGGTGCCAGCGTCTCGACGACCCAGCGGCAGGAGCCGAAGAGGGCGCGGGCGGCAACGATATGGTCGCCGGCCTTCAGCTGGCAGAGGATCGCGGCGGTGACAGCGGCCATGCCCGAAGCCGTGGCGCGGGCATCTTCAGCGCCTTCCAGCGCGCACATGCGCTTTTCGAACATGTCGTTGGTCGGGCTGCCATAGCGGGCGTAGATGAAACCATCCGTCTCGCCCTTGAAGCGGGCTTCCGCCGCTTCCGAGGTGTCATAGACGAAGCCCTGGGTCAGATAGATTGCTTCGGATGTTTCGCCAAATTGCGAACGGAGCGTTCCGCCGTGAACGAGTTGGGTTGCGGGGCGCCAAGTCTTGCTCATGCCATCACCACTTTCAAAACAAAAAAACCGGCCGCAATTGCAGACCGGTTTCAACCCGGTCTTTTTAGCCATTTGTTTAACGTGGCTGCAAGCCGACCGGCCAAATCACCACGGGATAAGTTGCAATACTGCCGTTGATCGCTTGCGTCAATTCCCTGAGTTTGGTTTTGTCTGCGACAAATACTGCCCGCGCGTCTCTCTGGATGCGCTAAGGTCGCAGTAACGTTTTGAATCAGCCCGCAGGCATACAAGTCGAATATGGATTTGCAGGCGTATGGGCTGGGGAAAGAGGCATGATGGCTCGCAATACAGGAATTCTAGCGGATCGCGCCATTGCGGCGCTCTTTGACGCCGGACGGCTGACGAGCGAAAGAGAGCTGGACGTCGATCAGATCCAGCCGGCAAGCCTTGACCTGCGCCTCGGTTCCCATGCCTTCCGCGTTCGCGCCAGCTTCATGCCCGGTCCGTCGCATCTGGTTGCCGACAAGCTCGACTGGCTGAAGTTGCATGTCGTCGATCTCTCCGAAGGTGCGGTGCTGGAAACCGGCTGCGTCTATATCGTGCCGCTGATGGAGCGGCTGGACTTGCCGGCCGATATGTCGGCCTCGGCCAATCCGAAGAGTTCGACAGGCCGCCTCGATATCTTCACCCGCGTCATCACCGACCGGGCGCAGGAGTTCGACAAGATCCCGGCCGGCTATTCCGGCCCGCTCTATCTCGAAATCAGCCCACGCACCTTTCCGATCGTCGTTCGCCGTGGTTCGCGCCTGTCGCAGATCCGTTTCCGCGTCGGCCAGGCTCTGCTTGACGAGCCAGAACTGCTGGCACTGCACGAGACCGAGACGCTGGTCGCCAGCAAGAAGCCGAACATCACCGGTGGCGGCATCGCGCTGTCGATCGATCTTGCCGGCGACAAGGAAGGCCTGATCGGCTATCGCGGCAAACACCACACGGCCGTCGTCGATGTCGACAAGAAGGCCCAGCACGATATCTTCGATTTCTGGGAGCCGCTTTATAGCCGCGGCCGCACCGAGCTGATCCTCGATCCCGACGAATTCTACATCCTCGTTTCGCGCGAGGCCGTTCATGTGCCGCCGCATTATGCCGCCGAGATGACGCCGTTCGATCCGCTGGTCGGCGAATTCCGCGTCCATTATGCCGGCTTCTTCGATCCCGGCTTCGGTCATGCCCCGGCCGGCGGCCGTGGCAGCCGCGCTGTGCTCGAAGTGCGCAGCCATGAAGTGCCTTTCATCCTCGAGGATGGCCAGATCGTCGGCCGCCTGATCTATGAACACATGCTGGAGCAGCCAAGCAGCCTCTACGGCTCCGGCCTCGGCTCGAACTATCAGGCACAGGGCCTGAAGCTGTCCAAGCACTTCCGGCTCTGAGGACCTATCGTCCGGCCTTGACAGAGGCCGCCAACTGTTGGACATCTCGGGATGTCAGGCGGGTGTAGCTCAATGGTAGAGCAGCAGCTTCCCAAGCTGAATACGAGGGTTCGATTCCCTTCACCCGCTCCAGCTTCCTTCCATCGTCAATGATCTCAGGGATGCGCTCGACATGTTTGATCACATAACCATCGAAGTGAGCGATCTGGAGAAGAGCAAGGCGTTCTATGAGCGCGCTTTCGAGCCGCTGGGTTACGGCTTGTCCTTTGGCAAGGAAGGTGTGTTCTGGGCATTCGACGTTGGCGACGGCAGCCTGTTCGAGATCCAGCACACGGGCAGCAAGCCGCCCTTGACGCATTTGCATGTTGCCTTTCGCGTCGACAGCAGGGCCGAGGTCGATGCGTTTTATCGCGCCGCTTTGGAGGCCGGCGCTGAGGACAATGGCGCTCCCGGCCCCCGGTCGGAATATACGGCGGATTATTATGCCTGCTTCATCCTGGACCCGGATGGCTACAACATTGAAGCGATGATCAACAAGCCGGGCGCTTGAGATCGAAACCAGTTCAGAAACTGGCTCTGTCTTTCAAAGCCTCCGTCAGCGCTTCGCCGAAAATCGCGATCGGCCGGGCGAGGCGCCCAGCCGGTGGGCGATGCACCAACCAGTTGACGACCCTCGGGCTGAAGTCCGGCGCCTCGATGACCTCGATGGAATTGCGCCAGCGGCTGCCTGATAGCGCCGCCGGCGTGAGGACGCCGATGCCGAGGCCGCGCGACACCAGCGACATGCGCAAATCGGCGCTCATGGCCTCGACGGCGACGTCGAACGGCAGTCGCTCTGCCTCGAAGCGATGATGAATGAAGGCGCGGAAGCCGCAACCGCTCTGGTTCATGATCCAGGGAAAGCGGGAGAGCTCATCGAGTTTCGGCGCCTTGGGAACTCCGAGCGAAGGCGATGCGACGAGAATGACGTTATGGATCCCCAGCATGTCGCCGACGACATTGTCCGGCGGCTCCGTGCCCTCCGCCAGGCAGACGGTCGCCGCATCCAGCTGGCTATGCGCGACCTGTTCGACGAGCTGCGGCGACCAGCCGGAGACGATGCGCAGTGTCAGTTGCGGAAATTGGCTGCGGAGTTGATCGAGCGGGGCCGAGAGTGCTGCTTCCGAGAGATAGGGCATGACGCCGAGGCGGAATTCGCCGCTGATCGCGCCGCCCGGGGAGACGCCGGCCTTGAGATCATCGAGCGAGCGCAGGACACGGCGTCCGTGCTCATAGGCTTCACGCCCCGCGGCGGTCGGCTTGAGCGGCTTGGATTGCCGATCGAGCAGGGCGATGCCGAGGCTATCCTCGAGGCTCTGTATCCGCCGGGTAATGCCCGGCTGGGTCAGGTTGATGCGTGCGGAAGCGGCAACGATAGATCCGGTTTCCACCACGGCGACAAAGGCTTCGAGATCATGAATGTTCATGAGGAACTCGCATAATCATTATTAGCTCATTTCAATTGCCGCATTATGCAACAAAGCGATAAAGATGGCTAACAATATTATTTAGGCTCATTGGAGAATCCATGGCTCAGGTCCCCGAATGCATTGCCAGCGAGCCGGAGGACGAGGCGTCCGAGACGGTTTTGGCCCCTCCGACATTGTTGTTCGCCATAGCCACCGGCGTCATCATCACCAATCTTTTCGCGCCGCAGACGCTTGTCGGCATCATCGGCCCGTCGCTTGGTTTTTCTGAAAGCGGCGCGGGCCTCGTGGCGATGGCCTCCCTGCTTGGCTATGCCGCCGGCCTGTTTTTCCTGGTGCCTCTCGCCGACCTGATGGAAAATCGCCAGCTGGTGCTGCGCATGCTCGTCTCGGCCATGGTAATGGCTATCGCTGCTGCCTTTGCGCCGACAGGATGGAGCCTCCTCATCTTCCTGTTCCTCCTGGGCGCGGCCTGTTCCGCCATCCAGATTCTCGTGCCGATCGCCGCCGCCATGACGCCGCCGGAGCATCGTGGCCGGGTCATCGGCAACGTCATGAGCGGCGTCATGGTCGGCATATTGGTGTCGCGGCCACTGGCGAGCCTGGTTGCCGATTTCTGGGGCTGGAGGAGTTTCTATGCCATCAGTGCTGCAGCCCTTGCGCTTCTTGCCGCCGTGCTCGCCCTGCGCCTGCCCGAACGGCGCCCCCTGGTGAGTTCCAGCTACGGCGCCCTGATCGGCTCGCTGTTCCAGCTGCTGCGCGATGAGCCGATACTGCGGCTGCGCGCCTTTACCGCCGCCTTGATGATGGCGAGCTTCAGCCTGTTTTGGACCTCTGTCGCCCTGCGGCTGGTGCAGCCGCCATTCTCGCTCGGCCAGTCCGGCATCGCGCTGTTTGCGCTGGTTGGAGCCGGTGGCGCTGCCGCCACCTCTCCCTTCGGTCGCATGGGCGACAGGGGCTGGACGCGGATAGCAACATTTGTATCACGCCTGATCATGCTTGCCGCCCTGGCATTGGCCGCCTGGGTGGGCGGAATACGGTCCGGTGATCCGCTGACCCTGCTGATCCTGCTTGGTGTCAGTGCCGTCATGCTCGACGTCGGCGTCACCGGCGACCAGACCTTGGGACGCCGCGCCGTCAACCTCCTCAATCCGGAGGCGCGAGGGCGGATCAACGGTCTCTTCGTCGGCATCTTCTTTCTTGGTGGCGCACTTGGTTCGGCGCTTGCCGGCACGGTGTGGGACTTTGGCGGCTGGGTCGCAGTCTGCGCAGCAGCGGCCGGCTTTGGCGTTATCGCCTTGATTACGGGCTTTGTCGCGCGCAACTGACAGTGCAATGCGTGTAGCCAACACTTGCGCTACCCCTCCGGCATCGCCATGTTCTAGCCCATTCAGGTGGGGGCCGGAAAAGCATGAGAAAACGAGCGCCCCTTGTCAGGAGCGTTTTGAATGCGTGGCATAGCATGGCTTTACAGGCTGAGGGCTCTTTTCAAGAGCGGTGTGCTTGAGATCGGCCGAAGTACGAAAGTTCCGCTCGACACCAGGATTATCTGGAAGCGTGGTGACGTTCGCATTGGCGAAAGAGTCCATTTCCGCAGGGGCGTCGTCATCGATGCACAAGAAGGCAGTATCGAAGTCGGCAACCACGTCTCCTTCAACGAATACAGCATCCTGCTAGGCCGTGGCGGCATTTCCATAGGTAATGACGTGCGGATTGCCGCCCATGCCATGGTGGTGTCCTTCGATCATAATTTCGATGATCTCACGCAGCCCATTCGCCTGCAGGGCGTGACGAAGAAACCGATCGTCATTGAAGACGACGTGTGGATCGGGGCGGGAGCGAAGATCCTGGGCGGCGCACACGTCGCACGAGGGTGCGTCATCGGTGCGAATGCCGTCGTCAAGGGAAAGACGGAGCCCTATGGAATCTATGTCGGCGCGCCGGCAAGATTGCTGAAGCGGCGCGGAGAAAAAACTAACCCGACAACCGAAAATATCGAGCTGCTGCCCGCTGCGAAAATATCGGCGAACCGATAGGCCGCCCGCTTGGTGAGCTATGGCTCGCTCTATCCCTTCGGCCATGGTGCGATATTCCCCCTGCGACGTGACTCTGCTAAACCGGATTCGTGAATCAAGGATGTGCAGCCACGACCGGAGGCCGGATCAAGACCATGCGTGTTTGCCTTTCGTCGATGATCTCCACGGCCCGGCTTTTGACGCACGCAACATTGATTGCGATGTCTTGCGCTCTGTCGCTCTCCGCCCAGGAGGCAAAGCCGCCCAGTTTGCCGATCCTGTTCGATGCCCGGGAGCGACTGCCGAAACCCGACCTGTCTACGCTGGTCAGGCTGCGGTTCCTGACATCGGTCGATTTCCCGCCCTTCAACTTCCTCGATCAGAACGGCAAGCTCACGGGCTTTCACGTCGAGCTCGCCCGCAAGATCTGCGACGAGCTCGCCATCGCGGACAAGTGCCAGATCCAGGCTCTGCCCTTCAATGAATTGCAGGGCGCGCTTTCCGCCTCGCAGGGCGATGCAGTGATATCAGGCGTCGCAGTGACGCCCGAGCTGCGCAAGAGCTTCGCTTTTTCCCGTCCCTTCCTGATGCTGCCGGCGCGTTTCGTGCGCAATCTCAAGGCGCCGATCAATGGAACGACGGCGGCCTCGCTTGCCGGGCACCCGGTCGGCGTCGTCAAGGGCACCGTGCATGAGGCGATGATGACCGCCTTTTTCCCCGCGATCAAGCCGGTGCCGTTTGACGACAAGGATGCGCTTCTCGCTGCCGTCAGGGATGGCAAGGTCGACGCTGCCTTTGCCGATGGCCTGCAGCTATCCTTCTGGGTGTCGTCACCGGCGGCCGAAAAATGCTGCGCCCTTTTCGACGGGCCGTACATGTCTCAGCAGTTCCTCGGCGAAGGCATGACGATCATGTTGCGCCAGCAGGATGCCGATCTGACGGCCGCTATCAACCATGCGCTGGCAACCCTTTCGCGTGACGGCAGGCTGCAGGAAATCTATCTGCGCTACTTCCCATATGGGCTCTACTGACGAGAGCAGTTTGAGGAAAACGCTCTAGGCCTTGCGGTAGCGGGCAATCGCGCTGCGCTCGATGGCGGCACAGGTCAGCTTGTCGAGGCCGAGACGGTCGCGGAGCAGGCTGAGGAGACGCAGTTCCTCGGCCTTGACCGACAGGTCGGCCGAAGCGACTTCCACGGCAAGCGCATAGGCGGTGTCGTAGAGCCGGGCCGGCAGCGTATCGCGCACGGTTTCGAGCACGATATCGAGGCCTTCGCTGCCAGAAAGCAGCTTGGCACAGTCGCGGGAGACGGCGATCAGCTTCTCGTCGTCAAAACCCTTGAAAACCGGCAGTGCGTGGATGAGTTCCCCGATGCGGCTGAGCTCGCGGTCGTTCATCGTTCGGTCGACGGCCGAAGCCAGCACCATGACGTAGATCAGGGCCTCGTGAGCAGAAAGCGGCTTGTTCATGACAGGCGAAGTCCTTTGAATTTGGCAGACTGAAAAGTCGCGCGTCTCATGGCAAAAGTTACTGCATAATTCCTTAAATCGGAATCGATTTAAGGGTAAAGTTATGCAGCAGATTTAAAGTGCTGCAGCGACCTTTGCGCGTCATATATGACGCGCGGCGCTGTAGTGGCGGAGGCAAGGCATCAGATTGGATTGAGCGGATCTTCCTTGGGCAGGGCCGGCCCAAGCGTCGACTTTCCATTCTTGCGCGGATCGTCGCCATACATGCCGCGCTTTTTCTGCTTGGCCTCGTCGACAAGCGCGACCAGCGGCGAGCCGGGTTCCGGATCGGCCCAGCCGAAGCGGACCAGCCAGGAGCTGAGATCGATGCGGACGTAGCGGCACGCACCGGTCACCGTGCCGGTCCAGGTCGCGCTCGGCAGATCGCAGTCGATGGATCGCCCGCGCAGATACATGCGGAATGCCGTGCGGGCGGCCTGACCGCAAGGCCAGTCCTTGCCGCTCGAGCTGGTGCACATGCGGTCGACATCGGTCGGGATGATGCCGACGAGCCGCACGCTCTTGCCCGCGATCGTAACTATGCCGGCCTGATCGGAAAAGGGGCGGTTGAGTTCGATGGAAGTCGTCTGCTCTTGCGGCTTTTGCGCCGGACCCAGCGAGGCCTGTTCCGATTGAGGTTGGGATTCTGGCTGGAGCTGGGGCTGGGCTTGGGGCGGAAGGGTTCGATGAGCCGATGCCGCGAGCTCCCTGTCGATCTGATCGGCTGGGATACGGTTGTCTGGTGCGGGATCTGCCTTGGCTTGATCTGTGCCGGCAGCTTGCGGGGATGCCGGCGTTGCGCTGGAGGCTTCGGGAGCGACGTCGGCGGGCTTCGGAATTTCGGCGGCAGCGGTTTCAGTGCTTTTTGCGGCGTCCGAGGTTGCGGGTACCGGCTGAGCCTCGCCCGGCTTTGCCGACGCGTCGTTCGACTGCGCTGGGTCTGTGGCGGCTTTGGTCTCGGGCGGTGCCGCTGGCTGCGCGGTTGCTGCCTTGTTGTCTTCGGTCTTGGCCGTATCGCCGTCTTGCGTTTTCACAGCATCGTCGTTTGTAGGTGCTGGAGTCGCAGCGGCAGCTGCCGCTACGGCAGCCTCGGAGAGCTGGGAGCTCCCATCCGGCGTGGCGGGTGAAGCCGGCGCTGCAACTGTCGGCGTCACCTTGTCCGGCACCGTCTCCGTTGCGGGCTTGGCAGGTTGCGTCTTTGCCTGGTCTTCCGGTTGTGGCTTGCTGGCGGCAGCATCATCCTGCTTGGCTGTTTCGGCCGGCTTCGGTGTATCGGCATTCTTGGGCGGCGTGAGATCGGCCTTGGCTGTTTCCGCGGGAGCGGGTGCTGGAGCCGGACGGTTGTCCGCCATCGTGTTGCTGCTGCGGCCAGGCAAGGAAAACCCATGCTCGCCAAGCTGGAGCACAATCAGGGTCAACCATGAACCGATCACCGCGCCTGCCACACCTGCAAGCAAAATATCACGACGCATACCGAGAAAACTTTCCTATTGGCTGGCCCATATGATCCGGGCAATCCATTCCACATCCGCCAGCTCGAAGCTGCGATTGGGATGTTCGGGGTTGAGCGACAGTAGCTCGATAGACCGCGCGCTCTGCCTCAGCAAGACCTTGGCCATCACTTCGCCCTCGCGGGTCTTGACCACGACGCGATCGTTTTTCCTGATTTGAGCCCCAGGCTCGACGATCAGAATATCACCATCGCGATAGAGCGGCAGCATGCTTTCGCCCTGCACCTCCAGCGCATAGGCGCCGGTCCTGTGCCCGGCGGCCGCGGGAAATTCCACCATGTCCCAGCCCTGACCGGCCGGAAAACCGCCATCGTCGAAGAAACCGCCGGCACCCGCCTGGGCAAAGCCGATGAGCGGAATTGAGCTGCCGGGCGAGGAAATTCCGTTTGCTGGCGCAGTATCCGTTACCGCGCCCGGCCGGATGAAGCTCAGAAACTGCTCGAGACTTGCCCCCGTTGCCTCCAGCACCTTGGCGATCGATTCCGTCGAGGGCCAGCGCAGGCGCCCATCCTGGCTCAATCGCTTCGACTTGTTGAAGGAGGTGGCATCGAGCCCGGCGCGGCGTGCCAGACCGGAGGGCGTCAGGGCGTGCCGCTCGGCAAGCCTGTCGATCGCACCCCATATCTGCTCATGTGACAGCATCGCCGCTCAGCATCTGTACGCCGGCTTAACCGGCTCAACTCATTTAAAAAATGTTAACCGAGGCGTATGGGCGAGTAAAGACCGGCATAGGAATAGGATCCTTTATCCCCGTGCTTTGCCAGCCGGATTTCCTGGCTTCACGTCTTCTGCGGCAGCGGTTTGGTATTCGGCTCTTCGCTCTGGAATTCCTTCGCCATGCCCATGAAGCCGCGCACGAATTTCTGCATGATGCCGAGCGTGCGGTCGACATCGGCGTCGCTTGGCAGGCTCGATCCCTTGTTCGAGGCAACGGTCTTTTCCAGTTTCGTCACGCGGTCGGAAAGGCGGTCCAGCTCGTCGTCATAGGCGGCGCGCTCGTCGGCCGCCATGCGGCAGACGAGGTTGCCTGTCTGATCCTGGCAGATGGACATCGCGCCGGTCTTTCGGTCGAGGCGGACGAAGTGATCGCCGCTGCGCTCCAGCTGGAAGCGTGCCGTATCCTGTTCGGCTGACAGAGCCGGCGTTGAGAGAAGAAGAGCGGCTGGCAAAAGCATGGCTGCAAGGCCGATTTTCAGTTCCTTCGTCATGTCATCCCCCGGATTTTCTGCGTTAAAATCTCAAATCCACCACGGAAACCGTGGACATTGGCCGATGTTTTCGTGCAAAGCCCTATCACGACAGGTTTACATAGGGATGATGACCGCCATGCCAGTGGTTTACAAGATCGTGCCGGATGCCCTCTGGCAACAAGCCAGACAAACCGGCGTTTTTCATGGCGCGGCAATCGACCTGACAGACGGTTTCATTCATCTCTCCACGGCCAAACAGGCGGTGAAAACCGCGGAACTCTATTTCGCCGGCCAGACGGGCCTGCTGCTGGTGGCGGTCGATGGCGATGCGCTTGGCGACAAGCTGGTCTTCGAACCCTCGCGCGGCGGTGACCTCTTCCCGCATCTCTATGCGCCTCTGCCGCTTTCCGCCGTGCTCTGGGAGAAGCCGCTGCCGATCGGCGCCGATGGCGCGCATGTCTTTCCGGAGATGGCTGAATGATCGACGCCTTTCGCGACCTCGGCCGACGCGGCCTCTTTCTTTTTGATCCGGAAACGGCGCACGGCATGTCGATTGCGGCGTTGAAGTCCGGCCTCGTGCCGACCTGCCGCCTCAAGGCCGATCCGCGCCTGCGCCAGACCGTGGCCGGGCTCGACTTCGCCAACCCCATCGGCATGGCGGCCGGCTTTGACAAGAATGCCGAGGTGCCGGAAGCGCTTTTGAGGCTCGGCTTCGGCTTTACCGAAATCGGTACGGTGACGCCGAAGGCGCAAGCCGGCAATCCGCGCCCGCGCATCTTCCGCCTTATCGAGGATGAGGGCGTCATCAACCGCCTCGGCTTCAACAATGAAGGCCACGAGGCGGCTCTTCGCCGGCTGCAGGCTGTTCGCAGTGGCGGCATCATCGGCGTCAATATCGGTGCGAACAAGGACAGCGCTGACCGCATCGCCGACTATGTCGCCGGTATCCGCCGCTTCTATTCCGTCGCACGCTATTTCACCGCAAATATATCTTCGCCCAATACGCCGGGCCTGCGCGATCTGCAGGGACGCGAGAGCCTCGCGGTGTTGCTGTCGGCCGTGCTCGCCGCGCGCGACGAAGAGGCAGCGAAGGCGGGCAAACGCATCCCGGTCTTCTTGAAGATCGCTCCGGATCTGACTGAAGAGGGCATGGACGACATCGCGGCGGAAGCCCTGTCGCATGCGCTTGACGGCCTGATCGTCTCCAACACCACGCTTTCACGCGACGGTTTGAAGGATCAGCGGCAGGCGAAAGAGGCGGGCGGCCTTTCCGGCAAGCCGGTCTTCGAGAAGTCGACGGCGGTATTGGCGAAGATGCGCCGCCGCGTCGGCAGTGCGCTGCCGATCATCGGGGTCGGCGGCGTTTCGTCGGCCGAAACGGCACTCGAGAAGATCAAGGCGGGCGCCGATCTGGTGCAGCTTTATTCCTGCATGGTCTATGAAGGCCCGGGCCTGGCAGGTCAGGTCGTCTCCGGCCTGTCGAAGCTCATCGACCGCGAGCGCGTTGGTTCGATCCGAGATCTCCGCGACACCAGGCTGGACTACTGGGCGAACCGGAACGTCTGATCGGCCCGCGTCTTCAGGCCCATGGCCAGGAAGATGCCGCGGAACAGCAGAAAGGCATTCATGGCCATCCACAGGCCGTGATTGCCGAGTGTCGGCACCAGGACCGCGAGCGCCACGAGGTAGCCGCCGAAGGACATCAGCATCTTGTTGCGCATCTCGCGTGACCATGTGGCGCCGATGAAGACCCCATCCATCAGGAAGGCCAGCGCGCCGGTGAGGCCGGTGACGGCCGCCCATGGCAGATAGGTTTCGGCAGCGAGGCGCACCTCCTCCGAGGTCGTCAGCAGGCGGATCAATGCCGGGCCGAGGGTGAAGAAGAAGATGGCGGCGGCAAGCGCCAGCCCGAAGGACCAGAATCCGGTCAGCTTTAATCCGCGCTCGAAGGCCGGCCGATAATTGGCGCCGATCGAGCGGCCGGTGATCTGCTCGGCCGCGTT
This sequence comes from Rhizobium sp. P44RR-XXIV, assembly GCF_001999485.2. Lineage (NCBI taxonomy): Bacteria > Pseudomonadati > Pseudomonadota > Alphaproteobacteria > Hyphomicrobiales > Rhizobiaceae > Rhizobium > Rhizobium sp. P44RR-XXIV. The sequence continues at coordinate 271,950 of NZ_MPVZ02000025.1, read as the reverse complement.
TGCCAGTCCATCGAGATAATAGCCTGACAGCAGGAAGAAGTTCATCAGCACTGCATTGGCCGCCAGGATGACTGCGCCAAAACTGTTGCCGATGCGCGTCATCAGCGTGAAGGCCCCGATCAGCACGAAGGTCCGGATGAGAATATCGCGATTGAGCGCGAAGAGCTGCGTGAGCTTGGCGCGCGACAGAAGTTCGGCGCGTGCCGGCCGCTTCTCTCCAGCAAAGCTCCGCAGCACGATGGCAAGCCCCAGCAATGTGCCACTCGCCTCGCCGATCAGCGTGCCCCAGGCGACACCTGCCACGCCCCAGCCGAGCCACAGGCCAAGCCAGATCGCCAGCACGATGTTCACGCCGTTGATGACGGTTTGCAACAGCAGCCCGATGCCGCCCTGGCCGCGGCCGAGCACGAAGCCGAGCAGCGCATAATTGGCAAGCGCCGCCGGGCCGGAGAGCATGCGGATGGAAAAATAGGTGCGCGTCGCCTCGGCGATGGCGCCTTGCGGCCCCATCAAGGCGATGCCGAGCCAGAGCAGCACGGGTGAGAGCAGCACGATCAGGGTGCCGGAGCCGAGCGCCGAGATCAGGGCACGCCAGAAGACAGCTTGCTGCTCGTGCCGGTCACGGCGGCCATAGGCCTGGGCGGTAAGGCCCGTGGTCGAGGCACGCAGGAAGTTGAAGCTTGCGAAGATGAGATCGAACAGCACCGCGCCGATCGCGAGCCCCGCCAGCGCATCCGGCTGGCCGAGATGGCCGACCACGGCGGTGTCGACCAGGCCGAGCAGCGGCGTCGTCATGAAGCCGAGGGTCATCGGGAGCGCGATCGACAGCACGAGCCGATGCGTCACGTCGAAGGGCAGGACCCTTCTTTCTCCCTCTTGAATATCCATGTCTGCTTTGTGCCTCCTCAATCCGAGGAGAGCACCATGGACCAATAAGGCTTGCCACCGGAAGAGGGGGAAGAGGAGAGAGCGACACCAAGCCCGTCATATTTGCCGAGCATGTTGTGCAAATGCTTCGGCGAATTGATCCAGGCCGTGACCGCGGCGTTCACGTCGCGCTGGCCCTCGGCGATGTTCTCGGCGGCCGGCAGCTTGACGCCGCTTGCCTTGACCCGCTTGCCGAAAACGTCGCCGATGCCGATCAGATGCTCCATCTTGCCGGCATCCGCCATGCGCCGCGCCTGGTACATGGCGGCGCTGCTGGCGGCTGCATCGATCTTCAGCGGCGGCAGCCCGTTCCTGGCGCGCAGCGCGTTGACGAGCGGGAGGGCTGACGCGGTCTGGTCGCTGGCGGGCGTATTGGAAACGCGGGCAGGCGGCGTGGCGCAGCTGGCGATGGAGGCGGCGAGCGCAAGCGCGGCGAGGCGCAGCGCATAGCGGCGCGAGTAGATGAGTGTCTGGGAATTCATGTCAGCGGCGATGATTGAACAATCGGAGGATGATGAAGAGCGGGATGACGATGGTGGCCCCGAGCATCAGATAATCGCCGAATTCGCCCAGCGCCGCAAAGCCGCTGTGCCAGAGATCGACGACGAAGCGGCGGAAGCCATACAGGAAATCAAGCGGCCGCCAGCCGAAGAACTTCATGAGAAAGCCGACGACGAGCGACACGACGATGAGCTTCACCACCGTGCGTCCCGGCGAATCGCCGAGGAATCTGTTCACCTGATCGGACATGCTGACGTCTCCATAATGGCAGTCGGTTTTGAGATAGGGCTGCCGCCCGCAACGCGCAAGCGCTTTTGCCCGGCACTCACCTCAAACACGCGTCTGCCTGAAATAGGACTTGAGTTTTTTTGTGGCCGCGCGCAAAGCCGGACGTCAAACAGGATGAAAACCATGCTGCCGAGCCAGCTTTCCTCCGGCGATGTCATTGCCGACCGCCGTGCCGACTACGCCAGGATGCTTGCGGAAAGCGGCGAGCCCGCCAGCGCCGCCGAATTGATGGAGCAGGCGCTGGAGCTGGTGCCGGGCTGGGCTGCTGGCTGGTTCACCCTTGCCACCTATCGCGAAAAGGCTGGCGATGCGCCGGGCGCGATCACGGCGCTGAATGAGGTGCTCGCGCTCGATGCGGGCGATGTCTTCGGCGCCCGCCTGAAGCTTGCAGTTCTCGGTGGCGCCGATATGCCCGACCGGCCGCCGAGCCTTTATGTCGAGCGCCTGTTCGACGACTATGCCGATCGCTTCGAGACTTCATTGGTGGAAAAGCTTGGCTACACCGTGCCCGGCAAGCTTGCGGCTCTGATTGCCGGGGCGGCTGAAATTCCCGAGCATTTTCGCCTCGCCGTCGATCTCGGTTGCGGCACGGGGCTTTTCGGGCCGGAGATACGCGGCTGCGTGGATCGGCTCGAGGGCTACGATCTCTCGAAGGGCATGCTCGCAAAGGCGGCCGAGAAGCACGTCTATGATCATCTCGGTCAGGCGGATCTGTCGCTGGAGCCTTCGCTGTCAGGCATCTTCGATGCTGGCCTGGCGCCGGCGCGTGCGAACCTGATCACCGCCGCCGATGTCCTGATGTATCTGGGCAATCTGCAAGGGGTGATGGCGATCGTGCGTGAGCTGGCGGCTGACGGGGCCGTCTTCGCCTTTTCGGTCGAGGATGCAGAGCAGCCGGCGGGCTATGTGCTGCGCGATTCCCTGCGTTTTGTCCATTCGGAGGCCTATGTCAGGGAGGTATTGGCCACGCATGGCTTTGCGGTGCAAGATTTGGCACGCAGCGTCATTCGCATGGATGGCGGAAAACCGATCCATGGCATTCTGTTCATTACGCGCAAATCCGCCTGATTATTCGAATCTTGCGAATATCAAATAGGTCAGCATTGCTTACATATTTTCTCTTGATTGTAACTCGGCCTTTCAGCAGAAAGCCCGGGAACAAAGGGGAAAGCACATGGCGAACGCAAGGAGCGCTTTTGGCGTCTGGAATACATCCGCGACCCGGCATTCGCTGGTCGAGGACATCCAGGGCATATTTTCCGGAAGTCTGGTTTCGGCGCTCGGGCTCTTCTGCCTCTCGAGCGCAGGCCTTTTGACCGGCAGCACTGCCGGCGTCGCCTTCTTGCTGCATTATGCCATCGGCGTGAATTTCGGCCTGGCCTTCTTCGTGGTCAACCTGCCGTTCTTCTATCTGTCGCTGAAGCAGCTCGGTCCCGCCTTCACCATCAAGACCTTCATCGCCATTGCTTTGACTTCGCTGCTTTCCAACCTGCAGCCGCTCCTGTTCAACGTTGCCCATATCAATCCGCTATGGTCGGCGCTTCTCGGCGGCATCCTGCTGGGCTTCGGCCTGCTCGCGCTTTATCGCCACCGCGCGAGCCTCGGCGGTGTCGGCATATTGGGGATTTATCTGCAGGAGCGTTTCGGCATCAGGGCAGGGCTGGTGCAGCTTGCGGTCGACCTGTGCGTACTCGCAGTCGCCTTCGCCGTGACCACGCCTTTCGTGGTCATCTGCTCGGTATTGGGCGCAATCGCCCTCAATCTCTTCCTCGCGATCAATCACCGCTCGGATCGTTACATCGCCTTGTAAAAACCAGCGATTTACTGTTTGCGGGTCTCGTCGGATTCAACGATCGCGGCTTCGTGATACCAGCTGTCGAATGCAGCCGTCGCGATGCTTGCGCCGATATCGGGCGTGAGGTTGACCTTCGGGCGCTGGTTCACCGCCGTCGGGCGGGCCGCAACGGGAAACTGATAGATCTTTGCCGTTTCATGGCGAGCAATGAATGCCATTCGCTGTCTCTCCCTTTTGGTTTTCAAGCGGGCGCGCTTGAAGAGACAACTCATATATAGCAAACCCCAAGGCAAATATCAGCATTTTGCTCAAAAAAAATGCTAAACGTTGAAATTATAGGCAATTCCCTTTTGGCGAGACCCTCTATCGTTGTTTCAACCTGCCAATTTTCCAGGCTGAACCCCACTGATAGGGGTGCGACAAGTTGGCAGCCCTCCGGTGTCGGGTCGCTCGCGATTCGAAAAGAATCCGGCATTTAGCGCCCAGAAATTCCCGCAAAAGCTCCAGAATTGTAAAAACTTCGCGGATCGAATGGGATGTCTGCGCGATCTGGCATGTCAAATGCATGTCATATGGCAGCCGCTTGTAGTGAAGGATTTTTCGGCGGGCGCCGGCAATTTTTTCTACTTCGCCTGATTAACTGTTATGAGGTGCGTTAATGACGAAATATAAGCTCGAGTACATCTGGCTCGACGGGTACACCCCGGTGCCGAATCTGCGCGGTAAAACGCAGGTCAAGGAATTTGCCGATTTCCCGACGCTCGAACAGCTCCCGCTCTGGGGCTTCGATGGTTCGTCGACGCTGCAGGCCGAAGGCCGTAGCTCGGATTGCGTGCTGAAGCCCGTCGCCATCTACCCGGACCCGGCTCGCACCAACGGCGTACTCGTCATGTGCGAAGTCATGATGCCGGATGGCGTTACGCCGCATGCATCCAACAGCCGCGCAACCATCCTTGATGACGAAGATGCATGGTTCGGCTTCGAGCAGGAATATTTCTTCTACAAGGACGGCCGTCCGCTCGGCTTCCCGGAATCCGGCTACCCGGCTCCGCAGGGTCCGTATTACACCGGCGTCGGCTACAGCAATGTCGGTGACATCGCTCGCGAAATCGTCGAAGAGCATCTCGATCTTTGCCTGGAAGCCGGCATCAACCACGAAGGCATCAATGCCGAAGTGGCCAAGGGCCAGTGGGAATTCCAGATTTTCGGCAAGGGCTCCAAGCGCGCTGCCGACCAGATCTGGATGGCTCGCTACCTGCTGCAGCGCCTGACGGAAAAGTACGGCATCGACATCGAGTTCCATTGCAAGCCGCTCGGCGACACCGACTGGAACGGCTCGGGCATGCACTGCAACTTCTCGACCAAGTTCATGCGCGAAGTCGGCGGCAAGGCCTATTTCGAAGCGCTGATGGCTCAGTTCGACAAGAACCTCGAAGCTCACATCGCCGTCTACGGCCCGGACAATGACAAGCGTCTGACCGGCAAGCACGAAACTGCTCCGTGGAACAAGTTCAGCTACGGCGTTGCCGACCGCGGCGCTTCGATCCGCGTTCCGCACTCCTTCGTCAAGAACGACTACAAGGGCTACCTCGAAGATCGTCGCCCGAACTCGCAGGGCGACCCCTACCAGATCGCTTCGCAGGTTCTGAAGACCATTTCGGAAGTCTCGACTGAAGGCTTCGCTTCGGCTGCTGCCTGATAACGTCTTTGCTTAGCTTGCTGAGCATGGGAAAATCAACAAAAGACGCGGGGCTTCGGTCCCGCGTCTTTTGTTTTGGTGTTATCAAATGGCGGTAATGCTCAGCCTCTCTTAGGTCTCCGCTACCCACCCCATATTCCGTCATCCTCGGGCTTGACCCGAGGATGACGGAGTTCAAGGGAGAGCTCCGGGCCACATTATGCTCAGAGAAACCAGGCTCAAGCTGCCTTGTGCGGTGCGTCGATCGGATGCTGCGAGCGGAATCCGACGGCAAGGCGGTTCCAGACGTTGATCGTGGCGATCGCGACGGTGATCTTGACGATGTCCTCCTCGCTGAAATGCTGCTTCAGCGGCTCGTAGTCCGAATCCGGTATGCCGGTCTGGGCAATCTTGGTGACGGAGTCGACCCAGCGGAGCAGGGCGCGCTCGCGATCGTCATAAACGGGCGATTCCCACCAGACGCACATCAGGTTAATCCACTGTTCGCTCAGGCCGTCGTGGCGGGCTTCCTTCACATGCATGTCGACGCAGTAGGCGCAGCCATTGATCTGCGAGGCACGAAGCTTGATCAGATGGATGAAGCGGCGCTCCAGACCCGAGTTCTGGACGAAGTTTTCCAGCGCAGCGACCGCCTTGTAGGAGTCGGGCGAGGCTTTGGCGAAATTGAAACGGGGATGCATGGTCTTCTCCTTGGGCTTTGGTTTTCGCGGGTTCAGTTTTTGGTCTTGCGTTCATGGATCTCGAGAAAGGCGCAGCCTCTCGCATTGATGCCGCCGTCCGTATCCGTCTCGCGGAGATCGGTCAGCACGTCGGCGATGCTCGTCTTGGCCAGTTCGGCTCGATAGACGCGTTCGGCTGCGAGCATGGCGACATTGATGCCGCAGGGCTTGACGAAATAATGCCCTTCCAGCGGGTTCGGACCACGCTGGCGGATTTCCGAACAGCGAAAGGCCGGCGCCGGCCCTTCGGCGGCCAGCACGATGTCAAGCAGGGTGATGGCCTCCGGCTTTCGCGCGAGCCGATAGCCGCCCTTCGGTCCCGGCACGGTGTCGAGAATGCCGGCGCCCGAAAGCGCCTGCAGATGCTTCAAGAGATAACTGACCGAGACGCCGTGAAATTCGGCAAGGGCCGCCGCCGAAAGCACGCTGCCATCCGACAGACCCGCCAGCATGCTGACGCAGTGGATGGATTGTTCGACACCGTCTCCGAGCTTCATGTCTTGGCCTCTCAAATCATGGATATTTTTTATCTATGATTATTTTGGGAGTCAATTCCTTTTTTGAAGCGAGGCTGGAGGTAACTAAGTTCGGCATATGCCGTGCGCCCGATACCCCCATCTGTCACTGTCGTGACATCTCTCCCACATGGGGGGAGATCGTTTGGAGCATGCAGCAACGCTTCCACATGCATCTTGCTTTAATCCCTGCAGACACAATGTTTGTTTGAGGCAAGCAGGTGCCACAGGTTATCGATCTCCCCCCATGTGGGGGAGATGTCCCGAAAGGGACAGAGGGGGGTACAGACTCTCCGCAAACCTTGAAGCCAAAGATGCGAACTCAAATATCCGCAGCTTCTCATCCGTAGCATATCCATTACATTTAGCCTCATGGACCAGATCGACCCCGAGCACCGTCTTGCCCTGCCTGCACCCTTCCTCCGCTGGTTTGCGGAAAAGGGCTGGCAGCCGCGCGCGCACCAGCTCGAACTGCTGGCCCGTGCCGAGGCCGGTGAGAGCACGCTGCTGATTGCGCCGACGGGCGCGGGCAAGACGCTTGCCGGCTTTCTGCCGTCGCTCACTGATCTCACCCGGCGCGGCAAGATCCCGCCCGGCTCGGCCTTCACCGGCATCCATACGCTCTACATCTCGCCGCTAAAGGCGCTCGCCGTCGATATCGAGCGCAATCTGATGAAGCCGGTCACCGAGATGGGCCTGCCTGTATCGGTCGAGAACCGCACCGGCGATACGCCGTCTGGCAAGCGGCAGCGGCAAAAGCTCAATCCGCCCGATATCCTGCTGACGACGCCGGAACAGGTGGCACTGCTGCTGGCCAATCGCGAGGCCGAGCGCTTCTTCAAGGATCTGAAATACATCGTCTTCGACGAATTGCATTCGCTCGTCACCTCCAAGCGTGGGCATATGCTGTCGCTCGGTCTTGCCCGTATCCGAAAGCTTGCGCCGCGCGTGCAGACCATCGGCCTTTCAGCGACCGTTGCCGACCCGATGGACCTGCAGAAATGGCTGGTGGCGCAAGAGCCGGGAGAGGAGCATCATGCCGGCCTCGTCATCGTCGAGGGCGGTGCCAAGCCGGACATATCGATCCTGTCGACTGAGCAGCGCATTCCCTGGTCCGGCCATTCCGCGAAATACGCGATCCCTGATATCTATCGCGAGCTGAAGGCGCATCGCACGACGCTCCTTTTCGTCAACACGCGCTCCCAGGCCGAAATGCTGTTTCAGGAGCTGTGGACGGCGAATGACGACAATCTGCCGATCGCCCTGCATCACGGCTCGCTCGATGTCGGCCAGCGCCGCAAGGTGGAGGCGGCCATGGCCGACAACCGGCTGCGCGCCGTCGTCGCCACCTCGACGCTCGATCTCGGCATAGACTGGGGCGATGTCGACCTCGTCATTCATGTCGGCGCACCGAAGGGTGCCAGCCGCCTTGCCCAGCGCATCGGCCGCGCCAATCACCGCATGGACGAGCCGTCGAAGGCGATCCTGGTGCCGGCCAACCGCTTCGAGGTGATGGAATGTCAGGCCGCTCTCGATGCCAACTATATCGGTGCGCAGGATACGCCGCCGATCGGGGCGGGCGCGCTAGATGTTCTCGCCCAGCATGTGCTCGGCATGGCCTGCGCCGAGCCGTTCGACATGCTCGAACTCTACGATGAGGTGCAGAGCGCCGCCCCCTATGCCGATCTCTCGTGGGAGACCTTCGAGCGCATCGTCGATTTTGTCGCGACCGGCGGCTATGCGCTCAGAACCTATGAACGCTATGCCCGCATCCGCAAGACGGTGGATGGACGCTGGCGCGTCTCCAATCCGCAGGTCGCCCAGCAGTATCGCCTGAACCTCGGCACGATCGTCGAAGAGGCGATGCTGAATATCCGCATGGTCAAGCGCAACGCGCTGGGCTCGCTCGGACGAGGCGGGGCGCCGCTCGGCAAGGTCGAGGAATATTTCGTCGAGCAGCTGGCGCCCGGCGACACCTTCCTCTTCTCCGGCAAGGTGCTGCGCTTCGAGGGCATCCGCGAGAGCGAGTGTTTGGCCTCGCAGGCCTTCTCGCTGGACCCGAAAATTCCTTCCTATGCCGGCGGCAAGTTTCCGCTTTCGACCTATCTTGCCGATCAGGTGAGGGCGATGATCGCCGATCCCGACCGCCGGCACCGCCTGCCGGATCAGGTGCGCGACTGGCTGGAAATACAGAAGGAAAAATCGCTGCTGCCGAAGCGTGACGAGTTCCTGATCGAAACTTTTCCACGCGGCAGCCGCGCCTACATGGTCGCCTATCCCTTCGAGGGACGCCTAGCCCACCAGACGCTCGGCATGTTGCTCACCCGAAGGCTGGAGCGGGCAGGGGCCAAGCCGATGGGCTTCGTCGCCACCGATTATTCTCTCGGCATCTGGGGGCTGGAGGATATGGGGCTGATGATCGCTAACGGGCGTCTCAGCCTGTCCGATCTCTTCGACGAGGATATGCTCGGCGACGATCTTGAGGCCTGGCTCGACGAATCCTTTCTGTTGAAGCGCACCTTCCGCAATTGCGCCGTGATTGCCGGCTTGATCGAGCGCCGCCATCCCGGCAAGGAAAAGACCGGCCGTCAGGTGACGGTCTCCGCCGATCTCATCTATGACGTGCTGCGCAGCCACGAGCCGGATCACATCCTGCTGCAGGCAACACGGCAGGATGCGGCGACCGGACTTTTGGATATTGGCCGGCTTGCGGATATGCTGAAGCGAATCAAGGGCCACATTACCCATCGCGCGCTGGATCATATTTCGCCGCTCGCCGTGCCGGTGATGCTGGAAATCGGCAAGGTGCCGGTGCCGGGTGAGGCTCATGATGTCCTCCTGGCCGAAGCGGCTGATGATCTGATCCGCGAGGCCATGGAATAGGCAGGCTGCGAAACGGACGAAGAAGGTAGATTGGTAAGGTGATGAACAGCCTGGCGCTAGCGCGAGACATGAACGGACAAGGCAACGGCGCGACATCAGCGTCGGGCGTCGACACCGTCGTTCATGGCGTTGCTGCCGTCTGCGATCCGCTCGGCGCGCTCTATCTGCCGGATGCCGGTATCCTCGTCGTTTCCGATCTGCATCTGGAAAAGGGTGCCGCCTTTGCCCGTCGTGGCATGCTGTTGCCGCCCTACGATACGCTCGCGACACTGACCGTTCTCTCGGCCGTCATCTCCCGATACGATCCGAGACTCGTCGTCTCGCTCGGCGACAATTTCCACGACCGCGTCGGCTCGCAGCATCTGCCGGAAGAGTTTCGCGACCTGATCGTCACCATGGCGCGCGGCCGCGAATGGATCTGGATCAATGGCAATCATGATCCCGATGGTACGGTCGATCTGCCTGGCCATTCGGTCGACGAGATGCATTATGGCGGGCTGACATTCCGTCATGAGCCGAAGTCTGGTCTGCAGGCTGGCGAGATTGCCGGCCACCTGCATCCTTCCGCCACCGTCCGTCGTCGTGAAAAGTCGGTGCGCCGCCCGTGCTTTGCAACGGATGGCGCCCGCCTGCTCATGCCCGCCTTCGGTGTGATGACCGGCGGCCTTGATCTTCGTCACAAGGCCATGGCCGGTCTGTTCGAGCGGGAGAGCTTGATAGCCCATCTGCTTGGCCGTGACCGCATCTATTCCGTTCGGTTTGGCAATCTGTCGGCCTGAAGCAATTCCAGAAAAGTGCGTAGCGGTTTTTCGTCCGGAATTGCGCAGCTATCTCAGGCGGCTTTCACCGGCTCGTAGCGCAGGATCAGCCCGCCGGTCTTGAGCGCTTTGGATTCGAGCAACTTCAGTGGCACCTGTTCCGTTGCCGGCTTGAAATGCGGGTTGCCGCCACCCAGAATGACCGGAACGAGGCAAAGGCGGATTTCGTCCACCAGTCCGGCCTTGAGCAACACATCTGCAACCTCGGCACTGCCGAAGACGAAGATGGTCTTGCCGGGCTCATTCTTCAGTTTTTTCACTTCAGCGGCGATGTTGCTGACGACGCGGGTATTGTTCCAGTCCGCCTTGTCCAGCGTCCGCGAGGCGGCAATTTTGGCGATGCTGTTCATATAGGCGCCGATCTCAGGTGTTTCCGTGTCGGTCGGCCAATAGGATGCCATGCCTTCATAGGTCCTGCGGCCGAAAATCAGCAGATCGCCTTCATTGCCGAGCTCGGTCGCCAGGCGCTCCAGCTCATCGCCCCAGGCGAGCATGTGAAAATCGATGTCCCAGGGATTGGCTCCCTCGAAATAGCCGTCAAGCGTCATGAGATTCCAGACCACAAGCTTCCTCATTACATTCCTCCATCGTGATAACCGTATCATAATCAAAACCGGTTGCTAAAAGCAATCAGTTGAAAATTAGGCAGACTGATGGCAAAATGCAAGCAGTTTTTGGAGACCATTATGGACGCATTGCATCGCTCCGGCTGCCCGATCAATCTGACCCTGGAAATCCTCGGCGACCGCTGGAGCCTGATCGTCATTAGGGACATCATGTTCGGCAATCGCCGGCATTTTCGCGAGCTGTTGCAGGCGTCGCAGGAGGGTATTGCGTCGAATATCCTTGCTGACCGATTGAAGCGGCTGGTCGAGCGCGGTCTTCTCACTCGCGAGGATGATCCCACCCACAAGCAGAAGGCGATCTATAGCCTCACGGAGATGGCGATCGACCTGGTGCCGCTCTTTGCCCATATGGGCGCCTGGGGCCGCAAGCATCTTCCGGTGTCGGAAGAACTGTCGATCCGCGCCGAGCTACTCGAAAACGGTGGCCCGAAGCTATGGGAAGAATTCATGGACGAGCTTCGCGCCAAACATCTCGGCAAGGTGCTGCCGGCGGACACGCCTTCGGTGCTCGGCCGATTGACGGAGGCCTATCTTGAAGTGGCCAATCGGAAGAAAAGCGGTTGATCAGTTTTTCCGGAACATGAAGCTGGCGCCCCATCCCGTCACCAGAGCCAGCAGCACCGAGAAGACGCCATAGGCGATCGGCCGCTGATGCGCCGCGTCGGTTATCATCTGCTCGATGCCCGTCTTGATGACCCGCAACGGCAGGGATTTTTCGTTCAGGAACTTGCCGCTCTTGAAGAGATAGGCGCGCACGGTGTGCACGCCGTTCGGCACGTCGGCCGGAAGCCTCAGGGTCGCCTTGAACAATGTGGAGCTGACGAAGCGAACGCCGGCCGGATCGCTCTCATAGAGGCCGCCGGCCGTTTGCAGCCGCCGAAAGGCCTGCCGGAATTCCGGCACATCGGCGACATTGCCGACAAAGCCTACAGGGGTGAGGGGAATATGGTCGACGCCGATGCCGCGGTCGCTGAGCTCCAGCGGGGCTGTAATATTATCCACTGCACGCGTACTCGACAGCGAATAGGCCTGCGGCACATGCTCGAAGGTCATTGAGCGCGTGTTGACCCAGATGCCGAAGACGCGCTCTTTCCTGCGCACCGTGGCATTCTCGCGTGGCCCCTCCAGCACGACGACGATGTCATATTGGCCGATTGCCAGAAGCAGCTGATCGGTGTTGGAGAGCGCGCCGAAGATCGTCAGATCGGCGCCGGCAAAGTCCGAGGTGATGGCTATCTCGCTTGTGGAGGTGCCGATCTCCATCGTTTCGCGCGATGTGTTCGAGGTCGTCGGCTGGTCGAGCAGCACCTGCGCCTGGGCGGCAAGTGGCGCCAGCAGCAAGGTCGTGGCGAGAAGCAGCGCGAAACCTCTCATCGACTCACCCCTTCCAGCACGACCGAATAGACGTCTGCCGGCGTCACCACCAGGGCGATCGCCAGACGCAGCCCGACGGCGAGAACAAGCAGGCCGAGCAGGGCGCGAAGCTGCTCGCCGCGCAGCCTTTGGCCGACGCGCACGCCGTATTGGGCGCCGACGACGCCCGCAACCATCAGCAGGAAGGCCAGCACGATATCGACGGAATAGTTGGTGGCGGCCTGGACGATGGTGGTGAAGGCCGTCACGAAGATGACCTGAAACAGCGAGGTTCCCACGACCACGTTCGTCGGCACGCGCAACAGATAGATCATCGCCGGCACGAGGATGAAGCCGCCGCCGATACCCATGGGGGTCAGCATGCCGACGAAGAAGCCGAGGCCGATGACGGGAATGGCGCTGAGATAGAGCTTGGATTTCTTGAAGCGGAGCTTCAGCGGCAGGCGCTGCACCCAGCTGTGATGGCGCGGCTTGCCCGTTGCCGGCGGCAGTTTTCCGGCGGCACGGCGCATGGCCCGCACGCTCTCCCACAGCATCAGGGTTCCCACGGTGCCAAGCAGGAGCACGTAGATCAATGAGATGATCAGGTCGATCTGGCCCAGGCGTCGTAGCAGCACGAACAGCCAAAGGCCGAATGTCGCGCCCGCCAGACCGCCGGCAAGTAGGATTGTGCCCAGCTTCAGATCAAGCGAGCCGCGGCGAAAATGGGTGAGCGCGCCTGAGACCGACGAGGCAACGACCTGATTGGAACCAGTTGCGACCGCAACGACAGGCGGGATGTTGTAGAAGATGAGGAGGGGCGTGATGAGAAAGCCGCCGCCGACGCCAAACATGCCGGAGAGAAACCCTACGGCTGCGCCCATGCCGAGAATAATGAGAATATTCACCGACAGTTCTGCGATCGGCAGATAGATCGTCACACGTTGTTCCCGCTTACAGGCATTCCGGCGTGGTAACCGCAGCCTGGACCATTTTCCCCTTAAACGGCGGATTCTAATCTGAAATCATTGCCAGAGCCTTAGGAAAAGCTGTGTCGCCTCAGTTTTCGAATTGCCGAATTTACTCTAGCGCGACCTTTTCCGCATTTCTGTGACGGTGATTGGACGATCGGTGAAGACGGTGGTGTCCCCGGAAAACAAAAATGCAGGCGTCATTGCGCCGGCATCTTCATATTCCCAATTTCGGCAGGGCTATTTGTTGCGAGCGAGAAGCTCCTTGACGACCTGATCGGTCACGCGGCCATCCGATGGCAGGCCGACGGATTTCTGGAAGCTCTTCAGTGCCGCAACCGTCTTGTCGCCCATGGAGCCATCGGGCGCGCCGGCATCGAAGCCATTCTTGTTGAGGATCGCCTGGATATTGCGGATGGCCTTTTTCATGTCGATGGAAGCGGTGTTCACACCCTTGCCAGTGGTCCATTCGTCGGGAATGTCGGTGCCGTTGGCCTTGGGATCGGCCGGCTGTACCTTCCAGAGATCGACCTTGGCACGCGCGCTCTCAAGATCGGCCGGCTTCATGGCGTTGGCGACTTCGTCACGCTTCTGCGCCGCGTCCTTGTCGCCGCTCTTTGCGGCAATCGCGAACCACTTGTAGGATTCCTGCAGATCCGTCTTCACGCCATTGCCGCGTGCATAGAGGATCGCCAGATTGAACTGGCTGTCGGAGACGCCGAGGTTGGCGGCGCGGATGAACCAGTTTGCCGCCGAATCATAGTCCTGCTGGCCAACTGAGCCGGAAGCGTAGAGCACGGCAAGGTTGTGCATGGCGCTGGCATTGCCCTGATTGGCGGCCTGATCGTAATATTCCTTGGCCTTGGCAAGATCGCGGTCGATGCCGTTGCCCTTCTCGTACATGCTGGCAAGCCGGTACTGCGCCGGTGCATAGCCCTTGTCGGCCGAGAGCTGATACCAGTTTGCCGCCTGCTTGAGATCCGCTGCGACACCGCGGCCATCCGTGTAGCGCGCGCCGATCTCGAAGAGGGCCACTGGGTCGCTGGATTTGGCGGCGGCCACGAGCGATGGCGGCTGAATGCCGTCGGGCACCTGGATATCCGCGGCTGCCGGAGCGGCGGCGGCCGGCGCCGTCTTGTCGGTGGGGACGAAGGCTGCCGTTTGCTGTGCAGAGGGCGCGTTGCCGGCCGGCGCCAGGGTTTCGCCTGCTGCCTGGCTGCCATCGAGAGGAGCTGCCGCCGTCAGATGGCCGCTTGTCGGGGCAACTGCCGGATTGGTAGGAGCTGCCGCGGGCTGGGCTTCGGGCGTTTCCGTCGCGGAGACAACCGGCGTCGCGGCCTGGTTGACGGCCGACGCCGGATTGTTGCTGGTCGGAGCCGGATTGATGGCGACGCTGTTGGTTGCTGCGCTATCTGGAGGGTGCAACCATCGTCGAGACTTCAGCGGGCGGAGGCGCCTTCTGGCCGCGTGTCAGCGTATTGACCAGCGGGAAAGCCATGATCGCCAGCAAGGCCGCGCCAATGGCAAGCAGGATCGGACGGCGGAAGCGCGAGAACGCACCACCCTTCTTCGCATCCTTCTTGGAGGAAGGTGCCGAGCGCTGTGTCTGGTCGACCTCGACCGCCGCCGCCTGGGCGGCGCGGCGGGCGGCAGCGATATAGTCGGCGCGCTCGTTTTCGGTTGGTTGGCGGCCGCCACGCGTGGAATTCTGGCTGGCGCGCACGCGCTCAAGGATCTTCTTGATGTCCGGTGCGCCGGAGCCTGGCTCCAGCAGTTCGTTGGCTTCTTCTCCCGGCATGACGTCGGCGGGGTCGATCGACGGGGCCTGCTCGATGACTGGACGGTCCGGCGGGAAGATCGGTTCGGCTTTTTCCGGCGTGAAGAAACGCTTGCCGAGACCGGCAAGCAGCCCGGCCTTCGAACCGCTCTTCTTGGCGGCAGCCTTGATTTCGGCCTTCGTGTTGGCATCGATCGCTTCGGCAACGGCGGCTTCGGAAGAGGCGGCAGTTTCGGCAGGTGCAACCGTACGGATGATCGGACCGGCCTTTTGCGGCGCAGCCATTGGCGGCTTTATGGCCGGGGCGTCCTCTTCAGCGAAGACATCGCTTTCGAAGGCTGCTGCGGGCATGGCGGGTGCCGGCCTGCGGTGTTCCATATGGTCGAGTCGATCGGCGATCTGCAGCAGCGTGCCGTGCAGCGCCTCGAAGGTGCGGTGCGTACGCTCGTCGCTGGCGCGGCTGAGATCTTCGAGATGGCGGAGGTCTTCCGCGAGTGCCGTCAGCGCCGCCATGTCGCCGGCCTGCGCGCCACCACCGATCCCGCCTTCGCGCGAATAGGCCTCGACGACAGCTTCGGCCGCATGGCGTGCAGCCTCGATGATGTATTCGTCATTCGTCGCCATATAGTCTTCGATGGCGCCCATCCGGCGATCGAGATCGACAGGGATATGATCGACGGCGGCTCGTGGCTCGTTGACGAGCAAGGCGGACAGATGGGCAATCTGGTCTTCGAGATTGCGCAACGCCTGCGTATCTGTTGCCGGTGCCGCAGTGCTGGCTTCCAGCCGCGCCGCGATATCGGAGAGGCGGCCTTCCAGCCGGCGGGCCATTGTGTCGTCCAAGCCTGCTGGCGCGACCGGCGGATGATAGTCAATCTCGTCGATACGGCGAGCAAGGTAGTCCAACCGGTCCGCCAGCACATTGCCGACGGATCCATGTTCCAGCGCATCGATCTTGTGGGAGATGTCGGCGAGATAGCTGACGAGTTCTGGCTGCGGCGCAGCCTTCTGCGAGCGCTCCATCAGGTGCGAGAGCTCATCGATGCGTTCTTCGAGGCGGGCAACGGCCTTGGCGCCGCCCAGCTCATCGATGCGCATGGCGAGGGCTTCGAGACGGCCGGAAAGATCATCGGCCGGCTGGCGCTGCGCGGCATCACGGCTCATGAGATCGATCTGGTCGGCAAGGCCGCCGATGCGCCCTTCCAGCCGCTGCATCGCCTGGTCCTGCGGCTGCATCATGCTGCCAAGGCTTTCCATCGCGGTTGCGATCGTCAGCAGCTTGTTTTCGAGCGCATGCACGGCGGGGCTGTCGTTCATGCCGCCGAGGTGCTGCTTGATATCGTCGAGACGGTAGGCGAGCGAGACGAGTTCATCCTGCAGGCCTGATGTATCGATCGCCTTTACCTGGCGCTCGACATGGTGGAGGGATTCCTCGCGGGCAAGGCCGTCCATCAGCGAACGCAGCTCGTCGAACTCGGCCTTCAGGCCCGCCGTCTCCGGCTGCCCGGTAAGCTGGTTGATGCTGTCGGCAAGCCGCGCCATGTCTTCGCGCACGTCAGCTGCAAAATGCTTGTCGCCGGCATGTTCGCGGATATCGCGGATTTCGGCGCGCAGCGCGCCAACTTCGCGGGTCACGCTCTCGGCAATATCACGCTTGAGATCCTGGCGAAGACTGACAAGCGCCTGGGCGATGTCGATGGAGCTTTCGGCGGCCGGCCGCTGGGGTTGGCGCGGGTTATAGGGATCGAGCGGACGGCGGGCTGGGTGGGGTTCGGCCTGCGTGATTTCCTCGCGGCGGGCATGCAGCCGCTCGCGGTTTGCTTCAAGTGCGCGCTGGCGCTGGCGGATTTCCGCAAGCGGATCGGGGCGGACATCGCTCTCCTGACGCTCGGCACGGCAGGCGACGCTCATAGGGTCGGCTGACGGGAATTTCGCGCTCGGTGCGTGGCGGCATGCGTTCGGGCGGGGCGGCACGCCCCGGAACTGCGCCATAGCCGGCCGCGACGCGCTGGTGCGTCTCCCGCGAGGCGGCGGTGCCCATCAGACCCTCGATGCGGGCCTCCAGCCCTTCGATGGTGCGGCTCAAAGCATCCAGCGACGCCCAGTCGCCCGTGCCGGTAGGATTTGATCGCGATCCGCTCATGTCTTTGCTCGCTTCGAACTATGGACCACTCGGGCCACCGGACCGACAGGGTGAGGACATCGCGACATCTCCGCGCTGTCCTCATCCCGCCATCGGGAAAGGGATAAATGTATTGGCTTTCCTCAAACCGAGCCGCAAAACGGCGTCCCCCAAAGGATAAGATGAAGAAACGCGAAGCATTGCTGCTCAACACATACAATTTACGAAACGTGGTAAACAACTCGTTAAGTTTCGTCGAAGTCTTAACCTTTTATTCTGGTTCTGCTCTCGAATGGCCTGCTATTCTTATGTTCCGGCTGCATCGACGATCTCAGGAGCGGCATTTTGCGTTGCCTCCATCTTGGGAGCCGGCTCATCCCCTCACCAAAAATTCAGCGCTCGATACAGATTTGACGTTTACGCAAACGTCAATATTTTGTAAGAGTAATGCAATGGCCGGAATTTGAGGTCCGGCGGCGAATTGGAGGAATTCGAGAAATGCCAGTCTACAAGGCCCCGGTGAACGATACGCTGTTCGTCCTGAACGATGTGCTCGGGCTGGAGCGCTACAACAATCTTCCGGGCTATGCCGACGCCACGCCCGACATGATCGAGGCGATCGTCGGCGAGGCGGCCAAGATCTCGGAAGAGGTGCTCTTCCCGCTCAACTATTCCGGTGATCAGGAAGGCTGCGTGCGTCACGACGACGGCACCGTGTCGACGCCGAAGGGCTTCAAGGAGGCCTATGACGCCTATCGCGAAGGCGGC
The DNA here is from genome assembly GCF_001999485.2 of Rhizobium sp. P44RR-XXIV. Taxonomy (NCBI): domain Bacteria; kingdom Pseudomonadati; phylum Pseudomonadota; class Alphaproteobacteria; order Hyphomicrobiales; family Rhizobiaceae; genus Rhizobium; species Rhizobium sp. P44RR-XXIV. The sequence continues at coordinate 254,188 of NZ_MPVZ02000025.1, read as the reverse complement.
TGGCTGGGTCTGGCCGTGCCGGAGGAATTCGGCGGGCAAGGGCTTCCCTATGTGCTGCACTGTGCCGTCGGCGAATATACCTCCGCCGCCAACATGTCGCTGATGATGTATCCGGGCCTGACGCAGGGCGCGATCGCCGCCATCCTCGTCCATGGCTCCGACGCGCAGAAGCAGACCTATCTGCCGAAGATGGTCGAGGGCAGCTGGTCCGGCACTATGAACCTCACCGAGCCGCATTGCGGCACCGACCTCGGCCTCTTGCGCACCAAGGCGGTGCCCCAGGCCGACGGCAGCTACAAGATCTCCGGCCAGAAGATCTTCATTTCCGCCGGCGAGCACGACATGACGGACAATATCGTCCATCTCGTCCTTGCCCGCATCGAAGGTGCGCCCGAGGGCACCAAGGGCATCTCGCTCTTCATCGTGCCGAAGTTCCTCGTCAAGGAAGATGGCTCGCTCGGTGCGCGCAACCCGGTCTCCTGCGGTGCGATCGAGCACAAGATGGGCATCCACGGCAATGCGACCTGCGTGATGAATTATGACGAGGCAACGGGCTTCCTGATCGGCGCGGAGAACAAGGGCCTCAACGCCATGTTCGTCATGATGAACGAGGCTCGCCTCGGCGTCGGCCTGCAGGGTCTGTCGATCGCCGAAATCGCCTATCAGAATGCCGCCAACTATGCCCGCGAACGTATTCAGGGCCGGTCGCTCTCCGGCCCCAAGGCACCGGACAAGAAGGCCGATCCGATCATCGTCCATCCCGATATCCGCCGCTCGCTGATGACCATCCGCGCCTTCAACGAGGCCGGCCGCGCCTTCCTGCTGTGGACAGCGCTGAAATCGGATATCGCCCATCGCTCGCCGGACGAGAAGGACCGTCAGGCCGCTGATGATCTCCTCGGCCTCGCGACGCCGATCCTCAAGGGCGTCATGACCGACAAGGGCTTCGAGCACGCCGTCATGGCGCAGCAGGTCTTCGGCGGCCACGGCTATATCGAAGAGCATGGCATGAGCCAGTATGTTCGCGATGCCCGCATCGCCATGATCTATGAGGGCGCCAACGGTATCCAGGCGCTCGATCTCGTCGGCCGCAAGCTGGCGCTGAACGGCGGCCGCGCCGTCATGGCTCTCTTCAAGGAAATCGGCGATTTCTGCGAGGAGAACCGCAACGACGAGCAGATGGGTTTCTTCACCAAGCACCTGAAGAAGGGCTTGAACGACGTGCAGGCCTCAACCATGTGGTTCATGCAGAATGCCATGGCCAAGCCCGATAATGCCGGCGCCGGCTCGACCGACTACATGCACCTCTTCGGCCTCGTCGTCCTCGGCTATATGTGGGCGAAGATGGCAAAGGCGGCGCAGGATGGCCTTGCACGCGGCGACACTGCGCGCGAGGATTATCTGAAGAACAAGCTTGTCACGGCGCGGTTCTACATGGAGCGCATCATGCCGGAAACGGCACTGCGCAAGGCCCGCATCGAAACCGGCGCCGACACCATGATGGAACTGGCTGCGGAAGCCTTTTGATCAAGGCGGCGTTAGCCGCCGCAGGGAGATGAGACATGACCGAGGTTTTCATTTACGACCATGTGCGCACGCCGCGCGGGCGAGGCAAGAAGGATGGGTCGCTGCACGAAGTGCCCTCCGTTCGCCTCGCCGCCAAGACACTGGAGGCGCTCCGCGACCGCAACGGCCTCGACACCGAAACCGTTGACGACATCATCATGGGCTGCGTCGATCCGGTCATGGAAGCCGGCGCCGTTATTCCAAGGGGTGCCGCCTTCGAGGCCGGCTATTCCACCAAGGCGCCCGGCATGCAGATCTCCCGTTTCTGCGCCTCCGGCCTCGATGCCGTGAACTTTGGCGCGGCCAAGATCGCGCAGGGTGCCGACGATATCGTCATTGCCGGTGGCGTCGAAAGCATGTCGCGCGTCGGTCTCGGCATGTCCGGCGGTGCCTGGTTCATGGACCCCTCCGTCAACTTCCCGGCCTATTTCATGCCGCAGGGTGTCTCGGCCGATCTCATCGCCACCAAATACGGCTTCTCGCGCGATGACGTCGATGCCTATGCCGTCGAGAGCCAGAAGCGCGCCGCCAATGCCTGGGAAAAGGGTTACTTCAAGAATTCCGTCATCCCGGTGAAGGACATCAACGGCCTGACGATCCTCGATCGCGACGAACACATGCGTCCAGGCACCGATATGCAGGCGCTGGCTTCGCTCAATCCGTCCTTCCAGCTGCCGGGCGAAATGGGTGGCTTCGAAGCTGTCGGCATCCAGGCGCATCCGGAAGTCGAACGCATCAACTACGTCCATCACGCTGGCAATTCCTCCGGCATCGTCGATGGCGCGGCCGCCGTGCTGCTCGGCTCCAAGGCGGGCGGCGAGAGTATGGGCCTGAAGCCGCGCGGCCGCATCAAGGCTTTCGCCAATATCGGCTCCGACCCAGCACTGATGCTGACCGGTCCGGTCGACGTTACCGAAAAGCTGTTGAAGCGCAGCGGCCTGACGCTTGCCGACATCGATCTGTTCGAGCTCAACGAAGCCTTCGCCGCCGTCGTGCTGCGCTACATGCAGGCTTTCGATATCGAGCATGACAAGATCAACGTCAATGGCGGCGCCATCGCCATGGGCCATCCGCTGGGTGCCACCGGCGCGATGATCCTCGGCACTGTGCTGGACGAGCTGGAGCGCCGCGACCTCAATACCGCGCTGGTAACGCTCTGCATCGGTGCCGGCATGGGCACCGCCACGATCATCGAACGCGTCTGAGGAGGGAAAGCAATGGCTTACGCAAATTTCACCGTTGAGACCGACGCAGACGGCATCGCACTCGTCACCTGGGATATGCCCGGCAAGTCCATGAACGTCTTCACCGCCGAGGTGATGGATGAGTTGAACGCGATCATCGACGCGACCGTCGCCGATACAGCCGTCAAGGGCGTGGTCATCACCTCGGGCAAGTCCTCCTTCTCCGGCGGCGCCGATCTGTCGATGATCAAGTCGATGTTCTCGCTCTATCAGGATGAGAAGGCGAAAGACCCGACTGCTGCCGCGCAGAAGCTCTTCAATCTTGTGGGGCGCATGACGGGCCTCTTCCGCAAGCTCGAAACCTGCGGCAAGCCATGGGTCTCGGCGATCAACGGAACCTGTATGGGCGGCGCCTTCGAGCTGTCGCTCGCCTGCCACGGCCGCGTCGCTTCCAATGCCAAGAGCGTCAAGATCGCGCTGCCCGAAGTCAAGGTCGGCATCTTCCCCGGCGCTGGCGGCACGCAGCGCGTCTCGCGCCTGACGGACGCCCAATCCGCCTTGCAGATGATGACCACGGGCCAGTCTGCTGACGGGCGGCGCGCGCCAAGGCGATGAACCTTGTGCATCAGGTGGTCGAGCCGGATCAGCTGATTCCGGCCGCCAAGCAGATGATCAAGGACGGGTTGAAGCCTGTGGCACCTTGGGACGAGAAGGGCTTCAAGGCGCCGGGCGGCGGCATCTGGACGCCGGCCGCAGCCCAGCTCTGGCCGGCAGCACCGGCCATCCTGCGCCGCGAGACATCGGGCAATTATCCCGCCGCACTCGCCATTCTCAAATGCGTTTACGAAGGCCTGCAGGTCCCCTTCGATACCGGCCTGAAGATCGAGCAGCGCTATTTCACCCATGTGCTGCAGACTACCGAAGCCTATTCGATGATCCGCTCGCTGTTCATCTCCATGCAGGAGCTCGGCAAGGGCGCTCGCCGTCCGGCAGGCCAGCCGAAGACCGAGCTGAAGAAGGTCGGTGTCGTCGGCGCCGGTTTCATGGGTGCTTCCATCGCTTATGTCACCGCAGCCGCCGGCATCCCGGTCACGCTGATCGATCGCGATATCGAAGCCGCGACCAAGGGTAAGGGCGTCGGCGAAGGTCTGGTCAAGGATTCGATTGGTAAGGGAAGAATGACGCAAGACGAGGGCGCTGCTTTGCTTTCGCGCATCACGCCTTCGGCTGACTATTCCGATTTGAAGGATGCAGATCTCGTCATTGAAGCCGTGTTCGAGGATCGCGAAGTCAAGAAGGCTGTGATCGAGGCTGTCGAAGCCGTATTGCCGCCAACGGCCATCTTCGCTTCCAACACCTCGACGCTGCCGATCACCGGTCTTGCGAAGAATTCCAAGCGCCCGGCGGACTTCATCGGCGTCCATTTCTTCTCGCCGGTCGAGAAGATGATGCTGACCGAAGTCATCCTCGGCAAGGAAACGGGCGACCGCGCCATTGCCGTCGCGCTGGACTACGTCGCCGCCATCAAGAAGACGCCGATCGTCGTCAACGACACGCGCGGCTTCTTCGTCAATCGTTGCGTCTTCCGCTATATCCACGAAGCCTATGACATGCTGATCGAAGGCGTGCCTGCGGCGATGATCGAGAATGCCGCCAAGATGGCCGGCATGCCTGTCGGCCCGCTGGCGCTCAATGACGAAGTCGCCATCGATCTGTCCTACAAGATCCTCAAGGCGACCGTTGCCGATCTCGGCGAGAAGGCTGTCGACCCGCGTCATATGCAGCTGGTCAGCGGTCTTGTTGAAGGCGAGGGCCGTCTGGGCCGAAAGAATTCCAAGGGCTTCTACGACTATCCGCCGAAGCCGGCCAAAAAGTCGCTTTGGCCCGGCCTTAGGGAACTCTACCCGCAGAAGAAGGCCGATGACGTCGATGTCGGCGTGCTGAAGCAGCGCTTCCTCGTCACCATCGCGCTCGAGGCGGCCCGCACCATCGAAGAGGGTATCGTCACCGATCCGCGCGAAGCCGATGTCGGCTCCATCCTCGGCTTCGGCTTTGCCCCCTACACCGGCGGCGCGCTATCCTACATCGACGGCATGGGCGCCAAGACCTTCGTCGATCTCTGCGAAAAGCTGGCGGCTGCCTATGGCCCGCATTTCAAGCCGACGGCGTTGTTGAAGGACATGGCCGCAAAGGGCGAAACCTTCTACGGCCGCTTCGATCCCTATCGCGTCGAAAAGGCCGCTTGAGGCAGTACTCCATCGCTGACAGCAAATATTGGGCCGCTCCTGTCGGGAGCGGCCCTTTCCGTTCGTCCTCTGGTCAGTCCATCAAACCAAGGAGAATGACATGACGGAGATCATCGGCAATCACGGCGAGGCCGAGGCCATCGGCATGGTGCTGGCAAGCTGGGCGGCCGCCCTCGGCAGCAAGGATGCGGCAGGCGTTGTCGAACATCTGAGCGACGATATCGTCAGCTTCACCCTGGCGGCACCCCTAGCGCACAAGGGCAAGGGTGCCGGTGGTTTAGAAAGCTGGTTTTCGACCTGGGACGGGCCGATCGGCGGCGATGCCGTTGATGTCAGGCTGACGGTCGGTGGCACCGTCGCCTTTTGGACCGGCCTTGTGCACATGACTGGCAGGAAAACCGATGGTTTCCAAGTCGACCTCTGGTTCCGCCAGACGCTTGGCCTCAGAAAAGAGGCCGGCACGTGGAAGATCGTTCACGAGCATACGTCGGTGCCGTTTGCGATGGATGGCAGCGGCCTCGCCGAATTGGGATTGAAACCGTAAGCGTATTTTTACGCAACACTTAAAGGCTTCTCCCGGCTGGCGCGTAATGCCAGCACGCCCCAGCCGACGAGCAGAAGGATTGCTGCCGCATAGATATCGGCGGCCTCGGCATATCCGAGTGCCTTCGAGAGAAAGCCTGCGAGGATGGCGGGCACGCTGAAGGCGAGATAGCTCTGGATGTAGAAGGCCGAAAGCAGCCCGGCGCGTTCGTCGGGCTTCGCCAGCGGCATGATGCTTCTGACCGTGCCGAGGAAGGCCGCCCCGAAGCCCGCCCCGGCAATCAGGGTTCCGAGGGCGAGAATCGATACCTCGGCCGCATGCATGCCGGCGATGACGGTCAGTATGCCGAGCGTCATGCTCGGTATGCCGAACCTCATGATCGTGGTGGCGGATTTCTTGCGCAGCAGGAAAACGGCTGCCGCACCGCTGATCGTCAGGGCCGCGACCACGGAGCCGCCGACCAGCGGCGCGACGCTGCCCGTCGTCGCACGGACCACTGAGGGCACCAGCGACAGATAAAAGCCGGCGAGTGCCCAGACGGCGACATTGATCGGCGTCAGCGCCAGCAGTGTCCGGCGCACTTGTTGGGGAACCGCGACTTGCGGCTTCAGCGACGCTAGCAAACCGGCGCGCCGGACCGTGGTCTCCGGCATCAGCCAGAGCAGAACGGCTTGCAACGCGAGCAGAACAAGTGTGACGATGTAGACGAGCACGGTCGGCGCCGGCGCAAATTGGATCAGCAGGCTCGTGCCGAGCGCGCCGATCGCCATGCCGGCAAGCGGTGCAAGACTGTTGGTGATCGATCCCCTGATCGGATCGAGATCGACAAGGGCGGCGCCGACAGAGCTTACCGCCGTACCCGTTGCAAAGCCCTGTACGATGCGGGCGGCAATCAGCCAATCCGGACCCTTAGCCATTAAAAACAGCGCCGTCGCCACCATATTGAGGAGGATTGACGCGAAGATCACCGGGCGACGGCCGAGATGATCGGACAGCGAACCGACGATAAGCAGCGCGGCGAGAAGCGAGAAGGCATAAACGGCGAAGATGATGGTGAGCAGCACCGGCGAGAAGTCAAAGGCCCGCTGATAGAGGGGATAGAGCGGCGTCGGCGCGGATGAGGCGGCCAGAAACAGTGCGCTGGTCGCAGCATAGTAGGACGGCGCCAGGCGTCTGGCCGATGAAATCGGCGTGCCGGCGGTGGAATCGAACTCGCTCATCGATTATATCCTGCCTAAAGCTAAAAGATTGCGTTAGGTGGATATAGGTCGCTTGATGCATAAAAGCAAATAATTTGCGTTAGTGAATAACCGACGGTCATTCGCTATCAGCAAAAGGGAAAGATTGGCAAAGACGTATGGGCTACAGAGAAAATCCCCGCCCCGGCGGGCGCAGTGCCAGAGTGCAGGCCGCCGTGCATCAATCCGTCCGCAACATGCTTGCAACGATGGATCGCGCCGATGTGACGATCCCATTGATCGCGCAGCGCGCCAATGTCACGCCGTCGACGATCTATCGCCGCTGGGCGATCTTCAGGAGCTCCTGGCCGACGTCGCCGCCGCGCGCCTGCAGCAGGAAGGCGAGCCCGCCACGATCGGCAGCGCTCGCCAAGATCTGGAGGCCTGGGTCGAGCAATATGCCGATGAGATGGCCTCTGGCGTCGGGCGGCAGATGCTGCGCGACATTCTTGCGGCAGCCGACAGTGCAAATGCGGAGAAATGCGGCACCTATACGCGCTATCAGCTTGGCGTTTTCATCGCGCGGGCGGAGAAATGCGGCGAGCCCTTTCCGACGTTGGAGGAGCTGATGGATCACGTTATCTCGCCGATCATCTATCGTATTCTTTTCGACTGCCTGCCTGACACGGGCTACGTTCCGGGACTGATCGCAAAGGTGATGCCGAAGGGCCTGCCGGGGGCTTGAAGCATGGTCGCTGACACCGGGCGACTCACCTGAGAACCGTCCAGGCCTATGCCGAGCGCCCTTGGTAGCGTTGCCCGCGACTGACGAAGGAGCAGCTCCGTCTCTGCACTTTTAAGGTGCCAAAAAGGCAATTGCCGTGGGATATGCGTGCCGGAACGGGGCATTCAGCCAATTTACTATTGAAAAATAAGGAAAAAGATGGTGCAAATCACCAATAGTGAATTCAACGGCAACGCGAAGGGGACTGCTCCATGCTTAATGAATTCAAGGCATTTATCGCTAAAGGCAACGTCATGGATCTCGCGGTCGGCGTGATCATCGGCGGCGCTTTCGGTGGCATCGTGAAATCGTTGGTTGATGATATCATCATGCCGATCGTCGGTGCTATTTTCGGCGGCTTCGATTTCTCGAACTACTTCATCGGTCTCGCCTCGGGGGTCAACGCGCCGACGCTTGCTGCGGCCCGCGCCCAGGGTGCGGTTCTCGCCTACGGTAGCTTCATCACAGTCCTGATTAATTTCCTCATTCTCGCCTGGATCATCTTCCTGATGGTCAAGGGTGTGAATGCGCTCCGCGCCCAAGTCGAACGCAAGGACGACAAGATCGCCGAAGCAGCACCGCCGCCGGCCGACGTGCAGCTGCTGACGGAAATCCGCGATCTTCTCGCGAAACGCTGACACGCTTCATTTAATCTATTAGAAGCCTCGATCCCCCAAGGATCGGGGCTTTATGCATCACGAAAATCGATCATTCGCTAAGGCAAAGTCATGGGATTTGTCCGCCGCTCTGCTTTATGAAAGCAGAAACCGGAGACTTTTTGCATGCCAATACTGAACAGCCTCAGCCCGCGTGCGCTTGCAGCGCCCGAAAGCGGGATCGTCGAAGTGGTGAATTACGCCCGCGGCCGCGAAGGCCTTTTGCCGCTCTGGGTCGGCGAGGGCGATCTGCCGACGCCGGATTTCATCAATCGCGCCGCCGTGGCCTCGCTCAATGCCGGCGAAACCTTCTACACCTGGCAACGCGGCATTCCGGAATTGCGCCAGGCGCTTGCCGATTACTATGGCCGGCATTTCGGCACGTCCCTGCCAATGGAGAATTTTTATGTTGTCGGCTCGGGCATGCAGGCGATCCAGCTGTCCGTGCAGGCGATCACCTCGCCCGGCGACGAGATGGTCTATCTGACGCCGGCCTGGCCGAATATCGCAGCGGCTCTGGAGATTGCCGGTGCCCGCTCTGTCGGCGTGCCGCTGCAATTCGACAATGGCAAGTGGTCGCTTGATTTCGAGCGGCTGGAAGCGGCGATCACGCCGAAGACCAAGGGTCTGTTCATCAACACACCATCGAACCCGACCGGCTGGACGGCAACCCGCCAGGACCTGATTGATATTCTGGCATTGGCACGCAAGCATGATCTCTGGATCATGGCCGACGAGATCTATGCTCTGTACTATTATGCCGGCGGCCGGGCGCCGAGCTTCCTCGATGCCAAGGAAGCCGACGACAAGATCCTGTTCGTCAATTCCTTCTCTAAGAATTGGTCGATGACCGGTTGGCGCGTCGGCTGGATTGTTGCCCCTGCCGAACTTGGGCAGGTGATCGAAAATCTCGTGCAATATTCCACCTCAGGCGTGGCGCAATTCATGCAGCGGGGCGCGGTCGCGGCGTTGAACGAGGGCGATGATTTCGTCCGTTCCAATATCGCCAAGGCCACCCGCTCGCGTGACATTCTCTGCGACGCTTTGATCGCCACCAATCGCGTGCAGACGCTGAAGCCGGATGGGGCGCTCTATTCCTTCCTGAAGATCGATGGCGTCACCGACAGCCGCAAGGCCGCGATCGACATCGTCGACAAGACGGGCGTCGGCCTGGCGCCCGGAACGGCGTTCGGGGAAGGCGGCGAGCTGTTCATGCGCGCCTGCTTCCTGCGCGACCCGGCCAAGGTGGCGGATGCGGCCGAACGGTTGAGCCGGTATATCTTGAGTTTGTAGAAGCGGTCGCTCTTCTCGACGTAAACGCATAGGCTCGGGTCAAAAGGCATCCTATGTTTGCCGAACCTCTGTCACCCCCCTCTGTCCCTTTCGGGACATCTCCCCCACAAGGGGGGAGATTGGAAACTCGCGGCAGCCTCTTCCAATAAACCAATATCGCATCTGCTGAAGCCGAGGCTCGTTGTTCGTGTAGGAGGGCGGCAAACTCCCAACAATCTCCCCCCATGTGGGGGAGATGTCACGACAGTGACAGAGGGGGGTGCGCACTCTCCAAACTCGTTGCAAAAGCCATCGCGCACCCGACCCGTAAAATACAATCGATCCGCGAAAGACTATCCTAACCATTCCACCAATCTTCACCCGCCCGCCTTTCCGTTTTAACCAAATTGGCAAGTAGCGCGGCCTCATATATCGCCGATAGGACTTGGCGGGGACGCGAAGAATGACGGTGTTGGTGACGGGTGGAGCCGGTTATATCGGCAGTCACATGGTCTGGAAATTGCTGGATGCGGGCGAGGAGGTGGTGGTCATCGACCGTCTGTCCACCGGCTTCCGCTGGGCGGTTCCGCCGGCTGCCCGCTTCTATCTCGGCGATGTCGCCGATGAAGCGCTGCTGCAGACGATCTTTGCCGAAAATGACATCGACGCCATCATCCATTTCGCCGGTTCCGCCGTCGTTCCGACCTCGCTTGAGGATCCTCTCGCCTATTATGAAAACAATACCGGCAAGACCCGCATTCTGATGAGCGCCGCCGTCAGGGCAGGTATCCGTCATTTCGTCTTTTCCTCGACGGCTGCCGTCTATGGCCGGCAACCGGCGGACAGGCCGGTCGGTGAGGACGCGCCGCTGTGCCCGGAATCTCCCTATGGCCAATCCAAGCTGATGTCTGAGCTGATGCTACGCGATGCGGCGGCGGCCTATGATTTCGGTTATGTGGCGCTGCGCTATTTCAATGTTGCCGGCGCCGATCCGGAAGGGCGTGCCGGCCAGTCGAGCGAGGGCGCCACCCATCTCGTCAAGGTTGCCTGCGAGGCAGCACTTGGCCGCCGTCGGCAGGTGGATATCTACGGCACCGATTACCCGACGCATGATGGCACGGGCGTGCGAGACTATATTCACGTCAGCGATCTCGCCGAGGCGCATCTGCTGGCTTTGCGGCATCTGCGCAGCGGCGGCAGGTCGTTGGTTGCCAATTGCGGCTATGGCTCGGGCTATTCCGTGCTCGATGTGCTGAACATGGTGATGCGCGTGCATGGTCGCGCCTTCCGCATCCACATCGCCCCGCGCCGGCCCGGCGATACGGCGAGTGTTATTGCCGATGCAACGCTTGCCCATCGCGAGCTGGGTTGGACACCAAAACACAATAATCTCGAAACGATCGTCCGCTCGTCGCTGGATTGGGAGCTTCGTCTTGCCCAGCGCTCTGGCTTCGATGCCGGAGGACTGAAAAAGGTCTTCGCCGCCCCGAGCATCTGACCGGCAAGGGCGGCACCGTCAGTTATCCGTAGCCCTCCAGGGCCCGAGAAAGGCCGGCGCGTTTTTGCGCACGGCTTCCGCCACGAAATCGATGACGGTGCGCACCCGCGGCGACTGGCGCAGGTCGCGGTGGCATGTAATCCAGTAATGGCGTCTCAGATCCACCTCCTGCGGCAGCACGACTTGCAGATCCGGATGCTTGCCGGCGATGAAAAATGGCAGCACGCATAGTCCCAGCCCGTTCTTCGTCGCCGTCAACTGCGCGAAGATGCTCGAGCTCTGGAAGTGCGGCTTGATGCGTGGATGGACATCGCCGAGATAGTCCAGTCCCGGCGCGAAGATCATATCCTCGATATAGCTGATGAAGGCAAAATCGGGCAGTTCGTCACGGCTTTCGATGGCTGGATGCCGAGCGAGGTAATCTCGCGAACCATAGACCTGCAGATGATAGTCGGTCAGCTTCTCGGTGAAATAGGGGCCGGCCTTCGGCGGGTCCAGCACGACGACGATGTCGGCCTCCTTGCGTGAAAGCGACATGATCTGCTGGATGGTGATCAGTTCCAGCGAAATATTGGGATGTCTGGCGGTAAATTCCGGCAATACGCCGGTGAAGAAGAAGTTGGAAAAGCCCTCTGGCGCACTGATGCGCACGACACCGCGCTGCGCCGCTGATCCCGTTGACAGATCCGCCCTTAGGCGTTCTGTTTCCAGCTCCATGCGCTCGGCCGTCTCGATGAAGCGCTGACCCATGCCCGTTAGCATGTAGCCGCGGGGATTGCGTTCGAAGAGCTTGACCTTCAAGGCGAATTCCAACCGGTCGATGCGGCGCGAAACGGTGGCATGGCTGGTGCGCAACTGTCGGGCCGCGGTCGAAAGCTGCCCCGTGCGCGCCACCGCGAGGAAGAACTGCAGATCGTCCCAGGTAAAATGCGGCGTGACCTTCATATCTCCCCCTCTGTTCAAAAATGAACAGACCTTGTTTGCAATTAGTTGCAATCGCGACTTGCGTCAACGCGTGATTTCCTTGATCCTACGGGCACGGGAAAGTCGTTTTGAGGAAGTCGACTGGCCAATTTTGAACAGATCTGTTTTGCCAAATCTCTGGGAGGAGAGGATATGCGAAAGAGTCTTATTGCATCCCTGGCGTTTCTGCTTGCAACCAGCACCGCGGCCTTAGCCGCCGGCGCGTCCGATGGTGTCGTGAAGATCGGCATCCTGAACGACCAGTCCGGCGTCTATGCCGATTTTGGCGGCAAGTCGTCGGTGGAGGCTGCCAAGATGGCCGCCGAGGATTTTGGCGGCAAGGTTCTGGGCGTGCCGATCGAGATCGTCGACGCCGACCATCAGAACAAGCCGGATATTGCCTCCAACATCGCCCGCCAGTGGTACGACCAGGACAAGGTCGATGCGATCATGGAACTGACGACGTCTTCGGTGGCGCTGGCCGTGCAGGCCGTTGCCAAGGAGAAGAAGAAGATCGATATCGTCACCGGTGCGGCGACATCGGATCTGACCGGCAAGCAGTGCTCGCCCTATGGCTTCCATTGGGCCTATGACACGCATGCCTTGGCCGTCGGCACCGGTGGTGCATTGGTCAAGCAGGGTGGCGACACCTGGTTCTTCCTGACGGCAGACTATGCCTTCGGCTATTCGCTGGAGCAGCAGACCGGGGATTATGTCAAGGCAAGCGGCGGCAAGATCCTTGGCTCCGTTCGCCATCCGCTGTCGACGAACGATTTCTCGTCCTTCCTGCTGCAGGCGCAGTCCTCAGGCGCCAAGGTTATCGGCCTTGCCAATGCCGGCCTCGATACATCAAACGCCATCAAGCAGGCCTCCGAATTCGGCATCACCCAGGGCGGCCAGCATCTGGCAGCGCTTCTCTTCACGCTGGCGGAAGTCCACGGTCTTGGTCTGCAGGCGGCGCAGGGCCTGACGCTGACGGAAGGCTACTACTGGAACCTCGACGACAAGAGCCGCGAATTTGGCAAACGCTTCTTCGCCCGCACCGGCAAGATGCCGAACATGGTCCATGCCGGCACCTATTCCGCCGTTATGCAATATCTGAAGGCCGTGCAGAAGGCCGGCACGGACGATACCGAGGCCGTCGCCAAGGAACTGCATGAAATGCCCGTCGACGATTTCTTCGGTCGCGGCGGCACGGTCGGCGCCAACGGCCGTATGATCCACGACATGTATCTGCTCCAGGTCAAGAAGCCGGAAGAGAGCAAGGAGCCGTGGGATTACTTCAACGTGCTGGCGACCATTCCTGGCAAGGAAGCTTATATCGATCCGGCCAAGAGCGGTTGCGATCTCGTCAAGCAATAAGGTTGCAGCCGGCTTATGGCGATTCCAGCGACACATCAAACTGAAGAGCCTCGGGCGGTGTTATCCGCCCGAGGCCTCCGCCGCGATTTCGGCGGCTTCACCGCCGTCAAGAATGTCGATCTCGATGTGCATCATGCCCAGGTCCATGCCTTGATCGGACCCAATGGCGCCGGCAAGACGACGGTGTTCAACCTGCTCACCAAGTTCCTGCAGCCGACGCACGGCACGATCACGCTGCTCGGAACGGATATTACCCGCACGAGACCGGACAAGGTCGCCCGCATGGGCCTCGTGCGTTCCTTCCAGATATCGGCTGTTTTTCCGCACCTCACCGTCCTCGACAATGTGCGTGTCGCCCTGCAGCGGACGAGCGATCTTGCTCATCAATTCTGGCGTCCGATTTCGGCGCTCGACAGCCTCAATGCCCGCGCCGAGCAACTCCTCGCCTCGGTCGGTCTTTCCAAGGAGCGCGATGCCATCGCCGCCGATCTCTCCTATGGCCGCAAGCGCGTGCTTGAGATCGCGACGACCCTGGCGCTCGACCCCAAAGTGCTGCTGCTGGACGAGCCGATGGCCGGCATGGGGCTGGAAGATGTCAACACAGTCTCCGCCATCATCCGCGATGTGGCGCGTGACAGGGCCGTGCTCATGGTGGAGCACAATCTCTCCGTTGTCGCCGATATCTGCCATCATGTCACCGTGCTCCAGCGCGGCGAGATCCTGGCCCAGGGCGACTACGCCACTGTCAGCAGCGACCCGCGCGTCCGGGAAGCCTATATGGGCACGGAGGAAGCTTGACGATGGCGGCGTTGCTTGAGGTTCAGGGTCTCAATGCCTGGTACGGCGAAAGCCACATCCTGCATGGCGTCGACATGCGGGTGGGCGAGGGCGAAACCATTACCATCCTCGGCCGCAATGGTGTCGGCAAGACGACGACATTGCGCACCATCGTCGGCATCGTCCGTACCCGCAAGGGCAAGGTCGCCTTTGCCGGTACGGACATGATGCAGGTGCCCTTGCACAAGACGGCCCACAAGGGCATCGGTTTCGTGCCGGAAGAGCGCGGCATCTTCTCGACGCTCAGCGTCCATGAAAACCTCATGCTGCCGCCGGTGGTGGCATCGGGCGGTATGACGGTTGATGAGATTTTCGAGCTGTTTCCGAACCTGCATGAGCGCCGCAACAGTCCCGGCACCAAGCTCTCCGGCGGCGAGCAACAGATGCTCGCCATGGCCCGCATCTTGCGCACCGGTGTGCGCATGATGCTGCTCGACGAGCCGACGGAAGGTCTTGCACCTGTCATCGTCCAGCGCATCGGCGACGTCCTGCAGAAACTGAAGGCGCGTGGCATGACCATCCTGCTGGTCGAGCAGAATTTTCGCTTTGCCAGCCGCATTGCAGACCGCTTCTACGTGATGGATCATGGCCAGATGGTTTCGGAATTTCCGGTCGGCGAACTGCCCGAGCGCATGGACATGCTGCACAAAGTGCTGGGGGTCTGAACCATGATGACGATATTCGGTATCCCCGCCCAGGCCCTTCTCGGACAATTGCTCATCGGCCTCATCAACGGCTCCTTCTATGCGCTGCTGAGCCTGGGGCTGGCGATCATCTTCGGCATGCTGCGGGTGATCAATTTTGCCCATGGCGCGCTCTATATGCTCGGCGCCTTCACCGCCTATCTGCTGCTTGCCTATGGCGGCATCGGCTACTGGCCGGCCTTGATCCTGGCGCCGCTGATCGTCGGGCTGTTCGGAGCGGTGGTCGAGAGGCTATGCCTGCGCCAGCTCTACAAGATCGATCCGCTCTACGGCCTGCTCTTCACCTTTGGCATGGCGCTGACCATCGAAGGCACGTTCCGTTATTTCTATGGCTCCTCCGGCCAGCCCTATGCGGTTCCTGCCGAGCTGGCGGGCGCCCGGAACATCGGCTTCATGTTCCTGCCTGTTTATCGTGGCTGGGTGGTCATCGCCTCGCTGATCGTCTGCATCGGCACCTGGCTTCTGATCGAAAAAACCAAGCTCGGTGCCTATCTGCGTGCGGCGACGGAAAACTCCACCCTTGTCCAGGTCTTCGGCGTCAACGTCCCCGTGCTGCTGACGCTGACCTACGGTTTCGGCGTTGCACTCGCGGCCTTTGCCGGCGTGCTGGCTGCGCCGATCTACCAGGTCTCGCCGCTGATGGGATCGAATATGATCATTATCGTCTTCGCCGTGGTCGTCGTTGGCGGCATGGGGTCGATCATGGGCGCGATCGTCACTGGCTATATGCTCGGGATTGCCGAGGGCCTGACCAAGGTCTTCTATCCGGAAGCGTCGAATATCGTCATCTTCGTGATCATGGCGATCGTGCTGCTCATCAGGCCCGCGGGCCTCTTCGGTCGGGATGCGTGAGATGGTCGATCTAACCACATTGGGATCCAGGCGCCGCCAGAGGTTCTCGGCGCAGAAACTATTGCTTGTTCTCGGCGTCATCGGGCTGATCTGGGCGCCGTTCTTCATCTACCCGATCTTCGTGATGAAGGTGCTTTGCTTCGCGCTCTTCGCCTGCGCCTTCAATCTGCTGCTCGGCTATGCCGGGCTGCTGTCCTTCGGTCATGCCACCTTCTTCGGTGGAGCCGCCTATTTCACGGCCTATACAGTGAAGCAATGGGGCGTGCCGCCGGAACTGGGCATCCTCATCGGTGTTGCCGGTGCGGCATTGCTCGGCCTCGTCATGGGCTTTGTCGCGATCCGCCGGCAGGGCATCTATTTCGCCATGATCACGCTGGCGCTGTCCTACATGTTCTATTTCTTCTGCCTGCAGGCGGAATTCACACAGGGTGAAGATGGCATACAGTCGGTACCGCGCGGCTATCTCTTCGGCATCCTCGACCTCAGCAACTCCTTCAACATGTACTACTTTGTCCTCGCCGTGTTCCTGATCGGCGTTGTGATCACCTGGCGCTTCATCAATTCGCCCTTCGGCATGATCCTGAAATCGATCCGCGAAAACGAGCAGCGGGCGATTTCGCTCGGCTATTCCGTGGCGCACTACAAGCTCGGCGCTTTCGTCATGTCGGCGGCGCTGGCGGGTCTTGCGGGTGCGGTCAAGGCGCTGGTCTTCCAGTTCGCGACGCTGACCGACGTCGCATGGCAGATGTCGGGCGAGGTGATCCTGATGACCCTTCTCGGCGGCATCGGCACGCTGATCGGTCCGCTTTTTGGCGCGGGTTTCATAGCAACGCTGGAAAACTATCTCGCGCTGTCGGAATTCCCGGTCACCATCATCACCGGCATCGTCTTCATGGTTTGCGTCCTTCTCTTCCGCCGCGGCGTGGTCGGCGAATTATACGCGTCGCGGTTGGGACGAAAACTGGGATTTGAATATCGCCGTTGATTGCTTTGCCTTTGCTTCTCCCCATCCAGCGCTTGCCTGAGGGCGGGGAGAAGATGCCGAAGGGCGGATGACGGCTGTTTCGACATTGATCGAAAAGCCTAGACTTGCCGAACCTTCATACCCTCTCACCCTAACTCTCTCCCGCAGGCGGGAGCGGGAACCGACGAGTTTTGACTATGGATCGCTTCGACTACATTATCATAGGTGCCGGCAGCGCCGGTTGCGTGCTTGCCAACCGGCTCTCGGCCGATCGCAACAACAGGGTCTTGCTGTTGGAGGCGGGCGGCAATGACAATTACCACTGGATCCATATCCCGGTCGGCTATCTCTATTGCATCAACAATCCCCGTACCGACTGGTGCTTCACCACGACGCCCGAGGCGGGGCTGAACGGCCGGTCGCTCAGCTACCCGCGTGGCAAGGTGCTCGGCGGCTCCTCCTCCATCAACGGCATGATCTACATGCGCGGCCAGGCGCGCGACTATGATCTCTGGCGCCAGCTCGGCTGCGCCGGCTGGGGCTGGGAAGACGTGCTGCCCTATTTCACCAAGTCCGAGGATCACTACCGGGGCAAGGACGAGATGCATGGCGCCGGCGGCGAATGGCGGGTCGAAAAGGCGCGTGTGCGCTGGGCAGTGCTCGATGCCTTCCAGGCGGCGGCCCGTGAGGCAGGGATTCCCGAAACGGTCGATTTCAATCGTGGCGACAATGAGGGATCGAGCTATTTCGATGTCAACCAACGTTCCGGCATCCGCTGGAATACCGCCAAAGCTTTCCTGCGACCGGCACTGAAGAAGGGTAATCTGACCGTCTGGACTAAGGCGCAGGTCCGCCGCCTGATCATCGAGGGCGATGCCGTGACCGGCGTCGAGTTTCAGCATGACGGCGTGACGAAGCGCGCCTATGCCAACAAGGAGACCGTGTTGTCAGCCGGTGCCATCGGCTCTCCGCAGATCCTCGAACTCTCGGGCATTGGCCAGGGCGACGTGTTGCGCAAGGCCGGTATCGAGGTTACGCGCGAGGTCGCGGCGGTCGGCGAGAACCTGCAGGATCATCTGCAGCTTCGCCTGGCCTACAAGGTAACAGGCGTTCCCACCTTGAACGAGAAGGCGACGAAACTCCTGGGCAAGGCAGCAATCGGCCTCGAATATCTGATCCGCCGCTCGGGTCCGATGGCGATGGCGCCGAGCCAGCTCGGCATCTTCACCCGCTCCGGACCGGACAAGGAAACGCCGGATCTGCAATATCACGTGCAGCCCGTCTCGCTAGACAAGTTCGGCGATCCAGTCCATCCCTTTCCGGCCATCACCGCCAGCGTCTGCAATCTGAGGCCGGAAAGCCGCGGCTCCGTGCATATCGGCAGCCCCGATTTTGCCATGCAGCCGGCGATCAGCCCGAACTATCTCTCCGCTCCGCGCGACAAGGAGATTGCCATGCGATCCATCCGCCTGACGCGGCGGATCGTGGCGCAGCCTTCTTTCGTCAAGTTCAGGCCGGAGGAGTTCAAGCCTGGACCGTCCTATCAGACGGACGCAGATCTGGAGCGCGCGGCCGGCGAAATAGGCACGACGATTTTCCATCCAGTCGGCACATGCCGGATGGGCGGCGATCCGCAAAGCGTTGTTGATCCGCGCCTGCGTCTGCGCGCCCTGTCAGGGCTCCGGATTGCCGACGCCTCGGTCATGCCGTCGATCACATCAGGCAACACAAATTCGCCAACGATCATGATTGCCGAAAAAGCCGCAGAGATGATCCTTGCCGACAACCGCTGAGCGCCTATTGATAGAGGAGAGCAAGAGGAGGAGATTTGCATGAGCGGCACGGACGAGGTGATCATCGAGCGGCGAGGTTCCGCGGGCATCATCAGCCTTAACAGGCCAAAGGCGCTGAACAGCCTGACGCTGCCGATGGTACGGGCCATAGCCTTGGCCCTTGAGGATTTCGCCGCCGATCCCGCGATTGCCAGTGTCATCGTCAAAGGCGAGGGTGAGCGCGGCCTCTGTGCGGGAGGCGATATCCGCCTGCTGCACCAGAGCGGCAAGGATGGCTCGGACGAGGCCGAAACCTTCTGGCGCGACGAGTTTCTGCTCAACCATGCCATTTCACGCTATCCCAAACCCTATGTCGTGCTTATGGACGGTATCACCATGGGCGGCGGCGTCGGCCTCTCGGCGCATGGCAGCCATCGTGTCGTGACCGAGCGCACGCGCCTCGCCATGCCGGAAACCGGCATCGGCTATTTCCCCGATGTCGGCGCCACCTGGCTCCTGCCACGCGCACCGGGCGAGGCCGGCACCTGGATGGGGCTGGCGGGCCTTCCCATCGATGCGGCTGACGCATTGCACGCGGGTTTCGCCGATCACTATGTTGCATCCTCTGCGCTGCCTGCATTGGAGGATACCATCGCGGCGCTGCCTGCTCAGGCCTCAACTCAGGACGTGCATGCCCTGATCGAAACCGTTGCAACGCATGCCGGTGAGAGCCGGCTTGCGATCAATCGTGACCTGATCGATCGCGCCTTCGCCGGGGATACGGTGGAAGGCATTCTGCAGGCTTTGGGGCAGGAACCTGGAGAATTCGCCGCCGAAACTGCCGGCGTGATCGCCAGCCGTTCGCCGACTAGCCTCAAGCTGACGCTGCGGCTGCTACGCGCGGGCCGTGCGAGCGCAAATCTTGCGGAATGCCTCGATCGTGAACTCGGCGCCTGCATGGGCATATTGTATAATCCTGATTTTTACGAAGGCGTGCGCGCCGCTGTCATCGACAAGGACCGCAACCCGAAATGGTCGCCGCCGGCCTTGCGGAGGTGACGGTGGAGAGTATCGATCGCTTCTTCGTGCCGGCGCAACCGCCGCTTTTCGCAGCATAATGGATCATGGGAGGAGAAAATCATGACACGGATCGCATTCATCGGCCTCGGCAATATGGGTGGGCCGATGGCCGCCAATCTGGTCAAGGCCGGCCACGCCGTCATCGGTTACGATCTCTCGCATGACATGCTCAAGGCCGCCGAGGCGGCGGGCATCAAGGCGGCGAACGTGCTGACGGAAGCCTTGGCGGAGGCCGAAGTGGTCGTCACCATGCTGCCCAAGGGCCAGCATGTCCTCACCGTCTGGACGGATATCCTCCGCTCCGTGCCGAAGGGGACGCTGCTGATCGACAGCTCCACCATCGATGTCGATAGTGCCCGCACGGCTCACGTCATGGCAGGGCAAGTTGGTTGCCTATCGCTCGACGCGCCGGTCTCGGGCGGCACAGGTGGCGCGGCGGCGGGCACGCTGACCTTCATGGCGGGCGGCTCCCCGGAAAGTTTTGCGGCGGCCAAGCCGTTGCTCGAGGTGATGGGCCGCAAGATCGTCCATTGCGGCGATGCCGGAGCAGGGCAGGCGGCGAAGATCTGCAACAACATGATCCTCGGCATTTCGATGATCGGCGTCTGCGAGGCCTTCGTGCTCGGAGAAAAGCTCGGCCTCTCGCATCAGGCCTTGTTCGATGTCGCCTCGACCTCGTCCGGCCAATGCTGGTCGATCAACACCTATTGCCCGGTGCCGGGACCCGTGCCGACCTCGCCGGCCAACAACGACTACAAGCCCGGTTTTTCGGCGGCATTGATGCTGAAGGATCTCCGCCTGTCGCAGGAGGCGGCTTTGTCCAGCGGCGCGTCGACGCCGTTGGGTGCTGAAGCCGCACAACTTTTCGGCCTGTTCGATAAACTCGGCAATGGCGGCCGCGATTTCTCCGCCATCATCGAGATGTTTCGGGAAGCTGATCGAAGCTAGCGCCACATGCCCCGCATGCGTGCGCCCACATCGACACGCACCTGCCGCGCCCGAATGGCGGCGGGACTCTCTGCCTTTGCCTGAGGCCAGCCGCAGACTTCGAAGAATTGCAACAAGGTCGCTGGGATGAAGCGCGTGCGCGAGGCGAAGACATGCTTGTCGCCTTGCGCATGCTGGCCGTGGACGAAGAACCGCTGCGGGATGACGAGATCGAGATTGTCCTTTGCCCGCGTCATGGCAACATAAAGCAGCCGCCGCTCCTCCTCGATCTCA
This sequence comes from Rhizobium sp. P44RR-XXIV, assembly GCF_001999485.2. Classification (NCBI taxonomy): domain Bacteria; kingdom Pseudomonadati; phylum Pseudomonadota; class Alphaproteobacteria; order Hyphomicrobiales; family Rhizobiaceae; genus Rhizobium; species Rhizobium sp. P44RR-XXIV. The sequence goes on along the minus strand of NZ_MPVZ02000025.1, from coordinate 233,505 downwards.
GCCGATGATCCGACAGCGAGATCGGCGGGGATGCAGCCGTCGACGGCATTGAGGATGAAGACCTTCGTCCATTCCTGACCCTTGGCCGAATGGATGGTCGACAGGATCAGATAGTCCTCGTCGAGCAAAGGCACGCCGGCCTGGTCGCTGGTGGCGTCAGGTGGATCGAGCGTCAGTTCGGTGAGGAAGCGTTCGCGCGAGCCGTAGCCGGCGGCGATCTGCTCAAGCTGGACAAGGTCCGCCTGGCGTGTCGCGGCGTCTTCATGCGCACGTTCGAGATGCGGCTCGTACCATTGCCGCACCAGCCCGATTTCCGTCGGCCATCCCGCCTTGCCGCTTTTGACCTCGCGCATCGTCTCCACGAATGCAGCCCAGTCGTCTCCGGTGCGGGGTGGGGGTGGAAGCTCGGTGAGCGCCGTGATCGGGCTTGCCGCTTCGCCGATCTGGTCGAGCACGCGTTGCGCTGTGGAGGGGCCGACGCCAGGCAAGAGCTGCATCAGCCGGAAACCCGCCACCCGGTCGCGCGGGTTCTGGGCGAAACGCAGCGCCGCCAGCATGTCCTTGACATGGGCGCTGTCGAGAAATTTCAGCCCGCCGAATTTGACGAAGGGAATGTTGCGACGGGTGAGCTCCACTTCCAGTGGTCCGCTGTGACTTGAGGTACGAAACAATACCGCCTGCTGCTTCAGCCTGGCGCCGCCCTCGCGATTTTCCAGCACTTGATCGGCGACGTAACGCGCCTGATCGCTTTCGTCGCGCACCGTTACCAGCCGGGGACGCTCGACGCTTTGGCGTTCGGTGCGCAAGTTCTTGGTGAAGCGCTCCGAGGCAAGGTCGATCACGGCATTGGCGGCGGCAAGGATCGGCTGCGTCGAGCGGTAGTTGCGGTCGAGCGTCACTATGTCGGCCGCCGGCGTGAAGGCTTGCGGGAAATCGAGAATGTTGCGCACCGTCGCCGCACGGAAGGAATAGATCGACTGTGCATCGTCACCGACGACGGTGAGCCCATGGCCGTCCGGTTTCAGGGCCAGCAGGATCGACGATTGCAGCCGGTTGGTGTCCTGATATTCGTCGACGAGCACATGGTCGAAACGGCTGCCAATGTCCTCGGCGATCAGCGGCTCCTGCAGCATATGCGCCCAGTAGAGCAGCAAGTCGTCGTAATCGAGCACATTCTGTGCCTGCTTGGCTTCGACATAGGCGGCGAAGAGATCGCGCAGCTGTGGCTCCCAGGTGGCGCACCACGGAAAGAAGTCGCGCAGCATCTCGGCAAGCGGCGCTTCCGAATTGACCGACCGAGAATAGATGGAAAGGCATGTCGCCTTGGTCGGAAATCGGCTTTCCAGCTTGGAAAATCCGAGATCGTGGCGCGCGAGGTTCAGCAGGTCGGCGCTGTCTTCGCGGTCATGGATGGTGAAGGCCGGGTCGAGACCGATCTGCTCGGCATAATCCCGCAGAAGCCGCGCGCCGATGCCATGGAACGTGCCGCTCCAGGCAAGGGCATCGGCAGTGACGCCCGCATTGGTGCCGAGCACTTCGCGACATATCCGTTCGACACGGCGGCCCATTTCGGCGGCGGCGCGGCGTGAGAAGGTCATCAGCAGGATGCGGCGTGGATCGGCGCCCTTGACGATCAGATGCGCGACGCGATGGGCAAGCGTATTCGTCTTGCCCGAACCGGCCCCGGCAATGACGAGTAACGGTCCGGCGACATGGCCGTTGCCCGTCGTCGTGCCGTGCTCGACTGCAAGTCGCTGCTCCGGGTTCAGCTTTTCCAGATAGGCGGCGGTCATGAACTCTCCCGATGCGTCGGATGAAGGGCGCCAGGCGCAATCCGCGACGAATCGCATGGGCGAAATGATCCGGACGTTCTATGGATGTTCCGAATCGCTCAAGCGTGTCAAGCTTGGCCGATCTGCACGCAGATGTGACCTTTCGCGCAATAATCTTATCCGGATTCGCCAGAGGCCGGCTCGAAAATGACTTTCTTCGTGCTTATGTATCATTTTGGCGCGGCAATTTGAGTTTTTGGGGATTCGCGTAGTGCGTAGAATGAAGGCTTCAGAACATGAACGAAACGATTGCCACTGGGCTGCGTCTGCCTAGCGGATTGGTGGCTTTGTCGGACGGGCGCTTTGCGCTCGTGGAGATGGATGCGAGCCGTCGCTGTCTGAAACTTTTCGACACAAGCGGCGCTTATCAGGAAATTTGCCGGATCGGTGGGAGCCCGACCGGGATTGCGATCGACGGAGACGGATGCTTCTGGGTCGCCGACGGTCCGGAGAATTCCCTTGTCCGCGTGTCGCCGCAGGGACGTGTGCTGCAGGTGATCGAAGGCAGCGCCGATGGTCCGTTCCTTCATCCCAATGCTCTCGCCTTCGGGCCTGACGGCCTGCTTTACATGACCGATTCCGGCATCCGTCTCGACGACTTGCTCGAAGGCGGCCATATTCATCCCGATTTCTTCAAGGCGGCCTATAATGGCTGTGTCTATCAGATCGATCCTGCCGAGGGCAGGGTCATCAGGGTCCTGGCCGCGGGGCTGCTGCTTGCCAGCGGCCTGGCTTTCGATGCCGATGGACTGCTTTACTACAGCGAGACGCTAACCGGAAAAATCCACCGCCAGATCATCGGCGGCCGGCAGGAGCTTTTTGCCCAGTCGATGACATCGCCTGCCATAAACGTACTGCGCGGACCGTCCGGTCTTGCCTTCGATCGCAGCGGCACACTCTATTGCGCCATGTATGGGCTGGGTGAGATTTCGCTTGTCGATGTAGACGGTAAAATGGCGGGCCATATCCGCACGAACGGCACACGGCCGGGCAATATCGCCTTCACCGTCGATGGCAAGCATTTGCTCGCCAGCGAGCAGGAAAATGGTGTCGTTGAAAAGATAACGGCGCCGCGTCCGGGGCTGCCGCTGCATATGCCGTCCATTTCGTAGAACGGCCCCATTTCTCAGGGTAGCCGGCGGACATGCCCGGTGACCGGGCATGTCCTTTTTTAATCAATTCAGAGCTTATTCGGCAGCAGGGATCTGCTTGTTGCCCTTGGTCGACTTGCCGTCTGTCGGTGCCGCATCGTTGGCAGCGGGCTTGGCATGGCGACGGCGCCAGTCGCCGAGGAAGAGCAGGATCGGCGCTGCGATGAAGATCGACGAGGCGCCGGCGACAAGTATGCCGAACACCATCGGGATCGCGAAGCTGGAGACGGCGCTACCGCCCCAGATCGCCATCGGCACCAGCGCCAGGAAGGCGGTGGCGTTGGTATAGAGGCTTCGCGCCAGGGTCTCGTTGATCGACCTGTCGATGATCTCGCGCAGCGGCATCGATTTGTAGAGCCGCATGTTTTCACGCATGCGGTCATAGACCACGACCTTGTCGTTCACCGAATATCCCACAAGTGTGAGGATCGCGGCGATGGCCGTAAGGTTGAAATCGAGGCCGGTGATCGCGAAGAAGCCTATCGCCTTGGTAACGTCGAGTACCAGCGTGACGATGGCGCCAACCGCAAACGGCCATTCGAACCGCACCCAGATATAAACGAGCATCGCCAGGCTGGCGATCACGACCGACAGGATGCCGGCCCAGGCAAGCTCGCCCGAGACCTTCGGTCCGATGACGTCGGTGCCTTCGATGGTCGCGGTCGGGTCGATCTTGACGATTTCCGCCTTGAGCTTGGTCACCGCGGCAGTCTGCGCCTCTTCGCCGCCGTCCTGGCGCTGGGCACGGACGAGAAGGCTGTTGTTATCGCCGAAGGACTGCAGCGCAATTTCGCCGAGGCCGAGCGTGTTCAGACCCTCGCGGAAGGTCGACAAATCGGCCGCGTCCTTGGTCTTGACCGACATCTGGATGCCGCCGCGGAAATCGACACCGTAGTTGAGGCCTGGATGGAAAAACAGCACGACCGAAGCGAGCGACAGGATCGCCGAGACGGTGATGCCAAAGAAGCGGGCCTTCATGAACTGGATGTGCTTGTCATAGGGGCTGAAGGGGATCAGCGGCCTGATGTTGATCACCTTGAACTTGCGGCGACGGGTGATGGCGATCATCACGACACGCACAAAGGCGACGGAGGTGAACATCGAGATAATGAGGCCGAGACCCATGGTCACGGCAAAACCGCGAACCGGGCCGGAGCCAAAGTAGAACAGGATGGCGGCCGCGATCAGGGCCGTCATGTTGCCGTCGATAATCGTCGAATACGCCTTCTTGAAGCCGTTATCGATGGCGGCGAAGGCGCCGCGGCCCTTGCGGGTTTCTTCGCGGATACGCTCGTTGATGAGAACGTTGGCATCAACCGCAAGGCCGATACCAAGCACGATGCCGGCGATACCGGGCAGCGTCAAGGTGGCGCCAACCAGCGTCAGGGCCGAGAAGGTCAGGACCGTGTGAATGAGCAGTGCCACATTCGCGAGGATCCCCCAGGTGCCGTAGAGCACGAAGATGAAGGCGGCAACCAGGACGAAGCCGACCAGGCCGCTATAGATGCCCTTCTGGATCGCATCGGCGCCGAGGTCGGCGCCGACGGTGCGTTCTTCGATGACCGTCAGCTTGGCGGGAAGCGCACCCGCGCGCAGCAGGGCTGCAAGCGTGGTGGCACTGTCGGCGGTGAAGTTGCCGGAAATCTGGCCCGAACCACCGGTGATCGGCTCGCGGATATTCGGCGCGCTCAGCACCTTGTTGTCGAGCACGATGGCGAAAGGCTTGCCGACATTTTCGCGGGTGATTTCCGCAAAGCGGTTGGCGCCGGCGCTGTCGAAGCGGAAGGTGACGAGCGGCTCATGCGTGTTCGGGTCGAAGCTGACGCGGGCGTCGGTCAGACGGTCGCCGGACAGTTCGATACGGTCGAGAACCGGATAGCTGTTGCCCTGCTCATCCTTGAGGATGGTGACGCCGGGACCGGGATTGTTCGGGTCGGCATTGTCGGCAAGCAGGTGGAAGGACATCTTCGCAGTCGAGCCGAGAAGCTCGCGTAGACGCGAGGGATCCTGAGCGCCCGGAAGCTGCACGAGAACGCGGTTCGGGCCAACACGCTGGATCGTCGGTTCGGCAACGCCCACCTGGTCGACGCGCTTGCGGATGACTTCAAGGCTCTGCTGGACGGCGGAATCGACATTGCTGGCGATGCCGGCCTGCGAGAAGGACATGGTGATCGTGCCGCCGTTCGGGGCGATCGTCAGGTCGGACTGCCCGGCGGAGAGGCCTGAGGTGACCGTGTTGGCAAGCGTCTGCAGCTGCGTCACCGCATCGCCGCTCTGTGTGGGATCGGTCAGCGTTACGACGACCTGGTTGCCGTTGCGCACGATCGAGCGGGTCTGGATGTTCTTGTCGCGCAGAACGCGGCGCGAATCCTGCTGCAGCGATTGCAGCCGACCGTTGGTCAGGTCCTTCTCGTCGACTTCGAGGACGAGATAGGAGCCGCCGCGAAGGTCGAGGCCGAGGGGTACCTGGCTATGCGGTAGCCAGTTTGGGACTTTGCTGAGAGCGGACTGCGGAAGGACGTTCGGCAAGGCGATGAGAAAGCCAAGCACGATGATCACCGAGTAGAGTGCCACCAGCCATGGTGAAGTGCGCATGGGTATTATCCTTGGAAATACACTTATGCCGGCGGTCGGGCCGCTGGCGGACGTAGGTCATGTCGGGGAATGCGCCAAAGGGCGCGTTAACCTGTCAGATGAGGCTAACCGGCGGGGCGCGAGCGAGATAGGCGCTAAATGCCAGGATTTCAGGCTGCGTGGCGTCGCTGCGATCGCGCGGCTGCCAGAGATCGATGAGAACTCGGAACGATGGGGCGACCGCGAGTGTGGCAGGCCCGATATCATGCCAGGTGGCTTTCGGCAGAGCCGTACGATCGGCGACCACCATGCCGCGAACCGGGTCCCGCAGCGAAAGGTAAAGCGGCTGATTATCCTTGCCGGAAGAAAGTGCATCCGCATCCGAGCGAGCGGCAAGATTGATGCCGCCGCCAAGTGCCAGCCCGAGATAGGCGAAGAAGGCGAGGAACAGCGAGGCAATCACGCGCGCTCCGGCGCGGTGCGTCCTGTCGTCCTTATCTTCGCTGTCGGCGGCGCCGAATTCGAGCGGGCTCAACGGTAAAAGATGCCTTTATTCCTCTGCCGGTTCGGATTCCGGCGGTTCGGTCATAATATCAGGACGCCTAGCGTCTTCATAGTGCGGCCTGTCATGCTGCACTTGTGCGAGCCGGTCAACCGTCCCGGTGCGATTTCTTCGCGCGTTACCCCGCTCAAGGATCAGGGTTTCGGCGCCAGGCAGCTTGCCGGCACGCGATAGGCATAGAGGGTTTTGCCCTTCATGTCGCCGAAGGGGGGCGACCAGCTCTTGATGAGCTCGGTCTGACCCTCGGGGCAGGTGATCGGATCGTTGTCGACGAACAGCACCGGGCCGGTCACATCGGCAGGCAGAGAGAAATTCTGCTCGTAATAGCTCTTGGGAAAGCCACCGAAATTGCGGGCGTAGATGCGGAATGGCTTCCCTTTCAGCGTATAGAAGAGATCGGCGATGATATCGCGGTCCGGGGATACGATGTCCGTTGTCTTTGCCGTCGTGGCGATATCGGCGATTTCCCGGCTTATGATGCTGCGGCCGACATAGCGCTTCATCACAAGATCGCCGTTCGGCAATTTGATATCGAGAGCGAAGACCGTCAGCACCGGAATGACGAAGGCGACGACTGCCCCGATGATCAGGGAGGTCATCAGCCCTTTCTTCGTCAGCCGGTAGAGCAGCAAGACGGCGAGGATGGTGCCCGCGGCATAGGCGGAAACCGCCCAGTTGGCATAGGCCTTGGCGAAGAGGGCCTGCAGCGTGATCAGGATCACCACCGGCATGGACAGCCAGAACAGCAGCTTTTCCCTGTCATCGCCCTGTCCACGGATCAGCCGCCATGTCGCCCACAAGAGAGCATAGAACACCACCGGTCCGACGACGCCGAACTGTGCCCCGGCGAACTCGAGCCCGTTGAGCACATGCTTCAGCAGGCTCGTTCCGCCAGTGCCCGTGCTCCATTGGGCAATGCTTTCGGTATGCTTTACGGTCGCCGCGCCATGCGTCAGGTTCCACCAGAGATTGGGCGCAACGACGATGGCGCCAACGATAGCTGCGATGACGACGTCCCGCCAGGCGATCCGCGCCGAGCGCAGCGTCAGCATGGCAATGCCCACCCCCGGCAACAGGAAGAGCACGGAGTATTTCGTCATGAAGGCAAGGCCGAGGCTGATGCCGAGGATCAGCGCTTCGGAAATGGACGAGCGCTTGGTCAAGCCGATGAAGGCCCAGATGGCGATCGTGATGAACAGGATCTGGATCGTGTCCGTCGACACCAGCACGGCCGAGAGCGAGGCAGCCGGCAGGGTGATGAAAATGACGCCGGCCCAGGGAGCGATCTCGCGCCCTGTCTCGTCATCGAACAGCCGCCGCGTCGTGCAGATCAGCATAAGCGCTGTCGCGAGATGGAAAAGCGGTGCGGACAGGCGGATCCAGAAGGTCGAGTCCGATCCCGAGATCGTATTGAAGAAGCGGATGACCCAGGCGATCATCGGCGGCTTGGAATAATAGCCGAAGTCGAGATTCTGTCCCCAGAACCAGTATTGCGCCTCGTCGACGAAGAGGTCGGTCCTGTTGGCGAGCAGCATGAGCACACGCCAGAGCGTCACGCCGAAGATGATTGCAAGCGCCACTCCCAGCGAAAGTTTCTGGGTGTTTGTTGGGGATTGGGTAGTATCGGACATTAACGGATGGATCTCGGTGCCGGGTCTTGAGGCTTAATACGGAACTATTAAGCCCAATGCTAGCTACCGCCGGACGAGAAAGATGGCGGGATGCTGCCCTGTATCGGCCTCGGAAAACCTCAGCATCCGTCTCGATTTGGGATGATTAAAGGACGCGGGAGGCGGCCCTGCCGCGTGCCCCTTCGAGACGGGATAGAAGCATGAAGGCAGCGAGCGTCATGCCGGCCATCAGCGAAGCGGTCAAACCAAGAACAATCATTGCTCTCTCCGTATCGACATCGAAGGTGTCTATAGCCTTCAGCCGTAAGGTATGAAGCTTGCTTGTGACTTACGCTGCGTGAGTTTTTCTTTCGATAAAACAAGTATTAAGGGCGGCTCTAAATTAGAGATGTTCGAAACAACGCGGTCGGCCTGCCGTCATTAACCTTCGGGCAAGGAATTAACCATAAACATTGAGCTTGAACGTCGGAATGGGAAAATTGTGACTCGTTCTCACCAGGCATGAAGCCGCCCCGCCGTACCGTATAGATCCGGTATCCATCTCATCAGACAGGTCCGCGAAAGACTTTGATGAACGAGCGAGCTTCAGCGCCACGGTCATGTGATCCGTAGCGGCCTGTGCCTTTCCTCGCCTCCTCATAGCGCTTGGCGCGGATCATCGGCAGTTTCGCCTGCGCAGGCGCGGGCAGTTCGGCGGGGACGATTTTGGCGCAGGATTCGCCGTCAGATCAGGCAGGCAGGGCGCAGGCTGGCAGCCTTCGCGACCGCTTGCGTTTTGCTGGTCTCGATGCCGGACAATGCGAAACCTTGCGCCGCAACCGGCCGGTGCTCGAGGCCCATCTCAAGGCCGGGCTTCGTGACCTCTTTCATCGTTTCCAGGCATTCCCGGACGCCGCGCGCAATTTTTCCAGCGAAAGCCAGCTCGAGCGTCTCCAGGATCTGCAGTCCTCGCATTGGGATGTGCTGACGGATGCACGCTTCGACAGCCTCTATGCCGAGCGCGTCAAGGTTCTGTCCGACAGCGAAAGCAAGATGGGCCTCGATCCGCGCTGGCATGTTGCCGGCCACGGCGTGGTCCTGGAGCATATTCTTGCCGGCCTTCTCGACGAGATGGGCGGCCGCGCCATTCTGCCCGGAGCCAAGCGCCGCGCTCGTGAATTGAGCGAGCTGGTCACCTCGGTCGTTCGCCTCGTCATGGTCGATGTCGAAATTGCCGTGTCCCTGCGCTTCAACGAATTGCGCATCGGCCATCAGCGCGCGCTCGCCGAGCAGCGGACAGCTGATCGCGCCGAGGCGGCGGATCTTTTTGCCGAACTGGCCAATAGTCTTACCGACCGCGATCTGACGGCCCGTCTGCCTGCCGATTGTCCCGAAGCCTATACGGACGTTGCCGAAGCGCTGAACGTCGCGCTGGCTGATATCCAGCAGCAGTTTGCAGCGCTTTCCAGCGGCGTGCAGGCAGCGGAGACGACCACGGAAGCCATCGCCCGCGCCTCCAGGTCTTTCGCCGAGGATTCGGCTGAACAGTCGCGGGGGCTCGCAACTTCCGCGCGGCAGCTCGCGGAGCTTGCCGATCAGGTGCGCGGCAATGCCGCCAATACACGCTCGGCAGAACGCACGGCCGCTTCCACGCGCTCGGCTGCCGAAGACAGCGGCCGGATCGTCGGTCAGGCAATCTCGGCCATGGCCGACATCGAGACCTCGGCCGAAAAGATCGGCCAGATCATCGGCGTGATCGACGAGATCGCCTTCCAGACCAATCTTCTCGCATTGAATGCCGGCATCGAGGCCGCCCGCGCCGGCGATAGCGGCCGCGGCTTTGCCGTCGTCGCGCAGGAGGTTCGCGCGCTTGCGCAGCGCTCCGCCGATGCGGCACGCGAGATCAAGGTCCTGGTGACGGGCACCAAGGCGCAGGTCGATGCCGGCGTCCAGATGGTCGGCCGCACGCAGGATGCGATCGGCAGCATCGTCCGCCAGGTGACCGATATCAACGAAGCGATCACCGGGATCGCAGCCGCCAGCGACGTGCAGGTCGCCGGCCTTACGTCGCTCACGGCCGATATCGGCGGCTTCAGCGAACGTGCCGCGGCAGGAGAGAGCCTGGCGAACCGTTCGCAGGAAGGTGCGGATCATTTGCAGACCGTGGTCGTCGAGCTTGGCCGGACCATTCGCGAGTTTCGCATCGAATGCGAGCGCGCCATGCGGCGGCTCCGGCTCCGGCGAAAGCCGTTCAGCAGCGACAGCTTCCCGTTCGCGATGAGTTTGCCGCCGGGCGCGACGAGGATGAGATGGCCGATTTCGGCTTCCCGTTTCGCCGGACTGCCAGGGGAGGCGAACGGAATGCCTACTGATTTTACTGTTTCATGTGCATGCGGGCCGGTGGGCCTGATTTCAGACAACAAGGAATGAAGCGATGCCGAGCAGGAAGGGCGAAAAGACAATCAGTCTGGCTGCGGTGCTGGACCTCAACGAGGCCTCGACGCTCCGGGGCAAGTTGATGGGGTTGCGCGGCAGCAATGTCGCGATCGATGCATCCGGCGTCGAAAGGATTGGGGCCTTGTGCGTGCAGGTCATCATGCGGCCGCCAAGACTTGGGATGAGGACAAGCTGTCCTTCACCTTTTCCAAGGTGTCGGATGCATTTCAAAAAACGATGCAGGTGATCGGGGTCGATATCTCCCATCTGCTTGCCAAGGAGATCCGGCAATGAAGAAAAAAGTGCTGACCGTGGATGATTCACGGACCATTCGAAACATGCTTCTCGTCACGCTCAACAATGCCGGTTTCGAGACCATTCAGGCAGAAGACGGCGTCGAGGGCCTGGAAATTCTGGAAGAAGCCAACCCGGACGTCATCGTCACCGACATCAACATGCCGCGCCTCGATGGCTTCGGCTTCATCGAGGGCGTGCGCCGCAACGACAGATACCGCGCCGTTCCGATCCTCGTGCTGACGACCGAGAGCGACGCTGAAAAGAAGAACCGTGCCCGCCAGGCCGGTGCGACCGGCTGGATCGTCAAGCCGTTCGACCCTGCCAAGCTGATTGATGCCATCGAGCGTGTAACCGCCTAACCAGGATCCGCCCCTCATGGATATGAACGAAATCAAAGAGATTTTCTTCCAGGAGTGCGAAGAGCAGCTCGCCGAACTGGAATCCGGTCTCCTGAAAATGAATGATGGCGACCGCGATCCGGAAACCGTCAATGCCGTCTTCCGCGCCGTTCATTCCATCAAGGGTGGGGCAGGGGCCTTCGGTCTGGATGACCTGGTCTCGTTTGCCCACGTCTTCGAGACCACGCTTGATTGCGTTCGATCCAACAAGCTGGAGCCGACCCAGGATGTCCTGAAGGTCATGCTCAAGGCCGCCGACGTTCTGGCGGACCTCACCAATGCCGCCCGTGACGGCGGCAGTGTCGATCAGGCTCGCAGCCGCGGGCTGGTGAAGGAGCTGGAAGCCTTGGCAAACGGGCTGCCGGCACCGTCAGCAGCCGTCGCAGTCGAGGCCGCTCCGAAGGCAGCCGCACCCGCGCCGACCGATGAGAGCGGTTTCCAGCCGATCCCCTTCAGCTTCGACGATGATTTCGGTCTCGATGAAGAGCCCGCCGCCGGAATGCCGGAATACGAGGTCAGCTTCAAGCCGCGCTCCGATCTCTACGCCAAGGGCAACGACGCCACGCTGCTGCTGCGCGATCTGGCGCGGCTGGGCGAGATGAGCGTCCATTGCGACGTGGATGCGCTGCCGGGTCTCACCGAACTCGATCCGGAAGGCGCCTATTTCAGCTGGACGATCTCGATCAAGACGGACAAGGGCGAAGACGCCATTCGCACCATCTTCGAATTTGCCGAATGGGATTGCGAGCTCGATGTGCGCCCGGTCGCAGCCGGTGGCGGCTCTTCCGACGACGAGGAACTGCCGATGGTTCCCGTGCCCTTCGATCTCTCCATTCTAGACGAAGACAGCAGCGAGCCCGTGGCCGCAGCGATCGAGGAAGCCTCGCCAGCCAAGAGCGACACGGCCGCCGCCGTTGCGGCTGCTGAAACTGCGAGCAATGTCACCCAGCTTGCCGCCGTTGCCGCCCGTGTCGAAAAGAAGGAAGCAGCCCTGGCCGCGTCCGCCGCCGCCAGTGCCGCTGCCGCGCAGAACAACGCCGCCGCTGCCGGCGTCGGTCAGACCATCCGCGTTGATCTCGACCGCGTCGACCGGCTGATCAATCTGGTCGGCGAGCTCGTCATCAACCAGGCGATGCTGTCGCAGAGCGTCGTCGAGAACGACAATAATGGTGCGTCCTCGATCAACATGGGCCTCGAAGAGCTGCAACAGCTCACCCGCGAGATCCAGGACAGCGTCATGGCGATCCGCGCCCAGCCGGTGAAGCCGGTGTTCCAGCGCATGTCGCGTATCGTCCGCGAAATCGCCGATATGACCGGCAAGTCGATCCGCCTGATCACCGAAGGCGAGAATACCGAAGTCGACAAGACCGTCATCGACAAGCTCGCCGAACCGCTGACCCACATGATCCGCAATGCCGTCGACCACGGCATCGAGAGCCCGGAAAAGCGCGCGACGCTCGGCAAGAACCCGGAGGGCACCGTTCGCCTGACGGCCAAGCACCGTTCCGGCCGCATCCTGATCGAACTCGCAGACGACGGCGCCGGCATCAACCGCGAGCGAGTGCGCCAGAAGGCCATCGACAACGACCTGATCGCTGCGGACGCCAATCTCTCGGATGAGGAAATCGACAACCTGATCTTCCTGCCGGGCTTCTCGACCGCCGACAAGATTTCTGACATTTCCGGCCGCGGCGTCGGCATGGACGTGGTCAAGCGCTCGATCCAGGCCCTCGGCGGCCGTATCAATATCAGCTCCAAGCCGGGGCAGGGCTCGGTCTTCACCATGAGCCTGCCGCTGACGCTTGCCGTTCTCGACGGCATGGTGGTGACGGTTGCTGGCCAGACCCTGGTCGTGCCGCTGACGGCGATCGTCGAGACGCTGCAGCCAGAGGCTTCCGCCATCCATTCCTTCGGCGCGAACCATCGCCTGATCTCGATCCGCAACAGCTTCTGCCCGCTGGTCGATGTCGGCCGCATCCTGAACTTCCGCGCAACGCAGGCCAATCCTGTTGAGGGCGTCGCGCTGCTGGTGGAATCGGAAGGGGGCGGTCAGCGCGCGCTGATGGTCGATGCCATTCAGGGCCAGCGCCAGGTCGTCATCAAGAGCCTCGAAGCGAACTACACACATGTGCCCGGCATTGCGGCCGCCACCATCCTCGGCGATGGCCGTGTCGCGCTCATCCTCGATGTCGATGCGGTGGTCGGTGCTTCCCGTGGGCAGTCGCTGAAGGCCGAAATGTCCTACGCGGCGGTGGGGTAATCCATGTCTGTTGCCGTCAAGAACCTGACCCAGGAAGCACGCGAGCTGATCGCCTTCCGGATCGGCGACCAGGAATTCTGCATCGACGTCATGTCGGTGCGCGAAATCCGTGGTTGGACGCCGGCAACTGCCATGCCGCATGCGCCGTCCTACATGCTCGGCGTCATCAATCTGCGTGGCGCCGTGCTGCCGATTATCGATCTCTCGGCCCGGCTCGGCATGAAGCGTGCGGAGCTGACGGCGCGGCATGTGATCATCGTCGCGCAGGTCAAGCGTAAGGTCGTCGGTCTTCTGGTCGACGCAGTATCGGACATATTGACGATCGCGACCGACCACATCCAGCCGACGCCGGAAATCTCTTCCGACCATGAACGGCAGTTCGCGCGCGGCATCGTCGCGATCGACCGGCGCATGATCTGCCTGATCGAACTGGAAGCTCTGTTCCCTGAAAACGAAAGCGAAGCTGCATGACTGTGATGGGAGCGATAGATCTCAAGGCATCGCCGGACGAGGTCCTGGCCAGCGGCGAATATCCGCTGACCCGGCGCGATCTCGCCGAGATCGCTGCCATGATCTATGCGGACGCGGGCATTTCCCTCAATGAAAGCAAGGCGTCGCTGGTCTATTCGCGGCTGTCGAAGCATATCCGCGCGCTCGGTCTGCGCGGCTTCCGCGATTACTGCACGCTGGTGTCTTCTCCGGCCGGAAGTGCTGCACGACGTGAGATGCTGTCGCATCTGACGACCAATTTCACCCGCTTCTTCCGCGAGAACCATCATTTCGATCATCTGCGCGACGAGGTGCTGCCGGGTCTTCTGGCGCGCGCCAAGGCCGGTGGCCGGGTGCGTATCTGGTCGGCTGCCTGTTCCGATGGGCAGGAGCCTTATTCGATCGCGCTCACCGTACTGGCGCTGATGCCGAATGCGGCGGAGTTCGATTTCAGGATCCTGGCGACGGATATCGATCCGAAGATCCTCGGTCTTGCCCGCGCCGGCGCCTATGATGAGGCGGCACTCGAAACGATCTCGCCTGCCATGCGCAAGCAATGGTTCCAGGAGGTCGATGTTCAGGGGCGTCGCAAGTTCCAGATCGACGATCGCGTCAAGCGGCTGATCACCTTCAACGAATTGAACCTGCTGGCGCAATGGCCCTTCAAGGGCACGTTCGACGTCATCTTCTGCCGCAACGTCGTCATCTATTTCGACGAGCCAACGCAGACGAAGATCTGGGGGCGGTTTGCCGGCCAGCTCCAGGACCACGGCCACCTCTATATCGGCCATTCCGAGCGCGTTGCCGGCGACGCCAAGCACCTCTTCGACAATATAGGCATCACCACCTATCGCTATCTCGGCAAGAACGCGGGGAGGAAATCATGAGCGCTGCTGCCCGTGTTCTCGTGGTCGATGATTCCCCGACCATGCGTGGCCTGATCACAGCCGTATTGCGTTCAGATCCCGAGGTTGATGTTATCGGCCAGGCCGGCGACGCGCTTGAAGCGCGAGCCGCCATCAAGGCGCTCAATCCCGATGTCGTTACCCTCGATATCGAGATGCCGAACATGAACGGCCTCGAGTTTCTGGAAAAGATCATGACGCTCAGGCCCATGCCGGTCATCATGGTCTCCACCATGACGCATCGCGGCGCCGATGCGACGCTCGCAGCCCTGGAAATCGGCGCCTTCGATTGCGTGGGGAAACCCTCTCCGGGCGAACCGCACCCATTCGGCGACCTGGCCGAGAAGGTCAAGGCGGCCGCTCGTTCGCAACGGCAATTCGTCAAGCCCGCCGCCCAGCGCGCGCCGCCGCCCGCCGTCGCCGATTTCCGTGTCGGCCGCAAGATCGTCGCCATCGGCTCATCCACCGGCGGCGTCGAGGCCTTGATCACCGTATTGCAGAAGTTTCCCGCCAACTGCCCGCCCACGGTCATCACCCAGCATATGCCTCCGAGCTTCACGCGGAGTTTTGCCGAGCGGTTGAACCGCCTTTGTGCGCCTGTCGTCGAAGAGGCGACAGACGGGGCGCGGCTGGCAATCGGCAAGATCTATCTGGCGCCCGGTGGTGACAGGCACCTGCGGGTTGTCAACCCATCGGCGCCCCAGTGTCGTCTGGCGGATGGAGGGCCGGTGAACGGTCATCGGCCATCGGTCGACGTGCTTTTCGATTCGGTCGCCGAACTGGCTGGCCGCAACGCCGTCGGCGTGATCCTGACCGGCATGGGCCGCGATGGCGCTGCCGGTCTCCTCAAGATGCGCCACGCCGGTGCGCGCACCATCGGCCAGAACGAAAAGACCTGCGTGGTCTACGGCATGCCGAGGGTCGCCCATGAGCTTGGTGCCGTCGAACAACAGTTTCCGCTGAACGCCATTGGCGAGGAAATCTTGAAAATTACAGCCGCCCGAAAGGAAGGGAGCGAATAATGTCTCTAGCGGAGAAAATCAAAGTTCTGATCGTTGATGATCAGGTCACCAGCCGTCTCTTGTTGAGTGATGCGCTGACGCAGCTCGGCTTCAAGCAGATCACCTCCGCCGGCGACGGCGAGCAGGGCATGAAGATCATGCAGCAGCAGCCGCATCATCTGGTCATCTCGGATTTCAACATGCCGAAGATGGATGGGCTCGGGCTGCTGCAGGCCGTCCGCACCAATCCGGCAACCAAGAAGGCGGCCTTCATCATCCTGACGGCACAGGGCGACCGTGCCCTGGTCCAGAAAGCGGCCCAGCTCGGCGCCAACAACGTCCTGGCCAAGCCATTCACCATGGAAAAGATGAAGGCAGCCATCGAGGCCGTGTTCGGAGCACTGAAATGATTGTCGAGGGTGCAGCCCGTCGCATGCACATCATTCAGGGCGAGTACAAGGTTGTCAGCGACCCGGACGTGGTGCTGGCAACCATTCTCGGCTCCTGCGTGGCGGCCTGCCTGCGCGATCCGATCGCCGGCGTCGGTGGCATGAACCATTTCCTCCTCCCGGGAATGGCAAGCTCGCCGATGAGCGGTGGTGATGCGACGCGCTACGGCGTGCACCTGATGGAGCTTCTGATCAACGGCCTTTTGAAGAAGGGTGCGCGGCGCGATCGGCTGGAGGCAAAGGTCTTCGGCGGCGCCAAGACGATTGCGACTTTCTCCAATGTCGGCGAGCAGAATGCCGCTTTCGCCATGCAGTTCCTCAGGGATGAAGGCATCCCGGTCGTCAGCTCAAGCACGGGCGGCGAACATGGGCGCAAGATTGAATATTGGCCGATCTCCGGACGCGCCAGGCAATATCCGCTTACCGGCGCGGAGACACAGAAGACCGTGGCGCTGGAACAGCGTCCGGTCGTCGCTCCAAAGCCGGTCGACAACACGATCGAATTTTTCTGATCAGCGAGGCTACTGCATGACTGCCTTCCAGCGCGCCGAAATGACCGCCATCGAGGAAACCCTCCCGGCCATCCTTTTGCGTATCGTCTCCGAACTGCATGACGTGGCCTATCTGATCGAGCGCATCGAGCCGCAGCTGCTCGATGTCGGCGGTGCGCATGTGCTGGAATCGCCCGATGCGGTGAAAGTCATTCAGGGCATCGACCTTGCCGTCCAGAAGACGCGCGGCATTGCCGAATTCATCGATACCATTGCCGGCGCCATGCCGGACGGATGGACGGTCGATCTTGCGACGGCATTGAGCCTCGTCAAGCTGACGGAGATGCAAAAGGCACTCGGCGGAGGCACCTTGCATGCCCACTCGCAGCCCATGGCGAAAGCCGCTGGCGATTTCGACTTCTTCTAGTCGAACGCTCAACATGTATATTGTTTTTCTTATATAATTTTAACCACTTCTCCCCGGCTTTTTCCCCTTTTCCTGGCCGGACGAAACGCTCGCACAAGTTTCGATTTCTATTTTCGCTGCAGGACACAAAGCCATCAGGTCTTTGACGAATCGTGCGAGAACAGAATGAATCTGTTAAATCAATTAGTTCCATTGTTCCGGAACATCCAGAATCTCGGGAGAACGCGGCTGCTGATCCTGGGTGGCGTGGGCGCTGTGTCCATGGTCCTGATCCTGTTTGCAGCCCTTTACGTCAATAAGCCTTCCCAGGAGACGCTCTATGTCGGCCTGGATGCGACGGATCTCAACCAGATCAGCATCGCGCTCGCAGAAGCCAAGATCAATTTCCAGGTCGGCACGGATGGCACCAGCCTGACCGTTCCGGCAGGCATGACCGGCAAGGCTCGCGCACTGCTTGCCGAGCGTGGCCTGCCCAATAGCGGCAATGCCGGTTACGAGCTGTTCGACAATGTCGGTTCGCTCGGCCTCACCTCCTTCATGCAGGAAGTCACCCGCGTTCGCGCCCTTGAGGGCGAAATCGGCCGTACCATCACCTCCATCGCAGGCATCAGCGCCGCGCGCGTCCATATCGTCATGCAGGATACCGGCAATTTCCGTAAGGCGGATCAGAAGCCGACGGCCTCGGTGATGATCCGTGCCAGCTCCGAGGCAGCCCGCAAATCGGCATCGGCGATCCGGCATCTCGTTGCCTCGGCCGTTCCGGGGCTCGAGGTCGACGACGTTACCATTCTCGACTCGACCGGCCAGCTGCTGGCATCGGGTGACGACCCCAGCAATGGCGTGCTCACCCGCAATCTCGGCATCGTCCAGAATGTACAGAGCGAAGTCGAATCGAACATCAACAAGGCTCTCGCCCCCTTCCTCGGCATGGACAATTTCCGCTCGAGCGTAACGGCGCAGCTCAACACCGACAGTCAGCAGGTGCAGGAAACCACCTACGACCCGGATTCGAAGGTCGAACGTTCGGTCCGCACAGTGAAGGAAGCGCAGAAGTCGCAGCAGAACCAGCCCGATACCGCAGCGACCGTGGAACAGAATATTCCGCAGGCCGCTCCGCAATCCGGCGGCAATACGCCGACGTCGAACGACCAATCCGACAAGCGCGAAGAGCAGACCAACTACGAAATCAACAGCAAGACGACGGCCACGACGCGCAACAGCTACAAGATCGAAAAGCTCTCCGTCGCCGTGGTGGTCAACAAGGGCCGCGTCGCACAGATGCTCGGCCAGGGTGCCGATCAGGCGAAGATCGATGCCTATATCGCCGAAATGCAGAAGATCGTGGCGACTGCTGCAGGCGTCGACCAGGGGCGCGGCGACATCGTCACCGTCAATGCGATGGACTTCCTCGACAACCAGCTGCTCGAAGATACCGCCTCCAGCTTTAGCATCACCGATATGCTGAGCCGCAACATGGCCGGTATCATCAACTCGCTGGCCTTCGTCGCCCGTCGCCTTCCTCATCGTCTGGATGGGCTTCCGTCCGCTGATCCGCTCGCTTGGCGGCGGCGCAGCCGGTGGCACGGCATTGCCTGAGGCGGCCGGCTTGGAACTGCCCGACTTCGCTCCCGCCGTCGGCGGCCCCGGCGCCGCGCTGATGGACGGCTTCGGCTCCGACTTCGGCTTCGACAGCACCGACGATCTGCTGACGATGGGCGACGATAGCGGCACCTTCAACCGTCGGGTCAAGGAAGGACCGGAGCGTCGCCTGTCGCGGATGGTGGAAATCAGCGAGGAACGCGCCGCAAAGATCCTCAGAAAATGGGCCGTCGACAAGGCAGCCTGATCAACAGGACCGGGAGAAATCCCGGTCTTTTTGTTTTATCCCGGTGGTTTCTGCCTTCAATACTGAGAAAACTGTGACCCGTTAGCCGCTGCCGGATAGTTTGACGTGTTCGTAAGATGGAATTTCGCTTGCAATTCCGTTGCTGGGCATAAAGAATCGACTTACTGGTAAAGTGCCTTTGCGTATCAGTTGTTCAGTTCGCGCGAATAGGCCTTCGATTTCAGCGTATCGCCGGTTCGAAGTGTTGCAGAGTCCGGAGCGCGGGAAAAATCAGTTCATGGTTCGCTGATTGTGTCCGCAACGCCTGTGCCGATCCGGTTGCCCACATGAAATTCAATGATGGGTGTATTTCATCCACCCGCCTTCACCGGGATGTGTTTGTATCGCGGTAGACAATGATTCGGTTCTGATGCCCTGCGGAAGGTCGATATTCGCTTTCCAGGGTGATGCACCGGGTTTCAACGGAATAGTGCTCTCGTTGACGAATGATCGTCCAACAGTGGCAGGAAATGCAAGAATGGACATGCAGATATCGCAGACGAGCAAAGGCGATTGGGATGCGCGGTCGGTCGCGTCCACGGGCGCCATGTCGCGCGAGCAGCTCATTCTTCAGCTGGGTACCGTTTCCGGCCCGGCCTATCTGCAAGCCGGCCTTCGCTCGCTGACGAGCTATGCGGGTGCCTACGGCTACCTCTTGGCGCGCTGCGATCTCATCCAGGAAAGCGGGCTGGACTTCGTCGTGTCCTCCGACTGGCCTTTCGATCTCGTGAGGCGGCTGGCATCGGAATTGACGGGCGGCTATGGCCGTATCGGCGAGCTGGAAAAATGCATGTCGCTGTTCCAGCCGAGCCTGGCCTCCTTGCCGGATGACGTCGAGCTGCCTGATGGCATCAGCCGCCGATATTACGCTTTGACCTTCAATGTCGGTCGTACACGCTTCTCTCTATTGCTGCTGGTCCGCGAATCCGAGACGCTCTCGCCGGAGCGGCTGCGCGATGTCGGCCTGCTGTCAGGCTATCTCGCCAGCTCGATCCGCTGCTTCGAAAGCAAGTCGGAGCGCGATTTCGATCTTACCGAGCGTGAGCTGGAATGTTTGTTCTGGATCGCCGAAGGCAAGACCAGCGACGAGATTGCCATGATCCTCGGCATCTCGCGCAATACCATCAACAACTACATCACCAGCGTCATGCGCAAGACCGCCACCAAGACCCGGTCGGAGGCAATCGCCTTCGCCGTGCGAAACAATCTCGTTTGAAGGCTCACTGAATGCGCTATCAGCCAGACAGGACGACGGATATGCCGGCGGAACCGCGGCTAACCCGTTCGGGCCGGATTTCTGGCCGCTCCGATCTCTTCCCGAAGCTGGTGTCGATGCAGAAGTTGATCGATGCGCAGCATTTCGCAGTTTATCGCCTCCATGGCTCCGGCCTGCCGCACAAGCAGCGTCTCGTCAGCGAACTCGACAATTGGGGGTCGGCCAATTCCGTTATGGGCAAGGCTTTCGTCGAGGCTTACAGCGAAGCCATGATCGAGCACATCGACAAATCGCTGCTTCCGCTTATGTGGAATGGCAGGGATAGCGACAGCACCGCCGAGACACCGGACTTTGCCGCCTTTACTCAGCGCCTGAAACCGCATCTTCTGCCCTTTGCCGGCGTCGCCTTTCCCGTACGTCTGGGGGCGGTTGGCAACGGCTATGTGGTCTTCACCGCAAAATTCATGGATCTGGCGAGCGATATGATCGTCGAGCTGCATGGTCGCAGCTGCCAGATCATGATGGCGCTATTGTCGCTGGACGAGCGCCGCTCCCAGGACGCCGAAGCCCTCAGCGAGCGTGAAATCGCCTGCCTGCAGCTTGCCGGCGACGGGCGCATCAGTGAAGAAATCGCCGAGAAGCTGGGATTGTCGGTCCACACTGTGAACGCCTATCTCGGCTCTGCGACCATCAAGCTCGATAGCGTCAATCGCATCCAGGCGATCGCGAAAGCGATCCGCTTCGGCTACATAAGCTGATTTTCAGCGCCTCGGCGGATAGCTTTCGTCAATCTCTAGAGCATTTCCGCTTTTCTTCGAATCGCGAAAACGCTCTATCTTTTTGTTTCTTGACGCATTCCGGACGGAAAACCGCTACGCACTTTTCCTGGAAGTGCTTTGACGTCTTGAACGGCTCAGAACACGCGTGCCGTTTCGCCGCGCGTCACATAACGCGCATCCCTGAGGCTACGCGCGAAAAGCGCCGTGTTCTCATCGGGATCGGTGGACGCCTTGTCGAAGGCGATATGGTTGATCTCGATGCCGGCATAGTGCTCCGCCAGCGCCAGTTTGGCATAAACGGTCACGCCCGGCGGCTTGATTTCCAGGTCGATCGTCACTTCCGCAGGGCCGCCCCAATCGAGCTTGTAATCGCCACCGAGGCCGAAATTGACAGTACCGGGCAGGAAATAGAGTTCGGCCGCCGAGGCTACGAGGTCGGCGAGATTGCCGTATCGTTCGAAGCGGAGCAATGAGATCAGATCGGCGGCGTCGAGGAGGCGGAGCTCGCTCGCGACGGGGCTGATGGCTTCCGCGAGGATTTTTTCACGTTCGGCAGAGTAGGGGCATTTTTTCATTTGGTTTATCGTACCCGTTTTCTATTCGACTGCGCGGCATAGATCCGATGGATGAGCTCGGCGACGGCCTTGTAAAATACTGACGGTATGACGCTATCAACCGAGACTTGCGCAAACATGGAGCGCGCGAGGGGTGGATCCTCGAAAACCGGAATATTGTTGGCCTCGGCTATCTCTCTGATCTTCAACGCAATCAGGTCCTGGCCCTTGGCGACGACGACGGGCGCGTCGCCTTCCTCCCGCACGTAGCGCAGCGCCACGGCAAAGTGTGTCGGATTGGCGATGACGAGGGTGGCGCGCGGAACCTGTTTCATCATGCGCCGGCGGGCGCGATCGCGTGCGATCGAGCGCTGGCGCGACTTGACGATCGGGTCGCCCTGCGACTGCTTGAGCTCGTCCTTGACCTCCTGCTTGGTCATCTTCAGCTCGTCGAACCAGTGATATCGGCTCCACAAAATGTCGGCGATGCCGACGACGGCGGTTGCCAGGAGCACGATGATGAGGATTCGCTGAACGATCGTCGACAGGCGCACGAAGATGGTTTGTGGGTCCGAAGCCATCGAATCGATCGAATGAAAGAACTGGCTGCGCAGCACGAAAAACATGACGATGCTGACGAGAACGATCTTCGCAAGCGATTTGCCGAATTCCACCAGGCCGGTCATGCTGAAAAGGCGTTTCCAGCCGGATGCGGGTGAGATCCGCGAGAACTGCGGCCTGATTCGCTCCAGAACTGGTGTCGGCAGGTTTTGGAAAATCGAGGCGCCGATGCCGAAGGTGAAGAAGAGCACAACGGCGGGCATCACGAGGTTACCGGCTTCCCAGCCTATGCGGGTGAAAAGCGAAATCGCGTCGGGCCCGGTTTCGATCTGCCATTGATCCGGCTTTTCGAAGAGATCGCGCAGCACTTCTCCCATGCGGCCGATGCGCTCCGGCAGGAAGAAGGTGACATAGATGACGGTCGCGAGCATGGAGGCAAAGATGGTTGCCTCCCTGGAGTGAGGCACATTGCCCTTCTCCATGGTGTCGCGGAGTTTTTTCTCCGTCGGCCTTTCTGTTCTACTGTCTTTGTCTTCGCCAGCCAAAGCAGTCGTCCTTCGCAAACGGAAAGGGGCCGCGCATCATACGCGGCCCTAAGCTAAGCACTCTAAGACGAATCAAGTGAGTCGCGGTGAGATCAAGCTGCTTCTTCCACAGGCGTATTTTCCTTGGGCTTGAGCTCGATCTGGCCAGAGTTGGCAAGACGGATGGCTTCCTGTGCGATGGCCCGCCGCGCGATGGCGATTTCGCGCGGGTTGACGCCGGCATTGCCCATCTGCAGATCCGATTCGATCATGCG
Source organism: Rhizobium sp. P44RR-XXIV (assembly GCF_001999485.2). Taxonomy (NCBI): domain Bacteria; kingdom Pseudomonadati; phylum Pseudomonadota; class Alphaproteobacteria; order Hyphomicrobiales; family Rhizobiaceae; genus Rhizobium; species Rhizobium sp. P44RR-XXIV. Next base: position 210,829 of record NZ_MPVZ02000025.1, on the reverse strand, counting down.
GCGCTGACGCGGGCTGATCGAGGAGAGGACGATCTCGCGAATCTCGTTGCTTGAGCCACGTAGCGCCATGGTCAGGATGTCCGAGGCGATGTCGTTGAGCAACAGGACGCGGCTTGGCTGCGGCATGCGGATCAGATCGTCGAAGAGGAAGATCTTCGGACGGACCTTCTCGACCGATTCCTTGTTGATCGTTTCGAGCGAGCTGAGCAGGGTGTCGACCACGGGCTTGTCGAGTTCGTTCATCAGGTCGGCGACCTTGGTCGAGCCGGAAGCATTGCGCTCCGCATCGATTTCCGCCATCAGGCCGAGAACGCGGTTCTCGATGATCTGTGCTGCCTTCGGGCTGACGTCCTTCAGGTTGACCGTGCGGTTCATGATGTCGGGACGCTGCGCTTCGGGAAGCTGCAGCAAAACTTTCGCGCCGAAAGCGGAAGGCATCATCGACAGCACATAAGCGATGGTCTGCGGATGCTCGCGCAGGAGGAATTTGGCCACGAAGACCGGATCGGCCTCGCCCAGGCGATCCCAGATGGAGGTTTCGTAAGCCTGGAAGGCGGTGCGGCGGCCGAGCAGGCTGTCCACTTCGTCCGGTGTTAGGCCTTCCTCGAGAATGCTCTCGATGGCCTTCGCATTGTCCATAAGGCCTGCGCCTTCGGTGAACAGATCCTCGAATTCCGCCACGAGCTGCGCCAGTTCGTCCGGCGGAATGAGCCTCAGCGACTGCGCCGAGGCGATGATCATCTGCAATTCATTCTGGGTAAAATATTTGAGCAGCCGTCCTGCTACCTGCTTTCCCATGGCGAGAAGGACGGCGGCCGCTTTTTCAGTCTGCGATAACGGTTTCTCGGCGAGTGCGCCGCTGAAATCGTCAAAGTCCATCATGGTCTTCGTCTCCATCCCTCACCGGGATTGGGCTCATCATGAGCCGGGTTCAGCTTTTCTTTGTGTTGTATATTTCTGTGAGCTTGATACCGAACCTGGTGTCATCATGTTCCAGAACGGTAATTTCGCCCCGACCGATCTTGCGGCCGTTTACTGTGATTTCGACCGGTTCGCCGATCTTCTTGTCGAGCGCTATGATTGCGCCTTCGGTCAGGTTCATCAGGCCGGAGACCTGCATGCGGCTGGTGCCGAGCACGATCTGGACGTCGATCGGGATATCCATGATCATGTCGAGATTGGCGGCCAATGCGCTGCCAAGAGCGGCGGGCGCCGGAGAGGCTTCGCCGAAATCGCTGTCCGCGAAGGCTGGGCCGGAATCCTCGTCGCCGAAATCGCCGAAGGTGGAGAGGTCGGTGCTGGGCTCCGCGCCAAACTGGTCAGCTGCGAAATCCGGCATGCCGCCGTCGCTATCCTTCTTCAGGACGCCGCGCAGACCATCGATGGCGTCGTCCAATGCGGCGTCGCTGTTTGGAAATTCCAGCGATTCCTCGTTGCTTTGCTGTGTCGTCTTCGTAGCCATGAAATCACTATTCCAGTTGAAACTTGCCTCAAGCTGCCGTGGGTGGGAGCCACCCGCCGGCTGATCAATTCATCAGGTGCCGCAGAAGCTCGTCGTCGGAATTCACATTGTCCTTGACGCGCACCGTGTAATTTTCGCCAGAGCGGCCGAACTCGCAGATATAGAGGTCCTTGCTGTTGGCGCTGACCTCGACCCGCACGTCGCCGCTATTGTCCATGAAGGGAATGGTATCGCCGACCGCAAGCTTGGAAATCGTGTCGAGCGTCAGGGATTGCAGGCGGATGCGTGCCTCGAGCGTCACTTGCGAGCGGCGAACCTGCTCGTTGAGCTGGTCCGACCATGCCTGCGATGCGGCCGTCGGGTTCTTCGCCCGCGGTGCGCTGACAACGGTGCGCAGCAGATCGCGCTGCGGCACGATGATGACGATCTGGGAAATGGACTTGCCGAGCGAAACCGTCATCGTGATCGCAGCGGCGAAATCGTCATTCTCGTCGGTGATCTGCGCCATTGCCTCTTCGACATTGTAGGGCGGATCGAGATAGGGCTCGAAGCCGCCCTGAGCATTGACCGCCGAGCGGAGCACATTGGCGATCTTTTCGAACACCATGACGGAAAGATCGAGTTCGATCACCGAAAGCGGCCGGGCAATGGCCGCTTCCATGTCTTCGGCGCGTCCCCCCAGCATATGCTCCATCAGCGTCATGATGAAACCGGAGCCGCAGCCGAGCACGAATTTGGATGACCAATTGCGCAGCGAGGCGTTGACCAGGGCGTGGTTGCCGCCAAGACCGGCGATCAGGTCTTTCATGAGGCCGGACTGGCAGCCGCCATAGGCGATACCGCTGTCGAGACCGGTCTCGTTCTTGATCATATCCGGCAGGAATTCGGCATAGACCTGGGAGAAGGCCGTGCCGATCTTGGCAAGCAGCGCCTGATCGCCAAGATTGCCTGTGAGCTTGGCGAAGAGGGTGCGGTCCATCGTCTGTGCCTTGGATGCGGATTGCTGGCTCATGGTTTTCAGGCTGCCTTGCTTTCACCGCCGGGGTTCATCATTTCCTGCTCGACGGCGTCAATGGACGGACGCTCGTAGGAGGAGATGGTCTTGCGACCGTATTCGAGCGCCACCTGCGGCACGGAGCCGTTCATGTAGGCCAGCAGCGTCTGCTTCACGATGACGTAGAGACGATGCTGCTTGCTGCGGACGATCTTGATCTGCGACACCAGCGGCGCACAGACGGAATAGGACAGGATGATGCCGAGGAAGGTGCCGACCAGCGCCGATCCGATCAGGTGGCCGAGAACCTCGGGTGATTCGTTGATGTGGCTCATGGCCTTGATGACGCCGAGAACGGCGGCAACGATACCGATGGCAGGGAAGGAATCGCCCATGATCGTGATGGCATGATAGGGCTTCATCTTGTCGTGCTGCATGGTGTTCAGCTCTTCATCCATCAGCGCCTCGATCTCGTGCGAGCGGGCGTTGCCGATAATGATGAGACGGACGTAATCACAGATGAAAGCTGTCAGATCCTTGTTCTTCAGAACCGTCGGAGCGGCCTTGAAGATGACCGATTCATCAGGATTATCGATATGGGCTTCGATTTCGTTGCGCGACTTGGTGCGCAGATCGCGCATCAGGGCGTAGAGCACGCCGAGCGTGTCGAGATATTCGCGCTCCTTCGGAACCGCGTGACGGAAGGCCTCCAGCAGTGCCTTGCCTGAGTCCTTCACGATTTTCATCGGATTGGCCATGATGAAGCCGCCGAGACCGGCGCCTGCGATAATGACAAATTCGAAGGGCTGGAACAGAGCGCCTACGTCTCCGCCCATGGCCATGAAGCTGCCTATGATGCAGCCGCAGGTCACTACAAATCCGATAATAATGTTCATCGTCGGTCCACACCTGAACGTTGCTTCCTAAGATGAACTAGGGGAGCTGCCTTGCGTGAGGCTGTTCGATGCGGTCGTTCGGCCACCTTTTGCCTTGTCAGCTTCGCACAAGCCAATGCCGGCAGGATAGCGGGTAAGGGCATCCATGCCCCGCTAACGAAATGTAGGAGCGCTCCGGCGTTTCCTTTCCCGTTATTCTCCAATGTCCGGAGGGCGTTGAAAATGCAGTCTGGTATCTATGTGGCGCTATCGTCCCAGATGGCGCTCGAGCGGCGTCTGACAACGATCGCCGACAATTTGGCCAACGTGAACACCACGGGCTTCCGTGGCACCGAGGTCAAGTTCGACCAAGTCCTCAGCAATACCGAAAACAAGCTCAATGCCAAGGTGGCCTTCGTCTCGCAGGGCAACGACTATCTGTCGACCGACAATGGCGAATTGCAGAACACCGGCAATCTCTTTGATTTCGCCGTCAAGGGCGACGCCTGGTTCGGCCTCAACACGCCGGCTGGCCTGGTGGTGACGCGCGACGGACGTTTCACCATGACAGACAATGGTGCGCTGGTCTCGGTGCGCGGCTTCCCGGTGCTTGATCCCGGCGGCGCACCGATCCAGCTTGACCCGCGCGGCGGCGCGCCGACGGTTTCCTCGGACGGCACCATCTCGCAAGGTGGCAAGCGCATGGGCCAGATCGGCCTTTACAGTTCAGACGTCAGCAAGGGCTTCCTGCGTTACGAAAATAGCAGCATCCTGCCGACGGATACGCCGCAGCCGGTCATCGATCGCTCGAATATCGGCGTCGCTCAGGGCTACCTCGAAAACTCCAATGTCAACGGCATGCGGGAAATGACCAATCTGATCGAGGTCAGCCGCGCCTTCGACAATATCAGCACGCTCACCAGCAGCAGCGAGGGCACCCTCACCGACGCGATCAAGACCCTCGGCGGCAGCCAGTAACGAGGGCGGATCATGATCGAGGATCAGTTGCCGGAGGCTGCATTGTCGCCGAAGCTTTCACATATGGCCGTGCTTGCGGCGCAATATGCGACGGCGGAGAATACCGTGGCCCATGGCGGCCATGTGCGCACCATTGCGGCCGGGCATTATACGGTCGCCGGCCTTTCCAGGCAGGTCCGTCTCGGCGATTTCGTGGCGCATCGCTCCTCGACCGGCGTGCATCTCGGCGAGGTCGTCCGTGTCGAGCCCGATCTGACCTATGTCTGTCCGATCGAGCCGGGTGAGCCGATCGGTATCCAGGACACCATCATCCGCAGGGGGGCGTTTCGCATTTCTCCCGATAACAGCTGGTGCGGCCGCACGATCAATTCGCTTGGCGAGCCGATCGACGGGCTGGGCCCCCTGACGAAGGGGTTCGATGCGCGCTCGATCTCCAATACCGCTCCGCCTTCGATGACGCGCAAGCGCGTCGAAACCGGCTTCAAGACCGGCGTTCGCGCCATAGACATCTTTTCGCCGCTCTGCCTCGGCCAGCGCCTCGGCATCTTTGCCGGCTCCGGCGTCGGCAAGTCGACGCTCCTGTCGATGCTGGCCAGAGCCGATGCCTTCGACAAGGTCGTCATCGCGCTCGTCGGCGAACGCGGCCGCGAAGTGCGCGAATTCATCGAGGATACGCTCGGCAGCCATCTGCAGAAATCGGTCGCCGTTGTCGCGACCAGCGACGAAAGCCCGATGCTGCGCAAGATGGCGCCTCTCTCCGCGATCACCATTGCCGAACATTTTCGCGATCAGGGCGACAATGTGCTGCTGATCGTCGACAGCGTTACCCGCTTTGCCCATGCCATCCGCGAGGTCGCTACCGCCTCCGGTGAGCCGCCGATCGCCCGTGGATATCCGGCCTCTGTCTTCACCGAATTGCCGCGCCTGCTCGAGCGCGCCGGACCGGGACCGGAAGGTACCGGCACGATTACCGCCATCATCTCCATTCTGGTCGATGGCGACAACCATAACGATCCGATCGCCGATTCCACGCGCGGCATTCTCGACGGGCACATCGTCTTGCAGCGCAGTCTTGCCGAGGAAGGCCGTTATCCGCCGATCGACCCGCTGGCCTCGGTCTCGCGTCTGGCTCGCAAGGCATGGACGCCCGATCAGGAGAAGCTGGCATCGCGGCTGAAAGCGCTGGTGCATCGCTACGAGGAAACACGCGATCTGCGCCTGATCGGCGGCTATCGCCAGGGCAGCGACCCGGATCTCGATATCGCCGTCCGCCAGGTGCCGATCATCTACGACATCCTCAAGCAGACCCCGGGCGAACTGCCATCCGAAGACGCCTTCACCGACCTTGCGACGGCCCTGAAGAATGGCTCCGCGGCGGCGGTACCGGTCAGGGGACGGTGAGGATCGCATGAGACATCAACTCGATTATCCATTGTTCGCAGCTAGCCGAAATTTCCGAATTTAGTGCCGAAAGAGGGGCCAGACGTGACAGAAACCGACACAGACGAATCGGTCAATCCGCCGAAGGCGGCAAAGAGGCGGACCATTACCGACAGGGCACTCGTCTGCACGGGACTGGTGCTTGCCGGCGCCTCGGCCTTCTTTCCCTGGTACGTTTTCCTCAACCCGGACAAGTTCGGCATCCATGTGGCTGAAGGCGATCGCACGCGCGATCTGCCGAATTGGCCCGGCCGCGAAGTCGTGAGCGTATCGCCGCTGGCTATGGTCAATAAGAATCCCAGCGAGCCTCGAGATCTCATTCCCGATCCTTTGACGACCGCGACGATCAGCAATACCGGCCGCGAGGATGACAAGGGGCCGCCGGCCGAACAGCAGCCACTTCCCGGCAAGCTCCCATTCCACCTCCTGCACGTCGTCAATGGCCGCGCGCTGATCGAGGACGACACGGGCATGTATGTCGTGCGCGTCGGCTCGGTTCTACCCGACAACAGCCGCCTCGCATCGATCGAACAGCGTGCGGGAAAATGGGTCATCGTCACGTCTGCGGGCGATGTCTACGGCAACAACTGAAAAAACGCGGAGATGCCTGAGTTTCAGGCATTTTGAAGAGTTTACAGGAACGCATTTCTCGCAAGTCCCACGCAAGATTATCCCGCTAGATTCCTAGTGTAAGAACGGAGAGAAGCCCATGCAACCGATTCAGCTCTTTGACCTGGCCTCGCGGCAAGCCGAGTGGCTTCAGGCGCGCCAGGAGGTCGTTGCCGGCAATATCGCCAATGCCAATACCCCGAAATACCGTGCCAAGGACGTGACGCCATTTCAGGCTGTTCTGGATAACCAGAACATCAGCATGGCGAAAACCAATCCCGCGCATATCTCGGGCAACGAATTCAGCTCGAGCGGCAACATTAATGTCGAAGAGGCGCCGCTCAGCCAGGAAATAGGTGTCCAGGAGTCGGGTAACACCGTCGGCCTGGAGGATGAACTCGCCAAATCCGGTGAGATCAAGCGCCAGTACAGCTTGAACACCGCACTCGTGAGTTCCTTTCATCGCATGATGTTGATGACCGTAAAACAATAGATGAAGTGAAGATGTCATGGACCCCTTATCAGCCGCATTGAAAATTGCAGGCTCCGGCCTGGAGGCTCAATCGACTCGTCTGCGTATCGTCTCCGAAAATATCGCCAACGCCCGCTCGACGGGTGACACCCCTGGTGCCGATCCCTATCGGCGCAAGACCGTGACATTCGGCGCAGAAATGGATCGCGCCAACGGCCTGACGACGGTCGGTGTGAAGAAATTGGGCGAGGACACGGGCAAGTTCGTCGAAGAGTATGATCCGGATAACCCCGCCGCCGACCCGAAGGGCTACGTCAAGATGCCCAACGTCAACATCCTCGTCGAAATGGCCGACATGCGTGAAGCCAATCGTTCCTACGAGGCCAACCTGCAGACGGTCAGGCAGGCTCGCGATCTCATCTCTTCCACCATTGACCTGCTGAAGAACTCATAATGATCGATTCCATCAAGAATGTAGCCTCCCTCTCGGCAACCCGCGGCCTCGGCAGCATCACCACGGATCTGACATCCGCTGCTTCCAGCGCGCTCAACGCCTCTCCGGCCGTTGCCATGGGAGCGGACGCCGGAATGAGCTTTGCTTCCGTTATGTCGAACGTGGCGAAGGACTCCATCAACACGCTGAAGGAAGCTGAAAATGCCTCCTTCGCCGGCATCAAGGGCACGATGAGCACCCGCGAAGTCGTCGACAAGGTCATGCAGGCCGATCAGACGCTGCAAACCGCGGTCGCGCTGCGCGACAAGGTCGTCTCCGCGTTTCTCGATATTACCAAGATGCAGATCTAGAGCGGGATTTCTCGCTCTAATTACTTGATTTGGCGTGAATAATTCGCGGGCCGCTTTCGGTTTCGAAGATCACGCCCCAGCTCGAAGGACGAAAGCATGAGAGCGCTCGCAATTGCCGCAACGGGCATGGACGCCCAGCAGACCAATCTTGAAGTCATCGCGAACAACATCGCGAACATCAACACGACGGGTTACAAGCGTTCGCGCGCAGAATTCTCCGACCTTCTCTACCAGACCGAGCGCGCCAAGGGCATCTCCAACCGGCCGAACCAGGCGGTGGTGCCGGAAGGCGCCAACATCGGCCTCGGCGTGCAGACCGTGGCCGTGCGCAACATCCAGATCCAGGGCGAGTTGTCGCAGACCCAGAACGAGCTCGACGTTGCGCTTGTCGGCCGTGGATGGTTCCAGATCCAGATGCCCGACGGCACGACCGCCTACACCCGCGCCGGCTCTTTCAACAAGAGCGATACCGGCCAGATCGTGACGCCGGATGGCAATGTGCTGCAGCCGGGTATCACGATCCCGAACAATGCCACCAGCCTCGCCATCAACCAGTCCGGCCAGGTTTCGGCGATCATCGGCACGGCGACCACGCCGACCGTGCTCGGCCAGGTGCAGATCGCCAACTTCGTCAACGAAGCCGGCCTGCAGCCGATGGGCAGCAACCTCTTCACGCAGACGCCGGCTTCCGGCGATCCGGTCATCTCCGATCCGAACCAGAACGGCTTCGCCTACATGAAGCAGTACTACCTGGAATCGTCGAACGTCGATCCGGTCAAGGAAATTACCGATCTGATCACGGCGCAGCGCGCTTATGAAATGAATTCGAAGGTCATCACCACTGCCGATGACATGGCGCAGATCGTCAGCAAGAACCTGAAGTAGCGAAAAGGACGGGCCGAACATGAGGTTTCGCCGGATGAAAAGCTTAGCAATGGCCTGGTTCGCCGCGGCGAGCCTTTCCGTCGTGTTCGCATCGGCCGCGCCCGCAGGTGCAGCAAGAGCCGATGAGGGCAGCATGGGGACCGCCGTGGTCCCGACGGAGACGATCTACCCCGGCGACATCATCAGCGGCGGTCAGCTCGAAGAGGTTGAAGTCACCAACCCCAATCTGACGGGCGATTATGCCAAGCGGATCCGGCAGGTCACCGGCCTCGTATCCAAGCGGACGCTTCTGCCCGGCCGAACCATCTCCATCTCCTCGCTGCGCCAGCCCTATGCCGTGACGCGTGGTTCCAATGTCCGCCTGGTCATGAGCATGGGCAGCATGACGATCACGGCGGCGGGGACGCCACTGGATGATGGCGCTGTCGGCGATAGCGTGCGGGCCCGCAACATGGACTCGGGCATCATCGTCAACGGCACGGTTCTCGAAAACGGTACGATCCGCGTGGTCGCAAAATGAAACGGCTTCGTCAATTTCTCGCAGTTCTCTTCGCATTGCCCAGCCTGATCATTGCCGATCCGGCTGCAGCGATGCAATCGCGCATCAAGGACATCGCGTCGCTGCAATCCGGCCGCGACAACCAGCTCATCGGCTACGGCCTGATCGTCGGTCTCCAGGGGACGGGCGACGGCCTGCGTTCCTCGCCGTTCACCGAACAATCCATGCGCGCGATGCTGCAAAACCTCGGCATCTCGACGCAGGGCGGCCAATCCGCCGCCAAGAACACCGCCGCCGTCATGGTGACGGCGAACCTGCCGCCCTTCGCCAGCCCCGGTAGCCGTATCGACGTGACGGTCAGCTCGCTGGGCGATGCCACGTCGCTTCGCGGCGGCACGCTCATCATGACGTCGCTCAGCGGCGCCGACGGGCAGATCTACGCCGTGGCCCAGGGTTCGGTCATCGTTTCGGGCTTCCAGGCCCAGGGCACTGCGGCAACCGTCACCGAAGGCGTTACCACCGCCGGCCGCGTGCCCGGCGGCGCGATCATCGAACGTGAGTTGCCCTCACGCTTCAAGGATTCGGTCAATCTGGTCCTGCAGCTGCGCAATCCGGACTTCTCCACCTCGATCCGCATTGCCGACACCGTCAATGCCTGGGCAAGCTCGCGTTTCGGCGGGCCGATTGCCGAGGCGAAGGATTCGCAGGAAGTCACGCTCAACAAGCCGAAAATGGCCGACCTGACCCGACTGATGGCCGACATTGAAAATCTCAATGTCCAGACTGATACGCCGGCCAAGGTCGTCATCAACGAGCGCACCGGAACCATCGTCATTGGCGCCGACGTTCGCGTTTCCCCGGTTGCGGTCAGCTATGGAACGCTGACGGTGCAGGTGAGCGAGAACCCGCAGGTGATCCAGCCCGAGCCCTTCTCGAATGGCCAGACGGCCATACAGGACCAGACCGACATTACCGCCACCAAAAGCGGTGGCCGGGTTGCGGTGCTGGAAGGGCCTGATCTGAAGACATTGGTCGCGGGTCTCAACAATATCGGCGTCAAGCCGGACGGCATTATCGCCATTCTCCAAGGCATCAAATCGGCCGGCGCCCTGCAAGCGGAGCTCGTATTGCAATGATATCGATCGTCATCGCCAGAAGAATACTAGTCTCTTGCGGCCTTTCGGCAGGTTCGACAGCGGCAGCAATGCTGCTGTCGCTTGGCGTTGCAGCCGCGCAGCAAGCGCCGAAGCCCGTCGTCGATCCGGCCTCCAGCCAGGATGAGATCCGGCAGTTCTGCACCAATATCGCCGATCCGGCCCGCGACCAGCGCTATCTGCTGCAGAAGCAGGAACTTGAAAAGCTCCAGGCGGATGTCGATCAGCGCATCGCCACGATGGACAAGCGCAAGGCCGAATACGAGGACTGGCTGAAGCGGCGCGATGACTTCCTCAAGACAGCGGATCTCGGCCTGGTCGATATCTACAAGAACATGAAGCCGGACGCCGCGGCGGCAAGCCTCAATGATGTCAGGATCACCGTGGCTGCGGCGATCATCATGAAGCTCTCGGCTCGCCAGTCGAGCCTCATTCTCGCGGAGATGGATGCGAAAAAGGCGGCAGCCATTACCAACATTATGGCCAGCGCATCTGATCCGAATACATCGAAGTCGAAGGACCCCTCATGAACATGCGTCTTACGGCCACCTGCGCAATTGTCGTCTTACTTGCCGGCTGCCAGTCGCAGGCCCTCAAGGAAATCGGCAGGGCGCCTGCCATGAGTCCGATCGGCAGTGGCCTGCAATATGCTCAGACGCCACAGATGTCGCAATATCCGAAGCGGCCGCACCAGGTCGCGCAGGGATATTCGCTCTGGAACGATTCGCAGGCAGCCCTGTTCAAGGATTCGCGCGCCCTTAATGTCGGCGACATCCTGACGGTGACGATCCAGATCAACGACAAGGCGAACTGGGACAACGAGACCAATCGCAATCGCACGAACAAGAGCGATATGAACTGGAATATTGCTGCGAAGATTTTCGGCTGGCAGCCCGCGACCAACGCGACTGCCACCTCGGGCTCTGACACCAGCACCGATGCCAAGGGCAAGATGCAGCGCTCCGAGCAGATCAACCTGCTGGTTGCCGCGGTCGTTACCGGCATTCTCGAAAACGGCAACCTGATGATCAGCGGCTCGCAGGAGGTCCGCATGAACCAGGAAATCCGCATTCTCAACGTCGCCGGCATCGTCAGGCCGCAGGACGTCACCTCCGACAACACCATTTCCTACGACAAGATCGCCGAAGCCCGCATCTCCTACGGTGGGCGTGGCCGTCTGACGGAAATACAGCAGCCGCCGAGGGGACAGCAGGCCGTCGACCTGCTGTCGCCGCTCTGATCTGATGGCATCGGCCAGTTTGACAACGAACGGATAGGGACATGGCAGCAGCCGCAGACGAACCGGCAAAAGGCAAGGGATCGCCGCTGATCCTGACGATCGTCGGACTATTGGTGCTGACCGTGCTCGGCGGCGGTGGCGGCTGGTTGCTCGGCACCGTGGTTGCGCCCAGGATCAAGGCGGCCACTGCCGCTATACAGGCAACGGCGGCAGCCGCCGGCGACAGCAAGCAGGCCGCTGCAGCCGCGCAGGCAAACGGCATCATTGCACTTGACCCGATCACCACCAATCTCGCCTATCCCTCGCAGAGCTGGATAAGGCTGGAGCTTGCACTGGTTTTCAAGGGGCCGCCGGACGCCCAGCTCGCCCAGGCAATCCATCAGGATATACTGAGCTATGTGCGAACGGTGTCCCTGCAGCAGATCGAAGGCGCGCGGGGCCTGCAATATCTTCGGGATGACATTCAAGAGCGTGTTGACCTGCGCTCGGAAGGACGAGTATCGAAAGTTATGTTCAGAACTTTCGTGATCGAATGATTCGACCAATACTTATTTTGTCTATATTAGCTATTGCTGTTTTGTCGCCTGAACTGGCGATGGCGCAGCAATTGCCGTCGCAACTTCCCACCGATCTTCTGAACGCCCCGGTGAACGGTTCCGTTGCCGCCTGGATCATCCGCACCTTCGGACTCTTGACGATCCTGTCGATCGCTCCGGGCATTCTGATCATGGTGACGAGCTTTCCGCGCTTCATCATAGCCTTCTCGATCCTGCGCACCGGCATGGGGCTCGCGACGACGCCGTCGAACATGATCCTGCTGAGCCTGGCACTGTTCATGACCTTCTACGTCATGTCGCCCACTTTCGATCAGGCCTGGAAAGACGGCGTGCAGCCGCTGCTCGCCAATCAGATTTCGGAAGCCGACGCCGTGCAGCGCATCGCCGAACCCTTCCGGACCTTCATGTCCAACAATACCCGCGACAAGGATCTGAAGCTGTTCGTCGATCTGGCGAAAGAGCGCGGTCAGACGACCGTGGTCGACAACAAGATCGACTACCGTGTGCTGATCCCCGCTTTCATGATCTCGGAGATTCGCCGCGGCTTCGAGATCGGCTTCCTTGTCGTGTTGCCGTTTCTCGTCATCGACCTGATCGTATCGACCATCGTCATGGCCATGGGCATGATGATGCTGCCGCCGACATCAATCTCACTGCCGTTCAAGATTCTCTTCTTCGTGCTGATCGACGGCTGGAACCTTCTGGTCGGCAGCCTCGTGCGCTCTTTCCACTGACCAATAATTGCCTGATCGGTACCGGAAGGCCGATCGCCGGAATTTTCATCCCGGCGATCTCCAGCCTTATTCGGCAGCGATAGCCGCCGAGCGTCCGTCTTCCGTCAGGAAAGGTTCCGTGCGGGTGGGCAGTGCCGGGACATCCATGTGATCGGGCGCGAGGCCCTGTTTGGCACGTTCCACCATCATCTCGAAGGCCGTCTCCAGATGCTGGGTAATGCGCTCGGCATCGAAGAGCGGCTTGATGTAACGATTGGCGAAAAGCGCCTCCTTGAACTGGGCGACGCGCGCCGGTTCGTTGGAGAGCTCCACGGCCATGTCCTCATAGGCCTGGACGTCTTCGGCAATCAGCTCAGGTACGCCGATCGCGTTCAGCAGGCTTTCGCTGACGCGGGAGGCGAAATTGGTGCCCTTCATGGTAAGGACCGGCAGGCCGCCCCACAGCTGTTCCGAAGTGGTGGTATGGCCGTTGACCGGGAAGGTGTCGAGGCCGAGATCGGCAAGCTGCTGACGATCGATGTGGTCTTCGTAGCGAATACGCGTGGTGAAGATGACGCGCTTGCGGTTGATGCCGCGCGCTTCCATGCGTGACCAGAGACTGGCCTCGGACCGGGGATGATTGCACAGCAGCCAGAGCACGCTGTTCTTGCTGCGCTTGAGAATATTGCACCACACGTCGATCATCTGCGGAGTGACTTTGCGATTGCCGTTGAACGAGGCAAAGACAAAGGCGTCCTCGGGCAGCCCATGCTGCGCGCGCGTGACTGGCCGCGGCTTCGGACGATGTAGAGGATCGTTCGGCTGATAGCATTCCGGCAGACGGCAGAATTTCTCGTGAAAATGCGGCTTCGAATGCTCCGGCAGCACGTAGTGATCGCCGATGATGTAGTCGAGGTCGATATTGACGGTCGTGCCGGGAAAGCCGAGCCAGGCAACCTGGATCGGAGCGGCCATATGGTTGAGGATGCGAGCGCGGCTTTCCTTCGTGTGCCCCTTGAGATCGACGAGGATGTCGATGCCCCGGGCGCGGATCGCCTCTGCCGCAGCCTGATCGGACAGGCTGCGGACATCGACCATCGTTCCCCATTTCTGATGGTCGAATGGCTGCTCGTTCTGGGAGACGAGATCGGTATGGTCGAAGAGAAAGATCTCAAATCGATCCCGGTCATGCAGTTCCAATGTCCGCTGCAACAGCTTCATCGTTGCATGCTCCGGCCAGAAATCGGACGAGAGATAGCCGATGCGGATCTTGCTGCCCCAAGTGTGTGGAATCCTGCGGCGGGCCTCGGCGTGGCCGACAGGCAGCGCCGAGGTGTCATGGATCGCGTACTTGTTGATTGCTTCGTCGCCGCACCAGTGCAGATGGAAGAAGGGGTTGTCCGGGATCACATAGTCGAGATTGCCCTGGGCCATCGCTGCCGTGATCGGGGCCATGTGCTTTTCAACAGCGGCGAGATCGGACAGTTCCCGGGCGAAGATCAGATAGAGCGTGCGGAAGATGATGTTGTCCGGATGGTTCTTGAACAGCGTCGCGACGATGTGCCGGTTGCCCTCGTCATAGAGATCATCCGTGAGGAGCTTGGCCGCCAGCAGCCGATGCCTGAGTTCAGGCCCTTCGACCAGCACGGTCTTGAAGCCGGAGAGGAGTTCTCTTTGCTGACGGCTGAGGAAGATGCGGGTGAGAATGAAGGCAAGTTCCGCGTCCTTGAACGCCAGGGGCAGGATCAGGCTTCCCACCGCAAGCGCCTGATCGTCATTGCCGCATTCGCCATGGAGCAGCAGCGCCTCGCGAAGATAGTCGTCGCGACGGGGCGGCTGTCTGCCGGCTAGTTCATAGGCGCTGGCTGCATCGGACTTGAAGCCGAGTTTCAGCAGGGTTTTTGCGAGAAGCGCATAGGTCTTGGGAGACGTGTCGACGTTCAACAGCTCGTTCAGCGTTTCGAGCGCGCGCGTATATTGTCCCTTCTGATAGAAGCCGGACGCAGTCACAAAGGCGTTTTTGGTATTCACGAGCGAGAACTCCGGACGGAATGTTGAACTGGCTCTCGTCGAAGGCCGAGTGCCGGCATCATGGATTCGCCTAATCATCGCGCACGTAGCTTGCCTGAAACCGAAGCAACGGCCGAAAAGGCCTTTACGCATTCTTAGCCACGTTCCGGACAAGCTTTTTCCGGCCGCCCGCGTTTAAGGAATTCGCAAGCAATGGATGCGACTTTCACTGCGACATGACGGGTTTGGTCCTCTAGGAAAACGGATCGAGGGGCATGAAGCTGCTCCGTCATCGCCGGTATTTACAGTCCGGTATGTCCTCCTTTTGTATCCAGTTTCCAGGGGACACTCCTATGACCAGCATTCTCACTAACAATTCCGCAATGGCTGCTCTCCAGACGCTGCGTGGCATCAGCAGCAACCTGCAGGACACCCAGGCTGCCGTTTCTTCCGGCCTGCGCATCTCCAAGGCTTCCGACAACGCTGCTTACTGGTCGATCGCCACGAGCATGAAGTCCGACAACGGCGCCATCGGCGCAGTATCTGACGCTCTCGGCCTCGGCGCCGCCAAGGTTGACACCGCAACGACGGCCGTCACCAGCGCCATCGACATTGTCGGCCAGATCAAGAACAAGCTTGCGACCGCCATGGAGCCTTCGGTCGACAAGAAGTCCGTTCAGGAAGAAATCAGCCAGCTGCAGCAGCAGCTGCAGAGCGTTGCCCAGTCGGCTTCGTTCAACGGCGAAAACTGGGTCATGGCCAAGGGCGGCGACTCCGCTTCGGTTGTTTCCTCGTTCATCCGCGGCACCAACGGCACCGTTTCGGTCAGCACCACCTCCTACAAGTTCGACTCCGGCGCAACCGGCAACGTTCTGTTCGGTGCTTCGGCAGCCGGCACGATCCAGACGAGCTCTGGTATTCTCGGCACCAAGACCGGCAGCTACTCGGTCTTCAGCCTTGACATCAGCAAGATGACCAGCGGCCAGATCTCCAGCGCACTCAACATGGTTCAGACCGCTCTGAACGCCATGACCAGCATGGGTTCGAAGCTCGGCTCGATCTCCAGCCGTATCGACCTGCAGACGAGCTTTGCTTCCTCGCTCTCCGACTCGATCCAGTCGGGCGTTGGCAAGCTTGTAGACGCTGACATGGAACAGGAATCGAGCAAGCTGTCTGCTCTGCAGACGCAGCAGCAGCTGGCTATCCAGTCGCTCTCGATCGCCAACTCTTCGAACCAGCAGATCCTGTCGCTCTTCCGTTAAGCGGATAGGCCGGCGCATAGCGCTGATCGAATTCCTAAACAAGAAGTTAACCGCGCCTATCTAAGGCGCGGTTTTTTTTTATGTTTTCTGGGTAGGAGTGGTTCAGGTTTTCTTAACTATATTGCTGTTTCTTAGGACCATCGAAACGGCGAGTTAACCTTAACGAATTGGGTTAACAGGCATGATGCTGAATGCCGTTACCGGTTTTAGGTCCGGAATGTCCCTTATTTAACCAATGCCAAAGGGGCAAATATTATGACGAGCATTCTTACCAACAACGCCGCAATGGCTGCTCTCCAGACGCTGCGCACCATCGGCAGCAACCTGCAGGACACCCAGGCTGCCGTTTCTTCCGGCCTGCGCATCTCCAAGGCTTCCGACAACGCTGCTTACTGGTCGATCGCCACGAGCATGAAGTCCGACAACGGCGCCATCGGCGCAGTATCTGACGCTCTCGGCCTCGGCGCCGCCAAGGTTGACACCGCAACGACGGCCGTCACCAGCGCCATCGACATTGTCGGCCAGATCAAGAACAAGCTTGCGACCGCCATGGAGCCTTCGGTCGACAAGAAGTCCGTTCAGGAAGAAATCAGCCAGCTGCAGCAGCAGCTGCAGAGCGTTGCCCAGTCGGCTTCGTTCAACGGCGAAAACTGGGTCATGGCCAAGGGCGGCGACTCCGCTTCGGTTGTTTCCTCGTTCATCCGCGGCACCAACGGCACCGTTTCGGTCAGCACCACCTCCTACAAGTTCGACTCCGGCGCAACCGGCAACGTTCTGTTCGGTGCTTCGGCAGCCGGCACGATCCAGACGAGCTCTGGTATTCTCGGCACCAAGACCGGCAGCTACTCGGTCTTCAGCCTTGACATCAGCAAGATGACCAGCGGCCAGATCTCCAGCGCACTCAACATGGTTCAGACCGCTCTGAACGCCATGACCAGCATGGGTTCGAAGCTCGGCTCGATCTCCAGCCGTATCGACCTGCAGACGAGCTTTGCTTCCTCGCTCTCCGACTCGATCCAGTCGGGCGTTGGCAAGCTTGTAGACGCTGACATGGAACAGGAATCGAGCAAGCTGTCTGCTCTGCAGACGCAGCAGCAGCTGGCAGTCCAGTCGCTCTCGATCGCCAACTCTTCGAACCAGCAGATCCTGACGCTCTTCCGTTAACAGGAAGCGCTGGCGCCCAGGCGTCGGCAGAGCATTCAGGACAGGGACTTAACCGCGCCTTCTCACGAAGGCGCGGTTTTCATTTGAGGTGGCCGCGCCGCTCCGGCCTTCAGGGGGCTGTCGGCGATATGGCGCCAGGCTTCCGGCGAACAGCGTCAATGAAGCCGTCGAACAGCTTGCGCATGGCGATCTGCTTGTAGGGATAGACGACGGGATCATCCATGTTGTGGACGACCATCGCCACATCGAGTTCGAACACCAGAAGCCGGCCATCGGGTAGTTCGGCGCAATCTATGCCGAAATAGTCGAGCCCGATGTGGCGGTAGAGCGCTGCAAAGCTATCCTCGTGCCGAACCACGAAATCGGTGTCAAAATTCTCCATCCAGGCCTGCTCGACCGCGCGCTTTTCCGGGCTCTGTCCCATGCCGGCGCTCAGATAATGCACGATCCAATGATCGGAGAGCGCCATATGGCTTGCGAACGCCTTGCCGTTGATGAAGACGACACGCTGCTTGTTGTAGAAGCCATCGGCACCCCGGAAATCGATGAAGGGCGCGACGTATAGTTCCTCAGCTGGTTGGATTCCCAGCCAATCCGACAGCCCCGAAAGATCCGTGATGCGCTCCATCCCATTGCCGGCATGCGTGCTGATCGGTCTGACGACAAGAGGAAAGGCGAGGCCCGAAATGCAATCTTCCAGGCGTTTGGTACCGGCGCTCACCGCGACGAGATCCGCGCGCGACACCCGGTAGGTGCGCGGCGACAGGATGGATGGCTCGCCGGCGAGCATTCCACTGACGCCGTCTCGCGTCAGTCTGCTGATCAGTTCAGGATTCCGGTTCATGACCGGACCATCGAAGCCCGCAAGCAGCTTTTGCATGTGGGCGAGAAGGGGAGCGTTCTCGGTTGATTCTCCGATCGCCATGAAGGCCACGTCATATTCCGGCAGATCGGCGAGCGCGGTCGTTTCAAGACCGACATAGTGCAGCCACAGCACGCAATTGCTGCCCGCCAGCAGGAAGTCCAGCGGCGTATTAGCCATGAAGTCGCCCACAGTGACGAAGGCGAGGAGACGTGGCCCGCTCCCATCGCCATGAATCACGCAGAAGTCGCGGCGGAGCGCGACGGCAGATGTCAGCAGCTGCCGAGCTTCGTCGGCGCGGCCAAGCGTGTGCAAGATCGTCGCCATGTCGAGAAGCGTGGCCGCGTCGGTCTGGTCTGCCGTTGCCCGCTGCATGAGGTCGTTCCAAAGCGGGGTGACGTCATGGCCGGCATAGATGAGGGAGACAATGCTCTGCATGCCAAGGATTCGGGCACGATCCGGTATTTCCGAAGAAGCCGGGAGAGCAGGATGGGCTTTGGTCATCAGCATTGGGTAAGTTCCTGTCGTGAGCCAAGTGTCAAAACGCCATGCACGAGGGCGTCCATATCTGCCTGTTGCGTGCGATGATTGACGATCGCGGCACGTATCGCCGGCTGTCCGTTGAGAATGGTCACGGACGGAGCAACACGGCCTTCAGCGTGAAGATGTTCGACTATGCGAGAATTGATGGCCGGCGCTGCCTTGCCGTCGATACCGGCATAGGCAAAGCAGACGATGTTGAGTTTGACCGGCGCAAGCAGCCTCAAGGCAGGTTCCCGCTCGATCCTTTGCGCGAGGCCGCGGGCCAGCCGGCAATTGGCGCTCATGGCATCTCCCAATGCCTTGATGCCATAGGTTTTCAGGGTGAACCACGTCTTCAAGGCCCGGAAGCCGCGTGAAAGATCCGGCCCGTAGTCGCAAGGCCACCAGTCTCCTCCGGCAAGACCGGTGCTGGCGCGGCTGAGATAGGCGGCGTCCGAGGCAAAGGTCTGCCGTTGCCATGCACTGTCGCGAACGAGCAGGAAGCCGGCATCGTAGGGCACCTGGCCCCATTTGTGAAAGTCGAAGGCCAGCGAATCGCAGGTCTCGATACCCGCAAACAGAGGCGCGAGATCCTGGCTCAGAACGCCGAGCGCGCCCAGCGCACCATCGACATGAAAATGAAGATCGTAAGTGTCTGCGACCCGACGCAGGGCAAGGAGATCGTCGACCGCGCCCGTGTTCACCGTCCCGGCGCTTCCAACAATCAGGAAGGGCGTGTGGCCCTCCTGCCTGTCGTGCAGAATGGCCTGCTCCAGCGCCTCGACATCGATCTGCCCAGCACTATCGACCGGGATGCGCCGCAGTTGGTTGCTGCCGATGCCGGACATTTCGAAGGCCCGGGGAACGCAGCCATGCACTTCGCTCGAGGCGTAAGCGACCAGTCGGGTGTCCTCGCGTGAGCCGGTTTCTCGAACGCCAACGCCGAGTTTGCGGCATCTCGCTATCTGCACCGCCACGAAGTTGGCTTGGGACGCGCCGGTCAGGAATATGCCGCCAGCCGTATCTGGAAACGAAAATATCTGACGCGTCCAGCGGATGATCTGGCGTTCGACCTCGATGGGCATGTGATCCCGCCCACCGAGATTGGCGTTCAGGCCGCCGGCCAGCATTTCGGCCAACATGCCGGCAACCGTACCGCCGCCCTGGACCCAGCCCATGAAACCCGGATGAATGTTGCCGCTGCCATAGGGCAGGATGTCATCGCGGAAGATGGCATGAACGTTGGCCAAGTCGCTGGGCTCGACCGGCAATGGCGCATCGAAAGAGGCGCGCGCGGAGGAAGGAGGTTGTTGCCAAACCGGCTTCGTGCCGAGCGTTTGCAGATGGTCGAACATGTCGTCGAGCATCTGATGACCCTGCTCACGCATCTTCTGCCAGTCGTCGGGGTCGAGGCTTGTTCGTTGATGGCGATCGACCGCCGCTCGACCGGCGTCCTGCAAGCTGAACATCATAACCTCTTATATGGCCGGAAGGGCCGACGTTAACGTCGGAGTGCAGCGGAGGGCGCCTGGCCGCATCTCACCGACATTGGGCGTATCCTGACTATGCTACGCCTGCGAAGATGGCGCGAAGCTGACTTGCGTGCTCGAGGAGGTGTCAGGAAGCTGTGTTTCAAGGAAATACGCGGGCTTCCCACACGCCTCACGGAAGTCAATCGGTCGGGTTCAATGAAAGGTGGTGGAGATGGCATCGCCGGCCGGAATCGGTCGAAGGGCGGGCCGAATGATTCCGTTAACTTTTGCCGGCGGCGTTAACCTTTTATTAACCCTATTCCTGTCAGTTGCAGCTAACGCAACGGTTGGTTAACCTCTCCTAAGAGCCGGTTAACAAGCATGAGGCTGATTGCCGTTCCCGGCCGCAGACCGGATGTCCCTTTCTATTTCAGCCACAAGGGGCACCTCGATGACCAGCATCCTCACCAACGACGCGGCTATGTCCGCACTTCAGACCCTGCGCGGGATCAATACCAACCTGCAGGATACGCAGAGCCGCGTTTCGTCCGGTTATCGCGTCGCCAAGGCGGCCGACAATGCCGCCTATTGGTCGATCGCGACGACCATGCGCTCCGACAACAGCGCTCTTTCCGCAGTATCCGACGCGCTGGGCCTGGGCGCCGCCAAGGTCGACACGGCCTATACGGCGATGGACAATGCCATTACCGTTGTGCAGCAGATCAAGGACAAGCTTGTCGCTGCGACCGAAAACAGCGTCTCCAAATCGGACGTGCAGGAAGAAGTGACCCAGCTTCAGCAGCAGCTGGAGAGCATCGCCCAATCCGCGTCCTTCTCCGGCCAGAACTGGATGTTCGCGGCTAACGGCGCTTCGGCTTCCGTGGTCTCCTCCTTCGTGCGCAACAACAATGGCACGGTCGCCGTCAACAGCACGAGCTACAGCTTCAATACCAGTTCGCAAGGCAACGTGCTGTTCGGCGCCAAGGCCAGCGGCGCGATCGACACCAGCTCGGGCATCCTCGGGACCAAGCAGAATATCAACGGCACCTCCTATTCCGTCTTCAGCCTCGATATCACCAATATGACGAGCGGCGGCATCGGCAAGGCGATGAATCTCGTGCAGGGAGCCCTTAACGCCCTGACGAGCGCGTCCTCGCAGCTTGGCTCGCTCTCGACCCGCATCGATCTGCAGACCAGTTTCGTCTCCACGCTGCGCGACACCATCGACTCCGGCGTCGGCAAGCTCGTCGATGCGGACATGGAAGAAGAGTCGAGCAGGCTGTCGGCCCTGCAGACCCAGCAGCAGCTGGCGATCCAGTCGCTGCAGATCGCCAACACCAGCGCCCAGAACGTTCTTGCTCTCTTCAAGTGAGCCTTGAGTGGAGCTTGCGCCGAGATCGCGCGGCGGCATTTCTCTCTTGTCGCCGCGTATAAGCTTTTGTTAACGTTGCCGCCAATTGATTTGCAGTCTTTGCTCAAGAGCTGGCCACGGCCGTCTTCAAAGCAATTGAAGCATCTTGTTTTAGCGACGGGCCGCGCTGGGATCTTTCCCGCTGGTGGGCATGAGGCCAATCGTTGCTGCCGGATCGGCCCGGTTTGCCAGTCCCAATGATTTACGGATTTTCAGATGAGCAATGTGACGGCAAATGGAGCCACGTCCGCGGCACTGACTGTGTTGCGCGGAATCAACAAGGATCTCGGTGTCGTGCAGGAGCAGGTCTCCTCCGGCTATGCCATCCAGAATGCAAGCGACAATCCTACCTATTGGTCGATGGCAAACACCATGCGCTCCGACCAGAGCAGCCTGTCCACGATCACGGATGCGCTCGGCCTCGGCGCTTCAAAGGTCGATACGGCATCGACTGCGATGGACACGGTCGTCAGCCTCCTGACACAGATCCAGACCAAGCTGGTTTCGGCAAAAGAGGCGGGTACGGACAAGAACGCCATCAACTCCGACATCCAGCAGCTCAAGAATCAGCTGCAATCAGTCACGCAGTCGGCATCCTTCTCCGGCGAGAACTGGCTTTACAACAACAGCGCCAATCCCAGCACGCAGCAGTCGGTGATCAGTAATTTCACCCGTGGTGCAGGCGGCCAGGTAAGCCTCACCACGATCGGTTACGACAGCTCTCAAACCCTGATGATCGATACCACCGATGCCAGCAAGGGGTTGCTGACCAAGAACATCGATGCGAGCACGCTCGGCACATCGAGCGGCGGCAGCACGCCGGCTCGCAACTACTATCTTCTGGCCGCTGATTCAGGCACAACGCCGGCCGGCGGCACCGAAATCGCCATTTCGAGCAGCACGACGGATGACGAGCTGACCGATATGATCAATGTCACGAATTCACTTCTGAAGTCGGCAACCTCGGCCGATTCGACGCTCGGCCTGATGAAGTCGAATATCGACGATCAGTCGGACTATATTTCCAAGCTCAGCGACGCCATCAAGGTCAGTGTCGGAGATCTCGTCGATACGAAGATGGAAGAAGCGGCGGTGCGTCAGAGCGCATTGCAGACGGCGCAGCAGATGGGCATCCAGTCCTTGTCGATCGCCAACAGCATGGCGAGCAAGGTGTTGATTCTCCTTCAGGCGAAATGATGCATCGGGCGGCGCGGCAAGAGTGCCAAAGCTGCCCCGCATTCATCCTCGCACAAGTTTGACTGCCTACGGTTCGGCGCAGTGGCATGGTTGCGAAGCTTGCCGGAGATATCAGTCATCTCCTGTGCGCGCCACCAGAGGACGGAAACCGGAAGCGTGATGATCAACGTTTTGAGAATGGGAAATGATCGGCCCTCTTGTGGCATCGACTTGCAGCGTCTTGCCGACGCGAATGTGGAGATGCGCGCGTGAGTTTGACACTGTCCCGATATCTCAAGGATTTCAGCGTCGAACAGGCTCCGCCCGCAGGCATTGCCGATATGGTTTTCGCGGAGCCGATGGAGTTTCCGGAAAGCGCAGTGGAGCCGCCGGTCGATGTCGAGGCTGAACGCCGCGCCGCCTATGCGGAGGGCCATGAGGCGGCGACACAGGATCTCTCTCAAAAGCATCGGGCCGAGCTCGATGCGATGAACGAAACCTTTCGCGCCGAGGCCGATGCCTTGCGAGCACGGTACGAAGAGCAGGCGGCGGAAAGAATAGCTGCGGACATGACCCGCATCGCCACCATGCTCGGGCAGGCAATCAGTGCGGAAGCGGCCGCAGTCCTTGCGCCGATCATGACGGAAACGCTGGCGAACAAGGCAGTCGCCGATCTTGCGGATTTGGTCAGGTCGGCAATTCTTGACGGTGGCGCAGGCCCGATCTCTGTGAGCGGTCCCGCTCATCTCTTTGAGGCGCTCCAGGCCAAGCTCGGTGAAGAGGCTGCTCTCCTGCGCCATATCGAGGCGCAGGACGTCGATCTCACCGTCACCATCGGCGAGAGCGTTCTCGTGACACGCATGTCTGCCTGGGCCGCCAGCCTGAAAGAGATTCTGAAATGAGTGACGGCGATCAAAATCACGGCAAGCATGAGATCATCATCGTCAAGCGTCATGGTGGTGGCGATCACGAAGGCGGTCATGGTGGCGCGTGGAAGATCGCCTATGCCGACTTCATGACGGCGATGATGGCCTTCTTCCTGGTGATGTGGCTGGTGAATGCCGCCAACGAGGAGACGAAGGCTTCCGTCGCCTCCTATTTCAATCCCATCAAGCTTGCCGACGAAAAGCCGACGGAAAAGGGCCTCAAGAAGCCTGTCGACCAGGCTGACGGCGAGAAGAATCAGCAAAAATCGAACAAGCCGCAGGATAATCCGAACGACGGCAAATCCGCCAAGACGGGTGAAGACCTGACATCCACCTCGGGCGACCAGACGAACTATTCCGAAGCCGATTTCTTCGAGAACCCCTATTCGGTTCTGGCCGAAATCGCCCAGGAGGTCGGTCAGCAGGCCAATGTCAGCGCCAAGGGCGAGGGCGGTGCTGCGCAGTCCGGCCCGGCCACGGGCGCCGATGGCGGTCAGGCCTATCGCGATCCATTCGATCCGGATTTCTGGACCAAGCAGGTTCAGGTTTCCAGCGCATCGAAAAAGGCGAACGAGGAACAGTCCGCCAAATCGGATCAATCGCCGAAGGGAGAGGTCGTGGCCTTGTCCAAGGCGACGGCTGCCGACAGCGGTCAACCGGCCAGCCAGACGGAAACTCCTGAGCAACAGCCGACACAGAGCGAACAGCAGGCATCCGCCAAGCAACAGGACAAGCCAGGACAGCAACAGCTCGCCAGCAAGACGGTGCAAAGCGACGCCTCGACGTTCGAGGATAATGCCGCCGTCGCCCAGAATAAGGATGTCACGCCGACGAAAGCCCAGCAGCAGGAAGCCAAGCAACTGCAGCAGGAAATTCAGTCGCAGATCGGTGGGGTCGCCGGCCAACTGGCGGAGGGTCTGGAAGTCACTGCGGCTGAAGGCGGTGTGCTCGTGACGATCTCCGACCAGAGCAACGATCCGATGTTCAATATCGGTTCTGCCGTGCCGCGCCGGGAAATGGTGCTGGCGATGGAAAAGATCGGCAAGGTCCTGTCCGAACGTAAGGGTTCGATCCTGGTCCGTGGTCACACAGACGGACGCCCCTATATGGTCGGCGGCCGCAACGACAACTGGCGCCTGTCGCTCGATCGCGCCCAGAGCGCCTATTACATGCTGACAAGCGGTGGTCTGGATGAGAAGCGGATCGTGCAGGTTTCAGGTTTCGCTGACCGCCGGCTGAAGCTGCCCGACGATCCCTTCAACGATGCCAATCGTCGCATCGAGATCCTGATTGCCGCCCCGGCGAGCCAGGCTGCGCAGGACCCCGCCACACCGGACACCCAGAACCCTGCGAAGCCTGCCTCGGGCAAAGGCAAGCCAGGACAAGGCAAGCAGGGATAGGTCATGGCGCGCAAACAGCATCGTCGTCGCCTCGCACTTGCGCTGACCTTCGGCATGCTCGCGCCAGCGGGCGCTCGTGCCGAGGGGCAGGACAGCTTGCCGCTCTACAAGATGCTGCGCTCGCTCGAATTCGTCCAGGATTCCGTGGTTGCGGGCGATAGTTCAGCCGGCGAGATGCAACGCTTTCTGCTGGCTACCATCGACGAGCGCCTGCGCAATGCTGATAAATCCGTCTTTGAAGACAGCCGCAATGCCGATGCGGCGCTGATCTACGCGATGAGCGGCGGCAATCCGGAAACGCTCGAATATCTGATGTCGCGCGACATTAATGGCAATTTCGACAATCGCGTTGCCGATGTGCTCAGGAAATATCTGAACGGCAAGGGGCTGCTGGTCGTCAACACGCTCGCAGACATTGCCAGGGAATATCGCGACAAGCCTATCGGCCCCTATCTTTCCCTCGTTGCCGGCAACGTCATGTCGGGCAAGAATGCTCCGGCTGCGTTGAAGCTCTACGACTGGGCGCGGGTGATGGCACCCGGGACGATCGTCGAGGAATCGGCACTGCGCCGTTCGCTCGCCTTGTGTGCCGATTCCGGGCTGGTGCCGTTGGGGCTCGAATATGCGCAGCGCTATACCAGACGCTTCCTGCATTCCCCCTATGCCAGCCAGTTCGCCGATCTCTTCGTGCAGCTGGTGGTGGATCACGATTCCGACGTCAAGCAGCAGGATATCATCGACATTCTCTCCTTCATGGATCCTCCCCGGCAAAGGGAGATCTATCTGCGCATGGCGCGACGCGCGGCGATTGCCGGCAAGTCTGACCTTGCTGCCCTGGCGGCGGACCGTGCTCAGGCCATAACGAATGATGGCAGCGATGCTTTCAGCGCCTTGGCGGGCTTTTATGGCGGGGTGGCTGGTGTATCGACGCCTGGCCTCGAAGCGGCAATCAGCAATCTCAATCAGATGCCCGCTGGGGAATTGAATGCACAGGATCGGGCCTTGCGCGACGCTGCAAAGGCAGTGGCGCAGGAGATCCTGCGCACGCCAGATCCTGCAAGCCTCGGGCAAGGCAATGTTTCTAACCTGCCCAATCAACAGAGTACTGAACACGATGCTGCTGTGACGAATCAAGCGGGAGGCCAATCTCCCGGCACGGCGGGTGTTGAGCAGGGGGCAGCTACAAAAGCAGCTCCCGCCCCGGAGGGAGGGCGGCAGGAGGCCGACTCTTCGTTCAACGCATTCGTCACGACGAGCCGCTCGAAGCTGGATGCCATCGACGGCCTGTTGAAGCAAGAAAGTCATTGATCATGAACGACATCGGTGTATCCGGCGCCTCATCCGGGGCGGATATTCTTGCTGCCGCGAAAGGTGCCCGCTCCGGGAAGCAGGACAGCGGCAAAGGCTTTCTCGACGCCCTGTCGAACTCGCTTGGCAATGGGTCCAAGTCATCCGGCACGAAGGGCAATACCAGTGCGGGAGCGAATGCAGCTACCACCAGCAGCACCGATCCGGACGAAGATGCAGGCGCGACAAAGACGGCGACGGGCAATCCCGCGGCGCTCGCACTTGCCATTGATGAAAGCGCCAATGCCGGAGCGGCGATGATCGACACATCTGCAGCCAATCTCGCCAATCCTGCCGGACTGACCAAGGGATCGAAGTCTCCGCAAGGGGCAGCTGCTCTCTCGCTCACGAAATCTCTGATCGAACTGCAGAAGGCAGCTTCGGCGACAGCCCAGGCCGATCCGGCTTCTACACAAACCGATGCTGCCGCCATATCGACGGACCCGGCCGCGCCGACCACCGACGCTACCAAGATGCCGACACAGATTGATGCGTCGGCTCAGCTTGCCGACATTGCGCAGCAATTGGCCGAGGCCGTGGGTGCGGGCGGACATCCCGCTGTCGCGGATGGCAATGGCAAGGCACCCGCCGTGAAAGATACGAAGGATGCGGCCACCACTGATGACGGTAAGGCAACGTCGACGCAAGGCGCCCAGGTGGCCAACACAATCTCTGACGCGCTGTCGCTCCTGAATGTCCCGCAAGCCGCTGCTGCAGCTCAAAGCGCGATGACGACGACCGGGCAGGCAACGGGCGATACCAAGATTCAGGGCGTGCCGCTTTCCAATACGACGCTTAAGGGAACCACCGCGGATTCCATGCCGTCCGAAGATGGCACAGCAACGGATTCGTCGCAGACCTTCCGGTTGACGCGTGCTGACGGGCGAAGCGGCGCGCTGGATATGTCCATCTCCAAGAAGGGTGACGACGCCGCCGAGGTCAAGGTAGATGCTCCTGCGAGCGGCGACCTGCCGGCCGTTACCGTTCTTGATTCTCGACGTTACCTCGGGCTTGCTGCCAACTCCGCGCTGGTCGCCGGTTCGCTGGCTGGTGACCGCGAGTGGTCGGCAGCGATGCAGCCGGGCTCGGCGCTTTCCAATGCTGCGAATTTGTCCAGCACGGGCAAGGTCGTCAACACGCTGAAGATCCAACTCAATCCCGACAACCTTGGCAATGTTACCGCGACGATGCGGCTTTCGGGCGATCAACTCAGCGTCGATCTGAAGGTGCAGACCGGAGAAGCCTACAGGCAGCTGCATGCGGATCAGAGCCATATGGTCGATGCGCTGCGGGCTCAGGGCTACCAGGTCGACAGCATCACCGTCACTATGGCCTCGAATGCGGATCAACAGTCGGATAGCGGTCGGCAGTCCGGATCGAATCAGTCTCAGCAGCAATCCCTGTTGAACCAGGGGCAGGGCGGTGACGCACGTCCGAAAGGCCAGAACTATTCGGGGCAGCAGGCAAATGGAAACAATGGCAATCGCAGCTCGGCGGAACGTGGCGCGGAAGATGGCGCTGCTGGCAACACTCAGCGTTCTCGCTCTGGGGCAGTTTACCTCTGATGCTCTCGCATCGGGAAACGCAACGCCACCCGACAATGGTGCAGCCGGCCTCTGCGAACGCGAAATCCAGTCAGCCGCTGCAAAATACGGCATACCGGAAGGGATTCTCTACTCGGTCGGTTTGACGGAAACCGGGCGCAAGGGATCGCTTTATCCCTATGCGCTCAACGTCGAGGGCAAGCCGATTTTCCCTCCGTCGGAGAATGCCGCTCTGCAGGTTTTTGCAGCTGCGCGGCAGAACGGAGCGAAGCTTATCGATGTCGGATGCATGCAGATCAATCAGTATTTTCACGGTGAAAATTTCACCTCTGTGACTGCCATGTTCGATCCGCGTAGTAATGTCGAGTATGCCGCCAAGTTTCTCCGCAATCTGCATGACAGGCATGAGACCTGGACGATGGCGGTAGCAAGATACCACGCAGGTCCGAACAACGACCCCGCCCAGAAGGTCTATGTTTGTCGCGTCATCGCCAATCTGGTGGCAACGGGCTATGGCAAATGGACGGCCAACGCGGCAACTTTCTGCCAGAATTAGAACGCCCATAGGTTGTATTGCCTATCCGGTTAGCTGACGCTAACCCTTATGTCGAGGTTGACTGCCATCTCTTTGCCTGAAATGCGCATATTAACGATAAGCTAACTAACAACTTTTTTATCGGTGTAAACCGCAAGGCACCCACTACATCTAGTGCAAATCGCACCTCTAAAGTTAATCAATTATTAATTTCCGTCACTCATTTCCGACAGTTGTTCGTGATTCGCCCGATTCGTACCCATAGTCCATCGAAACACCACACTGATTCGGAGGCGGACGAATGATCGTAGTGGTTGATGAGCGAGAGCTTGTTAAGGACGGATATACATCACTGTTTGGGCGGGAGGGCATCCCGTCTACGGGATTTGACCCTCGCGAATTTGGCGAATGGGTCACGACGGCGGCAGAGGGCGATATTGCTGCTGTTGAAGCGTTTTTGATCGGACAAGGGCAGCACGTTCATGAGCTCCCAAGAGCGATTCGTGACCGTACGACTGCACCGGTGATCGCTGTCAGCGATCAACCTTCGCTGGAGTCGACGCTTGCACTCTTCGATTGCGGTGTCGACGATGTCGTACGCAAGCCGGTGCATCCCAGAGAGATTCTGGCACGAGCCGCGGCGATCCGCCGGAGGCTCAAGGCCATCAGCAACTATACCGATGTCGGACCGGTTCGCATCTTTGCGGATGGGCGCGATCCGGAAATCAACGGCGACGTTTTCGCATTGCCGCGGCGCGAGCGTCGTATCCTGGAATACTTGATCGCTAATCGCGGTCGCCGGGTGACGAAGACGCAGATCTTCAACGCGATCTACGGCATCTTCGACGAGGAAGTCGAAGAGAACGTCGTCGAAAGCCATATTTCGAAGCTGCGCAAGAAGCTGCGCAAGAAGCTCGGTTTTGACCCTGTCGATTCCAAGCGCTTCCTTGGCTATTGCATCGACTGGAGCTGAGGCTTCAATCGGCTACTAACCTCCAGAATTTGGCTAAGGGCCGGGAATCCAGTGATTCCCGGGCCCTTGCTTTGTCGGCGCACCTGGCCATTGCCCGGATTCTATGGTGCGTTGTTTCTTACATTTCTCTCCTGTATCGCGCCACACGCGGGCATTGCTTCGCTTCTCGCAGCGTCATTTTCCGATGATCGTTTTTTCGTCTTCTCAGACAGCTTCACGCAAGGCCCGCCACCTACTCTTGGTCGCATCAAGGATAACGAGGATTCCAGATGAGGAATTTCGACAGCATGAGGGCCGCGATTGCGGAGCGGAATGCACAGACGGTTCGTCTGGGCACCGCTTTCGGCATCGGCGCCAATGCGATGTCGGCTCATGATGGCTTCGTCGTATCTCAGAACGCTTGCAGACGGTCGTTTGCGGTCATTTCGGGGACCTTCTCACGGGATGCAAACGACAATCTGGAGTCCGCCGGCCTCATTCTGATGGGCTATCCCGACACATCCGGCGCGCCATCGGCCAATCTGCGGCGCTAAAACGAATAGGGTATCGAGTCAGTCATGTCGCTCACAACAGCTCTCAATAACGCGCAGGCAATATTCAACAATACCGGCACGCAGAGCAGTGTCGTGTCGAACAATATCGCCAATGCGAGCAACACGGATTATTCGCGTCGGCAGGCTGTGCTGACGACAAACGGCGCCGGCGCACAGGTCGTCAAGATTGCCCGCAGCGACGAGCCGGCATTGCAGAAGGCATACCTTGCCAACGCCTCTTCGGACGCGGCGCAGCAGCTGCTTTTGAATGCCTACAGCAACCTTCAATCGACGACACTCGGCGGCAATGCCAACGAGATCGCACCCTCGACCTATCTTTCGGCGTTCCAGACCGCGATGCAGACCTATTCGGGGTCGCCATCCAGCACGACGGCAGCGCAGTCCGCCATCAATGCGGCCCAGAGCCTTGCCACGTCGCTCAACAATGCCACGACCGCTGTACAGAACGCCCGGTCCGACGCCGACAAGCAGATCAGCTCCGACGTCGATACGCTGAACGGCCTGTTGAAGCAGTTCCAGGACGCGAACGATGCAGTGAAATCTGCGAGCACGGCCGCCGGTCCCACATCGAATGCGCTTGCCGACGCGATGGATCAGCGCGATTCGATCCTGAAACAGATTTCGCAGATCGTCGGCGTTACGCCAGTGACGCGCGGCAATAACGATATGGCGCTGTACACATCGAGCGGCACGACGCTGTTCGAGACCATTCCGCGCACTGTGACCTTCACGCCGACGAATTCCTATACGGCAGGTACCACCGGCAACAACGTCTATATCGACGGTGTTGCGCTCACCCCCGGCCAAGGCGCAACCACGACCGCGCAGGGCACGCTTCAGGCGGCGCTTCAGGTTCGCGACGATGTCGCACCGACCTATCAGAAGCAGCTCGATGAAATTGCGCGCGGCCTGGTGACGACCTTCGCGGAGACGAATAGCGACCCGACAAAGCCGACGCTGCCCGGTCTCTTCACATGGAGCGGGGGCACCGTCCCAACAGGCGCTACCGCCGTTGCGGGCCTCGCTGGCTCGATAACCGTTAATTCGAAATTAGTCACGTCTCAAGGTGGCAATCCGTCATTGCTGCGTGATGGTGGTATTAACAACACCTCGACGGAAACTGGCTACACCAAGAATACCAGCGGCGACAGCGGCTATTCTACACAGCTTGATGCCTACATCACTGGCATGAATACGAAGATGAACTTCGACCCGAAAGCTGGCTCCGACAGCAAGGCCAGCCTTATGGACTATGCATCCAGCTCTATCGGCTGGCTCGAGGGGCAACGTAGCTCGGCGACGACAGCGGCGGAAAATACCTCTGCGGCCGTATCGCGTTCCTCGACTGCCTATTCGAATGCGACCGGCGTCAACCTCGACGAAGAACTGACGCTGATGATGGATATCGAGCAGTCCTACAAGCTGGAACCAAGATATTGAACGCCGTCAACGAGATGCTTCAATCGGTACTGGATATTGCGAGCTAAGCCATGAAACTCTCTTTCATTTCAAGCCAAGCCATTCAGAACGCCATGCGCCAGACGATCCGTCAGGCGCAGAATGAAATGACCAGTGCGTCCACCGAGGCAACCACCGGCGTCTATGCCGACATCGGCGTCGCGTTGGGTAGCAATACCGCGCTCAGCGTCAACCTTACGAGGGACGTGTCGCGCATCGATTCCATTCTCGGCAGCAATTCGATTGCAAGCCAGCGGATGACGTCGTCGCAGACTGCCCTGACCGGCATGGGCACGCAGGCGCAGAAGCTGATGGATCAGCTGGTGGCTCTGCGCGGAAGCACCGACAGTACCAGCATAGCACTGACCCAGCAGGTCGCGACATCGGCGCTATCGAGCGTCATCGCGTCGGGCAATACCATGGTCAACGGCGAATATCTTTTCGCCGGCACCAACACGGATGTGCAGCCGATGACGGATAAATCTGCGTCGACGAATGCAGCGATCCAGACGGCACTGTCCGCTTATGCGACAGCCAATGGTACCACGATAGACAAGCTCACCGGCGCTCAGATGAAAGATTTCATCACGACCAAGGTCGAGCCCATGTTCACATCCGATAGCGGCTGGGCCAGCTGGTCGAGCGCGTCGGATCAGAACATGACGAGCCGGATCAGCAATTCGGAAGTCATCGAAACCTCGACGAATTCCAACTCGGCGGGCATGCGCTACATGGCGCTGGCAAGCACGGTCGCCAATGCATTGACGGGCACGACGCCGGCGCTCAATCAGGATGCGCAGAACGCCGTTACCGATCAGGCCATCAGCTACGCGCGCCAGGCGATCGATGGATTGAACAGCCAGGCAAGCCAGCTCGGCCTCTCGCAATCGCGCCTGACGGATGCGAACACGACGCTGAACGCGCAGAAGACCATTCTGAATACCAACATAGGCGACCTGACGGGCGTGGATCCCTATGAGGCCTCGACCAAGGTCAATAGCCTCCAGACCCAGCTTGAAACCGCCTACACCATTGTCTCGAAGATCCAGCAGCTAAGTCTTGTAAATTACCTTTGATGATCAAAGGGAAGGAATGACCAGGAAGGATGCATGAATGTATCAGTTCTCATATGCGGAAGTCCTGCAGGATGCAGTGGCCGACGCCAAGGAAAGAGAACGGCAAGTTCTGGACCGGTCGGTAGCTCTTCTCTCTGCGGCCCGTGATGCGGGGAAATACGGCCGCGAAGCGATTGAGGCCCTCTACTATACGCGGCGCGTATGGGTCAGTTTTGTCGAGGATCTCAAAAGCCCGGAGAACCAGCTCAACGTCGAACTGCGGGCCAACCTAATCTCGATCGCCATCTGGATTTTGAAGGAATGCGATCGAATCCGGCGGCGCCAGTCGGAAAACTATCAAGGCATCATCGATGTCACCACCATCATCAGGGATGGACTTAAATGAAAAGTACGCTTCGTATATCGCTTAAAGCCGGGGAAAAGATCTTTATCAACGGGGCCGTCCTGCGCGTCGATCGCAAGGTTGCTCTGGAATTCCTGAATGATGTGACATTCCTGCTTGAAAACCACGTGCTTCAGCCCGAGGAAGCCAAGACCCCGCTGCGCCAGCTCTATTTCATCGCGCAGATGATCCTCATCAATCCCGAGGGCAAGGAGCAATCGACGGCGATGTTCCGCAAGTCGATCGTCATGCTGCTGTCGTGCTTCCACAATGAGGAAGTGCTGGCCGAGCTGAAGCGTATCGACGGCCTCGTCGCCACCGGTCGCGCCTTCGACGCCTTGAAGGCGATCCGCGGGCTCTATCCGGTCGAAGACAACATTCTGAACAATCAGGAAATGCCGGCGGCTACGATCGAGCATATCCGCCGGGAGATTGCTCCATGGCAACGGTAGACGCCGTTAACAACAGCAGCTCTTCGAGCAATTCAGCGCAGAATGCCGCTACGGCGGGTGCGAGCGCTACCCTGAACTATAACAACTTCCTGCAGCTCCTCATCGCGCAGATGAAGAACCAGGATCCGACCGCGCCGATGGATGCGACCCAGCAGATTTCCCAGCTGGCAAGCTTTTCTCAGGTCGAACAGCAGATCCAGACGAACTCGCACCTGGAAACGGTGCTGCAGAACCAATGGATCTCGCAGGCCTCCGATTATATCGGCAAGCAGATCATGAGCGCCGATGGCAAGACCACAGGCACGATCAAGGAAGTGACCGTCTATACGGACGGTATCATTGCCCAGACCAGTGCTGGCGACAAGATTCTCATCCAGGCCGGCGTAACGATCGCTCCGGCCGGTACGGTCATTGATACGCCGTCGTCGTCGAGCGATACTAGCACCGATGATTCGTCGGATTCGTCCGGCAGCTAATAAGTAGCTGCTGAATTAGGGATGAAGATGCCATGAATGAAGCCGATGCATTGGATATCTTCCAGGCGGCGATCTGGACGGTGCTTGTGGCTTCCGGCCCGGCGGTTCTCGCCGCCATGGTCGTCGGCCTCGTGATCGCCTTGATTCAGGCTCTGACGCAGGTGCAGGAAGCGACGTTGACCTTCGTGCCGAAGATCGTTGCCGTGATGGTGACGATCGGTATTACCGCACCTTTCGTCGGCTCGCAGATTTCGATCTTCACCAATCTCGTCTTCTCCCGGATCCAGTCCGGCTTCTAGGAATCGGATCCGAGAGCCGAAACGGCCTTTCGGATCATGTGCTTTGCTGGCTATAAGCCATTCTCGCGCAAGCTTCGCCTTCTAAAGATCGGTCCGAATGGGCAAATGGGTCAACCGTTTGCCCCCTCTCATGAAGAGATGGAAACGGTCGATGGCACAACCACCCGCATTAGCACTTCCCAAAGCCAATCCCAGCGTTCGTGATATCGGGTTCGCCCTCGGTATCATGGTCATCCTTTGCGTGCTGTTTCTGCCGATTCCGCCGTTTCTGATCGACCTTGGTCTCGCCTTTTCGATCGCGCTTTCAGTGCTGATTCTCATGGTGGCCTTGTGGATCAAGAAGCCGCTGGAGTTCTCGTCTTTCCCGACAATCCTTCTGATCGCGACGATGACGCGCCTGGCGCTGAACATTGCGACGACACGCGTCATTCTCTCGCATGGCTACGAAGGACACGATGCTGCCGGCGGTGTCATTGCCGGCTTTGCCAGCCTGGTCATGTCGGGTGACTTCGTCATCGGTCTGATCGTCTTCATGATCCTGATCACGATCAACTTCATCGTCATCACCAAGGGCGCGACGCGTATCGCCGAAGTCGGCGCCCGTTTCACCCTTGATGCGATCCCCGGCAAGCAGATGGCTATCGACGCCGATCTCTCGGCCGGCCTTATCGATGAGAAGGAAGCACAGCGGCGGCGGCGTGAGCTGGAGGAGGAGAGCTCCTTCTTCGGCGCCATGGACGGTGCCTCGAAGTTCGTGCGCGGCGATGCCGTCGCCGGTCTTCTGATCACCTGCATCAATATCTTCGGCGGCATCATCATCGGTTATTTCCGTCACGGTATGCCGATTGGCCAGGCCGCAGACGTCTTCGTCAAGCTTTCGGTCGGCGACGGTCTGGTTTCACAGATGCCGGCACTCATCGTGTCTTTGGCTGCCGGCCTTCTCGTTTCGCGCGGCGGTACGGCCGGTTCGACCGATCAGGCGGTTCTCAACCAGCTGAGCGGCTATCCGCGTGCGCTCGCCGTGTCGGCAGTGCTGATGGGCATTCTGGCCGTCATGCCCGGCATGCCGTTCCTGCCTTTCGTGTTCCTCGGCGGTCTCTTGGCGGCCGGTGCCTGGTTCATTCCGCGCCAGATCGAAGCCGAGAACAAGCTTCGCCGCGACGCCGAAGAGCAGAAGGTCATGCAGACGAAGGAGATGGAAAAGGACTCGGTCAAATCGGTGCTGAAGACCGCCGAGATCGAACTGGCGCTCGGCAAGATCGTCTCCACGCGCTTGCTCGGCGCGCATCAGGAACTGGCCTTCCGCGTCGGCAAGATGCGCAAGAAGTTTGCGACCCAATACGGCTTCGTCGTGCCGGAGATCAAGGTGATCGACGACATGGGCATCGCCGACAAGTCGTATCAGATCCGCATCCACGGCACGACGATCGCTTCCAATATGCTGCGTGTCGGCGAAGTGCTCGTCGTCACCGGTTCGGGCCGCAAGCCGACCGTCCCCGGCGACGAGATTCGCGAACCAGCCTTCGGTATGCCCGCGGTCTCCGTGCTCGAGGCCTTCGTCGACGATCTGAAGCGCGAGGGCTTCCAGCCGATCGACAATGTCTCGGTCGTGCTCACCCACATGAGCGAAGTCATCCGCAACAACCTGCCGGCGTTGCTGTCCTACAAGGACGTCAAGATTCTCATCGAGCGCCTCGACCCGGAATACAAGAAGCTCGCCGACGAAATCTGCTCGTCGCACATGTCCTATTCCGGCCTGCAGGCGGTGCTCAAGCTCCTGCTCGCCGAGCGCGTCTCCATCCGCAATCTGCACCTCATTCTCGAAGCGGTTGCCGAGCTGGCGCCGCATGTGCGCAAGACCGAGCAGATCGTCGAGCATGTGCGCGTCCGCATGGCGCAGCAACTCTGCGGCGACCTGGCGGACAATGGCGTTCTGCGCGTCCTGCGCCTCGGCAGCAAATGGGACCTCATCTTCCATCAGGCTCTGAAGCGCGACCAGAAGGGCGAAATCGTCGAATTCGACATCGATCCGCGCAGCCTGGAAGAGTTCAGCGAGCAGGCGGGCAAAGTTATCCGTGAATACATGGACCGGGGCATGCCCTTCGTTCTTGTCACGTCGCCGGAAACGCGCTCCTATGTGCGCATGATCATCGAACGCCTGTTCGCGACCCTTCCGGTTCTGTCGCATGTCGAATTGGCCAAGGGGATCGAGATCAAGATTCTGGGTTCGATTTCATGATACCTGACCCTCAGGGGACCATTCTGGCGGTGTTCGTCGCCTTCTGCCGCATCGGCGGCTGCATAATGGTGCTCCCTGGGTTTTCGTCCGGTCGCATACCGATGCAGATCCGGCTGCTTCTCTCCGTGGCCCTGTCCATGGCGATCTTGCCGCTGCTCTGGAACACGATCTATCCGGCGGTGGCAAATAGTGGTGCAAGCTATATCCGCCTGATCTTCAGCGAAACGATTATCGGCGTGATCTACGGCATGATGGCCCGGATCTATACGCTGGGCCTGCAGTTCGCGGGCACCGTCATATCGATGCTGATAGGCTTCAACGCACCGGCTGGGGCGGATATCATCGAAGATTCAAGCGAGACGTCGCTGACCGGGCTTATCAGCTTTTGCGGGCTGATGATTCTTTTCATTCTGGATTTTCACCATTACGTCCTGCAGGCGCTGGTCGATTCCTATTCCGTCATTCCGTTCGGCGGCCAGATCGAGCCGCGCGCTGCGCTCATATCCATCACCGATACGCTGGAAACCACCTTTTTTATCATGCTGCGTCTGTCGAGCCCGTTTCTGCTCTATGGTCTGATGTTCCAGATTTCGATCGGCTTCATCAACAAGCTGGCGCCGCAAATTCCGATCTATTTCATTTCCACGCCATATCTTCTGATGGGCGGACTGTTCATGCTTTACCTGAGTATCGCAGAGATGATCAGCCAATTCTCCAATGCGTTCCTCACCGTCTTCAACGGGCATTAGCCGATGGTGGAAAGAAGCCGTTCCGAGAAATTGAAGCGCTTGGTCGCGATGCAGCGACATTTGGAGCGCATCGCCGAGAACGAACTTGCCGAGACGACCCGTCAGCGCTCCGATGTTACGGCATCGATGGAAAGGGTCATGGATGCGATCGGCTCGGTCGATCCCGTGCACATGGCGTTCTCTATTCATTACGCCGAACGCTACGGCCGGCTGATGGTCAGGGATCAGCAGCTGGAAGGCATCCAGACGATGATTCAGATGAAGGTCCAGCAGGAACGCACCAAAGCCGAGCGGTTGGAAGAGCACATGAAGGACGCCCGTGAGCTCGAAATGCGCGAAGCGGACGATAATGCGGTCTACGATATCATCGATCAGCGCTTTGCCGGTGCAACGCCAGCCTCCAGCAAGGTTCAAAAATCATAATCGTCACGATCATGGAGCAGCAGGTGCGTCGTTGGGTTGCCTGCCCGCTCCGACCGTTTGATTCGACATGCCCCGGCGCGAGCGTTGCATCGCGTATGTTCGGGGGAATGCGATAGCAGAAGGAGACGTGACGTGGCTATTTCGCCTCCGAGTGATTTGGTTCTTGATGTGGTCAAGGCCGCCAACCCGGCTGATGTCGAGGTTGCTCAGGCCAAGCTTGCCGCCAACAAGGCTGCTTTCGCCGCCACCAGCCTTGCCGAAAACGGCAGCGGCTTCGGGGCCGCCTTCAGCGCGCTGAACAGCGCCGCGACCCAGGCCGGCCTTGCCAATGCGAACACCCATACCGGTACGACGAAGGTGCCGCAGGTCTATCGCAAGTTCGAAGCTATGATGATGCAGAACTTCGTGAAGAACATGCTGCCCAGCAGTGAAACGCTGTACGGCAAGGGTTCGGCAGGCGAGATCTGGAAAGGCATGATGGCCGAGCAGCTCGGCAACACGATCGCCAAGAATGGCGGCGTCGGCATCGCCGAGAAGATGTATCAGGAACAGGTCACCAAGATGCGCAATACCGGCGCCATCAACTCGGCGACCAATGAGAACGACAAGAAGATGGCGTTGAGCGCCGTCACGGATTTTCAGCGCAAGACGCTTGCCGCAACTGACGCCAGCGACGGCGACACGAGCATTACCAATCAGAATACGCTGACGTCCCAGAAAGCATAAGCGAGGTAGCACCATGGAAGTGATGTCACAGGACTATCGGATCAAGTCTGTCCTTGGCCGTCTGGAGATGATTATCGACAACGAGAACAATCGGATCGGCAGCGACCCCGAATTCGATCTGAAGGTCTCGAACGCGCACAAGAGCCGCTGCCTCTACGAATTGTCGATGCTGTTTCGCGATACCGATCCCGCGGATCTCGCCGTTGCCCATATCGAGCAGCTTCATGGGCTGAAGAAGAAACTGGTGCTCAATGCCCGTCGCGTCGAAGCGCATCTCGAGGCGGTTCGCGCCGTCGCGGACATTCTGAAGAATGCCGTGCAGAATGCCGATGCGGACGGCACCTATTCGCAGGAGCAATTCCGCGTCCGTGAGGCCGGATGATCAAGCTCGTCCTCACCGGCCTGTGGGTCTGCGCCGTAACATTGGCTTCGGTCTATTTTTCGGTGCAGACGGCGACGGCGCCCGCGGTCAGTCCTGATGACGCCAAGAAGGCGCAGCAGGAACTGGTCAAGGGCGAATCGATCAATGTTCCCGTGATCGCCAACGGCCAGGTGACCGGCTATTTCCTGACGCGCATCTCGTTCATGATGGAGAAGGGCAAAGCCAATGCGCTTCAGATCCCATTGCCCGAGCTGACGACCGACGAGCTCTTTTCGCTGCTCATCGGCAACAAGGCGATCGATATCGCCCATACGCAAAGTTTCGACGTTGCCGCTTTTCGCAGCGATCTGAAAAAGCGGATGAACGAACGGCTCGGCGGCGACTATGTTGCCGACGTGCTGATCCAGCAGCTCGACTATCTCTCCAAGGAAGAGACGCACGGCGGAGAAACCGTTGGAAAGAAGACGGTCAAGCCGGTCAAGATCGTGCAGGATGCGGCGGCGGACAAGGTTCCCGCGGAGTAGATTTTCCGCCGGCAGCTTGTTTAACAAATCCTTGATGAACTCACGCAATTGCGGCCATTTATCCTAACGGAAGGTTGGGATTGCTTTGCTATAAACACCTCCTAGCGATGCTTTTATCATTGCCGCAGCACGAGCGATGAATAGGCAAAGCCTAGAACGTCGGCCTCAGTCATCTTGGCGAAGCCGGCAGGAGGTTGTTGGATTGAACCAGGTTGCTGATTTTGCTGTCGTAGCGTCACGCCGTATGATCTTCGATCTGCCGGTCTGCGATCTCGATTGGGAGGATGCGTTGACCTTCGTCAACGAGCTTGCATCCTTGCCCGTCGGACAGACATCCATTTCCTTCGTCAATGCCCACAACATGCTCGTGATGCTGCGCGACGAGAACTATCGTGAGGTTCTCGAGCGAAATCTCGTCCTGCCAGATGGGGTCGGTCTCGATATCGCTTCTCGCGTCGCTCATGGAGAAGCCTTTCCCGCCAACTTGAATGGCACGGATTTCGTTCCGGCGCTGCTCACCTTCATGGAGCGCCCCAAACGCATCGGTCTTCTGGGCGGCCGCCGTTCCGTTGTCGAGAAAGCGGCGGAAAAACTCCGGCAGCATGCGCCGTGGCATGAATTCGTCGTCGTCTCCGACGGCTTCTTCAATCCGGCTCGAAGCAATGCGATCACCGCTGAGATAAGCCGGCAGAAGATAGATGTGCTGATCGTCGGCATGGGCACGCCACTGCAGGAAAAGTGGGTCGCCGAACATGTCGGACCCCAGCATGCACGGTTGGTCCTGACGGTGGGTGCCCTGTTCGATTTTATCTCGGGCACTGTACCACGCGCTCCGGCATTGGTGCGTGCAATGCGCAGCGAGTGGCTGTTCCGCTTGGTCTTGGAGCCGGGCAGGTTGTGGCGGCGTTACATGTTGGGCGTGCCGCTTTTCCTCTACCAGGTCATCAGGCATCAGTTCGGCCGCAAGCAGCGGATCGGTCGGGTGGAGACGCAGCACACGCGGCCTCGTCTCATGCCGCCGGATAAATTAGCAAGTTGATAATTGCAGGCTTGGCGTTAACTCTTTCTTTGGCATGAAAGTTTAGAGTGGGTTAACCATTTGCACTGGTCTTGCGACCATGCGTCCGAGATGACCCGCCATGCACGAAAGCAAAGCCAGGACCGGATTCTACCCTGACGATGCAGAAGCCCTCCAGGCTTCGCACGGGCCAGGCCGACCTAATTCCCGTTATCTCGAGGACGATGGCTTTCGCAGCCGCGCCGATCTGCGCGCTGCCAATTCCGACGATCCGCGCGATGCACAGTTGCGGGCGCTACTGCGCAGGAGGCTGGCCGGCGATCCCTATCCAGTGTCGGGTGGAAGGGCGCCGGCGCAGGAAGAAGCGCCGCCGGCCCAGCCGCTGGCTGACCATATCGGCAGCATCCTCAGCCGCCGCTACGCCGAGCGTGAGCCGGCAGGCAAGCAACCCTTGGAGCCCCTCTCCGATCTGCTGGAGTTTGTGCCCGATCTGCTCGATGGTGGAGCCGAGCCTTTCGAGCACACCGCCGAACCGGCCTTGCCCAAGCCGTCATCCCGATCCCGTAATTGGTCTTTGAGTCTTCGCTCCCTCGGCTTTGTCATTGCGACGGCACTGGTGGGAGCCGCCATCCCGACAATGCTTGCCTCGCCGCCACTTTACATGTCGCAAGCTTTTCTTCATGCCGAAGGTGAGGGCAGGGCGCGTCAGGCGGTGCTGGATGTCGCGGCAAAGCGTGTGGTCGCCCCGGCCGCACTCTCGGATGTCGTCGCAAGGTTGAAGCTGGATCGAAACCCTGAATTCAGCGGGAGCCGCGCCGGTGCCCTTGGTGTTGCCATAGAGCTTCTATCCGGCAGCGGCAATGCCTCGGACGCGCCATCGCGGGCGCAGGCAGCCCTGCGCAAGGGCGTAGCCGTCGGTATTGACGATGCGACCGGCCTCCTGCGGCTGTCCGTCACGTCAGGTGACCCGCTTCTATCCGCTGAAATTGCCAATCGTCTGGCCGTCGCCGCCATCTATGATGCGGCCGTCGTGCAGGCCGCCGGAGCATCTAGCGCAGGCGGCACAGCGGTCGATCGCAGCCGCAAGGAGCTTGATCGCGCCTCGGCCGCACTTGCCAATTTCAAGGCTCAGTATGGCGAAGACAAGATAGTGGCGGCAGTGGCACTTCAACAGCAGCGTCAGCAGCTGGATAATGACATCAAGGTGGCGGAACTGGCCGTGCGTAACGCCAGAGCCAATGTCTCGGCGGCGAAAGCCGCGACACCCGCTTCCCTGATGAGCGGTGCGTTGCCACCGGATCTGGCCGCAGCTGGCCTCGATGATATTCGCAGCCGCTACAGCGCCGCCAAGGCGCAGCTCGCCCAGCTTGCGATCCAGCTCGGCCCGCGCCACCCGCGCCTCCTCGCACAGCAGGCGACAGTGAATGATCTTGCCGCTGGTATCCGTAGCCAGCTGCAGCGGCTTGTCGTCAGCAGCGATGCGGCGTTGAAAGCCGCTCTTGAGCAGCAGGACGCGCTTTCCGCGCGCATGACCGCGCTCAGTCAGAAGGGCGTCGATGTCGACATCGCCCATCTCACGCAATTGCAGGAGGCCGTCGCCGTCGCGCAAACTCGCTATGAGGCCGACCAGCAAAGCGCCGCTTTCGCTCCGCCGGAAGCCAAGCCGCCGATGACGGTGATTTCGCAGGCCGTCGCCGCCGGCGCGCCGCTTGACGACAATCTCGCCGGCAATCAGGCGATCGGTTTCCTGGCCGGTCTCGGCCTGTCGCTCTGCGTGATCTTCCTGCGAAAATCGCGGGATGACGTCACCTCAGCAGAGGACCATGAGGTCGAGGAAACCGGCATACATGATCCCGTTTTCCCTGATGGTATCGAGCCGGCATCTACGGTGCTCCCCGATCCCTCTCATGAGCCGACCGCGGTCGCTGATCCGGATCTCGAAACCCGACCGGTCAATCTCGATCAATGGGCCGGCATCCAGGAAGAGCTGGCGCTGCTGCGTGCCAAAGTCCAGACATATGCCGCGCACAGGCATGCCGGCATCGATTGATCCGGCCGCCGTTTCTCCTTGCAATTACCGCTTTCAGACACCATAGGGCGTTGGCAGGCAATTCCAGCGCGTCGATGATTTGTAGATTGGCGCCGAGTTCATATCGGAGAGACCAGCGTGACGACAGTGATCGACGGCAAGGTTGCAGCGGCTTCGGTGATCGAGGCTGTGAAGGTGGCGGCGGCAGGGCTTGAGACGGAGACCGGTGTGAAGACCGGACTTGCGGTCGTCATCGTCGGCGACGATCCGGCCAGCCACGCCTATGTGAACTCCAAGAGCAAGATGGCCAAGGAATGCGGCTTCAAGTCGGTCCAGCACACGCTGCCCGCCGAGACGACGCAGGAAGCGCTCGCAAGCCTCGTGGCATCGCTGAACGAAGATCCGTCCATCCACGGCATTCTGGTGCAGCTGCCGCTGCCGAAGCATCTGGATGCCGATCCGATCATCCAGTCGATCCGGCCG
Source organism: Rhizobium sp. P44RR-XXIV (assembly GCF_001999485.2). Lineage (NCBI taxonomy): Bacteria > Pseudomonadati > Pseudomonadota > Alphaproteobacteria > Hyphomicrobiales > Rhizobiaceae > Rhizobium > Rhizobium sp. P44RR-XXIV. Next base: position 168,273 of record NZ_MPVZ02000025.1, on the reverse strand, counting down.
GACAAGGACGTCGATGGTCTGCATGTCGTGAATGCCGGCAAGCTGGCAACCGGCGATCTTGAAACAGGGCTGATCTCCTGCACGCCGGCCGGCGCCATGCTTCTGGTGCGGCGTATTCACGGCGACGACCTGTCGGGGCTGAATGCCGTCGTCATCGGCCGTTCCAACCTGTTCGGCAAGCCGATGGCGCAATTGCTGCTCAATGCCAATGCGACTGTGACGACGGCGCATTCGAGGACGAAGGATCTGGCCTCGGTCTCACGCGGTGCCGATATTCTGGTTGCCGCCGTCGGCCGCCCGGAGATGGTCAAGGCTGACTGGATCAAGCCGGGCGCAACGGTCATCGATGTCGGCATCAACCGGATTGCGGCACCCGAGCGGGGCGAGGGCAAGAGCCGTCTGGTGGGCGATGTCGCCTATGCGGAAGCGTCCGATGTCGCCGCTGCCATCACGCCGGTTCCGGGCGGTGTCGGGCCGATGACGATTGCCATGCTGATGGCCAATACCGTCATTGCAGCTCATCGCACCGCGGGAAAACAGCCGCCGAAGTTCTAGAGCAATTCCAGGAAAAGTGCGCAGCGGTTTTCCGCCTGGAATTGCGTAAAAACAATGACTTAGAGCGGTTAGGCGTTTCCGTGAGGCGCTTGACCGTGCTAAGCCGGCCTCAATCATCCGGCGCGACGCCGGTTGAGGCGCGAACGATCAGCTCCGTCTTCCAGAGCTCCTGCGATGGAAACTCGTCGCTATGCTTGATCTCGCCGATCAGCCGTTCGGCAATGCGGTTGCCGGCGGCGCGCAACGATGAGCGCGTCGTCGTCAGCGGCACGGTGAAATTTTCCGGTTTCAGCAAGGTCAGCACGTCGTCATGGGCGATCAGCGAGATGTCTTCGCCCAGCTTGAGCTTTGCCTGGTTGATGGCACGCACGGCGCCGAGCGCCAGCACGGTACTGGAACAGAGGATAGCGGTTGGACGCTGCTCCATCTGCAGGAGGCGCTCCATGACGAGAAGGCCTTGTTCGTCCGTCATGGCCGTGTGGCTGACACAGGCCTCATCGAGCGTCAGGCCCCGTTCGGCAAGTGCCGCCTCGACACCGTTCTTCCGGCGGATGGCGAAATCGAGATAGACCAGGCCGTTCAGCAGCGCGAAGCGCTTGTGCCCAAGCTGCAGCAGCAGCTTCGTGGCATCGTAGAAGGCGGCCTCGTTGTCGATGTCGAGATAGGGGTAGTCCGGCTCCGAGCCGATGGAGCGCCCATGCACGAGGAAGGGGATGGAGAGCGTTTTCAGCATCTCCAGACGCGGATCGTGGCCGCGCAAATAGTTGACGAACAGGGCATCGACATTGCCGCTCGCCGCCAGCCGTCTCAAGGCGCCGACCTCGTCGTTCGGATCTGCGGGCGTCAGCACGAAATGGAAATCATGCCGCAAGGCCTCCTCGCCGAGCCCGGTCAGGAATTCGCTGAAATGCACGTCGGACGAATTGCCGGGTGAGGTCGGCATGACAAGTCCGATCGAGCCCGCCTTGCCGGTCGCGAGCCTCTGCGCCGCCTTATTGGGCCGATAGCCGGTTTCCCGAACCGCTTTGAGGACGCGCTCGCGCGTCTCGCGATTGACCTCCGGATATCCGTTCAATGCCCGGCTGACTGTCGTCTGCGACAGCCCCAGCATTTGCGATAGCTGTTTCAGATTCACGAATTTCGGCTCCTCCAACTCCTGCCGCTAAGATGCCAACGCAACCTCCCGAAACGTCCACGGCTTCCAAAGCGCTTTCAAATATGTAGCAGGCGGAGCGCGTGAGACAAGACGATTAGCGAAAATATTGGCGGTTATTTTATGCTGCAATGCGAGAGTTTTCGTGTATACGGGCCGAAATCTGAAAATCGCTTGACTTTCTCCTGTCCTCAATGGATGAGAGAAGGTAGCCAAAGCGCTTTGAGGAATGGAGCGTGCAGCACGATATCGTGTTTCGGCTCGTGGGTTTTATGTTTGGGAGGACAACCACATGAAGAAGTTGTTTTTGATGACCGTTGCCGCCGCCGCTTTGATGGCAGGCACGGCGATTGCTGCCGATCTGAAGTTCCAGCCCGGCCAGGACGCCAAGTTCAATTGGAAGAGCTATGACGACTTCAAGGCCGCTCATGCGGACCTGAAGGGTGAGACGCTCACCATCTTCGGCCCCTGGCGCGGCGAAGACGAAGCGCTCTTTACCAGCGTCCTCAACTATTTCACCGAAGCGACGGGCGTAAACGCCAAATATTCGTCCTCGGAAAACTACGAGCAGCAGATCGTTATCGACACGCAGGCCGGTTCGCCGCCGAATGTCGCCATCCTGCCGCAGCCGGGTCTTCTCGCCAATCTCGCCAGCAAGGGCTATCTGACGCCGCTCGGCGATGACCTGGCTTCCTGGGTCAAGACCAATTACGGCGCCGGCGACAGCTGGGTCGGTTACGGCACCTACAAGGGCAAGGACGGCAAGGATGCCTTCTATGCTTTCCCCTATAAGGCCGACCTGAAGTCGCTGGTCTGGTATGTGCCGGAGAATTTCGAGGAGGCCGGCTACAAGGTTCCCACCACCATGGAGGACCTGCTCAAGCTCTCCGACCAGATCGTCAAGGACGGTGGTACGCCCTGGTGCATCGGTCTCGGTTCCGGTGGCGCCACCGGCTGGCCGGCAACCGACTGGGTCGAAGACCTGATGCTGCGCCTCAACACGCCGCAGGATTATGATCACTGGGTCGACAACACGCTGAAGTTCAACGATCCGAAGGTCGTTGCCGCCATCGAGGAATTCGGCAAGTTTGCCAAGAACCCGAAATTCGTCGCCGGTGGCGTCGCAGCGGTTGCTTCCACGGACTTCCGCGACAGCCCGAAGGGTCTCTTCTCGGTGCCGCCGAAGTGCTACCTGCACAAGCAGGCATCCTTCATCCCGTCCTTCTTCCCGGACGGCACCAAGCTCGGCCAGGATGCGGACTTCTTCTACTTCCCGCCCTATGCCGCACATCCTGAACTCGGCAAGCCGGTCGAAGGTGCTGGTACGCTTGCGACCATCACCAAGGACTCGAAGGCCGCTCGCGCCTTCATCCAGTTCCTGCAGACGCCGATCGCCCAGGAAGTCTGGATGGCGCAGTCCGGCTTCCTGACGCCTTACAAGGGTGTCAACACGGCCGCCTATGCCAACGATACGCTGCGCAAGGAAGGTGCACTTCTGACTTCGGCGACCACGTTCCGCTTCGACGGATCCGACCTGATGCCGGGCAAGATCGGCGCCGGTTCGTTCTGGACCGGCATGGTGGACTTCGTCGGCGGCAAGTCCGCGCAGGATGTTGCCGACGGCATCCAGAAGTCCTGGGACGCCATCAAGTAAGACTTAACGAGCCAAGCGTCGCCGGCAGGTTCCGGCGACGCCATGCACCATGTCGCGGCGCGCATTTCGTGCGCGGCCGATGTCGGACGGGTGGTCTCAAGAAGGTCAATTCGGGGAGGGAAGGATGTTTTCGCAGATCGTGTCGGCGATTGGAGCCATGATATTCGGCGTTGCCTTTTGTGCCGCCTATTTCTGGTGTTCCAACAAGCTTCTGGACGTAATTTTCCCGGCAAAGGAAGGGACCGAGGTCCATGCGGCCGCTGTCAACCTGCGCCGCCGTGGCCTGATCCGCCCCTGGCTCTTCCTGGGCCCGGCGATTTTCCTTTTGGTCGTCTACCTCGTCTATCCGGTGATCGCGACCCTCATCCTGTCCTTCTACGGGCCTGACGGCAGCCAGTTCGTCGGCGGCGCCAATTATGTTTGGGCCTTCTACGACACCGAATTCCGCCAGTCGATCTTCAACAACATCCTCTGGCTCGCCGTCGTGCCGGCCGCCTGCACCTTCTTCGGTCTCGTCATTGCCGTCATGACCGACCGCATCTGGTGGGGCAATATCGCCAAGGCCGTCATCTTCATGCCGATGGCGATCTCCTTTGTCGGCGCTTCGGTCATCTGGAAATTCATCTACGAATATCGCGGCGGCACCGATGCGCAGATCGGCCTTCTGAACGCCGTCGTCCAGCTTTTCGGTGGCACGCCGGAAGTCTGGATCACCATTCCGTTCTGGAACAATTTCTTCCTCATGGTCATGCTGATCTGGATTCAGACCGGCTTTGCCATGGTCATTCTCTCGGCTGCACTGCGTGGCATACCCGAGGAAACCATCGAAGCCGCAGTCATCGACGGTGCCAATGGCTGGCAGATCTTCTGGAAGATCATGGTTCCGCAGGTCTGGGGCACGATCGCCACCGTCTGGACCACCATCACCATTCTCGTCCTCAAGGTCTTCGACATCGTGCTCACCATGACCAACGGTCAATGGAACACGATGGTGCTCGCCAACCTGATGTTCAACTGGATGTTCCGCGGCGGCGGCGACAGCGGCCGAAGCGCCGTTATCGCGCTCGTCATCATGGCGGCTGTGACGCCGATCATGATCTGGAACATTCGTCGTGCAAACGCAGAAACGAAGGGGCGCTGACATGATTGGAACTCTCGGTCGCATCGGCCCCGCCCGCATCTTCGTTCATGCCGCGGTGCTGCTCATCGTTCTCCTCTGGCTGCTGCCGACGCTCGGCATCTTCGTCACCGCTATCCGCGACAAGGACCAGATCGTCGTCTCCGGCTGGTGGACGGCTTTCTCCGGCTCGTCGCAGACTGCGGCCGTCCGTCTCGATGGCCCGGACAAGGCAAAACAGGACGGCGCCAATTACGTTATCTCGGGTACGGTTGCCGGCGAAGGCAACAGCGGCAACGGCAAGATCCAGTCCTTCGGCCTGCGCGTGCAGGAGCCGGCTGCCTACAAGGTCGGCTCAGCCGCCGATCTCGGCAATGGTGAAACACTCACGGTCAATGCTGATGGCAGCTATCGCTATCAGAAAACCGGTCCTTTCGAAGCCGACGCCCGCAGCAAGCGCATTTACCTGACCATCGCCACGCCACCGCAATTCACCCTCGACAACTACCGTTCCGTTCTGCGCGGCGAGGGCATCGGCCAGTCCTTCATCAACTCGCTGACGGTGACGATCCCGGCGACCGTCATCCCGATCCTGATCGCCGCTTTTGCCGCCTATGCGCTTGCCTGGATGGAGTTTCCGGGTCGCGCCTTGCTGATCGCGCTCGTGGTCGGCCTGATCGTCGTGCCGCTGCAGATGTCGCTGATCCCGCTTCTGCGCATCTATAACGAGATCGGTCAGATTTTCGGTGTGCCGTCGAAGACCTATCCAGGCATCTGGCTGGCGCATACGGCCTTTGGCCTGCCGCTCGCCATCTATCTGCTGCGCAACTACATTGCCGGCCTGCCGAAGGAGATCATCGAATCCGCCCGCGTCGATGGCGCCAGCGATTTCGATATCTTCGTCAAGATCATCCTGCCGCTGTCCTTCCCGGCGCTCGCCTCCTTCGCGATCTTCCAGTTCCTCTGGGTGTGGAACGACCTGCTGATCGCCATGGTGTTTCTCGGTACCGACAAGGATCATCTGGTCCTGACGGCGGCCCTGAACGCGCTGCTCGGTTCGCGCGGCGGCAACTGGGAAATCCTGACGGCCTCGGCTTTCGTTACCATCCTTATTCCGCTCCTCGTCTTCTTCGGTCTGCAGCGCTACCTTGTCCGCGGTCTGCTCGCCGGGTCGGTGAAGGGGGGCTGATCCAAGACCATCCCAATCCAACAGGACCTACTAGCATGAGCATTGCCCCTCAATCGATTTCGGCCGTTGACAAGGACTGGTGGCGCGGCGCGGTGATCTATCAGATCTATCCGCGCTCCTACCAGGACTCGAATGGCGATGGCATCGGCGACCTCAAGGGGATCGCCGTGCGCCTGCCGCATGTCGCGGCCCTCGGTGTCGACGCGATCTGGGTCTCGCCTTTCTTCACCTCGCCGATGCGTGATTTCGGCTATGACGTCTCCAACTATGAAGATGTCGACCCGATCTTCGGCTCGCTCGCCGATTTCGATGCGATGGTCGCGGAAGCCCACCGCCTCGGCATCAAGGTGATGATCGATCTGGTGCTGTCGCACAGCTCGGATCGTCATCCCTGGTTTGTCGAAAGCCGCTCGAGCAGAGACAATCCCAAGGCCGACTGGTACGTCTGGGCCGATGCCAAGCCGGACGGCACCCCGCCCAACAACTGGCTGTCGATCTTCGGCGGCTCGGCCTGGGCGTGGGATCCGACCCGCATGCAATATTACATGCACAACTTCCTGACCTCGCAGCCGGACATGAACCTGCATAATCCGGAAGTGCAGGACAGGCTGCTGGATGTCGTGCGTTTCTGGCTCGACCGCGGCGTCGATGGCTTCCGGCTCGACACCATCAATTTCTACTTCCATGACAAGGAACTGCGCGACAACCCGGCGCTGGAACCTTCCCGCCGCAACGCCTCGACGGCGCCGGCGGTCAATCCCTATAATTTCCAGGAGCATCTCTACGACAAGAACCGTCCGGAGAACCTGAAGTTCCTCAAGCGTTTCCGCGCCGTCCTCGACGAATATCCGGCGATTGCCGCTGTCGGCGAAGTGGGTGACAGCCAGCGCGGTCTCGAAATCGTCGGCGAATACACCTCCGGCGGCGACAAGATGCATATGTGCTATGCCTTCGAGTTTCTGGCACCCGACGCCCTGTCGCCGGAGCGTGTCGAAGAGGTCATGAAAGATTTCGATGCCGCCGCTCCCGAAGGTTGGGCCTGCTGGGCATTCTCAAACCATGACGTCGTGCGCCATGTCAGCCGCTGGGGCAGCCTGGTTGCCGACCGCGATGCCTTCGCCAAGCTCTACGCAGCGCTGCTGCTGACGCTGCGCGGCTCCGTCTGCCTTTATCAGGGTGAAGAGCTGGCGCTCACTGAAGCCGACCTTGCCTATCAGGATCTGCAGGACCCCTACGGCATCCAGTTCTGGCCGGAATTCAAGGGCCGCGACGGCTGCCGCACGCCGATGGTCTGGGACAGGCAGGTCGCACAGGGCGGTTTTTCCACGGTCAAGCCCTGGCTGCCCGTGCCTGTCGAACATATCCTGCGCGCCGTCAGCGTGCAGCAGGGCGACGAGAACTCGGTGCTGGAGCAGTATCGTCGCTTCCTCGCCTTCCGCAAGCAATATCCGGCCTTCGCCAAGGGCGAGATCGCCTTTGTGGATCCGCAGGGCGACATACTCATCTTTACCCGCACCTGCGGCAACGAGACCATTCTCTGCGCCTTCAATATGAGTCCTGTCGAGGCGATGGCAGCGCTGCCCGAGGGGAACTGGCAAGCGTTGACCGGGCATGGCTTTACCAGCAACAACTACGGCAACAAGATCGATATTCCGGCATGGGGCGCTTACTTCGCGCGTCTTGCCTGAGCCCTTGGGAGGAGGAAGAACACATGACGGGACTTGTTCTGAAGGATATAAGAAAATCCTATGGCAACGTGCATGTTCTGCACGGCATCGATCTGGAGATCAACGAGGGCGAATTCATCGTCTTCGTCGGTCCTTCCGGTTGCGGCAAGTCCACCTTGCTGCGCATGATCGCCGGGCTTGAGAGCATCACGGCGGGCGACATGCTCATTGCCGGGCAGAAGGTGAACGAGGTTCCGCCTTCCAGGCGCGGCATCGCCATGGTCTTCCAATCCTACGCGCTCTATCCGCACATGACGGTCTATGACAACATGGCCTTTGGCATGCGGATCGCCGGCGAAAGCAAGCAGGAGATCGACCGTCGCGTTCGCGCGGCAGCTGCCAGCCTGCAGCTCACCCAATATCTCGAACGCTTGCCGAAAGCTCTCTCGGGTGGTCAGCGTCAGCGCGTCGCGATCGGCCGCGCCATCTGCCGCAACCCGAAGGTCTTCCTCTTCGACGAGCCGCTCTCCAACCTCGACGCCGCGCTGCGCGTTGCGACCCGCATCGAGATCGCCAAGCTCAGCGATTCCATGCCCGAGACGACGATGATCTACGTCACCCACGACCAGGTGGAGGCCATGACGCTTGCCGATCGCATCGTCGTGCTGTCGGCCGGCCGCGTGGAGCAGGTGGGCGCGCCGCTCGAACTCTACGAACGCCCGGCCAACCTCTTCGTCGCCAAGTTCATCGGCTCGCCGGCGATGAACATCATTCCGGCGACCGTGACCGAAACCGGGGCGACGACGACCGTGACACTCACGGGCGGCAAGTCTGTGACGCTCGACATACCCACCGATACCTCTCAGAAGGGCAAGTCGGCGAGCTTCGGCGTTCGCCCGGAGGACCTGCGCATTGCGACCGACGAAAACTATCTTTTCGAAGGCGAGGTCTCCATCGTCGAAGCGCTCGGCGAGGTGACGCAGCTCTATATCGAAGGTCTGGTGGATGGCGAGCCGATCATCGTCAAGATCCCGGGCATCACCGATATCCAGCGCGGCCACAAGATGCGTTTTGCCGCCGACCGGCAGAAACTGCATCTCTTCGATGCTGATGGTCATAGCTATCGCAAGCAATAGTTGACCGCATTTACGAGACGACGCCGGCCCAAGCAAAGACCAACGACAAAATTTAATTTGGGCCGGCGCACTCAAACCTTCTGTTAAAGACCCGCTGATAGTCTCGTCCTTGAAATATACTCCAGGGATTTACTCAGATGGCTGCTTTCGGCAGAGCTAATTCAGGTCAGCATTTCCTTAATAAAGAAGAATCCTTCATGTATGACCGCGAAGTGCGGTTCCGCATGGAAGACACCATGAACGCGGCGCGGCTGGAATACACCGAAAAAGGTGTGATGAACCTCGCATCCCGCCGCTGCGATATCATCCGCATCTCGCAGAGCAGCGCCGTTTTGGCGATCCTCACCCAGTATAATCTGCCGAAACAATTCTATCTGGATATCCCCGATGCGCGCATCAGCAAGGTTGGCTGCGTGCTGATGAAGGTCTTCCCCAACAATACGGTTGAAGTCCGTTTCCTGCGTCTCCTGACGGAGAAGGAAATGAACAAGATCTTCGTCTACAGCACCCATCCGGCGCATAAGAACCGCGTGCTCGATATCCGAGCATGACCGGGATCCGGAAATAAAGTTACGAGCGGACGGCGGATCGGATTTCTGCGCGGAATTTCGTGAGCGCATCTTCGACGTATTCGATCAGCGGCCGATGGCCGTCTTGCTCTATCCATTTGTCGACCGCCATGCGCGTTGGACTTACCGATATCATCGAAATGAGCCGCAATCCGTCCCGATCTTTGGCTGGAAACAACTCGCACAGGCTCTCATAGACTGCCTGTTCGAGTTGCAGGTAATTGCTGTGTCTGCGGGCGCGCAGTGCCTCGCTTTGCCGCATAACGCGAGCGGTCGCCAGAAGCTCCGGGCCCTGGAGACGTGTTATGAGCTTCCGTATCGCCTGGTGGACGACATCGATCGGTTGTTCGGTCGAGTCGCTCTCCAGAATGCAGGTCCTGATCCTTTCCATATGTCCGCGTTGATGCGCGAGTAGAATCTCGTCCTTGCTCTTGAAGTAATAGAAGAAGGTCCGGCGGGAAATCCCGGCTGCCGCCGCAATGTCGTCGAGGGTCGTTTCCTGATAGCCCTTCGAAAGAAAGGATTTCAGTCCAGCATCCACAATGCGTTGAAATGTCAGCCGCCGCTTTTGTTCGCGCAGGCCTTCCGGTTTTGAGGCGGGGTCTTGCATGGCTCAATTCTGCCATAAATCATCGCGGCGTACAAACCATGGTGCCTTGCTTCGCCATGCACGCCTCGTTTTTGCCACCGCTATTTCCGGCGAAATAATTCTGCATCCCTGTTCGCCAACCGCCGCAAAGTAGCCAACATTAATTTTTACACCAAGTGTAATATTTAATGTTGGCACGAGACCCCTGAAAGGGTGCGGGAGAGCGATACGTCAATGTCAATCAACGTAATCACGAATCATGAAACTGCCGCGATACCCGATTCACTCGCCGCCGCCGGCGTCAGATCGGGTCGGTTCAACATAGTGACGATCGCTCTTTCGATGAGCCTGTTGGCAGGCTGCGCTGCCGCGCCATTGGATCGCTCGGGATCCCTGCGATCCTATGACGGTCTGACGAAGTCGAATGGGCTGGTCGCCCGCTCGCTTCTGAGGGTGAGCAAGGACGATGTTCTGGCAGCAAAGACCGTGAAGATCATTCCGACTGCCTTTTCGATGCAGGCCGAAAGCGCCGCTTTCACACCCGCTCAGCGAAACCTCGTCACCAATGCGGTCGACAGGACGCTTTGCTCCAGCTTGAGCGAACGCTTCGTCGTTGTCGGCCTGTCGGAACCGGCTGATCTGACCGTTCGCGCTGTCGTGACCCAGGTGAAGGCGACAAACGCTACGGCGGTCGGCGTTTCGAAAGTCGCGTCAATCGGCACGAGCGTGCTGCTGCCGAATGTCCCCGTTCCGGTTCCCCGCATTCCCATCGGCATGGGTAGCCTTTCGCTTGAGGCCGAGGCGCTCGATCGCCAAGGCGTGCAAAAGGCGGTCATGATCTGGGGACGTGGCGCCAACGCGTTTCTCGATTCGTGAACGATGGCCAAGGAAGGGGATGCCTATAGCCTTGCCGCGAAATTCGGCGACGATTTCAGCAAGCTGTTGGTCAATGGCAAGACGCCGTTCGGAACGATGCCTTCCATGCTTTCCAAAGCGAAATTGGCGGCTCTCGTCGGACGCGCTCCGAAATACGAGGCATGCAAGGTCTTCGGAAAATCACCGGGTGTAGCCGGCTTTATCGGCGGGCAAATGGGTCTTCCACCCAATTGGACCGATAACGCCGCTCCGAACCCGTCCTGAGCGGATGTCTTTGCAGACCTGCCGTCAGTATCTCACGCTTTGAGGCGTGAGATATGTGTCAGTGAAAGAGCACGCTCGCGCCCTGATCGGCCGGGCCGGCGGCGCGGCGGAACGGAGCGAAGAGTTCGCGGCCCATACCGAATTCGTTTTCGGAGAGGTCCGCGGTCACCGGTTCGCGCTCGGCCATGTCGGCGGCGTCAACAAGCACTTCCAGCGTGCCGGCGACCGCGTCGATGCGGATCATGTCGCCTTCGCGGATGCGGGCGATCGGACCGCCGTCAACAGCTTCGGGCGTGACATGGATCGCTGCGGGCACCTTGCCCGATGCACCGGACATGCGCCCGTCGGTCAGAAGTGCCACGCGGAACCCGCGATCCTGCAGCACGCCGAGCGCCGGCGTCAGCTTATGCAGTTCGGGCATGCCGTTGGCCTTCGGGCCCTGAAAGCGAACGACGGCGACGAAGTCGCGGTTGAGCTTGCCGTCCTTGAAGGCCTGCTGCATCTCCAGCTGGTCGTGGAAGATCACGGCCGGTGCCTCGATGATATGGCGTTCCAGCTTCACCGCCGAAATCTTGATGACCGCCTTGCCGATATTGCCGCGCAGCATCTTCAGGCCACCGCTGCCCTGGAAAGGTGTCTCGATGCTCGCCAGCACCTTCGGGTCATGGCTCTTCTCCGGCGCCGGCTCGCGCGCGACATTGCCGTCGGCGCCGAGCTTGACGTCTATGGAGTAATTGCCGAGGCCATGGCCGTAGACGGTGCGCACGTCATCGTGCAGCAGTCCCTTCTTCAAGAGCTCCTTGATCAGGAAGCCCATGCCGCCAGCCGCATGGAAATGGTTCACGTCGGCAAGCCCGTTCGGATAGACGCGGGCCAGCAGCGGGATGATGTCGGAAAGCTCGGAAATATCCTGCCAGGTGAGCACGATGCCGGCTGCTCGCGCCATGGCGACGATGTGCATCGTGTGGTTGGTCGAGCCGCCCGTCGCATGCAGGCCGACGACGCCATTGACGATCGAGCGCTCGTCGATCATCTCGCCGGCGGGTGTGAATTCATTGCCCATGGCGGTGATCGCAAGCGCACGCTTGGTCGCCTCGCGCGTCAATGCTTCGCGCAGCGGCGTGCCCGGATTGACGAAGGAGGCGCCCGGCATGTGGAAGCCCATGATCTCCATCAACATCTGGTTCGAATTGGCGGTGCCGTAGAAGGTGCAGGTGCCGGGGCCGTGATAGGACTTCGATTCCGCCTCGAGCAGTTCGGCGCGGCCGACCTTGCCTTCGGCATAGAGCTGGCGCACGCGCGACTTCTCGTCGTTCGGCAGGCCGGAGGTCATCGGTCCCGCCGGAATGAAGACGGCAGGCAAATGGCCGAAGGAGAGGGCGGCGATGACGAGGCCCGGCACGATCTTGTCGCAGACGCCGAGGAAAACGGCCGCATCGAACATGTTGTGAGACAGGCCGACGGCTGCCGACATGGCAATCAGATCACGCGAGAAGAGCGAAAGCTCCATGCCGGGCTGTCCCTGCGTGACGCCGTCGCACATGGCGGGCACGCCGCCTGCCACCTGGGCGATGCCGCCGGCTTGCGCCGCTGCCTCGCGAATGATCGCGGGATAGGTCTCGAAGGGCTGATGCGCCGAGAGCATGTCGTTGTAGGAGGTGATGATTCCGAGATTGGGCACGCGGTCGCCGGCCAGTGCATCCTTCTCGGAGGGGGAACAGACTGCGAAGCCATGCGCGAGGTTGGCGCAGCCGAGCACGGAGCGCTGCGCGCCCTTCGTTGCAGCGTTGCGCAGGCGGTCCAGGTAGCGCTCGCGTGTCGGCTTCGAGCGCTCGACGATGCGTGCGGTAATCTTGGAAATGCGGGCGTCAGCGGCCATGGTCGATCTGCCTCCGTCTGTTTGCGCTGTGCCCCGGAAGATCGCCTCGGATCTGTCTCGGTTGAGGGCATGGCGCGGGGTCAAAAGTCAATGCTTTGCCGATACGCCCTTGCGGGCGCATGGCGCAGCACATGTTGCTGTGTCTTTCAGGGTTCGATGACGAGGCCTGTCGGCTGTGTCAGGGAGCCCAATAAATCTCGACCGGGGAGGCCGCCCGGCGCAGCATGGCGCGGATCGGCATCTCGGTTTCTTCGCCTGGCGCTTCCGCCTTGGCAAGAACGTCCTTCTTGCCCGCTCCCTCGATATGGAGCACGAGCAATCGGGCATCCTGAAGGCTGGAGAAGGTGAACGTCAGCCGTGGCTCGCCCGCATCCTGCGCTTCCATCGTGATGATGCCGCGCGGGGTGTTCGGATCGAGAGCGGTCAGAAGATTGTTGCCGCCGGGAAAGAACGAGGCAGTGTGGCCGTCATTGCCCATGCCGAGGATGGCGACATCGAAGGGATGGCCGACAGCCCTGGTCTTTTCCGTGGCGATGGCGGCGGCCTCCTCGACGGAAGCCACAGCCTGATAGAGCGGAAGAAACTTGGCCGTAGCGGCCTTGTCCTTCAGCAGGTTTTCCTGGACGAGCAGGTGGTTCGAGCGCGGGTTATCCGCCGGCACGAACCGTTCGTCGACGAGGGTGATCGTCACCTTGCCCCAGTCGATCGAACGCGACGACAGCGCCTGGAAAAAGGCCTTCGGCGTCGAGCCGCCGGAGACCGCTATGCTTGCGGAGCCGCGCGCTTCGATGGCAGCCGAGAGGGTCTCGGCCACCTTGTCCGCGAGCTTGCCGGCGAGTTCGGCGCCATTGGCGAAAGCATGCATATTTGCTGTCATCGTTATCGTCCTGGATTAGATATCGTCATGCCAAGTGCGGCCGTCGCGCTCGATGAGAGCGATGGCCTGGCTCGGACCCCAGGTGCCGGCTGTATAACCCTGCACCTGCTGGCCTGCTTCTTCCCAACCCTTGAGGATCGGATCGACCCACTCCCACGCCGCCTCGACTTCGTCGCGGCGCATGAAGAGCGTCTGGTTGGAGCGGATGACGTCCATCAGCAGGCGTTCATAGGCATCCGGATTGCGGACGTTGAAGGCCGATGCGAAGCTCATGTCGAGCGAGACGTTGCGCAGGCGCATGCCGCCCGGACCCGGGTCTTGATCATCAGCGACTGCTTGACGCCTTCGTCGGGCTGCAGGCGGATGATCAGCTGGTTGGCGACGGTGCGGCCGGCTGCCTGATCGAAAATATTGTGCGGGATCGGCTTGAAGGTGATGACGATCTCCGACATGCGGCCGGCAAGACGCTTGCCGGTGCGGATGTAGAAGGGAACGCCGGCCCAGCGCCAGTTGCCGATCTCGGCCTTGATGGCGACGAAGGTTTCCGTGTTGGAAACGCCGCCTTCGAGTTCATCGAGGTAGCCCTTGACCGGGCCGCCCGAGGATGCACCGGCGCGGTATTGGCCGCGAACCGTCGCCTGCTCGACATTGGAAGCGTTGATCGGCTTCAGTGCGCGCAGCACCTTGAGCTTCTCGTCGCGCACGGCTTCTGAATCCATCGACGAGGGGATTTCCATCGCGGTCAGGCAAAGCAGCTGCAGAATGTGGTTCTGCACCATGTCGCGCAGGGCGCCAGCGGTGTCGTAGTAGCCGGCGCGGCCTTCGAGACCGACCGATTCCGCGACCGTGATCTGCACATGGTCGATATGGTTGGCGTTCCACAGCGGCTCGTAAAGGGCGTTGGCAAAGCGCAGCGCCATCAGGTTCTGCACCGTCTCCTTGCCGAGATAATGGTCGATGCGGAAGATCTGCTCTTCCTTGAAGACCTTGCCGATCGTGTCGTTGAGCTGCAGCGCCGAGGCGAGGTCGCGGCCGATCGGCTTTTCGACGACGATGCGGGTCTGCTTGGTGATCAGCTTGTGATCATGGATCTTCTGCGAGATGTCGCCGAAGATGCCGGGAGCGACGGCGAGATAGAAGGCGCGAACGCGATCCTTGCCCTCATCGAGGATTTTCTTGAGCTGGTCCCAGCCGGCATCGCTGCGCGCATCGACCGGAACGTAGAACAGGCGGGCGAGGAATTTCTTGACTTCCGGCTCGTCATATTCGCCCTTCTTCAGGTGTTCCTTGAGGGCGGCGTCGGCGAATTTGCGGTATTCCTCGTTCGAAAGCGCGCTGCGCGATGCGCCGATAATGCGGGTCGGCTCAGAGAATTGGCCTTCGATCTGGCGATGATAAAGAGCGGGCAGGAGCTTGCGCTCGGCAAGGTCGCCGCTGCCGCCGAAAACGACATAATCAAATGGTTCAACGGGAATGATTTGGCTGCTCATGAGGTATCTCTCAATCGGTCTTGGTTGAGGCCCCTTTTAATCTAATCGATTTAAAAAGGCCAGTGTGCATCGCAAAATTCAGACTCGGCTTTTAGAGCGGATCGCCGGTGGAAGAAATCGTCTTCCAGTTTCAAAACCTGTCGCGCAGCGCAAACCACGAGAGCGCCAGGAACAGCAGAGGCGCCCGCATGCGCGCGCCGCCGGGGAAAGGCGGGACGTTCAGCTCCTTGAACAGGTGCAGCTCGTCCGCATTCCCGAGAACTGTTTTCGCATAGAGTTTACCGCAATAGTTTGACAGCATGACCCCATGGCCGGAATAGCCGCCGATCGAGGTGACACCCGGCATGACCTCGCGCACGAAGGGCTGGCGCGGCATGGTGATGCCGACCGATCCACCCCAGGCATAGTCGATGTTGATATCAGCCAGAGCCGGGTAAATCTCGGCGATCTGCCGGCGGATGTGCTGCGTTATGTCGCGCGGGTTATCCGCGGTATAGGCCTCGCGCCCGCCGAACAGCAGCCGCCCGTCCTTCGATTTACGGAAGTAGCGCACCACGAACCGCGAATCGGCCACTGCTTCGTTGCCGGGAAGAACGGTCGGAAAGCGATCGAGCGGTTCTGTCGCGCCGATGAAGGATCGGATCGGCATGACGTGGCTTGCCGTCACCGGTTCCAGATTGTCGATATAGCCGTTGCAGGCGATCAGCACCCGATCGGCGGTGATTTCCCCGCCGTCCGTCTCGATGATCGTCTTGCCCTCCGATTGCCGGAAGGCTTTCGCCCTGGTCATCTCATAGAGGGAGGCGCCGGCGCCGGCGGCGACCCGCGCCAGACCGATCAGCAACTTCATTGGATGGATATGGCCTGTGCCCATATCCCTGACGCCATAGAGATAGAATTCGGAGCCCAGCCGCTCCTGGGTCTCGGCCCGATCCATGAATTTGACGTGCGGATAGCCGTAGCTCGCCGCGGCGATCTCGGCATTGTCGATATAGGCCCGCTTGTAACTCCGCTTGTGCGTGACATTCATCTGGCCGGGCAGAAAGTCGATGTCGATACCGTGTTCGGTTGCGAAATCGAGCAGATGACGCTTCGCATCCTCGGCAAGGTCGAAAAGCGCCTTCGAGCGCTCGTAGCCGATCTTCTCTTCGATCTCCTCGGGCCAGGAGCGTTGGCCAGTGCCGAGCTGGCCGCCATTGCGGCCGGAGGCGCCGTCGCCGAAGCGGTTGCCGTCGATCAGCACGACATCGACACCGCCCTTGGCGAGATTGTAGGCGGCCTGCAGCCCGGTATAGCCGCCGCCGATAATGGCGACATCGGCACGGCGCGAGCCATCCAGCTTAGGATAGCTCGGGCGCGGGCGACGGTTGCCTGATAGAAGGAAAGTCCGGGCGCGATGGGGCTCTGCCATGTTTCCTGCAATGTCATGGGCGATCTCCTTCACACGTTGAGCAGAAGGAATTCCCGCTCCCATGGGCTGATCACCTGCATGAAGGTTTCGAACTCGCCGCGCTTGACGCCGGCATAGAGGTCGATGAACTCCTTGCCGAGGACCTCCTCGAAGGCCGGTTCATCTTCCAGCAGTGCAATGGCTTCCAGAAGACCGCGCGGCAGATCGATCGAGCCCTCATTGGCCGAATCCTCGGTCGGTGCCGTCGGGTCCACCTGCTTCATGATGCCCAGCAGGCCGGAGGCGAGCGATGCGGCAAGCGCCAGATAGGGGTTGGCATCGGAACTCGGCAGCCGGTTCTCGACGCGGCGGGCCTGCGGGTCAGAAACAGGGACGCGGAATGCCGTGGTGCGATTGTCGTAGCCCCAGGCATTGTTGACCGGGCACGACATGTTCGGCGCCAGCCGCCGGTAGGAATTCACATAGGGCGCCAGCATCGCAAGCGCATTCGGCACGTAACGCTGCATGCCGCCGATGAAGTAGAAGAACTCCTGCGATGGGCTGCCGTCCGGATTGGTGAAGACGTTCTTGCCGGTCTCGATATTCACGACGGATTGATGGATATGCATCGCCGAGCCCGCCTGGCTCTGCATCGGCTTGGCCATAAAGGTCGCGTAGATACCGTGCTTCAGCGCCGCCTCGCGAATGGTGCGCTTGAACATGAACACCTGGTCGGCAAGCTCGATCGGATCGCCGTGGCGCAGGTTGATTTCGAGCTGCGCCGGGCCTTCTTCATGGATCAGCGTATCGATCTCCAGACCCTGCTTCTCGGAGAAGTGGTAGATATCGTCGATCAGTTCGTCGAACTCGTTGATGCCGGCGATCGAATAGCCCTGACCGCCGAGGATCGAGCGGCCGGAGCGGCCTTTCGGCGGATGCAGCGGGTAGTCTGGGTCGTCATTCTTGGCGACTAGATAGAATTCGATCTCGGGCGCAACCACAGGCTTCCAGCCGCGATCGCGATAGAGCCCCATGATCTTCTTCAAAAGGTTGCGTGGCGTATAGGACACGGCGTGTCCCTCGGAATTGACGATATCGCAGATCACCTGCGCCGTCGGGTCGGTTTCCCACGGCACGACGGAAAGCGTCGAAAGGTCCGGCACCAGCTTCAGATCGCTGTCGCGCGGCTCGTAACGGAAGCTCTCGGTCTCCTCCGGATATTCGCCCGAAATCGTGTGGCGATAGATCGCCGAGGGCAGCGCCAGCGACGTATTTGAGGTGAATTTCGAGGTCGGCATCATCTTGCCGCGGGGAACGCCGGCAAGGTCTGGCGTGATGCATTCGATGTCTTCGATCCCGCGCGCCCGCAGCCATTGGGCTGCTTCCTTCCAGTTTGCCACGCCGCGTGCCGATCGCAGGCTGGGAGGCACCGTCGGGATTTTCGAGGCAGGCACTGAAGCTTTCAGCGGGGTCTTTCTCGCAGGCATAAAACACCGTATTTGGGTTGATCGGTGATTGCATCATAACCGCAGTTTGCCAATTGGCGAGGGGGAAAACCGCTCAGACTTTCGCCGTATGATGGAAAAGTGGTGAGAGCGCACGGCGAATGATTAGGGGTTCAAGCGTGGTCGGCAAATATGATGTGATCGTTCTCGGAGCGGGTGCGGCGGGCATGATGTGTGCCATCCGCGCCGGCCAGCGCGGGCGCTCTGTCGCGGTGCTGGACCACGCTTCGGCACCGGGAGACAAAATCCGCATTTCCGGCGGCGGACGCTGCAATTTCACCAATATCCATGCCGGCCCGAAGAACTTCCTGTCCGCCAATCCGCATTTTGCCAAGTCGGCGCTGGCGCGTTTCACGCCGAAAGATTTTCTCGCCATGGTGGAGCGCCATGGCATCGCCTGGCATGAAAAGACGCTCGGTCAGCTCTTTTGCGACAACAGCGCTAAGGACATCATCCGCATGCTGACGGATGAGATGCGCGCGGCAGGTGCTGAGCTATGGTTGCGCACGGAAATAAGCGGCGTCGAAGAGGTAGCCGGCGGCTATCGGGTCAGCACGTCCGAAGGCGTCTTCGAGGCATCCTCACTCGTTGTCGCGACCGGCGGCAAGTCGATCCCGAAAATGGGGGCCACCGGCTTTGCCTATCGCATCGCCGAGCAGTTCGGATTGCCTATAGTCGAGACGCGGCCCGGTTTGGTGCCGCTGACCCTTGATCCGCAACTCCTCCAGCGTCTGGCGCCATTGTCCGGTATCGCCGCACCTGCAGAAATCCGTCACGGCAAGACGGCGTTCCGCGAGGCGCTGCTCTTCACCCATCGCGGCTTCAGCGGTCCTGCCATCCTGCAGATTTCCTCTTATTGGCGGGAAGGCGAGGAGATCACCATCGCGATTGAGCCCGATGTCGATCTCCTGGCGCTTTTGAAGAAGGCGAAGCAGGTCAATGGCCGGCAGTCGGCGCAGACAGCCCTTGCCGAGATCCTGCCGAAACGGCTCGCGCAGCATTTCGTCGAGAGCGACGGCATGTCGGGCAATCTGGCCGATCAGTCCGACAAGCGCTTGCAGCATCTCGCAGCCGCCATCCAGTCCTGGCCGGTCAAACCGTCCGGCTCGGAAGGCTATCGCACGGCGGAAGTGACGTTGGGTGGTATCGACACCGCCTGCCTCGATTCAAAAACCATGCAGGTAAAAACCATCCCCGGCCTGTTCTTCATCGGCGAATGCGTCGATGTCACAGGCTGGCTCGGCGGCTATAATTTCCAATGGGCATGGGCATCCGGCCATGTTGCCGGCGAGGCAGCCTGATCTCTCATTTCGATAATTTGTTCAATAGTTTGTGTGCTGCCCGGGAAAATGGAACCTGGCTCTGGTTCTCGCGTTTTCCTTTCCTACATCATTGTTGAATATATTGGCAGTTGCCGAGATGGCCATTTGCCGGTTATCGTGTCAGTGCGAAAATGGGAATATACTCATGAACAGAACACAGCGTCGCGCTCGCGCCATTGCAATCGCCCAGACCCGGGACAATGCCAAGCTCCTGGCCGCAAGGCTTCTGATGTTGGCGACAGGCGTAACCGCGGCCTGCATCGCATATCTCGCGGTGCGCGGTTACTGATCTGCAGCTCTTGCCGCTCGTGGCCGCCGCCTGGCGACGGCCTTTTTCCACGCGCCGGTGTATGTCCGAGGCCTCCATCGCCGCAGCTGATTGCATGCGGCGGCCCGCGTTTGGCCCCTTATCCGAAAATTAATTAATCAGACCCACAATCCCCGCTGATTTCATGGGGCGCTCTACTACACGCTAGAGCCGAAGCAATGATTGCTTCCCGTTATTACTCGGGAACCCCGCCTGCGAATATTTTCAAGGATGATGGTTATACATCCGGTCAGCGCCGAGGCGGCGTCGACGGGGGAGCGGTGTGTGAGAGGTCTGGGCCACTATGTTCATTGATAAAATATTATCGCGTTTCAAGATCAAGACGAAGGTTCTCATATTCGTCCTGCCCTTCGTCATCAGCATTTCCGCCGTCGGCCTTACCGGGCTCTATGCCTCGGGCCTTCTGCAGGGGCGCATGGAAATCTCCAACAGCGTGCTGCAATCGCTGACCGGCTTCAAGAACCTCTATGCCTCCATGGATGACTTCCTGCGCATTACCAATGCGCAGCAGCGCGACAAGCTCTATGAGGACATCAAGTCCCAGCAGGGCGTGCTCAACGCGACGCTCGGCCAGCTCGGCGCGGATGCGGATGGCCGCGACAATCTGACCGAAGCGACCGCCAAGACCGCCGACACCGCCAATCTCGTCGGCAGGCTGTGGACGCTCCATGAGCAGGAACTCGCATTTCGCAAGACGATCGACGATGCGCAGAGAGCGCTGATCAGCGCCCGCTTCAACGTCGATTTCAACAGCCAGCAGCTTGAAGATCAGATGCGGCAGGATCAGGCCGATGCGACTTCGACGCTGCGCTCCGCCGACCGCCTGCTCAAGGGCGGCGACATGCTGGGTTCCGTGGCGGAAGACTTCAACAAGGCCGCAACACCGGCTGACAAGGTCAAGCTCCTCAAGGACCGGTTGCCGGATCTGAACAAGGCGCAGCGCTCCATCGATCTCGCGCTGCCGCAGAACCAGAAAAGCGTCGTCCAATCGCTGGTCGGCACAATCAAGGATCTGACCGCCTTCACCGAAAGCACGGATGTGCCGACCGACGATACCGTCGCCAATATCAGCCGTCTTCTTTCGCGCTTCCGCCAGACGTCGACCTACACGCAGCTGACGGCAACGCAGATGATGCGCCAGGCGACCACCAGCTTCGTGTCGCTGGATGCCCGCGTTGCACAGACCAATTCCGTCCTGCAGGACACGCGCCGGCTGGAAGACTCGGTCTATTCGCTCCAGCTCGTCCTTGCCGAGTTCAACGCCAACACCAACAAGGACAATCTCGTCCGCCTGCGTCAGGAAATTTCCAAGCTCGGCGGCGATATCGATACGCTGAACCAGAGCGCCAAGAGCATGGATTTTGCCGGCGATATCGATGCGGCCATCCGCCCGGCGATCAAATCGATGGATGACGCCGGCGGCAAGCTGGTCGATACCATCACGCAGCGCATCGCCGAATATGCAACCGCCCGCCAGCAGCTCGATCAGGTCTGGGGCCAGCTCACCGCCTTCGCCGAAACACAGAAGCAGAGCGCCGGCACCGAACGCGAGCAGGCAAACTACATATCAATCCTCGCGACGGCTCTGGGCATCATCCTCTCGGTCGCCGGTGGCATCGCGCTGGTGCTGACCCTGCAGCGCCCGATCGGTCAGATCACCGCCGCCATGCGCCGGATTGCCGATGGCATGCTGGAGACCTCGATCTCCGGCGAGCAGCGTCATGACGAAATCGGCGACATGGCGCGGGCGCTCGGCATCTTCAAGGAAAATGCCATCTCGAAGATCCGCATCGAGGAGCAGAGTGACGAAGAGCGCGCTGCCGCCGAACACGAACGCCAGCGCAACGATACCGAAAAGCGCGAGCTCGACCGCCAGATCGACTTCGCGGTGAGCGAACTTGCGGCCGGCCTCGAACGTCTTGCGCAGGGTGATATTTCCGCGACCATCGAGACGCCTTTCATCGGCCGTCTCGAACAGCTCCGCCAGGACTTCAACAGCTCGTTGTCACGCCTGCAGGAAACGCTGAGCCAGGTCCGCGGCAATGTCGAGATGATCCAGAGCAATGGCAGCCAGATGGCCGCCTCCGCCGAGAACCTTTCCAAGCGCACCGAGCAGCAGGCCGCCTCGCTCGAACAGACGGCCGCGGCCGTCGACGAGATCACGGTCACCGTTCGCTCCTCGGCCGAGCGCGCCAAGGATGCGGATGCCATCGTGCGCGAAGCCAAGCGCAGCGCCGATGACAGCTCCGTCGTCGTCGGTAACGCCATCGATGCCATGGCACGTATCGAAGACGCTTCCCGCAAGATCGAGCAGATCATCGGCGTCATCGACGAGATCGCCTTCCAGACGAACCTGCTGGCGCTCAATGCCGGTATCGAAGCCGCGCGCGCCGGCGATGCCGGCAAGGGCTTCGCCGTCGTCGCCATGGAAGTGCGCGAACTCGCACAGCGCTCCGCCGCTGCCGCCAAGGAAATCAAGGGGCTGATCAACAAGTCGACGCAGGAGGTCAATTCCGGCTCGCAGTTCGTGCAGGAGGCCGGTTCGGTGCTCGCACAGATCAGCAGCCAGATCGTCACGATCAGCCAGCATGTGGAAATGATTGCCCGCGCCAGCCACGACCAGGCAAGCGCGCTGCAGGAAGTGAACGCTTCGGTCAACCACATGGACCAGATGACCCAGCAGAATGCGGGCATGGTCGAAGAGACCACGGCGGCAAGCCGCGAACTCGCCACCGAAGCCGATGCCTTGCTCAGCCTTATCCAGCAGTTCAAGATCGAAGCCGGATACAATGCGGGCTATGTGCGGCAGGAAGCAGCCTGATCGCTGCAACGATCGTTAGCACAGGCGGATCGGCTCATTTGCAGCCGGTCCGCCTTTTTTGTTGTCGTGCGGCGCGGGATCAAGGCGGCAAGTATTCGTCCGAGCCACTGAGCAAATGGCGAAGGATCGCGTGCATTGTCACGGTAGAACAGGTCTTCGTTTCGGCGCCATTGCTCTTCGCGCGCTCGGCTTTCTATCTCGAGGGCCTTGGCCAAAGCAAAACTTTCCATCATGGGATGTCTCCTTGTTGTGAGGCATCCCTTCAATTACCCATGGGAATTTGCTTTATAAACAGCCGTTTTCGCTCTATGTTTTTCAACTATGAAAAACACGACTTGGGACTCCTATCAGCTTTTCCTCGATGTCGCCCGCGGCGGTGGGTTGACGGGCGCGGTCGCCTCGAGTGGCCTGAGCCCGGCGACGATTGGTCGACGCATGCTGGAGCTGGAAGGACAGATCGGCCGGCCGCTTTTTGAGCGCAGCCAGGCCGGTTATACACTGACCGGCGATGGCCAGGCGCTGTTTGATCAGCTGCTGGAGATGGAGGCCGCCGCCCGCAAGGTCGATAGCTGGCAGCGCGATGCGCAGGGAAGCTCGATCGTCCGCATCGCCGCCGGCACCTGGGTCGGCTGGCTGCTCAGCCAGAATATGCCGTCAATCTGTTCGGAGCGGGATGGCTTTCGCATCGACCTTTACCTTGGCGAGCGCCGCGCCAGCCTTGCTCATCGCGAAAGCGATATCGGCATCCGGGCCTTCGAGCCGGAGGAGAGCAATCTCGCGGCCATCAAGACCAGTGATGTTGCCTACGCCGCCTATCAGGCCCGCAACATGCGTTTTGCCGGGCCGCAGCGCTGGATCGCGGTGGCGGAGGAGGAGGCTATATCCGCCTATCTGCGCTGGCCGCATCAGAACAAGCATGACGAGATCGTCTTTACGGTCAGTCGTCCGCGATCACTTCACGATCTGGCACTGGCCGGATCGGGAATTGCGGTTCTGCCCTGCTTCGTTGGCGATCAGGAGCCGAGGTTGGAGCGTGTCGGCGAGGAGATCGCCGCGCTGCGCCACCGGCAATGGATCGTCATGAACAATGCCGATCGTCATCGCCGGGAGATCCGCACCGTGGTCGACCGCATGACCCGCTTGCTGAAAAGCCATTCGGAGCTATTTGCCGGCAAGCGCCCGACCTATGCGTAAAGCCGGCGGTGATTGACCGGCGGTTCCTTGTCTTCAACGAGCCGCGTCGCCCCAGCGATATTCGACTGTGGCATCATCCAGCTTCGCCTTCAGCGCCGGGTCGAGCTTGAGATCGATGGCGGCAAGCGTATCCGTCAACTGATCCGGCCGGCTGGCGCCGATGATGGCAGAGGTGATGACCGGATTGGCCGCCACCCAGGCGACGGCAAGCTTGACGAGTGGCTGGCCGGCCTCTTCGGCAATGCCGCGCAGCTTCTCGATCGTCGCGAACTCGCGTTCGTGCCAGTAGCGCTGCAGGTAGTTGCTGCCGGCGGCCCGCAGCTGCGAGCTGAAGCGGCCTTCGGTCGGTGCAACATCATGCTTGTGTTTGCCGGTAAGAAGACCGCCGGCGATCGGGTTGTAGGGAATGACGGCGATGCGCTGTTCTTCGGCAAGCGGCAGCAGCTCACGCTCGATCTGGCGGAAAAGGAGATTGTAGCGCGGCTGCACCGAGACGAAACGGGCTGTGCGCAGAAAGTCAGCGCGTCCAAGCGCCAAAGCCAACCGATAAGCGAGAAAATTCGATACGCCGACATAGCGGGCCTTGCCCGAGCGCACGATGATGTCGAGTGCTTCCAGCGTCTCGTCTAATGGCGTTTCGCGGTCGTCCGAATGCAATTGGTAGAGGTCGACGTAGTCGGTGCCGAGGCGGCGTAGCGAGGCGTCGATGGCGTCGAGAAGATGCTTGCGCGATGCGCCCTGGTCCCAGGGAGATGGGCCGACCTTGCCGACGGCTTTGGTTGCCACGATGAAACGGTCACGCTTGCCCTTCAGCCAGCGGCCGACAATCTCTTCGGTGCGGCCGGCAAGCTGCTCGCCGCCGCCAAGCGGATAGACATCAGCCGTATCGATGAAGTTGACGCCGGCATCGGCCGCCTTGTCGAGGATGGCATGAGCCGTGTCTTCCTGCTCGATCTGCAGGCCGAACGTCATCGTGCCCAGGCAGAGGCGCGAGACGCTGAGGCCGGTATTGCCGAATTTTTGGTATTGCATGATGCACCCTTGAATTATGGGTTGGGTTTGCCCGCTGGGCAGGGCTGCGAAACGGGCGTGAGATTATTCCAGGAGTGAGACGCAGCGATGTTAGCAAAGCCGGTTTGCGCATTCACGCGGGAAGCGGCGATTGAGTTCACAATCGCGTGCAGGCAGCTGTCGCCACCCTTTGCACTGTCCTCCATCGTTTCTGAGCAAATCCTTGAAAGCGCTCGAAGTCGCGCTTTTTCCCTTGTCGCCTTCCGATTTCCTTTCTAGTCTAACGGGAAAAACAGAGGGTTGGGTGTCGCCTGGATACCCTTGAACAAAACAGGAGAGACTATGAAGTCCATGTTCGCACGGCTTGCAGCAACGGCTTTTGCGGTCGTTTCGCTGGCGACGGTCGCTCAGGCAGAAGACAAGGTCGTCAATATCTATAACTGGTCGGATTACATCGATAATTCGATCCTGACGGATTTCACCAAGGAAACCGGCATCAAGGTCGTCTACGACACGTTCGACCAGAACGAGACGCTGGAAACCAAGCTGCTCGCGGGCAAGACCGGCTATGACGTTGTCGTCCCGACTGCCTATTTCCTGCAACGCCAGATCAAGGCTGGCGTCTTCCAGAAGCTCGACAAATCCAAGCTGCCGAACATCTCCAACATGTGGGATACGGTGCAGCAGCGCATCGCCACCTATGATCCCGGCAACCAATACGCCATCGACTATATGTGGGGCACCAGCGGCGTCGGCTATAATGTCGATAAGGTGAAGCAGATCCTCGGTACTGACGAGGCACCTGATATCAACGTGATCTTTGATCCGAAACTCGCCGCCAAGTTCAAGGATTGCGGCATCTACGTGCTGGATTCTCCGACTGACGTCATTCCAGCCGCGCTGCGCTATCTCGGCCTCGATCCGAACTCGACCAAGGCGGAAGATTTCAAGAAGGCCGAGGAGCTCCTGACGGCGATGCGCCCCTTCGTGCGCAAGTTTCACTCCTCTGAATATATCAATGCACTCGCCAACGGCGATATCTGCATCGCTTTCGGCTATTCAGGCGATGTGCTGCAGGCCCGCAATCGTGCGGCCGAAGCCAAGAACGGCGTCAACATCAGCTATTCGATCCCGACGAAGGGCGCACAGATGTGGTTCGACGTCATGGCGATCCCCGCCGATGCGCCGCATGTCGAAGAGGCGCATATCTTCCTCAACTATATCATGAGGCCCGAAGTCATCGCCAAGGCGAGCGATTTCGTTGCCTATGCCAACGGCAACAAAGCGTCGCAGCAGTTCGTGAGCAAGGACGTGCTCAACGATCCGGCTGTCTATCCGACCGATGCGGTCCGCGAGAAGCTGTACACGCTGACCCCTTGGGATGCGAAAACGCAGCGCGTGGCAACGCGCTTGTGGACAAAGGTCACCACCGGCCAATAATTCAAAGAGGCCCGGACGGCAACGTCCGGGCCTTTCCTTAAGAGGACAGCGTAAGAACGAAAAGCGTGCCGGGAAGGGGAAGAGCCGGCGCGATAAAGGCCCGTAAGGGCATCCATTTGGGGATAGATAATGAAGTCACTCGGTAATATCCGGCGTTCCTTTGCTCCTTGGACCGATCCTTCGGCCAAGCCTTACATTTCCTTCAAGAACGTGACGAAGAAGTTCGGTGATTTCACTGCCGTCGACAATCTCTCCCTGGATATCTATAACCGCGAATTCTTCGCCCTTCTGGGCGCCTCGGGCTGCGGCAAGTCCACGCTGCTGCGCATGCTGGCGGGCTTCGAACAGCCGACGACCGGCGAAATCGTGCTCGATGGCCAGAACATGGCCGGTACGCCGCCCTATCGCCGCCCGGTCAACATGATGTTCCAGTCCTACGCGCTCTTTCCGCATATGTCGGTGGAAAAGAATATCGCTTTCGGATTGCGCCAGGATGGCATGCCGAAGGCCGAGATCGACGATCGCGTCGGGCAGATGCTGAAGCTCGTCAAGCTCGAGCAGTTCGCCAAGCGCAAGCCCAATCAGCTGTCCGGCGGCCAGCGCCAGCGCGTGGCGCTCGCCCGCTCTCTCGCCAAGCGGCCGAAGGTGCTGCTGCTGGACGAGCCGCTGGGCGCGCTCGACAAGAAGCTGCGCGAGGAAACGCAGTTCGAACTCATGGACCTGCAGCAGAGCCTCGGCCTGACCTTCGTCGTCGTCACCCACGACCAGGAAGAGGCGATGACCATGGCCGACCGCATCGCGGTCATGAGCCACGGCAAGGTGGTGCAGGTGGCGACCCCCGCAGAAATCTATGAGGCGCCCAATTGCCGCTTCGTCGCTGACTTCATCGGCGATGTGAACATACTCGACGGCAACGTCACTTCAACGCAATCCGGCATTGTCGAAATCGCTGTCGATTCCGCTCTGACGTTACGCACCGCCTCCAGCGACACGCCGGCCACGGGAAGTCGCGCCAGCCTTGCCATCCGGCCGGAGAAGCTGAGGGTAACGCCGCGCCCACCCGCCAACGCTTCAGTCAATGCCACCGAGGGTGAAATCTGGGATATCGCCTATCTCGGCGACATGACCGTCTTCCACGTCAAGCTGAAGAGCGGGCAGGTGCTCAAGGCCTCGTCGCTGAACGCGGTCCGCGCCGTGGAAGAACCCTTCGCCTATGACCAGAACGTCTGGGTGTCCTTCGATGAAAATGCCGGCATATTGTTGAAGGACTGATCATGAGAGCGCTTGGTTCCTCCATCTATCAGCGCCTTGTCATCGTCATTCCCTATGCTTGGCTGCTGATCTTCTTCCTCGCACCCTTCCTCATCGTCTTCCGCATCTCGCTATCGACGAAGGTGCTTTCCGTCCCGCCCTACGATCCCTCTTTCACCTGGACGGACAGCTTCGGCGACTGGTGGGACAAGCTGCAGACCATGTCGTTCGACAACTACGTGTGGTTGACGGGCGATCCGCTCTATATGAACGCCTACATACAGAGCCTGCAGATTGCCGGCATCTCGACCTTGCTGACGCTCATCATCGCCTATCCCATCGCCTACGGCATGGCGCAGGCGCCGCGGACGATCCGTCCCACGCTGCTCATGCTCGTCATCCTGCCGTTCTGGACGAGCTTCCTGATCCGCGTCTATTCCTGGATGTCGATCCTCAGCACCACGGGCCTCTTGAACCAGTTGCTGATGACGCTCGGCATCATCCATGAGCCGCTGGTCATCCTCAACACCAATACGGCCGTCTATATCGGCATGGTCTATTCCTATCTGCCTTTCATGATCCTGCCGCTCTATGCCGCGCTGGAGAAAATGGACGGCACGCTGATCGAGGCGGCGCAGGATCTCGGCTGCACGCCGATCGGCGCCTTCTGGCGCGTCACCTTTCCGCTGTCGCTTCCAGGCGTTATCGCCGGCTGCATGCTGGTCTTCATTCCGGCCGTCGGCGAATTCGTCATTCCCGATCTGCTCGGCGGCTCGGAAACCCTGATGATCGGCAAGGTGCTCTGGACCGAATTCTACAGCAACACCGACTGGCCGCTGGCTTCGGCGGTGGCGACCATCCTCCTTCTGGTGCTGGTGGTGCCCATCGTCTTCTTCCAGCATTTCCAGGCCAAGGCCGACGAGAAAGGGAGATAACAGATGATCCGCTGGTCTCGCTTCAACATCGTCTCGGTCACGCTCGGTCTGGCCTTCCTCTATCTGCCGATCCTGCTGCTGGTCCTTTATTCCTTCAACCGGTCCCGGCTCGTCACCGTCTGGGGCGGCTTCTCGACGCAATGGTACGTGCACCTGTTGAGCAACGACACCATGCTGAGCGCTGCCTGGCTGACGGTGCGCATCGCGCTGCTGTCGGCAACCATCGCCACCGTGCTCGGCACTATGGCGGCGCTGACCCTGGTGCGCTACACGCGCTTTCGCGGGCGTATCCTGTTTTCGGGCATGATCTATGCGCCCTTGGTCATGCCCGACGTCATTACGGGTCTGTCGCTGCTGCTGCTCTTCGTGACGTCAGGCGTCGATCGCGGCTTCTGGACGATCGTCATGGCGCACACGACGCTGACCATGTGCTTCGTCGCCGTCGTCGTGCAGTCTCGCCTCTTGACCTTCGACCGCTCGATCGAGGAAGCGGCGCTGGATCTGGGCGCTCCACCGGTGCGCACCTTCTTCGAGATTACTCTGCCGATCATCGCGCCGGCGGTATTCTCCGGCTGGGTGCTCGCTCTGACCCTGTCGCTCGACGATCTGGTGATTGCAACCTTCGCGTCCGGCGCCGGCGCCAAGACGCTGCCGATGCTGATCTACAGTCAGGTCAAGCTCGGCGTGACGCCGGAGATCAACGCCATCTGCACCATCCTGATCGGGGTCGTCGCCATCGGCGTCATTTGCGCCTCCATCGTGACCAAGCGCCGCGAGGTGCAGCGCCAAAGGGACGAGCAGGCTGCGGCCGCAGGCTGAGGCGCGGCCGTCACACTTGTGTCGGGAGAAGCCTAAGGCTCCTGCGGCTGCACAGGTTTCTGCAGCAACGTCGTCACCGGCGAGACGACCGGGTTCGGCCAGCTGCCGCCAAGGAAGAACGGCAGCATCGGCAGTTCGTCGGCATCGGAAGGCGAGGTCGCCTCGATCGCTCCCGATAACGCCAGACCATTGGTGCGGAAGGGAACCACGCCGTTCAGCGTGATCGTCTCGTTGCGGCCGGCAATCGCCGCGTTCTGCACCTCTGCCGAACCCTTGGCAAAGCTCGCATCGATATTGATGCTGTCGAAATCGAAAGTCGCATCGGCGATGTCGCTCATCCGGAAGAAGGCCTTTTCGGTGGCCAGGGACCGAAAGGACGAGATGTCGAATTGACGGAAAGACCCCGCTGACGACTTGAAATGCATCTGGCCTGCAACGTCGCTCAGCGTGGCAACCCAGATCGGCCGGGTCGTGCTCAAGGCCAGATCCAGAGATCCCGATGTTGTCAGCGGCAGCGGGCCTTCCAGCTTGAGTCGGGTGAAGAGCCCGCCGAAATCCGCATTGCGGATCGATATCTGCAGCTTGCCACCGCCGTCGAAGTCGCCCGGAGCGACCTCGAGATGCGCGGTCAACGAGCCACCTTCAAAGCCGCTGTCGGCGATATCGAATTTTGCCTTGCCGCCTGCAACCAGCAGGCTGGCGCCGATATTGTCGAACTGGAATGGGCCAAGCCCCGCCTTGTTGGACGAGAGGCGCAAGTCGAGATCGAGGCGTTGCAGGGGATTGCCGTTCAGAATGGCATTGATGGCAGTCTCGGCGGCGAGACGCATGGAGAAGGCGGCCAGGAACGGATTGAGGTTCATCTGGTCGAAGGCGAGCGTGCCGGAAATTTTCGGCTTTCCGGCTGGCGTGTAGTTCAGGTCCATGACGCCGGAAGCCGCGGAATCATTGACCTTGAAATTGAGATTGTCGAAGCGCAGGCCGTTCTGGATCGCGGCGACATCGGCATTGAGCGACACGTTCTTGAGCGCATCTGCGGCGGGCAGGCGTTGGCCGCTCCACGCCAGGAAGGACGGAACGTTCGGCACGCTCAGTTGGAGATTGCCCGATAGCGTCGAAAAGTCCGATATGCTTGTCGTGCCCGTGTAAGCCCAACTGATCAAGGGCGAGGAGAAGCTGGTCTTGGCATCCACGCTCTTGCCGGCAAAGAACAGCAGCGGCTGCGTCGAGTCGAAGTTGAGCTTGATGTCTTGATCGTTGAAGCGGGCAAGGATGACAGCCGTCATCGGTTGGGACAGCCGCGGCCATGATATGTCCGCGTTGACACCATTCATCTTGTAGAGGTTGCCGCTGCGCTCGTCGGTCATCTCGACGCTGCCATCCTCGATGGTCAGCGTGCCGATGGCGGCATCCTGTTCCTTGGGTATGGACACGCCCTGGGTGGAGGAGGCGTCCACCTGCTCGATCGCCTTGGAAAGGCGACCCTCGTTCGTCCAGTCGATCAGGCCGTTCTCGTCGCGACGGATGTAGAGGGTAGGGCGCAGGAAATGAAATTCATGAAAATGCGCGTGTCCGCGGATGGCCGATAGCAGCGAGAAATCCGCCGAGAGACTGTCGACATGTCCAAGAACCTTGCCGTTTCTTGCCGGTTCGCGAATGGTGACCTGATTGAGCGTCACGCGTGGTGTCGGCCAGAATTCGAGTGTCGGGTCGCCCTCGATCTGCGCCCTGTATCCCGTCCATTCAGAAAGCGCCTTTTCGATGCCGGAGCGAACCAGGCCGCTGGAGATCAGGAAAGGTGCTGTCGCTCTGAAGACAGCAAAGAGAATGAGGACTGTTAGAAGAATGATGCCGGTTGTACGGGCGACGGCAGGTAGCCAGCGCGAGGCCGATCGGATCGTCAACCGCCACTTGTTGTTTCTCGACGCTCTCATATCCCGTGGAAACTCTCAAACTGATAGGGACGATCTGCCTGTGTTGCCGGATATAGGAAATGTTTGGCGGATGCAAACGTTGCACACTGGAAATGCCCACGACTCCGTGACTTTATAATGCGCTGCAGCATTGCTATATAGATCGAAAAGTGGGGGAGAGAAACATGCACGATCAAGACCTGCTCTGGACGCCATCGGAAGAATCCCGTCGTCAAAGCCCAATGTTTTCCTTCATGCAGGAATGCAACCGGCGTTTCGGCCTGTCAATCTCCGATTTCACTGGCCTGCATGCCTGGTCCATCGCCGATCGCGAGAATTTCTGGACTGCAGTGTGGGATTTCTGTGGCGTCAAGGGACATCGCGGTGAGCGAGCGCTTGTTAATGGCGACCTCATGCTGGAAGCCCGTTTCTTTCCCGATGCGGAACTGAATTTCGCCGAGAACCTGCTGTCGAGAAGCGGCAAGGGCGATGCGCTGGTGTTCTGGGGCGAGGATAAGGTGCGCGATCGCTGGACCTGGGATCGGCTGGCTGAGACCGTATCACGCCTGCAGCAGGCCTACCGCGCGCTCGGCATCGGCAAGGGAGATCGGGTCGCGGCAATGATGCCGAACATGCCCGAAACCATTGCCTGCATGCTGGCAGCCACGTCGATCGGAGCGATCTGGTCCTCCTGCTCCCCGGATTTCGGCGAACAGGGCGTCATGGATCGGTTTGGCCAGATCGAACCGAAGCTTTTTATCGCCTGCAGCGGCTATTGGTATGGCGGCAAGCTTCAGGACGTCACGACGAAGGTCAGCGCCATCGCGCAGCGCCTGAACGTACCGACCTTGGTCGTACCCTATGCCGGCGATGCCGATGCGGTGGTCGCGGCAACGCCCGGCGCACGGACGCTGAATGCTTTTGTCGCACCCTTTGAGGCAAAGCCGGTCGAGTTTGTCCCCGTATCCTTCTCCCATCCGCTGTTTATCCTGTTTTCCTCCGGCACGACCGGGGTGCCGAAATGCATCGTGCATTCGACAGGCGGCGCGCTATTGCAGCTCATCAAGGAGCATCGCCTGCATTGCGGCGTCGTTCCCGGCGAAAAGGTCTTCTATTTCACCACTTGCGGCTGGATGATGTGGAACTGGCTGGTGACTGGCCTTGCCGCCGGCGCGACGCTCTGCCTCTACGATGGCTCGCCCTTCGCTCCCGACGGCAACATCCTGTTCGACTACGCCCAGGAAGAGAAATTCGCGCTGTTCGGCACTTCGGCCAAATATATCGACGCCGTGCACAAGAGCGGCCTGACGCCGAAGACCTCGCATGACCTTTCAAGCTTGCGGCTGATGACCTCGACCGGTTCGCCGCTGTCGCCTGAGGGTTTCACTTTCGTCTATGAAGGCATCAAGGATGATATCCAGCTGGCCTCGATCTCCGGCGGCACCGATATCGTTTCCTGCTTCGTGCTCGGCAATCCGCTGCAGCCTGTCTGGCGTGGTGAAATCCAGGGGCCTGGCCTCGGCCTTGCCGTCGATGTCTGGAACGATGAAGGAAAGCCGGTGCGCGGTGAGAAGGGTGAACTGGTCTGCACCAAGGCCTTCCCCTCGATGCCTGTCATGTTCTGGAACGATCCGGAGCGTGCAAAGTACCACGCCGCCTATTTCGAGCGTTTCGACAATGTCTGGTGTCACGGCGATTTCGCCGCCTGGACCGAGCATGGCGGCCTTATCATCCACGGTCGCTCGGACGCGACGCTAAACCCCGGTGGCGTGCGTATTGGTACCGCCGAAATCTACAATCAGGTCGAGCAGATCCCCGAAGTCCTGGAAGCGCTCTGCATCGGCCAGGATTGGGACGACGACGTCCGGGTCGTCCTCTTCGTCCGCCTGGCGGCTGGCGCCTCGCTGACGGAAGATCTGGTCAAGCAGATGAAGACCCGCATTCGAACGGGAGCCTCGCCGCGCCATGTGCCGGCCAAGATCATTGCGGTTGCCGATATTCCGCGGACCAAATCCGGCAAGATCGTCGAGCTTGCAGTGCGCGATGTGGTGCATGGTCGCCAGGTCAAGAACAAGGAAGCGCTCGCCAACCCCGAGGCGCTCGATCTCTTCGTCGGGCTGGAAGAGCTCAGGAGCTGAGGCCTCCCCAAAAACTGATGGGCAAACGATGACCCCCGTTTGGTAACGGCGCGTTAAGAAAGATTGGTCAAAGGTAAAAGCCAACTTGAGACCGTTCGCATGAGCTAGAGCGGATTGGAGCCGGCTTCTGGCTCCGGAGACATGAAGTTCACCGACTCGAGCTTTCTTTAGGCAGCATCATTCTCAAAGGCAGCGTCGTTCGCTGCCTTTTTTTCGTTCTGTCGCGCACAAATACGCATGTGCTCTGTACATTAGCTTGCCGAGCAAGTATGTGCAGGCCTGAAGAAGAGGCCTGCGACGTGCGGGCCACGATGATCCGTGCCGTTTGGCACGAAGAATTCCGAAAGACAAATTATGACCGAATTCGAAGGCATCGTTCCTGCGATTGCCCAGGCTTTGGCAAAGCGTGGTTATGAAACGCTGACGCCGGTGCAAAAGGCCATGCTCGATCCCGGCCTGGCCGGCAAGGATGCTCTCGTTTCAGCCCAGACAGGCTCGGGCAAGACGGTTGCCTTCGGTCTGGCGCTGGCGCCGACCCTGCTTGAAGGTGCGGAACGCTTTGGCCGCGCCGGCACGCCATTGGCTTTGGCGATCGCCCCCACCCGCGAACTGGCGCTACAGGTTCAGCGCGAGCTGGAATGGCTCTATGAACTGACGGGCGCGACAATCGTCTCCTGCGTCGGTGGCATGGACATGCGCACCGAGAAGCGGGCGCTGGAGCGTGGCGCGCACATTGTCGTCGGTACGCCGGGCCGCCTCTGCGACCATATTCGCCGCAACTCGTTGGATATTTCCGAACTGAAGGCTGTCGTGCTCGATGAGGCCGACGAAATGCTCGATCTCGGCTTCCGCGAGGATCTCGAATACATCCTCGAGACTTCGCCGGCCGACCGGCGGACGCTGATGTTTTCAGCGACCGTGCCGCGCACCATTGCCAAGCTTGCCGAAAATTACCAGCGCGATGCGGTCCGTATCGCCACGGCTTCGGAAACCAAGCAGCACGTCGATATCGACTATCGCGCCCTGACCGTTACGCCGAGCGACAGGGAGAATGCCATCATCAACGTCCTGCGCTACTACGAAGCGCAGAATGCCATCGTCTTCTGCTCGACCCGTGCAGCGGTCAACCATCTGACGGCACGCTTCAACAATCGCGGCTTCTCCGTCGTAGCTCTCTCGGGTGAGCTTAGCCAGAGTGAGCGTACGCATGCGCTGCAGGCCATGCGCGATGGCCGCGCCCGCGTCTGCATCGCCACCGACGTCGCCGCTCGCGGCATCGACCTGCCGGGCCTCGATCTGGTGGTTCATGCCGACATACCGACCAATCCGGAAACCCTGCTGCATCGCAGCGGCCCGCACCGGCCGTGCCGGCCGCAAGGGCGTCAGCGCCCTGATCGTGCCGCTCAGCGCACGCCGCCGCACCGAACGCCTGCTGGAGGCCGCTCGCCTGCGCGCCACCTGGGCAAAGCCGCCGTCTGCCGATGAGGTCAATGAGCGCGACGACGAGCGTCTGCTCGCCGATCCAATTTTCGCCGAGCCTCTGCGGGAAGAAGAGCAGTCGCTGGTAAAGCAGCTGCTGGAAAGCCACGGCGCCGAGCAGATCGCGGCCGCATTCCTGCGTCACTATCGGGCGCGTCACTCCGCGCCGGAAGAGCTGCAGGACGTGCCGGCCGAAGGCGAGCGCAAGAAGCCTCGCCGTGACGATTTCCCGGTCACTCCCCGCGACGACGGCCCGGGTGCGGGACGCAATGATTTCACCGACGGCGTCTGGGTGTCGCTCTCTGTGGGACGCAAGCAGAATGCCGAGCCGCGCTGGCTGATCCCGATGCTCTGCCGCAACGGCAACTTGACCAAGCGCGACATCGGCGCCATCAAGATGCAGCCGGAAGAAACTTTCGTCGAGTTCTCGCAGGAAGGCGCTGAACGCTTCCTGGTCGCCATTGGCCCCGACAAGACGCTGGAACGCGGCATCCGCGTGAAGCCGCTCGACGGCGTACCGGATTTCTCGCAGGGCAGGCGGGAAGGGGCTTTCGAGAAAAAGAAGCCTTTCGCCGACCGAGGTCCCCGCCCGCAGGAGGGCGGCAAGCCGAAATGGAAGTCCGATCGCAAGCCGGAACGGGCACAGGCCGGCGAAGGTGGCGTTTCCGAGCGTTCCGACAAGAAGCCTTGGGTGAAGAAGGCAGGCAAGCCGAATTTCGCCAAGAACGACGGCGCTCCCCGGGGCGAAGGTGCTCCCAGGGGTGACGGTCCTCCCAAGAGCGGCAAGCCGAATTCCAGAGCCGCACGCAAGGCTGCAAAGGTGCGCGGCGAATAACCGGGTCGCTTCCGCGATCAGTTCGAAGGGTCGTCAGGGTCTGATTTTGCAGCCCTGCCGACCCAATAATGGTCGGATATGTTCCGGCCATTTTCGATGATGCGGGCGGCGATATCGGGGTTTCCACCCATGAACGTTTCCGGATCGGCGCCGCACAACAGAAGGAAAAGCTTCTGGTGGGCGACGGCGGCAAAAAACTCGTATGCCGGCGGCGTCAACTCTGATCCAACGGAACTCAGCTCGTCAGCCGCCTGTTGGCGTGCCTTCTCGATCGCTGCATAAATCGTCGCCAACATCGCCTGTTCGGCTCGCTCCTGGATGTCGACATATTGTCTCTCGTTGGGAGAGAGAACGGGGCAGCTCTCGTTCATCACGTGTGTCTCCTGCGTCGATGTTTCGGCCGGCCAATGCCACACGATTGCGTCCGCTTTAGGCCGTTCGCGAAGGAAGCCGCAGGGAACTTCGCCTTAGAGCATTTTCGCTTTTCTTCGAATCGCGAAAACGCTCTATCTCTTTGTTGTTACGCATTCCGGACGGAAAACCGCTGCGCACTTTTCCTGGAAATGCTCTAGCTGCGCGAAGTCAGCCATACCCCGACCAGCGTCACCGCCAGCCCCGCGAACATCGCCATCGTCAGCGGTTCTGAAAACAGCGCCCAGGCCCAGAGCATGGTCACCGGCGGGCTCAGATAGATGGCGGCGCTCACCTGCGCCACCGGGAAAAGACGAAGGCTGGCATAATAGACCGAATAGGCGACAAAGGTTGCGATCAGAACCAGCCAGACAATGCCGATGGCGAAACCGGACGTTAGCGGCGGGGCAAGACTGCCCTGCATCATGGCGCAGGCACCGAACAGCACCGAAGCCGTGAGGGTATGGATGCACAGGCTCTGATGAACGGGCATGTGCCCGGTGCGCTGTCGCTTGTGCAGGACCGAGGCAAAAGCAAAGACGAGCATGGAGCCGACCGTCACGCCATAGGCCCAGATGGGAGCCGCGCCAAAACTGAGACTATCCACCGAGACGATCAGCACGCCCGCCACAGCAATTGCCGTTCCCAGCCATTGGCGTCGGCTCAACCGTTCTCCGAGAACAGGTTGGGAAAGGGCAGCGATCGCGAGCGGAAGCAGATCGGAGATCAGCGCCACCAGTCCCGTCGGCACGCGCTGCTCGATCGCCAGTGCGAAGCCGCCGAGATAGAGGAAGACCGACATCACGCCGAACAGCATCTGCTGCACTATCGCCCGCATTCGCATCCGTGGCCCGATCGCCAAGGCGAAAGGCAGCAGGATCAAACCCGATAGAAGCGTGCGCCAGAACAGGACCAGCATGACGCTTGCCTCTTGGCTCGCATAGCGAATGCCAATGAAGCCGGAGCTCCAGCTGATAATCAGAAGCCCGGCCAGCAAGGGCCAAAGGAAACGGCGTTCACCTGGCGCTGGCCGGGATAGGTATTGGTCTGTCATCGGGCTCCCGATCGAATATGCTGCACCATCAAGCCATAGGGGAGCGCTGGCTCGATGGCATATGACAAATATCGATCATGACATGACAATTCAGTCGCATAGCTCATGAAAATTTGCCAGATGCAGCCGCAACATGCATTCTACTTGTAAAACCATCATCGAGGCTGAGTGTGCCATGACCGAATTGACGAGCCGCCGTTTGGAAATCGACGCTCTGCGTGCCCTCTGGGCGATCCGTCATCATGGCGGTATCACCCGCGCCGCTGAAGCCCTGGGCCTGTCGCAATCGGCCGTCAGCCACAAGATCAAGCGGCTTGAGACGAGCCTCGATTGCGATCTCTTGAGCCGCAAGCCTGGCGCGTCGATGTTCACCGCTGCGGGCGAGGATCTGCTCGATTATGCCGGGCGCATTCTCGGCCTGCATGACGAGGCGCTACTGAGCCTGTCCAAGACGTCGCTTGCCGGCCGCGTTGCCCTCGGCCTGACTGAGGATACGACCTGCACCGATCTTGCCCGCATATTGGGGCGTTTCCGCCGCCTGCATCCGAATGTGTCCGTACGCACCAAGGTTCGCATGAGCCTGGTTCTGCGGGGCATGCTGGACAAGGGAGAACTCGACGCCGCCATCATCCAGGTTTTCGCCCATGAGGTCCGTCCGACGGATGCCGTTCTCTTTCGGGAGCAGCTTTACTGGGTCAAACACCCTGACCTGTCCGTGGCTCCGGACGGCCCGATACCGTTCCTGTCCTTCGACGATGAATGCTTCTATCGCCGCTGGGCGCTCGATATCGGGCAGGATGGCGGCGTTGTCCTCGAAACCGTGTTCGAATGCACCAGCTCGGCCGGAATCATCGCGGCGGTCAGCGCTGGCCTGGGCGTGGCTCTTTTGAACGGTCGTCACCTGCCGCCCGACATGGAGGTCATCAGCCATGGGCTGCCGACGCCGCCCGCCTTGGCCTATGTGGTGCGCCGCGGCCGCAAGGTGAGAAACCCTGCGCTGGATACGCTCATTGCCGAGATAGAGAGCGAAATCAGCCGTTACGGCGGTCTGGCTCTGGCGAGCTGAGCCGATGGATGTCAGGCCGGAAAGGGCTCGATCTCTTGCAAGAGATCGCTATTTGCAGCCACTATTCGATTGAGGCAGAATGCCACCTGCTACCATACGGTGAGGGGAGCGCATAACTCATGCTGATCGGCTCATGTCATTGCGGCAAGACAGGCTGGACGCTTGAAGGCGATCCTGGCTCGATCACGGCCTGCAACTGTACGCTCTGCCGGCGCTATGGCGCGCTGTGGGCCTATGATTACGAAGGAGAGCGGATCTCCGTCACCGGGCAGACGGCGTCCTATACTCGGGCCGAGGAAAAGCAGCCGTCGCTCGAAATATTGTTTTGCCCGTCGTGCGCCAATGTATTGAGCTGGCGCGGCTTGCGGCTCCAGAAAGATGGCCGCCGCCGTATGGCGGTCAATCTTCGGCTGGCACCCCCGGATCTCGTTGATGACCTGCCGATCGATCATTTCGACGGGCTGGACACATTCGAAGACCTCCCGTCCAAGGGACGGTGCGTGCGCGATCTCTGGTTTTGATGGCGGGCCGGCGATCTCACTCAGTTCGCCAGCACTCTCGGTGACGGGAAGGTGACTTCCACCAGCGTCCCCTCGTTGGGCGAGGAGTTGATCGAGAAGGTTGCGCGGTTGGCGTCAACCATGGCTTTGGTCAGCGGCAGACCAAGGCCTGTGCCGTCGCCGCGTTTGCGGGCATTGGTCGCCACCTGTCGGAAGGGCTTCATCGCCTGTTCCAGCTCCGAGCGGGTCATGCCGACACCGGTATCTCGGATGCGCAGAACCACGCTGCCATTGCCCTCATAGGACGTCGACACGACGATCTGGCCGCCAGACGGCGTGAAGCGGATGGCATTCGAAAGTATGTTCAGCGCGATCTGCTTGATCGAACGCAGATCGGCCACGACATTCGGCACAGCCTGCGAAAGCGCGGTGCGGATGATCACGCGCTGGCTGTTGGCCTGCGGCTGCACCAGCGATACCGCCTCGGTGATCGCCTCGTTGAGGCCGACCGATGCGAACTCCAGATCCATCTCGCCGGCTTCGATCTTGGAGATATCCAGCAGGTCGTTGACGATGTCGAGCACATGCCGGCCCGAGCGGCCGATATCGGTCGCGTATTCGATATAGCGCGAATGGCCGATGGGGCCGAAACGCTCGCCAGCCATCATGTCGGAAAAGCCGATGATCGCGTTGAGCGGCGTGCGGATCTCGTGGCTGACGCGGGCAAGGAAATCCGTCTTGTGGGCATTGGCGGTTTCGGCGGCGCGCTTGGCGTTGCGCAGCTCTTCTTCCGTCCGCTTCCACTGCGTGATGTCGCGGATGACAGCGCAATAGCCGTTGGACGAGTTGAGCTGGCCCATGGTCATGAACAGCGGCAGGAAGCCGCCGGATGCCTCTCGGCC
This sequence comes from Rhizobium sp. P44RR-XXIV, assembly GCF_001999485.2. Classification (NCBI taxonomy): domain Bacteria; kingdom Pseudomonadati; phylum Pseudomonadota; class Alphaproteobacteria; order Hyphomicrobiales; family Rhizobiaceae; genus Rhizobium; species Rhizobium sp. P44RR-XXIV. The sequence goes on along the minus strand of NZ_MPVZ02000025.1, from coordinate 128,944 downwards.
GATCACTTCGCGTCCGTCGTTGAGCACGCTGGCAACGCCGTGGCCGGAAAGGCCGCCGAGATAATCCAGCACCGCCTTCTGGCTTTCATGGGCAAACAGCATGACGAAGGGCTTGCCGCGGATTTCCTGGTCGTCGTAGTTGAAAAGCGCGCTTGCCGAGCGGTTCATCGAACGGATCTCGCCGTCCTGGCCGACGATGATGACGCCATCGGTCGCGGTCTCCAGCGTCGAGCGCAGTTCCTCGATCTCCACCTGCAGCTTGGCGACCTTCTCGAGAATACGTTCGGGACGGGCCTCCTCCGATACCGGCTCCGGCGGTGCGGGTTGCGCGGCCTTTTCCACGGGCATCAGTGCCAGCATCAAGGCGGTGCCGTCTTCCCAGCGGATCGATTGCAGCCGCGCGGTCACCGGAACCAGCGCGTCATCAGCGCGCACGACCATCATCGTGCCCGGCTGTTCGGTCTTGCCTTCAAGATCGTTGCGCTGCAGCAGCGCATCGAGCCCACCAACCTGTTCGAGATCCGTCAGATTCTCGTAGCCGGTCAGCCGCAGGAATTCTGGGTTGCCGTGGATCAACCGGTCGCCGGCATGAACGAGAACGGCAAGCGGCAGCTGGTCGACGATATCGACCGACAGACCGGTGCGCATCTTCACGCGCGGCGGGATGGCGGTGGCGAGCGCATCGAGTGGATCGAAATCTTCTTCCGGCTCGCTGGATTTGACTGATGTGTCAGGCTGAGGAGCGGGGTCGACCGTCACTGCCGTCTCGATAGGCTCGACCGTATCTTCCGTTAAGGAAGCCTCGGCCCGCGGCGCCGTGCTTTCATGGCTGGCCTCGACATTGTCATTGTCGTTTCCGATCGCCGTTTCAGGCGTCTCAGAAAGGAGCTCATCGGCTGCATTTGCCTGCGGGGCGATATCGACATTCTCTGCAGCGGGCTCGACCGGGGCCTGTTCGACAGGCGGTTCGGTACGCTTGCCGAAGGGTTCCAGCTGCCGGGCAATTTCGCGGAAGGCGGCTTGCTCGCTCAGCGAAAGGCCTGCCTGCGTCAACGTCCGGTGTTCGTGCAGGCGGATAATCTTGTCCGTTTCCCGGCGGTTTGGCGTCTCGGCAATATGAAGAGCGGGCGGTTCGTAATGGGGCGTGCCAACATCTTCCGCGGCTTCGCGCGCCGTGTTTTCGGCCCCTTCGATCGCGGTGGGGCCTTCCAGCTCGGCGGCTGGCGGTTCGTTTGAGGTTGCTTCCGTCTCTGCGGGTTGATCGGCAGCTTCTGGCGCAGCGGCCTGCTGGTTGCCTTCGAGATCCAGCGACATGCCGCGCTTCGCCGGATCTTCGATGACATCCGCCAGGCGAACGACGCCGAAGCCCCTGAAACCGTCGAATTCGCGGCTGCGTGTATAGGTCGGCAGAGCCGCCAGATCGACCGGCACCATCAGGCTGGTGCCTTCAACCGGCCAATAGATCGTGCGACCCGACCAGGTGTCGCGCCTTGCCAGAAGTTCGGCGATCTTGCCATCCGGATCAAGATTGAAGCGCGCGGCGATATCGGCAAAGGCGCTGCCGGCTATTTTTGCTGCATGCGGTCCCACAGCATCGGCAAATTCGCGCGAAACCTCGCTGAAACGACCGGCAGCATCGATCTTCCAGACGAAACGGGTAGCACGGCCATTGCGCTTGAAGGCAAAGCCTTCCGCGGAATGGTCTTCGGTGCTGGTTGCCTCGGGCTGAGCCGCTTCGGGTGTTTCGGCGGTCTGGCTGTCTGTGATGTGGTCTTCGCGATGCTCAGGCGCTTCCGCCTGTTGTTCGTCGGCTTGAGCGGCAGCCTCGATATCGGCTTCGCTTGCTCCATCCAGCAGGGCAAGCGCGTGGGTATCTTCGGCAGTCTCCTCGGTGGCCGGAATGGCTTCGGGCTGCTCGTCTGGCTGATATTCCGGTGTCTCGTCCAATTCCTCGATGCCGGCAACCGCGTCGATGACGTCGCCGAAGGGCGCTGCCAGTACGGGTTTTGCTGTTTCGTCGACTGCCGCTGCCTCGAGTTCGGCGCGGGCCTCTTCAGCCTGCGGTTCAACCGCGGCTGCGCTTGCCAGATTCTCCGTCGGATCGAGGTGGCCGAGAACGGTCTCGACCACGAACAGCAGATGCAATGCGGGTATTTCCGCCAGCTTGCCGATGGCGGCCGGCAGATAGCCGCGCCCGGTCGGGATCGGCCGCTTGATCAGGCGATCCGGCTGCGCGCCGGCCATGGTGGTCAACATCCGCGCCGTCTGCGGCGTTATGCCGAGTGTCGCAAAGCGGGTGGAGGCGGAGATGACTTCGCCGTCGCGGCCGATGACGGCCATGTGGGTATCGGGATCATCGAAGCCGTCGATCATGCGCCGGGCGCATTCGGCCGGTGCCATCGGCTTGGCCGAGACCGGCGATGAGAACAGGATGGCCTCTTCGCCCGCCTGGATGCGGATGAGCTCGACCGCCGCATTCACCACCGCGCGCTGGAAGCCGGAGGCCATGCGGATGAGGAAGGTGCGCTGGTCGCCGACGGCGCCAAGTCCGCGTGCCGTCGCCTCGATCTGGCGGAACGAGACGTCGCCATGCTTCGGCCCCTGGTCGAGGAAATCGTAAATGACATCAAAGCCGAAGAGGTTGGCGCCGGCGCCATTGGCCCACAGCACGCGATCCATCCCGGTCGAGAACATGACCATGGCTTCGCCACGAGCGAAGCGCTCCCGCACCCGCGGATGCACGGCAATGTCAATGAACGGATATTGAACTGCGGGCATATTCCAACCTGTTTTGCGGGCGTGACCGCCTCTCGTGTTTTAACGGTTTATTAATAACCGTGCCCTGCTTTCGGGTCCAGCGAAGGGCCCATCTTTCGGCCGGAAAGGTTAACGCGTTGTGCGCTGCAAAATTATGTTGCACTGCACAATATTTTATATTATATAAGCCTCACACAGGTTCACGAAGGGCGCCTCGAAGAGGGCCCATATAGGAGCGTAATCATGGCTACTGTAAAGAAAGACGACGTTTTTTCAACGGCTGCATTCGATCCGTCCAAGCTCTCCGAATCCTTCCGCGACTTCGCGGAAAAGGGCGCTGTCCAGTCCAAGGAAGCCTTCGCCAAGCTGAAGACCGCCACTGAAGAAGCCGGCAAGACGGTTGAAGCAACCGTGCAGACCGCCCAGGCTGGTTCCGTCGAGATCGGCCTCAAGGCCATCGACGTTCTGCGCACCAATGCCGAAAGCTCGCTGGCGCACATGGAAGCGCTGCTTCGCGTCAAGTCCGTCGCCGAACTCTTCGAACTTCAGACCGCTTTCATCCGCAAGCAGGCAGAAGTCACCGTAGAGCAGGCCAAGTCCATTCAGGAAACCACCAAGAAGGTTGCTGAAAAGCTGGCAAAGCCGGCCAAGGACGCCGCTGAAAAGGCAATGTCCTCCTTCAAGGCCTAATTTTAACGGTCAGCCTCCCAAGGCTTATATGTCCCGTTTCCAGGTGAAAGACCCGGAGGCGGGACTTTTCTTTTGGCAGGCCAGACGCGCTTTGCCCGATGAATGTCGAAGCACATCATTGTCTGGATATCTTTGAAGCTTTTTCACATTGCGGGGAGATAGGACTTGAAATAGTTTTAAAGTCCTCGTATGTCACCCCCGTTCGCGGCGACGCGAGCATGTGCGGTTGTAGCTCAGTTGGTTAGAGCGCAGGTTTGTGGCACCTGAGGTCGGAGGTTCGAGACCCCCCAACCGTACCATTTCTTCCCGAAGCCTATTGAAAACAGCATGCGCGCCACCGGCGAGCGTCGGCTATTTCTTGTCTTCCGGCTTCTTGGCCACGCGGCCGGGCGATATCGGATCGCTCGCCGGAAAAGTCTCTTCCAGCGCTTCTTCGAGATAGTCGTCCTGTTCCTTGCGCTGCTTTTCGTCGAGTTTCGGCTGCTTCTTATCGCTCATGATCCTGACTCCCTGATCCCTGCCTGAAATACTAGGCTCCGGCTGTCCTTTGTCCAGCTTCGTCGCTGGCGGATTGTCGCGGGCGAGGGTGCGTGGCCTTTCGCTCTTGGCGGTGCTGACGGCATTTATATTGGAACTGTGCGTGCTCCCCGTCGTTCTCTCGGTATCAGCAACGAGACGAAAGGATCAGGCCATGTCTGTACCCAACGAGCCTATTCCAGAGTCGCCTCCGATGCCGGAACCCGGCTGGACGCCAAAGCCGCCGATCGAAGAGCCGCAGCCGGACAGGTTGCCGGACGAGGTCCCCGTTCCCAACCCGGATGAAAATGACGAGCCGCCGAAGCATGCAGCCGCTTCGGCGCTGCCGCATCCGCCTTCATGGTGGTGCGCCTTGATGCCGTGAGGTTTGTGGTGGCAAGGCACTACACCCTCACAGAAACATCCGCCGCTCTTCGCTGACCAGCTCCTGCAGGAAGTCGGCGACGGTACGCACCCGCACCGATCGCGCGCGCTTTCATGATAGGTCGTCCAGTAGGCGCGCTTGATCGATACATCCGGCAGGATGCGGGTCAGCTCCGCAAATTGCCTGGCGACATAATCGTGCAGGATGCCGATGCCGGCGCCGGAGCGAACGGCTTCCGTCTGGCCGATGGCGGTGGAAATTTCGAAGGATGCATCCCAGCTGCGCATGATCTCGCCGGAGAAATTCAGCGAGGCGGTAAAGATCAGGTCTTCGACGTAGCCGACGCGGGGATGCAGCTTCAGCGCCTCGACGCTATCCGGCAATCCGGCCTGTTCCAGGTAGGCTTTCGAGGCATAGAGGCCGAGCGTGTAGTCCGTCAGCTTGGAAGAGACGAGCCGGCCTTGCTCGGGGCGCTCCAGCGTGATGGCGATATCCGCTTCGCGCTGCGACAGCGAGAAGGACCGGGGAACGGGAACGAGCTGGATGCGCAGCTCCGGATAGCGCGCGATCAGCCGGCCGAGCCTTGGAGCCAGGAAAGAAACACCGAAGCCATCCGGCGCGCCGATGCGTACCGTGCCGGTAATGGCGGTATCGAGGTGGCCGATGCTTGCCTGAGCTCGCAGCATTTCGGTTTCCATGCGCTCGGCCGCATGCAGGAAGATTTCGCCCTCGGCGGTGAGTTCACAGCCATTGGTGCGGCGCACGAGCAGCCGCGTCTTCAGCCGCTCCTCGAGCGTCGTCACGCGGCGGGAAAGCGTGGCATGGTTGACGCCGAGCCGCTTGGATGCGGCCAGAATCTGCCCCGTGCGAGCCACGGCGAGAAACATGCGGACGTCGTCCCAATCCATTTGCACATCCAGGGCTTTAATTTTTGCACAACGGTTGCTTATAACAGCTCATTGATTTGTGCAAATTGAAGTGCGATCCTGCACCCATCCAAGAAAACGAGGAGGCACACCCATGCAACAGATCGGTCATTTCATCGGCGGCAAGCACGTCGCCGGCACGAGCGGACGCACCAGCAACGTCTATAATCCGGCAACCGGCGAAGTGCAGGCGACCGTCTCGCTCGCCAGCGTCGAGGAACTCCGCGCCGCCGTCGAAAATGCCAAGGCAGCGCAGCCCAAATGGGCCGCCACCAATCCGCAGCGCCGCGCTCGCGTCTTCTTCAAGTTCGTCGAGCTCCTGAACCAGCATATGGACGAGCTGGCGACCCTGCTTTCCAAGGAGCATGGCAAGACGGTTGAGGATTCCAAGGGCGACCTCATTCGCGGCCTGGAAGTCTGCGAATTCGTCTGCGGCATTCCGCATCTCGCCAAGGGTGAGTTCACCGAAGGCGCCGGCCCGGCGATCGACATGTACTCCATCCGCCAGGCAGTCGGCGTTGGCGCCGGCATCACGCCGTTCAATTTCCCGGCCATGATCCCGATGTGGATGTTTGCGCCTGCGATCGCCTGCGGCAACGCTTTCATCCTGAAGCCGTCCGAGCGTGACCCCTCCGTGCCGCTCCGCCTTGCCGAGCTGATGATCGAAGCAGGCCTTCCGGCCGGCATCCTCAACGTCGTCAACGGCGACAAGACCGCCGTCGATGCCATCCTGACCGATCCGGATATTGCTGCCGTTTCCTTCGTCGGCTCCACCCCGATCGCCCGCTACGTCTATGGCACGGCTGCCATGAACGGCAAGCGCGCCCAGTGCTTCGGCGGCGCCAAGAACCACATGATCATCATGCCGGATGCCGACATGGATCAGGCCGTCAACGCCCTGATGGGTGCCGGCTACGGCTCGGCTGGCGAGCGCTGCATGGCGGTCTCCGTCGCAGTGCCTGTTGGCGAGGATACCGCCAACCGTCTCGTCGAGAAGCTGGTGCCGAAGATCGAATCCCTGCGCATCGGCCCCTATACCGACGACAAGGCCGATCTCGGCCCGCTCGTCACCAAGGATGCCTACAACCGCGTTACCGGCCTGATCGACCGTGGCGTCGAGGAAGGCGCCAAGCTCGTCGTCGACGGCCGTGGCTTCAAGTTGCAGGGGTATGAAGACGGCTACTTTGTCGGTGGCACGCTGTTCGACCACGTCACGCCGAGCATGGACATCTACAAGACCGAGATCTTCGGACCGGTTCTGTCGGTCGTGCGTGCCAAGAACTATGAAGACGCGCTCGAGCTGCCGATGAAGCACGAATATGGCAACGGCGTTGCCATCTACACCCGCGACGGCGATGCCGCCCGCGACTTCGCCTCGCGCATCAACATCGGCATGATCGGTGTCAACGTTCCGATCCCGGTTCCGCTCGCCTATCACTCCTTCGGCGGCTGGAAGGCTTCCAGCTTCGGTGATCTCAACCAGCACGGTACGGATTCGATCAAGTTCTGGACGCGCACCAAGACGATTACCGCCCGCTGGCCGTCCGGCATCAAGGACGGTGCTGAATTCGTCATGCCGACGATGAAATAAGCGTCGCGATTTTAGACTGGCATCGACCGTCGCCCGACAGATTTGCGGGCGGCGGTTTTTATTGCATTGGTTTTCGATAGAGTGATCTTGTCTGTATCGTCGTTTTGGATTAGAACAAAACGAGAACAATGGGAGGGCCGTTGATGTCCGCGACCTATCAGATCGACTATCTCGAATTTCCGTCGAAAGATGGCCTCAAGACCCGGCGCTTCTTCGAGGAAGCCTTTGACTGGAGCTTCATCAGCTATGGGCCGACCTACCACGTGATCGAAGCAGCCGGCATAGATGCCGGTATTGACGGGAATGCCGGGGAGGCGGCGGGCGCACCCTTGCCCGTGGTCCGCACCACCGATCTGGAAGCCGCCCAGCGCGCGGTCGAGTTTGCCGGCGGTGTCATAACCCGCCCCGCATTTGATTTCCCCGGCGGCCGGCGCTTTCATTTCCGCGAACCGGGTGGTTGTGAAATGGCGGTCTGGATTGCCGTGCCTTAAGCGCTTCAGCTCAGGCGCCGCTGCGCCTCCATTGTGAGCGGTATAGGCCTGCTGTGCGGAATGAGTGCGGTACCCGGGCTCTCGAAATACGTGAATATTAATTTCATATTTTGGAATTGTTCAAAACTAAGAAAGCCACTATATACCATCCGACCCCCTAAGCAGCCTCGATTCCAGGAGATCGGCATGCGCTTGACGAAACAGACCAATTACGCAGTGCGCATGTTGATGTATTGCGCTGCCAATGACGGCCATCTGAGTCGCATCCCGGAGATCGCGAAGGCATATGGCGTCTCCGAGCTCTTCCTGTTCAAGATCCTGCAGCCGCTGACAAAGGCCGGCCTCGTTGAAACCGTTCGCGGCCGCAACGGCGGCGTTCGCCTCGGCAGAGCGGCAACCGCGATCAGCCTCTTCGACGTTGTTCGCGTAACGGAAGATAGCTTCGCCATGGCGGAATGCTTCGAGGACGGCGTCGTGGAATGCCCGCTGGTCGATAGCTGCGGTCTGAATTCGGCGCTGCGCAAGGCCTTGAATGCGTTCTTCGATGTTCTGACCGAATATTCCATCGATGATCTCGTCAAGGCGCGCCCGCAGATCAACTTCCTGCTCGGCCTGACGGATGTGGATCACCGGGTGATCGCCAAGAAGCCGTCGATCACTGCACCCGCGGCCTGATCGTCCGCGTTCAATCGTTTGATGCTTTCCATCCGTGGTTGCTGTCGGCAGCCGCGGATTTTTGTTTTTATTGCCTCGTATCCGGGCAGTGGATGATGAACGGATCGCGATGGGAAAGCGTCAAATCATCCTGAATCTGATAAAATCACGCAAAATTTCGGCAGAATATTACCAATCCAGAGGTTTTTTCGTCTGAAAATTTCCAAACTCTACAATTTGGAAAAAATTTAGGCGGCGCTTGTTGCTTTCAAACTTAAAATAAAGTTCCATCGGCGCGATCCGAATGGGAACCTATGGGGTGTCCACGGTTTCAAAAGAATAACAAATCTGGGAAACGATATCATGAAAAAGATTTCTGCCCTGCTGGCAGTGACAGCCCTGGCTTCGGTCATGGCAACGTCCGCCTGGTCGAAAACACTTGTTTATTGCTCGGAAAGCTCGCCGGAAGGCTTTGACCCGGGCCTGTACACCGGAGGCAATACTTTCGATGCCTCTTCGCGTACCGTTTACAGCCGCCTCGTCGAATTCAAGCACGGCAGCACCGAGATCGAGCCTGGCCTCGCTGAAAGCTGGACCGTTTCCCCCGACGGCAAGGAATACACCTTCAAGCTCCGCAAGGGCGTGAAGTTCCAGTCGAGCGATTCCTTCACGCCCACGCGTGACCTCAACGCCGATGACGTCATTTTCTCCATCAGCCGTCAGCTGGGCACCGACAATCCATGGGCGAAGTATGTCGCCGGCGGCTCCTATGAATATGCCGATGGCATGGGCTTCCCGAAGCTCATCAAGTCGATCGACAAGGTTGACGACCTCACGGTCAAGTTCGTCCTGAACCGTCCGGAAGCTCCGTTCCTCGCCGACCTCGCAATGGACTTCGCCTCGATCCTGTCGAAGGAATATGCAGACAAGCTGCAGGCCGATGGCAAGATGGAGCAGATGAACCAGCAGCCGCTCGGCACCGGTCCGTTCGCTTTCGTCGCCTATCAGCCGGATGCCGTCATCCGCTACAAGGCCAACGAAACCTACTTCAAGGGCAAGGAAAAGATCGACGATCTCGTCTTTGCGATCACGCCGGATGCATCCGTCCGCGCGCAGAAGCTGAAGTCCGGCGAATGCAACATCATGCCGTACCCGAACGCAGCTGACATCAAGGACCTCAAGGCCGACAAGAACCTCAAGGTTCTCGAGCAGGCCGGTCTGAACGTGTCCTACCTCGCCTACAACACGATGGTTGCTCCTTTCGACAAGGTTGAAGTCCGCAAGGCGATCAACATGGCTGTCAACAAGCAGGCCATCGTCGACGCCGTCTTCCAGGGTTCGGCCACGGTTGCAACCAACCCGATCCCGCCGACCATGTGGTCCTACAACAAGGAAGTGAAGGACGACGCCTACAAGCCGGAAGAAGCCAAGAAGCTGCTTGAAAAGGCTGGCGTCAAGGATCTCAGCATGAAGATCTGGGCGATGCCGGTGTCGCGTCCCTACATGCTGAACGCTCGTCGTGCTGCCGAGCTGATGCAGGCAGACCTTGCCAAGATCGGCGTCAAGGTCGAGATCGTTACCTATGACTGGGCTCAGTACCTGAAGCTTTCCGCCGCGAAGGACCGCGATGGCGCGGCGATCCTCGGCTGGACCGGCGACAACGGCGACCCGGACAACTTCCTTGACACCCTGCTCGGCTGCGATGCCGTCGGCGGCAACAACCGCGCACAGTGGTGCAACAAGGAATTCGACGATCTGGTGAAGAAGGCCAAGCAGACGGCTGACATCAAGGAGCGCACCAAGCTCTACGAACAGGCCCAGGTTGTCTTCAAGCGCGAAGCACCGTGGATGACCATCGACCATTCGGAAGAGTTCATCCCGATGACGAAGAATGTCTCCGGCTACCATCAGGATCCGGTTGGTGTTCACCGCTTCGACGGCGTCGATATCGCCGAATAACGAAAAATCTGTGAGAATGCCCGGCTAGGCCGGGCGACCCGGCGGTCAGGCACATTGTCTGGCCGCCGGAAAAATTTGGACAACTGTCATGTTGCGATTTCTTTTCAGCCGCCTTGCGGTCTTGATTCCGACATTCCTCGGCGTCTCAATTGTCGCCTTTTCGCTCATTCGCCTGCTTCCGGGTGATCCTGTCATGCTGCTGTCGGGCGAACGCGTCATGTCGCCGGAACGCCATGCGCAGATTTCGCATGATCTCGGCTACGACCAGCCGATGATCGTCCAGTACGGCAGATATCTCTGGAACGTCGTGCACGGCGACTTCGGCGCCTCGATCACCACCAAGCGTGACGTATTGACCGACTTCTTCACCTTCTTTCCGGCAACGCTGGAGCTATCGCTCTGCGCCATGATCCTGGCAGCCTGTCTTGGTATTCCGGCCGGTGTCTTCGCCGCCGTCAAACGAGGTACATGGTTTGACCAGAGCGTCATGGGCGTGGCTCTTGTCGGCTTTTCCATGCCGATCTTCTGGTGGGGCTTGTTGCTGATCATCTTCTTCAGCGGCTATCTGCACTGGACGCCGGTTTCCGGCCGCATCGGCCTCATCTATTTCTTCAAGCCGATCACTGGTTTCATGCTGATCGACAGCCTGCTCTCCGGCCAGAAGGGTGCCTTCTGGTCCGCTCTCAATTCGCTCATCCTGCCGACCATCGTTCTCGGCACCATCCCGCTTGCCGTCATCGCCCGTCAGACGCGCTCGGCGATGCTGGAAGTGCTCGGTGAAGACTATGTCCGCACCGCCCGCTCCAAGGGCCTGTCGCCGCTGCGCGTCGTGTCGGTGCATGCGCTGCGCAACGCCATGATCCCCGTCATCACCACGATCGGCCTGCAGACCGGTGTTCTGCTTGGCGGCGCCATCCTGACGGAGAGTATCTTCTCCTGGCCGGGCATCGGCAAATGGATGATCGATGCCGTCACCAAGCGCGATTATCCGGTGGTGCAGGGTGGTCTGTTGCTGATTGCCGGCATTGTCATGTCCGTCAATCTCGCTGTCGACCTGCTCTACGGCTTCATCAATCCACGCATTCGTCACTAGGAGCGGCCCATGAGCACGGTTAGTGTCAAATCCGACCGCCCCTCCGCTCTTGCGGAGTTCTGGTACTATTTCTCTCGTAACAAGGGCGCTGTGATCGGTCTTGCGATCTTCGTCTTCGTTCTCTTGCTGGCGATCTTCGCCGGCGTCGTCGCACCTCATAATCCTGACGCCGCTTACGGCAGTAACCTGCAGCGCTTGCCGCCGGTCTGGGCGGAAGGCGGCAACAGCAGCTTCCTGCTCGGTACGGATGCCATTGGCCGCGATTTGCTGTCGCGCCTCATCTATGGCACGCGGTATTCGCTGTTTATCGGCCTCGTCGTCGCTTCGGTTTCCGCGATCGTCGGCGTCCTGATTGGCCTTGTCGCCGGCTATGTCCGTGGCTACACGGACACCATCATCATGCGCGTCATGGACATCATCCTCGCCGTCCCCTCGCTGCTGCTCGCCCTCGTGTTGGTGGCGATCCTCGGAGCCGGGCTCACGAATGCGATGATAGCCATCGCCATTACCTACCAGCCGCATTTCGTTCGCTTGACCCGCGCCTCGGTCATGGCGGAGCGCGACAAGGAATATGTCATCGCCTCGCGCGTCGCCGGAGCTGGGTCGTTTCGGCTGATGTTCAAGACGATCCTGCCCAACTGTCTTGGGCCGCTGATCGTGCAGGTGACGCTCGCCTTCTCGTCCGCCATTCTCGATGCGGCAGCGCTCGGCTTCCTCGGTCAGGGTGCCCAACCGCCGACGGCGGAATGGGGCACGATGCTCGCGGATTCGCGCGAATTCTTCCTAAGCAACCCTTGGCTTGTCACTTTTCCCGGTCTCTGCATCCTGATCACGGTTCTCGCCATCAATCTGATGGGCGATGGCCTGCGCGATGCCTTCGACCCGAAGCTGAAGAGGTCGTAATGGCACTTCTCGATATTGAAAATCTCACCGTTGAATTCCAGACTTCGTCCGGTCTGTTCCGGGCAGTCGACGGTGTCTCGCTCCAGTGCGACAAGGGCGAAATCCTGTCGATCGTCGGCGAATCCGGGTCCGGAAAGTCGGTCTCCATGCTCGCCATGATGGGGCTTCTGCCGTGGACGGCGAAGATCACCGCTGACCGGATGACCTTCGATGGCACGGATCTGCGTGGCATCTCCTCGCGTCAGCGCCGCAAGATCATCGGCAAGGACATGGCGATGATCTTCCAGGAGCCGATGTCGAGCCTCAATCCGTGCTTCACGGTCGGCTTCCAACTCGGCGAAACCCTGCGCATCCACATGGGTCTCGACCGCAAGGCACGGCGCGAGCGCTCGATCGAGCTCCTCAATCTCGTCGGCATCCCTGCGCCGGAAGATCGCCTGTCGAACTTCCCGCACCAGATGTCGGGCGGCATGAGCCAGCGCGTCATGATCGCCATGGCGCTTGCCTGCAATCCGAAGCTCTTGATTGCTGACGAGCCGACCACCGCGCTCGACGTCACGATCCAGGCGCAGATCCTCGATCTGCTCGTGCGCCTGCAGCAGGAGCAGGGCATGGCGCTGGTGCTCATCACCCATGACATGGGCGTCGTTGCCGAAACGGCCGAGCGCGTGCAGGTGCAATATGCCGGCCAGAAGGTCGAGGAACAGCCGGTCAAGGCCCTGTTCCGCGATCCGCATCACCCCTATACGGCGGCGCTTCTTTCGGCATTGCCGGAGCGTGCCGTGGTCGGTGAACGCCTGCCATCCATCGCCGGCGTCGTCCCCGGTCAGCATGATCGTCCGACGGGCTGTCTCTTCGCGCCGCGTTGTTCCTTTGCCACGCCGGAATGCGACAAGGGCGTTACGCGCCAGGATGTCGCTCTGGGCAGAACCCTTTGCAACTATCCGCTGGAACACGGCAAGCCGCTCGGCCATCCCGGTATTGCCGCCACGCAAGCAGCAGGAGGTGCCGCATGACCGGCGCTGTTCTCGAAGGGCGCGATCTCGCCCGTTTCTACACCGTCAAGCGCGGCAGCTTCAAACCGGAGGCGACCGTCAAGGCGCTGAACGGCGTCAGCTTCAGCCTTCAGTCGGGCCGCACGCTCGCCGTCGTTGGCGAGTCCGGTTGCGGCAAGTCGACGCTTGCCCGCCTGGTGACGATGATCGAACATCCGACGGCCGGCGAACTGCTGATTGATGGCAAGCCGGCAAAGCTCGGCGACCGCAGCCTGCGCAGCGCCGTGCAGATCGTCTTCCAGAACCCCTATGGCTCGCTCAATCCGCGCCAGAAGGTAGGCTCCATCCTTGAGGAGCCATTGAAGATCAACACTGATGACGATGCCGCCACCCGCCGCAGCAAGGCTGAGGCGATGATGGCACGCGTAGGCCTGCGTCCGGAACATTACGACCGCTACCCGCATATGTTCTCCGGTGGCCAGCGTCAGCGCATCGCCATTGCCCGCGCCCTCATGCTGCGGCCGAAGGTGCTCGTTCTCGACGAGCCTGTTTCCGCGCTCGATCTGTCGATCCAGGCACAGGTGCTGAACCTGTTGATGGACCTGCAGAAGGAGATGGGCCTCGCCTATCTCTTCATCTCGCACGGCCTGTCGGTGGTCCGCCACATCGCCGACGACGTGATGGTGATGTATCTCGGCCGCCCGGTCGAAACAGGCACGGCCGAAGAGGTGTTCAACCGCCCACGCCATCCCTATACCGCCGCTCTCCTGTCTGCGACGCCTATCGCCGATCCGGAACGCGAGAAGAACCGCATCCGTCTGCAGGGCGAGCTGCCATCGCCGCTCAACCCGCCGAAAGGATGCCACTTCAACCCGCGCTGCTGGCGCGCTCAGGAGCAATGTCGGCAGGTCGAGCCGGAATTGACGGGCGAGGGAACGCATAAATTTTCCTGTTTCTTTCCGCTGGATTGATCCAAGTTGCGAATCGGGCGTGTCTGGCCAGACCGGCCTCGCCCGATTGAATCCATTCGTTCCGGACGGTCTCCATGCGCAACAATCAAGACACTCCACTTGCCCTCATCGTCATGGGCGTGAGCGGCAGCGGTAAAACCTCGATCGGTGAGGGCGTGGCGGCCCGGCTCGGCGTGCACTTCATCGAAGGTGACGCGCTGCATCCTGCCGCCAATGTCGAGAAGATGAGCAAGGGCATTCCGCTAACCGACGAGGATCGTTGGCCGTGGCTCGAAAAGATCGGCCAGGAGATTGCGGCGAGCCTTTCCAAGGGCGAGGGGATCGCCGTCTCCTGTTCGGCGCTAAAGCGCATTTATCGCGAGCGCCTGCGGGCGGCTGCCGGCGGCCATCTCTATTTCGTCTATCTCGATGGCTCCAAGGAACTGTTGACCAAGCGCATGGGCGAGCGCAAGGGCCATTTCATGCCGGCCTCGCTATTGGAAAGCCAATTGCAGACGCTGGAAGTGCCGACCGGCGAGCCGGGCGTCGTCACCATCGATATCGACGATACGATCGACGGCATTGTCGACGCCTCCATCAAGGCTCTCGCGGCAATTCGCTAGGCTCGCGTTCAGGGCGCGAACCGGTCAGGCGCATAGGCCGAAATATCGATGAAGGGCTTCTCGCCGGTTATGAGCTCGGCGAGTACGCGGCCGGTCACGGGACCGAGTGTCAGACCGTGATGCGCATGGCCGAAGGCGAACCATAGTCCGTCATGACGTGGCGCCTTGCCGATGATCGGCATCATGTCGGGCGTGCAGGGACGGGCGCCCATCCAGGGCTCCGGATCGAGCCGTTCACCAAGCGGGAAAACACTACGAGCGACAGCCTCGGCCCGGTCGAGCTGCACCGGCGTCTTCGGCGCGTCGCGCCGCGCGAATTCGGCTCCGGTCGTCAGTCGTATGCCGCGGCTCATCGGCGCCAGCAGATAGCCGCGTTCGGCATCCAGCGTCCAGTTGTTGAGGACGGCATTGCCCTCGGCGCCATAGTGCATGTGATAGCCGCGCTTGACACCGAGCGGAAAGGCATAGCCGAAGCGCTTCGTCACCAGATCGGCCCAGGGACCGAGCGCCACGACGACATCTTCCGCTTCGATCGAGCCGTCCGCCGTCACCATTCTCCAGGCAGATCCGGCCCGCCCGAGCGAGACAGCATCCCCTGTGGTCACGCGGCCGCCGATGCTTTCGAAATAACGGCGATAGGCCGATGTCAGCCCATGCGGGTCGAGTACCGACCAGGGGTCGCGCCAGCGCAAGGCACCGGCAAAGCCGCCTCTTAGATGTGGCTCCGCCGCCGCTAGCTCCGCGCTGGTCAAGGCGTCGTAGCCAATGCCGAATTCGTGGTTGAGCCTTTCGGCCTCGGCAAACTCCGCGTCGCGCTTTTCGTTTGTGCGGAACACTTCCACCCAGCCGTTCTTACGGATCAGCTCCTCGGCGTGCGAGGCCTCGATGAGGTCATGGTGCTCGCTGACCGAATGTTCGATCAAGGGCGCATAGGCACGCGAGATCATCTCATGACGCTTGGTGTTGGAATTCCACCAATAGCGGGCAAGGAAAGCAATCTGCGAAGGCAGGGCGCGCAGGTGATAATGCGCGTCGACGCGGTTGTTGAAGGCATAGCGCAGCAGCAGGCCGAATTGCTGCGGAAAGCCATAGGGCACCACGCCCTCGCGCTGGATGAGGCCGGCATTGCCGAAGGACGTTTCCCGGCCCGGCTCCTTCCTGTCGACGAGGACGACCTGGCGCCCCCGCCGCTGCAGATGGATTGCCGTCGAAACGCCGACGATGCCGGCGCCGAGTACGATTGCGTCCTTTGTCATTTTACCCTGCTATCCGCATGCTCATTGCTTTGCCGCACGGCTCTCTTTTCCTAACGGGGACGTGAACTAAGCATCGAAAATGCCTGCCAAATTTCAGCGGAGCAAATGAAAAATGCGGTCAGGTTACACTCTGTTTCAGGCACGCGTTTTCGGCGCGGATGCGGATGATAAGAATGATGCCGTTGAGCACGGAAAAGATCGCAGCGTAGAGCGGCATGCCGAAGGCAAGCGGCAGCACGGCGATCTCGCCGACGACGATCGCATAGTTGGGATGACTGAGGAAACGATAGGGCCCGTTCGTCACGAGAGGCGCGCCGGGCAAGATGATGATGCGCGTCGTCCAACGCTCCCCAAGCGTCGCCAGCACCCAAAGCCGCAATCCCTGCAGCAGCATGAATAGGATGAACCAGAGGGGATCGACCGGCCGGCCGATGGCGAGCAACCACAGGCCGATCAGCCAGGCCGCATGCATCGCCACCATGAAAGGATAGTGCGCGCCCGCATATTCCCGTGCGCCGCGGGCAAGGAGGGCGGCGGTGTTGCGCCTGGCATAGACCAGTTCGGCGAGCCGCTGCAGCGTGACGAAACTCAGAAGCGCGATCGATGGCCACAGCATCATGCGACCCTCCTCAGGGTGATGCAGCTCGCCGTGAACCCCGGGCCCATCGCAAGCAATGCCGAGCGCGCCGGCAATCCGGCGGCGATCGCCCGCTCCAGCACGAACAGCACCGTCGGCGACGACATGTTGCCGTAGTCGCCGATCACGTCGCGTTCGATATCGAGCAAGCCGGGCTCAAGACTGAGTGCACTTTCCAGCGCTGCAAGCACCTTGGCGCCGCCGGGATGGCAGATGAAACGATCGACGTCGGAAAGCAAAAGCCCGGCGCGGTCGAGAATGCCCGTGATGGCGGCTCTCAGATGCGTCTCGGCAAAGACCGGCAGGGATTGTTCGAGGATGATGCCGAAGCCCGTATCGTCGATCTTCCAACCCATGATGCCGAGGCTGTCGGGGAAGAGATGTTCGCCCGTCGATTCGATCTCGGCGATGCCGCCGTCTCCCGCTCTCAGGACGCAGGCAGCCGCCCCATCGCCGAACAGGGCCGTGGCGATGATGTTGGGCCTCGTCAGCTCATCCAGACGGAAGGCCAGCGAGCAAAGCTCAATCGCAACGAAGAGAACCACGGCGCCCGGCCGGCTCCTTGCCATCTTCGAGGCAATGGCAAGACCTGAGACGCCAGCCGCGCAGCCGAGCCCGAAGACCGGCACCCGCTCGATATCGCAGCGAAAGCCCATCTCGCCGGCGAGCCTCGCTTCAAGGCTGGGTGTCGCAACGCCTGTCGAAGACGCGGTGACGATGCAATCCACCTGATGGGCTTCCAGGCCGGCGCGTTTGAGCGCTCTTGTCGCGGTCTGCCGGAAGAGATCGGATGCGACTTCGGTATAGGCGCTCATGCGGTCCTGCCAGCCATGCGGCTGTTCGAACCAGGAAAGCGGCCGTGCCGCGTGACGCTTGCGGATGCCGGCGCTGTCGAACACACGGGCCAGATATTTGAAGTCGCGAAAGCGCTCGGAAAACAATCGGCCGGCCGTCTCCGCGGCGTCCGATTGGAGGATGATGTTGTCCGGGGTGGCGACGGCGAGGCTTAGAAGTTTGACGGTATCGATCACGGGTTTCTCCTGCGGCCCTTGGAGGGCATGCGGAGTGAAACACGCAACGATCGATATCTATTCGATGCACGGGCGTCACGAAAGAGTGACGGTAGCCGGGGATGTGCGCGCAGAAAATATTATTGGGCAATTCGAATAAAAGCGGCAGACGGTGTGTTCTCTCCTCGCAACGTCCATTTTGCCAAGGAGACATTCCATGACCACCAATGCATTCCGCCTGGCTTCCATCGCCCTCGGCGCAGGCCTTGCCTTCAGCGCGTTCGCCGTTCCGGTCTTTGCAGCCGGCGACGATTCGAGCACGACGCCGACCTGCAAGAAAGGCGAGATCTACGACCAGAAGTCCAAGAAATGCGTGAAGCAGCAGGGCGCCAATATCACCGACGAAAACCGCGCCGATTATGCCTATTCGCTGGCCAAGAAGGATCATCGCTACCAGGAAGCGTTGGCGGTTCTCGATACCATGAAGAACCCGAACACGGCTGAAGCGCTGAACTATCGCGGTTATGCCACCCGCAAGCTTGGCCGCACGGATGAGGGTATTTCCTACTACACCAAGTCCGTCGCCATGGACCCGAAATACTCGCTGGTGCGCGAATATCTCGGCGAAGCCTATGTCATCAAGGGCCAGATGGACCTTGCCAAGGATCAGCTGAACACGATCAAGGCGCTCTGCGGCAACACGACGTGCGAGGAATACCGTGACCTCCACGCCGCGATCCTGAATCCGTCGAGCCTTTGAGGCCCGGTTCGGTTCACCGCTGACGACAAGCAGGGAGCTTTGCGAGGGATATGGGAGTGATGCCGGTCGCTCGTGGCGCGATTTCTGCTTATAGTCCGATAGCATCGGAGCCGCCGAAAAGGTCGGCGGCTTCCCGAAACGCTGAAGTCGCGGAGGATGCCATAGCGAGCGAAGAGGATATCAGGGCAGGCCTGTCCCAACATCTGACGCGGCTGTGGCGCTATGGCGTCGTGCTGTCGCGCCAGCGCGATGTGGCTGATGACCTCGTTCAGGCGACCTGTGTCAGGGCGCTGGAGCGAGCAGCGCAGTTTACAGCGGGCACGCGTCTGGATCGCTGGCTGTTTGCGATCCTGCATTCGATCTGGCTGAACGAGGTCCGCTCGCGCAAGGTGCGCATGGGGCAAGGCTTCGTCGATGCCGACGAGACGCTGGTCTTCGACGGTGCGCGCGAGACCGAGACGCATATTCTCGCCGGCCAGGTGTTGCAGCAGGTGCAGGCGCTGCCGGAAGCGCAGCGCACCGCGGTGTTCCTCGCCTATGTCGAAGGGCTATCCTATCGTGAGGTGGCGGACGTCCTGGATGTGCCGATTGGCACCGTCATGAGCCGGCTGGCGGCGGCGCGGGCAAAGCTTGCGGAAGGCATGGGGGTGACGGCGGACGGACGGTCTGCCGGAGGCGGACGACTGGGGAACGGAAATGACTGAATTGGACAAAGGACAGATGCCCTCGGACGAACTGCTCACCGCCTTCATCGATGGCGAGTTGAGCGCGGCCGACCGCGAAAGGATCGAACGACTGATCGCCGGCGACGAGCGCGTGGCGGAGCGTTTTGATTTCCTGTCACGCAGTTCCTTGGCCTTCAGCGAGGCATTCGCGCCGATGCTTGCCGAGGCGCCTGCTGCGAAACTGGATGCCATGCTCGCAGCTATTCCCGCCGCGGGCGAACAGAAGGTTGGCGCCGCCGGTATCGGCCGTCGCGGTTTCCTTGCGGCTGTTGCCGCGAGCTTCGTGGCCGCCATTGCCATCGACCGCGCCGTCACGGCCATCGGCCATCGCCTGGCCAAGCCGGATGAGGATAGCGAATGGCGTGCCGTGGTTGCCGAATATCTCTCGCTCTATACGACGGATACCCTGAGCGCGCCGGCCGGTGACCGCACGCAGCAGGTAGCACAGTTGAACCAGGTCGGTTCCAAGCTTGGCCTGTCGCTGGCGCCGGAAACGGTCGCCATACCCGGTGTCGAATTCAAGCGCGCCCAGATCCTGAACTATGACAGCAAGCCGCTTGCACAGATCGCTTATCTCGATCCCGAGAGCGGTCCCATGGCGCTTTGCATCGTCCAATCCGCAAAGGGCACGGCCGCGCCGGACATGGAAAGTCGCCGCGGCATGAATGTCGTCTACTGGTCGAGCGCCACCCATGCCTTCATGCTGATCGGTCACGCGCCGATCGACCGTATGCAGCAACTTGCAGCCGATGTGCGGAATAGGTTGGTGGCCTGAGCTGCCATCGGCGCAATCGTCACCGTTGCGCTGATGGCTTCGACCCTTACGATCGTCAGTGCTTAATCGAAAAGGCGAGAATACCTATCCTGTAATCTGACCCGGAAGCACGAGGTCGGAAACCTTATAGATGTGGAATTCGCTGTCCGAGACGGTATCGAGCTTCTTGAATTTTTCGAGAAAGGCCGGATCGGAGAAGAATTCGTCGACATTGTTCTCGTCGCGGATCGCCTCGATATTTACGACGGTCTTGCCATCAGTGCTCTTCGACAGGTTGCTCCATAGGAATCCTTCTTTCCGTTCAGCAACATAGTGCACGACATCCTGGATGATTTTGAATGCTTCCTCCTGCTTGCCCGGATGTGCGTGAATGACGTTCACGACGAACACGGTGGGCTCGGGAGCAAATTGGAATTCGGCTTTATGGGACTGGGTCATGCGATCTCCGTTCAAATGTCAGGCGGAATTTGCCGCCGCTGCGGGAGATAGCCGGCGACAAAGGCCGAAAAAATAGGCTAGTACTCCGCAGATAACGGACATTGGCGTCCGCAATTGGATCCTGCCATGGACAATATCGCTGCGTTGAATGTGTTCGTGATTGCCGCAGAAACCCGTAGTTTCGTGCGGGCTGGAGAGATGCTCGGGGTTTCCTCATCGGCCGTCGGCAAGACCATGGCTCGCTTGGAGAAAAGGCTCGGCGTACGTCTGTTTCATCGAAATACCCGCAACATCGCGATCACGGCCGAGGGCATCATGTTCCTAGAGCGTTGCCGGCGCATTTTCTCCGAGATCGAGGCAGCGGAACAGGAGTTATCGCAAACCATCGCCGCGCCTCGTGGCTGGCTCCGCGTGAGCCTGCCTCTCGCCGGCATGCTTTTCATGCCGACGATTACCAAATTCATGTGCGCCTTTCCGGAGATCATGATCGATCTCGATTTTACCGATCGGTTGGTCGATGTCATCGAAGAGGGATTCGACGCCGTGGTGCGAACGGGCGACATTGCCGATAGTCGCTTGATGGTGCGAACCCTGGGACGATTTTCCCACCGTGTCGTCGGGTCAAAGGAGTATTTCGACCGCTTCGGGATTCCCCAGAAGCCGGAGGATCTTTCCGCGCACAGATGTCTTCATCACAAATACCCGTCAACTGGCAGGCTGGAGCGTTGGGCATTGCGCTATGATAGCGGGGTGGGAAAATTGGAATTGCCTGTAGCGTCGATGGCAAGCACGCTTGAGCCGCTGATAAATATGGCCGAAGCCGGGCTTGGCATTGCCTGTCTGCCGCTCTTCACCATCGATCGCCAAATCGCGGATGGGAAGCTGATCTCCATTCTGGGAGATTATGTCGAGGACGTCGGTGAATTTCGCATACTTTGGCCCTCAAGCCGTCAATTGTCTCCCAAAATACAGGCCTTTGTGAAGTTCATGGCGGAGAATTTGTTTCGGGCCTGACGGTGGTCATTTGCAGTGAGAAGAGCGTCGGCAGCGGCGCAGCCGGATAGCCTAAAATGGCGCTTTTCAAAAAGAATTTGGCGAAAACCCATCCTGCTGGTATTCTCCACCCAACGAAAATCAAATGAGCGCCTGCAGCATGCCGATCGGCGTCGCGCGGTGCGGTGGAAAAGATACGTGAGTGACCCCGACAGCGGCAAAGCGCCGCAGGCAGACGGGGCGTCGGAAGCAGAGCGCAGGAAGGCTAAATCCTCCCGGCGCGCGAAGCGTAAGCGCAGCCATGGCCGCCCGAACGCTCATTCTGCAGAGGCCGGTCAGGCAAACAAGCCCGACCCGGCGGCGACGCGCCCAGCAGAGGATGAGGCCGGTTCTCCGGCGAAGAAACGTAAGCGCCGACGCCGTGCGCGTGGCGGAGCCCAGAGCGGTGGGCAGCATCCTTCCACAACACAACAGCAGGCCCAGTCCGCGCCGGAACTTCGCGCTGCGGCAGATCATGGTCATGTCTCATCGCACAAGAGCGGCAAGAACCGGCGCAAGCACCGCAGCAAGCGCGGTCTGCAGGGCCGGCCGCTGGCGCATGAGAAAACGCCCCATATTGCCGCTCCCGCCAATGCCGCCGAGGCTGGTCAGCCGCAAATCCACGGCGATCATCGCCACGATCGTCAAATGCCGCCGCAACGTGAGGGACATGCGCACCAGCAGCGCGGTGAAGCCGAGTTCCGGCCTGCCGACCTCTATGCGGCGCTTGATCTGGGCACAAACAACTGCCGTCTGTTAATTGCGCAACCGACACGTCCGGGCCAGTTTCGGGTGATCGATGCGTTTTCGCGCATCGTGCGGCTGGGCGAGGGCCTTGGCGCCAGCGGACGGCTGTCGGGCGATGCCATGGACCGGGCGGTCGAGGCGCTGCGCATCTGCGCCGCCAAGCTGAAGACACGCGAGATCCGCCGCATGCGGCTGATCGCGACCGAGGCTTGCCGTGCGGCCGATAACGGCGAGGCGTTTCTTGAGCGCGTGATTGCCGAAACGGGATTGCAGCTTGAGATCATCGATCGCGAGACCGAAGCACGGCTTGCCGTCTCCGGCTGCTCGTCGCTTGTCGGGCCGGAAGCGCGTTCGGTTGTGCTGTTCGATATTGGCGGCGGCTCTTCGGAGATTGCCGTCATCCGCATCGGCGAAAATCGCTCCAGCCGGCTTGCCAACCACATCACCCATTGGACCTCGCTGCCGGTCGGCGTCGTGACGCTTTCCGAACGCCACGGCGGACGTGACGTGACGCCGGAGCTGTTCGAAACCATGGTCTGCGAAGTTCAGCGAATGCTCGAGCATTTCGATTGCCCGCCTGTACAGGGCGCTGCGCGCGACAGTGCCGATTTCCATTTGATCGGCACCTCAGGCACCGTGACGACGCTCGCCGGTGTCCATCTCGACCTGCCGCGCTATGACCGGCGCCGGGTCGACGGCGTCTGGCTGTCGGATGACGAGGTGAGCGCAATGCAGGCCAAGCTGCTGTCGTGGGATTTTGCCGGCCGTGCCGCCAATCCCTGCATCGGGCCTGATCGTGCCGATCTCGTGCTGGCCGGCTGTGCCATTCTGGAGGCAATCCGCCGCCGGTGGCCGAGCCCGCGTATGCGCGTTGCCGATCGTGGCCTGCGTGAGGGGCTGCTGACTGACATGATGGCGGATGATGGCGTTTGGCGGCGGGCGCTCGCGTCGCGGCCATCGACCGAGAGACATAAAGGGACCGCAGGCATGACCAAGCCAACCATCGCGGGCAACCGCACAGGCCGCAAGCTCGGCCAGCGCGTCAAGAAAAAGAAGCTCAAGGCCTCCTCGCGGCAGTGGCTGCATCGGCACATCAACGATCCCTATGTGCAGCGCGCCCAGCTCGAAGGTTATCGCGCCCGCGCCGCCTTCAAGCTGCTGGAGATCGACGAGAAGCACGATATTCTGAAGGGCGCCCGCCGCATCATCGATCTGGGCGCTGCACCCGGCAGCTGGTCGCAGATCGCCGCCAAGGTGACCGGATCGACCGAGGATGACATTCGCGTTGCCGCCATCGACTTTCTGGAAATGACGCCTCTGCCCGGCGTTACCGTTCTCCAGCTCGACTTCCTGGAGCCGGATGCGCCGCAGCGGCTGATCGATGCCGTCGGCGGTGCGCCTGATGTTGTCCTCTCGGATATGGCCGCGCCGACGACGGGTCATCACCGCACGGACCATCTGCGCACGATGCATCTCTGCGAAGTTGCCGCGCATTTCGCCGTCGAAGTGCTGGCGGAAGGCGGGCATTTCCTTGCCAAGACCTTCCAGGGGGGCACCGAGCGCGATCTTTTGACATTCCTGAAGCAGAATTTCCGCCAGGTCGTTCACATGAAGCCGGGCGCATCCCGAGCCGAATCGGTCGAAATGTTCCTGCTGGCAAAGGGCTTCAAGGGACGCAAGGCCGAAGAGGAAGTAACCGAGGCTTGATCTGGCTGTCTTTTTCGTCGGATGATGCCCGCTCCCAAGGCATCGCAGACGAAAAAGACTCAATCATGCTCCTCTACGTAACGCTCGGTTCTAACGACATTCCACGCGCGCAAGCGTTTTATGACGCTGTTCTGCCCGTGCTCGGCTACCGACGCCAGCGCGAATCGGATGAGGAAATCGGCTATGCCGCCGATGGCGATACTCGTTGCCGGTTCTGGGTGGTCGTGCCCTACAATCATCGGGCGGCAACGATCGGCAATGGCTCGATGGTTGCCTTGCATGCGGAAAGCCGCGCCGATGTCGACGCCTTCCATGCTGCGGCCTTGGCCCACGGCGGCACGGATGAGGGCAAGCCCGGCCTACGCTCGTTCCACGCCAATTTCTATGCGGCTTACATCCGCGATCCCGATGGCAACAAGCTGAGCGCCGTCTGCGAGAGACCGGAATAGGTCCGGTTGCTCTACGGCATCATCATTTGACGACGGGCTGCTGCACCTGCGGTGTGGCCACGCGCTTCAGGCCAGCTTTGTGACCCGAGACCATGGCGCCGGCGTTGCGATCCATCCGGATGAAGGGAATGGTGGCAATCACGGTCAGCGCCGAGATGCAGAAGAAGGCAATGTGGAAATCGATGACCTGCAATTCCGCGCCGCGGAAGAAGGTGGAGGTTTCCAGGATCATGGCGGCAACCGCCACGCCGAGCGCCAGGCTGATCTGCTGCATGACGGAGCTCATCGACGTCGCCTGGCTGGCCTGCTTGTCACTGATATCGGCAAAGGCGAGCGCATTGACGCCGGTGAAGAAGAATGATCGCGAGAAGCCGCCGACCAACAGCACGGCAATGATGATGAGATGCGGCGTCCACGGCTGGAAGAGCCCGGTGGAGATCGTGGTAATCGTCGTTACGGCCGCGGCCGAAAGCAGCGCGGTCTTGAAGCCGACGGCGGTAAAGACCCGGCGTGCGATGAATTTGGTGCTGATCGCGCCGATCGCGCCGGCAAAGGTGATCAGCCCCGACTGGAACGGGTTGAGGCCGAAGCCGAGCTGTAGCATCAGCGGCGTCAGGAACGGCATGGCGCCGATGCAGATGCGGAAGAGCGTACCGCCCGTCACCGAGGCGCGGAAGGTTGCGTTTTTCAGAAGCGACAGATCGAGGATCGGCGCCGGGTGGCGGCGCGCATGGCCAATATAAAGGAAGCCGCAGATGAAGCCGGTGACGACAGCCGAGATACCGATATAGGGCGGCAGCGCCGGCAGGCTGATGACGGACATGCCGAAGACCACGCCCGCCGCCGCGAAGGACGTCAGCAGAAAGCCGACGACATCGAGCTTCGGCGGCCTGGTTGCCTCGACTTCCGGCAGAAATATCGTGGACAGGATGACGCCAAGAATGCCGACCGGCACGTTGATCAGGAAGATCCAGTGCCAGGAGGCATAGGTGGTGATGAAGCCGCCGAGCGGTGGGCCGGCAAGCGGGCCGACAAGTGCAGGAATGGACAGCAGTGCCATCGCCGAGACCAGATCACTCTTTTGCGTGGTGCGCACCAGCACAAGTCGTCCGACCGGCGTCATCATCGAGCCGCCGACGCCCTGCAGGAAGCGGGCGAAGACGAACTCCAGCAGGCCGCCGGAGAAAGCGCACATAATGGAACCGATGACGAAGACGCAGATGGCGATGCGGAAAATGTTCTTCGCGCCGAAGCGGTCCGCCATCCAGCCGCTGATCGGGATGAACACCGCCAGCGACACCATGTAGGAGGTGAGAGCCAGTTTCAGGGTGATCGGGCCGACATGGAGATCGTTGGCAATTGCGGGCAGCGCCGTCGCAATGACCGTGGAATCCATCTGTTCCATGAAGAGGGCTACGGCGAGGATCAAAGGAACGATGCGGTTCATAGGCGCTTGCCCTGATGGCTTTTATCTTCGGGAAGGCTTCCGTCCTTCGGGCGGTTAGCCGCTCTGTAGTCCTATGCGAGGCCGCTGCCAATCCCGGATTCTGCTCCGTGCGCGCCTGAAGATCACGTCTTCGTGATACCTGTCGACGCACGCAGTGGAAAGCAGGATTTGACATATGCTAAGAGCATGGAAATGCTAAACGCATAAAACGTTGCCGGTGTATTAGCGGAATTGGATAGCATTGTCATGATCAAATTATCTGTCGGGCAGGATCATATTCCCTGCCGTTGCTGCCGGCTGCGATGATAGGCGCAGCTTACGCTGCCCCAATACAAGGAGTGAGACTATGACCGCTGTTCTGCCCCCGGACACGCATCAGTTCAAATTGGGATCCTGCACTGTCACCGTCGTCAAGGACGGCGCCAATGTCATGGACAACCCCTGGGAAACCTTCGGCACGAACCAGTCGCCCGATACGGTCCGCAAGCTGCTTGAGCAGAATTTCCTGCCGACGGAAAAGTTTGTGAACAGCTATGCACCGGCCATCATCGAAACCGGCTCCGACCTGATCGTCGTCGATACCGGTTTCGGCGCTGCGGGTCGTGCGCGCGGCATGGGCCGCCTTCGTGACGGCTTGAAGGCCGTTGGCTATGCGCCAGAGCAGGTGACGATCGTCGCCTTGACGCATCTGCATGGAGATCATATCGGCGGTATGCTGGAAGACGGCGCTCCCGCCTTTCCGAACGCCCGCTACGTGACCGGCGAGATCGAATATGGCTTCTGGACGGACAAGGCGCGCGAAGGCACGCCGGCAGAAGGTGGCCACAAGGCCGTGCTCGCCAATGTCGTGCCTTTCGCCGAGAAGATGACCTTCCTCAAGGACGGTGATCAGATCGTCAGCGGCATGACCGCCATGCTGGCTCCGGGCCATACGCCTGGTCATCTCGTCTTTCACCTCGAATCGGATGGCAAGCAGCTTGTCATGACCGGCGATACCGCCAATCATTATATCCTGTCGATCGGCCGTCCGGATTGGGAAGTTCGTTTCGATGTGGACAAGGCACAGGGCGCCAAAACCCGCCGGCGGATCTTCGACATGATTGCCGCCGACCGCATTCCCTTCCTCGGCTTCCACATGCCTTTCCCGGCCGTGGGCTTCGTCGAAAAGCAACAGGAAGGCTTCCGCTACATTCCGAAAAGCTATCAGTTCGATCTGTGAGCTAGTCGAGGCAGCAGGGGTCGCACATGCTAAGAGTGCGGCCTCGTTTTAATTCCGAGCCACCGCACTTTGCCCAAGGCGAGGTTCTGTTCCCGCCAACAGCCGCTGAATGTTGGCGCGATGGCGTATTATGACATAGAGGCCGCCCGCAATGACCAGCAACCGGTAAGGCAACGGTTGCTCCAAGCTGCTGATGAGGGCGATGGCAGTCAATGCAGCCAGGATTGACCCTAGAGAAACGATCCGAAATATGGCGAGCATAATCCCAAAAACCGCGAGGGCGCCCAAGCCGACCGGCCAAGCGATCGCCAGCAACAGGCCCAATCCGGTCGCGACGGACTTGCCGCCCCTAAAATTCAACCAGATCGGCCGGCTATGCCCCAGCAATACGGCGAGCCCGGCCAAGCAAACCGCCCAAGGCACCCAGGCTTGTAAATTTTGAGGATCAAGCGCAGTCGGCAACGAGACGAATGAAAACGTGTCGAGCCAAGGATAGAACCAACGGGCAAAGATGATCGCTCCGGCGCCCTTCAATATGTCGATCAAGAGCACCACCAATGCGGGCCATTTCCCGAGGATTCGCAACACATTTGTTGCGCCGGTGGATTTGGAGCCATGCTCGCGAAGATCGATGCCTTTAAGCAGTTTTCCCGCCAGATAGCCTGTTGGCAGGGAGCCGAAGAGATAGGCGACCGCCAATCCAATCATGCTCGCTATCCAGAACGTCATAGATGTCACCTCGTCTATGTCTCTAACGGTTGGCGATCACGTGCCGGAATCGCGATGTCGCAAATTCTTCAATTGCGCAACGATCACGACCGCACAAGCTTGAGAGTGCATTCGAGCGCACTCTGCATCGTTGCCCGTAACCTTAATGTGGACGGAGTTTCGTTACCGTTGAGGGCGTGACCATGCCCGGACATCAGGTCCAACAGAAGGACGCTTGTGTAAAGGCGAAAAAGCTGGTCGTCGGCATGCCCAGCGTGCCGAAGCCATGCAGAGACATAACTCACAGGGCCGCCATAAGCCATCAAAGCGGCCAGCGTCAAAGCGGCGGGATAACGTGGATCGCCAAAGCAAAGATCATCTACATCGACAATGCCGCTAAACACACCTTCCGGCGTCACAATCACATTCTTTGTCGTGGTGTCATGCAGGAAAGGCGTTGCTTTAATCCTGTCGATTTCTCCCAGTCTGGCAGTGACTTCATTTTGCACCACATCAACCAACTCAACGTCAAACAGTCCAGTAGACTGAATTCGCGCGCGAGAACGGGCAAGGTTGGCAAATATCACCTGCGACCATCTGTCGTGTGGCGCTTGCTCCGGGCGCGCGGCATAGCCGTAGCGCCCTGCGGAAACCGTTTTTGCGGTGATGACCTGAGCATGCGCCACTCTCGAAGCTATACCGTTCAGCGTTTCCTCCGTCAGACCCGAGATGACTGAACCCAGGTCCGTTCCGCGAAAACGCTCTAGCAGAAGCCAAGGAAACTCCGCGTCAATATCCACGGCTAGAATGGAGGGAAGTGGCACACCTTGGGGTCGCAGGAGTCCGGAAAGATAAATTGCTCCAGCCATCTCCGCTCGGGCGACCGGATCACCGATGCGCACGACGGCTGGTGGACGGTCGGCAAACTGAAGGTCGAAAACATAGTGCTGTGTCCCGGTCTTGAACCGCCGGACGGCAACCGGGATGCAGCCAAGGGCTTGCGCCGCGATTGCCGCGGCAAGTTGGGCATTCGGTGTTTGCTTTTGGACCATCGCGAAACAAGCCTTTCCAGGCGATCGTGCTTCAGAACAATGTGCATGAAAATATTTCAAAGCGAAGATCCGATTCATCATTGAGGCTGAGGGTCAGCATATCTGCCCTTCGCTTTTAGCTATTCCCTTCCTGTCATGAACGTGTTACCAGCCCTCGCCAACTTCCAAGCAACACTTGCAAGATCGCCCGGTAGACGATTCGTTCCGGGCCTTCCTGTTTTTCACAGACGAAGGAATTGGCCATGGCTCGCATTATTGAAACGCCAACCGGGTTGGATGCTCTGACATTCGACGACGTGCTCCTGCAGCCGGGACACTCCGAGGTCATGCCCGGCCAGACGAATGTCGCCACCCGGATCGCCCAGGATATCGATCTCAACCTGCCGATCATTTCAGCGGCAATGGATACGGTGACCGAAAGCCGTTTGGCGATCGCCATGGCCCAGGCCGGCGGTATCGGTGTTATCCACCGTAACCTGACGCCGGTGCAGCAGGCCGAAGAGGTTCGCCAGGTCAAGAAGTTCGAAAGCGGCATGGTGGTCAATCCGGTCACCATCGGCCCGGACGCTACGCTTGCCGAAGCACTCGCCTTGATGAAGGCGCACGGCATCTCCGGCATTCCGGTCGTCGAGAAGAGCCATCGCCTCGTCGGCATCCTCACCAATCGCGACGTACGCTTTGCGTCTGACCCCTCGCAGAAAATCTACGAACTGATGACCCGCGAGAATCTCGTGACGGTCAAGGATGGCGTACAGCAGCAGGAAGCCAAGCGCCTGCTCCACACGCATCGTATCGAAAAGCTGCTCGTCGTCGACGGCGATAGCCGTCTGGTCGGCCTGATCACCGTCAAGGACATCGAGAAGTCGCAGCTCAATCCGAACGCTTCCAAGGATGCGCAGGGCCGCCTGCGCGCTGCCGCCGCCATCAATGTCGGCGACGATGGCTTCGAGCGTGCCGAACGCCTGATCGAGGCCGGAGTCGATCTCCTGGTCGTCGACACCGCCCACGGCCATTCGCAGCGCGTTCTCGATGCCGTCGCCCGCGTCAAGAAGCTTTCCAATTCCGTCCGTATCATGGCCGGCAACGTTGCCACCTATGACGGCACGCGCGCGCTGATCGATGCCGGCGCCGACGCCGTCAAGGTCGGTATAGGCCCCGGTTCGATTTGCACCACCCGCATCGTTGCCGGTGTTGGCGTGCCGCAGCTTGCCGCTATCATGTCGGCGGTCGAAGCGGCGCGGGAACAGAATATCCCTGTCATCGCCGATGGCGGCATCAAATTCTCCGGCGACCTTGCCAAGGCGATCGCCGCCGGAGCATCGGCTGTCATGATCGGCTCGCTGCTTGCCGGCACGGACGAAAGCCCCGGCGAAGTCTTTCTTTACCAGGGCCGCTCCTTCAAGGCCTATCGCGGGATGGGCTCCGTCGGCGCCATGGCGCGCGGCTCGGCCGACCGCTATTTCCAGGCCGAGGTTCGCGACACGTTGAAGCTCGTTCCGGAAGGCATCGAAGGCCAGGTTCCCTACAAGGGGCCTGTCGCGGGTGTGCTGCATCAGCTCGCAGGCGGCCTCAAGGCGGCCATGGGTTATGTCGGCGGCGCCGATCTCAAGCAGTTCCAGGAGCGCGCAACCTTTGTGCGCATCTCCGGCGCGGGCCTGCGCGAAAGCCACGCCCATGACGTCACCATCACCCGCGAAAGCCCGAACTATCCGGGCGCAGGCGCCTGATCGATGGACGATCGCGCTCAGGGCAATGCCAGGTCCTTGCAGGGCCTGGCGGCGATCCTTGCGGCTCTCTGCCTGGCATTGTTTGCCTGGATCCAGGCCGGCTTCGTCGCCGCCTTCAGCAATGCCGCGGCCGGGCAGCGGATGCTCGACGTCCGCATCGAGGGCTATGAGCAGGCTGATATCATCGCATGCTGGGTTACCTGAAGGATCATCCCGATCCGGCGATGATCCTTCATTCCATGTATCTCGGGCCAGAGCTGGTGTTTCCGCTGATGTTGGCGGGCCTGCTGTTCTGCCTGCTGCGGCTGGTCGGCCCCGGCGGCGCCTTTTTCGGCCGGCCGATCCCACCGGGCGCGACAATCGTCATTTTCTGCCTGCCGATCCTCTATGGGATTGTCGACTATGCAGAGAATATCGCCGGCCTGATGCTGTATCCACCGGCCACGCCGTCGGATGCCACGGTGACGCTGCTGTCGAGCGCGCTGCCGATCATCGTAAGGCTGAAGTTTCTGACATTGATTGTCATTGTTATTCTTCTGGCCCGGTTCGCGATTTTTCGCTACCTCTCGCGGGACGGCTCCGAGCCGTCCTGATTGACCGTTTCGGCTTTCGGAAATTCCAAAGGAGTTGATGGCGTGACAGGCTATGAAATGTTCTGGCCCATGGTGGCGCATGCGGTGCTTGTCTTCGTTCTCTACGCACTTTTGGGATGGCGCCGCAATACGATGGTAAAGGCCGGCCGGATCAGGATCTCGCAATTTCGCGAGAACCACGCCGCCAACGAGCCGGCGGAAAGCCTGGTGGTGCGCAACAGCATTGCCAATCAGTTCGAACTGCCCTTGCTCTTCCATGCCTGCTGCATCGTCCTCTATGTCACCCAGGCGGATAACCTGCCGGCGGTAATCCTTGCCTGGCTTTTCGTCGCAACGCGCTATGCGCATGCCTTCGTGCATGTGACCAGCAATAACCTGCGCTATCGCAGTTCGCTTTTTGCCCTCGGCTTCATAGTGCTCGCCTGCATGTGGATCTGGCTTGGCGTCTGGCTCGCCTTCTCCTGACCGGCGTGCGTTTCCGCGGGGAGCAACCTGCAGTAACGTAATCGTGTTCTTCCTTTACCCCGCCCTGCGCCCCTTTGACCTATCTTGTCTGCGGGTGGTCTGGCGCATGGCGTGGGCTGCCGGGGAAAAATGGGGAGAGCAACATCATGAGCACGGAAAAGCCAATCGTGACGCAGGCGATGATCAACGCCTATGACGAATATACGCACCTGACGCTCGATCGTCGGGGTTTCATGGAAAAGCTGACGAAGCTTGCGGGTTCGGCGGGAGCCGCTGCCGCCATCGCGCCGCTGCTTGCGGCCAACACGGCCAGCGCGGAAGTCATTGCCGCCGATGACGGCCGGGTGGAGGCAAAGGATGTCACCTATGCCGGCAGCAAGGGCGAGATGAAGGGCTACCTTGCCCGTCCCAAGGATGCGGCCGGCAAGCTCGGTGGCGTCATCATCATCCACGAAAACCGAGGGCTCAATCCTCATATTCGCGATGTCGCCCGCCGGGTAGCGCTGGAAGGCTTCGTCGCCCTGGCACCGGATTTCCTGTCGCCGCTCGGAGGCACGCCTGGTGATGAGGACAAGGCGCGCGATATGTTCACCAATCTCGACCCTACATTGACGGCTGAGAATGCGAGGCGAGTCTCTCCTTTCTTGCCAAGCTCGACGGGACCAACGGCAAGGTTGGTGCAATCGGCTTCTGCTGGGGCGGCGGTCTTGTCAATCGTTTCGCGACCATCTCGCCCGAGTTGAAGGCAGGCGTCGCCTATTACGGCGCGCAGCCGCAGGCGAGTGCTGTTCCCAATATCAAGGCGGCGCTGCTGTTGCACTATGCCGGCCTCGACGATCGCATCAACGCCGGTACCGATGCCTATCGCAAGGAGTTGCAGGCGGGTGGCAAGACCTTTGAAATTTTCGTCTATGACGGCGTCAACCATGCCTTCAACAACGACACATCCGCTGCCCGCTATGACAAGAAGGCGGCCGATCTTGCCTGGGGCAGGACCGTGGAATTCTTGAAGAAGTACGTGTCCTGAAACGATACAAACCAGCATCTCCAGCGCGTCGGCCATGTGGTTGATTACGGGGCCGAAACTATGTTTCGGCCCTATTTGCGGAGTTCGTTGCCGGCTCCTAAGTAATGATTAAAATTGAACTTTTCCCGTTTACGCGCATTGAACGCGTCTAGTGTCATAGCGTCTCCCGCGCTTGAGCGCCGTTCAGTATGATAATGAAACGGGAAGAGAATGAATCCGGAAAAGCCTGATCGCGTCACGTTCCGAAAACGACCACAGCAGGAGCGCAGCATCCAACGTGTCGATGCGATCCTCTCGGTTGCCGCTGCGCTGATCGCCGAGAAGGGCGTGAGCGCGATGAAGATGACGGAGCTCGCCGCGGTCGCGGGAATTCCCATCGGCTCGGTCTATCAATATTTTCCGGACAAGGCCGCTATCGTCGGTGCCCTGCTCGACCGGCATTCCAGGCGTATCCAGCAAAAAGTAGAAGAAGCCTTTTCCACGGTGACGTCGCTCAATGATGCCATCGAACTCGCCTGCGGTATGATCGATTGGTATTACAGCGAATTTCGCAGCGATCCGGCCTATCTCGGCGTCTGGCTCGGGACGGATATAGACAGGGATATCCTGCGGCTCAACATCCAGCACAGCAATCGCGTCGCCGAAATATTCCTCGCGAGCATTCAATCCTTCCTGCCGGCCGAAAGCCGCATCGACCTGAAAGCGCGCACGCAACTCTTCAGCCATCTGATCGGCGCGTCGGTGCGTTTTGCCATCATGAGCGATGACGACATGGCACGGCGGATGCTGCACGAATGGAAGCAGGTGATCCGCGTCACACTGCTGGCTGAGCCTGCGCCATAAGCACGGCGAGGGTGATTGACCTCGAGGTGGCGGCTTACCAGCCGGGCAGGATATGCCCGGCACGCAGCCGCGGATATTGGCGCGTATAGGTCTTCACCTCGCCATCGAGATCGTCATCCACGGCAGCCGGCGTGATGTTGTCAAGGCACGCCGAGATATGAGCGGTGATAGCGTTCATCAGCGACGCAGACAGGCCCGCGCGCTTCATGATGCCGATCTGCACCGGGGGCAGGGGCGGGAAACCGTCGGCCTGGGTCAGCACCTTCATGCCAGTTCGGAGCGCCGATTCAGGCATGACCGAAACCGCCATGCCGGCCAGCACGGCTGCTGCGACAACGGTACAGGACCAGCTGGTGAAGAGGATCTGATAGTCGCGGCCGCCGGCATCAAGCGCTGAACAGGCAAGCTGGCGCCACTGGCAGTCGCGTCGCCCAACGGCGAGCGGAATGGGGGCATCGTCGCGCAGAGGATGGTTGGCCGAGCCGACCCAGCAGAGCGGCTCGGTCCGAACGACATCAGACATTCTCTCGCGCGGATTGTGGGTGACGAGCGCGATATCGAGCTCGCCGCGATGCATGCGCTCGGCAAGATCGACGGAGGGCTCGCAGACGATATAAAGCTCGACATTCGGATGCGTTTTGGCGAAGCGGCCGATGATCTCGGGCATATAGCGATCGGCATAATCGTCCGGCGTACCGATGCGCAACGTGCCCTCGAGGCGGTTGTCATCGAAGGCGGCCATCGCCTCGTTGTTCAGGCGGATGATGCGGCGGGCATAGTTCAGCAGCTTTTCGCCTTCGGCCGTCAGGCGGTTGCCGCGGCCATCCTTGATGAAAAGCTGTTTGCCGACGCGCTCTTCCAGCCGGCGCATTTGCATGGAAACGGCAGACTGCGTCTTGAATACCCGGTCGGCGGCCTTGGTGAAGCTGCCGGAATCCACGATTGCGATGAAGGTCTGCAATTGATCGAGGTCAAGCGGGGCTGACATGAGCTCACCTATAAAAGAGTTTGATAGTTATCATTAGAAACATTCGTTGGACTGATCAATAGGGCTTTGGCATCTTCTGGATGCAATTCAGCATACCAATCGAACAGACACTCCAGTCGAACTCCTCCCGGCTTCGCCCCTTCTCCGGAATACCGGAAAGGGGCTTGGCTCACGTGTGCCTCAAGGAAAGGACTACGGAAATGCGCACGACAGATCGGACCCTTGATCTTTGCATTGCAACGCCAGCGCCGTCGCTAACGACACGCATGATGCTTGCCGTCGCAAATGTGGCCTCCATCTGGCGCGCAATCCGAAATCGCCAGGAGATCCACTATCTGAATGAGCTGAACGACAGCCAGCTGCGGGACATCGGCCTGAGCCGCCAGGATGTGAACGCCGCGTTGACCACCTCGACCTTCTTCGAGGATCCGTCCAGCCATCTGACCAATTCCGCGCGTCGCCGCACGCGCCCCTCCGCCTTCAGCAGCTTCCGAGGCTGATGTCGGACAACAGTTTCCCCGCAGGGTGATAGCCAATAAGCCCTGCCTCTTTCCCGGTGTTCGGCCCAAGGGCCAACACCGGGTTTTTTCTTTTTAGGAACGTCGGCCGGCGGGCAGATCACGCGCGGACAAGTTGCCTAAGGCGGCAATTGGCTTATCTTAGCCTGGCGAAAACGTGGGGATTCGACGATGGCAACAGTAATCTTCTTCCACTCCGTCTATGGCTTGCGTGCTCTTGAAAACGAGGCGGTCGAGCGTGTGCAGGCGGCTGGGCATAGGGCTTTCGCACCGGATCTCTACGAAGGGTTGATTGCCCGATCAATCGAAGAAGGCTTCGAATTCAAGGATGAGGTCGGCTGGCAGACGATTTGCGAGCGGGCGGAATGGGCGCTCGCTGGCCTACCAGCTTCCACCGTTCTGGCCGGCTTTTCGATGGGCGCCGGCGTCGCCGCGAGCCTTTGGCCGAAGCGGCAGAAGACGGCCGGTATTCTTTTCCTGCATGGCATTGCCACCATTGCCGACAATGCCCGCAAGGGCTTGCCGCTGCAGCTTCATCTGGCCGATCCGGACCCGTTCGAGCCGGCGGAAGAAGTCGCCAGCTGGCGGCAGGCGGTTGATCGATCCGGGATATCGGCTGATATCTTTACCTATCCCGGTGGCCGCCATCTTTATACCGATGCCAGCCTGCCCGACTATGATGCCAAGGCGGCCGATCTTACCTGGAAGCGTGTCATCAGTTTCCTTGATATGATCGATGCCAGCGCCTGAAATATCAGCACTGCAACTTGCAGGACTTGAACTCAAGCCGCTCGTCGCCTAGTTTACCGTTATTCGCAATGCCAACAGGATGTGTGCCGCAATGAAAATGAACCCGACTGCAATGCCGCTTAGCCTTGCCATCGGGGAAATTCTTGCTCATGCCCATATCCATCACTCTCTCCAATCTTTCGTGGTCCACGCCTGACGGCCGGCCGCTTCTCTCCAAACTTGATCTGAGCTTCGGTGCCGAGCGCACCGGCCTTGTCGGACGCAATGGCGTCGGCAAGACGACGCTGATCAAGCTTGTCTCGGGCGAACTGCAGCCGCAGTCCGGAACCGTATCCTTCAACGCCAAACTTGGTATCCTGCGCCAGAGCGTTCAGGTGGAGGCCGGAGAAACCGTCGCCGATCTCTTCGGGGCCAGCGAAGCGCTGGCCGTGCTGAAGCGTGCAGAGGCCGGCGAGGCAACAAATGAAGAACTCGCTTCGGCGGACTGGACGCTGGAGGTGCGCATAGCCTCGGCACTTTCTCGCGTAGGGCTCGGCGTATCGCCAGAGACCCGCCTTGTCACCCTGTCTGGCGGTCAGCGCACACGCTGTGGCCTTGCGGCTCTCATTGTCGATGATCCCGACTTCCTCATTCTGGACGAGCCGACCAACAATCTCGACCGCGATGGCCGTCTTGCGGTGATCGATCTGCTTGCTGGCTGGAAGGCAGGCGCGATCGTCATAAGCCATGACAGGGAGCTGCTGGATACCATGGACGCCATCGTTGAGCTGACCTCGCTCGGCGCGACACGCTACGGCGGCAACTGGACGCAATATCGCGAACGCAAGGCGTTGGAGCTGGCGGCGGCGGAACACGATTTCACCGAAGCCGAAAAGCGCGTCGCCGAGGCTGCGAGAAGCGCGCAGGCGACGGTCGAGCGGCAGGCGCGGCGGGACAAGGGGGGCCGGAAGATGGCGGCCAAGGGCGGCACACCGCGTATCATGCTGGGCGCGATGAAAGAACGAAGCGAGACGACGAGCGCCGAGAATACCCGCCTTGCCGAGCGCCGGCGCGCCCAGGCCTTGCAGGAGGCTGCGGCTGCCCGCGAAAAGATCGAGATCCTGCAGCCCCTGACGGTCAAGCTTCCGACATCGGGACTGCCGGCCAATCGTATCGTCCTGAAGATGGAAAAGGTCACCGCCGGCTATCAGCACGAGCGGCCGGTCATCCGCGATTTTGATTTCGTCATCATGGGGCCTGAGCGGGTCGCAATCACCGGACCGAACGGCTCCGGCAAGACGACGCTGCTGGCTCTGATCTCAGGCGCACTGCAGCCCTGGAGCGGAAAGGTGAAGGTTGTCTCCTCAGCCATTCTGGATCAGCGCGTCAGCCTGCTCGATCCGTCGCTTTCGATCCGCGACAACTTCCGGATCATCAATCCGGATGCGGACGAAACGGCCTGCCGTGCGGCGCTTGCGCGTTTCATGTTCAGGGCCGATGCCGCATTGCAGATCGTTTCCAGTCTGAGCGGCGGACAGCTGCTGCGCGCCGGCCTTGCCTGTGTGCTTGGTGGAACGACCCCACCCGAATTGCTCATCCTCGATGAGCCGACCAATCATTTGGATATCGATTCGATTGCGGCCGTCGAGGCGGGGTTGTGCGCCTATGACGGCGCGCTGCTGGTCGTCAGCCATGACGAGGTCTTCCTGGAAGGTATCGGCATATCGCGACGGCTGGAGATGTCTTCGCTAACGGTCGAAAGACCCACGGAATGAGGAAAGACCACGGCGAGCGGCCAAGCTCCTGATGACGAAGCATCCCGGCTCTGTCACGAGCCGGAATGCTTCGTCACAATCGGATTGGGGCGCCTCAGGCGGCGCCCGCACCTGCGATCCGGTCCAGTTCCGCGATCTCGTCCCTCGACAATAGGAGGCCGCCGGCCGCGAGATTCTGCTCAAGATGCGTCAGAGATGACGTGCCGGGGATCAGCAGAATATTCGGCGCACGATGCAGCAGCCAGGCAAGTGCCACCTGCATCGGCGTTGCGCTCAGGCGCGCGGCGGCATCGGAGAGCGTCGAGGATTGCAGCGGTGAAAATCCGCCGAGCGGAAAGAACGGCACATAGGCGATGCCGTCGCGGGCAAGCTCGTCGATCAGCGTATCGTCGGCCCGGTGCGCGAGATTATAAAGGTTCTGCACGCAGACGATCTCGACAATGCGGCGGCCTTCGGCGATCTGGCTGGACGTGACGTTGCTGAGCCCGATGTGACGCACCAGGCCCTGCCGCTGAAGATCCACCAGGATTGTCAGAGGTTCTTCGATCGAGCCTTCGGCGGGACCATGGGTGCCGAACATGATGCGGAGATTGACGACATCGAGCACATCAAGCCCCAGATTGCGCAGATTGTCATGGACTGCCTTCGTCAGCTCCTCACGGGAGAAGGCCGGCAGCCAGGACGCATCCGCGCCGCGCCGGGCACCGATCTTGGTGACGATAACGAGATCGTCGCGATAGGGGTGAAGCGCTTCGCGGATCAACTGGTTGGTGACGTGCGGGCCGTAGAAATCGCTGGTGTCGATATGGTCGACACCAGCCTCGATCGCTGCACGTAGCACCGCGAGTGCCGCACTATGATCCTTGGGCGGACCGAACACGCCGGGGCCCGCAAGCTGCATCGCACCATAGCCGAGCCGTTTGACGCTAAGGTCGCCGAGGGTAAAGCTGCCAGATTGGTCGAGGTTGGACATCGTTCTCTCCATTCAAGATGGAGCAGAGATATGCGCAGCCTTGCTGTCTGATAACGGGGTACAATCCGCACGGGCTGTGCGGATTGGCGAACAATAGATGTCGAGTATATTCGAAGCTGAGTCGTATCTTGAGGAGCTTTCCCAGACTTCAGCCCTGTTTAGGCGCAGGCTTGTCGTCTGCCTGCGCGTAGCTGTCGAAGATCGCTTCCATGTTCTTCTGATAGTTCTTCTGCACTTCCAGGCCACTGTCGAACATGGCGTTGAGCATGTCTGTATAGGCGGCCATGTCGACCCCGGCGGCAGGCTTTGCCTTGGGCTCTTCCTTCGGCGGTTCGGCCGGCATCGGGAAGTTCCGCATCATGTCCTGAAATGCTTTGGCAAAGGGATTGTCGAGGAAGAGATTGGTCGGCGTTGCCTTACCGTGCTTGACCGGATCGGCGCCGAACATCAGTTCCATCGCCTGGGTAAAGGGATTGTCGAAGATGCTCGCCTGCGGCGTCGGCTGCTGTTTCGGTGCGAAACCGATCGTCTGCAGCCAGCCTTGCATCATCTCGCCCATGGCCGTGTTCAGGAACGGATTGGCCATTGGCGGCATCTGACCACTGGTCTCCTTGAACAAACCGCCCATCAACGTGTCGGCCATGGCGGGCAGCATGCGCTTGTAGATTTCCTGGCCGATGCCGGTCATCTGCGCGGCCTGTGCCGCAACAGCACGCGAGACCTCCTTGGAGCCGAACAGCCGCGCCAGCACATTATTGCCGTCCGCGATGCCTTGCGGCGTGAAGGCCTTGTTCATGTCCTCGAAATATTTGGCGTAGCTGCCTGACGTGATGTCCTGCATTACGCCCATGAA
Organism: Rhizobium sp. P44RR-XXIV; assembly: GCF_001999485.2. Lineage (NCBI taxonomy): Bacteria > Pseudomonadati > Pseudomonadota > Alphaproteobacteria > Hyphomicrobiales > Rhizobiaceae > Rhizobium > Rhizobium sp. P44RR-XXIV. The sequence continues at coordinate 89,958 of NZ_MPVZ02000025.1, read as the reverse complement.
GTTATAGGGGTCGGTCGCGCTGCGCTTGAACCCCGAGGAAAAGGCCGGCATCAGAGCAGCCATCGCCTTGGTCGCCTGTTCCTGCGCGAGGTTGAACTGCTTGGCCATGGCCTCGGTGGCGGCGCCGTTCTGTGCCTGCATCATCATGTCGAAGAGTGGCAGCATCGAAGTCCCTTTCCCCACAATGAGGCCGCTTCGGAATCAGGCGGCGCTTGATTCCGATAGTATAGCGGGAAAAAAGAGAGCGCATACCGGTTTCTGCCGTCATGCCGTCGAGGCAATGAGGGCAGGAATCTCCGCTATCAGTACTGATATTCCTCGAAGATCGGCTCGGCTGACTGGTTCCAGCGGCCGTTGTAGAGCATCAGCAGATCGTCGGCGAGCGTGCCCTTCTTGGCAAGCACTTCGTCGAGCGGCGCGAGGAAGACGGTTTCGTCCTGTCCGTCGCCGTTCAGGCGATTGCGGTTCTTCAGCCCGAGGCGGGAAATGCCGACCGCTTCGCGCGCCACATCAAGCAGGCTGTGCCCCTTGATCGTGGCTTTCAGACCCTGTGCCGGCACGACGGCACGCAGTGCGTCGACCTCTTGGAAGTTCCAGTCCCGGGTCAGTTCGTCGGCGGCCGTCAGTGCCGCATCATCATAGAGCAGGCCGACCCAGAAAGCCGGCAAGGCGCAAATGCGCCGCCACGGACCGCCGTCGGCGCCGCGCATTTCGAGGAAACGCTTCAGACGCACGTCGGGGAAGAGGGTCGAGAGATGGTTCGTCCAGTCGCCCATCGTCGGTTCCCAGTCGGCGATTTCGCCCTTCAGCGCGCCATCCATGAACTGACGGAAGGTGACATGCGTACAGTCGTGGTAGCGACCGTCGCGAACGACGAAATACATGGGAACGTCGAGCGCCCACTTCACATAGTCTTCAAAGCCGAAGTCGTCGCGGAAGGTGAAGTCGAGCAGGCCGCCGCGGCGGTTGTCGGTGTCCTTCCAGATCTCGCCGCGCCAGGAGGAAAGCCCGTTCGGCTTGCTTTCGGTGAAAGGAGAGGAGGCAAAGAGCGCAGTCGCCAGCGACTGCAGCTTCATCGATACGCGCATCTTGCGGCGCATGTCGTCTTCCGACGAAAAGTCGAGGTTAACCTGGATCGTACAGGTGCGGTACATCATGTCGAGACCCTGGGTGCCAACCTTCGGCATGTAGCGGGTCATGATCTCGTAACGCGACTTCGGCATGCGCGGCGTCTCGGCCAGCGTCCATTTCGGGCTGCCGCCAACGCCCAGAAAGCCAATGCCCATCGGCTCGGCGATGCCGCGCAGCGTTGCGAGGTGGTTGTTGGATTCCTTGCAGGTCTCGTGGATGGTTTCGAGCGGCGCGCCCGACAGTTCGAACTGACCGCCCGGCTCGATCGAGATTGCGCCCATCCCGGTGGGTTCGGCGAGCCCGATGATGTTACCGCGGTCCAGGATCGGATCCCAGCCGCTCTTTGCCTGCAGGCCCTTCAGAAGTGCGGAAATGCTCGCATCGCCGTCATAAGGCACGGGGCTGTTGTCAGCGCGGAAGAACACGAATTTCTCATGTTCGGTGCCGATGCGGAACTGGTCTTTGGGCCTGCTGCCGGCGGCCAGATAGGCCGTCATTTCCGAGACCGAGGAGAGCGGAGTCTGGTCGGTGGTGTCGCGCGCCATGGTAGTACCTTAGATCTCGGAAAGAGAACCCGCGCCAGCCGCAGGCCAATAGGAAGGGTGATTGACGCGGAATGAGGTACGGTGCAAGTGAATTTCTTTCAAGGGTCGTTCAAAAAAATAGGATTTTGTGTCCGGAAGGCCACTGCATTAGCGTCATTATGCGGCTTATTTGCACAAGCGTTCAAGACGCACAGATCCTGCTCCGGATAATCTCGCTTCGACTGACAACTGGCGGAGCATGTCGATGTTCGGAGAGAACGGTCTCTATTATCCTATCCTGACATTATTGTTGGCATCACTGGTGATCATGGGAAGCCCCGGTCCGTCGACGATCAGCGCGACGGCGATGGGCGTGGCCTATGGCTTCCGGCGATCGCTCGGCTATGTCTCCGGCCTCATCGTCGGCACCGTCGCGGTATTGTTGGCGGTGGCGGTAGGCGTCGTGGCGGTGTTGCTGTCCGTTCCGCACGGCGCCTTGGTGCTGACGGTGGTTTCTGCCGTCTATATCCTCTATCTGGCTTTCAAGATCGCCACGGCGCCGCCACTCTCGCGCAGCGACGATGCGGCCGCAGCGCCGGCTTTTTCCGGCGGCTTCCTACTGGCCGTCGCCAATCCCAAGGCCTATCTGGCAATCGCAGCGGTCTTTGCCGGCGTCAGCCTGTTCCAGGATCGGCGGCTGCTGGATGCCACCGTCAAGATCGCGCTGCTGACGGCGATGATCATCGCCATCCATATGATCTGGCTTCTGGTCGGCGCTTCCCTCTCGCGCTTCCTGCAGCATCCGACGGTTTCCAGGGTCGTCAACATCTCGCTGGCGATCCTGCTGATCGTTGCAACCATAGTGGCCGTACTGGAGTAAGGCTTTAGTTCCAGTCGCCAATCGCGGCCTGGATCAGCGCCATGGCGGCCACTGCCGCCGTATCGGCGCGCAGGATCCGCGGTCCAAGAGGAATGGCGGTGACGAAATCGAGGCTGCGTAGCAGCGCGCGTTCCTCGTCCGAGAAGCCGCCTTCGGGGCCAACCAGCAATGCCAGATGCTTCTCCTGGACCTTCGCCAGCAGCGGCAGCGGGTTCTGGCCGGCATCGCCTTCGTCGCAATAGATGATACGCCGCTCGCGCGGCCAACGGGCGAGCAGATCGGCAAGCTTCACCGGCTCGGCCACATCGGGAATGCCGAGGATGCCGCATTGTTCGGCCGCCTCGATGACATTGGCTTTGACCTTGTCCAGGTTGGTGATCTTGCCCTGCACATGCTGCGTCATGACCGGCTGCAGCAGGCCCGCGCCCATTTCCACGGCCTTCTGCACGAGATAGTCGAGCCGCCCGACCTTAAGCGGTGCGAAGAGGTAATGCAGGTCGGAAGGGGCGGGCTGCGGTCGTGTTTCCTCGACCGGCGTCAACAGGATGCGCTTGCGCGAGGGAAAGGAGAGGCTGACTTTCCATTCGCCATCGCGGCCGTTGAACACCAACAGTTCCGCCCCGTCCTCCATGCGCAGCACGTTGGCGAGATAGTTGAACTGATCCTGGTCGGCCTCGATGGAAAGACCGGCCTTGATGTCTGAAGTGACGAACAACCGTTGCATGCGGAAATTGGCGCGCATGGATAACCCCCTAAAGCAATTTCAGGAAAAGTGCGCAGCGGTTTTCCTGGAATTGCATAGAAACAAAGAGATAAAGCGGTTCAGAGATTCGGTGGAAAGCTGAACCGCTCTAAATGAAGAGCGCGACCATAACCCAATACACGGCGGCGGCAAGCAGGGCCGCGACCGGAACGGTGATCGCCCAGGCGGCGATGATGGTCATGAAATGTGAGCGGCGGACAAGGCGCCGGCGATGGATCTCATCGGGATTGCGCTCGTCGTTATTGTCGGCCTCGTGCCAGGGAATGCCGGCAGCTTCGGCCTTGCTGCGCATATAGGCAAGCCGTCGCCGCGAATGGCTGGTGTACCATTCGCGGAAGAAGCCGACTCCGAAAACTGCCCCGACGGCAATGTGGGTCGAACTGACAGGGAACCCGAACCAGGCAGCAACGATGACGGTGAGGGCTGCCGAGACCGCCACGCAATAGGCCCGCATCGGATTGAGCTTGGTGATCTGCTCGCCGACGAGCCGAATGAGCCGTGGGCCATAGAGCAGTATGCCGACGGAAATGCCGCATCCACCGATCATGACGACCCAATAGGGCGCCTTATGCGTGGTGGTTTCGGCAATGACGTTGAGAGAGCCGCCGATGCCGATGTCGCGGACGATCGCAGCAAGCGGACCGATGGCATTGGCAACGTCGTTGGCGCCATGCGCAAAGGACATCAGCGCCGCCGAACAGATCAGCGGCAGGCGAAAAAGCTGGCGCAGCGAGCTGTTCTTGTTCTCCAGCCCGGCAGACTGCGCCGCCACCAGCGGCCGCGCGCCGAGCCAGGCGATGATGCCGACGGCGATGCCGATGGCAAGGTTCAAAAGGGGCGGGATCGCATCCTTGGGTTCGAGCTGTACGACGAGATAGGCCGAGAAAGCGCCGGCCATCAGCCCGATCAGGATGGGAATCCAGTATCGGGCGGCTGCAATCTTGTCGTCGCGATAGACGATGAAGGTCTTGATGAAAAACAGCATGCCGGCGGCGATGGTGCCGCCGAGGAAGGGTGTGATGACCCAGCCGGCGGAGATTGCCGCCAGCACATTCCAGTTAATGAGGTCCGGGCCGACTGCTGCGGCCCCTGCGCCGACGACTGCGCCGACGATCGTATGGGTGGTCGAAACAGGTGCTTTCAGCCAGGTAGCAAAGTTGATCCAGAGCGCTGCGGCCAGAAGTGCGGCCATCATCAGCCACGCCAGCTTGCCGATGCTGACGATGCGATCGGTATCGATGATGTGCGTCGAGATGGTGTTTATGACGGGGCCGCCCGCAACCGTCGCGCCGAGGATCTCGAAAATGGCCGCCATGACAAGGGCCTGCGTCATGGTGATCGCACGTGCGCCCACAGCGGCGCCGACATTGTTCGCCACATCCTTGGCGCCGATGTTCATGGCCATGTAGCCGGCAAGTGCGACAGCGGCGAGGATCAGCGTCGCGCGCGGCTGGTCAAGCACATAGATGCCGGCAAAGACCAGGGCGAGACCGAGGAAGATCAGGCCTATGCCCGGCGCCACCAGGCGCTTCGTGACGTGATAGGTCGCGTCCTCGACATAGGTGACTTTGTCGAGGTCCTTGTCGAGCGTCCGTTTTACAGGTGTGGCCGGTCGGTCGGGCATGCAATTCTCTGAAACAAAAACTCTCGTATTGCGCCGCCCGATAGGCCACGCAATATCCACTATCCATCCTGACACAATTTCTTGTGAGTAATATGGCTTACTTCGCCTGTGCGATGGCGCCGGTTTGCGTCATACGCTGTGCGAAGGCAAGGATGAGATCCCGCAGTTCCGGCTCGCGGACACGCTTGACCGCTTCGTCGCAGGAGACCCACTCGATGGAGCGCTCGCCCTTTTCCTTGAAGTTCTTGGCAAGCTCGCTAACTTCGAGCGCATAGACCTGTACGCGGCACGGCACCTGAATGCCGTCCTTCAGTACCTTGTCATAGCCAAAGCTGCCCAGAGCCTCGGTCTCCACCGTTCCGCGCACGCCGGCCTCTTCATAGGCCTCGCGCGCCGCCACCTCATGGGAGAGCTTGCCCGGCATCGGCCATCCCTTCGGAATGACCCATCGGCCGGTGTCGCGGCTGGTCAGCAGCAGCACCTCGAGATCTCCCGTTTTCTTCTTCACCCGATAACAGAGCGCGGCATACTGCTGTCGCGGCGGACGCCGAAACATGAGTTGCACATCATTTGCTATACGGCTGAGTATGGCCAATTGTCGGTTCACCTTTAAGGTTTGGAGTGCAGCGTCGATTCAATCATAACATTGTGTGGAAAAAAATTGCGTCCCATATGCGGCTGTATGGTATTTCCCCACAAATTTATTGAGTGGTGAGTAGATAAAAATGCGAGGGTTTGTCCCCTGATATTCGCCAGTGATTGTGCTGAAAGCGACAGTCAACAGCATTTTGATGCCGCAGATGGCGCAGTTGCTTCGAATCGCCTGCTATTGCCTTGGAAAGAAAGATAAAACCTTGCCATGTCCGACCGCGCTCCGCCCAAACGCCTGCCGCCACTGAACGCATTGCGCGCCTTTGATGCTGTCGCGCGTCGCGGCAGCATTCTGCAGGCAGCCGATGAACTTGGTGTCGTGCGCGGTGCCGTGAGGCAGCAATTGAACCTGCTCGAAGCCCATTTCGGCGTGACCCTGTTCGATCGAGAAGGCGGCCGGCTGGTGTTGACGGCGAAGGGCAGGGCGTTCGCCGATTCCATCGGTGTCGCCTTCGGCATTCTCGCCCGAGCTTCGGTCGAGCTGTCGGAGGGGAGTCGACGGACCATCCGGCTCGGCGTCCCCTCGGCTTTCGCCGTCTGGTGGCTGATGCCGCGCGCCGCCGATCTCCAGGCAGCCCTTGGTGACGTGGACATAGACATCGTACCGATGGCTACAGTCGAGCCTCTGGCCAGGCGCTCCGATCTGGAAGCGGTGATCATGGGCGGCGAATACAGGCCGACCCGCGATATCACGGCTATTCGCTTTATGGAGGATGAGTTCGGCCCCGTCGCTATGCCGGATGTCGCTGATCGTCTCGGCCTTAAGGCCGGCGTCGCGGCTCTGGCTGGCGCAACCGCCTTGGGTAGCCGTTCCGCACCAAGTCTCTGGAATGACTGGTTCGCGGAAAGTGGCCGCGCACCCGTCCGGTTTGCCGGCAGTCGTGAATTCGAGGATTTACTGCTGGCAATCGGCGCCGCCCGGTCCGGCCTTGGGGTTGCCATTGCACCCCGTACGGCCGTTGGTGATGATCTCGAACGCGGTACGCTGATTGCGCCCTACGGCTTCATTCGCCGGCCGGCCGGCTACAGTCTCAGCATCCGCAGCAGCGACACAAAGGATCCGGCACTTGTCCGGCTGGCCGATTGGTTGAGTAAGGCCGGAGCCGAGTGATCTCGGCGCGCTACCTGGCTTGATCACGACAATAGGCGAGTATGGCATATTTTCTGCCATGGGGCGCATTGCAATGTCCATCGACAGCCCGCCGCCCGTCATGCCAGATCGCCGCATCGAACCAGCCGCCAGGAGCGCATCATGGACCAGCCTTCTTCTCTGTCCCGCATCGATTGGGTTGCCGGAAGCTGCCGGTTGCTGGCCGCGACGGCCAAGGAATTTCTCGAGACGAAACCCTTTGCCGGCCTGACCATCGGCACTGGCATTCATCTGGAACCGAAGACGGTGGCGCTGCTGATGACGCTGCGCGCCGGCGGTGCAGGTCTGGTGTGCACCGGCAATCTCAACAGCACCCAGCCGGAAACTGTTGACTATCTCCGCGCCCAGGGCGTCACCGTCTTTGCCACGCAGACACGCGACGCTGGCGAACATGGTGCGAGCCTCGATGCGATCCTTGCCGAAAAGCCGGATCTGCTGCTCGACAATGGTGGCGATCTCTTCGTCCGCGCCGCCGAAAAGCCCTATGCCAATCTTCTTGGCGGCACGGAGGAGACGACGTCAGGCCGCACCCGGCTGTTGCCGATGCGCGACAAGCTCGCCATGCCGATCCTTGTCATCAACGACAGTCCGATCAAGCAATTCGCCGAGAACCGGCATGCTGTCGGACAGAGCCTGTTTGAGAGCTATCTGCGCTTCACCAACCGCTCCACCAATGGCAAACGCGTCACCGTCTTCGGTTATGGTGCCTGCGGCAAGGGCACGGCGGCATGCTTCCGCAATGCCTTTTCCGCCGTCAGCGTCGTCGACATCGATCCGGTGACGACGCTGGAGGCGCATCTCGACGGCTTCTCCACTCCGCTGCGCGAGGCGGCAATCCGTTCCGCCGATATCCTGATCACGGTCACCGGCTATCCCGATATCATCACCACGGCCGATCTGCCGTTGATCAAGGACGGCGCGATCCTGCTCAATGGCGGCCATTTCCCACTTGAGATCGATGTAGACGCGTTCCGCAATAGCCCTGATGTCGCTGGCATCGATCGTTACGCCGCCGAGCACATCGAGACCATCCGCATGCGCGACGGCCGTGTCTTCCACATCCTCGGCAGCGGCCACATGGCCAATCTTGCCGGTCCGCGCCCGCTCGGCAACAGCGTCGAATCCATGGATCTCGGCTTTACCTTGCAGGCGCGCTGCCTGGAGCGTGTCGCCAAGGGCGGCCTTGGCAAGGAAGCCTGCGTCATTCCCGTTCCCAAGGATATCGATGCCATGGTCGCCTCGGCCTATCTGGACCTGGCGCGATAGCAATCAGGCGGCTTCTATCGCTCCCAATAGGGCACGGGACCATAAAGTTCGGTCAGGAAGTCGATAAACACACGGACCTTCGCCGGCAGGAACTGCCGGCTCGGATAGACGGCTGAAAGGGTGACATTGTGCGACCCCTCATAGGCCGGCAGCACCTGAACGAGGCGACCGTCGCGCAGCTCGGGGCCGACGTCCCATGTGGAGCGCAGCGCGATGCCGAGGCCGGCGATCACGGCTTCGCGGATCACTTCGCTGGAATTTGTGATCAGCTTGCCTTCCGGCCGGAAGGTCAGGCTTCCGTTCGGGCCATCCAATCGCCAGGGATCATGATTGTGTGCCGGCAGGCAGGTATGGCGGCGCAGATCGTCGATATCCTTGGGCATGCCATTGATATCGATATAGGCGGGCGAAGCGCAAAGCACCCGGCGCACCGGCGCAAGGCGTCGCGCCACCAGGCTGGAATCGGTGAGTTCGGCAATGCGAATGGCAAGATCAAAGCCGCCGCCGACGATATCGACGAACTCGTCGCTCAGCACCAGATTGATCGCCAGCTCCGGATGAGCCTGCATGAAGGATATCAGGTGCGGGGCGATGTGCAGCCGGCCGAAGGAGGTGGGGGCGGAGATCTTCAATGTGCCCTGCATCTGCGCTGAGCGGCCGGCAATATAGGCCTCCGCCTCTTCCAGCCCGGCAAGGATGGCAAGCACCCGGTCATAGAAGCCCTGGCCGGCTTCGGTCAGCGAAATCTGCCGTGTCGTGCGCTGCAGCAGCCGCGTTCCGAGCCTGTCTTCGAGCCGCTTGATGCGCTTTGAAATGACGGCAGGCGAAAAGCCGAGCGCCCGGCCCGCAAGCGACATGCTGCCCGTAACGACGACGCTGGCGAAGATCTCAAGATCCCCTAAATTGGTCATGCGTGATTATTTCCCGTTTTGGAATAAATGCTTATCATTTGCGCCAATTTTGGGAAAGCGCTAAGCCTGTTATGCGTTAAAAGGAGGCTGCGCCTAAGGGCGGATGCAGGAGGAGGACGGCATGTCCGAGGCTATTTCATTTCTGGAGCCGCGAGCCGACGTTCTCGCCCGCCGCAGCGCCATCGTTGCCGATCTCGCCGATCTTCTCGCGCCCGAATGTCTCGTTCATGAGGCACGAGAGCTCGTGCCGTTCGAAACGGATGCCTTCGTCTCCTATCGCCGCGTGCCGCTGGCCGTTGCGCTGCCGCGTTCGACAGCCGAGGTAGCGGCCGTCATGAAATATTGCCATCGCTATGGCATTCCCGTCGTGCCGCGCGGCGCGGGCACCTCGCTCTCCGGCGGCGCCATTCCGCAGGAAGATGCCGTCGTCCTCGGCCTTTCCAAGATGAACCGGATCCTCGACATCGATTTCGCCAATCGCACGGCGACAGTCCAGGCCGGCGTCACCAACCTGCATGTTTCCGAGAGCGTTTCGGCCGACGGCTTCTTTTACGCGCCCGATCCCAGCTCACAGCTCGCCTGCACCATTGGCGGCAATATCGGCATGAATTCTGGCGGCGCCCACTGTCTGAAATATGGCGTCACGACCAACAATCTGCTCGGCGTCAGACTGGTGCTGACCGACGGCACCGTCATCGATCTCGGCGGCAAGGCCCTGGATGCGGCGGGTTATGATCTGCTCGGCCTCGTTTGCGGCTCCGAAGGCCAGCTCGGTATCGTCACCGAGGCGACGGTGCGGTTGATCGCCAAGCCGGAAGGTGCGCGACCGGTGCTGTTCGGCTTCGACACCTCGGAAGAGGCAGGCGCCTGCGTGGCCGATGTCATCGCGGCCGGCATCATCCCGGTCGCCATCGAATTCATGGACAAGCAGGCGATCGAGATCTGCGAGGCCTTTGCCCATGCCGGATATCCGCTCGATGTCGGGGCGTTGCTGATCGTCGAAGTCGAGGGCTCGGAAGCCGAAATGGACGATATGCTGAAAAGCATCGTCGACATTGCCCGCAGCCATAACGTCAAGACCGTGCGGGAGTGCCAGTCGGCGACGGAGGCGGCGCTGATCTGGAAGGGCCGCAAATCCGCCTTCGGCGCCACCGGACGCATTGCCGACTATATCTGCATGGACGGCACGGTGCCGCTGAGCCAGCTCTCCTATGTCCTGCAGAAGACCACCGAGATCGTCGATCGCTACGGCCTGCGTGTCGCGAATGTCTTCCATGCCGGCGATGGCAACATGCACCCATTGATCCTGTTCGATGCCAATGACCCAGAGGAGGCTGCCAAGGCCGAGGCAGCCGGCAACGATATTCTGCGGCTCTGCGTCGACGCCGGCGGTTGCCTCACCGGCGAACACGGCGTCGGCATCGAGAAGCGCGATCTGATGCGGCATCAATATGCTGAGGTCGATCTCGCCCAGATGATGTCGGTCCGCGCGGCTTTCGACCCAGGCTGGATCCTCAACCCTTCCAAGGTCTTCCCGCTGGACGGACGCAACGCGGCATGAGCGAATTCTATCCGAAAACGGAGGAGGACGCAGCCTCCATCATCAGCGACCACGCGGCGCGCGGCGCAGCGCTGGCCATTGTCGGCGGCAATACCCGCTCCGGCTTCGGCAATGCAGTTGCGGCCGAAGCGACATTGTCTTCGCGCAGCCTTGCCGGCATCGTCGCCTACAATCCGGGTGAGATGGTGATGACCGCGCGGGCGGGTACGCCGGTTGCCGAGATCGAGGCTGCTTTGGCCAATGCTGGCCAGATGATGGCCTTCGAGCCGATGGATCATCGGCCGCTGATGACGACCGAGGGCGAACCAACGATCGGCGGCGTTTTCGCGGCCAATATATCCGGCCCGCGCCGCTTCGTCAGCGGTGCCGCGCGCGACAGCCTGCTCGGCATCCGCTTCGTCAATGGCAAGGGTGAGATCGTCAAGGCCGGCGGCCGGGTGATGAAGAACGTCACCGGCCTAGATCTCGTCAAGCTGATGGCCGGCTCGCACGGCACGCTTGGCCTCTTGACCGAGGTGACCTTCCGCGTGCCGCCGCGACCGAAGACGGAGGAGACCATCGTCGTTTCCGGCCTCAACGATGCGGAAGCCGCAGAAGCCATGGCGGCCGTCATGGCCATGCCGCTCGATGTCTCGGGTGCCGCACACCTGCCGTTGACCGTCAGCTGGAATTTTATCGACGGCAAATTGCCGAGGGCCGAAGCGACCGCTCTGCGCATCGAAGGCTTGCCGGGATCGGTTTCGGTCAGGGCCGAGAAGCTGGCCGCTGCCCTGCTGCACCACCTGGGCCCGGTCACACGGCTCGCCGAAGCGGAAAGCCGCAGGCTTTGGCGGGAGATCCGCGATGTGAAGCCCTATGCTGACAGTACGACGCGGCCCGTCTGGCGCGTCTCGGTCGCGCCCGGCACCGGCCACAAGCTCGTCGCCGCCCTTCGCCTCGAAGCGGGTGTCGATGCCTATTATGATTGGCAGGGTGGTCTTGTCTGGATGCGGATGGAAGCCGAGCCGGAAGGTGATGTGCTGCGCCGCTACATTCACGCACTCGGCGGCGGCCATGCGACGCTGCTGCGCGCGACGCCGGCCCATCGCGCGATGACACCGGCCTTTCAACCGCAGCCGGAAGCCGTGGCGCTGCTTTCGGCACGCGTGAAGGAAAAATTCGATCCGGCAGGGATTCTCAATCCGGGGAAGATCGCGTGATGGGGGAGCCTGCCTGATGCAAACCAACTTCACGCCCGAACAGTTGACCGATCCGCATGTGGCCGAGTCTGAGGCTATCCTACGCAAATGCGTGCATTGCGGCTTCTGCACCGCCACCTGTCCCACCTATGTGACGCTCGGCAACGAGCTCGATAGTCCGCGCGGCCGCATCTATCTCATAAAGGATATGCTGGAGAACGGCCGGCCCGCCGATGCCGAGGTGACGACGCATATAGACCGCTGTCTGTCCTGCCTCGCCTGCACCACGACCTGTCCTTCAGGCGTCGACTACATGCATCTGATCGACCACGCCCGCGCCCATATCGAGAATACCTACAAGCGCCCGCTGATGGATCGATTGATCCGCAATGTGCTGGCCGCCGTCCTGCCTTATCCCGGCCGTTTCCGACTGGCCCTACAACTCGCGCGTCTCGGGCGGCCGCTGAAGGCTGCATTTAGGCGCGTGCCAGCGCTGAAGCCCTTTGCGGCGATGCTCGATCTTGCACCCCGCAGCATTCCCGCGCGTCCCTCTTTGCAAAGCCCGGCCGGCACGCGGCGCAGGCGGAGCAGCGCGGGCGTGTCGCGATCCTGACGGGCTGCGCCCAGCCGGTGCTCGATCCGGGGATCAACGAGGCGACTATCCGCCTGCTGACGCGTCTTGGTGTCGAAGTGGTTGCGCCGCAAGGCGAGGTCTGTTGCGGCTCGCTGGTGCATCACATGGGGCGGGAAGAGCAGGCTCTTGCAGCCGCTCGTGCCAATGTCGATGTGTGGATGCGCGAGATCGAGGCAGGCGGCCTTGATGCGATCATCATCACCGCATCCGGCTGCGGCACGACGATCAAGGACTACGGGCATATGCTGCGTCTCGATCCCGCCTATGCCGAAAAGGCTGCCAGGGTTTCGGCGCTCGCCAAGGACATCACCGAATATCTGGGGAGCTTCGATCTTCCCTCGCACATGCCGCGCGGCATCACGGTCGCCTATCACTCTGCCTGCTCCATGCAGCATGGCCAGAAGATCACCATGGCGCCAAAACTCCTGCTGAAAACTGCGGGCTTTACGGTTCGCGATCCGGCGGAAGGCCATCTCTGCTGCGGCTCGGCCGGCACCTACAATATCATGCAGCCGGAGATCTCGGCCGAGCTGAAGGCGCGCAAGGTGAGGACCCTCGAAGCGACGAAGGCCGATGTCATCGCGACAGGCAATATCGGCTGCATCACGCAGATCGCGACGGGAACGGGCATTCCCATTCTGCATACTGTCGAATTGCTGGATTGGGCCTATGGCGGTGACATGCCGGCCAAGCTCAAAGGGCTGGAGCCGGCGGCAGCGCTAATGTAATTTTTCGGGCTCTCCCGAACGGTGCGCCTGCCATTCGCTCTCGAATTTCTCGGCAGCGATGCGTGTCATGCTGATGCGCTCCTGCCCCTCCTCGAAGAAGAGGCCGTCCACCAGGCCCGCGATGCCGTCGTAGAACGAGCCTTCGACGAGGCTGGTGATGCGCCGCTTGTTAAACCCCAGCAAGGCAACATCGACAACCGCCATGCATTGCCGGCGGCCATCGGCAAAGACATCGATAAGCCGCGGAACGTCGCCGGCGGTATCGACCTCGTAGTAGACGACGACCGGTTCCTCGCTCTCCGGATGGATCCAGTCACACTGATAATAGGAAAAGCTCATGCGCAATTTTATAGCACATGATCCCCTCCGCCTGAACTGGCTTGAGGGGATCGATTGCGCCTGTCAGGGCAATATTTTTAGAAGTTGAAGGAGACGCCGAAGTTGAGGGCATGGGTGAAGACCCGGGTCTTCAGCGTGTCGCCGCTGTCGATCGAGACATCGTTCACGAAGTTGTAGTTGCCCTTATATTCGACGAAGGTCGACCAGTGCTTAGCGAACTGGTAGCTGACGCCGGCCTGTGCCTGCAGCGACGGGCCGCCGAACTGATAATCGAAGGTGGTGCCCGATGCGCGCGTGACTTCGACATGCGGCACGTTGATGCCGGCGCCGAGGCCCACATAGGGCGTCCAGTTGCGGCCCGGGTCCTGAAAGCGATAGAGCGCGTTGAGCGTCAGCATGTTCAGGCCGTCGGTGAACTCGAAATGCGACCAGCCTGGCGTGTTGCCGAGATCGCCGTAGACTTTCGCATGGGTATAATCGAGCGACACGCCCCAGTTCGGCTTGTCGAACTGGTCAAGCCACCAGATGCCGCGGAAGCCGAAATAGGGAGGCATCTTGAAGGATTTGCCCGACCAGTTCGGGTCGAAATTGGCGCCATCCGAGGTGGTTACATTGCCGCCGGTTGCGCCCTGGACGCCGCCATAGGCTGAAAACTGCATTTCCGCCGAGGCTGCGCTGGCGGCAAGTACGAATGCTGACGTGACAATCGCGGCCAAGGCCGGCTGCCTGATACGAAATACGCGATGCATGTGGAATCCCCCGATGCCAAACTGCCGCCATCTAAGCGCGCTTCCATGACACTTCTATTGCGGTCACTGGTCGCCAGAGGTCGGTTAGGCGGGAGAACTGACATTCAACTGAATGCAAACGGCCATTTTCGGACAGACCAGCACAAGAAGTTTCAAGCTGTAACAACGGTGCAACAGTGCACGTCGCCAGCCAGCCAGTTGGTCGGGGCGGTAAGGCAACGAAAGCGCCTCAATGAGCCGGCTGTGCCGAATCATGGGTTCGAGGCGCTTTTTGATCGTCGAATTCGATCGGGATTGGCGGATCAGTCTGCCGTCAGCCGCCGAACAAGGTTCTCAGCACATCGACACCGCGATCCTGATAGCTGACCTCGCCCTGCTTGTTGCCGGGACCGACGACGATGACCTTGGTGCCGATCGGAACCCGATCGTAGAGATCCGTGACATCCTTGTTCATCATGCGGATGCAGCCGGAAGACATGTTAAGGCCGATGCTCCAGGGCTGGTTGGTGCCGTGGATGCGGAAGGCCGTGTCATTGCCGTTGCGATAGAGATACATGGCGCGCGCACCGAGCGGATTATCCTCTCCGCCTTCCTGATAGGCCGGCAGCTTGTGGCCCTTCTTGGCCTCGCGGATGCGCATTTCCGGCGGCGGCGTCCAGCCAGGCCATTCTGCCTTGCGGCCGACCTTGACCACGCCGGACCATCCAAAGCCCTCGCGGCCGACGCCGATGCCATAGCGTCTCGCGCGGTTATTGCCTTCGACGAGATAGAGATACTTGTTGTTGGTATCGATGATGACGGTGCCCGGCGCCTCGCTGGTCGCCAGCCTGACCAGCCGCCGCTGGAACTGCGGCTTGACCTGGCCTTGCGGCTCCATCGCGACCCGGATCACATCGCTGCGCGTGGCCGGCGCTGTGGAGGGCGCGGAAGCGGTAAAGGCAGCGGCGTTCGAGGCCGCAAGAAGACACGCCGCTGCGACGCCTGTCGCCACGACCGATAGTACTGTTTTCATATGACATTCCCCTCGCTCATTTCAGGGGGAAATTACCGGAACCTGCGAGGGGATCAAGATCAAACTGGCCGCCGCAAAGACCGACCCAGAAATGTGCCCCTCTCTTCTATCGGAGAGCGGGCTATAGTCGCGACAATGGTGCGGACGAAGAGGGGATTGGCGCGGCGCGGTCTGAGGTCGTAATCGCCCATGCCCGCCGCACCTTTTTCGGTTTGCGTGCCGATCACATCACGATGACGCGGGTGCCGACCTTCACGCGGTTATAGAGATCGGTGACGTCTTCGTTGCGCAGGCGGATGCAGCCTGAGGAGACGGCGCTGCCGATCGTCCAGGGCGCATTGGTGCCGTGGATGCGGTAGAGGGTGGAGCCGAGATACATGGCGCGCGCGCCGAGCGGATTGGCTTCGCCGCCTTCCATGTGTGCCGGCAGATAGTGTCCCTTTGCCGCTTCGCGTGCCACCATTTCGGATGGCGGTGTCCAATCCGGCCATTCCTGCTTGCGGGTGACGGTATGGGCGCCTGCCCATTCGAAGCCGGGCTTGCCAACGCCGACGCCATAGCGCCGCGCCTTGCCGCCGTCCATCACCAGGTAGAGGAAGCGGTTGTTGGTATCGATAACGATGCTGCCGGGCTTTTCCTTGGTCTGGTAGTCGACGATCTGCGGCAGGAATTGCGGGTCGATCTGGCCGCGGATTGCCGGATATTGTGGACGCACCATGGCGACTTGCTGGACGGGGCGCGAGAACAGCCCACGCGGCTGCACGACCTGACGAACCTGCGGGTTGGCCTGCTGCTCGACTGCCGGATTGGCGACGCGCCGTCCACCCGGGCGAACGGGATAGACGACCGGCTGCACATTGCCGCCGCCGAGCTGCATGACCCAGGGAGCAGTCAGATCGGGGCTGACGATAACGGGCGGGCGCGTCTGGTAGCGGTCGTCGGCGAAGGCGGTTGAGGCGAGCAGGCTCAAGGCGCCGGCGGCGCATAGAATGGCGTGTTTCATCATCGGACAAACTCTCTACACATGGGCCGAAGATGGGCGCGACAGCGCCCGTTCACGACCATGGTGCCACTTGGGCGCGAGCGAATGGTAAACATCTGTTCATCAAAATGCCGGGAAGCCGATAAACCTTTGTCAGGGTTACCGCCTGGTTTGGAAAGATGGTTTGCAAGTGGTAAATCATGAATCGGAATGCGCGATCGTCCGAATGCGCCTACGATTTTAAATGTTTGATGGATCTGGTTTTATCCGATAATTGCTTACCAGCTTCCAGTGGTATGCGCTGAAATGGGAGACGAATCGCAAAAATGGCCGAAACGGGCATCATCACCGGTGAGGATGGCAAGGACCGCTGCTTCTGGCACGGCAATCTCCCGGAATATCAGCGCTATCACGATGAGGAATGGGGTCGTCCCGTTGTCAGCGATATCAGGCTGTTCGAAAAGATCTGCCTGGAGGGTTTCCAATCTGGTCTGTCGTGGCTGACCATCCTGCGCAAGCGCGAGAATTTCCGCGCGGCCTTCGCCGGTTTCGATTTCGAGAAGGTCGCCAAATTCGACGAGGCGGATATCGAGCGTTGCGTCGCCGATGCCGGCATTATTCGCCATCGCGGCAAGATCGTTTCCACCATCAACAATGCCCGCCGCGCCATCGAGCTGCGTTCGGAATTCGGATCGCTCGCCCGCTATTTCTGGAGCCAGGAGCCGACCGCTGCCGAGCGCCCGGAGATCTTCGATCTTGCGCATCTGCGTGCCAACCCGACGTCGCCGGCCTCCGTGCGCATTTCGAAGGATCTGAAGAAGCGCGGCTGGACATTCGTCGGCCCGACGACGGTCTATGCCTTCATGCAGGCCATGGGTCTCGTCAACGATCACATAGAGGGTTGCTTCTGCCGCAAGGAAGTCGAGGCGCTGCGTTGCGCATTGGTGCGGCCATGAGAGTTCTCGGTATCTCGCTGATTGTCCTGACGCTTCTTGGCGGCAGGGCCGTCTATGCGCAGGATGCTCAACCGCAATTGCAGATGCCGGAACTCGACCGGGGAGAGAAGGTCGAGAAGATCGCTCTGCCGGCGGTGCTGGAGAAGCTGACGGGCTGGACGAAGTTTGGCAAGGGCAAGGTTTACATGCTGCCGCTGAAGAAGGGCCAGCATGTGCGGATCACCTTCAGCTCGAAGAGCAAATATACCTATATGGCGATCTTCGATCTGTCCTCGAACGACGATGAATCCTTCTTCGGCACGGACGAGGACGGCAACACCGCCGATGTCACGGTCAACGAAGACACGACCTGGCTGATCAAGCCCTATTACTCCCGCGTCACCCGCCGTCGCGGGCTCGGCGCTCCCTATGAGATCCTCATCGATCCCAATCCGCCGGCCGCACAGCAGGTGCCTGCCGATCAGCAGAAGGATCAGGGACCGATGCTTTTCCCGCCGCGCTCCAAGCAGGGGCAGTAAAGCTTAAAACAGGCTTTCGATGACCGCCGCCAATTCCCCGAGATGCCCGATCTTGCGGAAGCGCGGGGCTTCCGTTGGTTCCTCGACATGCTCGTAGGACCAGGTGAGCTCGTGCGGCACGAAGACGCCGTAGCTGCCGGCGGCAAGCGCCGGCACGATGTCCGACTTCAGCGAATTGCCGATCATCATCGCCCGCTCAGGCCCGTCGCCCACCTTGGAAAAGATACGGCGATAGGTCGACGCGTTCTTGTCGGAGACGATCTCGACCGCATCGAAAAGGTCGCCGAGACCGGATTGGGCAAGCTTGCGCTCCTGATCGAAAAGATCGCCCTTGGTGATCAGCACCAGCAGATAGGTGCCGGACAGCGCTGTCAGCGTCTCGCGGACATGCGGCATTGTCTCGACGGGATGGGCCAGGAGGTCGCGGCCGATGTCGAGGATCTGGGCGATCACGGTCGCCGGCACTTCGCCCTCGGTAATCTCGATGGCCGTCTCGATCATCGAGAGCGTGAAGCCTTTGATGCCGAAGCCGTAATGGCGCAGGTTGCGTTTTTCCGCCTCCAGCAGGCGCGCCGAAATACGGTTGCTATCGGCGTGGTCGGCCAGCAGATCGGTGAACTGCACTTCCGTGAGCCGGTAAAACTGTTCGTTCTGCCAGAGCGTGTCGTCGGCAT
Source organism: Rhizobium sp. P44RR-XXIV (assembly GCF_001999485.2). Lineage (NCBI taxonomy): Bacteria > Pseudomonadati > Pseudomonadota > Alphaproteobacteria > Hyphomicrobiales > Rhizobiaceae > Rhizobium > Rhizobium sp. P44RR-XXIV. Next base: position 71,727 of record NZ_MPVZ02000025.1, on the reverse strand, counting down.
CGAAACCGATCGTTGTCAGCGGGCGTTGCGTCATCGGTATGTCCGTTCTGCGTATGGGATGAATGCTGGAATCTATCCTGTGCCGGATCGGAAGCAAGAGCGAGTGCCTGGTAACCGCATCGTGATCGGTCGAAGGTCTCGCGTTGAAATCGGATTCCGGTGCATTATGTCGATGCTGTCTCGATCGCAACGGCGCAGCGCCGTGCCTCGACGACTGTCTTCTGACCTCTCCACGGCGGCGCGGACAAATGGCTGCCATGCCGGGGCCAATTATATAGCCAAGAGATAAGAACTCACAGACTGGAAGTCTCTTCCGGCTGACCACAAGGGAATTTTCTCCTATGCGTTACAATCAACTCGGTAATACTGGCCTGTTCGTCTCCGAGCTTTGCCTGGGCACGATGACCTTCGGTGAAGCCGTCGCCAACAGCATGTGGGGCTCGATCGCCGATGTCGACCAGTCGCTCGCCGACAAGATCGTCGAAAGCTCGCTCGCCGCCGGCATCAATTTCATTGATACGGCCGACGTCTATTCGCAGGGCAACTCCGAAAAGCTGCTCGGCCAGGCGCTGAAGAACCTCGGCGTTCCCCGCAAGGATGTCGTCATCGCCACCAAGGTTTATGGTGTCATGGGCGACAAGCCGAACGATCGCGGCGCATCGCGCGGCCATATCATGGACTCGGTGCAGGCAAGTCTTGACCGCCTGCAAACTGACCATATTGACCTCTACCAGATCCACGCGACCGATACAGTCACTCCTATCGAGGAAACACTGCGGGCGCTGGATGATCTCGTGTCGCGCGGCCTCGTGCGTTATGTCGGCGTCTCAAACTGGCAGGCTTGGCGCATCGCCAAGGCGCTCGGCCTGTCGGAGCGTCGCGGCTTTGCCCGCTTCGAGACGGTTCAGGCCTATTATTCCATCGCCGGACGCGATCTGGAGCGCGAGATAGTGCCGCTGATGGCGGAGGAAAAGCTCGGCCTCATGGTTTGGTCGCCGCTCGCCGGCGGCCTGCTGTCCGGTAAGTATGGTCCGGGGGCTCCCGGCAATGGCGAGGGACGCCGCGCCAGCTTCGATTTCCCGCCTGTCGACAAGGACCGTGCCTGGGCCTGCGTCGCCGCCATGCGCGACGTCGCCGAGAAGCATGGTGCAAGCGTCGCGACCGTGGCACTCGCCTGGATCCTGGCAAAGCCCTTCGTCACATCAATCATCATCGGTGCCAAGCGTCTCGACCAGCTCGACCAGAATCTCGCCGCCGTCAAGCTGAAGCTCGATGCCGAGGATATGGCCAAGCTGGATGAAGTCAGCGCGCTCACGCCAGAGTATCCCGGCTGGATGCTTTCCCGTCAGGGAGCCCAGCGCGTGCCGCAGCCGTTCGAACCGAAGGCTTGATTTACGCAGAGACCGAGCCGCCGTCAGTCTGGCGGCGGCTCAGCCGTCATCATAGTTCGATGACGATCTTGCCGAAGGCGCCGCGATCGAGGTGATCGAAGGCGGCCGGAACTTCGCCAAAGGCATAGCGATGGTCGATGACCGGCTTCAGCCCGATCGTGTCGACGGCGCGCACGAGATCCTCCAGCGCCCGGCGATGGCCGACGCCGATGCCCTGGACGACGGGGGATTTCAGCAGCAGCGGACCCACCGGGCCGGAAATGTCGAAACCTTCCAGCACGCCGATGACGGAAATGCGGCCATGCGGCACTACCGCCTTCAGCGATTGGGCGAAATTCGCTCCACCGGCAATTTCAAAGATGTGGTCGACGCCGCGATCGTTGGTAAGGCGGTAGACCTCCTCCACCCAGTCGCCGGCATTGCGGTCGATGCCGTGATGGGCGCCTAGCGCCTTTGCGCGGGCGAGCTTTTCCGGACCCGAGGAAGTTACGAACACCTCGGCTCCCTGCGCGGCGGCAATCTGCAGGCCGAACAGCGCTACCCCACCCGTTCCCTGCACCAGCACTCGATCACCGGCCTTGACGTTGCCGCGTTCCACCAGTGCGAACCACGCGGTCAGGCCGGCGCAGGGCAGGGTGCTGGCCTCGCCATGGTCGAGGCTTTTCGGTGCGGCGACCAGCCAATCCTCAGAAAGCGCGACATATTCGGAGAGCATGCCGGCATAAAAGCCACCAAGCGTACGATAGGGCGGATTGCGAGCTGTGCCGTGCGGCGGCTTGCCGTCGATCCAGCCCGGATTGAAGGTCGAGATGACCCGATCTCCGACCGAAAACCGGGTGACATCGTCTCCCACCGCCTCAACGACGCCCGCCATGTCGGAGGCCGGCACGAAGGGAAACTGAATATCCAGCCCCATGCCGGTCTCACGAACGAGCTTGTCGCGATAGTTCAGCGAAACGGCTTTGACCCGCACGAGCACTTCGCCGCGCGCCGGCGCCGGCACCGCCGTTTCAGTCAGGTTCAAGGGAGCGCCGACACGGATCGTATCGAGGGTCCAGTGCTTCATGCTTTTCGTCATCATGATCTCCTGAGAAGAAAGCCAACAAGAGCATGACTATATCGTTGCCTATTGGTCGCCAGTGGCGATATTAATTCCACTAACTGGTTCCCGTAAGGAAGCAATCGCGATGAATGACATGCTCAACGGTATCCCGGAATTTGTGGAGGCAGTCGAAGCCGGCGGCTTCTCAGCGGCTGCGGCGCGCATGAACTTGTCGCGTTCGGCCATCGGCAAGACCATTGCCAGGCTGGAGAAGCGGCTGAACGTTCGCCTGTTTCACCGCACCACCGCATGCAGAGCCTGACGGACGAAGGTCAGGCCTTCTATGAGCGCTGCCGCCGGGCGCTGGACGAGATACAGTCCGGCGAGGCCATGCTGGAATCAGGCAAGCGTGAGGTCACGGGACGCCTGCGCATCTCCATGCCGGTTCTGTTTGGTCGTTGCTGCGCCGCACCGCTGCTGTTGGAACTGGCCCGCATTCACCCCAAGCTCGAACTGGACCTGTCCTTCAGCGACCGTGTCGTCGATCTGTTCGAAGAGGGCTTCGATCTAGCCGTTCGCAATGGCGTGCTGCGCGACGAGGCGGGTCTTGCCGCCCGCAAGATCACTTCAACTCGCATGGTGCTTTGCGCGTCTCCCGACTATCTCGCCGCCAGAGGCGCGCCCCAGACCATCGCCGATCTCGCCGGTCACGAGCTGATTGCTTATGGCCGGTCCGGCGAGGCGAAGAAATGGATCTTCCTGCAGGAGGACGGCTCGGCCGTCGAATATTTTCCGGCAACGCGCCTGCGCTTCGATGATTTGGAGGTCCTTGCACAGGCGGCGGCATCTGGAATGGGAATCACCTGGCTGCCCTGCTGGCTGGTGCGTGACCACATATCGGCCGGTAGCCTCGTGCCGGCGTTGAACAATGCTTCCAGCCGGGCGGTGAACATCTATCTGGTCTGGCCGCAGACGCCGCAGCTTCCGTTGAAGATGCGGGTGGTGATCGACCTGCTCGCCGAGCGCCTGCCGCAGATCATGGATTGAGCGGTTTACGAGAGCCGTCCGTTTCCAGCCACGTGTGAACGCTCGAAAGAAGGGAGGTGGATAGCCACCTCCCTTCGTTGCTAAAATTACTTGCCGTGCTTCTTCAGCCAGGCGTTCATTTCCTTGATCTCGGCTTCCTGTGCGGTGACGACGGCCTGCGCCAGTTTGCGCAGTTCCGGATCCTTGCCATATTTCAGCTCGATCTTGGCCATGTCGATCGCACCCTGATGATGCGGGATCATGCCGCGGACGAAATCCGCATCGGCATCGCCGCTATAGGTGATCATCATGTCCTTGTGCATCTTGCCCATGGCGTCGTTGAACGCCTTGCTGGAGGCGCCCTGGTCGCCCATCGGCTTGCTCATGTCCATGCCCGACATATCGTCGGCAAGGGCTGGCAGGGTAAGAGCGAAGGCGAAAGCTCCGGCGAGGATGAGAGTTCTTGAGATAGACATAGGTGTCCTTTCCGTTTCTGGACGGTATCTGAAAGTGAGCGGAAAGCCGCTCCTGCGATAAAACAGAGGATCGTCAGACGAAACGGGGAGGCGGAGCCATCGGCTCCGGGCGAGAGCCTGCAAGGCGTTGGCCAAGCGCTGGCACCGGATAGGAGAACAGATGCTTGCCGCCGGCAATTGCAAGCGTTGGCGTCAGGGCGAGACAGGCGGCACAGGACGCCACATGCGCCATGCCGCCGGCACAAGGGTTCTCCGGCTTCTTGTCCGGGTGCTGCACCATGTCGCCATGGCCGGCCATGCCAGGCATATCGGCCATTCCATCATGCATGCCCATGGTCGATGCGGCGGCCATGGTGGCGGCGGAATCGCAGACGGGACAGTTCGCCAGCGCCGGCATGGCGCCGTAGAACAGCCAGGCAATCACCATCGTCAGGATCGCAAAGAACCGCATGCCCAAGAACCTAGCTGCGCTCGCCGCGAAGGCAAGCGCAAATTGCATCATCCGAACATTGAAAGCGGATCAAGGCAGCAGTTTGACTTCTCTCAGAATTTCGACTGGAGGAAAGCTTATGCAATCCACCGCATCGAAGGTGAGTGTAAATCGAGCTTCTGTTCCCGCCGCCCATTCCAGCGCCTGCTCCGCGGCGCTTGCTTTAATCTTCATCGCGATCGTGCAATGCGGCTGCCAGCGATCCGGGCGCGAATGTTCATGGCAGAGGGCAGGGTCGATTTCCTCGTGAATGGCATGGTGCATTTGTCTTAAGACACGATCGTCCGCGGGCCGCGCCCACAACACCAGCATATCGTTTGGAAAATGATCGATACCGGAGAATTCGACCAATAGGGGCGGCGTGTTGCCGAAGGCCTTTTGCGCGGTCGCGAAAAGCAGGGGCACATCGATATCCTGATAGACCGCAAAGGTCAGATGCGGCGGATAATGCAGCGCCGCCATCGAAGGAGTTGTTTCGAACCGGCTGGCCTCCCGCCAGAGATCCGTGACGGGAGTGGCAGAGGCATTCGAACATTTCAAGACAATCGCGTATGGCATGGCGTCCCTGTCGCTCTCTCGGGCTTTTATCGGCTTTGATGGCCGTTAACATATAACAATCCTTGCCGCATTCCGCCCAATCCGCTAGTTAACCGCCACTGTTCCCGTACCGGATTACCCTACAGATGAGCGACAAGCAGAAGAAACCACAGAAGCTCAAGGCCCGCCTGCCGCGCGGCTTTGTCGATCGTTCCGCCAGCGACATTCGCGCGGTCAACGAAATGACCGCAAAGATCCGTGCGGTTTACGAGCATTATGGTTTCGATCCCGTCGAAACACCGCTGTTCGAATATACCGATGCGCTCGGCAAATTCCTGCCGGACAGCGACCGGCCGAACGAAGGCGTGTTCTCGCTTCAGGATGAAGACGAGCAGTGGATGTCGCTGCGTTACGACCTGACGGCGCCGCTTGCCCGTCATGTCGCAGAGAATTTCAACGAGATCCAGCTTCCCTACCGCACCTATCGCGCCGGCTATGTCTTCCGCAACGAGAAGCCGGGCCCGGGTCGTTTCCGTCAGTTCATGCAGTTCGATGCCGATACCGTCGGTGCGCCGGGCGTGCAGGCCGATGCCGAAATGTGCATGATGATGGCCGACACGCTGGAAGCCCTCGGCATCAAGCGCGGCGACTATGTGATCCGCGTCAACAACCGCAAGGTTCTGGACGGCGTGCTTGAAGCGATTGGCCTCGGCGGTGACGACAAGGCCGTCCAGCGCCTGAATGTGCTGCGCGCCATCGATAAGCTCGACAAGTTCGGCCCGGAAGGCGTGGCATTGCTGCTCGGTCCCGGCCGCAAGGATGAATCCGGCGACTTCACCAAGGGTGCCGGCCTTGATGCCGATCAGATCGACAAGGTGCTCTTCTTCGTCGGCATCAAGGATTACGCCGAAAGTGCTGCCCAGCTCGCCGAGCTGCGCCGGGACCTCGAATGGCGGCGAGGGCGTCGAGGAATTGAATTTCATCGGCAGCCTCGTCACCAGCGCCGGTTATCAGTCGGATCGCATCAAGATCGATCCTTCCGTCGTGCGCGGCCTCGAATATTACACCGGCCCGGTCTATGAGGCCGAGTTGCTGTTCGACGTCACCAACGAGAAGGGCGAGAAGGTCGTCTTCGGCTCCGTCGGCGGCGGCGGTCGTTATGATGGGCTCGTCTCGCGCTTCATGGGGCAGCCGGTGCCGGCCACAGGCTTCTCCATCGGCGTCTCCCGCTTGATGACGGCTTTGAAGAATCTCGGCAAGCTCGGCGTGGAAGAGGTGATCGAGCCCGTGCTCGTCACTGTCATGGACGGTGATGTCGAGGCGATGGGCCGCTATCAGCGCTTCACGCAGCAATTGCGCGCCGCTGGCATTCGCGCCGAAATGTTCCAGGGCAACTGGAAGAAGTTCGGCAACCAGCTGAAATATGCCGACCGTCGCGGCTGCCCGATCGCCATCATCCAGGGCGGCGATGAGCGCGCCCAGGGCGTCGTTCAGCTCAAGGACCTGATCGAGGGCAAACGCCTCTCCGGCGAGATCGAGGACAATGCCAGCTGGCGTGAGGCGCGCGTGGCCCAGGACGTTGTGCCGGAGGCAGAATTGGTTGCCAAGGTACTGGAAATACTGGCGGCACAGGCGGAAGATCGCAAGAGGGCAGGCTGATGCCCCTCATCAATCTTCCGGATTTTGCCGGCGATCTTCTTGCCGAATTTACCGGCCGACGGACGGAGCGGGTGGACACGCCCATCATCCAGCCGGCCGAGCCGTTTCTCGATATGGCCGGCGAAGATCTGCGCCGTCGCATCTTCATGACCGAAAGCGAGACCGGCGCCAGCCTTTGCCTGCGCCCGGAATTCACCATTCCCGTCTGCCTGCGCCATATCGAAACCGCCACCGGCACGCCGAAGCGCTATTCCTACTTGGGCGAAATCTTTCGCCAGCGCCGCGAAGGCGGCCATGAATTCTATCAGGCCGGCATCGAGGATCTTGGCGACCGTGATACGGCAAGCGCCGATGCCCGCGCCATTGGCGACGCCATCGCCATTCTCAGCCGCGTCGTGCCCGGCAAGGCATTGTCCGTGACCCTGGGTGATCAGGCCGTGTTCGAAGCCGTCGTGCAGGCACTTGGGCTGCCTTCTGGCTGGCAGAAACGCCTGATCCACGCTTTCGGCAACATGATGCAGCTTGAGGCCATGCTGGCGCGGCTGGCAAGCCCGCAACCGGTGACCGGCCTCGACCCGCATGTGCTTGACTACCTCAATCGCGGCGACGAGCAGGGGCTGGTGACGCACATCGACAGCACCATGCAGGCGACCGGCTATTCCACCAATGCCAGCCGTTCGCCGCAGGAGATCGCCCGTCGTCTTCGCGAGAAGCTGGTTCTTTCGGAAACCCATCTCGACGACGCTGCCTTCGGCGTGCTGGAGGAGTTTCTGTCGCTGAGCGTGCCACTGGCGGATGCCTCGGCGGCGCTGGCAGGCTTTGCCGATGCGGCGGGCCTCGAGCTGAAAACGGCGCTGAAGGGGTTCGACACGCGTGTCGCGGCTCTTGCCGATGCCGGCGTCGATACATCGATCATCGACTATCGTGCCGCCTTCGGCCGCCCGCTCGACTACTATACCGGCCTCGTCTTCGAAGTGACGGTGGAGGGATCGACGGCGGTGCTCGCCGGCGGCGGCCGCTTCGACCGGCTGATGACCCTGCTCGGCGCTAAGGACCATATTCCGGCAGTCGGCTTCGCGCTCTGGCTCGACCGCATCGAAACAGCGAGGGCAGCCTGATGACCATCACCATCGCGCTTCCCTCCAAGGGCCGTATGAAGGATGATTGCTCCGCGATCTTCGAGCGCGCCGGCATGCCCATCGTCGCCGTCGGCAATGACCGTTCCTATCGCGGCCGTGTCGAGGGCTGGGACAATATCGAGATTGCCTTCCTGTCGGCTTCGGAAATCTCTCGTGAGATCGGCAATGGCAGCGTCGATTTCGGCGTCACCGGCGAAGACCTCGTGCGCGAGGGCATGGCGGAGGCGGATCGCCGCGTCGAGTTCTCTGCCCGCCTCGGCTTCGGCCATGCCGATGTCGTGGTCGCCGTGCCGGATATCTGGCTCGACGTCGACACCATGGCCGATCTTGGCGATGTCGCTGCCGATTTCCGTGCCCGTCATGGCCGCAGGCTGACGGTCGCCACCAAATATTGGCGGCTGACGCAGCAGTTCTTTTCGAGCCAGCACGGCATCCAGCTCTATCGCATCGTCGAAAGCCTTGGTGCGACCGAAGGTGCGCCGGCCGCCGGCTCTGCTGACATCATCGTCGATATCACCTCGACCGGCTCCACTCTGCGGGCGAACCATCTGAAGGTGCTGTCGGATGGCACGATCCTGCGTTCCGAGGCCTGCCTGGTTCGCGCCCGCAAGCCGAGCCACGAAGGCGATCCTATGATTGCGCGCATCGTCGCTGCCGTGCGCGCCGCGCTCTGATTTTTATAAGGCTCAACATGAAAAAGCCCGCCGGAGTTCCGGCGGGCTTTTTCTTTTGGAAGAGGTGGTAGATCAGGCCGTGGCGTAGGCACCCCGACGTGCGTCGAGCGAATAGACGCCTGCGCCGTTGGTGGCGAGCGAGATGTAGGCGCCGGCCAGCGTGATGTTCTTCAGGAAGTTCACGAAGTTCAGGCCGTTGATCCAGCCGTTGGCAGCGGCCGGGAAATCCGGAACGTTGACGGTCGGCAGGTGGAAGATGATGCCCGTGAACACGCAGAAGGCAGCGAGCAGCCAGCCGACGATGCGGACCTGGAAGCCGATGAGAACGCAGACGCCGGTGACGAATTCGAAGGTGCCGGCGAGATAGGTGAGCAGCGTTGCATAGGGCATGCCGGCGCCGGCGATCATGCCGGCAGTGCCTGCAGGGTCGGTCAGCTTGCCGAAGCCGGCGAAGATGAACATGAAAGCGAGCAGGATGCGCGCCACAAGGATGATGATGTTATTGGTGTTGGACATGACAGTCTCCGATGAAAGCGGTTAAGTCGGTGGCGACAATTTCTGGAGACAGATATTCGTGATTTTTGGGGAGTTGAAAAGATAAACAACTGCGCACGATTAGTTCACAATCATTGAACAATCACGTTCCCTGATCGCTCTTCCCATATGCGCCGTATCGGTTATGGTAACGCCAATTCACTCGCCAAATCATAGTCTTCAGGAGCAGCCCCATGGCAGATCTGTCGTCCTTTCCGATCACGAAGCGCTGGCCCGCCAGCAATTCCGATATCATCCAGCTCTATTCGCTGCCGACGCCCAATGGCGTAAAAGTCTCCATCGCGCTTGAGGAACTGGGTCTTCCCTATGAGCCGCATCTCGTTTCCTTTGGCACCAACGACCAGAAGTCGCCTGAGTTCGTTTCGCTGAATCCGAACGGCCGCATCCCCGCAATCATCGATCCCAATGGGCCGGACGGCAAGCCGATCGGCCTGTTCGAATCCGGCGCGATCCTGGTTTATCTCGCCGAGAAGACCGGCAAGCTCATGCCCAAGGACGCGGCCGGCCGTTACGAGGTGCTGCAATGGGTGTTCTTCCAGATGGCCGGTGTCGGCCCGATGTTCGGCCAGTTCGGCCATTTCTTCAAATTCGCTGCCGACAAGGTTGCCAACAACCCCTATCCAGTGGAGCGCTATCGTGATGAGGCCAAGCGCCTGCTCGGCATTCTGGAAGAGCGCCTGACCGGGCGTCAGTGGATCATGGGCGATGAATATACCATTGCCGATATCACGACCTTCCCCTGGGTTCGCGGTGTCGACGTCTTCTATGGTGGTCGCGAGGTTCTCGAGTTCGAAAAATTCCCTGCTGCCATGGCCTGGCTGGAGCGCGCCGTTGCGCGCCCCGCGAGCCAGCGTGGCCTGAACGTTCCGAAGCGGGATTGATTGGTTCCGATCTCTTGGGGAGCAGGTCAGGCGGGTACGTTTTGGCGGCATCTATGTGCCTGGCCCCTCACCCCAGCCCTCTCCCCGCAGACGGGGCGAGCGGGCCGGTCCCACGTTTGTGGCGGGTTCGTGCCCAGCAACTAAAGCACCGATTTTAAAGCGGGAGACTCCCTCTCCCTGCGCGCGGGGAGAGGGCTGGGGTGAGGGGCCAGGCACGCAAGTGCGGCGACGATGAATTCATCCGACCATCATCAGCAATGCTTTTACTGCCGGGTTGCCAGCTGGCTGCCCGGCTCCAGCTTGAAGCGCGGAAAGAGAAAGACACCGGCCATGCTGCCGGCATGTTTTCCTTCTGCGGCGATGGACTCGCCGACGCAGAAGATCGGCTGGCGATGACCGTTGGTGCCCAGGGTCATGGTGGAATAGCAGAAGCTGGACGTTGCCGTCGCCGCCTGTTCGAAAAGATCGAGGATGCGTACGCGATCTTGCGCATCGTAGCTGTGCATCAGGCTCAGCAGGCCGCATTCCGAAGAGCTGAGCCCATGCAGCATGGTGCTCCATTGTCCAAGCCTGATGATCCCGCTCGAAAGTTCGCCGGTCCAGCCCTCGGACACGCAGAATTGCGCGAGGAGTTCGGGGTTATGACTATCAAATGCCAGCGAACCGGGCGCAAACGGTGCGGCAAAATTTGCTTTGGCAATCTTGAACAAGCTGATCCCCACTTGGGCGCACGGGTCCCCTGCGCGCTTCGTTTGAATTCCCATGCCATCCGATGGAAGGTCTGCCGCCTGTCGCATCGTCATGAGCAAAAACGGAGCCGCATCTCCGCGATTGTCATTTTCAACGATGCATTCGGATGGTGATCCGACCGGTTAAGTCATTTTCAAGTAATAAATTCGGGCAACCCTAATACCTACGGTTATGGTCATACCAATGCGTAGGTTAAGCCTGGCCAAAAGAAGTAAAATTTGCGTGCATTGCAGCTAATTCCCCAAAATCGCTGCGTTGCGAGTTATAGGGGCTTTTTTGAAAACGGCAATGGGCGAGTTGCATGAATTTGCATTGATCGGAATGCTCGCCAAGCTTGTTGCCGGGTCATCATGATACAATAAAAAGGGCGGCCCGAGAGCCGCCCTTCGTCAATTCCGGATGTCGGAATGAACAATCGTAATAAGGCGAAGGCCTTATTACATCATGTCCATTCCACCCATGCCGCCCATGCCGCCAGGCATAGCCGGAGCGTCCTTCTTCGGCAGCTCGGCGATCATGGCTTCCGTGGTGATCAGCAGCGAAGCAACCGAAGCTGCGTTCTGCAGAGCCGTACGGACAACCTTGACCGGGTCGACGATGCCCATGGCGATCATGTCGCCATATTCAGACGTCTGGGCGTTGTAGCCGTAGTTGTCTTCGTTCTTGTCGAGAACCTTGCCAACAACGATCGAAGCTTCGTCACCAGCGTTTTCAGCGATCTGGCGAACCAGAGCCTGCAGCGCACGACGAATGATGTTGATGCCGGCTTCCTGGTCCTGGTTCTCGCCCTTGGCCGAGATCTTCGTGGAAGAGCGCAGCAGAGCGATACCACCGCCCGGTACGATACCTTCCTGAACAGCAGCGCGCGTCGCGTTCAGAGCGTCGTCGATACGGTCCTTCTTTTCCTTGACTTCGATTTCCGTCGAACCGCCAACGCGGATAACGGCAACGCCGCCAGCGAGCTTGGCAAGACGTTCCTGCAGCTTTTCGCGGTCGTAGTCAGAGGTGGTTTCTTCGATCTGAGCCTTGATCTGGGCAACACGGCCTTCGATGTCGGACTTCTGGCCAGCGCCGTCGACGATCGTGGTGTTTTCCTTGGAGATCGAAACCTTCTTGGAACGGCCGAGCATGTCGAGCGTAACCGACTCGAGTTTGATGCCGAGGTCTTCGGAGATGACAGTGCCGCCCGTCAGGATGGCGATGTCTTCCAGCATGGCCTTGCGGCGATCGCCGAAGCCAGGAGCCTTGACGGCAGCAATCTTCAGGCCACCGCGCAGCTTGTTGACGACGAGGGTCGCAAGAGCTTCGCCTTCGACGTCTTCAGCGATGATGAGGAGCGGCTTGCCGGTCTGAACGACAGCTTCGAGAACCGGAAGCATGGCCTGCAGGTTCGAGAGCTTCTTCTCGTGGAGCAGGATGAACGCGTCTTCGAGATCGGCGATCATCTTTTCCGGGTTGGTCACGAAGTAGGGGCTGAGGTAGCCGCGGTCGAACTGCATGCCTTCGACGACTTCGAGTTCGGTTTCGGCGGTCTTGGCTTCTTCAACCGTGATGACGCCTTCGTTGCCGACCTTCTGCATGGCTTCAGCAATATCGAGACCGATCTGCTTTTCGCCGTTTGCCGAGATCGTGCCGACCTGGGCAACTTCTTCCGACGTGTTGATCTTCTTGGCCTTGGCCTGGAGATCCTTGACGACTTCAGAAACAGCGAGGTCGATACCGCGCTTCAGGTCCATCGGGTTCATGCCGGCTGCAACTGCCTTGGCGCCTTCGCGAACGATGGCCTGGGCGAGAACGGTTGCAGTGGTCGTGCCGTCGCCGGCGATGTCGTTGGTCTTCGAAGCAACTTCGCGGACCATCTGGGCGCCCATGTTTTCGAACTTGTCTTCGAGTTCGATTTCCTTGGCGACGGTGACGCCGTCCTTGGTGATGCGCGGAGCGCCGAAGGACTTGTCGATAACGACGTTACGACCCTTCGGGCCGAGCGTTACCTTGACTGCATCGGCGAGGATGTCGACGCCACGAAGCATCTTTTCGCGGGCGTTGCGGCCGAATTTTACTTCTTTAGCTGCCATGTCTAAAAACTCCTGAATTCGCATTGTCCGGGTTTATGGCCCGTCAGCTGTATCGGAAAAGGGGAACCCGGCTGGATTAGCCGATGATACCCATGATGTCGGCTTCCTTCATGATGAGAAGGTCTTCGCCGTCAAGCTTGACTTCAGTGCCCGACCACTTGCCGAACAGGATGCGGTCGCCGGCCTTGACGTCGAGCGGGATGACCTTGCCGGATTCATCACGAACGCCGGAGCCTACGGCGACGATTTCGCCTTCCTGCGGCTTTTCCTTGGCGGTATCGGGAATGATGATACCACCCTTGGTCTTTGCTTCGGATTCAACGCGACGAACAACGACGCGGTCATGAAGGGGGCGGAAATTGGTTGCCATTGTCTAATCCCTCGATCAAATGACTTCACGGATCAGCGGGGGATCCGTATGGGCTTTGTTAGCACTCAGCATAGGCGAGTGCTAGCGACGCTGATTTAGGGGTGGGTAGCAGGCGAGTCAAGAACAGCACTGTGAAATTTTTGCGGCGTGCCGTGGCTTGTTTCGAGGATGTTTAACGGCGTTGATCGCCCTGTGTAGCATGCTATTGCAAGGTTTACCCGCTTTACCCTATCACATTTGAAGGCTCCCCGGTCCTTTAGGCCGACGGTTTCCCCGATCTGCCGATGGCTCCGCCACTTCATTTGCCGCCTCGTCCGGCGTTGCTTCGTCTGGTTGCCGAAGGCGGGTGCAATGCAAAAACCTGCATGGCGCTCTTGTAATTTGCCGGCCGGTTTGCAATGTCAGCCCGTGATTTATCTGAGGTGAGGACTGCATGGGCAAACGTATCGAAAGCTTTCGCGAGATCGGCGGACTTTATGATGTTGCGCTCTGCGATGTCTGGGGTGTGCTGCACAACGGCGTTTCCGCCTACAAGGAGGCGTCCGTCGCGCTGGAAGCAGCCCGCGGCGAGGGCCTGACCGTCGTGCTCATCACCAATTCCCCGCGCATCGCTCCAAGGGTGGTCGAGCAGCTGCGGGCGATCGGCGTTCCCGACAGCGTTTACGATCGCATCATCACCTCGGGTGATGTGACGCGCAAACTGATCGCGGAAGGACCGAAGAAGGTCTTCCTGCTTGGCCCCGAGCGCGACATCGGCATCCTTGAAGGGCTTGATGTGCAGCGTGTCGAGGCGAATGAAGCCGAAAGCATCGTCTGCACCGGTTTCTTCGATGACGAGACCGAGACGCCGGACGATTACACCGACATGCTCACGGCCTGGTCTGCTCGCAACGTGCCACTCATCTGCGCCAATCCCGACCTCGTGGTCGAGCGCGGCCACCGGATGATCCCCTGCGCCGGCGCGATGGCCGCCTATTATGAACGCCTCGGCGGCCAGACACGCATCGCCGGCAAGCCGCACCAGCCGATTTATGACGCGGCGATTGCCGCTGCTCGTGAAGTGCGAAGCGAGTTCCCGCTGTCGCGCGTCGTCGCCATCGGCGATGGCATGCCGACCGACGTGCGCGGCGCGCTCGATTACGGGCTCGATCTTCTCTACATCAGCCACGGCATCCACGCTCGCGAGTATGTTGTCGACGGTCACACCGACGAGTCAGCCCTTGGCGCCTTCCTGGCGCGTGAGCAGGCATCGCCGAAGTGGTGGATGCCGCGCCTTGTCTGAGGGGAGTGGTAGCCGATGACCGTTTTCCATCGCAACGAGACCCGCGAGCCGCTTCCCGAGGCTCTGAAAGGTGGCGTCGTTGCCATCGGCAATTTCGACGGCGTGCATCGCGGTCATCAATCGGTCCTCAACCGCGCGCTGGAGATCGCCAGGGAACGTGGCGTTCCCGCCCTGGTGCTGACGTTCGAGCCGCATCCGCGCACGGTCTTCAAGCCGGATCGGCCTGTCTTCCGTCTGACGCCGGCGCCGCTGAAGGCGCGCCTGCTGGAAGCGCTGGGCTTCAATGCCGTCATCGAATATCCGTTCGACCGCGCATTTTCGCAGCGTTCCGCGGATGAATTCGTCCATTCTATCCTCATTGACTGGCTGCAGGCTTCCGAAGTCGTCACCGGCTTCGATTTCCATTTCGGTCATGATCGCCAGGGCGGCCCTGCCTTCCTCATGAATGCCGGCAGCCACAACGGTTTCGGCGTGACGCTGATCGACGCCTTTCGCGACGAGAATGCCGAGGTCATTTCCTCCAGCCGTATCCGCGCGCTGCTGGCCGAAGGTGAGGTTGCTGAGGTCGCCGGCATGCTCGGATACCGCTACACCGTCGAAGCGCCCATCATCGGTGGCGAGAAGCTCGGCCGGACCCTCGGTTTCCCCACGGCCAACATGCAGCTTCCGCCGGAAATATCGCTGAAGGCTGGCATCTATGCCGTCAGGTTCCGTGCAGCCGATGGCGTCATCCGTGATGCTGTTGCCAGCTATGGCCGTCGCCCGACCGTCACCGACAATGGCGCGCCGCTGCTCGAGACCTATGTTTTCGATTTCAGCGGCGATCTATACGGTCAGATCTGTTCCGTCTCCTTCTTCGGCTTTCTCCGTCCTGAATTGAAGTTCGAAGGCCTTGACCCCTTGGTCGCGCAGATCCGGAAGGATGAAGAAGAGGCGAGGGCGCTGCTCGCCGGCGTCAGGCCGCTTGGCGACATCGACCGGGCAATCGCCTTTTCCTAATGAATGTAGGGGATTGCGCCCCAGGATTGCAGCCGCGCAATACTTTTTTGCTTTGAGCCGCCAGGCAGATGCTGCAATGCTCATATTGCCGGGTGCGAGTCGCCGCGCCCGCTTCCGAAAGGCGCACAATATGGACAAACGCTTTGGGACGGCGGCCTGCTGGCTGCTGGTGATACCGTATATAGGCTTGCTCTGGGTGCCGTTTTACAACAGCCACGATCCGGTCTTGCTGGGCTTTCCGTTCTTCTACTGGTACCAGCTCGCCTGGGTGCCGATCACCGCGTTCCTGACCTGGATCGCCTATCGGAGCATGCGCCATGATGACTGAGATCGATCCGACAGCACTGGCCGTCTTCATCTTCTTCCTGGCGCTCGTCACCGTCATGGGCTTCGTCGCCGCCCGCTGGCGCCGGCCAAAGACCCTTGCCCATATCGACGAATGGGGTCTCGGCGGCCGCACCTTCGGCACCTGGATCACCTGGTTCCTCGTCGGTGGCGATTTCTACACCGCCTATACCGTGATCGCCGTCCCCGCTTTGGTCTATACCGTCGGCGCCTATGGCTTCTTCGCGCTGCCCTATACGATCGTCGTCTATCCCTTCGTCTTCATGGTCATGCCGCTTCTGTGGCGGCGCGCCAAGGATCACGGCTATGTCACGGCCGGCGATATCGTCCATGGCCAATATGGCTCACGGTCGCTCGAACTGGCGGTGGCACTGACAGGCGTCATCGCCACCATGCCCTATATCGCCCTGCAGCTCGTCGGCATGACGGCGGTGTTCAAGGCGCTCGGGCTCCATGGTGAGCTGCCGCTTGCCGTCGCCTTCATCATCCTGGCGCTCTACACCTATTCGGCCGGCTGCGTGCCCCGGCGCTGATCGCCTTCGTCAAGGACATCATGATCTATATCGTGGTCATTGCCGCCATCGCGCTCATCCCGGCCAAGCTTGGCGGCTACGCCAATGTCTTTGCCGCCGCCGATGCCGACTTCAAGGCCAAGGGAGCGGGCAGCCTGCTGCTCGGCGGCAACCAGTATGTCGCCTATGCGACGCTGGCGCTCGGCTCGGCGCTGGCCGCCTTCATGTATCCGCATACGCTGACCGGCATCTTCGCCTCCAACAGCGGCAACACCATCCGCAAGAATGCGGTGCTGCTGCCGGCCTATACGCTGCTGCTGGGTCTGCTTGCCCTGCTCGGCTATATGGGCCATGCGGCCAATCTGAAGCTGGATAGCCCGAACGATGTCGTGCCGGCGCTGTTCCAGACCCTGTTCTCCAGCTGGTTTGCCGGCTTTGCCTTTGCGGCCATCGCCATCGGTGCGCTGGTGCCGGCGGCGGTGATGAGCATTGGCGCTGCCAATCTCTTCACCCGCAACTTCTGGAAGGCCTATGTCGATCCGAATGTGTCCGATGCCGGCGAGGCGAAGGTGGCCAAGATGACCTCGCTGGTCGTCAAGGTCGGCGCGCTGCTGGTCATCATCTTCCTGCCGACGCAGTTCGCGCTCGATCTGCAGCTCTTGGGCGGCATCTGGATCCTGCAGACGTTGCCGGCGCTGGTCTTCGGCCTCTACACCAGATGGTTCCGGGCACCGGCACTGCTGGCCGGCTGGATCGTCGGCTTCTTCGGCGGCACCTATCTCGTCTGGGATGCCGGCTGGAAGCCGTTGCATGCGATCACACTCGGCGACACCAGCTTCACCGTCTATACCGGCCTCCTGGCGCTTGCCGCCAACATCGTCGTGTCGGTAGTCCTCAATGCCGTCATACCGGCAAGGGCGACGGCAAACGCCTGATCCGGGCGACACTCCATCGGCCGCGGGCGGAAACGTCCGCGGCCTTTCTATGTGTCGGCGGCATTGTTTCCTCTTCCTTTCCTTGGAAAAAACGCCTATGAACCGGCGACTATGACCCAATTTCGGCTGAGCCTATCGATACGAATTATTGGCCCGGCCTTCCGCGCGCTTTAAGCTGCCGGAAGGTCCGGGTTTTTGGCGCCCGTTCCCGAGGCGCTTTCCGCCGCCGAAACATCCCCATATGGCTGCGCCCTCCAGGCGCAAGACGCCCGAGACACCGAGGCAATTGTCACTACTATGACCGATACCCCTGAAAAGATGGACTATTCCAAGACCCTCTACCTGCCGGAAACCGATTTTCCGATGCGCGCCGGACTGCCGCAGAAGGAGCCGGAGCTCGTCAACCGCTGGAACGAGATGGATCTCTACAAGAAGCTGCGCGCCTCTGCCGCCGGCCGTGAAAAGTTCGTGCTGCATGATGGCCCGCCCTACGCCAACGGTCACATCCATATCGGCCACGCGTTGAACAAGATCCTGAAGGATGTCATCACTCGCTCGTTCCAGATGCGCGGCTATGACAGCAACTATGTTCCGGGCTGGGACTGCACGGTCTGCCGATCGAATGGAAGATCGAGGAAAAGTATCGCGAGAAGGGCAAGAACAAGGACGAGGTTCCGGTGAACGAGTTTCGCCAGGAATGCCGCGACTTTGCCGCCGGCTGGATCAAGATCCAGTCCGAGGAGTTCAAGCGCCTCGGCATAACAGGTGATTTCGACAACCCTTATCTCACCATGAATTTCCATGCGGAATCCCGCATCGCCGGCGAGCTTCTGAAGATCGCGCGCACCGGTCAGCTTTATCGTGGTTCCAAGCCGGTCATGTGGTCGGTGGTCGAGCGCACGGCGCTGGCCGAAGCCGAAGTCGAATATGCCGATGTCGAGAGCGACATGATCTGGGTGAAGTTCCCGGTTGCCGAAGGTCCGGCCGAGCTTGCCGGGACTTTCGTCGTCATTTGGACGACGACGCCCTGGACGATCCCCGGCAATCGCGCGATCGCTTATTCCTCGCGTGTTGCCTACGGCCTCTACGAAGTGACGGAAGCCGCCAATGATTTCGGCCCGCGCCCCGGCGAAAAGCTGATCTTTGCTGACAAGCTGGCGGAAGAATCCTTTGCCAAGGCGAAGCTGCAGTATAAGCGCCTCAGCGATGTCACCGCGAATGATCTGGCGGCGCTCGTCTGCGCGCATCCGCTGGCCGCGCTCGGTTACGGCTTCAAGGTGCCGCTGCTCGACGGCGAGCACGTGACTGACGATGCCGGTACTGGCTTCGTCCACACGGCTCCCAGCCACGGCCGCGAGGACTTTGACGCCTGGACGTCGCACGCCCGCGACCTCGAAAAGCGCGGCATCTCCTCCGCTATCCCGTTCCCGGTCGATGATGCCGGCTTCTATACCGTCGACGCCCCCGGTTTCGAGGGTGGCCGCGTCATGGACGACAACGGCAAGAAGGGTAACGCCAACGATCTCGTCATCAAGGCGCTGATCGAGACGAACACGCTCTTTGCCCGCGGACGTCTCAAGCACTCCTATCCGCATTCCTGGCGCTCCAAGAAGCCGGTGATCTTCCGCAACACGCCGCAATGGTTCGTCTACATGGACAAGGACTTTGCGGATGGTTCGACGCTGCGGTCTCGCGCCCTGAAGGCGATCGACGACACGCGCTTCGTGCCGGCTGCCGGCCAGAACCGTCTGCGCGCCATGATCGAGCAGCGCCCGGATTGGGTCCTTTCGCGGCAGCGCGCCTGGGGCGTGCCGATCGCAATCTTCGTCGATGAGCAGGGCAAGATCCTGCAGGACGACGACGTCAATGCCCGCATCCTCGAAGCCTTCGAAAAGGAAGGGGCCGATGCCTGGTTTGCCGAAGGTGCCCGCGAGCGCTTCCTCGGCGCGAAGGCCAACGAGCCCTGGACGCAGGTCATGGACATTCTCGACGTCTGGTTCGACTCGGGCTCGACCCACACCTTCACCCTGGAGGACCGCCCGGATCTGAAATGGCCGGCCGATCTCTATCTCGAAGGCTCCGACCAGCATCGCGGCTGGTTTCATTCGTCGCTGCTCGAAAGTGCGGCGACGCGTGGCCGCGCGCCTTATGATGCCGTCCTCACCCATGGTTTCACCATGGACGAGAAGGGCGAAAAGATGTCGAAGTCCAAGGGCAATGTCACGTCGCCGCAGGAAGTGATGAAGGATGCCGGCGCCGATATTCTGCGCCTCTGGGTCATGACCTCGGACTACGCCGAAGACCTGCGCGTCGGCAAGGCCATCATCCAGACCAATGTCGACGCCTATCGCAAGCTGCGCAACACCATCCGCTGGATGCTCGGCACGCTGGCGCACGACAAGGGCGAGGTCATCGCCTATGCCGACATGCCGGAGCTGGAGCAGCTGATGCTGCATCGTCTCGCCGAACTCGACGAGCTGGTGCGCGAAAGCTACGACGCCTTCGACTTCAAGCGCATTGCCCGCGCGCTTATCGATTTCGCCAATGTCGAGCTTTCGGCTTTCTACTTCGATGTCCGCAAGGATGCGCTCTACTGCGATGCCCCGTCGAGCCTGCGCCGCCGCGCTTCGCTTGCCGTCATCCGCACGATCTTCGACTGCATGGTGACGTGGTTGGCCCCAATGCTGCCGTTTACGACGGAAGAAGCATGGTTGTCGCGCAACCCGTCTGCGGTCTCCGTTCACCTCGAACAGTTCGCTGCCGTCTCTGCCGAATGGAAGAACGAGGCACTGGCCGAGAAGTGGAAGAAGATCCGCGCCGTGCGCAGCGTCGTCACCGGCGCGCTGGAAATCGAGCGTAAGGAAAAGCGCATCGGCTCGTCGCTGGAAGCTGCTCCGGTAGTCTACGTTGCCGATCCGGAACTGCTCAAGGTGCTCGAAGGACAGGATTTCTCCGAAATCTGCATCACCTCAGGGATCACCGTCGAGGGTGGTGAAGGCCCGGCGGATGCATTCCGCCTCGATGACGCCGCCAAGGTCAGCGTTGTGCCGAAGCTTGCCGAGGGCAGCAAGTGCGCCCGTTCCTGGCGCATCACCACGGATGTCGGCTCAGATCCGGAATATCCTGATGTCTCGGCACGTGACGCCGCGGCGCTGCGCGAACTCAGCGCTATCAACTGAAGAAAATTGCCGGGTGAATTGCCTTTGCGGCGTTCATCCGGTAAAAGCTGCCTGAAATTGGCCTGAATTTTACGGCAGTTGCGGTAAAACGGGGTCCTATTAAGTTTGTTCCGGCATGGCTGGGAAGGGTTTTCATGAGAGCGATGCATAGCGTTCGTGTCGGCGTCAGCTTGACGGCACTTGTGATTGGTTGCGGCGTGATGTCTGGCTGCCTCAGCAGCCCGACCTACGGCACCGACAAGACGGCCGGCGTACAGCTCCTGGACGACCTTGGCGATATCGCTTCCGTTTCGGCCGCAACGCCGAAGGAAAAGGGCGTGAAGTATCCGAACCGTCCCGGCCTCGTTGTCGCGGGCGACAAGGATAACTTGACCCAGCCGCAGCAGTCGCTGGCAAGCAAGGACAATCCGGCATGGCTGGAATCGCCTGAAGATGCCCGCAAGCGCCTCGCCACGGAAGCCGACGAGAAGAAGAACGACGTCAACTATCGTTCGCCGCTGGCTCAGGCCGACAGCACCAGAAACCGCATGACGGAAGCCCAGCAGACGGCCGCCTATCGCGCCGCGCGTCAGGACCAGTCCGGCACCTATATCGACCAACGCCGCTACTTGATCGACCCGCCGCAGCAGTATCGCCAGGTCGCCGACCAGGCTGCCCTCAACGATCTCGGTACGCCTGAGTCGAAGAAGGAAAAGCAGCGCAAGAAGGATGCGGAAGCCGCGCAGCAGTCCAGCAACAGCAGCTGGTGGAAGCCCTTCCAATAAGCAGTTCGCCAGGCGGCGGACTTCCTGACTAATTTTAAAATGTCACAGCGCCGCGCGGAGCTGTGACATTTTTCAGTCTTCAGAGCGTTTCGGTTGAAAGAAATCTCTGAGGATACCGGCAGACACAGTTTCCCCGATGCCTGAATAGACCTCCGGCGCGTGATGGCAGGTCTGCTGATGATAGAAGCGCACGCCATTGTCGACGCCGCCACCCTTCGGATCCTCGGCGCCGTAATAGAGGCGGCGAATGCGCGCAAACGAAA
This sequence comes from Rhizobium sp. P44RR-XXIV, assembly GCF_001999485.2. Taxonomy (NCBI): domain Bacteria; kingdom Pseudomonadati; phylum Pseudomonadota; class Alphaproteobacteria; order Hyphomicrobiales; family Rhizobiaceae; genus Rhizobium; species Rhizobium sp. P44RR-XXIV. The sequence continues at coordinate 50,383 of NZ_MPVZ02000025.1, read as the reverse complement.
TGGCTGCGGCACACATGGTGCAGGGCTCCAGCGTGACGTAGAGATCGGCGCCTGCAAGACGCTCCTGCCCCAGTTCATCGCAGGCCAGGCGGATGGCGACGATTTCGGCATGCGCGGTGACGTCGTTGAGTTCGCGAGTACGGTTGCCGGCCTTGGCGACGACCTTGTTGTCGAGCACGAGGACAGCGCCGATCGGCACTTCGCCACGTTCACCGGCGCTGCGCGCTTCGGCCAGTGCAAGCTCCATGAAATGATTAGTAGCCGCCATTCAAGTTTTTCCACTTAACTGCAAGGGCGTGACCTGATAGGAACACGCCTTAAAAATTCAGGCAAACAACAAATGACAATGAATGACAAGCCCAAGCGGCCTGGGCCGAAACCCTTTGCTGGCGACAAGAAGACCGTAAAGCGCGATAGCGGCACAAAACCGCTAAAGGCCGCAGCCGCGAGCACGGCAGGTGAAGCCGCAGCCGGAGACGGAAAGGCCGAACGCATTTCCAAGGTCATGGCGCGCGCCGGCGTTGCCTCGCGCCGCGATATCGAGCGCATGATCATGGACGGCCGCGTCACGCTGAATGGCGTGCTGCTGGATACGCCTGTGGTCAACGTGACCCTTACCGACAAGATCGAGGTCGACGGCGTTCCGATCCGCGGCATCGAGCGCACGCGCCTTTGGCTCTACCACAAGCCCGCCGGTCTGGTGACCACCAATGCCGATCCGGAGGGACGTCCGACTGTTTTCGACAACCTGCCGGAAGAGCTGCCGCGCGTCATGTCGATCGGCCGCCTCGACATCAATACCGAAGGCTTGCTGCTGCTGACCAATGATGGCGGCCTTGCCCGTGTTCTGGAGCTGCCGACAACGGGCTGGCTGCGCCGCTACCGCGTCCGCGCCCATGGCGAGATCGATCAGGATGCGCTCGACAAGCTGAAGGAAGGCATCGCCGTCGACGGCGTGCTCTATGGCTCGATCGAGGCGACGCTCGACCGCACGCAGGGCTCCAACGTCTGGATCACCATGGGTCTGCGCGAAGGCAAGAACCGCGAAATCAAGAACGTCATGGGTGCGCTTGGCCTCGACGTTAACCGCCTGATCCGCATTTCCTACGGGCCGTTCCAGCTCGGCGACCTGCCGGAAGGCCGGGTGGTGGAGGTGCGTGGACGTACGCTGCGCGATCAGCTCGGCCCGCGTCTGGTCGACGATGCCAAGGCGAATTTCGATGCGCCACTCTACAACACCTCCGCGGTTGCAGCCGAGGATGAAGTGGATGCCAAGCCGCAGCGCGCCACGAAAGAGGTGCGCCCGAAGCGTGACCGTGAGCGTCCCGAGGACAAGCGCGAACGCGCCTTGAGCCGTCTCGACACCAAACGTGACGACCGTCGTGACGAAGGCCGTCGCGACAGTGGGCACAAGGAAGACGATCGTCCGAAGCGCCCGCCGCTTGGCGCGCGTCGCAACGCCAATGTCTGGATGGCGCCCGGCGCCCGTCCTCTTGGCGAAAAGGCAACGCTGAAGGCGGCCAAGAATACAAAAACAGCTATCAGGCGCGGTGAACAACCAGAGCGCCCGCAGCGCAGCGGCTTTGACCGCCCTGACGAAGGCCCGCGCGTTCGTGTCAACCGTGTCGCCGAGGCGGATGGTGAATGGATCCGCTCGAGCGAGGAAGCACCCCGCACTGGGCGTGGCGATGACCAAGCTTCGGATCGCAAGCGCTCCGACCGTCCCCGTGGCGACCGGCCTTTCGGCGATCGCCCCCCGCGCGGCGACCGCTCTTTTGGCGATAAGCCTCGTGGTGATCGTCCCTATGGTGACAAGCCGCGTGGCTCGCGGCCAGAGGGCGGTGACCGTCCTCGCGCGAAGTCTTTCGATGGTGAAGCCCGTTCCGAACGTCCTCGCGGCGAACGCCCGTTTGGTGATCGTCCGCCCCGCGGCGACCGGCCTTTCGGCGACAAGCCTCGCGGTGATCGGCCCTATGGCGACAAGCCCCGTGGCGATCGTCCCTATGGCGAACGTCGGCCGCGCGCCGAGGGTGATGAGCGTCCTCGTGCCAGAGCTTTCGATGGCGAGCAGCGAGCCGAGCGCCCGCGTGGTGATCGTCCCTTCGGAGATCGACCGCCGCGTGGCGACCGTGCCTTTGGTGATCGCCCGCAGGGTGACCGTCCGGCGGGTGATCGGCCCGGCGGCAAGCCCTTCGGCAAGAAGCCGGGCGGCGGCAAGTCGTTTGGCGGCAAGCCGGGTGGCAACCCGGCGGTTCGCGCAGGTTCTCAGGCAAGCCGGGCGGCGCAGGTCGTCCGTCCGGAGGTCCGCCGCGCGGTGGTTCCGGTCGCGGTGGTCCCGGCAGGGGGCTCCGGGCGGAAAGGGCTGACGCGCGGTGAGGATCGTCGGCGGTGAGTTTCGCGGTCGCTCGCTTGCAACACCGAAGTCGAACGATATTCGTCCGACGGCGATCGCACGCGCGAGAGCCTGTTCAACATATTGAGCCATGCCTATCCCGAAGCCATGGACGGCACGCGGATGATGGATGTGTTCGCCGGCACCGGTGCCGTCGGCCTGGAGGCAGCATCACGCGGCTGCCGCCATGTGTTGTTCGTTGAAAGCAGCGTCGAAGGTCGTGGCCTGCTTTGGGAAAACATCGATGCGCTCGGCCTGCATGGCCGCACGCGCATGCTGAGGCGTGACGCGACGGACCTCGGCAGCGTCGGCAACCTCGATCCCTTCAATTTTCTCTTTGCCGACCCACCCTATGGCAAGGGGCTCGGCGAGAAGGCCTTTGCCGCGGCGGCCGCTGGCGGCTGGCTGGTGCCCGGCGCTTTGGCCATCCTCGAAGAGCGGGCGGATGTCACGGTTGCCGTAGCGTCGGATTTCCTGTTTCTGGAGGAACGGACCTTCGGCGACAGCAAAATGCATTTCTTCCGTTATCAGCCGCAGGCGGCTTGACGGCAGAGGGAGAAGGAAATGGGCGACTACGCTGATTTCGTCGGCAGTGATTATCCGCTTGCTGTCTCCAGCACGCCGAGCGTCGCGGTTGCCTTCGGCTGCGGCGGCGCGCGCGGCCTCGCCCATATCCATATCATCGAAGCGCTCGACGAACTCGGCATCCGGCCGGTTGCTATCGCCGGCGCTTCCATCGGCTCCATCATGGGCGCCGCCATGGCGGCCGGCATGAGCGGCGCTGAGATCCGCGATCATACGCTCGCAACCGTCGGCAACCGTCCGGCCGTGCTCAACAAGATCTGGAGCTTGCGGCCGGTCAACATGCGCAGCATCCGCTTCGGCCAGTTCAATCTCGAACGCATCCTGCGCACTTTCCTGCCGACCACCTTCCCTGAAGATTTTTCAGAGCTGCATATACCGTTTAAGGTGGTGACGACGGATTATTACGACCAGGTCGAGGTAGTCATCGAAAAGGGTGAGCTCTTTCCGGTTCTCGCCGCATCCGCCGCCATCCCCGCGGTTTTCATGCCGGTCAAGCTCGGCGAACGGGTGATGATCGATGGCGGCATCATGAACCCGGTTCCCTATGAGCATCTGGCCGGCCTTGCCGATATCATCATCGGCATCGACGTGGTCGGCGGGCCGGAAGGCAATGGCCGGCAAATTCCCAACCGCATCGAAAGCCTGTTTGGTGCCGGTCAGCTGACCATGCAGTCGAACATCGCCCTGAAATTGCGCCTGCAGGCGCCACAGATCTTTCTACGGCCGACCGTAGGCCGCACCGGCGTGCTCGACTTCCTCAAGGCGCGCGACATTCTCGCTATGTCGGCAGGCGTCAAGGACGAGCTGAAATTCGCCCTCGACCGGGTGATGACGGCGAAGAACTAGAGCATTTTCGCTTCTCTTCGAATCGCGAAAGCGCTCTATCTCTTTGTTTTTAAGCATTTCCGGACGGAAAACCGCTGCGCACTTTTCCTGGAAATGCTTAAAGCTACTCCGCAAAATAAACGGCGCTTTCCGTCTGCGATGGCACCAGTGAGCTGCCTTATGCCCGCTCCGGCTCCTCCTGCGGCAGGGCGACGAGATCGTCCGCGTCGCTGTATGTTTCGGCCGGACGCTTGGGCTTGACCAGCGGCTCCGGCTTGACTGGCCGTGAGTAGAGCATGTCGCGACCGGCCTGCAGCCCTTCGCTTACCTGCAGCACCAGCCGCTGCTCGTCGCGCTTGCGGATATCCTCGCCGATCTCATAGGCTTCGGCTTCGCTGACCCCGAGTGCTTCCAGCGTGCGGCGGCCGAAGAGAAGACCGGATTCCACCGTTTCTCGCAGCTCGTAATCGACGCCCTTGCGACGCAGGTCGATCGAATGAACGCGGTCATAGGAGCGCACGAAGATGCGCGCATGCGGATAGTCCGTCTGCACGAGTTCGACGATCCTGTCGGTCACCTCGCGCTGATGCGTGCTGACGACGACGATCTTGGCGCGGTCGATGCCGGCAGAGCGCAGCACGTCCTTGCGGGTGCCGTCACCAAAATAGATGCGGAAGCCGAAGCTCGATGCCTGTCGGATACGATCGGCGGAGAAGTCGATGACGGTGACATCCCGGCCGCTGGCAAGCAGGATCTGCGCGGCGATCTGACCGAAACGCGAAAAGCCGATCATCAACACTTCGGAGCCGGCGCCTTCGAAATCCTCATCCAGCTCCTCATGCGTATCCCCTTTCATCAGCCTCTTCGAAAGCGCTGACGTCAGTGGCGTCAGCGCCATGGTGAGCGTGACGATGGCGATGAGCATCGAGGCCGTGTTGGCCGAGAACAGGCCGCCGCTGGCGCTGGCCGCGCTGAACAGCACGAAGCCGAATTCACCGCCTTGCGGCAGCAGGCCGGCGATGCGGACGGCGTCGTTATGCGGTGAGCCCGTCACGCGGCAGAGCGTGTAGATGACGATTGCCTTGATGATCATGACGACCGGGACGGCAAGCAGGATCAGCACCCAATTGTCGAGGATCACGTCGAGTTTCAGCGACAGACCGACGGCGATGAAGAAAATGGCGAGCAGCACGCCGCGGAACGGTTCGATATCGGCTTCCAGCTCATGGCGGTAGGAGGATTCCGCCAGCATCACGCCGGAAAGGAATGCGCCCATCGCCATGGAGAGGCCGGCAAGCTGCATCAGGTCGCCGACCCCATGACCACGAAGAGGGCTGCGGCGATCATCGCCTCGCGCGCGCCGGTGCGGGCGATCACCTGGAAAAGCGGCGTCAGCAGGTAGCGGCCGCAATGATCATCGCCGCCACTGCGCAACGGCAATGGCAAGACCGGGCAGGGGGTTGGTGGCCTCCTTGGGCCCGTCGAGCACGGTGACCAGCGCCAGCAGCGGCACGATCGCCGAGATCCTGCAGCAGCAGCATGGAGAAGGAGCGCTGGCCATACTTGGTATTGACGTCGCCCTGCTGCTCGAGGATCTGCATTGCAAAGGCCGTCGAGGAGAGCGCCAGGCCGAAGCCGATAATGATGCTGCCCTTCCAGCCGGCAATATTGGCGAGATAGGCGGCAAGCATCAGCGCCAGTCCGCTGAAGATCACCTGCGCGGAGCCGAGGCCGAAAATATCGCGCCGCATCTGCCAAAGCCGCGATGGCTTAAGCTCGAGGCCGATGATGAACAGCAGGAAGACGACGCCCAGTTCCGCCACCGCAAGCACGGCCTCGCTATCGCCGATACCATGCAGGACCGGGCCGATCACCACCCCAGCTGCCAGATAGCCGAGCACTGTGCCCAACCCCAATTTCTTGAAGATCGGCGCCGTAACGACGGTGCCTCCGAGCAGCATCAGTGTTTCGGTGAAGAGACTATTGGGGGCGGACATCGTCTGTTTCTTTCCATGGGGCAGGCGGTCTTGCGACGCGTGGTCATCATAAACAACCATGCGTGAAGGGATTAGAACAAGAATCGGCGTGGCCGCCCTTGATGCTTTATGTAGTGCACAATAAATGGAACGCGAAGGAAAGGCCAAATCATGACCTCTGAAATCGATTCCGCCACTCTGCTTTCCCGTGCAAGCCAGTTGATCGACCTCGCCCGGAAAGCCGGTGCGGATGCCGCCGATGCCGTCGTCGTGCGTTCGCGCGCCCAGTCCGTCGGCGTTCGCCTCGGCAAGGTCGAGGGCACCGAATCCTCCGAGAGCGATGATTTCTCGCTGAGGGTTTTCGTCGGCAACCGTGTCGCCAGCGTTTCCGCCAATCCCGGTTTCGATTTGCAGGCACTTGCCGAGCGCGCTGTGGCTATGGCCAAGGTGTCGCCCGAAGATCCATTCGCCTGCCTGGCAGACGAGATGGATATCGCCAAGACCTATCCCGATCTAGAGCTCTTCGATCCGACTGAGGTATCCTCCACCGAGCTGCGGGAAGCAGCACTTGCGACCGAAGCTGCGGCACTCGCCGTTCCAGGCGTCAGCAATTCCGTGGGCGCCTCCGCCTCCGCCGGCATGGGTGGCCTGGTTCTGGTCACGTCGCATGGCTTTGCCGGCCACTATATGGGCTCGCGCTTCGGGCGTTCGGTCAGCGTCATCGCCGGCGAAGGCACGGGCATGGAGCGCGACTATGATTTCGACAGCCGCCTCTATTTCAACGAGCTGGACACGGCCGAAGAGATCGGCCGTCGAGCCGGCGAGCGGGTCGTCAAGCGCATCAATCCCCGCCAGGTTCCGACGGACAAGAACGTCACCGTCGTCTTCGATCCGCGCGTGTCGCGCGGTTTCGTCGGCCATATCGCCGGCGCGATCAATGGTGCCTCCGTCGCCCGCAAGACCAGTTTCCTGCGCGACAAGATGGGACAGCAGGTGCTGAAGGCCGGGCTTTCGATCACCGACGATCCGCTGATCGTGCGTGGCCCCGCCTCGCGGCCCTTTGACGGCGAAGGCGTTTCCGGCAAGCGGCTCGTGATGATCGAGGACGGGGTGCTGAATTCATGGTTCCTCTCGACCTCCGCAGCCCGCGAAATCGGCGGCGGTCTCAAGACCAACGGTCGCGGCGTGCGCGGCGGCACGGCTGTATCGCCATCCTCGACCAATCTGGCGCTGGAGCCGGGTGATATTTCGGCCGAAGAGCTGATCCGCAGCGTTGGCACTGGCTTCTACGTGACTGAACTCATCGGCCAGGGCGTCAACATGATCACCGGCGAATACAGCCGCGGCGCCACCGGCTTCTGGATCGAAAATGGCGAGTTGACCTTCGCGGTGTCGGAGGTGACGATTGCCTCCAACCTCAAGGACATGTTCATGCGCGTGACGCCGGCCAACGATATCGACCGCGATTTCGGCGTCGCCGCTCCGACGATTGCCATCGAGGGCATGACGCTGGCCGGACGTTGAGGTGCAAGCGAAGATTGGAATTTGTGAATGATCGATAGCCAGAAGGCTGGCCAGCCGAGCGATGTGGACCTCATTGTTGAGGCCGCGCGAGAGGCTGGCAGGATCGCTCTCGGCTTCTTCCGGCAATCGCCGGAGGTCTGGTGGAAGAACAACGGCCAGTCTCCCGTCAGTGCGGCCGATTATGCCGCCAATGAAAGCCTTTCCGCCATCCTGCGCTCCGCAAGGCCCGACTATGGCTGGCTTTCCGAGGAGACCGATGACGACGCCGACCGGCTGTCGCATCCAACCGTCTTCGTCGTCGACCCGATCGACGGCACCAGGGGTTTCCTCGCCGGATCGGACCTGTGGTGCGTCAGTGTCGCCGTCGTCACCGATGGACGTCCGGTCGCAGGAGTTCTCTACGCGCCTTCCCTGGACGAGCTGTTCGTGGCGAGTGCCGGCGGTAAGGCGTTGAAGAACGGCGAGCCGATCCATGTTTCGAACTGGGTTGGCGACGATCCTCATCGGCTGGCGACCGGTGAAGACATGCTCAAGGGCTTTGACCCGGACTTCCGCAAGACGGTCGAAAGGGTGAAGCACATTCCCTCGCTGGCCTACCGCCTTGCCATGGTGGCGGATGGCCGCCTGGAAGGGACGATCGTCAAGCGCAATTCGCATGACTGGGATCTGGCCGCCGCCGATCTCATTCTGGAGCGGGCGGGCGGCGCGCTTGTCGATCTCTCGGGCAATGCATTGCGCTACAACCGTGCCGCGGTGTCGCACGAAGAACTATGCGGCGCGCCGGTCTCGCAGCTTCCCGAATTTCTCCGCCAGCTTTCACACCGACGAGACGGTTGACCTTTCGGTCAAAATCCCGCAGATGAAGAGCCGAGGGGGACGACAGCAGAAAGAGACGAAAATGACCAATACAAGCGACAAAAAGCAGCTCCTGCACCTAGTTTTCGGCGGTGAATTGGAACACCTCGAAGAAGTTCAGTTCCGCAACCTCAACGAACTCGATATCGTCGGCATGTATCCCGATTATGCGAGCGCATTGACGGCATGGAAGTCCAAGGCGCAGCAGACTGTCGACAACGCTCACATGCGTTATTTCATCGTTCACCTGCATCGCTTGCTCGACCCGCAGGAAAAAGCGGCGTCTTGAGGCCGTCTAATACCGAAATTTGCATTTGATATTTTTGTCCGGAGAGGCGTTATCGCTTTTAATCCGGCTATGAAGCAGTATCTTTGACACAATAAGAACGAAAAATCGGCCGTTTATTCGGCCGTTTGATAATCGGGATTTGGCATCGATGATGATCAGCTGGGATAGGAGTCGATCGAGATGAGCAGCCTCAGGGCGCGTCTTGCCTTGAGCGCCTATCGTTTTGGTGGGATCGCCGTCTATCCGCTCATCGGACCGTATCTCGCGGTCCGTGCGGCGAAGGGCAAGGAAGATGGTGCGCGCAAGCTGGAGCGGTCCGGCTATGCCAGCGCCAATCGTCCGCAGGGACCGTTGATCTGGTTCCATGCCGCAAGCGTTGGCGAGACCTCGGCGGTCATTCCGTTGATCCGCGAAATTCGCCGCCGCGATATTCACGTCATTCTGACGACAGGCACGATCACCTCGGCCAAGGTGGCGCATGAGCGCCTTGGTGACGAGGTCATCCATCAATATGTGCCTCTCGATCTGAGGCCCGCGATCCGGCGTTTCCTCGACTATTGGCAGCCTGACTGTGCGATTTTCGCCGAATCCGAGATCTGGCCGACGACCGTCACCGAGCTGGGCCGCCGCCGCATTCCGCAAATTCTCGTCAATGCTCGCATATCGGATCGCTCCTATGCCCGCTGGAGCAAGCATCCGTCGCTTGCCGAAGCGCTGTTCGAAAACCTTGCCTTGGTCGTTGCCCAGTCCGATCTCGATGCCGAGCGCTTCCGCGATCTCGGCGCCGTGCAGGTCATAAAATCGGGCAACCTCAAGGTGGATACCGATGCGCCGTCCTACGACGCTCCGACGCTTGCCGGCTACATGAAGCAGATCGGCGATCGCAAGACCTGGGCAGCCGTCTCGACCTTCGAAGGTGAAGAAGGTGCCGCCGCCTCGGTCCACACGATGCTGAAGGAGCATAATGGCCAGCTCACCATCCTCGTGCCGCGCCACCCGGAACGCTGCGATGCGATCGAGGCGATGCTCGTCGAACAGGGCCTGAAAGTGGCGCGCCGCACCCGTAACGATATCCTGTCCGCCGATGTCGATGTCTTCCTCGGCGATACGATCGGCGAGATGGGGCTTTATCTGCGCATGACCGAAGTCGCCTTCATGGGCAAATCTCTGTTCAACGAAGGCGGCCAGAATCCGCTGGAGCCGGCCATGCTTGGCTGCGCGATCCTCACCGGCGGCCATGTGCAGAATTTCCGCGATGCCTATCAGGTGCTGGCTCGCCGCGGCAGTGCCCGCATGGTGCGCGATACCGAGATGCTGGCGCGCGGTGTGCATTATTTGCTGACCAACGACGCGGCACGTCGCAACATGATCGATGCCGGTTTCGTTGCCGTGCATGAGATGCGTGGCGCACTGGCAGCAACGGTCAAGGGGCTTGAGCCCTACATCAATCCGCTTTCCGTGAAGGCGCGGCTGCTGCCGAAGACGATGGCGAACGGTTAGGAAGGAAAGGCATGGCGGCGGTCAAGCTGGGAGCGATTGCGGGCATTCTTTTCGATAAGGACGGCACGCTGCTCGACTATGATGCGAGCTGGCTGCCGGTCAATCGCGAGCTTGCCAGAATTGCCGCTGAAGGCGATCCCATTCTTGCCGATCACCTGCTTTCCGCATGCGGCATGGATCCGATCACTGGCCACATCGTTCCCGATAGTCTGCTTGCCGCCGGCAATACCCGCCAGATTTCCGAAGGTCTAGTGGCGGCCGGCTCGAAAGTGGATGTGTCGGAACTGATCGAGAAGCTCGACGCACTCTTCGCACATGCGGCTGATTTTTCGTCGCCCGTTACTGATCTCGCCGGCTTCTTTCGGCGGCTGCATGAGCGGGGCTACAAGCTAGGCGTTGCCTCAAGCGACAACGAACGCTCTATACGCCAGACAGCTCACCGCTTCGGCTTTATCGACTATCTCGATTATATCGCCGGCTATGACAGCGGCTTCGGCATCAAGCCCGAGCCTGGCATGGTGCTCGGTTTCTATGCGGCCACCGGTCTTTCGCCAGCCCAGGTCGCCGTCGTCGGGGACAACAACCACGATCTGCACATGGGGCGCAATGCCGGCGTTGGCCTGACGGTCGGTGTGCTGACAGGGACGGGCTCGCGCGAGACGCTGACCGCCGCATCCGACTATTGCCTCGACAACATCACCGAACTCGAGAGCCTGCTCATGCCGATCGCGCAATCGGCGTGATCTTGGCAAAGGCTTGCATTTTCGCGCGATCTGCCCTTTCTTTCCGCTTTGCTGAAGTCGCAGGCGCGAGGCTGGATTAGACACATGGTATCGGAAGCACCACCTTTCTGGTGGCGAAAACCGGATTGGCGTGCCTGGGGGCTCTCACCTTTCTCATTTCTGTATGGCCGCATTGCCGGACACCGCATGGTCAATGGCAAGCGCGCATCCGTGCCGGTGCCGGTGATCTGCGTCGGCAATTTCACCGTCGGCGGGGCCGGCAAGACGCCAACCGCGCTCGCTCTTGCCCAGGCTGCAAAGGCCAAGGGTCTGACACCGGGGTTCCTCAGCCGCGGTTATGGTGGCTCGCTCGATGTTACTACGGTGGTCGATCCCGAACATCATCACGCCACCGCCGTCGGCGATGAGCCGCTTTTGCTTGCCCGCGAGGCCCTCACGGTCATCGCTCGTCGCCGCGCCGAAGGGGCTGAACGGCTGGTGCGCGAGGGTGCCGATCTCATCATCATGGATGACGGCTTCCAGAGCGCGCATCTTGCCATCGACTATGCCCTGGTGGTGATCGATGCCGGCAGGGGCATCGGCAACGGCCATCTCGTTCCGGGCGGTCCGGTGCGGGCGCCGCTGCGCACCCAGCTTCTCTACGCCTCCGGCCTGCTGAAGGTCGGCGAGGGTGTCGCCGCGGATCGCGTCGTGCGGCTTGCGGCAAGGGCTGGCAAGCCTTTCTTCACCGCCTCCGTCAAGGTGCGCGGACAGGAGGATCTGCGCGGCCGCAAGGTGCTTGCCTTTGCCGGCATAGCCGACCCCACCAAATTCTTCCGTACGGTCGAGACGCTCGGGGCGAATATCGCGGTCACGCGCACCTTCGGCGATCACGAGCACCCGGGTGAGGATGAGGTTTCAGATATTCTCGACATCGCATCGCGCGAAGGTCTGGAGATCGTCACGACGTCGAAGGATTACGTTCGCCTGATCGGTCATCACGGCCGCGCCGACGAATTGCTGAGGCGCTGCAGGGTGATCGAGATCGATATGGTTTTTGAGGATCCGAATGCGCCCGGCCTCATCATCGACAGGGCGATCGCGGCGGCCCGCGAGCGACGCTTAGGGGAAGCAGGCAACCGGAAGACCGGCTAGATTGCCACGGCCGCGCGATGCGAGCTCAATATGCAATGGGAGAATTCAGCGCTTCTGGTTGGGAAGCGCGCCGGCCCGCTTTTCAGCCTCGAGCGACGACATGACGTCGGCATAGGGCTCTTGCCGCGCGACGCTCCAATAGCGCAGTTCATCGAGCGCGATACGCTGGCCGGTCATGGCGCAGATGACATGGGAACCCGGCATCAGGATCTGGAAATCGCCGTCGAGATAGCGAACTTTCGCCTCGCGGTTTCCATGTCCCTCGAAAAGATTCATCTGATGCCGTCCTTGATCTCTGTCATCCGTTTGCCATACCGCGACGGACGGGATTTTTCCAGTCCTTTCCGAAGCCGGCTGTCTTCAGCTGCGCCCGAACAGCCGTTCGATGTCGGAGAGCTTCAGCTCTATATAGGTTGGGCGGCCGTGATTGCATTGGCCCGAGCCGGGCGTCGCCTCCATCTGGCGCAGCAGCGCATTCATCTCTTCCGGCCGCAACCGCCGCCCCGAGCGTACCGAACCATGACAGGCCATGGTCGCGGCGACATATTCGAGTTTGGCGGCAAGTCCTGAGGCGGTATCCCACTCGGCAATCTCATCGGCTAATTGCCGGATCAGCCCTTGCGCATCGACCTCGCCGAGCATGGCAGGCGTCTCCCGCACGGCGATGGCGCCAGGGCCGAAGCGCTCTACGGCAAGGCCGAGTTCGCCAAGCTCTTCCGCAAAGACCATCAGACGGTCGCAATCCTCTTCCGGCAGATCGACGATTTCGGGGATGAGCAGGACCTGCGAGGACAACCGTTTCGAGTGCAGGGCCTTGCGCATCGCTTCGAACACCAACCGCTCATGGGCAGCATGCTGATCAACGATAACGAGGCCACTGTCGGTCTGGGCGACGATGTAGTTCTCGTGCAACTGGGCGCGAGCCGCACCCAGCGGGAAACGGGACGGCTCCTCGGTGCGAACCGGTTCCGGCGGCTGCGTGACTTCGGCGCGAGCGGCGGGCATTGCAAGTCCGTCGAAACTTGCTTGCGGTCTTTCGTTGAAGCCATATCCCGCGGATGCGCCGGTCGTTTCAAACGGCCGAGATGGCGATGCTTCGCGTGTCCATGGCGTGGGTGCAGGCGAGGGGCGCCAGCCGGACTGGAAGCCGGAGCGGCCGGCGGTGAACGCACGCAGCATGCCATCGGCGCCGGTTGTCGCAGCACGATCGCCTCCCGCGCCAGTGCCTCGCGGACAGAGCCGACGATCAGACCACGCACCAGGCCGGGATCACGAAAGCGGACGTCGGATTTTGCTGGATGTACGTTGACGTCAACGAGCGCCGGATCAAGCGTGAGGGACAGCACGGCGACGGGATAGCGGCCGGAAGGAATGGTTTCGGCGTAGGCGCCGCGGATCGCCGACAGGATCTGCTTGTCCTGCACCGGTCTGCCGTTGACGAAGGCATATTGATGCGCCGAGTTGCCGCGATTGAAGGTCGGCACCCCTGCGAAGCCGGTAAGGCTTACCTCCTCGCGTATCGCGTCGAGAGCGATGGCATTATCCTTGAAGTCGCTGCCGAGAATCTGCGCCATGCGGGCGAGATTATCATCGCCGGTCGCGGGGAATTCGAGCGTCGAGCGGTCACTTCCCGATAGCACGAAGCGCACATGTGGAAAGGCGATCGCCATTCGCTTGACGACTTCGGTGATCGCCGCTGCCTCAGCCTTCTCCGTCTTCATGAATTTCAAGCGCGCGGGCGTGGCGAAGAACAGGTCGCGCACCTCGACGATCGTGCCGGGATTGGCGGCGGCCGGGCGCAAATGCAGCACCTTGCCACCAGCAACCGCGATCTCCGCACCGCCAGCCGCGCCCGTCCTGCGGCTGGCGATCGACAGCCTTGCCACGGAGCCGATGGAGGGCAGGGCCTCGCCGCGGAAGCCGAGAGTGCGGATGTTGTCCAGCCCGTCGGAAATCTTCGAGGTGCAGTGGCGCCTGACTGCGAGTTCGAGATCCGCCTCATCCATGCCGGACCCGTTGTCGGTCACCCGCAGCAGCGCCTTGCCGCCGCCGGCCGTGGCGATTTCGATGCGCGTTGCGCCGGCATCGAGCGCATTCTCGATCAATTCCTTGGCGGCGCTCGCCGGACGCTCGATGACTTCGCCGGCGGCAATCTGGTTGATCAGTGTTTCGGAGAGTTGCTTGATAGCCATGGCGTCATTCTCGTGGATTCGTGGCGGCGTGGGAAGAGGAAAGGCTGTCCGCCCATCTCCATCCACCTGTTTCCATCGAGGGCTTTGTTAAGAAATTTAATCAATGTTTAAGGGAATGATGACAGGTTGCGGGACAGGACTTGAAATGACTGCAGGTGGCGCGCCTCGTGCACGCTGAGGGCTCTTGATGGCAGGTTGGTGGCCGTCAACTTCCATGAGCCAGGTTCCATCTGTTTCAAGCGCCCAGGCCAGCATGATCTTTCATCAATTTGCCTTGCAGAGCGAGCGCCGCCCTGTCGATTTTTCATGCTGTGAAACTGTTTGAGTGTAGGAATCGGACGAATGACTGCCGGAACTGACAAGGCAGGTTTGGCAATGATGACGGAAGATACGTCTTCCGGCGGCAATCTGCAGTCCATGTTCTTCGACGCTCTCTGCGACGGACTTTCCAGCGCTTTCTTCGCCTACGACAAGAACGACCTGGTGCTGTTTGCCAGCCGTCAGCTTCTCAATTTCTTTCCAATCAAGCCGGATTTCCTGCAACCCTTGACGCGGCTGCGCGATTTTCTGGGTGCCGTCTTCGACACCGGCATGCGGCATCGCGGAAATCAGGGCAAGTCCTCCGCCAATCGCGACGACTGGATTTCGCAGCGCATTGCCTCGCACTGGCGCGAGCGTTTCGAGATGACGGAACATCTCGCCGATGATCGCTGGGTTCGCATCATCAAGCGGCGGCTGCCCTCAGGTATCGGCTTCTGCGTCATTTCCGATATTTCGGAGGTGAAGAAGCGCGAAGAGCAGTGGCGTATCGACATGGAGCGCGTGCAGCTCACCGAGGATATCCTCGACAACCTGCCATTTCCGCTTTTCGTCAAGGACCAGAATATGGTCTACGTCGCGGTCAACAGAGCATTCTGCGATAAATACCAGACGACCGCAGACGAGCTGCGGGGCCGCAAGGGCATTGATCTCTTTTCGACCGATATTGCCAATCGCTTCGAGGAGAGCGACCGGCACGTGATCGAGACCGGAGAGTTGTCGATCTCGCGTCAGCGCCAGATCGCCCGCAACGGCGTCGAACGCGATATCGTCACGCGCAAGCAGCGTATCGGCAAGCCCGGCCGCTATTTTCTGGTGGGCACCATGCAGGATCTGCCCAAGGAAGGGGCCGATTTCGACGAATTCGCCCTCGCATCCCAGATCAAGGAAAACAGCGATCGGTCCTATCGCCGCGCCTATGTGCCGATGGTCGCCCTGCAGACCATTTCGCGCCGCCCGGCCGCGATGGAGACCTTCGCTCCGGAAAATTTCAGCGGCCGCAAGATTCTGGTCGTCACATCGGATTTTGCCGCAGAGACTGCGGCGCTGAAGACGCTCGGCAAGTATGGCTTCGAGGCCTGCGTGGTCCATAACGAAAACGAGGAAGCCGCTTTTCTGGATGTGGCGAGCGCGCATGGCGTGAAGATCGATCTGGTGATCGTCGACAATCAATTGGGCAGACGTTGCATCGAGTTGGCCGAGCGGCAGAATGTGCCCGCCCTGTCGCTGGATGGCTCCCAGCTTGCCACCGAGCTGACATTTGTGATCGCCCGTCATTTCAACCGCAATATTCGCGGCGAGCTGACAGGCACCACCGAGCCGCTGGTCCAGGAATGGCGTCGCGGCGTCGGTGACGATCGCGGCGTGCAGATTTTGGTCGCCGAGGACAACGAGATCAATCAGATCGTCTTCGCGCAGATTCTGGAAGGCCTGGGATACAGTCACGTGATTGCCGCCAGCGGTGATGAAGCCGTCGGATTGTGGCAGGAGCTCCATCCCGAATTGATCCTGATGGACATTTCGTTGCCGGGCCTGAACGGCTTTGAAGCGGCGCGATTGATCCGCGGCGCGGAAAAAGGCAGTGGGTCGCATACGCCGATCATCGGGGTGCTGACACAGGCTTTCGAGCGTGACCACAAGGAATGCGCAGACGCCGGCATGGACGATGTCATCTTGAAGCCGGTCAGCCCGGATATCATCGAGACCGTGTTCCAGAAGTATATGCACAGCGGCCGCAAAGCGCAAAATAGGTAAATTTTACAATGACATCGCGCGAGACGGCAAGTTATCGCGGGCGTTGAATGACTGTCGTCTCGCCATCCTTTCTTAAGACTTCGCCTTCATGCTTTTTCCAGGGTGGAGAAAACATCGGGACCGAATATGAAATCGGCTGAAATGCTGCTTGGGCCAGTCAGTCAGGAGCCGCAGGCAATTGCCTATACCGATCCGCTGACGGGATTGGGGAATCGTCATCGCATGCGCGAGCGCACGCGCCAGATTTCGCTTGAGCGCGCCAGCGATCCCGCACCCTTCACCATCGGCATCGTCAATCTGGACTCTTTCAAGCCGATCAATGATCTGTTCGGCGTCGAAGCCGGCGACGAGATCCTCTGTCAGGTCGCGCATCGGCTCAGGGCATGCATCCCGGATGGCGCGACGGTAACCCGCCATGACGGCGATGAATTTGCCTTTGTTCTGCCTCTTGTTTTCGAGCGCGTCGGCGCCGAGAAGTTTGGCCAGATGATCCGCGAGGTGCTGTCGGCGCCCTACGATCTCGGCGAGCGCAATGTCAGACTTTCCGCCTCCTTCGGCTTCGCCATATATCCCTTCGCGGGCGAGGAATTCGACGACCTTCTGAAGAATGCCGAAACCGCGCTCTACCGCTCCAAGCGCCGTGGCCGCGGTCAGATCACCGTCTATTCCAGGGAGATCGCGCAGGAAATGAAGCGCGCGACGCAGCTTGAGCAGGCGCTGCGCAATGCCATCATCTCCGACGCCATCGACGTTCACTTCCAGCCGATCGTTTCGCTCGCCAACAACATGGTTCTCGGCTTCGAGGCACTGGCTCGCTGGAACGATCCGGATCTCGGCTTCGTTTCACCCGCTGTCTTCGTGCCGCTTGCCGAGGAGCGCGGCTTCATCGACGCCTTGTCCGAAGCTCTTCTGCGAAAGGCAGCCGAGGCCGCGCTCTCGTGGCCGCGCGACCTTTTCCTGTCCTTCAATCTGTCCTCGGCGCAATTGATGGACCCCGGCACCAGCAGCAGCGTTCTTGCCATTCTTGCGCGTGTCGGCCTCGACCCGCATCGCCTCGAGCTCGAAATCACCGAGACGGCGGTCATGAGCTCGGCCGACACCGCCCAGCGCATCATCGCCGACCTCCGTGCGGCAGGCGTACGCATTTCCCTCGACGATTTCGGGACCGGTCAATCGAGCCTTGGTCGCCTGCGTGAATTTATCTTCGACAAGGTGAAGATCGATCGCGCCTTTGTGTCGCGCATGAATACGGACAGCGTCTCCGAACACATCATCAAGGCTGTCCTTGCCATGTGTGAGGGGCTGGAGCTGCGTGTGGTCGCCGAAGGCATCGAGGAATATGCCGAGGCCGAAAAATTGCGGGCGCTCGGCTGCGCCATGGGGCAGGGCTATTACTTTGGCAAGCCCATCGATAGCATCGCAACGCTGCGCTATCTGCAGGACCAATATTTCGAAGCGGCCGGCGAGCACGAGATCGCTTGACGCCGTAGACAGGGCAAAAAGAAAGCGGCGGCCGGTAAGGGCCGCCGCTCGTATTTCGTGTCAGACCCACCCTGTTACTTGTTGGTGGTCGACGATGTGGTCGTATTGTCGGTCGCCGGCATGGTCGACGTTCCAGCCGAACCTGCGGCCTTGTCGGAAGCCTGCATTGCAAGCGTCTTGAACTCAGGCGCGGCCTTCAGCGACTCGGCCGTTTCCGTCGTCGTCAGCTTGATCGTGCCATCCTGGGGATTCTGGGTGGCGCTGATCTTGTCGAACGGGACGGCGACATTCTTTTGGCCCATGCCAAGGAAGCCGCCGACGCCGACCACTGCGGCGACAACACCGCCCTGCTTCTGCAGGATCAAGTCGTTGATGCTGCCGATGCTTTCGTTCTGACCGTTATAGACCGACTGGCCCATATAGGTCTTGGCGCTGATCTGATCTGCCGACTGGGCAGTCAGATTGCCGGCCTGCTCCGTGCCGGTCATGGCAGCGGGAGCCTGCGCCTTGGTCTGCGGAGCTGCAGCGTCCGGCTTTGTTGCGGCCGGAGCAGTCTGCGTCAACGGAGCGTCACCGCCACCTGTCGACGGCTGCTGTGACTGAGCGAAAGCCATTGGCGAGAGAACGGATGCGGTTGCAAAGATTGCACCTGCAGCGACGGAAGTGAAGAATTTCCCAGTCATCGTGAACCTACCTTTCATTCTGCTGGAAGCGCTTTGTGAAGCGCATGCATACCAGCGCGAGTGGAGCCTTTGTCTGCTGACCATCTTCGTACCGGTCGTAAAGGCAAATGGTTCAGGGGAGCTTTGGTTCCGATAAAAGTTGCATGCCGCGGATGTCTATGGTTCCGTACGCGAAAAATATTGTTGAATAACAATAGGATAATTTGAAAGAGACAACCTGGAAGATTGAATGGAGCGCGCGCGGCAGCTCGTCCATGGCGACAGGCGGGCTGATCGGTATTACGTCACAGCGCATCGCAAAGGGAACCTTCGCGCCCGATAGGCGCGAAGGCAATTTCAATTAGAGTTTGTAGGGCGGGTCGAAAACGCCCCTGACCGTCAGGCCAAGTTCCAGCAGCGCACCAGCCTGCGGCTGCATGGAGCGCGCCTCGTCGTCGAGCCCCTCCCAGGCGGTCGTCACCGCCAGCCGATCGGCGTTCTTACCGATGAAGGCGGGGCAGGAGGGCTGCATTGCCGGCACACGATAACGTTCGATACGCAGGCCATCCGGGCTGTACTTATCGACGAAGCCCGAACCCCAGCGCGCGTTCCAGATGTAGCCATCGGCATCGCAGACCGAGCCGTCGAGGCCGCCCGGATCTTCCACGCTGTCGACCATGACGATCGGCTCGCCCGCGGGAAGCCCGGTCTCCGGATCGACCAGCACACGCATGAGCTGGCTGATGCGCGTATCGGTGTAATAGCCGATCGTCCCATCCGGCGAAAAGCAGATCGAATTCGGTATGCTGATCTGGTCGAAGATCTTCGTGACCTTGCCGCCGGCGGCGACATGATAGATGGCGCCCGCCTGCATCTCGGCACGCTTGCCCATGGTGCCGATCCAGAGGGAACCAGAAATGTGCGTGCGCCCGTCATTGGAGCGGTTTTCCGGCTTGTCGGCTTCGATCGCTGCGTAGAAGCTCAGCTCGCCGCTGGCGATATCGCGAAGGAACAGGCCTTCTTCGGTTGCGATAATCTGACGCTTCTCATCGACGCGAGCAAGCACGCTCGCCATCATCGGCAGGTTGTGCACCTGCTTCTTGCCCGTCGGCAAGTGCAGCTCATGCAGTTCCTTGCCCAGGATGTTGAACCACCAGACCGTGTCCGTATCGGGATCGTAAGTTGGGCCTTCTCCAAGAACAGATGAGGTGTTGCAGAGAATATTGCCCTGAAAATCATGAATATCGGTCATAGATCAGGCTCCTATGGCTGCGTCATAGGCATAAATGGTCGTCTTGGCGCGTTCGGCAACCTCTGCCGCCGTCATTCCCGGCTTGTAGAGGCTGGTGCCGAGACCGAAAGCGAGGATGCCCGCCTTGGTGTAATCGGCGAAATTCTTGTCCGAAACGCCGCCAACGGCAGCGATCACAAGCTCTGGCGGCAGGACGGCGCGAATGGCGGTGATGCCGGAAGCGCCAAGAACGCCCGCCGGAAAAAATTTCAGGCCGGTGGCGCCGGCGCGTGCTGCCGAGAGTGCCTCCGTGGCGGTGAAGACGCCCGGCATCGTCACCATGCCCTTGTCGCGGGCGCGGCTGATGACAGCGGGCTCGACATTCGGGGTGACAAGCAGTTTGCCGCCGGCTCCATCGAGCCTGTCGACATCCTCGACCGTCAGCACCGTGCCGGCGCCGATCAGGCAATCGGCAGGCGCCATCTTGGCGGCGATCTTGATCGAGCGGAAGGCTTCAGGCGAGTTCAGCGGGATCTCGATGGCGGTGAAACCGGTTTCGATCAGCGCGCCGACGATATCGGCCGTTTCTTCCGGCTTGATGCCGCGAAGAATGGCGATGAGCGGGCGCTTCATGGGCGGGAAAGGAATACGGGTCGTCATCAGCTTTTGCTTTCGTTCGTGAACCAGATCGCGTTCGCCGCGGCGGAAAGCCCGCGACGGACGGCGGCGTCGGCATCGATGGTCTGATAGGGGAGGGAAAGGCTGCGGAATGCATCCTCGTAGAGCGCCTGCAGCCGCCCGGAGGCAACGAGCGTGATAGCCGCTCCTCGCCCGGCGGATGACAGGGCGCCGGCGATCTCAGTGCCGATCAGCGTGCCCGATATCAATGCCTGGGCGCCGGCTGATGTCAGTCCGTGGAGAAGCTGGCCGGAGCGGGCGGTAAACAGCAGGTTGGTCGCAAGCGCTGGCTTTTCGAAGGCCGCCTTGAGGGCCGTTTCGAAAGCCTTGGTGTCGGCAGGCATGTCGGCGCTGCCGGCGACGGCATGCGACAGGATACTGTGCCTGGTAATGACGTCGAAGAGTTCGCCGGTCATGAAGGTCGAGAAGCCCGTCACCTCGCCATCGAGGACGCGCACCCATTTCGAATGCGTCCCGGGCATGCAAACGATTTGCTCGCCTTTTGCATCAGCCGCGATCGCACCGAGCAATTGCGTTTCTTCGCCGCGCATGACATCGGGTGCCTGCGTGCTGCGCTGCGCCAGGCCCGGCAGGATGCGAACGTCGCGCGACTGTCCGGGAACGGCGACTGCGCCGGTGAGAATGGCTGCCAGCGACGCCGGCGTGTCGATGTAGCCGGCCTCGACCCAGCCCTGACGCGCTCCGGCCATGCCGCAGACGATGACAGGAATATCCGACGGTGCGGAAATGGCGTCCAGATGCGCCTGCAGGACCTTGGCGAAGCCGGTCTGCGCCGCCACCGTCATGCCTTCGCCGCTTCGCCGCTCTGCGAGGATGTTGCCATCCTCGCCGATCAGCCACAGCCGGAAACTGCTGGTGCCCCAGTCCACCGCGACATATGCGGGTTTCGTCATGAGAAATGCTCCAAGTCTTTCACTAGAAAATGCCGCCATCGACAGTGACGGTTTGGGCCGTAATCGCACCTGAACAGTCAGACGCAAGGAAAAGTACCGGTCCGACGAGGTCTTCCGCCTTGAGCACGCGCTTAAGGCATTGCCGCGCGACGGTTTTGGCCATGCCATCTTCCGTCAGCCAGAGCTCCAGCTGTCTCTCGGTCACGATCATTCCCGGGAGTACCGCGTTGACGCGGATGTTTTCTGGACCGAGGCGGCCGGCAAAGCTCTTGGTCAGCCCGATAATGCCGGACTTCGCCGCTGAATAGGAGGACAATGCCGGCGGGTTCATCTTGAAGGCGATCGAGGAGAAGTTGACGATCGACCCGCCGCCTGCGGCCCGCATGCCGGGGGCTGCGGCCTGCGATACGAAGAAGACCTGCTTCAAATTGATCGCCTGGTTATTGTCCCAGTATTCTTCGGTCGTCGTGTCGATATCGTGCCGGTCGTCCCAGGCGGCATTGTTGACGAGGACGCGGATCGCACCGAGATCGGATTCGACCGCCGCGACCGTATTCTTGATCTCGCCGACATCGCGCAGATCGGCGTGATAGAAGGCAACGGGATGTGCGGATTGTGCCGAGAGCTTGTCGACAAGCGCCTTGCTCGGCTCTTCGGCAATATCGATGAAGGCGACTTTGGCGCCCTGTCTGGCGAAACCTTCGACAAGGGCCGCGCCAATGCCCGAACCGCCGCCGGTGATCAGGACTGTTCGATCCTTAAGATCGGGAAATTGCGCCTGTGTCTCGGCCAAGGTCTCTCCTCCCGGTTTGCAGAATGTTCCATTATTCGGAACAAAATTTGACTATGTGGAATTATCCGATTACCCTTCCATCGTGTCAAGGACAGCGTGGCAGTGCGAGTGATAAATGAAGGGGTGCGGATCTGAATTTCGATAGTGAAAAAGAAAGCAGCCGTCGTGAGCGCGAAACCGGCACGCTTGGAAAGCTCGTGGCGTTGCTCGACCTCGTTGCGCTTGCCGATGAGCCTATGCGGTTTACGGATATTCTTTCTTTATCCGACCAACCTCGCGGCACGCTACATCGCCAATTGTCACATCTCGTCGAGGAAGGGCTGTTGGAGGTCGATCGCGACGGGCGCTATATCATCGGCATCAGGCTGCTGAAGCTTGCTTCGCGTAGTTGGGAGCGCAACGAATTTCGCGCCATTGCCGAGCCGCATTTGCGCCGATTGCAGGAGTTGACCCGCGAAACCGTGCATCTGGGTGTCTTGCGCGGCTCGGAGGTGATCTATCTCGACAAGGTTGAGGGACGGCAGTCCGTGCGCATGTATTCCCAGATCGGCAATGCCTCTCCGGCCTATTGCACCGGCGTCGGCAAGGCGGCTCTTTCCGCACTCGATGATGCAGAGCTTGCGGTGCGGATCGCCGATCTGGAATTTCGCCCCTACACCGAACATACGTTGCGCAACGCCGCCGACCTGCTTGCCGATATCGCCGATATCAGAACGCGTGGCTACGCATTCGATAGGGAAGAACACGAGAGCGGCATATGTTGCGTTGCTGCGCCGATCCGCTCGGACGGCGATCATATGCTGGCTGGTATCTCGGTAACGGGGCCGGCCTATCGCGTCGCATTGCAGAGGCTCGAGGAATGGGCACCTCTGGTAGTATCCGCCGCCGATTCGATCATGACGGACATGCGTAATCGGATGGGCCCGAAGCGCTAGCCCTCTATTTCAGCAGAGGCTCGCCTGAAATCCCTCAATTTATCGCTGTTTGCACCGGACCTTAGCAAAAATCGCGTATTTATCTTAAATTTGATTGTTGAGATGTGCGTAAGAACTGCCATTATCCTCGAATGACTGCTAGGCTCACGAAGGAATTGGTGAAATGACGCAGAGACATCATAGTAACGGGCATTGAAGCGGCTGGAATCCGTTAAAATTTATATTGGAACAAGCGTCGGTTATCCGGAGCTGGTACGTGGGGCTTAAGTGGGTAAGAGACGGAAGTTGCGTAATCTTTCCCTATTTTACATAAAGAAGACTAATAATGGCGGCATTGGTGCAGGCGGGAGCGTCTCCTCGGGGTGAGGACTACATCGAAGAAATTAGCAGGCTGAAGACGCAGTTTGACGTGTTTCGATTCATGAAGGGATTGACGGAAGCCTATCGTTGCCGGGCTTTCATGGTCGTCAATCTGCCGCCGATTACATCCTTTGAGTTGCAAAGCAATTCGGTGATCAACAATTGGCCGGCCGAACTTCTGTCGATTTACGATCAGGAAGGATTGCTGCCAAGCAGCCCGGTGCTGCGGCGCCTGCGCAGCTCGACGCTGCCCTTTGTCTACGAAGTGGCATCGACCCCGAATCGTGAAGAAAGCAAATCCCAGCTCGCCATTGCCCTGTTCGAGCGGTTCCGCATGACTCGCTTCATCTACTTGCCGACCCATGACGTATCCGGCATTCGCGGTGCGGTATCCCTGGCCGGCGATCGCGAACTCTTCTCGCCGGAGGAGATCAAGGATCTCTGCTATATTTCCATCCATGTTTTCGACCGGCTTGCGGAAATTCGCAGCCTGGATGTACGCGTCATCGATGCGCTGACGGATCGCGAGATCGATTGCTTGAACTGGACGGCGGCAGGAAAGACCAGCGCGGAAATCGCCGAAATCCTGTCGCTCTCGGAGCATACCGTCAATCATTACCTGAACCGGGCCACGAAGAAGCTCGATACGGTCAATCGCACGCAGGCCGTTGCCAAGGCATTGCGGGTGGGATTGATCAAGTAGCAATTCTGGTGTCGGCAGTTTCGCTTACATTTGCCGCCCTGACGCCAAAATATTCCGTGGGATAAATTGCGTGATGATCGAGATTCGAGCAGTCTTGTGCGCGAATTTTGTGCGCTGCAAATAAACTATGCTGAAGCACGGCATAGCGACGGATGCGCTCGACTTCGCTGATATGCCATCAAACATTTGAAATGCATCGATTTTTACAGTTTTGTGAAAACTGGCACGCTTTCTGCATATCCAATGGCAGAGGTCCAGAGGGGACTTTGATAACAGCGCCGACTAATGTGCGCGGATCAAGCGACCGTCGCTGATACCTTTGCCGAGCTTCTCCCGGCAAGCGGTATCAGCGGCGGTTGTTGCTTATTTGGCACGCCCATGAAAATCGATGGCGTTTGCATCGCAGTTTTTCCCATTCCTGCCTTATTCCCTTCCGAGGTCTGCCCTATGTCGGCCCGCGAAAACGTCTTCCTCGCTTGGGAGAGGGTTGCGGCTGGTAGGGTCATAGACCCGGCGGACCTGCCGGCCGCAACTAAAACGCTTTTTGTCGGCGACGCCCCGATTTCGTTTGGCGAAGTCCTGCCGCTCTACTATCTAAGCCAGTAAGGTTTTCGAGACGCTGCGGCAAACGTGACGCTCTCGATCCAAGACGCTTAGCGAGGATGGAATGGCAGACATCACCAAGGAACAGGTGCTGGAAACGTTGAAGACGGTTCGCGGCCCCGACCTCGAGCACAGTATCGTTGAGCTTGGCATGGTGTCGGATGTCTTCATTTCCGATGGCAAGGTTTATTTCTCCATCACCGTTCCCGCCGATCGCGCCAAGGATTTGGAGCCGATGCGCCTTGCAGCCGAGCGCGTCATCAAGCAGATGCCTGGCGTCAAGGGTGCCATGGTCGCATTGACCGCCGACAAGAAGGCCGGCAGCGCTCCGGCGGCTCGACCGTCGCCACCGCCAGCTGCTCCTCATGCTCATGCCCATCCGCATTCCCCGCAACAGCAGCCCCGCGCCGGCAAGATCGGTGTTCCCGGTGTGGGCGCCATCATCGCAGTTGCTTCGGGCAAGGGCGGCGTCGGCAAATCGACGACAGCGGTCAATCTGGCGCTTGGCTTGCTTGCCAATGG
This sequence comes from Rhizobium sp. P44RR-XXIV, assembly GCF_001999485.2. Classification (NCBI taxonomy): domain Bacteria; kingdom Pseudomonadati; phylum Pseudomonadota; class Alphaproteobacteria; order Hyphomicrobiales; family Rhizobiaceae; genus Rhizobium; species Rhizobium sp. P44RR-XXIV. The sequence goes on along the minus strand of NZ_MPVZ02000025.1, from coordinate 25,412 downwards.
CCTGCGCGTCGGCATTCTGGACGCCGATATATATGGACCATCCATGCCACGCCTCCTGAATATCTCTGGCAAGCCGTCACAGATCGATGGCCGCATCATCGTTCCCATGGAGAATTATGGCCTCAAGGTCATGTCGATGGGCTTCCTCGTTGAGGAAGAGACTGCGATGATTTGGCGCGGGCCGATGGTTCAGTCTGCGCTGCTGCAAATGCTGCGCGAAGTCGCCTGGGGCGAGCTCGATGTGCTCGTCGTTGACATGCCGCCGGGCACGGGCGATGTGCAACTGACCATGGCGCAGCAGGTGCCGCTTGCAGGCGCGGTGATCGTTTCTACGCCGCAGGATCTCGCGCTTATTGATGCCCGCAAGGGCCTCAACATGTTCCGTAAAGTCGAAGTTCCCGTTCTCGGCATCGTCGAAAACATGAGCTATTTCATCGCTCCGGATACCGGCGCACGCTATGATATCTTCGGCCATGGCGGCGCGCGCAAGGAAGCCGAACGCATCGGCGTGCCGTTCCTCGGCGAAGTGCCGCTGACCATGGGCATTCGCGAGACCTCTGACGCAGGCACTCCGCTCGTCGCTGCCGAACCGGATGGCGTCGTTGCCGGCATCTATCGCGAGATTGCCGCCAAGGTCTGGAAGCAAGTCGCCACCACGCCGCAACGTTCTGCCCCGTCGATCGTGTTCGAATAATTCACAGAGGCGTGTCTGCTTTCTGTATAGCGACGGATTGTCTTGCCTGCATCCTGTGCTATGACTTCGCAAGATCATGGAATCTGCGGTGAAAGCGCGCAATGAAGGGGTTGTGACTTGATTCTTTGCGAGCTTTGCTGCATATGCGCCGCCGGCGTGGAACTGGTCGGGCGTTTCCGATGACCGCCCTCCGCCGCCGAACGGTGGTTCTGTTTCGTCCGAACAGGCAGCTTCGCCAGGACGGACGAAGGATTGGTACAGCAGCGCAATGGAACATGGACACGGATTCCCGGCCGGACCGGCGGGATGCAACCGGGGTTTTATGAGCTCTTTTCATTGGCCATTGGTGGAATCGCGGCAAGCGCACGCACGGCGTCTCGCGCGTAATTTTGTTTCCACTGCTGTGGGAGCGAGCAGTTGATAACTGCCTATTGCTCAGATTCGAAACCGCTTGAGCTGCCGGACCTCTCGACCGCTGCCCGATTGCCTGACAATGCCGTCTGGATCGACATGGTCGATCCGACGCGCGAGGAAGAAGCCAACATCGAGCGCCTGCTTGGGCTCGAGGTTCCCACCCGCGAGGACATGAAGGATATAGAACCCTCGAGCCGGCTCTATATCGAGAATGGCTCTGTCTTCCTGACGGCTTCGTTGCTGTGGAAAGCCGATACTGATCTGCCGATGCTGACCGACGTCGCCTTCATTTTGACGGGGCATCGGCTGGTGACCATTCGTTATGCGCAGCCGAAATCATTCGCGCTGTTTATCGCGGCTCTGCAGCGAATTCCGCATGAGCGCCGCACAGGCATCGCGCTTCTCGCAAAGCTCCTCGAAACAATCGTCGACCGCACCGCCGAGGTCCTTGAACAAGCCGTAGCGGGTATCGATATATTGTCGGTGCACGTATTCGGCGATCGCGTGAAGAAGATCCGCCGTCCGGCAAACTATCTGGAAGAAAAGCTCAAGAACATCGCAGGCTACCATCGTACGATCAGCAAAGTACGTGACAGTCTGAGTTCGCTCTCTCGATTGCTGACCTTCCTGCATACCATCCCCGCCATGCAGCAGGACCCTGAGGCCAAGGAACTGTGTCGTAATGTCGCGCGGGATGTTCAATCTCTGTCGGAGCATGCTTCCTTCGTCGCAGGCAATATAACCTTCCTGCTGGATGCATCGCTCGGGCTGATCAATATCGAGCAGAACGCCATCATCAAGATCTTTTCGATCGCTTCGGTGGTGTTTCTGCCACCGACGCTTGTGGCGTCCGTCTATGGCATGAATTTCGAGCTGATGCCCGAGCTGCATTTCGCTTACGGCTACCCGGCTTCGCTGATGTTGATGGTCGTGTCGGCCATCGTCCCGTTTTTCTTTTTTCGCTGGAAAGGCTGGCTCTGAGAGTCTAGTGATCCTGAATGTCTAACGAAACCCATCATTCTCCCGACGGGAAAATGAGCCCTCGTAAACTCGCTTACCTCGCCCTCGGATCCGTCGGCGTTGTCTATGGCGATATCGGTACGAGCCCCCTCTATGCCTTTCGCGAGGCACTGAAGCCGGTGGCCGCCGACGGTCTGACGCGCGGCGAAGTCATCAGCGTCATCTCGCTGATGTTCTGGACGCTGACGATTATCGTCACGATCAAATATGTCCTTTTTCTGCTCCGCGCAGACAATGACGGCGAAGGCGGGACGCTTTCCCTGCTAGCCCTCTTGATGAAGACGGCGAATGGCCACACCGCCATTCTGATGCTGCTGGGGCTGCTCGGCGCCGCACTTTTCCTCGGCGACGCGATGATCACACCGGCGCTTTCGGTTCTCTCGGCGGTCGAAGGTCTGAAGCTCGTCACGCCGAAATTCGCGGATTATATCGTGCCCATATCGGTTGCGATCCTGGCGCTGCTTTTTGCGATCCAGTCGCATGGCACCGGCGCCGTCGCCCGCTTCTTCGGCCCGATCACGGCCATCTGGTTCATCGTCATGGGCCTTGCCGGCATCATGCACATTTCCGACGATTACAGCATTCTGGCGGCGCTCAATCCCTGGTACGCGGTCAGCTTCCTGTTGCACGAAGGCTTCCTCGGGGTCGTCGTGCTCGGCGCGGTCTTCCTGACCGTGACGGGTGCCGAAGCACTTTATGCCGACCTCGGCCATTTCGGCCGACGCCCGATCCAGTGGGCCTGGTTCGTCCTGGTTTTCCCGTCGCTGGCACTGAACTATTTCGGCCAGGGCGCTCTCGTGCTGCGCCAGCCCGAGGCCATGTCCGACCCGTTCTTCCTGATGTATCCGCACTGGGCGATCCTGCCGGTGGTCATTCTCGCCACCATGGCGACGATCATCGCCAGCCAGGCCGTCATCACCGGTGCCTTCTCGCTCACGCGGCAGGCCATCCATCTCGGCTTCCTGCCGCGCATGGAGATCCTCTTTACGTCCGAGACCAATACCGGCCAGATCTTCCTGCCGTCGGTCAACACCGTCCTGTTCTTCGGCGTCATCTTCCTGGTGCTGAGCTTCAAGACCTCGGACTCTCTGGCCACCGCCTACGGCATATCGGTCACCGGCGCGATGGTCGTCACCTCGATCATGGCCTTCGAGTTCGTTAGGGTTCGCTGGAACTGGTCGCTGCCGATGGCAGCCGCCGTACTGACGCCGCTGCTCTTGCTTGAATTCGTTTTCCTCGGCGCCAACCTGCTGAAGATCCATGACGGCGGCTATGTTCCGGTGCTGATCGCAACCGCCTTCACCGTCATCATGTGGACCTGGCGCCGCGGCACTGCGATCCTGATGGAGAAGACGCGGCATACCGATATTCCGCTGTCGTCCTTCGTCAGCTCGATCGAGCGCAAGAGCGATCACTCGCCAGCGCATGTACCCGGCACGGCGATCTTCCTGACCAGCGATCCGGAATCCGCTCCGGCAGCACTGCTGCACAATCTGAAGCACAACCACGTCCTGCACGACAAGAACGTCATCCTGACGATCAGAACCACCAACAAGCCGCGCGTTGCCCAGGAAGACCGCTACTCGGTCGAGAAGGTGTCCGACCGCTTCTCGCGCGTCGAACTGCGCTTCGGCTTCATGGAATCGCAGAACGTCTCGCAGGCACTAGCCACCCTGCGCAAGACCGGTCTGAAGTTCGATATCATGTCGACCTCTTTCTATCTGGGCCGCCGCAAGCTGGTGCCGGATGCCAAGTCGGGCATGCCGCACTGGCAGGATCGACTCTATATAGCGCTCGCCAACGCCGCGACCGACCCTTCGGACTATTTCCGTCTCCCCGCGAACCGCGTGGTGGAACTGGGTTCGCACGTCATCATCTAAGGCTAGTAAAGTTGCTGTTTTTTTGAAGGCCCGGTGGATATCCGCCGGGCTTTTTGACTTTTCTATTGCGCAAGTGGCGCGTTGGCCTATTCAATTTAAAGGTGAATTGGTGCTTTGCTTTCGAGGGCGGTCGCGGATGCTCAAGCAAGCGTTGTTTATCATCTGGAAAAATTTAGTATTTTATATCGTGCTTATGGTCTGTCTGGTGGGGCTGTTGATTTTCAGCGAATACGCCGGCAGCGCCACCCTACTGTTGCTCTCCATCCTGGCCGGTAATGTGCAGAATTCCGTTTTCCGGAGCGAGAATTTCATCGCGGCGGCCAAGACAAGAATGTTACCGCTCGGTCGACATCTCATTAGAAGTATTGGCGTTATTTTGGTGGTATTGCTAATATCGGCGCCACCTATAGTTTATTTTCATGCGGAATATGGCGCTAGCAAGGTCTTTTTTCAGATCTTGGCGGGTCTAACGTTTGTGTCAAGTCTGACGATTGTTCTTTTGCTGGTTGGTACATGGCTTCCAGCTGGTCTCTATGGCACCAATATGAGCTTGAGGCATGCTTTCCGGAGAGGTTGGTCTCAACCTTTCTCGGCTGTACTGCGGATAGTGTTGGGAATGGCTGTTCCTTTTGTTTGGTTGTTTGCATCCGTGTGGGCTATGTTCACAATAAATCGGCAACATCTTATTGCGCGGTCCAGCTCGCACACCATGGTTGTTATAACGAGCATCGTATTCGATCTCTTGGTAGTCATTGGTTGCACTTATATATCAGTGGTGTTGGCACGGCGTTATATGGAGGCCGAGCATATTGAACCTCCACCAAGGGATAGATTACTCGCCATTTTTGCATAATGGCCCGAGTGGATCCGCATCCCGAAAGGCTTCTGAAAAGCTCAATAGGTCTTGAGATTGTTCGGCGGTTCCCGCGGTTGCAGCTCTCAGGGCCATTCATGAACGCCTGCACGCCCTCATTAACCATCCATCAAGGTTAATGAGGGATTATTCCGGCTCCTAGTTTCGAGTGCCGTTCGGAGTTCGGTGTTGTCTCGTCCGCGTCATGTCAGCCAAAAATTGCGGTTTCTGCCGAAAAACTGGACGTCTCCGGTCGTATTCGGGATTTGCGCCTGGCTGATCTTCCCGTCAGCCGCGGCCTATGGTGATCTCGCCGGCCTGCTGGCGGGCATCGACAGGACGGGAGCCAACTGGCGCATGGTGATGACCAATTCGCCGGCAGGCTCTACCCACCAGGCGGAACTGGCCTTTGGTGATGCGAAAGCCGCCGCGGCGGTCGGTGACGGCGGTTTGGTGATGCCGGATGGACGCCGCGTCGCCTTCGTTTCCGAACAGAAGGGCAGTGATCCACGGCCGGACGAAGAGCGGGTCAACCGTCAGGGCAAGAAGGGTCGGGTCGTTTCCGTCTCGCCTATGTCGCCGCCAAAGGATTTTTCCGCGGGCTCCGTGCTGGAGCGCCAAAGCCTGCTGTTTCAGCCGAAATCGGACACTGGCGAGAGAACCGCTTTCCTGAAGCCGAAACTCGGGGGCAAGGAAATCCAGATTGCCACGGCTTTCTACAAGAAGCAGCCACCGAAGCAGGATGATAGCGTGCCCGCCTATCTCGCAGGCCTCGTCACCAATCAGAATGCCGATGTTCTGGCCGCTGCCTACGCGTCGCCGGCGCCGGATTATGCGCGGACGTCGCCTTTCGATTCCATTCTGGCCACGGATCAGGATGGCGAGGGCCGCTTCGTGCCGCAGATCGGGCCGAAGGATCATCCCTGGGCCGCCAATGTCCTGCCGCCTTCAGTCTTTTCTTCGGACGAGCAGCAGTGCCTCGCGACTGGCATCTATTTCGAGGCGCGGGGTGAATCGGTGAAAGGGCAGGCGGCCGTCGCCCAGGTCATTCTTAATCGCGTTCGCAATCCGGCCTATCCGAAGACCATCTGCGGCGTCGTCTATCAGAATGACGACTGGCACAATGCCTGCCAGTTTTCCTTTGCCTGCGACAACGTCAAGGATCGGGTCAACTCGCCGGAGCATTGGCGTATTGCACGTCAGGTTGCCATGGCAGTTACCGCCGGCAAGATCTGGCTTCCGGAAGTCGGCTCAGCCACACATTATCATGCGGTTTACGTCCGGCCGAAATGGGCGGCCGAAATGGTGAAGGTCGGCCGCATCGGGATGCACATCTTCTACCGGACCTATGGCGGTGGGTGGAGCTGAGCGGACCGGGTCGGCGACCTCGCGCTGGGGATAAGCTCCCCTGGCCGACAAAAAAGCGACATCAAAGCGTGGGCTGAAGAGGATTCTTCGGCTCAGTTTTCGCCAGATAGCGCTTCTTTAGCTTAAACTCATGATTTAATTGGGCTAATTTATGGCTGGACAGATGACGTCTACGCCTTGACTATGCTTTTTCCTAAAACTATGTTGCGCGCGACTTCAAAACGGGCCGAAAGGTGGCGAAACCTGCTGTTCGTTTACGCGTTGACCGGGGAAATGGGATTGCGCGCAACGAAAAGGGGAGGACGTCATCATGGCGGATGACCGCGACGAAGGTCTGGAAAAGCGGCGAGCACAGCTTGGGGCCGAACTGGCAAGCAAGCGTGCTGCGGTGAAAGAGGGTGAATCGGGGGAGGTTCGCGCCGAGGTAAGCCGCAAAGGCTATGCTCAGGCGATGAAGCTTTCCAGTGAATTCATCGCTGCCATCATCGTAGGGGCTGTTCTGGGCTACGTCTTCGACCGTTTTGCCGGTACGACGCCGTGGGGCATGATTATATTGCTGCTTCTCGGATTCTGTGCTGGCGTGCTGAATGTACTGCGTTCGGCGGGCAAGGTGGCGACACCGGCGCTCGACGAGCGTAGAGCAGATAAGAAATGAGCGGAGGCAGCGCTTTGACGTTGTTTCCAGGTGACAGGCATTCGCTCGGTAGGGCGGAAAAATGAAAGAGAACAAGCGGTGGCAAACGATCCTACCCATCAGTTCCTGATCTTCAAGATTATACCGATCGACATCGGCGGAATTGATTTTTCGTTCACCAACGCTTCGCTGTTCATGGTTGCTTCCGCGGCGCTGTCCGCCGGTTTCCTTTACTTCGCCAGTGGTGCGCGCGGCGTCATCCCGACCCGTTCGCAGTCGGTGGCGGAAATGGCTTATGAATTCATTGCTTCGATGCTGAAGGAAGGAGCCGGCACCAAGGGGATGAAATTCTTCCCGCTGGTCTTCTCGCTCTTCATGTTCGTGCTCACGGCAAACCTGCTCGGCCTTGTTCCTTACTTCTATACCGTTACCAGCCAGATCATCGTGACATTCGCGCTGGCGCTTCTGGTTATCCTGACGGTCATTATCTATGGTTTCGCCAAGCATGGTTTTGGCTTCCTGAAGCTTTTCGTGCCGCAAGGGGTTCCAGGTATCCTGCTGCCGCTGGTGATCATCATCGAGATCATCTCCTTCCTGTCGCGACCGATTTCGCTTTCCGTTCGTCTTTTCGCCAACATGCTCGCTGGCCATATCACACTCAAGGTGTTCGCGGGCTTTGTTGCCTCGCTTGGAACCCTCGGTGCGATCGGCATCGGTGGCGCTATTCTTCCCCTCATCATGACCGTCGCCATCACCGGTCTTGAGTTCCTTGTCGCCTTCCTCCAGGCTTACGTCTTTGCGGTGCTGACTTGCATGTACCTCAACGACGCAATCCATCCGGGTGGCCACTAAGGATAAAGACATTGGCGTCTAACGGCGTCAGTCATTCACCGCACAACCATTTCAAAGGAGTTCAACATGGACGCGGAAGCAGCAAAGTTCATCGGCGCAGGTTTGGCTTGCTTTGGTATGGCCGGCACGGCTCTCGGCCTCGGCAATATCTTCGGCAACTATCTGTCTGGCGCGCTGCGCAACCCATCGGCTGCTGACAGCCAGTTCGGCCGTCTGGTATTCGGCTTCGCCGTTACGGAAGCTCTGGGCATCTTCTCGCTGCTCGTTGCTCTCCTCCTGCTCTTCGCCGTCTGATATCAGCGGCGTCATAGATCACGGTTCGCGCTTAGCGAGCCGTGATTCTTTGTATTTGCAGACCACCTGGAGGTGAGCATGTTTGTGACCCCGGCCTATGCTGACGAAGCACCGCCGGCCGCCGGTGCGGTGCACACGGAAACGGGTGCGCCCAATGAAGGCCATCACGGCGGCATATTCCCGCCGTTTGACCATACGACGTACCCGTCACAGCTGCTTTGGCTGGTGATCACCTTCGTTATTTTCTACCTGGCCATGCAGAAGATCGTCATCCCGCGGGTTGGCAGCATTCTGGAAAGCCGGCATGACCGTATCGCCCAGGATATCGCCGAAGCCTCGCGCCTGAAGGCCGAAGCCGACGCAGCCGTTGCGACCTATGAAAGCGAATTGGCCGCTGCGCGCGCCAAGGCGAATTCGATTGGCGCCAGCGCCCGCGATGCAGCCAAGGCCAAGGCCGAAGAGGACCGGAAGGCAATCGAAGCAAGCCTTTCCGAGAAGCTCAAGGCGGCTGAAGTTCGCATCGGCGAGATCAAGACAAAGGCCTTCGGTGATGTCGGAGCGATCGCTGAAGAGACTGCGTCTGCCGTTGTCGAACAGCTGGTCGGCAATGTTGCCGGCAAGGCAGATGTTGCATCGGCTGTAGCCGAAGCATCCGCCAAGCGGGAGGGTTGATCCATGACATTCGCTTTTGACAATACGTTCTTCGCGTTTGTCGGCCTTCTCATCTTCCTCGGTCTGATCGTCTATCTGAAGGTTCCGGGCATGATGGCGAAGTCGCTGGACGACCGCGCCGACCAGATCCGCAACGAACTGGCTGAAGCCAAGCGCCTGCGCGAAGAGGCCCAGCATCTGCTGGCCGAATACCAGCGCAAGCGCAAGGAAGCTGAAGCAGATGCGGCGAACATCGTCGCGGCTGCCGAGCGTGAAGCCGAAATGCTCACGACCGAAGCTCGCAAGAAGACTGAGGAATTCGTCGCTAACCGCACGGCTCTGTCCGAGCAGAAGATCAAGCAGGCTGAAGCCGATGCGATGAAGGCGGTTCGTTCCGCCGCCGTCGACCTGGCGATTGCAGCGGCTGCATCGGTGCTCGCGAAGAAAACCGAAGGCAGCGTTCAATCGGGCCTCTTCAACGACGCGGTCAATGAAGTGAAGACGCGCCTGAACTAGGTGCGATCGAAAGACAAGTTTGAAAAGCCCCGCTTCGGCGGGGCTTTTTTGTTTCTACCCGCTGGCGTGTGCGTGTTTGACCAAAGCTGCCCTGCGCGTTTAGATCGCGTCAGAGGGGTGGGGAGGCAAATGCAGATACCGGATAATCAAGGGCCGTTTCGCCAGGATGATATGGTCCTTCGACCAGCACGCCCCTGGACGGCGAGCGTTCATGCCTTGCTGGCTTCGCTGCGCCGGCATGGTTTCGATGCAGCTCCTTTGCCGCTCGGGTTTGACACTGCCTGGGAGAGGGTGAGCTATCTGCACGGCGCGACGGGCGACCTTGTCGAAAATTCCGAAATGCGGTCCGATCTGGCGCTGCGATCCGCAGCGTCGCTCCTTCGGCGCTATCACGATTGTTCTGCCCTCGCTCTGCGAGAGCTTGGGGCCGACTGCATATGGCAGTTGTCGACCCGAATGCCGGATGAGGTCATCTGCCATGGGGATTTCGCACCCTATAACGTCGTTCTGAACGGCGGCGAAGTCACCGGCATCATCGATTTCGAGACGGCTCATCCCGGTCCCCGGAGCTGGGATCTCGCCTATGCCGTCTATCGATGGGTGCCGCTGTCTTCAGACATCGGGGTGGACGGTTTGGATAGGCTGGAGGATCAGGTTCGGCGCGCCCGCATCTTTGCAGATGCCTATGGAATGTCATCCGCTGAACGCCGCTCGCTGCCTCAGGACATTATCGAGCGGCTTGGAGCGCTGCTGATATTCATGGAGCAGGAAGCTGCCCGTGGGGTCGAGCGATATCGCCAGAACCTCCGGGAAGGTCATGATCGCGTCTATCGTGACGACATCACCTATGTGGCGAAATGGTCGGCCCAGATTACGTCGGGGCTGGTTGCCTGAGGGGAGTGGCGAGACGCCGTCCTAGACAGCTTCTTTTTTCAGAGGCCGAAAACTCATACGATGCAGGGAGCAGGGGCCATGCTGCTCGATGCCGGCGCGATGCTGCGCCGTGCCGTAACCGGCATGGGCCGCAAAGCCATAGGCCGGAAAGACATCTCCGGCGCGCGCCATCATCCTGTCGCGCGTCACCTTGGCGACGATCGAGGCGGCGGCGATCGAGAAGGAACGTGCGTCGCCCTTGACCACGGCCTTTCCGGGGCAGGCAAGCCCTGCCGGTACGTCGAGGCCATCCGTCAATACATAGCTTGCCGGTATCGCCAGGCTGCAAATGGCACGGCGCATCGCGTCAAGGCTGGCCTTGCGGATGTCGGTGGTATCGATGCGTGCAGCACTTGAGGAGGCGATGGAGACCGTTGCTGTCGCGAGGATCTCGACAAACAGCGCTTCCCGCCTGGCGGCCGTGAGCTGCTTGGAATCGTTCAGCCCTTGTGGGATGCGCTCGGGATCGAGAATGACGGCTGCAGCAACGACAGGTCCGGCGAGAGGGCCTCGGCCAGCCTCGTCGGCCCCGGCGACCGGCCAGTGCCCGGCGCGGCGGGCGATCAATTCCAGCTCGAAGCTCGGAACGATCGGTGCTTCGTCAAAAAGCATGGGAGAATCGGGTGATGTGCTGCGTGGCATGCGGCGAAGCTCGCACACCACCCGATCTCCTGCAAGCCCCCGGTGGATCAGGGCGGCGAACCTGGGGGGCTTTCTTCCGGCGGGCTCAGGGAAAACCCGCGAGGAACCGTCAAAGCAGCGAGAGCTGCACGCCGCTGCCATCAGGCGGCACGAACAGATCATCGCGCAGGGCTATATTGCGCCTGACAAGCTCAAGCCGCCGCGTCGCCATTTCAAATCGTCGGCTGATCTGCCAGGCATAGGGGCCAGCGCCCTTCATGCGTTTGCCGAACTCGGCGTCATAATCTTTGCCGCCGCGCATCGAGCGGATCAGCGACATGACGTGGCGATAGCGATCCGGATAATGCTGCAGCAGCCAGTCACGAAACAGCGGGCTCACTTCCAGCGGCAGCCGCAGGATCACATAGCTTGCCTCCTGCGCGCCAGCGGCCTTGCCGGCATCGAGGATACGCTCGATCTCATGGTCGTTAAGGGCGGGAATGATCGGCGCCACCAGGATCGAGGTCCGGATGCCGGCTTCGCTCAAGGCCTGGATCGCCTCCAGCCGCCGCGATGGCGTCGCGGCGCGCGGTTCCATGGTGCGCGCCAGCTTGCGGTCGAGAGTCGTCACAGATAGTCCGACCCGCACGAGGTTCTTCGCGGCCATATCCTTGAGGATGTCGATATCGCGCATGACCAGCGCCGATTTGGTGACGATGGCAACCGGATGGTTCGCCCTGTTCAGCACTTCGAGGATCTGGCGCATGATCCGCCATTCCTTCTCGATCGGCTGATAGGGGTCCGTGTTGGTGCCGATGGCGATGACGCGTGGCTTGTAGCCGGGCTTTGCTAGCTCGCGCTCCAGAAGCTTCGGCGCATCCGGCTTGGCAAAGAGCTTCGCCTCGAAATCGAGCCCCGGAGAAAGGCCCATATAGGCATGCGACGGCCGGGCGAAGCAATAGATGCAACCATGCTCGCAGCCGCGATAGGGATTGATCGAGCGGTCGAAGGGGATATCGGGCGATTCGTTGCGGGTGATGGCCGTGCGCGGCTTTTCCACCTGCACTTCGGTCTTGAACGGTGGGAGCTCTTCAAGGGTCTGCCAACCGTCGTCAAAGGTCTCGCGCTGCATCGGCTCGAACCGGCCGCTCGGATTCAATCCGGCGCCGCGCCCGCGTCGACGCTCCACATCAATCCGGAGGCCGGCATCGGCGATCAAAGCATTGGCAATGTCTGGCGTGTTGGCAGGCGCGAATGCGGCCTGCCCTGCAAGGGACTGCTCGTTCATCGGTAGCTCCAGGGCGGTTCATGGGGCCGCATGCCGCGTCTAAGATGATTAAATTCCTATCCGACAAATGAGAACAATGCAAGAACAAAAACAAAGAAATCATTTCCCACCTAGTCCTGCATGCGAGGCCCATCAGTGATGACGGCGCGAGATTCGATGCGGCGTATCACGCTTTTCTTAAACGCTCAGACGCCAGGGTTAGGCGCTGGCAATAAATTGTGCGCCGCTCTATAAATGGGCAATGTTGACGGTAATCATCGAATGTCAGGATCAGGAACCTGAGCTGGCGCAGACATTGGCGGCATTGGTGGCGGGCGCGATCGAGGGCCTCGTCAGCGATGTTGTCGTGCTGGACCACGGCTCGCGGGACGGCACCTCACGCGTGGCGGATGCTGCCGGCTGCCGGTTTTATTCGCAATGGGACATAAAGGACATATTGCGCTCGGCACGCGGCGAATGGCTGCTTTTTGTCGAGCCCGGTGCTCGGCCTCAGGCCGGTTGGATCGATGAGATCGCCGAATATGTCTCGCTGAACAAGGTGCCGGCGCGCTTTACTGCTTCGCGCGGCTATCGCCGGCCGTTCCTGCAGCGCATCGGGCGCGGCACACCGCCTTTGGAGCTGGGATTGCTGGTATCCAAGCCGCAAGCCATCGCCATCGCCAGAACCGGCATGCGGCTGGCTGAATTCACTAAAGGCCAGAAATCCCGCAAGCTTTCAAGCGAGCTCATTCCATCCTGGGTCGCGCGGGCGGCGCGATAAAGCGTCGACCTCCAGAGATTCCGTTTGTAAACTGGTAAATAGCTGTCATAATTTCTGTGTGGCGGCACCTTTCGCGTGTCGCGTTGGGCGGCCGACCATGATGATGCCGGTATGCGGCGGAACTGGTCAGCGGAACTCTCCTTTTCCGCCGAGATTTCGGCAGAAGGAGGTGCGTTATGAAACGCACGATGTTCTACCGCCTGATGGCTACGGCCGTCCTTGCCAGTGCAATTCTCTATCCCGGCGTCGCTGCCTCCCAAGCGACACTCGCCTGCGCCAAGCGCGTCGACATGATCGCGTTCCTGGGCGACAATCTTTCTGAAAAGCTGTCGGCTGTCGGCAAGCTCGACCCCAACACGATCGTTGAGATCTATGTTGCTGAAAGCGGCAGCTGGACGATGATGGTCAGTGACGCCTCCGGCCGGAGCTGCATCATTCTCAATGGCGAAAGATGGGAATCAATTCCTGTCTTGCCGGGGCCGAAAGCATAGGGCTGCAAATGTCCTGCGGAGACGCAGGACCTACCGAGAACTGCCGCCACGCTTGAGGTGCTCGTCCAGGCGCGGCATGATCTCCACGAAATTGCAGGGCATGTGCCTGTAGTCGAGTTGAGCCTTCAATATGCCATCCCAGGCATCCTTGCAGGCGCCGGGAGAGCCCGGCAGCACGAAGATGAAGGTAGCGTTGGCCACACCGCCGGTTGCCCGCGACTGGATCGTCGCCGTGCCGATCTTGTCGTAGGAAATGCGATGGAAGACTTCGGAAAAGCCGTCCATCCGTTTTTCGAATAAGGGCTCCAGCGCTTCGGGCGTCACATCGCGACCGGTGAAGCCAGTGCCGCCCGTGGTGATCACCACGTCCACGGCTACGTCCTTTGTCCAGGCCTCGACCTGTGCGCGGATGCGCTCCTTGTCATCGGAAACGATGGCGCGACCTGCCAGTCTATGACCGGCCTCGGCGATGCGCGCGACCAGCGTGTCGCCGGATTTATCGTCCGCGAGCGTTCGTGTATCGGAAACGGTCAACACGGCGATACCGACGGGGATGAAGGGTCTTTCGCTGCCTGGGCCTGCCATCATGCCTCTCCTGCAAACGTCTCGGTCGCCTGGAAATACCAGTCCGGCCTCTGTCTGTGAAGCATAGCAGCTGCCGCCTCAGCCTGGTCGCTATTTTCGAAGATGCCGAAGCAGGTGGCGCCGGAGCCGGACATACGCGTCACGATGGCGTGCTGGCGCTCAAGCAAGGCGGAAAGCGTCGAAATCTCGCTGCATATCGCGCGTGCCGGTGGCTCCAGATCGTTTCGAAGGGTCTTGATCGTATCGATCCATTCGCCCTGGCGCTGCGGCATCTGCGATGGGAAGAGGAGTGGCGGATTGTCCTTGCGGGAAAGCAGGCGGAACACTTCCGGCGTCGAGACGCCGACAAGCGGATTGCCAAGAACCATGGCAAAGGACGGAAAGTCCGGCAGCAGGTCGATCGCCTCGCCAATGCCCCGCGCCACCAATGGCCGGCTGGCAAGGCACATCGGCACGTCGGCACCGAGCTTCAACGCGATGGCTTTGACCGTCTCCTCTGGCAAAACGAGCCGCCATAGCCGCATAAGCCCACGCAGCGCCGCCGCCGCATCCGCCGAGCCGCCGCCGATGCCCGAGGCGATCGGCAGGTTCTTTTCGAGGTGAATATGGACGGCGGGTGCATCGATACCGGCCGCATGGGCCGCCTGCCGCAGCAGGTCTCGCGCCTTGAGCACGAGATTGTCGCCAGCTTCGGCATCTGCGGAGAGCAGCGGACCGAAGCGTCCGGAGAGGCTGAATTCATCCTCGCCGCTTGCACGGAAACCAAGGCGATCGCCATGCCGGGCAAAACTCACCAGCATATCGAGCAGATGATAGCCATCGGCGCGTCGGCCGGTAACATGCAGCGCAAGATTGATCTTTGCGGGCGCTTCCTCCGTGAGGTCGAAATCGCCCGCTGCCAAGATCGTGTTCATGGGAAGTCTTAGGACTTCTTGTCGACCGGAGCCGGCGCGTTCGAGTCAGGGGATGGAGCCGGTGCCGGATCGGGCTGCTTGCTCTTGTCGACCGTCTTCGGATCGGTGTCGAGTGCCGGCAGGCCCTTGTCGACCTTTTCCTTGATCTTCGGAATATCGGCTTCTTCCGGCTTCGAGGCCAGAGCACGGTTCCACTGGTAGACGGCTTCCAGCTTGCGGTTGACGCGCCAATAGGCATCGCCGAGATGGTCGTTGATGGTAGGGTCGCCGGCCTTCAGCTGCGCTGCCCGTTCCAGCTCATTCACCGCATCGTCAAAGCGGTTGAGACGGAAATAGGCCCAGCCAAGCGAGTCGACGATGTAGCCGTCATCCGGCTTCAGGTCGACGGCCTTGCGGATCATGTCCAGACCCTGGTCGAGGTTCATGTTCATGTCGACCCAGGAGTAGCCGAGATAGTTCAGCACCTGCGGCTGGTCGGGGTTCAGCTCCAGAGCCTTCTTGAAGTTCGGCTCGGCATCGGCCCATTTCTTCAGACGCTCATAGGCAATGCCGCGCTGGAAGAACACGGCCCAGTCGCTGCGCTTCGGCACGGGCCCGATGATCTGCACGGCCTTGTCGTAATTATCGGCCATGGCCTGGAAGTCCTTGGCGTCGGAAAGGACGCTGCCATAGGCCAGGTAGCTGCGGACATCGTTGGGATCAGAATCGATCAGGGCCTTCAGATGCTTGCGGGCATCGTCGACCTTGCCGGCCTGGGCGAGCGCAAGGCCGAGCTGCAGCTCGGAGATGCGTGCCATCGGCGAATTGTCCGGCACCTTCTTGTAGAAGGCGATGGCGCGATCGGTCTGTTCCTGCTTTTCGGCCAGGCCGCCCAGAAGAACCAGCGTATCGGCGGCCTTCGGATCGAGCGAATTGGCAATCTGCAGATAAAGCGAAACGACGTCTTCGGCGCCGTCGCGGTTCAGCGCGGCACCGATGGTGAAGAGCACGGCTGCTGCACCCTGCGCGGCGTCGGTAACCTGCTGGTCGGGCGTCTCGCCCTTGGTGATGCTGTCACGCAGCGCATTCAACGGCGCGTAATTGCTGACGAGATTGTCGCCGACCGAAATGGTGTCGAGAGCCTTCTGCTTGTCGCCGGCCTTGGCTTCCAGGCGCGCCAGCGCCATGACGGAGCGCATGAAGGTGTCGGGAGCCGTGGCGCCGCCCGTCTTGTCGAGGACCGCATCATTGAGATGCGAGCGTGCCGACTTCAGGTCGCCCATTGTCAGGGCAATGGCGCCGGCATGATAGTTCTTGAAGATGTTGAACCAATCGGGGCCCTTCATCTTGTCGATCATCGAGATCGCTTCCTTGCCGCGACCGGAGCCGGCACGCGCCCAGGCAGAAAGCAGGTTGGTCATCATCCGGTCGAGATCGTTTGGACCGTTATATTTGAGGATTTCCTGCGCGCTGCGATATTCGTGGCGACGGATTGCGTCCATGCCGCGCACGATCGTGGTGACGCGCTCGACGGACGGATCGCTCTTCAGCTCGTTGGCGTATTTGACGCCTTCTTCGAGATTGCCGTTGAGCAGCAGCGAAATCATCAGCCGCTGGCGGATTTCGGGGTTGCCCGGGTCGATCATCAGCGCTTTCTTGTAAAGCGCGATGGCGGTGTCGTAATCGTGGTCGACATCGGCGGTACGGGCAGCGAGGAATGCGCCGGCGAATGTATCGACGCTATCGGGATCGAACACGACCTCGGCGTTGACCTCGGGTGCTGCCGGCTTGTCGTCGGCCCGCGCACCATTCAGGGCGGACACTGAAAGGATCGCCGCCAAGGCTACGCCCGAGAGAAAACGGATGGCAAGTCTCTGCCGCATTAGAAAGCCTTTCATCGAGGGACGGCCAGCGAAGTCGCCGGCGGCATAAAGCGTTCGTGTCAACTGATTCACAACAGGATGGCTTTTTTGAAGCGGCGCTGCAACAAATTCGGCCTGCCGCTATCAATTAACGCGTTCGATGCAGAAATCGATCACTTCGAGAAGTGCTGATTTCCATGGCGTTTCCGGCAATGGTGCCAGAGCGTCGCGGGCGATGGTGCCATAATGGACAGCCCGGGCGATTGTGTCGGCAAGCGCGCCATATTTCGTGATGAGCCCCAGGGCCTTCTCGAGATTCTTGTCGCTGTTATTGCCGGTTTCGATGGCGTCACGCCAGAAGGCGCGCTCTTTTTCGGTGCCACGGCGATAGGCCAGGATCACCGGAAGTGTGATCTTGCCTTCGCGGAAATCGTCGCCGACATTCTTGCCGAGATCAACAGCCTTGCCGCCATAATCCAGCGCGTCATCGACAAGCTGGAAGGCGAGGCCGAGATTGGTGCCATAGGATTTCAGCGCATTGCGCTCCGCCTTGCCGGCATTGGCGACGATGGGGCCGACTTCGGCCGCGGCGGCAAAGAGCGCTGCGGTCTTGGCGCGGATGACAGACAGATAGTCGTCCTCGGTCGTTTCCATGTTCTTGGAGACCGACAGCTGCAGCACTTCGCCTTCGGCGATGACGCAGGCGGCCGAAGACAGCACGTCGAGCGCGTCGAGCGAGCCGACTTCCACCATCATGCGGAAGGCCTGGCCGAGCAGGAAGTCGCCGACGAGGACGCTCGCCTGGTTGCCCCAGATCATGCGGGCAGTGGATTTGCCACGGCGCAGATCGCTTTCGTCAACCACATCATCATGCAGCAAGGTTGCCGTATGCAGGAACTCGACCGATGTGGCGAGCTTGATGTGATTGTCGCCCTGGTAATTGTAGAGCGCTGCCGAGGCGATGGTCAGCATCGGCCGCAGGCGCTTGCCGCCAGACGAGATCAGATGCTCCGCAACCTCGGGAATCATCTGTACATCGGAGCCGGCTTTCGACAGGATGAGCTGATTGACGCGTTCCATGTCCGCCTTGGTCAGATCCACCAAAGGCTTGATGGATGCCAGTTTATTCTTGCTTTCTTCCAGCGGTATCACGACGCCCAACGATCCGGACTCCTGTTCATTTTCTGCAAAGCACCATAAGAAGGGGCGAAAGAGGCGGCAAGAGGCGAATTGTCTCGTCGCGTAAATTTGACAGGAAACTCAAGGCTTATGCACGAACTGATCCGCACGAATGATCCGGTCCTTCTTTCTTTTGCGGAGAGCCTGATGAAAGACGCCGGAATTCATTGCTTTGTCGCGGATCAGGCCATGAGCATCCTGGAAGGCTCGCTCGGCATGTTGCCGCGCCGTTTTCTGGTGGAAGAGGAGCGTGCCGATCAAGCACGGCGCATTCTCGTCGATGCCGGTCTCGGAGACGAGCTGCGCCCTGCGCGCGGCTGAGGTCCGCCATGGCCGCCAGTCCTTCCGAAACCGTCGACGCCTTCCATCGTGGCGCATTCCATGTTGTCCAGCCCAAGGGCAGGGGGCATCGTTCCGGCATGGATGCGATTGCTGCTGCTGCCCTCGTGGCCGACGAACGGCCCATCAGGGTGGCCGATCTCGGTGCCGGCGCAGGTGCCGCCGGCATGGCCGTGGCGTCGCGGCTCGACCGGGCGGAGGTGGTGCTGTTCGAGCGCTCGCCCGACATGGCCGAATTTGCCCGCAAGAGCCTGCTGCTGCCGGAAAATGCCCGTTTTTCCGAGCGTGTGGCGGTCATCGAAGCCGATGTGACGCTGACCGGCAAGGACCGCAATAGGGCGGGACTGGTCGACGACAGCTTCCATCATGTCATTATGAATCCACCCTTCAACGATGCGAGCGACCGGCTGACGCCCGATGCGCTGAAGGCCGAGGCACATGCCATGACCGAGGGGCTGTTCGAGCGGTGGATACGCACGGCGGGCGCTATCATGATCCCCGGCGGCCAGCTGTCGCTCATCGCCCGGCCGGAATCGATCGGCGAGATCATCGCCGCCTGCGGCCGGCGTTTCGGCGGCATCGAGATCACGCCGATCCATCCGCGCGAGGGCGAGAATGCGGTTCGCATCCTGGTGACGGCGATCAAGGGATCGAGGAAGCGGCTGGGGCTGCGCGCGCCGCTGATCATGCACGGCGAGGGGACGCATAAATTCACCGATTTCGTCGACGATATGAATAATGGTCGTGCCGCCTACGCACGCAAATAGCGCCTCGCTTGCGTGATTTGGCACATGAAATGCGATCGGCGATGTTGCGTTTGTCGTTTCCGTGCATACATCACGGGCAGTGAACTTCATGATTCAAGGTGACGAATGGTTGGGTTTTTGAGACGCATGCTTCCGAAGCGGTTTCGCAAGGAAAGGCTGGTCATCCCCGTCGTTCGGCTGAGCGGTGTCATTTCGGCGGGCGGCGGCCCGCTGCGGCAATCGCTCAATCTCGCCGGTGTGTCGCAGGCGTTGGAAAAGGCTTTCGACATGAAGACCGCGCCGGCCGTCGCCATCGTTGTCAATTCGCCGGGCGGCTCGCCGGTGCAGTCGCGGATGATCTATAACCGCATTCGCGACCTGGCTGCTGAGAAGAACAAGAAGGTTCTGGTCTTCGTCGAGGATGTGGCAGCGTCCGGCGGCTATATGATTGCGCTCGCGGGTGACGAAATCATCGCCGACCCCACCTCCATTGTCGGCTCCATTGGCGTCGTCTCCGGCGGTTTCGGCTTTCCGGAACTGCTGAAGAAGATCGGCGTCGAGCGCCGTGTCTATACTGCCGGCGCGAACAAGGCGATCCTCGATCCCTTCCAGCCGGAGAAGGAAAAGGACATCGAATATCTGAAGAGCCTGCAGCTCGAGATTCACAAGGTCTTCATCGACATGGTGCTCGAGCGCCGCACGGGAAAGCTCTCGGCCGACGAAACCGTGTTCTCGGGCTTGTTCTGGACGGGCGGGCGCGGGCTGGAGCTTGGTCTGATCGACGGTCTCGGCGACATGCGCCAGGAATTGCGGAAGCGCTTCGGCGACAAGGTCAAGCTGACGCTGGTCACCACGCCGCGCAGTCTTTTCGGCCGTCGCGCCCCCGGTGTTTCGCTCTCGGGCATGGACGGTCTCGGCGCGAGCCTTGCATCCGGGCTTGCCGAAGCGGCAGAGGAAAAGGCATTGTGGGGCCGGTACGGGTTGTAATCAGGAGCGCTGGGTAATGCCCCAGATCATCTTCTTTATCGTTGCTATCGGCGGCATCTGGTTCTTGTATCGGCGTTTCGTCCGCGACGCTCAGCGGCTTGCCGAAAAGTCCCGTCGCGCCGAAACGGAACGGCGCACGGGTGCGATCGGGACGCTGGTCAAGGATCCGAAGACGGGAGAATACCGCGTCAAGCGCGACGACGAGTAGGATGTGCGAAGGTCGCGGTGCGGACAACGGCCAGACGACAGTTTGCCTGTCAAAGTCTTGACCCTTTCGTCTCGCCGTGGCACCTGTCCGCCCAACCATTCGCTAGCAGAAGAAATCAGCTCCCATGACTGCCAACGTGCCCGACCATATGAACCCGAAGCGCTCCTTTCAGGCGCTGATCCTGACGCTGCACAATTACTGGGCTGACAAGGGTTGCGCGGTTCTGCAGCCCTACGACATGGAAGTCGGTGCCGGCACGTTCCATCCGGCGACCACGCTGCGCGCGCTCGGCCCGAAGCCATGGCGGGCTGCCTATGTCCAGCCGTCACGCCGCCCGTCGGACGGCCGCTATGGTGAAAACCCGAACCGTCTGCAGCATTACTATCAGTATCAGGTCATCCTGAAGCCCAATCCGCCGAACCTGCAGGAACTCTATCTCGGCTCGCTGAAGGCGATCGGCCTCGATCCGCTGTTGCACGACATCCGCTTCGTCGAGGACGACTGGGAAAGCCCGACGCTCGGCGCGTGGGGTCTCGGCTGGGAATGCTGGTGCGATGGCATGGAAGTGTCGCAGTTCACCTATTTCCAGCAGGTCTGCGGCATCGAATGCGCACCGGTTGCCGGCGAATTGACTTACGGTCTGGAACGTCTGGCCACCTATGTCCAGGGCGTCGACAGCGTCTACGATCTGAACTTCAACGGCCTCGAAGGCGAAGACAAGATCAGCTACGGCGATATCTTCCTGCAGGCCGAGCAGGAATATTCCCGGCATAATTTCGAATATGCCAATACCGAGATGCTGCATCGCCATTTCATCGATGCCGAGAAGGAATGCCAGGCATTGCTGGCGGCCGGTGCCCCCGGTGACAGCGATAACCAGCGCCTGCACAAATGCGTCTTCCCGGCCTATGACCAGTGCATCAAGGCCAGCCACGTCTTCAACCTGCTCGATGCCCGCGGTGTCATCTCAGTGACCGAGCGCCAGAGCTACATCCTGCGCGTACGTACGCTGGCCAAGGCTTGCGGCGAGGCGTTCCTGCTCACCGATGCAGGCGGCATCAACTGGAACCAGCAGGCGGCCTGAGCCCGAACTCCGATCGGAGCGCGTATACGCGCGCTCCAGAGACCATGGTTCACGGCACATCTTCTTTGAGCAATCGCGAATGTAATTCCTCTGATTGGGCTGCTTTCGCCCGACTTTGGGCGATTATTGCGGTAAATGCCGGGTGACATTGCGAAAAAATCTGCCTAGTGTCCCGGCGGTTGCAGTCGCCATGGGGATTCGAGATGTATATTCTTCTAGCGATCATAGTGCTGGCAGCACTCTATGTGGTCTTCATCTACAACGGGCTTGTTCGTTCCCGCCAGGTTGCCGAAGAGGCGTGGTCCGGCATTGACGTGCAGTTGAAGCGCCGCGCCGATCTCATTCCCAACCTGGTCGAGACGGTCAAAGGCTACGCCGGCCATGAGAATAAGACGCTCGTGGAAGTCACCCAGGCGCGTGCCGCGGCCCAGGCCGTGCCCGCTGGCGACGTTGCCGGTCGTGCCGCTGCCGAAGGCATGCTCAGCCAGGCGCTTGGGCGCCTGATGGTCGTTTCTGAAGCCTATCCCGACCTGAAGGCCAATACGGGTTTCGTCGAGCTACAGCAGTCGCTGGAGACGACGGAAAACGAGATCCAGATGTCACGCCGCTACTACAATGGTGCCGCGCGCGATCTGAACGTCAAGGTCGAGACCTTCCCCAACAATCTCATCGCCGGCCCCTTCGGCTTCGTCAAGAAGGCCTATTTCGAGATCACCAACGAAGCGGATCGCGCCGTTCCCACGGTAAAGTTCTGAGATTACCGCTATCGGTTTTTCGCGTGAGGCGGTAAAGGAAGCCGCTTGGCGGCCGATGGCCGCCTCCTTGATTGACCTGAAAAGCGGCCATCGGCCGCCTTCCTGACTGACCGAAGAGAATGATGATGGGTAGAGCCAAACTCACGATTATCCCGCCTGGCAAGCCGCTCACCGGCCGCGCCATGCCGCCGGGATCGAAGTCGATCACCAACCGCGCGCTGCTGCTCGCCGGCCTTGCCAAGGGCACGAGCCGGCTGACCGGCGCGCTGAAGAGCGACGATACCCGCTATATGGCCGAAGCGCTGCGAGCCATGGGTGTCACGATCGACGAGCCCGACGCCACCACCTTCATCGTGACGGGCAGCGGCAAGTTGACGTCGCCGTCCGAGCCGCTTTTCCTCGGCAATGCCGGCACGGCGACCCGCTTCCTGACCGCCGCCGCCGCGCTGGTCGAAGGCAAGGTCGTGGTCGATGGCGATCAGCACATGCACCAAGCGGCCGATCGGCCCGCTGGTCGATGCGTTGCGTTCGCTCGGCATCGACGCCTCGACTGAAACCGGCTGCCCGCCTGTGACGATCAACGGTACGGGCCGTTTCGAGGCAAGCCGCGTGCAGATCGATGGTGGTCTTTCCAGCCAGTATGTCTCGGCGCTCCTGATGATGGCCGCCGGCGGTGACCGCGCCGTCGATGTCGAGCTGCTCGGCGAGCATATCGGCGCCCTCGGCTATATCGACCTGACTGTTGCCGCCATGCGCGCTTTCGGCGCCAAGGTCGAGCGCTTGAGCCCGGTTGCGTGGCGCGTCGAGGCCACCGGCTACCATGCCGCCGATTTCCTCATCGAGCCGGATGCCTCGGCCGCGACCTATCTCTGGGCGGCCGAAGTGCTTGGTGGCGGCAAGATCGATCTCGGTACGCCGGCGACGGAATTCTCGCAGCCGGATGCGCGGGCTTACGATTTCATCTCGAAATTCCCGCACCTGCCTGCCGTCATCGACGGATCGCAGATGCAGGATGCCATCCCGACGCTCGCCGTTCTCGCCGCCTTCAACGAAACGCCCGTGCGCTTCGTCGGCATCGAGAACCTTCGCGTCAAGGAATGCGACCGCATTCGGGCGCTGTCGAGTGGCCTGTCGCGCATCGTCCCGGACCTCGGCACCGAGGAGGGCGATGATCTGATTGTTGCTTCCGATCCGAGCCTTGCCGGCAAGGTTCTGCCGGCCGAGATCGACAGTTTTGCCGATCATCGCATCGCCATGAGCTTTGCGCTTGCCGGCCTGAAGATCGGCGGCATCACCATTCTCGATCCCGATTGCGTTGCTAAGACCTTCCCCGCCTACTGGAACGTGCTGGCTTCACTCGGGGTCACCTACGAAGACTGACGCTTTGCCATCCCAGGGGAGGGCGGGGCGCGGAAGCATTCTTGACGTGAGGCGGCGCCGGCAACGGCGCCGCGCTATCTCTTGGGGGAGCGATGACACGGTTTTGCGGGTTCTTCCTGGCTTTGTGCCTGCTGCTTTGCGCAACCGCGGTAACGGCGGCCGAACTCATCGCCAATTTCGATCAGGCGATTGCCCTGCATCGCGACGGTTCGATGCGGGTGGTCGAAACCATCGCCGTGAATGCGGAAGGGCGTGATATCCGTCGTGGCATCTTCCGCGATTTTCCGCTGACATTCACCGATGCCAACGGCCGCACGACCGAGGTGGATTTCAAGGTCGTCTCCGTCGAGCGTGACGGTCAGCCGGAGGATTGGCGCAGTGAGCGCATCCAGGGTGGTGAGCGCATTTATATCGGCAGCGCCGATCGAGTCCTGAACCCAGGCCCGCACACATTCCGCATCACCTACGATACCGACAGGCAGATCCGCTATTTCGATGATCACGAAGAGCTCTACTGGAACGTGACAGGCAATGGCTGGCTGTTTCCGATCATCAATGCCAGAGCGGTGGTGACATTGCCCGATGGCGTGCAGCCGCAGCAGCTTGCCTTCTTCACCGGACCTCTCGGCGCGAACGGCAAGAACGCAAGTGCGAGCGCACAGGGCAATATCGTCACCTTCGTAACGACCCGGCCGCTCGCCATGGCCGAAGGCCTGACTATCGCCGTCAAGCTTGCCAAAGGGACGATCGCGCCGCCGAGCGGCACCCAGCAGTGGGGCTGGTTCCTCCGTGATCATATCGATACCATCATCGCCATCGGCGGCTTGATCGTCCTCTTCATCTACTACATGCGCAGCTGGGTGAGGGTCGGGCGCGATCCGCCGCCGGGCGTGATGGTTCCGCGCTGGGACTCGCCTGAGGGCATTTCGCCGGCTTTGGTGAACTACATCGACAATAAGGGCTTCGCCAGCTCCGGTTGGACGGCGCTGTCGGCGACGGCGATCGATCTCGCGGTGCGCGGCTATGTCGTTCTTGATGATCTGAAGGAGAAGGTCGTCATTCGACCCACCGGCAAGGCGGCGGACAGCAATCTGGTCGGTGGCGACAAGGTGTTGATGCAGGCCGTTGGTCCATTTTCTCCGCTGGTCATCGGCAAGGAGAACGGCGAGGCGGTACAGCAGCTCGGCTCGAAATTCCGCAGCGCCATCGAGCGTGACCATCGCGGTGAATATTACAAAGCCAATTCGCTTTACGTCATCGCCGGCATTGCTCTGTCTGTCCTGATCCTGGCGTCCATCATCATCTTTGGGCGATTGCATGAAAACGCCGTGCCGCTGATCCTCATGCCTGGTTTCCTGTCGGTCTTCGTGACGATCTTTACCAACATCATCGGCCGGAGGTTCCGCCGTCACAACGCCGGTCTCGGCCAACGGATCCTGTCCGTTTTGATCTGTGCTTTCTTCGGCTTCATCGTGGTATCGGCCGTCGTCAACGGCTTTGGAGCCGCGGTCGTGCCTTTATGGGAGGCGGGTCTGCTGCCGCTGACCGCCGGCATCGTCGGCATTTTCGCCCTCAACGTCGTCTTCTATTTCCTGATGGGCGCACCGACGCCGCTCGGGCGCAAGATGATGGACGGCATCGCCGGTCTCAGACAATATCTGACACTCGCCGAACGCGACCGGATGAACATGCAGGGCGCACCGCAGATGTCGCCGCAGCATTTCGAAAAGCTGCTGCCCTATGCGGTAGCACTCGGCGTCGAAAAGCCCTGGTCGAGCGCCTTCGAGAATTGGCTCGCAACGGCAGCCGGCGCGACTGTGGCTGCCGCCTATGCGCCGCTCTGGTATTCCGGCAATTTCAACCCCGGCAACATCGGCGGAACCATCGGTGATTTCTCGTCGTCGATGGCATCCACCATCGCTTCCACCATTCCCGCCCCGGTATCGAGCTCATCCTCTGCATTTGGCGGTGGGGGAGGAGGTGGTGGCGGGTCTTCCGGTGGCGGCGGAGGCGGTGGAGGCGGCGGGGGGGTGGTAGTTACACACCTCCCCCTTGAGGGGGGAGGTCGCCGCGAAGCGGCGGGTGGGGGGTGACTGTTGTTTGGCTGCGGAGGTTTGCCGCGATC